>NZ_SJPI01000002.1:516720-1786724 GCF_007859865.1 Rubripirellula amarantea | reverse complement strand
ATGCATGAAGGCTCCGCTACGTCGACCGTGCGCCATCGGTCCGGCACCCTCGACTTCACTGCTCGGCCGAGTCAGGTCCAGTTCCGTGGTGTCCTGCACCAACAACGCGACTCTCTGTTGCCTGAGTCGGGCGTAGGTGGCGTCGATGTGGGGTGCTAGCACTTCTTCGAAGCCGACTTTGTCGTTGTCGAAAAAACGATACGCGGCGACCATCTCGGCGCGGTCGTGGCAGGCTGCCGGGATGCTCGCCGTTGAGGATTGGGAAAGCGTATCGAGCAGTTCGACCAAGCGACGCTCAAGTCGCTTATCACGAAGATCAGCCGTTTCCATTTCATCCATGACCCACTGACTTGCCATCGCCTGACACCTCCGTGACCAAACAACCTATCCATCCGTGACGCGAACTCAGCAATTTAGCTTGACCCGAAAGATGAGCCAACGTCACAATTGGGCAAATGACAAACTTGTGTGTAACAACAAACTCCCGGCCCGGTGATGTGTGTTTGTCTTTGCGAGAAATCAAGATATCTTTCAGTTGGGATCCGTGTTCACGACTAGCCTATCTGGAAATGCTCTGCTGACGAACGAAACGAGATCTGAATCGCGAGCAATAGTTGCGCTGGATTTTGTTAGCGACCTCGGCACATCGGATGAAGTGTTCCTCCGAACGGATGACGCTTTGTTCGCGACTGAGTTTCAGAACTTTTCAATTTCTGGCGAGGGTTCATTCCTGCTACCAGGAGGTCGCACATTTGATGGCATCACTCCGGGTAGCTATGAATTGGGTTCGCGCATGAGGTGTGAGGGTACCCACCAAGTCAACGCTCGGGCATCTGTTGTTCCGGAGCCCTCCTCGTTCTTAATACTCGCGATCTTTGGCTTGTCAGGGTTTGTGCGGGCTCGAAAGTCATGCAGTCTTTCGATGAAGGACTAACCCCCTTAAGACGCAATCCAGTTTCTGGATCACAGGCTCCCTCTAGGTTGGGTACATCGCATAATTTGATAGACGGACATTGACTGCGTGTTGGGCCGCGCTGGGCTGAACGTGTCGTGCAGCCTGTTCGATGATTGGTCAGGTCACATCAGTTTCTGGCAAGCTGAGAAGCGTGGTTTACCCCATAAATTGAGCTCGCTAGATTGCTTACATGCACTGGTGCCGGGCATGATTGAAATCTTTGAAAACGGGGTGAAGCGGTGAGTTTGCATGTGAGAGCCGAGAAGTTAGAGCAATTGCGAGCGGCGTTCTTAGATTGCCACGATTTGGGAATGAAAGAAATTAAACAGCTCGATACGCTGCTAAAGGCGGCGGTGGACTTTGGCTACGATAAGTGTTCGCAGCAGTCGACAGTGGGCCGGGTTAGCGATCGCGGAAGTGAACCGGATTTGTCACGCCAGATCAGTAAAATGGTTCCTAGGAAGTTTAGGAAGTCCTGCGAGATGACTGAGGCATTTCGTATCGTCCTTCGCTGTTATGGAGGTATACGACGCGCAAAGTTTCTGCAAGCAGATGTCAAACCATTGCTGAGTAACGAACATGTTAACTTTGCCTCTGCTAGTCAGTCTGTGCTGGCGAAACTTGAGCGTCGCGGCGAAGTGCTACGAGTAGATCGTGGCTACTATTTACCCACCGGAGAACTCAATGAGGTGAGCGGCTTCGCCCCGCAGCGAATCTCCATGAGTTCGGAGACTCGCAAAAGCCTTAAAATCGCTGTGGAAAATTGTGGAAGAATTCCGCGTGCCGAGGTTGAATCGTTTTTGAAATCACTACCACTGAAGTAACCTTTTATCTAATCAGGTCGCCAAGCAGCTAGGGAAAGACTTACCGCAGACAACGGTAATAGCTTTATAAATGGGCTGGCTTTCCATAAGGTCCCGACCATACGCCGTTCTGAACGATTACAGATGCGAACGGATATTCCGATGGAAACTTCCGATCGCGAAACGAAATTTTGGTAGTGACCTGATTTCTGCGGGGATAGTTCAGCGAGTTCGCGCCGGTACCGTATGGGGCATTCGCATTGAGCAACCACCGCGTATGTATTGCACGCGGCCAATTCTCCTAGGCCAACTCTGCGTCATTCCTGCCAGGCATGGCGATTTAGGCTTCAACCTTCTGTCTCTACACTCCGAGCATCGCCTAGGTGCCCTTAAACAGGATTGACGTTCTGCGGCTCCAGATCCGGTCAATCTCGTATTGGCTAATTACCAAGTGCGAAATTGGCGACTCATGACTGCGCTTTCGCGTGTGCTGGAGTGTCTTCGCATCTACTGTGGTGCTCTGGTAACTGATGCGAGTCGCCATTCACGACCGTATATCCGTGAGAACGATCGTCGCGAGTTTTTGCGAAAGGAAGTTCCGGAAAAGTTCCATAGCCAGTTAGGGATGACGGACACGTACCGCTGCGTGCTTAAGCGTATTAGGCAGTACACGAAAGCGTGCGTGATTAGAGTCAGACTTGGGGAGTCAAAAATGAGCAGTCGAGATGAATTTGGCAAGTGTATGAGGAGGTTGATTCGCAGGGGAATCCATAGGGAAGTTTGAAAGACGGGTGTTCAGAATTGGAAGCAGATCCGAAGTTTCTAGGCGTGTGTTTGGAGCGTGGAGTTATCGGATGAGATGAATCTTGTCCGGTCAAGCTCATGGCCGGGGCGGCGTATCGAGCATGCCGGGTTTTAAAACCCGGCACGCATTGGGTGGTCGCGAAACTTAGCGAGGTATTCACGACGGCGTATGCATCGCTTTGCCATCGTTGAAGTCAGGTTGCTCGTTGCCGTGGAAGCGTTTTTGGAGGTAGGCGTCAATCGATGAATTGCCCTGCAGCCATTGTCGCCGAAATCCTTGTAAATGCTTCGGACCCTCGCCCAACGCAACGATGCCTTGCTCGAAGCAATTCTATTCACGCTCACTCTGGCAGTTCGTGGACCAAATAGTCGGTCGAATACCGAGACGTTCGCACAATGGAAAGACTAAGTGGCTGTCCCAATGCTTCGAATTGGACAAGTGCTCGCCTAGTGACGGCCCTTCCAAGCGGTGGGCAGTCGTTTCAGTACTGGTCGATACCTCACTGCAATACACCGGCGGGGCGATTGGTTTTCCCCGTTCGCTTTGAGGTGGAGGCGTCGCCATCGACGAAAGGGTTATTGGTGGATCGTTTGATCGTTTCGCTGGCCAATGCCGGTTGCGTGCGTTGCCCACGGTCCCGAAATAGGATTGTTCGCTCGGCAATCATCTGCCGATGGGAAAGGAAGCGTGATTCTTACTGTCCCAACGCTTCTTGAACCAATGAAGACCGGAGGTGCGGTGTCATGAATTCTCCAGCGCACTGCAAATAGAATTGCCAAGGCTCACGGTTGTCCTCAAGTCACGAGGAGCCGAAGTTCCGTTGATTACGTAGGACAGCAGGGAGTGGAGGAGATGGGGAGCAAAGTGGTTCTCCCAACTTTCCAACTCCCAATCCCGCATACGCGGGGGCGGTGTCGCGTCTGATTCAAACAAGTGATGACGTCACTACGCCGTCCCTGCCTTTTTCGTTCTTGGCCTACGACAAGGACGTCGTCATGGAGTCTCAATCGAAATTCTCCGCCACCGCTACGTTCGAATTGCCAGACGACCTGTGCTGACATGCTGACCAGCCACTGCCTATCCACAGGCGGCGATCATGTCGAGCAAACCCACGAGAGCAAGTATGATCAGGTAAGCGTTGAAGATGTGTTGAAAGAAGCTCCTAGGAGTGGGATTGAGTAAGGGGATTGGATAGAGGGAATAGTTGTGGAAGAAGGTTGTTGTGTAGTGAGCATTGGGTATTGGATTTATGGGTAGGGAGGGAGTGTTTTTGGATTAGTGGGGAAAGTGGAAGTGTTGGTTTTTACGGTGTTTTGAGAGGTGAAAGTTTTTAGAGGGGTTTTTTGCATGGTTGAGGAGCATTTGGCCGCGGAAAACGCTGGGTTTATGGTTGGTTTGGTGAAGTGTTAGTGTGGTTATCTATCGGACGTACAACAACATACGTTCAACTAGTTTTTTGGAGGTTGGGATCGAGAGTTGGTTCCCGGCATGCGTTAATTGTGCTGCCGGGTTTTAAAACCCGGCACGAGAAGTGACGCTCAGAAGAGGTTGGAACCTCAAGTCGTTGGAATCGCAATCGCGTTTTGGATAGAACCCGAACTGAAGTTCGTTAGGAGATTCAGGTTCAACAAGCGGAGCGATAATGCTCGAGAGCAAATACGAGTACGAGTACGAGGAAGATTACGCAGAGGAGTATGGGGTAGAGGGCGATTCGTTGACGGAGTGTTTGGAGCTTGCGGTCACCAAAGCGGGTTGCGACCTTCAAAAGCAATGGGACAAACATTGTCGGCGGTGTAGGCAGAACTCCGAGTTGGCGGAGTTGATGATGAAAGATCGTGACCTTGGTAGGAAGTTCAAAGGTCTTCCCGATCAGTTGTTCCGTTGTCAGATGCTCTTCGCCGGGGACAGCGAACTTGATTCGAAGATGATACCAGTGTGGCGTTGTCGCAATCGAAAGCTGTGCCGCCACTGTGCGGAGACAACTACCAGCTTACGATCGCATCAGGTCATGGAAGCGAGTGCGAAGTTCCAAATGGAGTTGGATACCAAGTTGCTGTTGTTTCATAAGATGCTGATCACTCCGCCCGAGCGACTTTTCAATTGTCGTGGTGGAGTCCGGACAGCATTCGAGTTGTTAAGAGGAACGTGGGCGGAGTTGGCGAGGCGTGCTGCGACATACCCGTGGCACCCTACCCAGCGGAGTAAGGCACTGGGACCAATTGTCTACGGGATACATGTTGTCCCGCACTACAGCACAGGACAGGTTTCGTCAGACCTGATTCATATGCACATGGGTGTGGTGACAACGAGTCGATTGGGAGCCGATGAACTGGATCGGAGGTTGAAAGATTGTTACGCCTCGGTCGCGAGACGACTGAAAGTTGAAGTGAATCCAGATCGAGATGTTGACAACAAGTACAAGGCCAAACTTCCACGGTTGTCGGAGCGGAAGAAGATCAGTTCGAACGATGAGTTTGCTAAGCAGTGTTTGCTTAGAAAAGAGTTCCGGCCGCTTGAGAAGGGATCGCCTCAAAACGTCCAAGCGATCCGATATGCCAATTACATGGCACGACCAATGAAGAGAGGTTGTACGCCGGAAACATTGTGGGACTCAGTTCGACTCTGCCATGAGAACGGAATAAAGCTCGAGCATTTGTATGGGGTTCGTTCCAAGAAGCAGATCACGATGCCTGAACTGTACTGTGCTATTAACCCCGTAAAGATGGGTAAGAAGTTGCTTGTGCGGATCGACAAGACGAGCTTTTCTGCCGTGGTTTTTTATCCTGAAGCTCCATCAATGAAAAAGGGCAAGCCGGTGTTGTATTGAGAACGTCATTCCGCAATTTGAAGACGTCGCGATCTCTTAGCGATGTCTGTAGCTCCAGGAAGTCTCATTGCCTGCTCCGCCGGACTTGATTCTCATGCACTTGGGTGTGGTGATGATAAATCGGCTGGGAGTTGACGAGCTGGGTCGAAGTCGAAGCAAAGCTGCGAGTCGAATGCCAGTCGATTCAGTGGGGAAGTGCACCCTGCTCTGGATATCGTAACAAACTATCTGACCAAGCTTCCGCGACTGTCGGAGTGGAAGAAGGTCAGCGTGGTTGATGAGTTTACTAAGCAGTGTTTCTGCCAGCTGGATATTCTCTCGAAGCCTACGGTAGTTTCCGAAACCTGATCCAAGCGAACCCGCGTTTGATACGGATCATCTCCCTGGTCGTCTGCATCAACTTGCTGCTGATTCACATGGATCTCCAGAACGGTTCCAATCTCGTTTGCCGTGATCACAGGCATCCCGGTCGCATTTGCCAGCGGCACGATCACCGTCGTGACGATGGGCGTGGATCTCAACGCAGCGGTGTGGGTAGGCTTCACTGCGTTGTGCGGCCTGGCCGTCGACGACGACGTCGTGATGGCGGCCTGCATTCATCAGTTGCTGAAGAAACGCAAAGTGGGATCGACTGAGTACATCTGAAGGACGGATCATGAAGCCGCCCTCAAACATACCCGTCCTTGCATCGTGACGACGCTCGCGCGGCTTGTCCCATTATTGATTGCAACTGGCCGCTGTGCTGACGTGGGTCGTCTTCAAATTTTGCGTGTTGCTTCGGTGGCTGATGTGAGTCCTCATCCACGGCAAACTTCCAGAGAACGATCTTTGGGCATTAGTGCGAAAAAAGGTTCCGGAAGAGTTCCACGGTCGGTTAGCGATGACGGATACGTAGAGCGTGCGTAATCAGGGAAGCGTCGAAGATGTTGTTGAAAGAGGTTCACGACAACTTCGCAGCGGCAGGCTTTGTAGCGTTCGACAAGCTCCTGGCGAGGGAAGAGGCCGCTTAGGTAGCCCAAGGCTTCTACGCCGCGTCCGTGGGCCCCTGGGGAGGCCAGGGCGAGTGGAAAGGTAAGGCGGAATCTGCATGGATCCGGCAAGTGTGTGGAGAGGTTGAATTGGAGGGAAGTTAGGAGGAAGAGTTTGAGGGGTGTTCTGATGGGGAGGTTGTTGTCTGTCGAGCAACAGCGGGAGGAGATGTTGTGCGTTTGTCGGAAGTAGATGGGAAGTTCGTGGCAATTGTGGAGGATAGTTGGTGGGGAGTTTGGAGACTGTTTTTAGCAAGTGTGTGGAGTGGCGAATTGGAAGTTGGTGGATCGGTTGAGCTAATGGTTGGGATGGTGTGAGGGGCTGCCGAGTTTAAAAACACTGCAAGGAGTGTCCGTCGCCGAAAAGTAGTGAAGCGACTACCGGAACATGGGAGAGGAATGTTAGTAGAAGGAGGAAATCATTGAGGAGAGAGTTGTTGTTGCGGTTGATCATGTAGGGAGGAATGTTGTTGAGCAAGCGGATCGGATAGGTGGAGTTGTTGTGATGAAGCAGCAAAGGAGAGAGTGTTGTTTAAGGAGCATTGGGTATTGGATGGATGAGCGTATAAGAGGTGTTTTCGGTTAAGCGGGGAAAGTGGAAGTGTCGGTATTCACGGTGTTTTGAGAGGTGAAAGTTTCTAGACAGGTTTTTTGCATGGTTGAGGAGCATTTCACCGCGGAAAACGCTGGGTTTATGGTTGGTTTGGTGAAGTGTTAGTTGGTATTAACTATTTGACGTATAACAACATACGTACAACTAGTTTTTTGGAGGTTGAGATCGAGAGTTGGTTCCCGGCACGCGTTCACCTTGCTGCCGGGTTTTAAAACCCGGCACGAGAAGAGACATTCAAAAGGGGTTGGAACCTCAAGTCGTTGGAATCGCAATCGCGTTTTGGATAGAACCCGAACTGGAGTTCGTTGGGAGATTCAAGTTCATCACGCTGTGCGAAAATGCTGGAGAGCAAATACGAGTACGAGTACGAGGATGATTACGCAGAGGAGTTGAGAAGGCGATGTTTGAGGCCGATGTATTTGTAAGAACTGCAATGTCGTAGAGCGACCTGAATCCGTAGAACTAGTCGGTCATGGAATGTACTTGCAAGGTGCTTTTGTTCCGCGTCTACATTTCGATAGGTTTGTTGCTTATTCAATTTCGTATCTCTGAAGAGCAGCTAGTCATGCAAACTGACAAAACCGAATCGAGTAAACGACGAAGGCAACGCCCCAGACGCCAGCGGGGTGATCGCCGTTTGCTAATGGGATCTGCGGAGCGTTTGATCGAGTTCTTGGAACGATGTGTTAGTCGTGGCGTTGGTTCCGGCAATGAATCCCTGCCAACGCTGCGTGAACTTTCCAAGTTGTGTGAATGCGAGGCGTCGACGCTGAGCAGGATACGTTCTGGCGATACAACGAGCACGGATCGACGGTGAATTGTTGATGAATGCACTGAAGATTGGCATCAATGTGTTTGGGAGGGCGGAGGTTCGTTGGAGGCGATTGCAAGTCGATGCGACCGCCTGTGGCGATCTGCTGGATCACCTCCCGGTCAATGAATAAGATCGCATAAACGGTCTTAATCACTGGACAAGTTCAGGCGTGATCTATCTAGACACCGTCCCCTTGGCAGACCTCGCCAAACGCCCACGAAACGCAAGCTGAATTCAGTAGGCTCACCGCCGAGCAACCGTCCAGCCTGTACACAGATCGTTTCGTTGCAGGAGGCATCGACGATGCACGCACGATTGGAGCGAACGGTTCCCTGGAATTCGGCAATGGTACGGCGTTTCGGACTCGAAATCAGTGATGCATTAAAGCGTCAATGCTCCGGAAGTCACGCTGGCGAGCTGGTCCATGCTCCGAATGTGGTTATCGACGAGAGCCATTTTCCGACGTTGCAACCATTTCTTTACGACCGACTTCCGTTGGCCGGCTCACGAAGCGGAGGTGTGCGATGCAGCGGCAAGAGCAGCTAGTCGCGTTTCTATTTATCGCTGTCGTAGCCTGCTATCCTCTTTTTCTTTCCGCTCCCAACTCCAGCTCTCTGATGCCTCTTCTCGATGCATGGGGCGTGGTTTTCTTTAAATGGGCCCAAAAAGAACTGATATTTCGGTTAATAGCCTGAAGATTCAAGCCGTTCGGGCATCCAAAGGCACATCAACAGCAGTGTAGGTCAGAGGATGAGTGCGTAATGTCAACCAATGATTGCAAAACGGTGCGGCCACATCTGTCGGCTTATTACGACGGAGAGCTTTCGGCTGGACAAGCGGCAACCGTGGCACAACACGTCGAGTCATGCGATTCGTGCGCGGCTGAGTTGCGTGTGTTTGAGTCACTTGGATCGGCTTTTGTACAGGCTCCTATCCCCGCCAAACCGGCGGATCTTTGGCAGCGGATTGAGCGTGAGCTTCCGACAGCCCCTGAGCCGGTGACACTGTCGCGACAGTTCAGCGTCTGGGTTCGCGAGTCGCCGTATGGTGCGGGACTGGTGCCGATGGCCGCGTCGATTTTGTTGTTGCTTGGCTTTGGGCTTTGGTACGGCGGTGGTCAGGATGGCATGAAAAACAATGCCGGCGGCATGGCGATGCATTCGCACGATGGTGAAGAAGGCATGTCGGCTGAACACATGGTCGAGTTCGCTGGTGTGATGGATGACTATTTGCAGAAACTGCCCAGCGATCCGGATGGAGCGGAACAGATGCTGCTGGCGAAGTACGACGGTGAGAAGGTCGACGCGGACGGAGCAGTCAAGTTGGTCGGCTATCGACCGATCGTCTCGGGCGGATTGCCGGAAGGCTATTCGTTGGCGTCGACCAGCGTGTTGAAGATGCCTTGCTGTACTTGCGTGAAAGCGGTTTGTAAACGGAGTGACGGATCGACGCTGGTTCTGTTTGAACACGACGACGAAGAAACAGCTTGGTTTGGCGATCGCCGCCAGAGCATGGCGATGTGTGGCGACAAAGATTGTTGCCTCGTTGATCTCGATTCAAGTATCGCGGCCACATGGAAGCAGGGTTCACGAAGCGTCACGGCCGTGGGCGTTCGAGACCAAGACGAAGTGACGAAGCTGGTGACCTGGTTGGACAAATCCTAAAGCAAACTCATGAACGAATTCTTCAAACAACACCGCGGAAAACTCTGGATTGCACAAGCGGTGGCGTTTGTGCTGCTGGGTGTCTTCGTTGCATCTTGGTTTAGCGGCAGTTCGGATGAGCCGAAAGTCTCCACGACTTCTGCTACGGCGAACTCGGAAGCAATGCGAAGCAAGCCTTCGATTTGGACTTGTTCGATGCACCCACAGATACGTCGCGATGGTCCCGGCAAGTGTCCGATCTGCGGAATGGACTTGGTGCCGGTCAGGGAGTCGGCCGACGGAGTTCGCACCGTTTCGATCAGTTCAGAAATCAAAAGTCTGATGAACGTGCAAGTGAGTCCCGTGCGTCGGCAATACGTGACGGCCGAAGTTCGCATGGTCGGCAAAGTTGACTACGACGAAACTCGCCTCGCCCACATCACCGCGTGGGTTCCCGGTCGCTTGGAACGCATGTTCGTTGACTTCACCGGCGTCGAAGTCAAAAAAGGCGATCACATGGTGCAAATCTACAGCGAGTCACTCTACACCGCACAAGAAGAACTGTTGGCGGTTACCAAGCGTGATCGACCGCAGAGTTCTTCTCGTTTCATCGAACCGCTCGATCTTGCCGAGTCCGCACGCGAGAAGCTGCGTTTGCTCGGTTTGACAACGGAGCAGATTCAAACCATCGAACAACGCGGCAAGTCTTCCGAAACGGTCACGATCTATTCGCCCGTCGGCGGTGTCGTGGTTGCGAAGAACAAGCAAGAAGGCGACCGCGTTCAAACGGGCGACCGCATCTACACCGTCGCTGACTTAAAGGTCCTATGGGTTCAGATGGATGCTTACGAATCCGACTTGGCTTGGTTGCGGTACGGGCAGGACGTAGAGTTCACAACAGAAGCTTATCCCGGCGAATTGTTCCGCGGCCGAATCGCGTTCATTGACCCGGTGCTAAACGAAGACACTCGGACGGTGAAGGTGCGAGTCAACGTACCGAACGATGATGGTCGCTTGAAACCGGAAATGTTCGTGCGAGCAATCGTGCAGAGTGACATCGCGGCGGGCGGTCGAGTTCTCAACGCTTCGCTGGCAGGAAAGTGGATCAGCCCGATGCACCCGGAAATCATAAAAGACCAACCGGGTGATTGTGACATTTGCGGCATGCCGTTGGTGCGAGCGGAATCGCTTGGCTACGTCACAGCGGAGCCAACGAGTGCCGCAAAACCATTGATCGTGCCGGTGAAGGCTGTGTTGCTGACGGGAACGCGAGCGATTGCGTACGTCCAGATTCCCGACGCGGACAAGCCGACTTACGAAGGTCGCGAGATTGTGATCGGTCCGCGTGCCGGCGACTTCTACCTAGTGAAGTCGGGGCTCGAAGAAGGCGACTTGGTCGTGACCAATGGCAACTTCAAACTCGATAGTGCGCTCCAGATTTCTGCGAAGCCCTCGATGATGAAACCGCAAGGTGGCGGCGGAGGAGGCCACAACCACGGCGGCATGGAAATGCCAAAAGCAGACCAAGGGGTGACGATGGACGCGAGTCCGATGAACTTGGTGCCAGCGGTACGTGATGCGATGCAGGGTATTGTTGAGCAATACAAAACGATTCAAGAAAAAGTTGAAGCTGCGAACCTCGCAGAGATTCGCGAAGGCTATGACCAACTCGGTAAAGCTGTCGAGGCAGTGCCGGCGTACTTGATCGGCCCACAAATGCGACCGCAGTGGTCCGAGGTCGCGATGCTATTGCGTAACGATGTCACTGAAGGCCGCGAGGTCAATTCAATGCGTGAAGCCGATCGGGTCTTCGCGTTAACTCGGCAGCACATTGATCAGATGAAGGCTCAGTTCCCGTTGCCGATGTCACACGACGAAATGCAGATGCCGGCGATGGCGAACATGGATGCTCCGCCTGAAGTCGCTGAGCAACTCAGTGGTTTTGTCGCTCCCTATTTGCAACTTAGTGAAGCACTCGCGACAGACGATCTGGAAGCCGCGAAGCGAGCGGTTGAGCCGTTGCATCAGCGATTGGCGGGCTTGCTGCCGATCGTCTCCGAAGCCAAAGCGGTCGAAGTGTGGATCAAAGAGAAACGCGACTTGTCTGAGATCGTTGCAAGATTGCAGAAGGCGAACGATCTCGCCGCTTTGCGTAGCGGGTTCGCTTTACTGTCCGAGCAGATGTTGAGTCTCGAGCGAATGTTCGGACTGCCGACCGACGAAACACTTTATGAGCTTCATTGTCCGATGGCCTTTGAGGGTCGCGGTGCGTCGTGGCTTCAATCCGACGACGCGGTTCGCAATCCGTACTACGGCGCGTCGATGCTGAAGTGTGCCGACAAAGTCGAAAAGCTGTAGGCCAAGCAACGCAACATGATTAACAACGATGATTCAATTGAAACTGCTAAACGCTCCATCCTTGGTCGGCTGATTTGGTTCTGCCTAACCAACAAGCTGGTTGTGTTGCTGTTGGTCCTCGCGACGCTGACTTGGGGCGTCATGGTCGCTCCGTTCGATTGGAGCGTTGGCGATCTTCCCCGCGATCCCGTTCCCGTCGATGCGATCCCCGACATCGGCGAGAACCAGCAGATTGTGTTCACGCAGTGGATGGGTCGCAGCCCGCAAGACGTGGAGGATCAGATCGGCTATCCGTTGACGGTCGCGCTGCTGGGCATTCCCGAAGTCAAAACGATTCGCAGCTATTCGATGTTTGGCTTCTCGTCGATCTACATCATCTTTGGCGAAGACGCTGACTTCTATTGGTCGCGAACGCGTGTGCTTGAAAAGCTGAACAGTCTGCCAGCCGGTACGCTGCCTGACAGTGTGCAACCCACGCTGGGACCGGACGCGACGGCGCTTGGACAGATCTATCTCTACACGCTCGAAGGCCGTGACCCCGATGGCAACGCGACGGGTGGTTGGGATTTGCGTGAGTTGCGAACGATCCAGGATTACTACGTTCGCTATTCGTTGACGTCGGCTGAAGGCATCAGCGAAGTGGCGTCGATTGGCGGCTTCGTTCAGGAGTACCAAATCGACGTCGATCCCGACGCGATGCGGGCCGCCGGCGTGACGTTGGCAGGCGTGTTCGAGTCGATTCGCATGACGAATGTGGACGTGGGTGCTCGAACGATCGAGCTAAACAAGGCTGAATACGTGATCCGTGGTCTTGGCTTCATCGAGAATATCGAAGACATCGAAAAGACGGTCGTGAAGGTAACGGACAACGTTCCGATCACGGTCGCCGACGTGGCCAACGTATCGCTCGGGCCGGCACTTCGGCGTGGTGCGTTGGACAAGGCCGGCGCGGAAGCCGTCGGCGGTGTCGCGGTTGTGCGTTACGGATACAACCCGCTGGCGGCAATTAAGAACATCAAACAACGAATCCAAGAGGTATCGCCCGGCCTGCCGACGAAGGTGTTGGTCGACTACCAGAAAACGACCGCTGACGAAGTTGACCTGTACGCGGATCGCAACGGTCTTGAATCCATCACCGGAGCAACGACCAGCAGCGACGCTTGGGTGAAGCATCTTCGCGGCATGTCGCAGGACAAATGGCCCGCGTGGCTCACAACCAGCCAAGTTGCTGTCGTGCCGTTCTACGATCGCACCGGATTGATCTACGAAACGCTTGGAACGCTGAACACGGCACTCGTCGAAGAAATCTTGGTCACCATCATCGTAATCTTGGTGATGGTTGTTCACTTACGTAGTTCGTTTCTGATCAGTGCGCTGCTGCCGCTCGCCGTGCTGATGTGCTTCATCGCGATGAAAACTTTTGGGGTCGATGCCAACATCGTTGCACTGTCGGGTATCGCGATCGCGATCGGCACGATGGTCGACATGGGGATCATCCTCACGGAGAACATTCTCAAATACTTGGATGAGGCTGCGCCAGAAGATGACAAGCTGACGGTGATTTTCAAAGCGGCTCACGAAGTCGCCGGTGCGGTACTGACAGCCGTGACGACGACCGTTGTCAGCTTCCTGCCCGTTTTCACGATGATTGGTGCGGAAGGGAAACTGTTTCGGCCGTTGGCGTTCACCAAGACATTCGCTTTGGCAGCGTCAGTGATTGTCGCGTTGACCATCATTCCGCCGGCGGCTCATATCTTGATGGGCGGCCGAATCGAATCGAAAAGCCTGCGCCGGGGAGCTTGGTTTGCCTTGCTGATCCTGGGCATCGCCGCGTCGATGATGCTGACATGGTGGGTCGGAGCGATCTTGATCGGATTGTCCGCATACAAGTTGTGGGAAGAACGCATCCCCGAACGGTTCCAGCGATATGGACCTTACGGGGCCAGTGCCGTTGCCGCGTTGGTCGTGGGTGTGCTGCTGACGCAGGAGTGGTTGCCACTTGGTCCGCAGAAAGGATTGTTACTGAACCTGCTTTTTGTGGGCGGCTTGATTGGCGGCATTCTCGGATTCTTCACGCTGTTCCAACGGCTTCTGTACGAACCGATCCTACGCTGGTGTTTGAATCACAAGCTCGCGTTCTTGACGCTGCCAACAGCGATCTTGCTTTTCGGTGGATCCGCGTGGCTCGGGTTCGACAAAGTGTTCGGCGTCGTACCCAAGACGCTATCGCTGATTGGCATTTCCGAAACATCCGTCAGAAATTCGCGACCATGGCAAGCGGCAACGAACATCCTGCCGGGACTAGGCAAAGAGTTCATGCCGCCGCTCGATGAAGGCTCGTTCCTCTACATGCCAACAACGATGCCGCACGCTTCGATCGGCGAAGCGATGGATGTGTTGCAGTTGCAGAATCAATTGCTTGTTTCGATCCCCGAGGTCGAATCGGTGGTGGGCAAGATCGGCCGCGCCGACACGCCGCTCGATCCCGCTCCGGTGTCGATGATCGAGACCTACATCACCTACAAGTCCGAATATAAATCGGACGAAGACGGCCATCGGCTGAACTTCCGCTATGACGAGGAAGCCGGCGAGTTTGTCCGTGATGAATCGGGAAAGCTGATTCCCGATTCCAACGGCCGTCCGTTCCGACAATGGCGCGACGAAATCCAATCGCCCGACGACATCTGGCAGGAGATCACGGCGGCGGCCGATATCCCTGGCACCACTTCCGCCCCGAAACTGCAACCGATCGCGGCTCGGATCGTGATGCTGCAAAGCGGGATGCGGGCACCGATGGGGATGAAGGTCAAAGGACCAGACTTGGAAACGATTGAGCGGGTCGCATTGGAATTGGAATCGCTGCTGAAACAGGTACCAACCGTCCAAGCATCCGCAGTGATCGCCGATCGCATCGTTGGAAAGCCGTACTTAGAAATCGACATCGACCGTGATGCGATCAAACGATACGGGCTGCACATTCGCAGCGTTCAGGACGTGATCGAAGTCGCTATCGGCGGCCGACAAATCACGACGACCGTTGAAGGCCGCGAACGATTCCCCGTTCGAGTGCGATACGCTCGCGAGTTGCGAGACGACCTGGAATCGCTCGACCGTATTCTGGTCCCAACGCCGATGGGACCACAGATTCCGCTCGGGCAACTAGCCGACATCCGTTACACCCGCGGACCACAGGTCATCAAGAGTGAGGACACATTCCTGCTGGGTTACGTGCTGTTCGACAAGCTACCCGGAGAGGCCGAAGTTGATGTCGTCGAAGACGCCCAAGCGTTCCTGCAATCCAAGATCGACTCGGGCGAGTTCACGCTCCCCGCCGGCGTAACGTACACGTTCGCGGGCAACTACGAAAACCAAATCCGATCGCAAAAGACATTGTCGATCGTGTTGCCGCTAGCCCTCGGGATCATCTTTCTGATTCTGTACCTGCAATTCAAATCGGCCATCACGACCTCGTTGGTTTTTAGCGGCATCCTGATCGCATGGGCCGGTGGCTTCATCATGCTGTGGTTGTACGGCACCGACTGGTTCCTCGACTTCAGTTTGCTCGGCACCAACATGCGAGAACTGTTTCAGGTCAAGACAATCAACCTCAGCGTCGCGGTCTGGGTCGGGTTCCTTGCTCTGTTCGGCATCGCCAGCGACGACGGCGTGATGATCGCATCGTACTTGGACGAGAGCTTTCGCAAGGACCACATCGAGAACGCCAAGCACGCACGCGAAGCCACGAGCACCGCCGGCATGAGACGCGTTCGTCCGTGCTTGATGACAACGGCAACCACGCTGCTCGCATTGATCCCGATCCTCACCTCCACGGGTCGTGGCAGCGACATCATGGTTCCGATGGCGATCCCCAGCTTTGGCGGCATGACGATCGAGATCATGACCATGCTGGTCGTGCCAGTGCTGTATTGCAGTGCGATGGAATGGAAGCTGCGACTCGGAATCAAAGACGAGCGGTTCGTGAAAGACGCTTAGATAAACACCATGCCATTCATTACTAAAACCAAGTCCGTCGTCTCCGCGATCAAATTCAACTGGCAAGTTCAGTCGCTGCCCGATCGTGTTTACCTTCGCCAAGTGATGTTACCGGCAATGGCGAGAATGAAACCTGCCAACGTATTGTTGGCCGGCACACGACGCTACACTCGCCGATATCACGAAATCTTCGACCGAGAGATGACAGCGGTTTGGACAATTGACTTTGATCCAGCGGCAGCACGCTTCGGCAACGGACAACTGCACCGCACGGAAAATATGTGCCAGGTCGATCAAGTCTTTCGCGGAGTGCGTTTCGACATGATTCACATCAACGGTCTGTTGGGGTTTGGCGTCGACACACCCAAAAGCGTCCGCGAAATGGTCGCCGCATGCCACCGATCGCTACAACCCAGCGGCTATCTGATGCTTGGCTGGGACGCCGATGTGACAGCCGATCCGTTGGAGAATAATGGCATCCGCAAACGGTTTCGACACGCGGGCCTCGGGAGCTTACCGGCGCGACACTCCGTAGTCGGAATGGAGGGGCATGATCATGTTTTCGATTGGTTCTCCGCACTACAGCAGAACACATAGGAGTGTCATGGCATCGCAATGTGCGGAGCGTGTGAACTTGACAGGCGATACCCTGCATCCGTATCATTCGCCACGGGTTCAACCTTCTATGAGAACACTTTGCTAGCTCGCATTCTTTCCCTCCTGCTGATACCGCTGTTTGTGTTGGGGCAATCTCTGCCTCATTCGCACTTGGGCAGCGGCATAGGTACACCGAGCGACCATGCAAATCGGCCTCATGTGCATCTCGGCGGTGGGCATTCTCATCACGACGATGGTGACCATCATCATGACCATGATGAAACAGGAGTCGATGATCTTGCTTGCTCGGCAACTGGTTTTGCTTTGTCGCTTCCCCATCAGCATGATTCGGATGCGGTCTATCTAGCATCTGCGAGCATCGCCGTTGGGCGAAGTGCCGCTGCTCCGAGCACCGATGCTGTTAGCGTTGATGCTTGCCTCTCGATTGAATCCGCTCGTCCCCATGTGCCGATGAGTTCCCCCAGGAACGTTTCTGCGCGGCGTTATGGCGGCTTGCCAATCTACCTTCTGACGGCCTCTCTACGGCTGTAGCGGAAACGCGTCACCGATTCTCGGCGTTCTAGACGCTGTGTTTCTGCATCGGTGATCTTCTCAATGTGAATTTCAATTTGAGGCTCCTCCATTGCTTGCGCCTGCGCGCTTGTTTCGGTGCTGCGCCCAAGTCGTTGCGTGGTTTTCTCTATAGGGAATGTTTAGATGAATCGTTTGGTTTCGATTGCCAAATCGCTGGTGGGTCCAGCGATTGTGGTCGCCGTATTGTTTGCGGGGTGGACGTTCCGCAAGCAGTTGTTTCCGCAGCAGGAAACGACCGCCGCGTCGAAAGAAGATGCGGCGGGAGAGTCCGCCGAAAAGCAAACCATCCTCGAAATCAGCGAACAGGCTCGAAAGAATCTGTCGCTGGTAGCCAAGGCCGCGCGGCCCCAATCGTACTGGCGGACCGTCGTGATTCCTGGAGAAGTCGACGACCGTCCGGGGCTGTCCGATCGTGGCGTCACGTCGCCCGCTGTCGGCGTGGTGACTGCGATTCACGCGTTCCCCGGCGACACGATGCGACCAGGCGAGCCTCTGTTCTCGCTGCGTCTGTTCAGCGAGTACTTGCAAGCCACACAGACTCAGTTGTTTAAGGCTCGGCAGGAAACCGCAATCGTTCAAGCCGAGATCGACCGGTTGTCTGGAGCGGTCAACACAGGTGCGGTTTCGCGTTCCAAGATGATCGAGTTGCAGAGCGAAATTAGTCGCCAAAACACGTTGATCCAAGCCTCTCGCCAGGAGTTGTTGACACGAGGTTTGACGCCTGGGCAAGTGCAACAGATTGAATCCGGGACGTTCGTTTCAACCGTCGAGGTCGTCGCTCCGCCCGTGCGAGATTTCGACGCGTTCGCAAGTCGTCCGGCACCTCAGGCGATTCAGCAGGTCAATTTTGTCAACGAATTGGCACAGGACCAACCGATCGCGTACGAGGTTCAAGAGTTGGCTGTTGAACTTGGGCAACAGGTTCAAGCGGGCCAGTTGCTTGCGAATTTATCGAACCACCAGATGCTGTACGTCGTCGGTCACGCCTTCAAGCGAGAGGCGACGTTTTTGGAACAAGCCGCCCAAGAAAAACGTCCCATCGAAATTGAATTCGCCGAGGATGCAACAGGCAGTTGGCCTGAACTAAAGCAGACGTTTAACGTTCGTCATCTATCGAACTCGATTGACAAGAACAGCCGGACGTTTGACTTCTTTGTTCCGCTGACAAACCAATCGCGATCCTACGGCGACAAAGGCCAGGTATTCCTTGTTTGGCGTTTTCGCCCGGGTCAACGTGCTCGTATCCATGTCCCGGTGGAAAAGTTTGACGACGTGTTCGTGCTGCCCGCCGAGGCGGTCGTGCGAGAGGGACCTTAGGCATACGTGTTCCGGCAAAACGGCGATCTATTCAAGCAGATTCCCGTTCATGTTGTGCACGAGGATCGACGCTCGGTTGTGATCGCCAACGATGGCAATATCACAGCCGGAGCCTACCTAGCGCAAAACTCAGCCGCCTCGCTCAATCGAGTGCTGAAGTCACAGTCGGCCAGCGGACAAGAACCCGGTGTGCATGTTCACGCCGACGGCACCACTCACGCGGCCCACTAAGGAAACACGTTCATGCTCGATGCAATCATCAAATTTTCGCTCCGTTACCGCATGCTGGTCGTCATCGTCAGCCTGTTTGTGCTGGTCTACGGATCGTACTTGGCGACTCAGATGTCGATCGACGTCTTCCCCGACCTCGACCGCCCTCGCGTCGTCATCATTACGGAAGCTCCCGGACTCGCGACCGAAGAAGTCGAGACGCTGGTGACGCAGCCGATCGAGATTGCGCTGATGGGTGCCAATGGCGTCCAGGCGGTTCGCAGTCAATCGACGGCGGGCTTGAACGTGATCTATATCGAGTTCGATTGGTCGACCGAAATTCGCGCTGCTCGCCAAACTGTCCAAGAAAGACTGTCCACGTTGGAGGGAATCTTGCCGGATGGAATTCGCCCGCAAATGACACCGCCGTCTTCGATCATGGGGCAGATCATTGTCGCGGGTATTTACCGGCAAAACGGTCCCAGCGGCGGACGTCTCGCACAGCTCGGCAACATCGACATGATGGCCGAAATGGTCATTGGCGAAAACGAAAAGTTTCAGATCATTGTTTGGACGCCGGTCGATCGGCATGACTTTTCGACTTGGAAGAAAGTTCAGCCACAGGCAATTAAGTGGGATGATGATCCCAATGCCGATCCGCAGACTTCCCAAGTCCCGGTCGGAACTGCCGAGATCAAAATCAATGGCAAGTCACACGACGCATATTTCTATAGCGAAGCCAAACAACAACTTGAACTGCGGACTGTCGCGGACTGGATCATTCGTCCACGATTGTTGAAAGTCACCGGTGTCGCGGAAGTGTTCATGCTCGGCGGAGATCGCAAGCAGTACCAAATCCTGATTGATCCGACCGCTCTTCTCGAATACGACGTCACGGTTCAAGAGGTTGAACAGGCGCTACGAGCCAGCAACATCAACACGAGCGGCGGCTTCGCTGTCACCGGCGAGACCGAGCGACCGATTCGTATTCTTGGTCGCTTGGGGCCAGAATCACGGGTCGTGATCGAAGACTTGAAGAAAGTCCCCGTCGGAAACCATCCCAAACGAGCTGTCTTGTTGGGGCAAGTCGCTCGTGTCACCGAAGGGCCGCAATTCAAGCGTGGTGATGGAAGCGTCGACGGTCGCCCAGGAATCGTGTTCACGACCGTCAAACAACCTCACGTTGATACACGCGACCTGAGTGATGCGGTGGCAGAGGCATTTGTCGAGGTCGAGGCATCATTGCCAGCGGACATCATCGTCAACTCGGAACTGTTTCGGCTGAGAAACTTTATCGACCGAGGCATCTTCAATGTTGCCGAGGCACTCGTCATCGGCGCGGTGCTCGTCATCATCGTGCTGTTTCTGTTCCTGCTGAACTTTCGCACGACGTTCATCACGCTCACCGCGATCCCGCTTTCGCTCGTTCTGACAACGCTTACATTCCGCATGATGGGTTGGATCAGTGGAACAGAGCTGTCCATCAACGTCATGACGCTCGGTGGCATCGCCGTTGCCATGGGCGAACTCGTCGACGACGCGATCGTTGATGTCGAAAACATCTTTCGTCGACTCAAGCTGAACAATCTGTTGCCGGTCAAAGAACAGAAGTCGTCAATCGTTGTTACTTTCGAGGCGAGCAAAGAGATTCGTAGCTCGATTGTGTTTGGAACCGCAGTCGTGATTCTTTCCTTCATGCCGCTGTTCGCACTGTCGGGTGTCGAAGGTCGGTTGTTCACGCCGCTGGGCTTCGCCTACATCGTGTCCATCTTGTCGTCCTTCGTCGTGTCGATGACCGTCACACCGGTACTTTCCTACTATCTTCTGCCAAATTCGCGTGCAACCCAACACGAGGGCGACGGGTTCTTGTTGCATGGACTGAAAGCGATGATGACTCATCTGATCCGTCTCAGCATGGCGTTGCCGCGAACGCTGCTTATTTTGACCTGGCTGGCCGTTGCCTTAGCGGCATGGCAAATGTCGATGCTGGGTCGAAACTTTTTGCCGCCCTTCGATGAAGGCAGCATTCAAGTCAACGTGACCTTGCCACCCGGATCGTCGCTGGATGCTTCCAACAAAGTTTCAGGGGCGATTGATTCCGTCTTTCAGTCGATGCAAAAGACGGAGGAGAATCCGGATGGCGAGATTCTGCACTTCGTTCGCCGAACCGGTCGAGCGGAGATGGACGAGCATGCGTCGCCGGTTAACTTCGGCGAATACATCCTCAGCATGAATCCCGAATCACCGACGGAGCGAGAAGAAATCCTCGCGAGACTCCGGGAGAAAATCAGCGACGAAGCACCCGGAGTGGACATTGAGGTCGAACAGCCTCTGGCCCACTTGATTAGTCATATGATCTCGGGCGTTTACGCTCAGATTGCGATCAAGATTCACGGCGACGACTTGGATGTTCTGCAGCGAGTTGCCGAACAGGTCAAAGGAACAATCCAAGACGTAGAAGGAATCACGCCGCCGGTCGTTGAGCCGATTCAAGAGACAGCCGAACTGCACATTGATCTTCGCGCCGACGACCTAGCGTTGCATGGACTGACTCGCGAATACGTCGCGGACGTTTTGCAAACAGCGTTGCAGGGTGAAGTCGTCTCGCAAGTCCTCGAAGGACAGCGCCGATTCGATTTACTGGTGCGACTGGAGGAGGAGTATCGCACCGATTACGCGAATCTGGATCGGCTACGCATCGACCTGCCTGACCGTGAGGGGCAACCCGATCGGGGCCAGATCGAACTGCGCGAGGTCGCGGATGTGGGCATCGGCACCGGTCCAAACTCGATCAATCGCGAGAACGCACGCCGCCGGATTGTCATTCGCTGCAATACCGAAGGCCGCGACTTGGCCGGTGCGGTGAACGAGATCAAGAGCCGTATTGGCAACCAAGTTGAAATGCCGGCCGGCTATTTCATCGAATATGGAGGGCAGTTCGAGAGCCAACAGCGTGCGACGCAACTGATCATCGTGCTCGCCGGTGTTTCGGTGATCGGCATGTTCATTGTGCTCTTGGTTCTGTTTCCGTCGATTCGGATCGTGCTGCAAATCCTGAACGCGCTCCCAACCGCGTTCATCGGTGGCGTGATGGCACTTGTCATCACGCAGCAAAGTCTCACCGTTGCAAGTCTCGTCGGCTTCATCTCACTTGGCGGCATCGCGGTTCGCAATGGCATTTTGTTGGTCACTCACTACTTCCACCTAATGAAGGAGGAAGGCGAAGAGTTTACGCAGGAGATGGTGATGCGAGGCAGTCTGGAGCGACTCGCACCGGTTTTGATGACGGCGTTGACCGCTGGCATCGGACTGATACCGCTCGTGCTGGGTGGTCAAGAACCGGGCCGTGAAATTCTGTATCCAGTTGCCACTGTCATCCTCGGCGGACTGACGACATCGACCTTCTGTGAATTCCTCATTCACCCTGGGCTCTTCTGGACGTTTTCAGGCAAGGACGCTGCTCGACTTGCAAAGCTCGAAACAGAGGAGGACGAATTGATATGAACTAAACGCAATTGATATGCGATTGTCATTTTGCAGTCGCATCGCCGAACCCCTTAACTACTTAAACATCAAATCCACTCTCACGAAAGTTTACAAAATGAAACTCCTTTCAATCACCAGTATCCTCCTGGTTTGCCTCTTCAGCTTTGTCGGTTGCAAACAGCAAGCTGCTTCGACCACAGTCCCGACGGACGACCATGGGCACGAACATGCCGACGGCGAAGAACACGATGACCACGGCGTTGCTGGCCATGGACATGGTGCCGGACCTCACGACGGTGTCGTCGCCGATTGGGGCGGTGGCAAGTTTCACGTCGAATTCACTGTAGACCACGACAAGCAAGAGGGAACGGTTTACATCTTCGGCGCGGATGAGAAGACACCGACGCCAATTGACGCAACGGAAATTGAAATGAGCATCACCGATCCGGTGATGCAAGTTACACTCAAAGCGGCACCCCAAGAAAATGATCCTGCTGGCAAGGCATCTCGCTTCATTGGCAACCACGAAAAGCTTGGAGTCGTCCAAGAATACGCTGGTACCATCTCGGGCGTTATCGACGGAACTCCCTACTCGGGTGACTTCCAAGAAGAAGCACACGGACATGAGTGATTGTCGCACGATGCTTCACGACCACTGTTTGACGGCATTCGTAGTGACGTCAACGGGTTCGCAAGTTATTCGTTTTCATTTGTCAGTTGGAAGTTTTCAATGCTAATTGTCAAAGCGTTGATCTCGGCAGCCGTGATCGTAGCGGTCGCCGAGATCGCTGGACGAATGCCGAGAGTCGGCGCGTTGCTGTTGACACTACCAATCATCAGCATGCTGGCGTTCATTATGACGTGGAACAAGGAACACGACATGAACTCGATAGCGGCTCTGGCTCGCTCGACGCTCGTGCTTGTTCCACTCGGTCTACCGTTCTTCGCTCCGTTTGCCTTGTCAGCAAAAACAGGACTTTCGTTTTGGCCCAGCTTTGCAATCGGCGTCCTACTGGCGTCGGTAACCATAGGGGCCTGGTTCCGATTCGGCCCATAATCAGTGGCATTGGGATTCGCATATGACGCGGACCAGTGCCAAGAATCCGAGATATTTTAGGGAGTCTCAAGTCTGAAAGATCAATCCGAAATTTTCGTTCGCCTAACCTGCTTTTTCCTTGTGCTGTTTACGATGGCGGCTTGGGAGTGGCTTGCGCCGCGTCGCAAACTGTCACTAAAACGACCTTGGCGGTGGAGTAGCAACATCGGCCTGGTCGTCTTGAATGGACTTCTGGTTCGGCTCTTGGTGCCGATGACGGCCGTTGGTGCTGCAGTTTATGCACAGACACAGGGCTGGGGATTGTTGAACATCGTGGATTGGCCAATGTGGCTTGAGGTTGCGATCGGTATTCTTGTCTTCGACCTCGCGATTTATGGGCAACATGTGTTGTTCCATGCGGTCCCGTGGCTTTGGCGATTGCACATGGTCCATCATGCTGACATGGATTTTGATGTGACCTCAGGACTTCGGTTTCACACCTTTGAGATTTTTCTTTCTACCTTGATCAAGTTGGGAGTCGTCATTGTGCTCGGACCAGCGGCCATCGTGGTCGTTGCCTTTGAAGTGATGCTCAATGCGACGTCGATGTTCAATCACAGCAATGTCTCGATTCCGCTGTGGCTCGATCGTGTTTTGCGTTTCTTGGTTGTCACACCGGACATGCACCGCGTGCATCATTCGATCATCCAACGCGAAACGAACAGCAACTTCGGTTTCAATCTTCCCTGGTGGGACTATCTATTCCGGACCTATGTGGCGCAGCCTAAAGAGGGCCACGAACACATGTCGATTGGAGTCAAGGAACTTCGCGACGAACACCAGACCGAACGCCTACCAGGAATGTTGCAATTGCCGTTTCGGTCAAACAGCAAACGGAAACAGTAGTCCAAATTGTCAGCCAACTTTACCGGATGAACTAAAGAGAGTTATTAGGCTTGGTGGTGGTCCGTCCATTCGGATGGGGCCATCGTTCGTTGGTGCGTTGCTTGATGGTGCTTGGCACTCGTCGCGAATTCCATCTGTTTGAAGATGATCTCCAAACACAAAGGGGGCAACGTCAACTTTCGAGCCTCGTACATCTTTTCGGCGAACGATGTCATCGCAAACATCGGTGTCATCATCTCACGAGTGATCGTCTTGTGGACGGGATCACAGGGCCCGACTTGGTCATCGGCATCATCATCGCAGCAGTTGTCCTCAGGGGCGGCGTGACGATTCTTGGCGAGGCAAAAAGGGCGTGAACGAGAAGGTTGACATCACCTGAAAACCATTCACTCAATCGTCCCGGTGTTCTCTGGTGCCTCGTTCCTCCATATCAGTCTGATCGCCACGCCATTGAGCGGGAATCACAAACGGGAACTCGCCGATGGCCCTTAGTTGGGTGGTGGTTGGCCTACTTGGTTTTCGAGGTTTTCCGTCGCTATCAAAACTCGCGGACGTCTCGGTGACGGTCACGTAGTCATAACCTAGCATTGAAACGGGATCGCGGTGGTGAAGTGAAATGCCACAACGAGTCGGCACGGTTGCGAAGTACGTCTCAAGTTTTCTAGCCACTTCCGATGGCAGACGCATCGTGACGGCCGGATCAAGCCCACAAGCATCGACGAGTTCATCAGGCGTGCAGATGTCGTCCAGAACGATGCAGGAGCCTTTGCTCCTGGGACAATCGCAAACCAAATAGGCTGCATTCTCCATCCGATAGATTGCCAAGACCGGCTGCGGCACGCTCTTGGGTGCCGAGTCCATTGCCATGCTGATATTTGCCTTGCCATAGCGACTACCAGTCGTGGCTTCATACTGAATCTCCAGCAATCGTTTTGCATCGTTAGGAGTTGTTGCAAGCGAAGCCGCGAACGCGATGTCGTAGTATTGACGAAGAAATGACTGTGAACCGAGATGAACCGTACCTTCATCGCTATCGTTGCCGCGGTTGAGGGCCAACCGATTGAGGCTCAGCATAAGCTCGACGTCTTCGCTTTGCCGCATTCGGCTGGTCTCATCACCAAACTCAATTAGGTTTCGAGCCGCGAACATCATCAATTCAAGCTGGTCGCGATGTGCCGAAGGACCTGCCAAGTCGCGAAGCGTGAGAATCGCTAATCGCATCTTCTCGGAGGCGCTATCGTTTTGAGCAGCCTTCGCTTTATCTAATTCACTCGTTATTGTTTGCCATGTTTGAGTTTGGCCTGTCGCCTGGGCAAGCATTTCAACCATCGGAGTTGTCAGCGTTCGCAAGGCGAGTAGCAACCCCGTCGATGTCTTGTCTTCCGCAGTGAGAATCTCATCGGCGTGGTGGCACATTTCCATCGCTAGCTCGCAGTCCTGAACCGGTGAGGGTAACGCGAACGCGAGAGCCTGTTTGTAGAACAATTGAGCTTTCAAGTTCGTGCGGCGAGTTGTTGGAAGTCGATGGACTCGGCTCATCGCTCGTCGATAGTCATCGGCGGCTTCCGCGAGATCGCGGCTTGTGGGATCACCAAGCAGGTTGCAGTCGCCAAGTCGTTCCTGTGAATTGATGAAGCGTCCCAGCAAACTTAGTTCGATCTCAGTTCTGGTTGATGACTCATCCGTGACGCTTCGTAGTTGAAACAGAGCATCTTCGATCATTGCGATCACGCGGCGGTACTGCTGTGCGGCCAATTGAGGTTTCCCGCGATACCGAATGGCCATTGCAAGTCCGTGCAAGTTGTGGAAATACGCTACTTTGGCTCCTAGATCGGATGATTGGCGGAACGCAATCGAACGCTCACCAAGTCCCGCGTCTTGCTCCGCCTTGCGAGCTTCCGGGCTAGCGTTCTCCACGATCAGCGGCAACAACACTGCATTCGATTCACGGAATGAACTCTCTGCTTCCTGGATTTCCCACTGAATCATCTTGGACCACGCATCACTGCGATGAACAAAGGCAGCGAGGTAGCTTTCAGAATCGAAGTCGGTAACGACATCCTTGGCGGTGGAAAGATGATTTCGAGCATCCTCCCAGCGGTTGTCTTGCAGATATGTCGACGACAGGCGACAGAGACAATAGACATGGAACGCATCGGGTGGCGTTTGGTCGAGCGTGCTAATCGCAAGTTTGAATTGTTCAATTGTATCGTTGGGTTCCGTACCTAACCCGGACAAGCAATCACCAAAGTCTGCGTGGCAAAGTGCTTCGAGGGCTTTGTTCAGCTTGCCACTCGTGTTGTCGCCCTGAGTTGGAACTTGATACCGGTTAATCGCCGTTTCATAACTATCGAACGCTTCTGTGCGACCAGTCGAATGCCGCACAACGGCGAGCAGATGCAAGTCCGTCGCTTCCAGAATGTCTTGATTTTCTGGTGCGACCAAGTCTGCCTCGATCGACTCCAGCGTCTTTAAGCGGGCCGCCGGATCGGTTTCTTTTAGGAGCCGGGTAAGATGGTCGGATCGCAACTTGAGCAACCGGACTGCTGGCGATTCCGTTTCTGCCTTCGGATCAGCAACTTCCAATGCACGTTTTTGAAGTCGCTCGACATCCCCGCGCATTCGATCCCGAACTTTTCCTGCGATACGCCGCAGGCTCGATGGACGGATGCTGGCCAACAGATCACTGGAGCGTGATTGGGCCTGGTTTTCCATCAAGATGCGTCCACGAATGCTGGGCATGAACCAGGGCATTTCATCAAACCACCAGTTCCCTTTCACGCCCGGTGACGTAGCCCGCAACATCGCTACGGACAGCAACTGTCCATGCGACTGATCGCCAAACTTTGCATTGTCGAAATCGGGAAAGAATGTGAACTCACCTTGTCCACCCGCGAGGCTTCGGTACGAGGGGCGTTGGCTGCTGTCCAATGCTCGGAACTCTTCGTCAAGCGTTTTCATGAGCCGCCCCGTCCAAATGCGTGGCGGCTGTTTTGCGTTGGACGGAATCTCTTCCAACCCTCGCAGCAGCGCCAGTGCGAAAGGCGAGTTCACACCCGAGCCATCGGATGCTTCCTGGTAACCGCGACAAGATGCAATGACTTGAAAACCAGGTTGTGAAAACAGCGACTTATCTTTGCCGTCGTCGGTGGATGACGGTGCAGCCAATTCGAGCTTCTGACTAAAGATTTCACCTGAATAGCAACTGTCCAGAATCAACAGCTTGTGTAAGGCTTTTGATTTATTGATTTTCGTAATCAAATCATCACGAACGTAGAGCATCCCCGACGTTGTCCGTCCATCGGCGAGTTCAACGTCGTGGGGGTAGACAACAACATTGCCATCGACATTGGTTTGCTTGGCTCCGTGACCGGCGAAGAACACCAGCACACTGTCCTGGTCGCCGACTTGGTTGCCATGCAGCTTTTGCAATTCTCGATTGATCCTTTCCCCCGTTGCTTCGCCTTCGAGCAGCAACACAACATCCTCATGATTGTATCCATACTTATTGATCAGCTTTTCTTTCAAAGCCGCAGCATCACGGCGGGCATTGGCAAGCTTCGGAATTTCACGTCGTTTGGGATTGCTATACGCATCTCCCTCGGCGTAGTCGATCCCGACGATCAGTGCCCATTGCTTCCGATATTTCAGCGTGGGTTTGCTGGGCGTGTCGTCGCCGATCTTTTCACGACTGGTGATAAAATCGCTGTAGTCGCCTTGTGCAACACAAATCTCGGTCGGCAAAAACCACGTCAATAAGCAGGCCAATAGCGTGACCTGGTAGTGTCTTGCGGGCATGTTTGTACCTTTGTCTACAACAACTGTGTTTGGTAATTCGGCTGCCGCTTGCAGAGGGCATTATTCCCTTGGTGCTTCCTGCTGAGTGACACTCCAGGAGCGAACTGCGATCTGGGAACCGTCTTGCCTGATAGCGAGCTTGTTCTCGGTGGACCGGGTTGTCATGGAGAACAACCCCCCGAGTGTAGTCGATGAGGCGGCGTTTTCCTCGCCATCGGACGAGCGAGTTGCTGAGTTTTCGCCAACTCGATGGACGCCGATAGGAAGTTGCGCCAAGTAGGAGAAGTCTGCGGGCTTGCGTTGATCCAATACAGGGACAGTCACGGCGACGTAGGCAGCGTTTCCACGAGTGGGTCGCAGCCGTATTTTCTCAATTTCGAGAACGGTTGGCCGGGACGAGTACGCGGCGGCAGGAATCGAACCCGAATGAATAGGAGCGATCAGTCCATTGCTCTGTACGAGCAAGACTGTGTACCAGAGCGTTTTTGATTTCTTGTTAGACAGCTTAACCGCAATTTCCTGGCCCGCCTGAAGATCGCCACGATTGAGCGGCTTGAGGTTACGCGGAGATTCGTCGGGAGCCAATGGAACGAACTCGACGGCTACGCCACGAGAGCTAAGCATCGGACCGCTATCGCCGTACAACCCGGCGAGTTGAAACAGCCGCTGCATCCGAAACAGTCGCTCGAAGTCGGTGGTTAAATCTCGCTGGATCTTTTCAAGATCGCTGGCAGGATAAATCACCGAGACTTCGTTTCCGCTGGGCGGTGCCGTTGGATCATACTGGACAGCGATACTGTTGAGCAGCAGGATCGACGTGTCCTTGATCTCGATGCCAAAACGCCGCCGCGCTGTTTCAGGCGTTGCGACGCATACACTCCATTTTCGAGCAGAGGAATCTGTGCCCGCGATGATCGAGGACGAATCCAGTTCTTGTTGCGTTGCAATCCAAGTCTTCAACTGATTTGATACGGGTGTTGCGGCATCAGACACCGACAACCATTGCACGGCAACTTTCCAGGGCATGACGGGTTGCTTCGTGATCTCACAAGTTAGCTCATTGAGCGATGTTAAGTTTGACGCTACGTCTTCTGGCGGGGGTTCGATCCAGCGAACGACCGAACGACTTATGCCGACCTCTGTGGCTTCGACCGTTCCGATCAATTCATCATTCGATGTAACATCAAGAATCGTGCCCACTGTGACACCATCCATCACTCCGCCAAGCAGTTCGTACTGATCCTTCTTGCGTGACAATCCTAGCGATTTGTTTCGTTCAATCGTTTCCAAGCCAAACAAGGTCCGATCCAGATCACCCTCTGCGTAGGGATTGGGGCCGCTCATGCCGCGTTCGGCGTAGTAGCGACCGGCCAATGCGTTTTCGAGATCGCGATAGGTAGTTTTGCCAGCGACATTGTTCAGCAAGTATTCCAGGTGATAGCTGAGCAGACCGCGACGATTTTCTGACGAAGCGACGGCACCAACCGGACGAGTCATCTCTGGCGTGGTTTCGTAGTTCTGAGCCGCGAACAGGGCAACCAAACTGCCCTGCGTCGGATCGTCTTTGCCTTGTTCGTTTTCGTTTAGAACAAGATCAACGATGCCAGTATCATGTGAATCATTTCGCGGACTGTTTTGGTTCGCTTGACGAGCTTCTTCACTGAGCAATCCTCGCGGCTCCTCGTCGCCATCGCCACGTGTTAACGAGCCTGAATGGCAACAATCAAACACGATCCAAACATGCGCGCCTTTGCTTTTGAGTTGATCCAGCCAACTGCCGATGGTGTCGTCTCGAATGACTCGTTCATCTGGGCCGTAGTCGGCGGCGATGAAGGCTTCGTCCATACCGTCCGGTTCTTCGCTTAGGCCAAGCGTGCCTTCGACGTTCGGTAGAGCGTCTACCTGAATGCCGTGACCGCTAAGTAGGATGAAAACTTGATCGTCGCGGCCAGACTTTGAGATCAGTTGCTTGAACGCTGACTCGATATTGTCCGCCGTCGGATTGCGGTCGCTTCCTTCGACCCAACCTGCCAACGTATCAACGTCGCGAAAATTGTATTTTGGACTGCCCAGTAATTCCGCGAAACGAGCAACATCGTTGCGTGCTCCCGGCAGTGGCTTGACCCAAGGCGCGTTGGGAAAATCCGAACATGCAATCAGCAATGCTCTTCGATGAGGCTGAGAATCCGAAGCGAGGATGTCTGACGACCACAGGGTAAGAAGCAGTGTGGTGACGACAACTGCCAGCAACTTTTTCATGGTTCTTCAACCTTATGTGCGAGGCGATTCGCAGAATGATAGGCTCCGAAAGCCACGAGCTGATGCCCAGTGGCTTGGACTTGCGAGGATCGTTGCAGCGAACTGGTCGCTGCGAAACAGAAGCCTCGGAACACGACGACTATCAGTGGTGATGCGGATCGTGAGGATCACGCAGCACCCAGTCGTAGTGGTGTCGGTGACCATGAATGTCCTCATGCCAGTAGTGACCGTATTGGCCTCGACCGACGAGGTGGTGAGCGTCGTGCAGATGAACCTCGCCTGATTGGTGCGGACCAATCCGTCCCAAGTAGCGTCCATCGACGTAAATCCTAACCCAATCATGCGAGCGGTTAATGACATGGAGATCACCGTCCAATTCTCGACTGGTCTCTCCGGCCTCGTCGGCCTTCGCTGCTGCCTGTTCGCCAGTTTTTGCCGATTCGCTGCGTTCCATCAGATCAGCAGCTTTTTCGCCCGACGTCATCTTCGCCAACGCCGCAAGCTCTGTCGACGACTTCCGCATCTCGGCCAACAGGATCGCTTCGTCCCACAATTGCTCGCTCGTTAAGGACGCTTTCTTGCCATCGGACAACGATTCGGCGACTGCGAGAATGTTTGCAGCAGATGCGATGCAGATCGGATCGGCTTCTTCTTGGGCGTCTTCGATTGAACGTCCCAAGTGGGAAAGTGCTTGCAACGAAACACCAAGCTCGCGACCGAAGTCGATCGAACTGGGTGGTGTTTGGGTTTCAGCATCCGTTTCGAGCTTGGTTTTCTGAGTTGTAGCGTCGTCGGCGCTGGCGATCGACGCCATCGCGAACAAGACCGCGACCATTGAAAGGGAAAGTAGTTTTTGCATCGTCTGTACCTCATGCCGTGTAGGCAAAGTGGGAGTGGTCAATCCGTCGATAAATGGAACATCCTGGTGTGAAGTTCGACCGTTGGTCTCGGCACCAACATCCGTACCAAGGCAACCCGCCGCCTGGAGATTGTACGACCCCCTCGGCTGGGATACAATCAATCGGTGGGTGGCATGAGAACAACTCTCATAAACTTCACACTCACAACCAATGCAGTTCGATGACCAATGCGGAAAGGAATCCGGGAGTTTTCACGATGGAGTTTTTGTCAAAACGTGGGATAGGCTTCCTAAATGGTCCGGCAACGTGATGACGTTTTGACGTTTGTTGGGAAAACCACGACGAACGCAAGTCTTTCTGACCTGTTGGCCGCGTTGTCGCAGAGCGATTCAGGTGCTTTGAATCGTGTTATGGAGATGTACGGCGAAGAGATACATCGGTTTATTCGCTTCCGAATGCGAGATTCCGTTCTTCGGCGGCTCCACGATTCCATTGATGTAGAGCAGTCCGTCTTTCGACGTTTCTTTCAACGTGCTTCGACCGGCAAGCTCGCCCTCGCAAATGAGGATGAGTTGCGTGGCTATTTGTTTACGCTCGCCAAGAACCGCGTACGGGAGTTGAAACGAAGCCATTCGGCGGCAAAACGCAGTGCCACATTCGTCGAGGAGGACTCGCGTTTTGAACTTGGACAGATCGACGACGATCAACGCGATCCCGCCGACGACATCGCAGAGAACGAATTGATGAATGAAGTGCGATCCATCGTTGGAACTGATGACTGGAAGGCTGTTATGCAACGGCTTGACGGTCGCACGTGGAAGGAGGTAGCTGCGGAACAAGACCTTTTGCCAGACACTCTACGCAAACGTTTGCAAACGGCACTCAATGGAATCAAGAACCGACTGCTTGGCGACGACAAAACATGAATGACGATCAATTTGAGCGACTGCTATGCGAGACAGAGGGGATCGCAGCGACCGAGGTTCAATCGCGAGTCGGCGAGGAAATTGCCAAGCATGGAGACCAACTCAGCGACCGGCAGCGAGTGGACTTGCTGTATCTCGAATACTTGACTCGATCATCGGATGGCGACACGAATGTGCTCGACGATCTGTGTCAACGTTACCCGGAAACCGCCACGAAACTAAAACGGCAGGCCGAAGTTGATACCGAGTTATCGCGGCTCGATGACGACGCTGACTTGGATTCGCCAAGCATCGACCAACCAGCAACGCCGGATAAGATCGGTGAGTACACGGTCGTTGAGAAGATCGGCGAGGGTTCGCAGGCAGAGGTTTATCGTGTAATCCATCCCATGCTTCGTTGCGAGCTGGCCATGAAGGTTGGCAAGTGTCCGACCGAAGCGGCTGACCGCATTCTCGATGAAGGACGGTTGCTGGTCACGGTCAACGATTCAGGGATCGCACGAGTCATCGACGCCGGGTTGTGGCAAGATCGACCGTTCATCGTTTCGGAACTGATTCGCGGCGTCACGCTTAAACAACGAGTGGATAACCGGGCACTCAGCCATCGGGAGTCTGCAGAGATCGTGATGCGACTGGCACGCACTGTCGAAAGCCTTCATTCGGCTGGAATCGTGCATTGCGATATCAAGTCAACCAATGTGCTGGTCGATACGGCGGGCAATCCGAAGTTGGTGGACTTTGGTTTGGCTATCAATCGCAGCGTCGATGCTTGGGATCAAAATGCCGTCAATCGAGGCGATCATTCAGGTGGCACGCTTGTTTACATGGCACCGGAGTTGTTCAGTTCAACAACTGGTACGGGGCGTCATCATTCGCGACAACCAGTATCGGACGTGTTCTCATTGGGCAGTCTGCTTTATTTCGCTCTTGTCGGCGATCATCCCTATGCTTCCGCGTCGTCGCGGGACATTGTCGAACGAGTCGCGACTGGCAAATGGAATCGAGAAGCACTTCATGCCTCCGGTGCGCCAAAGAAGCTGATCGAGCTTTGCGAAGCGGCGATGGTTGTCACGCCAAACGAACGAACTGAATCGGCTGGTCTGTTCGCTACGGAGTTGCAACATTGGCTCCAGCGGCAGGACAGTCAGCCGCTGCGTACAAAAACCATCATTGCTGTCGCAATTGTCTCATTGGGACTCATCGGCTGGATTGCTTGGCGACCGGGCACAACCGGATCGACAGCTCCATTGCCTCTGGTCACTCTGCCCGTAGCAACAGCTTCGGTAGATCAGCTCGGGTCATTGGATGTCAAGATTTGGTCCGAAGACCGCGCGTTTGAATTAGTCCATCGAGTTCCCGTGCGTTCTGGCGAAGGCGTGCAAATCAACGCACCGCTTCGCGGCGGGCGACGCGGCGAGTTGTGGCTTGTTTCAAGCGAAGGGAATGCGGAACGTCTTGCGAGCTTCCCCGTCGAGGACGAATCTCGGTGGGTACACTACCCGGCCGAACTTGACCGAGCCGTTCCTTTGACTGGTCCCGCTGGAACTGAAGCAGTTGTTTGGCTTGAGTTCCCCAACCATCATCAGACTCGCGGGGACGAATCACTGCGCCAACTATCGAAAACTCTGCGGCCAAGCGAGAAATGGCCGTCAATCGACGACGCGATGGTGTTTCGGCTGGTTGATGGCTCGTTGAGTGTCGAGCAAGACGGTCGGTCATTCGGATCGCCCCAGGAGATTGAAGCCCCCTCGGCAATTGTCCAAAAGCACCTTCGGCAGGCATCCGAAGAACTGACCGCACAAGGCGTTAGTGTGGAAATCATTGCTTTTTCGCATGCTGATTAAAACTTTTCGGATTTCTTTCCGCTGACGGATCGCTTTCGACTTGTCCTTGTTGTGCGGCTTACTGAAGCCGGATGAAACGCCTTTCACAACAGATCCAAGGAAAAAAGTCATGTCGTCAATCGCAAAGAAAATCGTCCCTGTCTTCGCCCTCGCGGCCCTGTTCACGTTCGCCCTTGGCGGCGAAGCCCAGGCCCAACACGGCTTCCATCATGGCAGCCATCACGGCGGTGTTCATCACGGTGGAGGCTTTCATCATGGCGGAATTCACAATGGTGGCGGGCACCACGTCTATCCCCAACCGCACGTCCCGAGCTACCCAAGCTATCCAACGCCGGGATTCGGACACCAGTACCACGACACGACACATTTGGATTATCACGCCCCATCGCTACAACGTCACGGAAACCATTTCCACTACCAACCGGGCCACTACGACGTTCACCAAACCGGCCACTGGCACTGAGTTTGTCGTTTAGAGGACGCGTTGCATTTGAAGACCGCCCGCCCAAACAGGCATGGCGGTCTTTTTTCGTCCCTTAAAAGCAGCGGCAACTTCTCGTGGAAAGCCGCTACTACGTGAATGCTTTGCTACAATAACGAATGGACGAAACAATCCTTCTTTATCTGAGTTCTGTTTTCGACGATGCCAAACGAACTGCAACTTCCCTATTACACAATTGGCGCGGCTGACTTGGCTCAGTGGTTGTCGCAGCAGCCGGATTGTTGGTGGAACGTCGATGGCGATCCGGTTCTCACATCGCTGGTTGACTTTCCGTGCCCCTCGGGCGAGATCGCGGAAGCAGTTGGCATGCTGGAACGAACTGCTCGTGTATTTGATCCGCGCGAGGACGCTCATCCAAATGGCGAGCCAATAGACCCAAAGCAACTGGACGAATTGGCGAACACCGAAAACAACTCCCATGCACGCACTTTTCTGTTGCGATGGGAAGGTGGCGAGGTTCAATGGCTGCTGGCCGAAGACCCCGAGGCAGCCGGTGACGCGGCGTGAGCACCGGAACAAGTACGCCTGGGCGTCCCCCGATCGACCTCGACCAGAAGGTTCGGGACTTACTCCAACATACCGAAGCCAATGCGACAGGTGAGGATGCGCCGATTCGCAATTTTGACCGTCGTGCTAACAGCAGTCTTGCTCTGATAAAATACATTGACGATCACGTTGCCAATCAGTCGGTGTATCAGGCTGTCTATGATCGACACATGGCGTTGCTGCACCGCATGGTGTTAGTGAGTTTGATCGAAGCATTTGAAAGGTTCATCAAAGAGCTTGCTGTCGTTTGCGTCGATGCAATTGCGCCGATCACGATTGACAATCGGTTCGACCAATTTACCGCGAGTCCCGGTTTGCTTGCCATTCAATTCGGCGCAGGATCGGTCTGAAAAGCAATGTGCGAATCCGATACTTGGCTCAGCAACCATTCGATTAACGAGCGTTTTCGTCAGCTCCTGAAATCACATTTCGCTGAGCAGCCCTGGGAGAACCTCTTTCCCAACGTCAAGCAGCAGCCCAACGCAGAACAAGAACGAGCGAAAACGCTTGCCATCCTGTGGCAGCTTCGCCACAATATCACACACAACACTGGGTTGTTGACTGACTCGGATGCGAGGCGACTGACCTTGATGGTCAAGGAACAAGTTGATGCAGGTGTGTCGATCAATCCCGACTTACGCGATCTTCGATATGTCAAACGCTTCCTGGTCGAAACAGCAGATCTGACGAACAGACGGGTCGGATTGCGGCTCGCCGCATTGCTGACCGAAAGGCATACCGAAGACTCGCAGTTGTTCACGCCACAGACGATTGCGGACGCAGTGTCCGCAAACTTTCAGATGTCGCTCTCCGTCGGCGGTGCGGCTGGAAACTTTTCATGAAGCTGATCGCCTCATCGTTAGTTATGAACGGGCGATACTTGGTTTACCAGCGCTAAAGGTCAAGCTTGGCGGTGGCGGCTCATTCATCCGAATTGAGCCATTGTTTGTTTCGGGAGTTCTGGGAACCGAACCTCGGATAGGTGGCTCGGACAGTCGGCCTCGGTTGGGAAGAGTGGGTGCGGTCATCGGTTGACGATCAGGTCCATCGAATGTTCCCGGTAAATTGCTCGGCGGCAAACTAGGGTTTTCGTGCTTGTGGCCGTCATGTGAATGATCGCTGTGGGCGTGTTCGCTATGATCGTGCCCCGCGTGATCGTTGGGGTTCATGTGGTCGTTTGGAATTGAACGCTGATTGGGGATGGCGGCGTAGGGTGTCCTTGGCTGATACATCGGTGCAAGCGGTGCAGGGTTTTGGTACTGCAACGGACAAGCGACCGCATTGGGACAGACGGTGTCAAAGTTGCTGTAGCCTTGGTCGAATGATGATCCCGCAATCGGCACGGAGTAAACATCAGGGACTGGTAAATCAACGTAGCGCAGTGAGTGAGGTGCGTGACCGTGTTGATAGTCGTTGTGTTCATGAAAACGATCTGTGCCGTGATGACTGCCGTAGTGGTATACGTGTTCGTGACCATGGTCGAGATGATGGTGGCCATGGTAAGCGTGGAAGTGTTGGGCGAATGTGGGCTGTGCAGAGCAGGCGGCGACGAGACAAGCTACGGCGATGATTGGCTTCGGCATGTTTTCAAATCCGTTGTAATGTTTGCATAGGGAAAAGTCGGGTAGTTTTCAGGGCTGCCAATGCGCAAATGAAAGGCTGGAAGCCGATCCAACTTCCAGCCCTTCGCGTCGCTTAATGTTTAGTGATGGCCGCCAACACCTAGAACGTGAAAGCGTCCGATATCAAGGTGCAAGCCACCTCGCTGGCGATAGGGTTGCGATCGGTAGCTGGGAGCGTACTGCTGCTGGTATCGCGGTTGATATCTCGGTTGGTAAGTCTGGCCGTATCCGTTACCGCCGTAGTTCGATGAATAGCCGTAATTGCCATACGTTTGAACGGGTGCTTGACCGTAGCCACCATGGTGACCGCCACCGTGATGGCCGACGGAGTAGGCGTGGTGTCCGCCGTGACCACCATGAAAGTAGTCGCTAGCGGTGGCACCAGTATTTCCGGCAAAGGCGAACAATCCTGCTGCGAGGGCGGCAATTGCGAAGGCACGATTCATAAGGTTCAGTCCTGACATTCGAGGGGAGGTTCACGGCAAGTACCGCTGGATAGCCTCCTAACGCATTGCATGTGCCAAACTGAAAAACCATTCATTAACTCAGTTTTGCAGTACGTCGAGTTGTCTTATTGATGACTAGGTGACGCGAATGAGATGACAGGCCGAGAATCATGGAAGATCGATTTTCTTTCCCTCCCCCTCGCCTGGTTTGTTAGACTGACGCTTGTTGGGCGATGCGAATGATCCGACGGATCGTGATTGTCCCACACGAAATCCCGCTAGTATGGAGTTGGTTTGATGAGACGTTTCCTCCCAGTCGCCGTTGCCGTCTTGGCCCTAATGACCACCGCTCAGGCCCAATGGGTCGTACCGCACACGACCACGCATCTACACAATGTGCCGCACACGACCACACACATCGACTATGTCCAGCATGGCAACCATGTCGATGCTGTGCCTCATACAACGACGCACATCGACAGCGTTCCTCACACCACCACGCATTTCGATCAGGTTACGCCCTACAACCGCTATCCGACTGTTACGCAGCCGTATCAGCAACAATACCGCTCGGGTCGTCCGGTGATTCAGGGTCAGGTGTATCCTCAACAAGGACGTGTCATTTACCGAAACGGCATTCGCCAGACTTACACCCAACCGTATCAGTCGTACCGACCGTCATATCAGCAACCGTATCTACATACGCAAACGCATACCGACTACGTACCTCACACTCAGACACACATTGATTACCAACGACATGGCAATCATCTGCACGCTGTCCCTCACACGACAACGCACATGGACGCCGTTCCTCATACGACCACGCACGTTCATGGTGGGCACTGAACGAAGTGCCATTAAACAAAGGTCCTCGCTGAGGCATTGAATTGTTGGAATGAATCATGCCGGAACGGACTCCGGCGTTATTTGGCCTCGTGTGCAGGCACTTCTGCGGGTTTCTTCCGCACAACCGTCACCACCGGACTCGAAAGAGTTGGGGAAGGTCCGACTACAACGATTCGACGTAATATCTCACTGATGCTGAACCGATCGAAAACTCCGGCTGGTCTTATTTTTCACGGAGGAAAACGCGGTGATCGCAACACAACCGACCAGCAATCGTTCTCGTCAATCGCGACGTCGGCGGTTGCGTGCGGCTTTGAGTATGACATTGATGCTGGGTTCAGCGATGAGTTTCACGGCCGGTTGCCAGAGTGTTGGCAATCACGTTGCGACATCAGCTCACAATCCCACAATGCTTCAATCGAGCGAAGCGAACGTCGCCTCAACACCGGCGACGGCCATCGTTGCGGCACCTGTGATCACGGTCGCGTACAACGACAAGTCGGATGACGACAAACCCGTTGCAACGGAAGAGGATGATTCCGATGAGGAGTCCGCCGGTTCCTTGCGAGACATCATGGCGTTGAATTCGTCCGAACAGTCGCTCAGCGAAGTCGCCGTTGTGCCATTTTCAACCGGCAATGAGTACTACCTCAGCGAACAACCCGCCGGATTGACGCTCGAAGCGATCGAGTCGATGGCTTTGGCGAACAATCCGACCATCGCTGAATTGGTCGCGACAACGCAAAAGGCCGCTGGTTTCAAATGCCAAGTCGGGCTGCGTGCCAACCCTGTACTCGGCTACAGCGCTGTCCAGCTCGCCGACCAAGGTACCGATCAGCACTCGGTGTTCATCTCACAAACGATCATTACCGGCGACAAACTTGCGCTCAATCGCGCCGTGCTCAACGAAGCCTTGCGTGCGCAACTGATGCAGCTGGAAGCCCAGAAATATCGCATCGCGACTGACATTCGTATCACGTTCTACGATGCCTTGGCGGCACAGCAACGAGTGAATTTAATCCGCGATTTCCAGTCGGTCGCTGACAAGGGTGTCGAGATCGCCGAGCAACTCAAAGAAGCGCAAGAAGGCTCGCAACTGGAAATCGTTCAAGCAAAAGTTCAAAAGAACGAGATTGACTTGGCCCTCCGACAAGCCCAGATTCGTTTCGACGCCGCGTGGCGAGAGATGGCCGCCTTGGCTGGCAATCCCGACATGATGCCCGTTCCACTACAAGGCACACTGCCGGGCGCGGAAACCGCTTTGGACTGGTCGATCGTTGCATCCACCATGATCGCATCCAGTCCCGAAGTGCAGTCGGCACAGGCACGAATCAATCAAGCCAGAGCCAATCTTTGCCGCCAACAGGCTCAACCGATTCCGAACTTAGATTTGCAGCTCGCATCCGGGTATGACAACGGAACGGACAACGGCATGATCAACTTTCAAGTTGGCGCACCGATCCCGGTCTTCAACAAAAACCAAGGCAACATCTCGGCAGCCCGTGCCGAGTACGTGCGTGCATCACGCGAACTCCAGCGGATCGAAAACTCGATCAAAGCACGCTTGGCTCAAGTTTCGCGAGACTACGATTCTTCATTGGTCGCTGTCGAGCAGTACGCCACTGACATCCTGCCCAATGCGGAAGACGGTTTGAATCTCGCTGAGCTTGCCTACAAAGCCGGCGAAACGAGCTTCGTTCAAGTCCTGGTGTCCCGCCGAACCTACTTCGATACGAACCTGCAATATATCGTGTCGCAGCAGCAACTGGCTCAAGCCCGCGCACGAGTTGATGGCTTCGTCCTAACTGGTGCTTTGGATGCCGTGATCGACAACAGCGGCGACGATAGTTTGCGAGGATTGACGCTCAGCCAGCATTAGGTTGAATGCCGATTCCGCTGGAAACTGTCTCAGGATGGGACGGTGTCGACGTCAGATTGACAACGTTTCAAAAATTTGTCAGACGTCGGTTTTGCGATATTTCCCAACGATTCGCAGTCAATCTTTGATTGGCACGACTCGTGCAATACCTGACCGCTGAAGATTTCGGTATAGCCCTCAATCGAGAAAGCCGATAGAAATACTGCGACGATTAGGCGCAATGCGCCGATTGTCCGTGTCCTAACAAAGCGACCATGTTTCACAAACTCCTCACCTATTCGACGATGACTGCCGTAGTGCTTCACGCACTGCTGGGTTGTTGTGTGCATCACGCTCATGCGGGTCACACGCACAGTCACGATGTTGACCAGGTGATGGTGGACGTCCCGCACGTGGTCGGTCTTTGCGACGGTGACTACGAACACGACGGACATTCCCACGAAGGTCACAAAGCTTCGTGCCAACATCAGCAAAATGCTGATGGCTCGATCGCTTGCGATTGCTTTGATGAGGAAACGGCTGAAGTTGGTTCCGAACAGCCTTGTTCAGAATCGCCTTGTTCGGGTTCCCATGGCCCGCATGAATCCTGTGACGAAGCCGACTGCAACATCGTTGCCGATCAACGAGACAACGATATTTCGTTGATCTTGACCTATGATTGGTCGCCCTTGCTGACGGACTCATTGTCACTGTCGTCGCAAGAACTCTCTGCACTGCGGACGGAGTACGGTTCGCCGCCCGATCCGCACTCGGTGCATCCGCCTCTCCGCGTCAAGACGCAAGTCTGGCGTCTGTAATGGTCCGCTCTCGTCCGTGATTGGATGAGAGTGACTGTGCCTCTATGCCGTAGCGGAAGTCGTCAAGACTTTCGATCCTCGTGCATCGGCTCCGACACTCTTGGCGAATTTCGTTTGCGCTGATTGATTCAGCCTGCATTCGCCGGTCATCTGCCACGGACGCTTCTTCGCGTTGACCTTTCTCTGATCCACACACATTGAATCGTGGGTTGGTTTCTCCGGCAGTTGTTCCGTTGGTTTCGTTACCATGAAAATCCGTATGCCCAAAATGCCCATGAAGTGGGTTTGGTTAGTCGCCACGCTGATCGTTGTGATCGTCGGTGGTTTCACTTGGCAGCATTGGTTCCCGGCCACGAAGGCGTGGGTCGATCGAACCGCTGTTTCGTTCCGAAGTGGCGGCAGCGAATCGCACGAAGGTGAGGCGGCTGGCGAAGCTGATCCTCATGCTGGACACGATCAGGCTGCCCACGCCGGGCATGACGCAGCGACTTCGTTAGAACTGTCAAAGCAAGCGATCCGCAACATTGGATTGTCCGACGAAACGATCCGCCCGATCAAGCTGGAAACCTTCCGCCGATCAATCACGGTGCCAGCTGTCGTCGTCGAGCGACCAGGACGATCGCGAGTTCAAGTCGCAACGCCGATGACGGGTGTCGTCACGCATGTTCATGCGGTGCAAGGCGAAGCGGTCGAGCCGGGAAGCCTTCTGTTTCAGATCCGCTTGACGCACGAAGACCTCGTGAATGCACAGACGGATTTCCTTCGCACGCTTGGGGAACTCGATGTTGAACAACGCGAGGTCGCTCGCTTGCAACAGGTCACCAGTAGCGGTGCGATCGCGGGCAAGGTCTTGCTGGAACGGCAATACGCCCGCGACAAACTGAACGCCAACTTGAGCGCAATGCGTGAATCGCTGCGGCTGCACGGATTGTCGGATAACCAGGTTGATCAAATCGAGCGTGAGCGACGGTTGCTCCGTGAGCTACAAGTGTTCGCACCGAGCGTCGACAGCCACGGCGAAGATGAATTGCGATTGACCCAGCATGTCATTCAAGCGGGTTACGTCAAAGATGACCAGCCCAAACACACTGGCCCGTTGATCCTACAAGACTTGGCCGTGCACAAAGGCCAATCCATCAATGCGGGCGAAACGCTTTGCATCCTAACCGACTACGAGGAACTGTTCATCGAAGGACTCGCGTTCGAGCAAGACATCAAGCAACTTCGCAAAGCATCTCAAAATGGCTGGGCGGTTGACGCGATCCTGGAAGAACCAGGCTCCAAATCCCGTGTGATCGAGGGCTTGGAAATGGCGTACCTCGCCAATCAAGTCGATGCCCAGTCGCGAACCTTGAATTTCTACGTTCGCCTTCCCAACGAAGTCGCCAAAGATCATCGCGCCGACGGCAATCGCTACGTCGAATGGCTTTACGTCCCCGGTCAACGGATGCAGTTGCGAGTACCGGTCGAAGAAATGCCGGAACAAATCGTGGTGCCTGTCGAGGCCGTGGCGAGCGAAGGAGCGGAAACGTTCGTGTTTCAGCAGAATGGCAGTCACTTTGATCGCGTGCCGGTACATGTGAAGTACCGCGATCAGTATTCCGCCGTGATCGACAACGACGGATCGTTGTTCCCCGGTGACGTCATCGCAATGCGTGGCGCTCATCAAATGCAAATGGCTCTCAAAAACAAGTCTGGCGGTGGAGTTGATCCACACGCGGGCCACAACCACTAAGGAGCCACATCATGCTTAATTCAATCATTCGATTTGCGCTCAAGCAGCGTTTGCTCGTCATCGCCGTTGCCTTGTTCCTGGTGGGATTCGGGACTTGGCAGGCGATGCTGGCCCCGATCGACGTCTTCCCCGACCTGAACCGGCCTCGCGTGGTCATCATGACCGAGGCACCGGGATTGGCACCGGAGGAAGTTGAAACACTGATTACGTTTCCGATTGAAACGGCGGTCAATGGCGCGAACGGCGTTCAAGCCGTCCGCAGTTCGTCGGGCGTTGGTATCTCGGTCATTTATGTCGAGTTCGATTGGAACACGGACATTTACAACGACCGACAAATCGTCAATGAACGACTGCAACTCGTTCAAGAACGGATGCCGAAGGGCGTGAAGCCAACGCTTGCACCGATCTCTTCCATCATGGGGCAAATCCTGATGTTGGGAATGTGGAGCGACGACGGAGCGACCGAACCGCTTGAACTGCGAACGCTCGGCGATTGGGTTGTGCGGCAGCGATTGCTGACGATCCCTGGCGTTTCGCAAGTCTTCACGATGGGCGGTGGACGCAAGCAGTTTCAAGTGTTGGTCGACCCCGATGCGATGTTGCGATTTGGAATTTCGTTGCATGAGGTCAAGCAAGCCGTTCAGAACAGCAATGACAACGCCACGGGCGGCTACTTGGATGAACAAGGCCCGAACGAATTGCTGGTTCGTGGCCTGGGCCGTGTCCAGAGCATTGAAGACCTGCAAAAGGTCGTCGTCACGATGAAGGACGGCCGCCCCATTGCGCTGGGCCAGATCGCACGCGTCGTCGAAGGAGCGCAGGTCAAACGCGGCGACAGTTCAGCCTGGGTACGCGATGAGGACAGAAATTACAGCGGTGGACCTGCGGTCATTCTTACGATCAATAAGCAACCGGGAGCCGACACGCGGCGAGTGACCGAAGATGTGATTGCGGCAATTGATGAGTTGCGACCTTCTTTGCCGGGTGACCTCCGCATCGAACCACTCTACACGCAAAAGTCATTCATCGACCGTGCCATTGAAAATGTTGCCGAGGCACTTCGTGACGGCGGCATCTTAGTCGTCATTATCTTGTTCCTGTTCCTGATGAACGTCCGCACGACATTCATCACGCTGACCGCGATTCCGTTGTCGCTAGTAATGACAGCGATCGTGTTTTCGATCTTCGATTTGTCGATCAACACGATGACGCTGGGTGGTTTGGCCGTTGCGATTGGCGAACTGGTCGATGACGCCATCGTGGATGTCGAGAACATCTATCGGCGACTCAAAGAGAACAGGGCCAGCGATAACCCCAAGCATCCGTTGCTGGTTGTATTCCGTGCCAGTATCGAGATTCGCAATTCGATCGTGTTCGGCACGATGATCGTGATCCTCGTATTTCTACCGCTGTTCGCACTCTCAGGCATGGAAGGACGTCTGTTCGCTCCGCTCGGTATCGCCTACATCGTTTCGATCCTGTCGTCGCTATTGGTTTCGCTGACTGTGACACCGGTGTTGTCGTACTGGTTGCTCGGCAGCGTGAAATCAGAGGGGCACGAGAAAGACGGCATTATCTTGCGAGCGATCAAATGGGTCGGCGACAAGGTTATTCGCTTCAGTCTGACGGTTCCGCGTTTTAACTTGGCCGTGACAGCGGTTCTGGTCGTCCTGTCCGGGATGTTCCTGATGAGTCTCGAACGCGACTTCCTGCCGCCATTTAATGAAGGTGCGGTTCAACTAAACGTCGTGTTGCCGCCGGGCACTTCACTGGCTACTTCCAACGACATTTCTAGCCGCGTCGAAACTCGATTGCGAGAGATTGAAGACATCGAAGGATTCATTCGACGTACCGGCCGCGCCGAGTTAGACGAACACGCCGAGGGCGTGAATATGAGCGAGTTCATCTTGGAACTCGATCCCGAATCGCCGCGATCCCGCGAAGAACAGCTCGAAGAAATTCGCGAGGCGATGGCCGACATTCCCGGCATCGTCACGGCGGTCGAGCAACCAATCGCTCACTTGATCTCGCACATGATCTCCGGTGTGAAGGCTCAAATTGGAATCAAAATCTATGGCGACGATCTCGATCTGTTGCGTCGCAAAGCGGGCGAGATGGAAGCGGTAATGAAGACGGTGTCCGGAACGAAGGATGTGCTGGTCGAACCCCAAGTCATCATTCCGCAATTACGGATCGAACTCGACCGCGACAAGCTGTTGCTTTACGGACTCAGTGCCGTCGAAGTCAACGAGTTCATCCAAACGGCTCTCAACGGACAGGTCGTTTCCGAAATCTTAATCGGCCAACGCACGTTCGATTTGATGCTGCGTCTCGATGAGGATTACCGTGAGAACTTGCAAACGCTCAAGCGGTTGACGATTGACCTCGCTGACGGTGGCAAGGTGCCTTTGGAATCAGTTGCGAATATTTATGAATCAGGCGGCCCGAACACAATCAATCGCGAAGACGTTCGTCGCCGAATCGTGTTGCAATGCAACGTATCCGAGCGTGGTGTGGTCGACGTGGTGCAGGATATTCAAAAGAAGTTCCAACCCATTGTCGAGTCGTTGCCGCCGGGATACTTCGTTCAGTACAGCGGACAATTTGAAAGCCAGCAATCGGCATCTCGAGTCATCGGCATCCTGTTCGCGGTCTCGCTAGTGGGCGTGTTCTTGGTTCTGTACACGATGTTCCGCAGCGTCAATCTCTCGCTGCAAGTGATGATGGCCCTGCCAATGGCGTTCATCGGTTCGGTGATCGCGTTGGTCGTCACTGGCCAAACGCTGACCGTTGCCGCAATGGTCGGCTTCATCTCGCTGGCCGGAATCGCATCGCGAAACGGAATCTTGCTGATCAACCACTATTTGCACTTGGTCCAGCACGAAGGCGAAGACTGGACAAAAGAAATGATCGTTCGGGCGGGTCTGGAACGACTCGCTCCCGTGTTGATGACCGCACTTACCTCCGGCATCGGCTTGGTCCCGTTGGTCATGGCGGCTGGCGAACCCGGCAAAGAAATCCTCTATCCAGTCGCGACCGTGATTCTCGGCGGACTGATTAGCTCGACGCTACTCGACTTCTTCGTTCACCCCGCGTTGTTCTGGCTGATCGGACTGAAATCGGCTGAGCGAGTTGTCAACGAATCGAAAACCGACATTCCTCTGTTTGAAGAGTCCGAAGACGAGGAATCTCACCAACCACTCAACCAATCTCGGTCAAGGACGACAGAGACCTCCCAACCCCTTTCCGAACCCGCAACCTAAGACAGGAAGCGAACGGATCATTTTCCAAAAAGGAAAGTTTTATGTTGAAACGAATTTCAAGACTACTGTGCTTCGTCGCACTCACATCGGTTGGCAGCGTTGCCAGTGCCGAAGAGTCGATCGCATTCTGCTTGCCCGAGTGGAAAGAGATGCACTTCGACGATTCAGCCAAGGCGCAACAGCACCTTGCTGCCGTACAGAAACTGGGCTGTGAAGCCAAGATCGACAACCACGGTGGGCACACCGATGTCGTTTATCGTTCACCAAAATGGAAGAGCATGGAAGTCGCCGACGACAAGCTAGCTCACCAATGGGAATCGTGGCTCAAGAAAGCAGGATTCGAGACCCTGCACGGTCACGCGGCGGACCACGGCGACGATCACGCTGGGCATGAAGGTCACGACCACGCGGCACACGATCACGCCGGGCACAGTCACGCGGCCGGCCAAGTCGAAGAGGTTAATTACCGCATCACCGAGTGGAAAACACTGCACCTTGAAAACCAAGAACAACTCGCAGAGCTGACAGCAATGCTAAAAGGACTCGGCTGCGAATTGAACAGCAAGCAACATTCCGGCCACGCCGACTTGAGTTTCCGTTGTCCGCAATGGAAGCACATCGAAGTGGGTTCCCATGAGGTCGCAACGACTTGGGAACAATGGCTCGCCAAGACCGGCTTCGAGGTCAAGCACAGTCACTAGCGAATTGTCGCCGAACCGCTCCGCCGGTTCGTATGTTCGAGACCGACCGGCGGAGCGGTCGGACGACTTTCAATTCCCAATCTTCACCCCCCACTGAGAAAACCAATGAAACTTTCAAGCAAATTCTTCACACTCGTTCTGGCATCGGCAACCTTCGGCTTCGTCGGCTGCAAGGAATCCGGTACGACCGTTGAAACAGCGGCACCTCCGGCAACCGTCGATACGCATGACGACCATGACGAACACGCACACCCCAGCGAAGGACCGCATCACGGCGGATTGATCGAATTAGGCAACGAGGAATACCACGCCGAACTCGTTCACGACGAAGACACTGGTTCGGTGACGATTTATGTACTCAACGCAGCCGCGACTGAGCAAATCCCGATCGAATCGACCGAGATCACGATCAATGTCAAACATGACGGCAAGCCGGAACAATTCAAGCTGGCCGCTTCGCCTGATGCAAATGACCCACAAGGCAAGTCGTCGCGTTTTGTTTCGACAGACGCGGAACTCGGCGAGCACCTAGATGAAGAAGGAGCCGACCCAAAACTCGTCCTAACGATCAACGGCAAATCGTTCCGAGGAACGATCGCACACGACCATGACCACGAAGGTCACGACCACGAATGATTTACGAATGATGATCGTAGATTGGAGATTGAAATCCAACTCTCCAATCTGCTTTCGTTGATCTGCGACCCCCAAATTTTCGATCTCCAATTACCAAGGGAATGACAACGATGAAACGGATTTTCAATCAAACGACAATCGCACTGACGATAACGCTGGTAACCGCTTGCTTCGCGATGGCCCAAACCGCTCACGCGGCAAGTCCTGCTGAGCAAGCGATTCAAGCGGCCGAAGCCAACCACCAGTTTGCCTTCGTGCTGTTCTATCGCGGCAACGACGCGGCGACAAAAACGATGCACGGCACGCTGCAGTCAACACTGGCCGACCGGCAAGACGCCGTGGTCGTGCCCGTGCAAATTGGTAACGTCGCCGAGCAAGCCTTGGTCAAAAAGTTCGACGCAACCCGAATGCCGATGCCAGCGGTCGCCACCCTCGCTCCCAACGGTGCGGTATGCAGCGTTTTCCCACGACGGGTGACGGAGCAACAACTTGCCGCTGCAATCGTTTCGCCTGGACAGACGCAAATTCTAAAGGCGCTGCAAGACCGCAAGCTCGTGTTGCTGTGTGCTCAACCCACCGCCGGTGCCACGGTCCCCGTTGGTGTTCAACAATTTCAAGCCGACAAGCTTTACAGCAATCGAACCGAAGTCGTCACCGTGTTGGCGAACGATCCTGCCGAGGCTGAGTTCTTGACCAAGATCGGAGTGAAACCAGGCCAATCGACACCCGTTGTTGCATTCATGGCACCTCCAGGCGTCATGGTCGGCACCTTCAACGCCAACGTCAGCTTCGATGTGTTGGCCGAGAAGTTAGCCGCCGCTGGCAAATGTTGCGACGACGAAAACTGCAAGCACCACAAGTCGGCACAGGCGGCAACGCCCGCAAGACGTTAGCAGTAATTCAAAGAGGGAGCTGAGAGTTGAGCGCCCGGATCGAAAGAGATCCGGGCTCGACACTCTCCGCTCTCCAATAACCCACACATCTCTCAACCAATAGAAGTCAAAGGAACGGATTCTATGAAACTTCGACACATGATTTGGAAAGAACTCTGGCAACGGCCGACGCCGATGCTCACCAGTTTGCTGGCCGTCACGCTTGGCGTCACAGCCCTTGTTGCGATTCAGAACATCACCGTGTTCTCAGAACGCAAGATCGCTGGTGACATGGAGTCCCTCGGTGCGAATGTCTTGGTGTTGCCACCCAGCGTAACACTGCAGGACTATTATGGTGCCGCCATGCACGGGCATACGATGCCCGAGGAATACGTCACGCGTCTCGCGCTCGCTCGATTGCCTGGCGTTGAAAATCTTGCTCCCAAGTTGTGCGTCGAAGCGGAAGTGGACACGATTCCTGTCACACTGGCCGGCATCCTGCCACGCAGTGAATTCCAAGCCAAGGCCGCTTGGCAGGGTCTCGGAATGTTGGGCAATGCGGTCGGCAGCGATCGCGGTTGTTGTGCCACCGCCGCTGACACCGGCGAAGGCGACAACGATCCGAACTCACTGGCAACCACACGCACCATCGCCGAATTAGGCGATCGCGATGTGATCCTCGGACGCGATCTCGCCAGCCAACTTGGTGCGAAAACTGGCGATACGTTGCCGCTACTCGGTGAAGATTTCACTGTTCTCACTGTGTTGCCTTCGACCGGCACGATCGACGACGGACGCATGTTCGCTCACTTGCACAGCGTCCAAGACTTGTCGGGTGCGGGGCCAGTGGTGAACGTCATCGAAATCATGGCCTGCTGTGAAGACGCCGCTGGCGGTTTAATCACGAACCTGTCCGCCGAACTTCCCGAAACGCGAATCGTGACGATCGCGCAAGTTGTTCAAACACAAATTGCCGTCAATGGATTGATGTCGCGTTTGTCTTGGGTCTTTCTGTCGATCCTGCTTTTGGTCGGTGGAGCGAGCATTGCCAGTGTGATGTATGCCAACGTGACCGAGCGACGCAAAGAAATCGGAACGCTGATGGCGATCGGGGCCAGTCGCAATTTTGTGACACAGATGTTTCTTGGTAAAGCCGCGATCTTGGGCCTCTCGGGTGGTGCGGCGGGCTTCGTCGTTGGCACGATCGTCGCGGCAGTACTGGGACCACAGTTGTTGGGGATTCATGTACGCCCGATGCCGATGCTGCTGGGCGTGGGGATGGCCACAGCAACCATCGTCGCGGTCCTCGCCAGCCTACTGCCCGCCCGCCGAGCCGCTGGCCTCGATCCGTGCCTTGTTTTCAACGACGCCTGATCGCTGCGTCGCGTGATCGACAAGTCGTGCTTCCAATATCAAAATCACATTCCAAATCGAACCAAAACATGTATCAACTCAGTTCCGTTACCCAGACCTACGAACGTCGAGGCCAGATTGTCACGGCACTCGACAACGCCGACCTCACGATTCCTGACAACGACTTCATCGCAATCGTTGGCCCCAGCGGCAGTGGTAAGACCACACTGCTGTCCGTCCTCGGTGGAATGCTCGCACCGTCAACCGGCGACGTGATGCTCGATGGCGAATCGTTGTATGACCTGTCAGTGGAAGAACGCACGGCGTTGCGAGGCCAAAAGATCGGATTCGTCTTTCAGTCGTTCAATTTAATCTCGTGGCTGACCGCTCGCGAAAACGTGCAAATCCCACTGATGTTGTCTGGCAAAACTGCCAAGCAACAAGAAGAACGTGCGATGGAGATGCTCGACCGCGTCGGCTTGTCCGATCGAACCGATCACCGTCCGTCGGAAATGAGCCAAGGACAGCAACAACGAGTCGCGTTGGCACGGACACTCGCCAACGACCCGCAAATCATCCTGGCCGACGAACCGACCGGAAACCTCGATTCAGAAACCCGCCAGCAGGTAATGAGTTATCTGAATGAATTTCACCAAGACGGACGCACGATCGTGATGGTCACCCACGACGCCGACACCGCCGCGTTCGCGCACCGCACGATACGGCTCGTCGCTGGAGTTACCCATGAGGTTTCAATGGCAAAAGCCGCTTAACGAAATGAAGATTGTCGATTGGAGATTGAAGATTGCGTGCACACTATCGAATTTAGAAATCTTTAATCGCCAATCTTCAGTCTGCAATCAAACACTGCCGGCTGCCATTCAGCCGTCAGCTAGGTTCCCGGACCGCGTCACTCACCAGCCGATGCACCGGGAACCGTTTTGTACACAGCACTGCCGACTACTAAAAACGCAAGGTTAAACTCAATGCCCCTCAGTGAAGAATTTGTCCGTTCGGGATCATGGCTGTTCCGCTGGCGGAGCTATTTGCCATTCGTTTTGCTGCCATTGATCCTGGTCGCGGCGATGCGCTATCCGGTCATTGAGTCGTATCCAAATCTGCATTTTGCGTGGAGTCTCTTTAGCCTCTGCGTGTCGTTGATCGGGTTATTCGTCCGTTGCCATGCGATCGGCCACGCCGCCGAAGGCACCTCCGGTCGAAACACGAAATCGCAAGTCGCCGAGTCACTCAACACAACCGGTTTCTACTCGGTCGTGAGGCATCCGCTGTACCTGGGCAATTTCCTGATTGCACTTGGGATCGTGATGCACTCGTTGGCACCGTGGCTGGTCGTGATCTACATCATGGCGTTCGCGTTGTACTACGAACGCATCATGTTTGCCGAGGAAGCGTTCCTGCGGCGTAAGTTTGGTCGTGACTTCATGGCTTGGTCAACTCAAACGCCAGCTTTTCTTCCGCGATTGCGTCAATGGAAGAAGGCTGAGGTTCCCATGGACTTCCCGAAAGTCATCCGTGCCGAGTCTGCGGCAGTCGCCGTGATCACGTTCGCATTTCCGGCATTGGAATTTGTCATGCACCATGCAACCGAAGGTAGCGTCGCGATTGAGAACTCGTGGTACGCCCTTTTGGCATCGGGTGCTGTGTTGTACGCGGTCGCCCGCGTGATGAAGCGTCAACTGCGACGCTGGTTGAAGTATGAACGAATTCTGTACGCGGCGGCAAGATGACCGATGGCAATAATCAAATGCGACTGAGTGCGGAAACCACATAAACATAACGGAGTTCCATCATCATGCGGAATCATTTCAGCAAGCTTGTGAGTCTTGCAGTGTTAGGATTGTCAGCATCACTGGCGATGTCAACACTGGTAGCAGTAGAAACTAAAACGCGCGACCGAACGACGGAGATCCTGTCGGCAAACAGCCTGTCGAGTGTGGTCCGCCAGGTTGCTGATGACGTTTCACCTTCGATTGTGACAGTCTACGCACTTCGCGGCCCACGCATGACGGCTCCGATGCGATGGCGTGAAGAAGCAAAGTTGCCGCAGCCATTTCACTCGCCGAACCACCAGCACGCGGCGTCGTCCAACAGCCATTCGGCTGACGACCAAGGATCAGGCGTCATCATCGACTGTCGCGGTTGTGTTCTGACATGCAGCCATGTGGTTGAAAATGCCGATGCCGTTTTCGTGCGAACCGCCGATGGTCGGAAACTCCACGCCGAAGCCGTGATCTGTGATCCGCAATCCGACATCGCAATCATCAAGCTCGAAAGTGCTGAAAACCTGCCGGAAGCTAAGCTGGCCGACTCAGATGATCTCTCGGTCGGCGATTGGGTCGTCTCACTTGCATCGCCCTACGACCTGCAACGCAGTGTCAGTGCCGGGATCATCAGTTCGACGCAGCGCTGGGTCGCAAGCTCGCCGCACCCGTTGATTCAGAATGACGCAGCGACAAACCCAGGCAGCTCGGGAGGCGCGTTGTTGAACCTGCGAGGCGAGGTGATCGGAATTATCGAAGGAGCATTCACGACTTCCGGCGAGTTTCAGGGCATCGGCTTTGCAACACCCATCAACATCGCCAGGGATATCGCCGAGCAACTGCAAACCAAGGGCTATGTCGAACGGGGATATTTCGGATTTGAAACCCAACCACTGACTCCCGAAATGGCATCTCTGATTGATTCCTCTGTGAACGCTGGTCTGTATGTCAAAGATGTCCAGAGAAACTCACCGGCCAATCATGCAGGTCTGCGTGAAGGTGACGTAGTGACCAAGTTCGATGGCGAACCGATCAACCAATCCTTCGATCCAGCCACTTTGACTGCCGATGCCGAACCGGGGAAGAGCCATGTCATGACGGTTCTTCGCGAACACAAAGTCGTCGAGATTGAAATGCGGATGCAACAACCACCTCGGGAAGTTGGACCGATTCAATCAGAGATATCACCCAACGGATCGTTCGAGTATTTGGATTCGTCGCTCGGCCTGGGGCTTTCACATCTAAACATGTCCATAATCAACGAATTGGAGCTTCCCGGCGACGCACACGGTGTCATGATCACGCAGGTGGCGCTCGATAGTGATGCGTATCGCGAGGGAGTTGCCGCTGGTATGGCAATTGCTTGTGTCAACGATACGACCATCCATGACGTTGACGAATATCGCGAAGTGACAAGCAAGTTGGCTCCAGAAAAACGGGTTCTCTTGCTCCTTCAATCAGACCAGGGAAAGCATCTTGTCATGCTTCATATGAGCCGGAAAGAGAATGATGGAAAAGGAAAAAATTGAACTGAAATTGCTTCTGCCAACGGTAACCGACTCAGGCGATTCCTGTGTCAATCGTTTGGCGGCCCTGCTCACTGCAAAGATGGGCATCGACTCGGCACATGCAATTCAGTCGGAGGACGATACGGCTGGGCAGATCTGCGTTCACTACGATCCGAATGTGGTTTCGACTGGCGAAGTGCGAGAATTGGCAAAACGTGCCGGTGTCGAATTAGATCAGCGATACGGTCATTGGCTCAGCAAGTCGCGTTCTACCCACGCCCGCCGTGCCTCGGCGATCGAGTCGCGACTGGGACGCATGGATGGAGTTCTCGAGGCAGTTGTGTCACCCGATGGCGCTGTTCGCGTCGAGTACGATAAACAGATCATCGACGATTCTGCGATCGCCGGCGCTCTGAGCGAATGGACCGGCGAAACAGCAGAGGTTGGCGACGACCACGCAGGGCATGACCACGACGATGAAGGTCACGAAGCCGAATACGACCACGCGGGACACGATCATGCTCACGGCGGCATCTTCGGTCCCAAGTCAGAACTGATCTTCGCAATTCTCTGCGGCGTGTTCTTGTTGGTCGGATGGCTGATCGAAACGTTTGCAGATCTTAACGAATGGATTTCGCTGGGTTGTTACGTTGCAGCCTATGTGTTTGGCGGTTACTACACGGTCACCGAAGCGATTGAAAAGATTCGAGCTGGAAAGTTCGAGATCGACTTCTTGATGATCGTCGCAGCGGCCGGTGCAGCGTCACTCGGTGCTTGGGCCGAAGGAGCATTGCTACTATTCCTATTCAGCATCGGCCACGCTCTGGAAGGCTACGCAATGGGCAAAGCCAAGCGTGCCATCGAAGCCCTGTCCGAACTCGCACCACGCACTGCACGCGTTCGACGCGATTCAGCGGAAACCGAAGTTCCGGTTGAAGAGCTGGTCGTTGGCGACGTCGTCGTCATCAAGCCTGATGAACGAGTTCCCGCCGATGGCTTCGTGATCGCTGGGGAATCCAGCGTCAACCAAGCACCAATTACGGGCGAAAGCGTTCCCGTCGATAAACGCCCAGTAGACGATGTCGAAGCCGCAGGGGCCGATCCCGAATCACTTTCCGCTGAATATCGTGCCTTCGCTGGCACCATCAATCAATCCGGCTCCATCGAGATCCAAGTAACGAAGACGGCGGCGGAAAACACGCTCGCCCGCGTTGTCACGATGGTCAGCGAAGCAGAAACGCGAGTTTCTCCGACACAAAAGTTCACGAAGAAGTTTGAACGCTACTTTGTTCCATCGGTCATCACTGGAGTAGTGCTTCTGATGTTCGCACCGTTGGTCATCGACGAAAGTTTCAGCGACTCATTTTATCGAGCGATGGCTGTCTTGGTCGCGGCAAGCCCCTGTGCCTTGGCGATCGCAACACCCAGTGCAGTTCTGAGCGGAGTCGCCCGAGCAGCTCGTGGCGGAATCCTTGTTAAAGGCGGCGGGCCACTGGAGAGTCTTGGCAGTATCGACGCGATCGCATTCGACAAAACGGGAACACTGACCGAAGGCGAACCCAAAGTCACCGACGTTCGCACGGCCGATGGCGTCGACGAGTCAGAACTCTTGCGATTCGCCATAGCCGTTGAAGACCTCAGCAAACACCCGCTCGCCAAAGCCGTCGTTCGCGACGGGAAGAAGAAGTTGGAAGAAGGTGAGAACGGGAGAGGGGGAAGTGTCCCAGAAGCGACCGATCTGAACAGCATCACCGGACGCGGGATTCAGGCGACCGTTGAAGGCGACTTGGTTCACATTGGCAAAGACGACCTATTCACAGAGGTCGATGGTCCACCGCTTCCCGATAGCGTGCGTTCAATCGTCGAGTCGCTCGAACAGAATGGACGCACCACGATGATCGTACGTCGCGGCGACCGTTACCTCGGCGTCATCGGACTGATGGACACACCACGCGAAGCATCCAAACGAACGATTGCTCGGCTGCGTGAACTTGGCATCCAACGAATGATTATGATTTCCGGCGACAACCAACAAGTCGCCGACGCGGTCGCCAAGGAAGTCGGACTTGATGAAGCACGTGGCGACCTGATGCCCGACGACAAGGTCGCCGAAATCAAGAAGCTGCAAAGCGAAGGCGGCGTTGCGATGGTAGGTGACGGAGTCAACGACGCCCCCGCTATGGCATCTGCGTCCGTCGGCATCGCCATGGGAGCCGCCGGAAGCGATGTCGCCCTCGAAACCGCCGACGTTGCACTGATGGCCGACAACCTCGACCACCTACCACTCGCCATCGGCCTGAGCCGAGCCACCCGCCGCATCATCCGTCAAAACCTATGGATGAGTCTCGGCATGGTCGCCTTCCTCGTCCCCGCGACATTGCTTGGCCTCAACATCGGCCCCGCAGTTGCGCTGCACGAAGGCAGCACCCTCGTCGTCGTCTTCAACGCCCTGCGACTACTCGCGTACAAGCAATAGTCCCAAGTATTCCTCGCAAAGTCAGATTGATGAGCCGCGCTGTTTACCCCCGGTGGGTATGTGTAGAATTGCGATAATGGAGCCTTCGCATGAATACACAGCTCAGAATTCGATTGACGAACCGACGGTGCAAGCCGCTTCGGTCGGTGATCGACGTGCGCTGCGCGACATCTACGAGGCGACCAGCGATCGGGTGTATCGGTTGATGGTGCGGATGGTCGGCATCCAAGATGCTGACGACCTGACCCAGCAGGTTTACGTGCGAGCGTTCTCGAAGCTCAGCCAGTTCAGCGGCGACTCGAAGTTTGAGACCTGGTTGTATCGGCTAGCAACTAACGAAGCGTTGCAGCATCTGCGACGCAAGAAGCGTCGCCGGACGAAGGAGTTGATCGTCGAGCCTGCGATGGAGGCAACCGACCAAGTCGAACAAGACGAACGCGTCGAAATGGTTCGCCACGCTCTCGATCAACTCGATCCAGAGCTACGGGCGATCTTCACGCTCAAAGAAGAAAGCGGTTTGTCGTACCAAGATATTGCGGCAACGCTCGGCATTCCCGAAGGCACCGTTGGGTCACGATTGAACCGGGCAAGGCGGGAGTTGCGGAGGCTGATCGAAGAGAGTGGGGAGTAGCGAGTGTCTTACCCCACGCTATTTCAATAGGGGCAGCCGACTGTCCGATCCAATTGAGCGATGGTGCCGGCCAGTGTGGCGTCGATGCGGGCGAGTTGGGTCTCGAACATCAATAGCTCGCGGTAGGTTTCGATCAGCGTGAAGAAGTCCGTGCGTTTGCCTCGGTAGTCGGCGATCGACAGCTTGAGTGTGTCTTCGGTGCGTGGGATGATTCGTTCTTCGTAGATGTTGCGTTGCTCGACCAGGGCGTCGGCCTGAACGATCAAGCGACGGATTTTCCCGTACAGTTCATCGCGTTCGGCTTCCAGGCGTCGAGTCGTGCTACTGCGACGGTGAGCAGCTTCGCGGACTCCGGCGTTGATCTTCTCTCGCCAGATCGGCAATGTCGTTCCGAAGCTGACGCTGAGTTGATCGTTCCCGTTTGCCACCGGGCTAAGAACGTCGTGGTTGTCGCTGACCAATCCCCAATTCAATCCGACACTGAAGTCTGGATACTGCTGCAAGCAAGCCAAGCGTTCTTTGTCGCGATCGCGTTGAATTTCCCATGCGAGGCCGCGTAGCTTCGGGTTGCACTGCTCGGCTAACGCGATCAGCTCTTCAATTTGCTGTGGAGTGTCTGTGATGCCAAGTGAATCGGTCGCTTCGGGAAGTATACCGACGGGTTGCTGTAGCAAAGTGGCGAGGTCGGCTTGGGCAACCAGCTTTTGTTTCGCAAGCGTGATGAGCTGTTCGTCGAGCCGATCGGTTTCGAGTTGTGCTCGCAACACGTCTTGTTGAGAACCGCCGCTGCGGTAGCGTGCCTCGGCGACATCCGTCAGGTCAGCGACGAGGCCTTTGGTTTCCTCGATGATGTCGATCGCTCGGGTCGCGAACCAGACTTCGTAGTAGGCGAGACGAACGGACTCGGTAATCTCGCGGGCAATCGCATCGACTTCCGTTTGAGCGATTTGCACTTCACGGCTGGCGATCACCGCTTTGGTTTTCAGCTTGTCAGGAAACGGCACCATCTGGTTGACCGACATCTGATTGGCGACTCGGCCGGCCGCAGTTTGAATGGCGTTGTCGTGCAAAGGCCAGAAGGTGTTGTTGAATGTCGGGTCAGGCAACGCTTTGGCTTGCGGGATCACGTTGGTCGCTGCAGCAACACGTTGCTTGGCGGCGAGGATTTTTAGGTGGCGTGCGAGTGCGGTGCCAACAAAATACTCGACGGGTTGGCCGTAGGAAGGTTGAGAGCCAGAGAGAGCGGGAGTCAGGGAGTTGTTTGTGTCGTCTTTGGACTCGTTCTTGTCTTTCTCTGAATCGTCGTTCTCGGTCTTCTTCTCTCTAGTGCCGTCGTCACCTTCATCTTTCACGTCCGGTTCATTTTCCTTCTCCCCATCTCCCTGACTACTTTTCTCCCCATCTTCCTTGGGCGGATCGAGTTGCAGAAAGTCTCCGAAACTTCGTTTGCCGTCTTCCTTGGGGGGCTGTGCGAAGACGGCGGGCGATGCGATCACCACCCCGTCGTTGTAGCCGGCGGGCTGAATGGCCCCAGGTTCCGGTTCGCTAAGGACTTGCTGCCAATCGACATCGCTGGTCGCGACCAAAGTCGGGTTCGACTCGGCGGACGCAGTGGTGACTTTTGCTACATGAACACCACGCTGGGAGGCACAACCGGACCCCGACGCGGCAACCAATGCTGCTAGCAGCAGGCGCTTCGCTTGGGTTCTTCCGGGTCTCGAAGAATGCCGATCCATGGCGTTCAGGTCCTAATGAGCTATAATTGATCTGTCAAAGTTTGCCTAACCGGCTAATTCCTATTGAACTCTTCGGCCAAATTTCCGATACAGTTCATATACCGTGTATGGGTATCCTTTTCGGAAGGTCACAGTGAGTAACTCCCCCCTAATTCGCGCCGCCGTTAATCTTTGTCTGATCGCTGCAATAGTGATTCAGCCGATGGCGATCGTTGCTGCGCAGGGAACATGTGCTCAAGGTCAGTGCTGCGAGGCCGAAACGGTCTGCCAAGCTTGCAAATGCTGTGAAGTGAAAACAGACGGTGATCTGTGCGGCTGCTGTAGTGGCAACGAAGAAGACGCCGGCAGTTGCTGCAAGAAGAAATCCGAACGGCCAAAGCACGATGAGTTGTTCGGAGAAATCTCCGATGTCGTGCCTGAGCCACCGAAACCCGACGACGAGAACTTGGTTCAAGACCGGGTTGCATTGTCATCGTGTATGTGTGGAATTCGCTCGGAACCGATTGCACCAGCACCTCATCGCGTTCCTGTTCCGCAAGTTCGTGAATTGGTCGTGATCGCGTACCTGGATCACGTCGCCTCAGACGCTGGGCTTTCGATTCGTCCAGATCAACTGGTTTCACGATTGCCGCATGGCGATCACTCACCGCATTTCTCTCAGCGGTTTCTTTGCATCTGGCGCATCTAGCGTCGTCTCGATAGGAGAGCTGCGCGCTCGTAGCTCTTCGGTTTCAAGTTGGCTTTCACGTGAATGGTGCTGCACGCTCATTCCCAGTGGAGTCTTTCCAGATGCAATCCCTACGCGATTTGATTCGCGTCACCCGAAACAATGAACCGGTCACAGCCTGGAGGCGATGACTGGTCGATGATACGATCCCCCCGTCGCTTCATCGGCCAGTCAACTCTTGAGCTGACGTTCGTGGATGGATCCACAATCGCGTGCCGGAAAACGCTGTGAGAACTGTCATGAATCAGGACGAACCAATCAAGCCCGATGAAGCCGACGTTGACGACCAAGTCAGCAACGTGGATGCGGATGCGCCGACCGATAGCGAGCCAGTCGAGACTGCGACGGAAGCAACAATACCGCCAGTTGAAGCTCAACCGAGCGTTCCACAAAGTGGTGGCGGAATGAAGTGGCTCATGCGCACAGGCGTGCAAGCCGCAACTATCGTCACCGTCGCCGGCCTCGTGTTTTTCCTACTCGGTATCGCACAGCGAACGAAGTGGTTGACCGCTGACGGATTTTCGGGCAGCAAAGGCGAAGCCGTGGCGGAAGCTGGCGGTGGCGAAGACAAGCGATACATCTGTCCGATGATGTGTACGCCGCCATCAACGGAACCGGGTCGTTGCCCGGTTTGTGCGATGGAATTGGTCGAAGCGACCGGCGGCGGAGGCGGCGACGGTATCTCGGTCACGATTGAGGCCTCGGCCCGTCGACTCGTTGGCATTCAAACCGCCATGTCCACGATGGGTGAAGTCAATCGAACCATCCGCACCATCGGCTCGATCGACTTCGATGAAAGCCAACTGTCGACCATCAGTGCGTACATCGACGGCCGTTTGGAAAAGATGTACGCCAACTACGCCGGCGTGAAGGTTAACGAAGGCGACGATCTGGCGTTGATCTACAGCCCCCAGCTCTATACCGCCCAAACCGAGTTCATCATGAGCATGAACAGCGACGGCAAAATCGGACGCTTTCAAATCTCTGGCGGCGATCTGAACAAGATGGCACGCGAGAATTTGGCTGAGCTTGGCATGACGCAGGGTCAGATCGACCAGCTGGGGCAGTCCGGAAAACCAATGTCGCGAATCCGCATCAAGTCACCGCAGAGTGGAACGGTAATCGAGAAGTCGGCGGTCGAAGGCGACTATGTCAAAACAGGACACAAGCTCTATCGAGTCGCCGACCTGAGCAGTGTTTGGTTGATGCTTGACCTGTTTCCCGACGACGCATCGGCGGTTCGATTCGGCCAACAAGTTGAAGCGGAAATTCAGTCGATGCCGGGCGAAGTATTCACGGGCCGCGTCGCTTTCATTGACCCCACCGTGAACCCGAGGACTCGAACGGTACGCGTCCGTGTCGAGATCATGAACTTCGACGGCAAGCTGCGACCAGGCGACTACGCGACCGCTCGCGTCACCGTTCCCGCGATACCCATGGACCAAGTTTACGATCCGGCACTTGCGAACAAGTTCATCAGCCCGATGCACCCGCAAGTCATCCGCGACCAGCCGGGCAAGTGCCCGCTTTGCGATATGGATTTGGTGCCGACATCGCAGCTTGGATTCGCGGCGGAGCCGTTGCCGATGCAGCAGGTCGTCACCGTTCCTCGCGACGCCGTGCTGTTGGCCGGCGAGAACAGTGTGATCTATGTCGAAACTGAACCGGGACGTTTTGAGATTCGCCGAGTCACGGTTGGCCCGATGAATCGCAAAGAAGCCGTGATCGTCGAAGGGCTTTCGGCTGGCGAGACGGTCGCCACTGGAGGCAACTTCTTGATCGACTCACAGATGCAGCTTGCCGGTAACCCCTCATTGATGGACCCGACGAAGGCACCGAGCTATTCGCCAGGACCGCTTGAGCTTCCCAATTCCATTCCGGTCATGTTGGCGACCGACGCTGGCAAAGCGCTTGATCGCACCTACGACGCCTACTTCGAGATTCAATGTGCGATGGCGGCCGACCAAACGCCTCCGCCCGTCGCATTGAACACGCTAATAGAAGGACTCCGCGAACTGGAAATGTCGGCCGGCGTCCCCGACGATGCCCAACGTAAGTTCGCAATCGCCCGCCGTGCGGCGTCTCGCATGGATGGATCGTTGGAAACCGCTCGCGAAGCTTACCGCGGCGTCAGTCACGCGATGTTGAAAGCGGCGACGGTTGCTCGTGGCCCGAAGACGGCCGTGAAGCTAACGCATTACTACTGTCCGATGGTTCCCGGTGGAGGTGGCGACTGGATGCAGCCCGGCGGCGATTTGCAGAACCCGTACTGGGGTAGCGAGATGCTGACCTGCGGCGAAGTCGTTCGTGACATGGCGATGCCGGTTGGCGAAGTTCCCTCGATCGCTCGCACCGTGCAGTAAGGAAACGAACCATGTTAAATCTAATCATTCGCTTTTGCGTCAAAGAACCTTGGCTGGTCGTACTGCTGACGATCGGCTTGAGCGTTGCCGGCTGGATCAGTTTCAAGTCGATTCCGATCGACGCGATTCCTAACATTGGCGAGAACCAAGTCATCGTGTTGACGCCTTGGCCGGGTCGCTCGCCGAAGGACATCGAAGACCAAGTGACGTATCCGCTCAGCGTTTCGTTACTGGCTGTGCCGGGTGCCGAATCGGTGCGCGGCAAGAGCATGTTCGGTTACAGCTTTGTGCAGGTCACGTTCAAAGACGAGATCGACTTCTATTGGGCACGAAGCCGAGTTTCCGAGCAACTCGGCAGTGCGGCGTCTCAGTTGCCCGACGGCGTTGTGCCACAACTTGGGCCAGACGCGACGGGCCTAGGGCAGGTCTACTACTACACATTGCAGCCACCTGATGAAGGCATGGGTCTAGCGGAACTTCGCAGCATGCAAGACTTCGTCGTGAAGTATGAGTTGCAAGCCGTCGAGGGCGTTAGCGAGGTTGCTTCGATCGGCGGTTACGTTCGCCAGTATCAGATCGAAGTGGATCCCGACAAGCTGCGATTCCATAACGTGTCGCTGGACAAATTGGCGATGGCGATCAAGGGATCGAACGTTGACGTCGGAGCGAAAACCGTCGAAACGACTGGCATGGAGTTTATCGTCCGTAGTACGGGCTTCCTCGGCTCGGGTGGTGACAAGGACAAGGCGGTCGAGGACATCGAGGACACCGTCATCATGCAGCGTGACGGCGTTCCCGTTCGCGTCCGTGACATTGCCGCTGTGCAGATTGGTCCTGACTTTCGGCGCGGTGCGCTGGACTACAACGGAGCCGAAGCGGTCGGCGGCGTGGTCGTGATGCGATATGGCGAAAATCCGCGAGTCGTCATTGACCGCGTGAAAGAGAAGATCGCCGCGATCACACCATCGCTGCAAGGCGTAACCATCCATGGCGTCTATGATCGCAGCGGACTGATTGACGAGACGATGGCGACGCTGACGCATGCGTTACGTGACGAGATCATCATCACGGCGATCATCATCCTGTTGTTCTTACTGCACATTCGCAGCAGTTTTGTCGTCGCAATTTGTTTGCCTGCCGCCGTACTGATGTCGTTCATCGCGATGCGGGTGGTCGGCGTCGGTGCGAACATCATGTCGCTCGCCGGCATCGCGATCGCGATCGGCACGATGGTCGACATGGCAATCATCGTTTCGGAGAACATTTACCAACACCTTTCTGATTGGGAATCAGGAAGCGCAGAGGCGAGAATCAAGCAACCTCGTGCGGAAGTTGTCTACGAAGCAACGGTCGAAGTCGCACCAGCCGTCGTAACTGCCGTGGCGACAACCATCGTCAGCTTTCTGCCGGTCTTCTTTTTGACCGGTCGCGATTACAAGCTATTTTCGCCGCTGGCTTATACCAAGACATTTGCGATTGCTGCAGCAATGATCGCTGCCGTCACGATCGTGCCGGCTTTATGTCGATTGATGCTGCGAAGCAATGTACGTCGCAAATCAACCGCGTTGGTTTCTGCGTTGTCGCTCTCCGGTTTGCTAGGTGCCGTATCACATTTCCTTTGGGGATCGCGACTGGCAGAACGCTTTGGCCTGGATACTTGGATTGTGACCGCAGTCGCAGCCATGATCGGCTTCATTGGCGGTTGGCAGTTGATGCGAGAACGAATTCGACCCATCGAAGAAATTCCGTCGAGCCGCTTCGTTCGCTGGATTTACGCGGCGCGACTGCGACATGCGCTCAATCACAAAGCATTCGCACTCTCGTTTCCGCTAGTGCTGCTGTTCATCGGTGTAGGAGCCTACATCGGAATGCCGACAGTGATGCGTCCGATCGAGAAGTTCGCGAACCTATTTGGTGCCGAGCTGAATGATTTCCCCGGCTACGTCGACGCCAAGCACGTCTTCACGGGTTTGCAAAGTGACGACTGGATCGCCTTGGACGAGGGAAGTTGGTTCTACATGCCGACGCTGTACCCGGCGGCGAGCTTCTCGCAAGCGATGCAGGTCTTACAAACCCAGGACGTGCTGATCGGCCAGATTCCCGAAGTCAAAGATGTGCTCGGCAAGATAGGCCGCGTGGAATCGGCGCTCGATCCCGCGCCCGCAGCGATGGTCGAAACCTACGTGATGCTCAAACCCGAAAACGAGTGGCGAGAAGGCGTCACTGCTCGCGACGTGTGGGACGAAATCAACCGAGTCGCTACGTTGCCAGGTGTCACGCCCGCCTCGGCGCTACAACCGATCGAGGGCCGCGTGGTGATGTTGCAGTCTGGCATCAAGGCACCGATGGCCATTCGAGTTTACGGCAACCAGCTTGACGAATTGGCTGACGCGGCAATGAATGTTTCGGCTGAATTGAAAAAGTCGCCACTGATCAACGCCGGCACCGTCAATCCCGATATTGTGCTTGGCAAACCCTACGTCGAGTTCACCGTCGATCGTGAGGCGGCATCGCGGTACGGGATGAGTTCGTCGATGGTGAACCAAGTCATCGAAACAGCCCTCGGCGGAATGAACCTGATTAAAACGGTCGAGGGGAGAGAACGTTATCCCGTGCGGCTTCGGTACAACCGCGACCTCCGCGAACAGATCGACGGTCTGAAACGATTGCCCGTCGTCACGCACTCGGGGGCCGTTGTGCCATTAGAAGAACTCGCAACGCTGGAAACGACTTGGGGGCCAGGTGCAATCAACAGCGAAAACGGTCGACTCGTCGCACACGTTTCTTTCATGACCAATGGCAGCAAGGGCGATTTGGAATCGGTCTCCGCGATCGAAGAACAGCTTCGCGTGGCACAGTCGCTGCCTTCGTCCGACCCGAATCGGTTGTCATTGCCAGCCGGTTATTCCCTCGAAGCCGTGGGCAGCTTCCGTAATCAAATCGAAGCCAATCGACGCTTGATGTGGATCATTCCGATGGTGATCTGCATCAATCTGATGTTGCTTTACATGGAGTTCCGAAATCTCTCGATTTCGTTAGCCGTGTTCTCCGGTATCCCAGTCGCCTTCGCTGGTGGCATGATCGCAGTTGCAACGATGGGCGTGGAACTCAACACGGCAGTTTGGGTTGGTTTCATCGCGTTGTTCGGTCTCGCGGTCGACGATGGCGTCGTGATGGCGACCTACATCCATCAACTTCTCAAGAAACGCAAGATCGAATCGGTCGAAGACATTCGCATCGTGGTTTACGAAGCGGGACTCAAACGCATTCGGCCTTGCATGATGACCACGGTGACGACGCTGGCCGCATTGATTCCGGTGTTGATCGCGACAGGTCGTGGGGCTGACGTTGCCCGAGCGATGGCGATTCCAGTGTTCGGAGGAATGCTAGCCGAACCATTCACTTCATTCATCGTGCCGACGCTCTATTGCGGCTATCTGGAATTGAAAATGCGATTTGGATTTCAAGACGAGCTTTGGGAAGGAACCGAAGCGATGCCGGAGGAGGAACTCATGAAAGCGGCATAAATTTCTTCATTTGCCCGTGAAGGAATTCACGACTCGGGCATCCAATCAATCAACCTCACCAAGATCGACGGACCCAACGGATGGCGTCCTAACTTTCACAACGGAGTTCTCCCATGAAACGAACACTCATTATCACTGCTTTCTCGCTCGCGATGTTCACATCGTCTGTGTTTGGGCAAACGATTCAATCGCAGCACGACCACGCTGGACGCAACCACGCGATGCCCGGCATGACCCAGGCTCGAGAAGCAACTCAAGTGGGGCCGCATGGCGGCAGTCTGAAACAAACCGGCAACCTGAAAATCGAAACAATTGTTTCCCAAGGCGGGCTGCAAATGTTCGTCTACGATCGCACGGGCCAGCCAGTCTCGGTCGACCAGGGACGCGGTGCTGTCTCAGTGCGCGTTGAAGGCAACGCGAAACGCTATCGCTACGACTTGCTTCCCGACGGCAAAGGAGCGCTAACGGCTCCAGTGAATCTTTCGCAGCTTGCTGGTCGGCAAATCGACGTCGATATTCAGTTGGTCGGCATGACGGCTTCGGGCGGAAATGTCGTCAGTTTCAACGAGGTCGCAACGGTTCCCGCCAGCGAGCAACAACTGGCCGCCGCCGCAATTGGCCGTCAAAAGATATGTCCCGTCAGCGGAAAGCCGCTCGGCAGTATGGGCGATCCCGTGGCAGTCGATGTGAACGGACAGAAACTCTACGTTTGTTGTGCCGGCTGTGTGAACGCGGTCAAGTCAGACCCGGCTAAATATGCTGCCGGTCGCCCGCAAATAACGGTCACCACAGCGACACAAGCCGACGCTGCCGCGATTGCCGCCCAAAAGGTCTGTCCCGTGATGGATGAGCCTCTCGGTGGCATGGGCACACCGATCAAGGTGATGGTTGGTGACAAGCCGATTTATCTGTGCTGCAAAGGTTGCATCAAAAAGATTCAAGCTGAACCAGCGAAGTACCTCGCCATGGTTTATGGCAACGGTCCGCAAAACAGTGGCCAGCCCGCTGTCACGACGGCGGCAAAGATTACTGTCTCAACATCAACGCAAGCCGACGCAGCGGCCATTGCGGCTCAAAAGGTTTGCCCAGTGATGGATGAGCCTCTCGGTGGCATGGGCACACCGATCAAGGTGATGGTTGGCGACAAACCGATCTATCTTTGCTGCAAAGGCTGCATCAAGAAGATTCAAGCTGAACCAGCGAAGTACCTCGCCATGGTTTATGGGAACGGCGATCAAGCGTCCGTCCCCGCCGGAACCGAGCAAGTACGCGACGGCATTTTCAAAGTAGTTTCTGCCGATGTTCCATTTATCGCTGCCCAGAATAAATGCCCCGTGATGGACGAACCGCTCGATGCGATGGGGGGACCGTACAAGGTCAACGCGGCCGGGAAAGCAATCTACATCTGTTGCCCTGGATGCGCGAAGAAGATCGCAGCCGAGCCGCACAAGTGGTTAGCTGTCCTGAAATCACAAGGAGTCGAAGCTCCAACAATTCGTTAATCAACTCGGGAGCGAGTTTGCAAATTGGCTCCTCGCTTCCCCTCTGACTCACGCGGGGGCGGTGTCGCGTCTGATTCACGCAAGTGATGACGTCACCACGCCGTCCCTGCCTTTTTTGTTTCGACTCACGACAAGGAAGTCGTCATGAAATCGCTATGGAAATCCTGCGCTACCGCTGCGTTCATCTGCACCCTCTCGCTGTCTGCCGGATGCCAATCGCTGCCCTGGATTGGCAATCGAAAGGACGAGCCGTCTATGACTGCTCAGCAATATTCCGAACAGGCCGCTGCCAACATTCAATACGACACGGCGGTTGACCACGAAACTGACTATCAACCGCCAGTAGCAACCTCGTTCTCCGCTGCTTCCACTTCAGCATCGCCCCGCCCTTCGTCGGGCGGCGGAAGCTGCTGCCACTAACGCTGGCGGATTCCCACTGTGAAAATTACATCTTCACGCTCGCTACGGTGGTTGCCGTACCGAGCGATGCGGCGAATAGCGATTGCGAATATCTGTCAATTTTATCAATCGCCCATTGACCAGATGCCGCGAACACCCATCCCCGATGGATACACGATCGACTCGTGTTCCTCCGATCGCCTTCGCTCGCACGCGCACGAACTGGAATATCAAATTCCAGAACGTGACTTTGAGATGCTAGATGCTGGGCATGCCCGGTGCTTCACAGCGTTCCAAGCCAATTCGCTCGCCGGATTCGCTTGGGTCGCCTTCGGAGACATTCCCGGCCAGATGAACCACGACGGCAAGCCCGAAACGGGTCTGCCAATCCAGCTCTCCGACGATGCCGCGCTCGTATTCCAAGTGCTGGTCTTGCCCGCCTACCGAGGCCGTCGCCTTTACGCAGCAATCATGAGCCAAATGGCCGATCAGTTGCAAACCGATGGAATCCAAACGCTGGTGCTAACCACCGAAGGCTCCAACCAACGAGCATTGAAAGCAGTCGACCGCATGGGTTTCCAAAACGTCGCCCAAGCATCACTTCTTCGGCTTGGCCCGTTATGCCGAGCAACGTACCCAACACTCTCAGAAACAAGCGGCTTCAAACTTGGCCGATATGTTGGCGATAAACATTGACAACCGCGGCCGGTACGACACCTTGCACGAACCACTTTGCTCTCAATCGGTCCAACACGGAGAGTGACATCTAAACCAACGGGCCGGATTCTTGTTTTGCACATCGCCAGAGCTAACGCCAACCAAACGAGGTTGTCTCGTTTTCGGATACTTAGCGGCCTGATAAACTGTGTAAATGAGTCAAGCCAAACTAGCATCTGATGTCTCTCCTACCAGTTTAACGGCTGGCAAAGGTACATTCTTTGAAGTCGACGTCGTCGCTGCATGTCTAGTCGAACTTCTAGCGGAGCAAGCGTTTCAGAACCAGCAAGGTACGCGGCTGGTGCAGGTTAGCGTTCAGAAGCAAGATGACCGATGGAAGCTCGACGACCTCTTGTTGCAATATGAGTCGGATGGGGCCGAAGAGTGGTTGATTCCGGTGAGCGTGAAGAGTTTTCCGCTGTTTTCAAGAACTGCGGAACGACGCGAGTTCGTTCATCATGCGTGGTCAGACCTCATTGCGACAGAACGAAGGCCTCGAACATTCGATCTTCGGCGCGACCGCCTTGGACTGTTCGCCAAGTTCGATGGTTCTCCACGGCTAACCCAAATTGAAACCTTGGTCGAGAAAGCACGCGAGCAGAACGACAGCTTTCCAACGCGTATTGTAGAACCAGGAAATCTGCAGGATGCAGAAAAGTGGCTGCAATGGCTTGAACTACCAGCCTCGCTCGCAGATGTTGCTCCGGACGGCAAGGATTCGCTGCAGAACTTCGTAGCGTCCTTGCACGTCCGAAACTTTGACTTCGGATCCACAACATCTCTCTCGTTGCAGACTGTGCAAGAACATTGCCGCCTAATGTGCGAGCGAGAAGAAGCTGCCTCGGGAATACAGCTGTGGCGAGACATCTGGGATATTGCGAAGACGCTTCGATTGTCCGGCGGCGACATGGATCGAGGCAAATTGATCCATTGTTTGAAAACTACCATCCAATTGAAGGCATCACCAAGATTCAACGCTGCGTTTCGGATTTTACGTTCAAAATCTAATGACGACCTACAGCTACAACCAAGAAGACTTGGTGGGGATGTCGAAGTCGCCCGCACCGAGGTTGACACTTTAATCGACGACTACTTGGGGTCTCAGGATCCAATCAACGCATTTGTCCTCGGTGATTCAGGAGTTGGCAAGTCCACGGCGGTTGCAAACGCAATCGACAAAAGTTTTTCACTCACTGAGTCATTCTTTTTCCGACTCGAAACCGCGTGCGAGATTGCAGACAATGAATCAACATTGTTCGCGCCTTATACGATTCGCGAGATATTTTCGGGAACGTCCGAGCGATCCAAGGTCATTGTGATCGACGGCATCGAACAAGCGGCAAATCGCAGTCAGATCAGAAACTTGGCGAAATTTGTTCTAGCAGCACAGCATCTTTCAACTTTGCGTGTTGTCTTGGTTTGCCAGCGAGAGCAATACCAACGCGTGTTGCGATTTCTTGATGACAACAACGTTGATGCGAAGACTTGGAAACGCATTATCGTCGATAGCTTTTCGACCACGGAGGCTCTCGCAGCGATCAAGTCACGGCCATCATTGATACGTCTTTATCTCTCACCAAACCTTCCGTCACTTTATCGACGCCCCATCATTCTTGACGCATTCTTGCGGATAGCGAGCGATCAAGATGTCAGTCATCTGAACGCAATTGGTGAATCCCACCTGATTCATTGGGTTTGGGAGCACCGCATTTCGGCCGAACATGGAACGGATGTCAGTAACTTGCTACTGGAGCTTGGTCGACGACAGGGAGACGAGTCGGAGTTGGAAACAACTCAATCTCTCCTCCCAGCGTTTGCCAGTCCGATTGACGCGGCAGTGAACGGATCGCTTTTGGTGCGGAACCAAATGAAGCTTCGGTTTGCTCACGACATCTACGCAGATTGGGCTCGGATGCTGTGGCTTCTCGACCAGGGGCGAACGATGTCGGACGCCCTGGAAGCAAAAAGCTCGCGGCCGAAATGGTATCGAGCCATCCGAATGGCTGGCATTCACTTCCTGGAACAGGATACATCGACAGAAACGTGGCTCCGGTATGTAGGGAAAGGAACCGCTGTGTCAGACCTGTTCCTCGATGCCGTTGTTTTCTCTGCAAATCCGGACGAGCTTCTGGAAAACCTGTCCGAACCATTGTTTGATTCAGATGCGCTGCTCGCAAAACGTCTTGTACGGCGCGCCATGGTGATTTGCTCGGTCCCCGGATTGCTCGCAGCCCGTAAAGAGGCAGCTGGCGAAGAGCTGACCTCAGTACTCCGAACGATACAGCGTGATCCTAAGCCATATTTAGCCGCGTTCGGTTCACTACTGCAGTTTTTGGAGCGGCATGTTGGGGCCGTCGTCGAACACATGTCACATGATGCCGCGAAAATATCGCAGATGTGGCTTGAAATGACCCCTACACACTGGGACTTCCGCGCTGAAGCAAGCAAGATCGCTATCGCTGTGTGTGAAAGCCAGATTGCGAGTGAAAGACGATGGTTTAGATCAGATGATGAGGAACGCGAAGACATCTTCAAGTCTGTCTTTTTTGCATTTGAAGAGGATCCACAGAGAGTGACTCCACTTCTGCTCGATGCTGCCGGTTTGAACCCAGATCACCATCAAGCGAGACGTGCGCGAGAGAGAGCATTGGAGTGGGAGAAAGAACGTAGTGAGATTCTTAACGAACCTGTTCGCGATCTAACCCCATGGCCCAATGGTCCGGCATATCCTCCTCACGCTGCGTTCCGAAAAGCTTGCCTGGATGGCGACGCGATGTGGCCAATTTTCAAGGACGCCCCTGATCTGGCGACACGCCTTATTCTCGCCGTTTCGATTAAGGTCCGATCGGAAGATGTCGACGAGGGGTATCACGCTGGTGGCGTAGGCTACAACGAAAATGGCATCGAGAGACTTTTCTTCTCGACGACTGGAAAGCACTATCGCCAAGGGCCGTACCTATCGTTCTTAGCAGTCAACCCAAAAGCTGCCATCAAGCTGATCTGCGAGTTTGCAAATTTCGCTGCTTCCCGTCAATTGGCAAGCATTGATAGTAGCGGATCAGACGCGGTACTGTCGCGTGTGCGATCTCCGCTGAAACACGGCGTCGATTGGCAAGGAGACGAACACAGCTTTCACTGGAATCGAGGGCTCATGTCGGCGTGCGAGTCCATGGTGCCAGCGTTATCTGCCTTGGAAAAGTATCTTGGCGATCAGATGGAGTCGGGCAAAAACGTCGATCAGCTGATAACACAGCTGTTGCAACAATGCGAGTGTGTCGCGATAGCTGGCGTCCTGTTTGACCTTGGGCGGCGTCACCCATTGCTTTTTCAAGGCCCCCTGAAACCGCTGCTCACTTCGCCTGTTCTTTTGTTGTGGGCGGAAACCATTTCGGCCAACCCAAAACAGCCAGGTTTTTGCAATGTGTCGCTGGACTATGGCGAATGGTTCTTTGACGAGCATAAAGCGTGGCTTCTCGCAGGATTTCGGTCAAAGAGCATTGTCGAAATCGCGGAATCGGTTCTTGATATTGGTGAATTGGACTGGAGTGATCCGGCAACTGAAAATCTGAAGCGCCTGGTGAATTCGACCGATCGCATGAGCGATGTTTTCAATGCGATATCCGCCCTAGCGGCAAGACGAGGAGTCGGACAACCTATCGTCCTTGACGAAACGGTCGATCCGAAACTTGTCGAAACCGAAAGCGAGCCGCCGGCTATTGAGCGGAAACTATTGCAGGATGCAATTGCTGAGGCTCAGGCGATTGAACATTGGTTTTACCTGAACAACCAGTTTCCGGAATCCGAACTATCTAGTCTTGCCAAAGAACTTCTGGCTCAACGCGTGGAATCGGATGACCCGGTCGTTGCCGCGGTCCAAAGCAACAACCGATTCGGATTGCTTTTGCTTCTTCTGTTACGGCATGAGCAGTGGCTCGTTGAGAATGGACTCGAGGATGAGACTGTCTCGGCGATTCTGACGTTGGTACAAAAGCCAATGATCGAGCTGCCAGATGAATTGATCGAAGCCGGAGCAATTCCTCAGTTCTTAGATCAACTGGCCGAATTTTCTGTCTACTTGCTCGCGAGAGATGCTGGCAACATAGATTACAGAAAGTGGGTATTTCAGTGCATCGTGAGTCATCGCGGTCACTTGCATGGTGCGATCACTCGCGCGGCATGGGGGCGTTGGACGCGACTTGGCCCGTGGGGGCCGCGGATCATCCGACTGATGTTCGACACCGCATCCGCTTTCTGGTATTCGCCACCCGGCTATCCGACGCTGCCGCGGGACTCGGCCGGATTTGATAGGGATGCTTGGCTGACGAGCCGCGAAGAACAGTTTTTGGCTGGTACATACGAGGCCAGCATTCCCGTTTTGGACGAATTGTCACTCACGCCGCCGAAGTTTTTTTGGGCCAACTGGAGAACTTCGCGTCGGTTTGATGATGATGAACAGTGCTACAAGCAGCTGCCCGTCGAGGAGACGATTCTTGAGACTATTGTCAGGAACACACCTCTATGTGTCCGCGCAGAAAGTGAGGACCAGCGGTCAGCCAGAATGGCAACGGTCCAAGTTCTGCTCGACTACGAACTCGAGATTCTGAGAGCATATTCGACGGAAGGCGAGCTCATTGTCCGACAGGATGACGATTATCCAACGATGTATGGTCAACGCGCGATACTGGAACGCATCGGAGCGGAGCTCAAATACACCGTCGATCCAGAACACGCTGCGTTGCTATGGCGGCAAGTTTTTGATCTCGGCGTTAGATCTCCGAAATGGATTGAGCAACTCATTCATTCCTGGATGGGACCGATTATTGCTGAGCCGGTCGATGCCGCAAAGTTCGCTCAGACCTGGCTGTTAATGCTCCGGTACGTTGAAAACCACGACGGTTGGAAAGATCCAAAGGTCGGTGAAGGTTGGAAACCTGCTCGTGCCGAATTGCTAGCATCGCTGCTGTGCGTGGACCAGTCGTACGAGAGCTTTTGGAGTGATTTTCATGCTGAACTGATCAATTCAATGAGAGAATCGATCGAGCCATTTCTCCGAGAGGTGGTTGAGGATCCAACCACCGCAGCGTCTGCTCTTCGATGGATCAGCCGCAAAGTCGGATCTTGTTTTCTTCCGCAAGCCACCTGCTGGTGCCAAGAAATTGGGAAACGGTGCGAGTCATCAGATGCGAACACCTGGCAGGTTCAGTCGCTTGTGATGTTCTTGGATGTGGCCTATCGCGAGCATACGAACGCCATGACTGGAGAATACCAAAAAGAGTTCTTTGACCTCGTCTCAAAGGTTGCGAGATCAGAAGACGCGATGGCAATCGAGCTACAGCAGCGGATTGCTGACCTTTGATCGCTGGTGCAAGCCAACCCCTCGGTGACTATTTTCCAAGAATAGTGGACTCAATTTGCATCTGCGGACAAATAACATTCACGATTTTCGGCGACCACATCATCCTGCGAAACGAAGACATGTTCAACTCTCATTTGCGAATTGTCCGAGACAAACGCGTTTGCCTTCCTCGCGTTGATCTAACCTATCGCGAACGCCGATGTTCGCGACCTAGATCGCCCGCGTTGACTCCACAATCGACCGCACCGTAGGCTATCCGCAAACCTTGGCGACTCGCACTACGTTAGTTGCGCGACCAAGAGCGTCGTGTCATCGAACGCTTTGCGACCTTCGCGAAATGTTTCGAGCGATGCCTCGAACTCTTGGATCAGTTCGCGCGCGTTCGTGGTCAGAACGTTGCTCATCAGTTGTTCGATGCGTTCGGTGCCGTATTGCTCATCACTTGGATCAAACGCTTCAGTCACTCCGTCGCTAACAAGGACTAAACGGGCCGTATCGCCGAGCTGGATTGTTTCTTCGCTGTAGTGGGTATCGTCCTCCACGCCCAAGATCAGGTCGCCCACATTCAATCGCACCGGTGCTTCGCGTCCAATCTGCAAGAACGGAAATTCATGGCCTGCATTTGCGTAGGTCAGTTGTCGCCTTTTTGGGTCAACGACCAGTAGCGTCATGGTCGCAAAGTGTCCCATCATCACGTACTCACAGTAGCGTTCGTTGACATCTGTCAGAATTTGGGCAGGGCTGGATGACTTCTTTGCCGCTTCCGACACAAACGCCTTCAACAACGTCGCCGCCATCGCGGCTGGCACGCCGTGTCCCGATACATCCGCGACACAGAGTAGATATTGCCCATCGGACAATGGAATCACATCGTAGTAGTCACCGCCAACATCGTCGGCCGGCTCGAACAGTTCAGCGACGTCGATTCCAACCAATCCATTCACCGTCGGTCGTAAGTTCTGTTGAATCTGGCGTGCCTTTTCCATGTGAACGCGATGGTCGCGCTGAGCGTGGTCCAGTGCCTCGGTCATCGAATTGATTTGATCGGCGAGATAACTCAGTTCTCGACAGCTTCGAGTACGTGCAATCACGCTTAGGTCTCCGGCGGCAACACTCCGCAGCGCCGAAACAAAGCCTTGGATCGGTTGGGCGATCAATTGCCGCAATACCGCGCTGACCACGAAGGCGGTAATCCCTCCCAGCAATAGGACTCCGAACATCTGGATCAACAACGAGCGGCGTGTTGCGCCCACAACTGCTGAACGTTTCTCGGATATGTAAACAGTGCCCGCTGGTCCAGTGAAAGACCCGACAACGAGCGCGCCGGTGGCGTTTGATCTGGCGACGGTTGAATCAGCTGCCGACCGCATTGCCAGGAGCATTTCGTCGGAAGCATGCCCGTGTGAGACGGCCTGGTACGGAAGCCCACGCCAATCCGCAGCAATATGGTGACCCGGCGAATCGTCGGTATTCATTCGAGCGCAGACGTTGTCGACCAGATTTTGAATCGCCTCGCCGCCGTGGGGTTCAGCGACCAGTAGCGACTCGTACATAGTTTTAGCTTCTTCGGTCAACGCGATCTGCTTCTCGTTCAAATGCCGATCCATCCTCACGCGGTAGTCAACGACAAGAAACAGAACGACAAACCCAAAGAGAATCGCATTGACGAGGACAAGCAGTTGCCGGCTAATCGGCAACTGATGCCATCGGTGTTTGAATGTGTCCATGATGGCACCTTAAACAGAGAAGCCGGGCGAGTGTTCAGGCTCGCCCGGCTGATGTGGGATCGAACGCAATCAGAAGCGATTAGCTGAGTTCAGCAGGCTCGACTTCTGTTGCATTTGCCGATCCATTTCCGCAGCAGGCAGCACCAACGCTGCAGCAGTACGCTCGCTTTGCACAACAGGTCGGTTGACCGGCCGCGCTGACGACGTCGCTGGTTGCAGTGTTCGTTCCAGCGTGCTTCGCACAGCATCGTGCGTTCACCGAGCAGCAATAGGCACGCTTGGCACAGCACGTGGGTTGGGAAGTCGCGTTCGCCACTTCGTCAGTGGTTGCTGTCGTTTCAGCTTGCTTGCCGCAGCACGCCGCTTGGACGGTGCAGCAGTATGCGTGCTTCGCACAACACGTCGGCCCAGCCGAGGCGGCAGTGTCAACATTGCCAGCGGGGACGAAGGAAACGGCGAACAGAACAGCAGAGAATACAGTCGCTAACATTTTGGAAACTCCAGGATTGATGGCGCAGCCGACATCGACATGCACCGATTGGGAAACAGAAACATCTTCGTTTTTTGAATTGGGTCTGGCTTCGCAGGTCGAAGCAGAGCCAACCGCTAAATCTGAAGACGAACGTGCCAATCAATCAGAGAGTTGGGACGGACAAAAGAATCCGGTCGACCAAAGGCGACCGATTCGGTCTTCCAACTGATCCGCAAGAAGTCGCTGCGTTCCAAGCCGCGAGGCGACGGATCGTCGCCAGAAGTTCGCGGCGGCAACCAGACTTTGGTCTCACACGAAGCCATCGCAGGGCATTCGTTCGACGTTTCGCCGTCACAGCAACTGTGCCCGACCGGCTGCGATTGGCAGCACGCATGAGGGCAAGGCTTCGCGTCGTGTGATCCTGCCCGAGCGGCCGGCGAGGACGCCAACAGCACCGCGATTACTGCAAAAGCAGCAAACAATCGAGTGGCAGGGTTGGTGTGACGACGGTTCATGGCGGACAGTTCCAAGAGCTTTTAAAGGACTCGCACTGAGGGAATCTCTTCTTTGATGCTCTTTGGATGCACGGCCCCGACGTTTCTTCACGACTTCGCGAAAAGATTTCAGGATTCTTTTAGGGGTTCGCTTCTGGTGCAAACGGCAAGCGCGTTCAGGTCGTGAAGCCACTCGGATTGCTGATCGACAAAGGCGGCTTTTAGCTTGTCCAATAAGTCGTCAGAGTCGCCGATTGACCGCGAAATCTCGATCGCCAACCGTGGGTCGGGAACGTCATGCGTCGAGTGACAGATCACGAAATGCCGTTTGGTCTCCTCCAGCATCTGCATGCTAGCGTGCCAAAGCCGATCGACAGCCTCGGCACTGGCGGCGGGCTTGGCAGTATCGACCTGCCGCGCAGCTCGCATCATTGAAGAAACCTCCAAACAGAATCGCAGCATTCGGCTCATCGCATACCGCGGTTCGCTGAATCGAAAGTAATGCAGGACCGGATAGAAATGATGCGACTCCAACAAGTCCGCCATGTTCGACGACATCGTGTATAGGTCTTGGTTGACCAACGAAGGATCGCTCTCGGTCAGATACGCTCGCAAATAGCCAAGGCTGTCGCCCGTTCGTCCGGTGCGATACTCAATTTCGTTGGCAAACTGGTTGCGACGGGCCAGGGTTGAATAGACCGAAATGACATAGGCGAGAACGAGCGTAAAGAAGCTGAACCCCAAGCCAGCAGCAGTGATTGTCAAGAACTGCATCGCTGGCGTTCGCGGCACCAAGTCGCCCACACCCAATGTGGTGATCGTGAAGCCAGCGTAGTACACCGCGCTCGCAAAACCAGTATCCGTCGGTGTCGATCCGGTAGCCGTAATGCCCGTGCCGAGTTGAGGCCACACGACCAGGCTGATGCCAATCAACAGCAACGTCGCCCAACACAACACTTGCGTCACGATCAACGCCGGTCCGCAGTAAACCAAAACTCGCGGATGAGCGAACATTCGCGTTCGGACTAAAAAGTGAAAGCCACGATTGATGCCTTTCGTGATTGGGCCAACCGTTGCACGAGGATGCAGAACTGCCATGAAGGTTTCCCAGACGCCAAGGCAGGTCATCAGAAACCCGCCAGTAGTCAAGAACCAATTCATCACGCTAATTTTTCACTCGCCGTACTTCCGAAAGACCGTCATCAGCTCTTCGATCTTCTCGTCACGGTCTTTGGCACTGCCGCTCTTGATCGCCTCGCTGACGCAGGTGCGGATGTGCTGCTCCAAGACAATTTGGCCGACTTTGTTGAGTGCTCCCGTCGCGGCGGACAATTGCATCAAGATATCGACGCAGTATTCCTCATCCTCGATCATACGACCAACCGCTTCGACTTGTCCGATGACACGTCGAAGTCGGTTGTTGAGCTTCTTTTTCTCGTCGTCTGAGAGCATTCGTGGAGACTTTTAGTCAGGTTGGTTTCGCGGAGTACCCGATTTTACCCTCTAAACGGCTCCGCGGTTAGTCCGCTTCACATCATCATCTTGGGCGCAGCTTCGTATTTACCAGGGTCACCGAAACGACGAACGATTTCAGCAAATACCGCACCTTTTTCAACTGGCCGGTCGCTGTTCATTACCAACTCATACAGGTCGTCTGGCAGAACTCGCAGCACGGTCATCAATCCCTTGACCGACATCGCGTAATTCGCTCGCATTCCGCGGACTTCTTTTCGACTCCAAATCGCTTTCATAAATTCCTCGGACATCTCCATGCCCTGCATCTTCTGTGGGTAGCCAGGCGTCGCGAATTTGTCGCTTCGTGAAGCGTCGACCTGCGGACGGCTACTGAGATTCGCGAGGTACTGATCGACCGAAGCGTCATCGCGCATTCGCGGTCCCACTTGTTTGACCATATGGTTCATCATGTGATGAATCATGTGACAATGGAAAATCCAATCGCCGGGGTTGTTGGCGATGAACTCGAAGCTTGAAGCCTGAGCGACACCGACCAATTCGTTGTTGCGTGGAACCCAGGCACTCTTGGGTATGCGAGCCCCTTCGTGACCGGTCACCCAAAACGTGTGCCCATGCAGGTGAATCGGATGGTGTTGCATTGGGGCAAAGTTCAACAGTCGCACACGAACGCGCTCGCCATGTTTGCATACCAGCGGAGTCGTGTAGGGGCCACTCTTGCCGTTGATCGTGTGCCAATTCCAGTCCATCGACCACGAATCGCTGATCGTGTGCGTCGGCGGAATATGAAAGTTCTGAAACAGCAATCCGAAATCGCGATCCACTGGTGGGTCGAAGACTTTCTTGGGATGGACGATAAACCATCCGACTTGTCCAAACGCTTCTTGCATCGCAACATGCGAGTGATAGAAGAACGTGCCTTCTTCATGGATGTCGAACTCAAATACTTTCGTCTTTCCAGGCTTGATGGGGTTCTGTGTCAGCGTCGCGGCTCCGTCATACTGAACGGGCAGCTCAAAACCGTGCCAATGCACGAACGTATCTTCCGGCAATTCATTGGTCACGATGATGCGAACACGATCGCCTTGCGTGACTTCGATCGTCGGGCCAGGCATGCTGCCGTTGTAGCCGTAGACGTTCATTTTCACGCCAGGATGAAACTCTTGCTGAACCGCCATCGGCACAAGTTCAAACACCTTCACGCCGCCATCAATTTTGTAAGGCAGCTTCGGAATGTCGGGAGCCTCGAACGGTGCCGGGCCATCCTCGGCGTTGCGAAACCCTGGAACCAGCTTGCCGATGTAATAGTCCGAGTCTGGATCAAGCCCGCGACTGGGCTTGAACCGCGAGAAACCGTCGTACTCGGTTTGCACGTTCGATGAGTCCGGGATGTTTGGTTCAGCCGATGCGTTGCCGATTGGAGCGGGCATCGCCGAACCGTGATTCATTTCCTGATGGTTCATGGGCTGTTGAGCTGACGCATTTCGGCCAAGCAAGTTTCCGACGAAACCGGTGGCCGCGGCGATGGAGCCTGCTTTGAGAAACTTCCGGCGATCTTCTGGACTGGTCATGGTGATGTAGTTGCAATTGAGTGTGTGATGGATGTTGAATGGCGATGACTTGGGCTAACGAGGTTTGGCAACCGCGTCGATGTGACCCGGCGGCGTCGGGCCGGGTGCTGCCATCAATCCGCCGTGCAGTAGGTATCCTCGCACGAGCACTTCGTTGGTGCGAACTTGTTCGAGTTGTTGCACACGTGTCAGGCGTGAGTCGAAGTAATCCATCTGTGCGTCCAGAACCGTCGGCCAATCAACTCGGTTGGCTTTGTAGCTTTCGAGCAATTCTTGGTATGCCAATTCGGCTTCGGGAATGATCACCCGATCGTATTCCGTTGCGATTTGCAGTGCCGTCAGATATTGCTGATAGACGTTCGCCATCTGCTGCCCGAGCATCAACTCGGTACGGCGAATCTCTTCTTGTTGACGCCGGTAATCCAGTTGAGCTTGGCGAATCGTTCCCTGATTGCGATCGAACACGGGTAACTCGATCGACACGCCTGCCGCAGCGGTTGTTTCCTTGGCCTCAAAGTTGTATCCGGCTCCGCCTTCGGCAACGATGTCCGGCACCCACTCAACTTGTTCGCGTCGGACGGTGACACGGTCCGCTGCCAGTTTCGCTCGGGCGGCGGCAAGTTCTGGACTTTCCGTCAACACCAACGACATCGCTTCTTGATAGGAAAGCGGATCACCTTGCGGCATCAAGTCGCCCGAAACAATACCGTCAGTCAGATCGACACCAACGATCGCCACCAACCGCCGGAAAGATTCGCGGTAATGGTTCTCGGCCGTCAGCACGTCTAGCCTCGCTCGTTGCAGTGCAATGCTTGACTTGCGAACTTGTGGCCGTGTTGCTTGGCCTTGGTTGTAAAGCTCGCGAGCAGTGACGGCTCCGTCCTCGGCTGTCTTCAACAATTCCTTTCGCAGTTCGACGATTTCGCGAGCTGCTAGCGCTCGGAAGAAATGGATGCGAACGTCATTGCACACGCGGAACTGTTGAGCCATCGCGAGGTGCTCGGAAATGTGAGCGCGACGCATGTATTTCTCACGACTCAGTTTCAACTTGCCGGCGGTTACAAAACGCTGACTCACCGTCATGCCTTGAAACTCGCCCGGCGAATCCTTGTCGCCTTCGACATCAACTCCGATCTGTTCGCCGATGTAGTTCAGGGTCGGGTTGGGATATAGACCGGCCTGCAATGCCTTGGCGGTCTGTGCTGAAATCTGCAGTTGAGCTTGACGGATCGTGGGATTGTTCTGAGCCGCCAACGTCAGGAAATCATCTAGCTGGTACCCTTGGACCACTGTTTCCATGGGGAACGCTTCCGAGATCATTTCGCCGTCGACGTAAACGGGAGCTGGCGTGCTACCGAAGTCGCTGCCGTCGATACGAACACCGGGGAACAGTGGCCCGGTCGGATCGAGTTGATCAAGTCCGTACGGTGCCGATGGCACTGGCGGTGGTGGTGTATATGTGCGACCGATCGGCGAAGCCGTGCTGCCCATCGAAGGCATTTGGGCAGTGGCGGTGGAACAAAACATTCCGGCAGTCGCAATGACTAACAGTCCGGACTTAAACAAAAACGATCGCACTGAAATCACTCCTTTGATCTGAGCAGCGGCATGTCGGCTTGTTTCAGATCGGCAAGATACCTGCGAGGGGTATCTTTGCAGTGAACTTTCTGGAGGTCATTTGCGGAAAAGGGGTCCAGTCGTACGGTCTACCGAGCTTATGCGCTGGTCGCAAATCGACCAATCGGAACTATGTGAGCTTGGCTGCCCGCAATCTCAACGCATTCGCAATCACCGACACACTGCTAAAACTCATCGCTGCCGCTGCAATCATAGGGCTGAGCAATATGCCGAAGATCGGATACAGCAACCCAGCAGCGACCGGGATTCCCAGTGCGTTGTAAATGAAAGCGAAGAACAGATTCTGACGAATGTTGCTCATCGTTTTGCGACTCAAGTTCGCCGCAGCAGCGACACCACGCAGATCGCCGCCGACGAGCGTGACACCCGCCGACTCAATCGCAACGCCTGTCCCGGTGCCCATGGCGATGCCAACGTTCGCTTCGGCGAGTGCCGGAGCGTCGTTGATCCCATCGCCACACATCGCAACCGTCTTGCCTTCCTTCTTCAACTTACGAACGAAGTCATGCTTTTCCTCGGGAGAAACGCCTGCATGAAACTCGTCGATCCCCAGTTTCGATGCGACGGCTTTGGCAGTCGGTTCGGCATCACCGGTCAACATCACGACTTTCAATCCCAGTTCATGCAATGTCTTTAGCGCTGCTGGAGTGCTCTCCTTGATTGGGTCAGTGATCGCGAGAATGGCCGCCAACTTCCTGTCGATCGCCACGAATACAACCGTCGCACCCTCGGCCTGATGCGATCCCGCTTTGTCTCGCCCTGCATCGACGCCCTCGATGCCTTGTTCGTCCAACAAGTCAGCTTTGCCGATCAAGACATCATGATCATCGACGCGAGCGCGAACGCCACCACCAGTGATACTGTCAAATTCTTTTGCCTCCACAAGCTGCAACTCATCCGCCTTCGCTCGGCGAACGACCGCCTGAGCCAACGGGTGCTCGCTCTGCGCTTCGACCGCCGCAGCCAACGTCAACACATCGTTCTCATTCCAGTCACCAAATGTCTCGACGCCCGTCACTTCCGGTCGTCCCTGGGTCAGTGTGCCAGTCTTGTCGACGACGATCGTGTCGACCTTCTCCATGACCTCAAGGACTTCTGCGTTCTTGATCAGCACGCCTTCCTTTGCACCGCGGCCAACACCCACCATCACCGACATGGGTGTTGCCAACCCTAACGCACACGGGCAAGCGATGATCAAGACCGCAACGGCCGCTACGAACGCATGAGCCAGTTGCGGTTCCGGACCAAACACCGCCCATCCGATGAACGCCGCAATCGAACAAACGATCACCGCCGGCACAAAGTATCGAGCCACCACGTCGACCAGTTTCTGAATCGGAGCGCGACTTCGCTGAGCGTCGGCAACCATTTGCACGATGCGGTTCAGAACCGTGTCGCCGCCAACACCGACGGCTTCCATCACCAACGCACCGGTCTGGTTCAATGTCCCGCCCGTGATTTCGTCACCTTCCACCTTCTTCACCGGCATCGGCTCGCCCGTCAACATCGACTCGTCAACGCTGCTTGACCCGCTAATAACTTTCCCATCGACCGGAACTTTCTCACCAGGACGAACTCGCAGCCGATCGCCCTTGTGTACTGCATCGAGCGAGACATTTTCCTCGCCATCGTCAGTGATTCGGTGAGCCGTATCGGGAGCAAGCTTCATGAGTTCGCGAATCGCTCCGCCCGTCTGCTGGCGTGCTCGCAATTCCAACACTTGCCCAAGCAACACCAACGTGATGATCACTGCTGCCGCTTCAAAGTACAGAGGTGGAACACCGTTCTCGAAGAACGCCTCTGGGATCACACCGGGAAGCAACACGACGACCAAGCTGAACAGATAGGCCGCTAACGTTCCCACCGCGATCAACGAGAACATGTTCAAGTTCATCGTGCGAAACGACTTGGCTCCGCGAACCAACAAGGGCCATCCACACCAGAACACAACCGGCGTCGCAAGAGCCAACTGCAACCAGCCAAAGACGTTTTGACTCATCCAATCCGCGACCCGCAAACCCACCATCGGCCCCATCGCGATCACGAGCAATGGCACCGACAACGCAACGCCCACCCAAAAGCGAAGTTTCATGTCGGCGTACTGTTTATCTTCACCCTCGTCATCCAATGCGACGAACTTCGGCTCCAAGTCCATCCCACAAATCGGGCAATCGCCCGGCCCAACCTGCTCGATCTCCGGATGCATTGGACAGGTGTAGATCGCCTCGGGGTCTGCGGGAGAATCGCTCGCCTTGGTCGATGAGTGACCACCGCAGCACGAAGACGCGGTCGGGGGTTCTCTGATCTGAATCGCCGTTTCTCCACCGCAAAAAGACGAACCGCTCGATGCCTCCTTTTGCGATCGCTTCGCCAGCACGCCCGCCGGATAATCTTGAAACTTTTTCAGGCAACCATCGCTACAAAAAACATAGTGTTTGCCCTCGAAATCCGCCGAACGGGGACTGTCTGCAGGCACCTTCATGCCGCAAACCGGATCGATTTGCACTGACGGATCGGCGACCGGCAATGAAGTCTCGTGTTTGTTGGCGTGGTCCATGATTTCTCCAGGCTGTCAAAAAGTCATTCTCCAATATACCCCGTAGTGGTATGCAAGTTGCATACCGCTTAGGCAGCGGCAACGGGGCCGCATCGACAATTTTCAAAGGAGAAACGAATGAGTACTGCAACCGCATCCATGAAAGAGTGCATTGAAAACTGCCAAGAATGCCAAACGACCTGCGCTGACATGCTTACCAGCCACTGTCTATCCGAAGGCGGCGACCACGTCGGCCAAGATCACGTCAAGCTGATGCTCGACTGCATCGCCGCCTGTGCAGCCTGCGTCGACTTCATGAGCCGCAACAGCGATCACCACGCCCACTACTGCAAAGCCTGCGCAGAAATCTGCAAAGCATGCGCGGACAGTTGCGAGAAAGTCGGCAACATGGACAAGTGTGTCAAGTGCTGCCGTAAATGCCACGAAAGCTGCTCGTCGATGGCATCGTAGAAACGAACCGTTACGCCTGAATTGCACAAACGTCGACGCCCCGATTAGGGACGCCGGCGTTTTTTGTCTTCCAACGAGTATTGGCTGGCAATAGTCGGTGGCGAGAGCAGTTAACCGGCGATGTACCTTGCGACGTTGTCCATATATTCGTTGGCAACGGGATGTTTGAAGTATGTGCTTCGGTAGGTCGCATTTGTTTCCGCAGAGCTGACACGCATAGCTTGGCTAATACGAGTCTCCATTCACGACCGTGTCTTCCTGAGAACGACCTTCGGGAGTTAATGCAAAAGGAGGTTCCGAAAGAGTTCCACGGTCAGTTAGCGATGACGGATGCCTACCGTTGTGCGCTTGTATGCATTCGGCAACCGACGAGAGAGTGCGTAATCAGAAAACCGTCGAAAATGTTGTTGCAAGAAGTTCCCGACAACTTCTCTGCGGCAGGCTCTGCAACGCTCGATAAGCTCTTGGCCAGAAAAGAGGTGATTGCGGTAGCCGAACGCTATGTCGTTGCGTCTGCGCCTCTGTGAGAAGGCCAGGGCGAAGGGGGAAGGTACGACGGTAAGCCGGTGGATTCGGCAAGTGTGTGGAGAGGTTGAGTTGGAGGGAAGTTTTTCACCAGGTTTGTGGAGTGGCGAGTTGGAAGTTAGTGGATCGCCTTTGCGGCAGCCGGGTTTTAAAACCCGGAACGGCGTTGCATGCCCTAAAGTAGTTAACCAACTACCGGAACAAATGGGAGAGGAACACTGCAAGTAGAAAGAGGAAGTCATAAGGGAGAGAGTCGCTGTTGCGGTTGTTCGTGTAGCGAGCAAAGTTGTTGAGCAAGCGGATTGGGTAGGGGGAGTTGTTGTGATGAAGTAATGGATGGTGTGTGTGCAGTGAGCATTGATAGCGAGCATTGATAGGTGGATAGGAGGTGGTTTCGGTTAAGTGGGGAAAGTGGAAGTAGTGTGTTTTATGGTGTTTGATAGGCAAAAGTTTTCAGACAGGTTTTTTGCATGGTTGAGGAGCATTTCGCCTCGTAAATCGCTGGGTTATTGGTTGGTTTGGTGAAGTGTTAGTTGGTATTAACTAAATGACATCAAACAACATACGTACAACTAGTTTTTTGGAGGTTGAGATCGAGAGTTAGTTCCCGGCACGCGTTCGTTGTGCGGCCGGGTTTTAAAACCCGGCCCGAGAAGTGACGCTCAAAGGAGGTGAACCTCGAGTCGTTGGAATCGCAATCGCGTTTTGGATAGAACCCGAACTGGAGTTCGTTAGGAGATTCAGGTTCAACAGGCGGTGCGAAAATGCTGGAGAGCAAATACGAGTACGAGTACGAGGATGATTACGCAGAGGAGTTGAGAAGGCGATTTTTGAGGCCGATGTATGTAGAAAACTGCAACGTCGTAGAGCGACCAGAAGCCGTAGATCCAGTCGATCATGGAATGCACATGCGAAGTGCTTTTGTTCCGCGTCTACATTTCGATAGGTTTGTTGCTTATTCAATTTCGTATCTCTGAAGAGCAGCTAGTCATGCAAACTGACAAAACCGAATCGAGTAGACGACGAAGGCAACACCTCAATCGCCAGCGGGTTGATCGCCGTTTGCTGATGGGATCTGCGGAGCGTTTGATCGAGTTCTTGGAACGATGTGTTAGTCGTGGCGTTGGTTCCGGCAATGAAGCCCTGCCAACGCTGCGTGAACTTTCCAAGTTGTGTGAATGTGAGGCGTCGACGCTGAGCAGGATACGTTCTGGCGATACAACGAGCACGGATCGCTTCCTGCTCGAAAAGTTACATGCACTCGGCGGGATTCTCCCGTCACCTCCACCTAAGTTGATAGACGAAGAGATCGTTGAGCGACTGCACGATGCACGGATTTGGTACGATCAAGAACGGTTCGACGGTGAATTGTTGATGAATGCATTGAAGGTTGGCATCAGGGAAAGGAATCGGTTGAGGCGGAGTCGTGTACGTTCTCGCAAACAGACCGGCAGCCGCGTTTAGAACTCGCTTTGGCGGCTCTGTTGCGGGCGGAGCATCGCTTCCTGGAGATCGGAATAGGTACTCACTTGAGGATGTCGATGTGAGTTGGTTATGAGCTGCGATGTTGTCTCGACAAACCTTGCGTCTAGCACCAGGTCCGATTGCAGTTCACCAGTATTGACCAGCTGGGCGACTGTCTGTGGCAGCTTGAAGCGGATCTACGAACTCAACTCGTGCGGTCACTCAACCAGCGTATAAATCGCCATGAACTTAACGTAGCTGAAGCGTGAGCGATTGTTACTTCGTAGCGGTTCAGTTGACCGGCAGCCGCATGCTAGTCGGTCACGTTTTTCGAAGGTGTGTAGTAAGCAACTGGGTGTTTATCCTGCCATGCCCCCCTCGACGAAACGCTTTCGGATAGACAGGGCGTTACGCTAGACGGCTGGTCCATGACCGCGTGTGGCGTGTCTCGCTGACTAATTTCCCAATGCCTGGAATCGCCAGCTGCCAAGTCAGTTAGCGTTCTCTCACTTCCTTCAGGTGAGTCCGACAGACCTATGTCCAGAATTCGTCACTGCCCGAGTTCATGTGCATGTTTTTTGAGTTTTAGTAAATGCATGTAACAATGTGCAAAACTAAGGCTCACCCTCTTCCAGGACTAAAATTTTGCCAGCTTCACTGCTACCTACTCCGACTAGTTCCACGATCGTCGACGAAGCCTACACCTCAATTGCTGGTCTAAAGGACGGCATCAGCACTCTCGAACTCTTCAACACAGACCCCGATGAGTACGCTCGCTATCTCGATTGGTACAACGGCAGATTGGACTCGCGTCGACTGAGAAATCGCAGGCTAGCGATTGAAACTCGCTTGGCTGCTTATTTGCGACTCATTGGAAGACGAGGACAAACTTTTGCTTTGGGTGATGGTGCCATCCCCAGTGCAAAGTGGCTTCGCGACCGACTCGGCCTCCATCGCAACACGATGGGAAAATACATCAAAGAAGCGCAGGCTAACAAACCGCTTCAGCTAAGTCTGACCGTAGGGTGCCAACTCGCGTTCGCAGCTGCCATCTATCCTCCGCAAACGATGCTCGAGAAGAATGCTGCTGCCGAGACGCTCCAAAATCGCCTCGACTTGATCGACGACTATCACCTCGCTGGACGGGACAAAGCGACCATGGTTTGCTGTCTCACACGCATCACCCACACAGGCGAGAACAAGCTTTTTAAGAAACTCAAGAGTTATCCCTACAGTTACAGCCTAGATTCGAACATGTTGCCACTAAAGCTAAGCGAAGACCACATACCCCGTCGGTCCAGCGCCAAATTAAATTGAGTTAGTGAACGTTACCTAAGTGGTCAGCTCAAATTCAGTCTCCTTACAAAGAAAGATTCGTGGCCAAAACAATCACCGCACCCACGACCGAGAAAATCGCAGTGGCTTTTGGGTCTTGGTCTGCACCTGCTCGTCGCAAAACAATGTCTACCGATGATTTGCGAATGCATCATCGTTTTAAACTAGGGCCGGCGTGGAGATGGCTAATAGCGAAATCGGCGGCTGCACGCGGCGATGTGCAAACGTATGTCAGATACGGACCGGAGTTTTGGCAAGTTTTCGATCACCTGCGAGGAGCTCCGTTCGTTTCGAGAACGCAGGACCGGGTTGATCATCTACTCGATGTTCAGGCGACAGAGAGAATCTTCTGCGATCCGATGATGCGACTCCAGGTCGAGGCGAGGCTACTAGCGAGGCTCCCACCCGATGCGGTCGCTGCAGCCTGCGGTGTTGCCACTCAAATCGTCCTGGACTACTGCGATGTCTTCTTCGATATCCTCGACAACCTCGAAGCAAAGACCTGGCTGGCCGTTCATATCTTTGATCCGAAGGACAGACCAGTCAGCGATCTGCACGCTTTTGTGTGCCACGCATCTTACCGGGGTGGCCCCATGGTCTGCGAATACTGGTTGGCGGCAATTCCGCATCTCGATGAAGAGTGTGATCTTTCAACCGCCAGGGGCCGTGAGATCAAGCGTATGCAGCTCGCGCTGATGTTGCGCCGAATAGAGCGGGAGGCCCCAAAGCGACTATTTGAGGTTGGGAAACGGACCGGATACCTATCGCGGCGACAGGCTAGGCGATTCAGCAGCCTTAGCGACTTGATGGGGAAAAGGTCTGCACAAGTGCTCGGCAAGTTCCTTAGCGCCGAAAAAGTAGCACTTCCATTTGTGCAGTCTGAAAATGATTCGCACATCAACGTAGGCGGTAAACAACAATCCGCGTAGTTTTTGTTAAAACAACATATGTGTTACACAAAGTAAATGCAGATCGAAAAACGAAACGGCACGGCGAACAACTATGTTGTTCACTCTCAGCGTATTAGCGGCAAACTCGAGAAACGCTATATCGGCAAAGCTTCCGACCCCGTAGTGCAACTCTACCTAGAGGACGAACGTCTCGCACAAGCAAACGAGCGTGCCTACCACGAAGCTTGCGCTGCTGAAAAGGCAGACGACATCGAGGCCAGTAAGTCACTCGAATGGCTATGTCAGTGGTCATCGCAATGGAAAGTACTTCGGCAAATCTACGAGCAAGACATGCACAGCAAACAGGCAGCACCAACGACCACGTTCAGACTCGAGCTCCCAGGCCTGCACAAGTTCAAGGACACTTGCCGTCGCGCCCAGGATGGTGATGCTGACGCGCAGCAGCTGCTTGACGCCTGGATCGCCGAATCACCCGAGCTCCTCGCCGAGGCTACCGACATGATCGCGGTCACACGTGAGTACCTAGTTGGATTTGTCAGCTCCGCCTCCTCCGAGACTTCAATGCTCTGGCAGAAGCGTATCGACTCGGACACATCGGCCATCTTAGAAGATGCTGGCGATGATCGACTAAGCCGCATGTTCGCCGAGGTCGCCGTCCTTGCTTGGCTGGATGTCATGCGATGCTCGCTCATGCCAAGTTTGGCTGGCGATGACCTGAAAAGATCGTCGTATTGGGGCTCGGTTTTGAGACAATCCCAAAAGAGATGGTTGAAGGTTAGCACCGCTTTTCAGCAGCATGTCAAACAATCGAAAAAGTCACGACCTCGCAAGTCGTCAAAGAGTAACCGCGATAAAGCTTGCGCCGAGTAAAGATCACCTAGGTGAGCGAGCGGCTGTCACCGGGCGCTCAGACTCGCTGTCATTGCCGAACGAGAGACTTGAAGTGCGAGCACGCTTCCAGCAGCATTTCTTGCGCGCCGAGGCGATGGGCTGAGAAGAGGTAGTGCGGTTCCTACGACGGCGAGGTCGTAACAGTTTCTGCCGAACCTTGGTAACAGCCGAAGCTAAACAAACGTTCCGACATGCCAAAGCACACCGGACGGATCGTGGATGAAGTACACACCTGGTCAAAGTTTTGCGGTGACGAATGTCGCGATCAGTGTCCCGAACAGGCTAGCTGAGAAAGCGAAAGAAAATATGGCTCGGCTGGCTATGGCAGGCAATCGCAATCGAGCATCCAAACCGTTTTCGTTTGCTGTCCTCCACTCGTTGATCGCGAAAAGCACACTGATCCAGATCGCTGACAACAGCAACCCGACTTGCAGGGCTTTCCAACCGTACGGACCGTTAGTGCCGGGCGAGAATGACGTGCCAAACAGTTGCCAGTCGCGGACTGATGTCCAAAAAGGAATCGACGCCCATAGGACGGTGGCGATCAATGGCAACAGAAAAACCAAGCACAGCAATACCAAGCCAGTGATGTAGTGAACCGGAGCAAGCAGTTTTTCAGACAGGGAACTTGACCGCCAGTCTTTGACACCGGACAGAGCAACCTGCGTGAGCACGCCGCTGGAGAACCAGATCATCAGCCCGCACACGGTCCAATAGCCGGCTTGCAGGCGGGACGTTTTGGCATAGTTCGATTGCCCATGAAAATCTTCGTTGATGCTCTTCCAAACATGGTCGAAGGCGGTCGCGAAAACCGGGAGACCGAACAAGAAGACGCTTAGGGTAAAAACAGCCAACGTCCACTTCGCGACAACTGTCTTGTCGGGCCATCGAATGCTTGAAGGGAGAAGCGGCGATGGACGCTGGGTGAATGCTCTCAAGAAGTCCGACCGAAACTCGGCAGCCGACTGATACCGCCGCGATGGTTCGGCGGCCATTAGTTTGGAGACTTTGTCATCCAGCTCGATCGCGTCGCTAAAATGTGAGCACTGACTTGCCTGAATACTATCCATTTCCCGTCGTTCATTGATAATTGATGGAGGGTCGCTGCCGGCTTGCGGAATAACCCCGGTCAACATTTCGTAGAGGACCACACCCAAGGAATACAGGTCTGCACGAGAATCGACATCGCCCGATCCCTTGTATTGCTCCGGTGCCATGTATCGCGGCGTCCCGAAAACCTGGCTGGACTTTGTGAGGGCAGCATCAGCGTTTTCGAGAATCGCTTGGTCGGTCAGCTTCGACAATCCAAAGTCCGCAATTTTTGCTCGCCCTTGTTGGTCGATCAGAATGTTCTCTGGCTTCAAGTCTCGATGGACGATCCCGCGGTCATGGGCGTACTGCAACGCGTCGCAGATATCAGGAACGATTTTCAGCATTTCCTGACTGGTCAGCCGCGATTGGCCAATCAATTGCCGAAGATTGACGCCCTCAACGTACTCCATTGCGATGAAGGGATACCGGCCAGCGGTGCCAGCATCATGCACCATAACGATTCCGGGATGATTCAATCGGGCAAGCACGTCAATCTCTCGCTTGAACCGAGCGTCCCATTGCGAGTCATCCGAATCAGTTTGCTTCATGATCTTCAAGGCAACGACTCGATCCACGCGGACCTGTTTGGCGCGATAGACGACACTCATGCCTCCATCACCGATTAGGTCGAGCAACTCGTAGTCATCGAATAGAGGCTGCAGCGTTGCGACGGCGGGCAGCTCCGGCGGCGTCGATTCCACTGAGTGATGTTCATCGTCAACGGAAACGACTTGCCGCACAAAGCATCGCGGACAGCCTCCACCGATAGCCTCGTGGACATTGAATGCGAAGCTGCATTGATTGCAAGTTTGCCTTGCCTTTGTAGACGCGGTGGTCATATCGACTCCTCGGGATGGATAGGTGTTGATTCCCCGCCGCGCAGTGCAGCGAACAGCGATGCGACTTCATCGTCCACGCTCTCGTCGGGTGCGATCGTCTCTCGTAACACTTGCCGGATGGCAGTACGTAACTTTTCCCGAAAGCGACTCGCAGCCATCTTCAACGCATCGACCGTCATGTTCATCTCTTGCGATAGTTCGTCGTAGGTAACCGCATCCGAGTCGAGACGCAGTCGGGGCAACAGAGCGTCAAACAATTCGAGCTTGCGTTTCTCCTCCGCGTCGCTCCGAACCCGATTGGTCGCAACGTGAATGACTTCAAGAGCCCATTGGCGTTCGTAGACACGTTGGGGCGTCTGGTCCTGCCACTGGGCCGACTTCAATTCCGTTTCCGCCGTGCCAAAATCGAGGTTCATCACCCGAGCTTCGCCACCGCGTTTAGCGGAAATCTCTTTTCGCCATTGGTTGATCGTGAACCGATGCAACGATGTTAGTAGGTAGCTTCTGAACCTACCGCGACTGGCGTCGGCAGTGCTTAACAAGTCTCCCGCGAGCATGTGAACGATAAAACTTTGTGTCAGGTCCTGAGCCTCCTCAACACCGTGTCCTTTGCGACGCAGGTAGAAGTACAGCGGCTTCCAATACGTCTGGCACAATTTGTCGAGCGAGTTTGAGCCGCCTCGCCCGGCTTCATGGACGATCTGCCACTGCGTCGTCTTGAACTGTGCTTGGTTGTGATCGGACATGACTGAAATGTGAGGCTAAATCACCCGTTTTGTGGTAGGCGAGGAAAATTGATCGCATTGTGGCTAAGGATGAATACAGGATCCGTTTTGGCTCGTAACGAAGTATTCTTGGGAAAAAAACTTTTAGAGATGTGCGTTACAAAACGAACAATCCTCTGTATCTGTTCGCGAGGGGCTCGACTACCGAGTCTCAACTCACCCTTCGCAATAGAGCGAGATCTCAAATGACCCGGCCACTGACACTCATTTTTACCGCACTTCTAACGATCGCTTCGCCTGCCGCCGCGGGGACGTTTCGGCACGATCGCGACATCGACCAGTATCGCAAAGCAGCGGCCAACCCGCGACTGGCATGTGCCGGATGGGTCAAGTTCAATGGCGGCGAAAAGCAAGCGTCCGGAATCCTGATTGACCCCAGCCTGGTATTGACATGCGCCCACGTGGCAAACAGTGCCGAAGCGGAAGAGCACGCGTGGCACTTTGGCGATCAAGCTCGCAAGGGCGTCCGAGTGATTCATCTGAAGGGATATCAAGAATCGGCCCGCGATCGGTGGCACTTCAACGGAAACGATCTTGCTATTGTTCAACTGGATCGGCCGATCAATGAGATTGAGCCGGCCATTCGGTACCGAGTCAACGATGAGGTTGGAAAAACGGTTTGGTGCGTCGGGAATGGTCTAATCGGCGATGGCCAGGAAGGACTTCGCCGTCCTCTTATTCAGGAGCGTCTAGCCGGTACGAATGTCATCGACACGATTGGCGATCAATCCGCGTACAGTCTGTTTTCGGACAGGACGCTAATGTACGACTTCGATGGCCCCGCTGGCGGTGATCTCAACATGATGGGAGACGAGCACCCAACTGATTTGGAGTATTCAGCGACTGATGGCGACAGCGGCGGCGGTTTATTCATCGAGCAGGATGGAGAACTGTTGTTGGCTGGCATTTTCTTCGGCGGAGTCGATTCGGGCCGTTCCGACCGTAAGGGTTCCGCCTACTCATACGGTGAAATCGGAGTCGCAGTGCGAGTTTCATCGCACAACGACTGGATTGATGCCGTGATCGAAGATCCAAGGTCCTACGCGGACGAAAATCGCCAAGCGGAAACCATTCGCTTGAAAGTCATCGACGAAAAACGCCAGTCGGTCGAGAACTTTACAGTGCTCGGCCTAACACCAGAAGATGGAGAGACGCTGAAGCAATACGAATCGACGGACGAGTTTTCGCTAGGTCCAATTACTGAGCATCGAAAACGAACCATCGTCGTTCGCAACGTCGCGAATACCATCGGCAAAGTCGTGCGCCTCGATGATCGACTGCTGGCAGAACTCAATGGATCGGTGCAACTGCTGCCGCTGGCCACGATCAAGGCTCGTCTGTTCGACCTCTCAGGGCGTCCATTGAAATCGGATTCGATCTATTTGTCAGTGCGGCCCAACGAAAAGCATCTCCGCCGACTCAAAACGATCAAGACCGACGACGAAGGTCGAATTGAGGTGAAAGTTCCCTGTTGGTCAAAATATTTGATGTGGTACGAGGGCAACCACACCGCCTTTAAGAGCACGCTCTCGGTCTTTCCCGGCAAGGCGTATGACCTTGGAGACATTCGCGTCGCAACTGGGCCAATGGTGCCACCGAAAAAGGCAACTGTCGAGACCCACGCCGACCGTTAACGCTTTGCATTCGAACGCGTTGATAACACTCCGGCCCAGGCGTCGGGATCGCCAGCATTGAATCTCAGTTGGCAACGACAAGACAGCGACTGCGAAGACGCCGGCGATCCTCCGTCCAGCAGCGGTTCTTACGACGGCGAAGTGGTCACCGTCTTTGCGTCGCGATGTGTGAGGCCAGACCTACACAAACGTTCCGACATGCCAAAGCACACCGGACGGATCGTGAATGAAGTACTCACGCCCCCATTCTTCCGTTCGGATCCCGCTGACGCGAACGCCTTTGAACTGAGAAGGAAGGTTCAAGGCGACGGTTTCCGTGTGATGTTGGTCTAAGTCCTCGACTTCCAGGAACAACATCGTGTTGTCGACCCAGTCTTTCACATAAGCATCCTGCAAGTAGAAAGCCAACCTGCCAGGTAATCGGAACAACGACATGTCCGGCGATATGACAACTTCCTCAAAGCCCATCGCTGAATAAAAAGATTTTGACACAGCAAAGTCAGCGCAGCCAACGAAGGGCCTCAAAGATTTCATAGTCGGTCACCGTTGTGTGTTGCTCGTACAGATGTGAGTGTATCCGTTCTTCGGAATCCATGTTGTCATGATCCACTGCCCGCACCTCACGCCCGACAACCAGTGCGAAGTCGCCGCCGGCATGGCGGGCTGCAAAGTCCGCACGTCACCGGCCGCTTGCAAAGCTTGCCAAAACGAAACCAATCCGCGTGCAATCAACGTCGTCACGGCATGGTACTGGTCAACAAACGAAGACGCAAACGCGACGTGGGCAAACTGTCCGCAATGCTCGCCAACTACATGCCCGACCGCGACGAGTTGCCCGCGACGCTCAAGATTGCGGACTACCGGCCTGGCCCTGGAAACGAACTCAAGAAGATGCTCGCGTGGTTCGCCAAGCCGGGGGAAAAAGTGCAACTTCGAAACTCGCGTCGACACGATGAACGATTGGGGCGTCGAAGGGTGTCTTCGCAACGTCGACACAATCACGGAATGGTTACTCGAAGAAGCCCAATTAAGAGGCATGCCCCATGGAAGGTTCACCCGCGTCATCGCCATGTCTCTCGTCCACACAGCGATCCGAAAGTTCCAGAGAAAATTCTCAGACGGATCACCCGAGTCGGATGACGACGATGATCGCCACAGACAATAAGATCGTCGAACGATGCTTCCTGATGAATCTGGATCGTCGCGGCGATCGCTTGCGAGATCGGATGAAGCAACTGCCCATCCGTGGCCGTTTCCTCAACCCGAACGTTTCGCCGCCGTCGACGGTTGTCACATCGCAACGGGAAACGCTTCGCGAGGGTCAGGCTAGGTTTTCGGTTTTCAGTATGCATGAAATTACAGCAGCGACGACACGAAGTCGTCGCAATCTTCGGCACGATGCCGCCATCCTGGACGACCGCGTACGCTCCGAGCCGATAGGCGAGCCACGATGAGCGCTGCGAAGAGCCTTGCGAGCGCTAGCGAGGTGCGAACGAGCGCAGCGAAGTGAGAGTTACCTCGCACACTTCGAGCATGGACAAGCGATCGCAGCGCACGGCGGCCTGGAAGCCCCCTCATGAACCAGCCCGGTGGCACGATTCCGCCCGGCGGAGAACGTCGCGAAGGGGGGTAAGCCTGCGAGTCCCGGTGTCCTTCGCAGCCGGGTTGGAGCGACGCTAGCGAAGGGAAGGCACAGCAAGGTACGAGCCGAGACCACGTCGGAAATGGCGGGCGTTCACATCAAGACGTGGGTCGCTCAGCTACTTCAAGGCCTTTTACAACCGCCGGCTAGCCAGAGGCACGGTCGTGCGGCTAGTCACTGTTGACCTCCCAGATGGCTTCTGTATGGCGGGCACAACGTTCCCCGGCTACTAGCTTGCAATGACTGCCGCGCGGTTCCGTGCAGCACGCATGCACACCCTTAGGCGGCATCAAGTTATTCCATAAGTGACGGCATGGTTGAGTGATGGATGTTGAATATCAACAGTATCTAGGGTGGCCCTGCTCGCAACTAAATTTCTGGTCGTTCTGCGCTACATGTAGATGACGGTGGCTAGTTAGCTACCGCGATTCTCTTTTTCTCCACCAAGTGGGAGGTACCGATGTCGCACGTAGTGCAAATCAAAACCCAAGTCCGTGACGCTTCGGCAGTTCGGGCAGGGTGCGTTCGATTGGGGCTTGATGCTCCCGTTGAAGGCGAAGTGAAGCTGTTCGCCGAGACCGTGACCGGTCTCGGTGTGCAATTGTCAGGTTGGAGGTATCCGGTGGTGTTCAACATCACTACGGGTGACTCCAAGTTTGACAACTACCAAGGCCACTGGGGCAAGCAAGAACGACTCGATGAATTCTTGCAGGCCTACGCGGTCGAGAAGACCAAGATCGAAGCCCGTCGGAAGGGTTACTCGGTTTCCGAGCAGTCACTCGCGGACGGTTCGATCAAGGTTTCGCTCGTCGCCGGAGGTGTCTCGTGAAAACGATTGACGTGATCGTCTCACCCGAGGGTGCTTCGCGGATCGAGACCAACGGGTTTGCCGGTGAACAGTGCCGGCAGGCAAGCCAGTTTCTTGAGCAAGCCTTGGGGCTTCGCCAACAAGAAAAGCTCTCTGCGGAGTTCTTTCAAACCGAAGTCCGCGATTCACAACAAGCCCGGCAGTCGTCTTAGCACGCTGACCGGGCTTTTTCATTGAACACTTCATTTTGTCCGAGGAGGACATTCACTGATGAAATTATTAAATCGAATGAACGAGTTGGTTCGGGCCTGCTTCTCAGGCATTTGGATCGAGTCGTTCGAACACACCGACGCCATCGCTGAGCTTTCAGAGATGTGCAGGGAAGAAAATTGGCAACTAGCGACCTGGGATATCGACTGCGGACTCAGCCACGCCAGTGGTGCAGCGAGCGAAGTCGAAGCGCAGGATCCTTTGGCCGCCTTGCGGACACTCGGAGCAATGTCGTCGTCCGAGACGCCAACGCTGCTAGTGCTACAGAACTTTCACCGGTTCTTGGGTTCGGCTGAAATCGTGCAAGCGATCAGCCGCGCCGTCAACGAGGGAAAACAGCAACGCACGTTCGTTGTGATCCTGAGTCCGAAGGTTGACCTGCCGCCGGAGCTTGAGAAGCTGTTCATTGTGATCGAGCATGCCTTGCCCGACCGCAACCAGCTTTCAGAGATCGCCAGCGGCATTGCGACTGAAGCAGGTGAATTGCCCGAAGGTCGTGAACTCGACGCCGTTCTTGACGCGGCGGCGGGTCTGTCGCGATATGAAGCCGAGGGGGCGTTTAGCTTATCGCTGGTTCGCGACGGACGACTCACTCCCGACTCGATCTGGGAACTCAAGATTCAGGCAGTGAAGAAATCGGGATTGCTGCAACTGCATCGTGGTGGACAGACTTTTGATTCGCTAGGTGGTTTAGAGTCACTCAAAGCGTTCACTCGCCGGTCCATGGTGCGTCATGGTCGTGGCGAAGGTCAGCCGCGTGCTCGCGGAGTGATGCTGCTTTCGCCCCCGGGCTGTGGCAAGAGCGAGTTCTGCAAGTGCGTGGGCAATGAAGTCGGTCGCCCAGTGCTGACATTGGATGTCGGGAGCCTGATGGGGTCCCTCGTTGGCCAGTCTGAAGAGCGGACTCGCCAAGCACTAGCCATCGTCGATGCAATGGCGCCTTGTGTGCTGATGATCGACGAAGTCGAGAAAGCGTTCTCCGGTGCGGGCAGCGGTGGCAACGACAGTGGCGTGTCCTCCCGGATGTTTGGCACGTTCTTGTCTTGGCTCAACGATCACACTTCGGACGTGTTTGTTGTCTGCACAGCGAACGATGTTCGGCGATTGCCTCCGGAGTTCAGTCGGGCCGAGCGATTCGATGGAGTGTTCTTCGTCGACTTGCCCGGTCGCGAGCAGAAGGATGCGATTTGGACGTTGTACTTGGATCGTTTCGGGCTGGATCCTTCTGATCCCAAGCCCGCGGACGACCAGTGGACCGGTGCGGAGATCAAGTCGTGTTGCCGGTTGGCATCGCTGCTGGATGTCTCGCTGACGCAAGCGGCCGACAACATCGTACCGATTGCGGTGACGTCGGCCGAGTCGGTTGAACGTCTGCGTCAGTGGGCCGATGGACGGTGCTTGTCAGCAGACCACGCCGGAGTTTATCGCACCCAAGCGAACCCGAAGCGGCGTCGCTCGGTTTCAACGAAGCCTTCGGTCAACTGATCGAGGGTTCCTTTTCCTTTCTTCCCAAGCCCGGTTGTCATTGGCAGCCGGGCTCTTTTCGTTCAAGGAGATCCCCGTTTTGAATCTTCTCATGTTCGTTTGTTTGATCCTATCGTTTTCGCTCGCGGTCAGCGCCATGACGGTGCGGCAACTGCGTCGACAACGCGTGGGTCTGGAAGCGATTATCCAACGACTCGTCAATCAGGAGTTCTATCGTGCTGACGAAACCGATCGCTGCGATGATCGTGACACTTAGCCTGGTCCTGCAAGGCTAGCGAAACCGGTTGGTGAGCGAAAGCTTGTCGACCCCAGCCATGACTCCGGTTCGCCGTGAGTTTGATCCTCTCTGTTCTCTCAACGAAACGCCTCGCCGGTAAGTAATCCGGCGAGGCGTTTTTCGTTGATCCCTATTTAACTTCTACTTTAGGAAACTCAACCATGACTCTTGATACCCTTTCCCCTTCCCCTGCTACCGAAGCCTCCACTGCCACTGGCTTCACATCCGAAGATCACTCGACTTCAATCGGTGAGCGATTGCAAGCCGAGACGACGGCCGTTCGGCTGAAGATCCACTGGCCCGGTGTTCGCAAGACGCTGAGCCAAGATCAAACGCGGCAAGCGGCTGGTACCTTTGATGCCGACATCAAGTCGGTTTCGGCGTCTAAGAAGTTGCTTGACACGCGTCACCCTGCGTTTCGTGCCGCGACAGCGGTTCGTAAGCAGGCAGCCGATTACTGGAAGAACCACACGCTTCCGTATGTGGAACCCGGTATGCGGCTAATTCGAAGAAGCGACGTTGCCGCTTTCGATGTTCACATGACTTCGGTTCAACGAGAGCTTGCCGAAGCGGTCGAGCAGCTTGAACGTCACTACGATGAAATGATTGACCAAGCGCGAGAGCGTCTGGGAGATCTGTTCGACCCTAGCGACTATGCCGCTGAACTGCATGAACAGTTTGGCATTGAATGGGACTATCCCAGCAATGAACCACCGGAGTACCTGCTTCGAGTAAGTCCGCAGCTTTACTACAGCGAGTGTGCCCGCGTGCAGACTCGCTTCGATGAAGCGGTGCGGCTTGCCGAACAGGCCTTCGCGGATGAACTATCACAGATGGTCAGTCATTTGGCTGAACGTCTTAGCGGTGAGGCGGATGGATCGCCGAAGGTGTTTCGTGATTCGGCGCTGACGAATTTGCGGGAGTTCTTCGATCGGTTCCAGCACTTGAACATCCGCAGTGACGAAGGCCTTGATCGCTTGGTGGACGATGCTCGCCAAATCATCAGCGGTGTGGCTCCTCAGGACCTGCGGGATCGTACGGAGCTTCGTCAGAAGGTCGCTAGTCAATTGACGCGGGTCGAGGCGTCGCTGGATGGTTGGATGACCGATCGTCCACGTCGCAGCATCCTGCGGAGGTCACGGTGACGTCCATGGATGTCGTGATCACAACGGTGGGTGAAGTGCGAATGATCTACGACGAGTCGATCGACGTGCACTCACTCGGGACACCGTGCATCGTTCGCGGCTCTCATGTGGAGCCGACCGAGGACGGGTGCTGGACAGCAGACTTATCTCCCGTTGGAGGACCGGTTCTCGGTCCCTTTTCGATTCGATCCCTGGCTCTGGCCGCGGAGGTCGATTGGCTCACGCGACATTGGCTATCGCCAAGTCGCTGAGCTTCACATGCCCTGTCTTGCGTGCCGGGTTTTAAAACCCGGCACGCAATCTCTCCCATCTCAATCAAGGAATCTCGATGAAAATGCAATCCATCACAGTCGGACTGCAACAGAAGATCGGCCAACCCAATTTCGGCAGTATCGGCGCGAGCTGTGTCGTCGAGGTCACACTCGACGACCGCGAAATGGACGACGCAACGGTTATTGAACAGAGGATCCGCCAAGCGTTTGCTCGATGCCGACGCAGCATCGACGATCAACTGAGTTCGCAGGTGGCGGTGAAATCCAATAGAACAAATTCCCCGTCGCCAGTTCGCCCGTCCGGTTCAAAATCGAAAGCTTGTCGTCCAGCGACAGAGAAGCAGATTCGTGCCATCAAGACAATTGCGTTGAAGCACGGGATTGCATTGGCGAGCGAGTTGCGGTCACGGTTCCAAGTGGAGTCGCCTGAACGACTATCCATTGTCGAGGCAAGTTCTCTCATCGATACGCTAAAGAAAACCTCAATCGCGAACTAGCGGTTAAGGAAACAAGATCGCGATGCTTCACCAGCATCGCGATCTTTTTTAGCTCCCTGTATTCCTGTGTCACGGTGTTTAACAACGAAATGTGATTTGTAAGGCAATTTGAAATCGGTAAAGTGAAGGAACGGCGGTGTTGGTGTTGAGTGTTCTCACAGAGAGACGTGTGAAAGCGACCTGCGTAGATGAAGCGATGGTCGCCAACGAATTCGAAAGTTTCCGGTTAGATCGAGGGGACCCAAGTAGTCGGCTACGGGTTATTCCAGAGCCCACACCGGCATGGTCTTCCAATGTGATGGTTTTGGCTGCGCATTGCCATTTGCGAAAAGAAGCCCAACCTAGTTCTTCGCAAATTTAGCTAAGAAAATTCTTACCTGTACCCTACGGAGCGATGATGGCTTCCCTATACAAAGAGAAATACAACGACAAGAGTTGGAGCTGGCGGATTCGGTTTCAGCTTGCGGGAGAAGAAAAGACGATACGGATCTCTAAGCGATCGAAGCGAGATGCGGAGCTGTTTCGCCGGAATCTAGAGGATCTAGTTCAGGCTAAGCAGTTCGCAGTTTCTATTCGGCCTGAACTAGCACAGTGGCAACGTGAACTAGATCCCAAGATTCGGTTGAAGTTGCAATACGCGGGAGTCATCGATGGTGTGATAGGCGTAGACTTCAAAAAGATACGCACGATCGAAGCGTGGTGTGACCACTACATCAACGCTCGCGCGGATATCGCGGAGTCTACGAAGGAGAACTTCCGGCAGGTCAAACGGTTGCTGATCGAGAAGTTTGGTGTTGACAAGCTTGTCACAAAGCTCAAGCCGGCAGACGCTGTTGCTTGGCGACGTTGGTTGGTAGCTAGACCAATGGCGCCTTCAACTGTGTCAAAACATTCCAAGCGAGCTAAGCAGCTTTTCAAGGAAGCTGTCCAGATTGAATTGATCCATACGAACCCTTTCGAAGTGCTCAAAGGAGGGGACGAATCAAACGCGGATCGGCAGTGGTTCGTCACCGAGGAGGATTCTCAGGCAATACTAAAAAAATGTCCCACGCTTCAATGGAAGCTGATCTTTGTCTTGGCTAGATACGCCGGAATGCGGTGCCCAAGCGAAATAACCAGACTCTCGCTCGAAGACATACTGCTCGACAAGGGGCAGATGCGGATCAGATCACCCAAGACTGGGATCCGGTATTGTCCCATCTTCCCGGAAATCCGCCCAATTCTGCTTGCACAGATGGATCTGACCGAACGGATCATGGAGGTTAGCGATGGTCGCCTCGTGTATCCACACGGGGTGGATGTCAATCTCTCGACGACCATGGCCAAGATCATTGAAAGAGCTGGCGTAGCAAGATGGCCTCGGCTATTCAACAATCTCCGAAGCACTAGACGCACGGAATTGGAAGATGCTCATCCCGCTCACGTTGTGGATGCGTGGATGGGACACGATTCCAAAACTGCTAAGAAGCACTATCTACAAGTCACTGACAAGCATGTCGCTAAAGCAACAGGCCAGCATCTTCACAATTCGAAAGTTACTGACCCGAAATCTGACCCACGCGATGCTAAAAACTCAGCGAAACGATCTAAAACAAACTTAGAAATGTCCGCTCCAGACCGCTGTAGACTCCGCGTGACGGTTGAAAAATTGACCCCTACGGGACTCGAACCCGTGTCGCCGCCGTGAAAGGGCGGTGTCCTAGACCGCTAGACGAAGGGGCCGTCTAACTATTCAGTGCTCGGAAGCGCTGTTTTTCACACTGCTGAAAATGCCATCGGCATGGTTTCCGTCGCGTGAGTAGGGTTTTTACGAAGACGGGCAAACTTCGTCAAGGGTTCGCCCGATAGGAACCGCACACTTCCTCAAAACGGTTCGACTTCAACGCATAAAAAGCAGAAATGCGGTGTATCAAAGCAAAAGGCACTCACAAAATGGTGAGTGCCCTGGGATCAGCAGAGTTCAACGGCCAATAAAAACCGATTCATTTGCCAAAATTATTCACGCGATCGATGGTCGAACGCGGAAACGAGTGTCCGATGACGACGAAACGCACTGTCAAAAGAAGTCTGGTTAGGACTCGATGGGCGCATCATCAGATTGTGCTGCACGCTGAATCGCGTCATACACCTCGCGGCGATGCACCGGCACTTCACGGGGCGCTTCGACGCCCAGACGCACTTTGTCGCCGCGAATTTCGACCACAACGATCTTAATGTCGTTGTTGATCACGATGCTTTCGTTCTTTTTTCTTGATAGTACTAACATGTCCGTCCTCGTTAACCGGCCCTGAGTTTTCAAAATTGCGTGCCTACTATCCGATGCCTCGCAAGAGGACCAAGCTGTCAAGCTGGACCCAAAATTCCTTGCTCCATCGCTTCGTAGACCGGTTGCCGCGAACCATTTCCTTGCAGTTCGCCGTTCCTAACTCCTCAACTCTAGGTCAAAAAAACAAAGAGTCAAGGAAACTCGACTTGACAGATCGGGAATTCTGACCCTTCGATCCTATTATTGGCACGCGCGGCTAGAAAGAGTCCCCTCGACAGTGTGCCTTGAATTCCGTCTATTTGCGGTTTTCATGCACTCTCGACACGCATAGTATTCGGACGTGCACCTTATAAGATGCGTCGGAAATTGGCGTTGAACTTTGGGCGATTTATCGCGTCTTACCGTAGAACATGAAGCGGACGCTTTTCGGACGCGTCGGCTTTTGATCGTCTATTCGATTCATTCCTTAGGAAGCAAATTCGTTTATGGTTCGCGCAATTGACAATGATGAATCAGGTCCAGTGACCTCCAGTCATCCCATTTACACGCCTTCGGCTGCCACGCAGACGTTGCCATTTGTCCGCAGTGTGGTCAGGGATCTGTTGAAGTTGCGCGAGACAATTGATGCTCAGCGGAAGCAGTTGAAGGTCGTTGACAAGCTTCCCGAAACGATCAGCCAGCCCGAGTACGAGGACGAGTTGTCCGACATGCGTCGATCGTTGCGAGCCGATGAGGATCGGTTGAACGCGTGTCTGCAGGAACTTCGCTCGCTCGGAGTGGAAACAAAAGATCCGTTTGATGGGCACGTGGATTTTCCCGCCATGCTAAATCGACGCCCGATCCGATTGTGCTGGGAACCGGAGGACGAAACGGTATCTTATTGGCACGAAATCAACGAAAACTCTGATCAACGAAAGAAGATTGATCACGCCATGTTGACGGCACTGGCAACTTAGCAATCCTTACGGTTTCCCTAACCCCTGGAAACCGATCATGAATGCCAAACCGTTGCGTCGTTATGAATTGCTCGCTCTAGTCGTTTTCTTGTGCATTGCGGCGATCGGCTGTTCGTCTCAGTCAGAGGTCACAGAAACAGCCTCGCAAGTTGAGGCGCCGACCCAGGCCTCAACCGATGCGCCGACCGATTCAGAGTCGCCTGAGGGAGCGGAGCTTGAAACAATCGCGAGCAAGGTCAGGCGTGATGGTGGCGGCAAGGTCGTGGAAGTTGACTTCCGCGGTCGACCTGTCACTAACGACGATCTAACGTTGCTCGCCGATCACGCTACGACATTAAAGGCGGTCCGGTTGAGCGGTAAGGATGATCTTGCAACTGTGACAGACGACGGATTGGCACATCTGACATCGCTGTCAAATTTGAAAGTCTTGGCACTTGATCTGTTGCCGATTTCTGAGCAGGGCGTCGGGCACTTGCTGCCTATGAAAAAGTTAAGCGAGCTCTATCTCGCTAAGACAAAGATCAACGATGACGCAGCGAAAGCGATTTCCACGTTTGCTGAACTCAGGAAACTTCGCATCTCGGGGACTGAGGTCACTGATGTTGGAATCGCATCCCTGACAAGTCTTAGCAATCTTCAGTCGTTGGACGTCAGCGAATGTGAAGAGTTGTCGGATGCTTCGCTTGGTTCGATCGCGGAACTTTCTGGTCTTGATCATCTCAATTTGTACGGCGTGCCAGTGAATGACCGTGGAATTGAATCGTTGGCCAAGTTGTCGAAGCTGACGTGGCTCAATTTAGACAACACAAAGCTTTCCGATGCTGGTCTGCCGGCACTTTCGAAATTGACCAATTTGAAGTTTCTGCATCTTGGCTCGACGTCCATCACCGACGAAGGATTGGCTAGTTTGGAACCGTTGACACAATTGGACGATTTGATCGTGACTCGGACCCAAGTGACGGCCGAGGGTGTCGAGCGGTTGCAGGCGAAACTTCCCAACACGCAAATTCAGCTTGAGTACGTCGCCGGAAAGTAGCAAATTCCGGAATGCGAACTTGATGGCTTTCGAGTGAGCGGCCCTCGCTTTAAGCTCTGCGGTTTCGTCTTTCTTGTCCGTCTTCTCGCACTCTGCTCGCATTCATGGCAACGCAACCTGCTGAACTGTTCCCTGAAACGCAAAAGCTGTTCCTTCTTGATGGCATGGCTCTTTTCTATCGAGCACATTTTGCTCTGATCCGTAGCCACCGATACACCTCTGGCGGATTGTGCACTTCGGGCGTGTTCGGGATGGCGAACACCGTCATGGACATGATTGCTCGCGAACAGCCGACACATATCGCAGTTGCCTTTGATACACCCGAGCCAACTCAGCGGCACATCGACTATCCCGAATACAAAGCACAGCGGGACGCGATGCCCGAGGATATGTCGGCTCAGAAACCGTACATCGATCGCCTTTTCGAGGCCATGCAAATCACGGCAATCAAAATGCCCGGTTACGAAGCCGACGACATCATTGGCACGTTGGCTCATCAAGCCGCAAAGCTTGGTTACCGCGTGTTCATGGTTACTCCGGACAAGGACTACCATCAGCTTGTTGAAGAGAACGTCGTTATTTACAAGCCTGGACGAAAAGGTGGTGAGGTTGAAATCTTGGGCGTGCCGGAAGTGCTTGCGAACTGGGACATCGAGCGTGTTGATCAAGTGATTGATATTCTCGGATTGATGGGAGATTCGAGTGACAACATTCCAGGGATACCGGGGATCGGTCCGAAAACGGCTCAGAAGCTAATCGCACAATATGGAAGCGTAGAGAACCTGATAGCGCACAGCGGTGAACTGAAGGGCAAGCAACGCGAACGCGTGGAGGAAAACCGAGAACTCGCCGAGCTATCTAAGCGACTGGTGACCATTCAGTTGGACGTTCCGCATTCGCTTGATATCAGCACGTTTACTCGCAAGCCGCACGAGACGAAGGAGCTGAAAGAGTTGTTCATGGAGCTTGAATTCGACACGCTGGGTAAAAAGATTTTTGGCAAGTCGTTTTCGTCGGCCACCAATCGTGCTCAGGTCGTTCGCGAGAAACGGGAAACCGAGATTCAGGCGACTTTGTTCGACGAACCCGTTGATGAAAAGACAATACGCGATGTTAAGCATTCCTATCACACGATCGAGACGCCCGAACAGCGCAAGGAACTGCTTCAACGATTGATGAAACAAGGAAGTGTTTGCTTCGACACGGAAACGACTGGCTTGGATCCGCGCACGGCTTCGCTGTTGGGGTTGGCGTTTTCTTTTGCGCACCACGAAGCTTTCTATGTCGTTGTGAATGAAGGCGACGAAGATGGGAGCAAGTCAGAAGCAATAGCGATCCTGGATGAGTTCCGCCCGTTCTTTGAATCGCATTCCATCAAGAAGATCGGTCACAATTTGAAGTACGATTTGTCCGTCCTGAAATGGCACGGCGTTACGGTTCAGGGTGAGTTGTTTGACACCATGCTTGCTCATTCGATGAAAGAGCCAGAGATGCGGCATGGCTTGGATTACTTATCGGGACTTTATCTGGGATACAAGCCGATTGCGACAGAAGAGCTGATTGGGCCGAAGGGGCCTGAGCAAAAGAACATGCGGGACGTGCCGCTTGCCAAGCTCGCTGAGTACGCGTGCGAAGATGCTGATGTGACTTTGCAAGTTGCTGCTGCAATTGTGCCTGATATCGAAGAGCGAGGCGTCAGCAAAGTGTGCTACGAAGTGGAATGCCCGTTGACGCCAGTGTTAGTCGACATGGAATACGAAGGTATCCGTTTAGATACCGATGCCTTGGCCAAGTATTCCAAGCTGCTGGATAAAGAAATCGAAGATCTACAGGCAAGGATATTTGCTCAGGTAGGTCATCAATTCAATATCGACTCACCAAAGCAACTCGGCATCGTCTTGTACGAAGAGTTGCAACTCGAAGAGAACCCGAAGAAGACGGCAACCGGCCAGTATTCGACTCGCGAAGCTGAACTTGAGAGGCTTTCTAGCCGGCATGAAATCGTTGCTGATGTCTTGAATTATCGGAATGCAAGAAAGTTAAAATCGACCTACGTTGATCAACTGCCTTTGTCCGTTAATCCAGAAACGCTACGCGTCCACACGCACTACAGTCAATCGTGGACCGCGACTGGTCGGATGCAGTCCAATAATCCCAACCTGCAAACAATTCCGGTTCGAAAGGAACGTGGCCGCGAAATCCGAGCCGCGTTTGTTCCTCGCGACGAGGATCATGCGATCTTGAGTGCTGATTATTCTCAGATTGAACTTCGCGTCATGGCGGAGCTAAGTGGTGATGAGGGAATGATGTCCGCGTTTCAAAACAACGAAGACATTCACACGGTTACCGCGGCGAAGGTCTACAAGGTAGAACCAGAAGACGTAACTCGTGAAATGCGAGCGAAGGCTAAGACCGTGAACTTCGGGATTATCTATGGAATTTCGGCGTTTGGACTGCAGCAGCGTTTGAATATTCCACGGAACGAAGCAAGTGAGTTGATCAAAAACTACTTTGAAAAGTATCCAGGCGTTCAAGACTACATCGATCGAACGATCGCGTTTGCTAAGGAGCATGGGTACGTCGCGACGGTCACGGGCCGCCGCCGGTACTTGCGAGATATCAATTCACGCAGTCGTGGATCGGTCGCGGCAGCGGAACGCTTAGCGATGAACAGTCCGATTCAGGGTACTGCGGCTGACATGTTGAAGCTGGCGATGATTCGGGTACATGAAGCGCTTCAAGAAGGCGGCTTTCAAACCAAAATGGTGCTAACGGTGCACGATGAAATCGTCTTTGACATGCTCAATTCCGAGCAGAGTGAGGTGATGCCCGTGATTGAACGGGCGATGAAAAATACCTTAGAGATGAAAGTGCCAATCGAAGTGGAAATGGGCTTCGGCAAGAATTGGCTCGAGGCGCACTAACTAATGTTGAGTTCGCTTGCAGTGTGGTATGGCTAGCAGTGTGGGGCAGGTCGTGGTTTTACTTGGCTTGGGTCTACCTAAGACGCGCTAGTACAAGAGACGCCTCATTGTTGGGCTGCCGATTGTGACTGCATCACTTGCTGGATAATCTGCAGAACTTTTCGAAGCACTTCATCGGTGGTCATTCCATCACTGTCGACCACAATGGCGTCGTCGGCAGGACGCAGAGCGCCCATTGGTCGCGCTTTATCTTCGGCGTCTCGCTTGCGCTGAGCGGCAAGGATTTCGTCCAGCGGCATGAATCGCCCGATACGTTGTAATTGTGCTTGTCTGCGTCGAGCTCGTTCGTCCGGTGATGCCGTCAAGAAAATCTTGCAGGTTGCGTTCGGGAAAACTTCGGTACCTTGATCTCGCCCGTCGGTAACAAGATTGCGATTCTCGGCAAAGATGCGTTGCTGGTTACTCAGCTCTTCTCGTACTTCCGCAACGTCGGCGAGATAACGAATCGCGGAGGTGACCGTTGGCGAGCGAATTTCTTCCGTGACGTCCACATCGTTTAAGAAGACACGATCGCAGTCAAAGTTAATTCGCGACTTCTTAGTAAAAGCGATCAAACCGGCTAGGTCGTCCCATTCAATCTGTTCACGAATTGCGCCAAGCGTGACAGCCCGATACATTGCCCCGGTGTCCAGGAAATCAAAGCCGATGCTTTGGGCCACTTGGCGGGCAATACTGCTTTTGCCTGCGCCCGCTGGTCCATCAATGGTCACGATCAATGCAAATTCTCCGGTGCTGTTTTCATCGTTGTTGCTGTTAGCGTTTTTGCTGATCACTAATCGCCAATAAGTCAATGCTGCGAGACAAATCCTTGAGCGCCAAGGCGACGCTGGATTCAAGTTCAGCGTCCCTATCGTTCGTTCGTGACTGGGCATTCGTTGCAGAAGCATCGTCGACACGCGAGAGGTTATCAAGGTCCGTTCGCGCGGAGGATGCTGGGTTGGCATCAATCGGCTCGGAACCAAAGCGTATGCGGTAGAAAGCGTCCGTGAGTACTTGCAGGGGGGAATCGACCGATGGAACCATCGGATGCTGCAATTGGTCGGTAGCTTGTAAGCGTAATTCGCGGGGAGTTTGATTCGTTTTTCGCGTGACACCAACCCGTTTGAGCTGTTGAAGCGTTTGTTGATAGAAGGCGATTTGCGGCAGCGGGGCTTCTTGACCGGTGCGGTCGTTGCTACGCCGGCGAAGCCAATTCGGTGGACGCAATCGAATCAAGATTAGAGAGACGATCGCCAAAGCAATCCCGATCACGGCGGCTGGCCACGAGAAAAGGTTGCGAGTGGCCAGCGATCCGCCGCCAAGTTCGTCAGCACGGATCGAGTTAATGATCGAGCTCAGCCGGTCTACCAATCGCGAGTACGACTGCTGCATCGCAGTGCCAGTGGGACCAGCACCGATGGCTGACTCTTGCCGTTCGGCATCCATGTCAACTACGTAGTCGTCCCACATCGTTTGAGCCAAATCGAGCACCTGTCCCACGCTGCTGTCGTCATTGGACTCGCGCGTGGCCGGAGTTGGGTCTAACCGCACCCAGTACTCGGTCGTATCAGGTTGTCCGTAGACCGTTTGAGTCCTCTCGATTTGGTCAGCCGGAATCAACGCTTCCACCCACGCGTGAGCGTGCAGTTGGCGAGCGACGTAGCGTCCCGTCAATTCGTTGAACTCATCGGTGCGATAACCAACGACAAGTCGAGCGGGTACACCTTGGCTACGAAGCATCATTGCCAGAGCCGAAGCATAGTACTGGCAATGCCCGGATCGGTCGATTGAAACGAACTGCTCGATCGGATCCATTCCCGGCATCGACTTTGCGTCTAGATTTAGTGAATACTGGAAGTCACCGGACAACGCAAAATTGGCTTCCAAAGCCTTTGCTAACTGAAGTGAATTCCTTTGACGTCCCCGATCGTCGTACACGAACGAGTCCGCAATCCGTTCGACGGTTGGCATCGTGCCTTCTTTAAAATCGACCAGTTCTTTAACGTAGCTGTCGTGCTTCTGTTGACGGATCAGTTGTTTGCGTCGTTCGTTTTGAAGACGCTCACTCTCTCCTTCATACAATCCTTCGGGATAAACTTGTTCAATTTCGTTGGCGTGAATTTCGACTTCCGTGCGACCAATCAAACTGTTTTGCACGCCAGCACGAAACGCGTGGGTCCCGAATGTGTAGTTGGCCCGACCGTACCAAAACGCATTGGCGTCGTCGCGAGATAGAGTCCATTGATCAGGATAGTGGACGATGTCGCCCGTGCTTCGTTCTTCAAAGTAGGGTGCGATTGCAAATAACGCAGGACTCTTTGACGACTCACACGAAACTTGCACCGAGACATTGTCGTAGAAGTTCGAATCCGAAGGGCGGGCCGGAAAGTACTCTGAAGGTAACTTTTCGGGCAAGTCGATGGTGCTTCCACTGATCGAGGTCCAGGTGGCCGTGTTTCTAACAGGGTGAAATTGCGCTTGGTAGCGCTCTAACACGGCGCCGCGTAAGTAGAGTTCGCCGATGGCTTGATACGGCAGACCGGTCGCGCGATCTCGCAGTTGAATTTGAGCGGCGATCGCTGAGTTTTGCGACATCTGCCCGATTTGTTCGAGCTTCATCTCGGTATTGAATCCGACCAATGCGTTTCGTGGGCTATTCGCCCGTGTGGCTTCCGTGGTCCGTGGCAGGGCGTAGAAAAAGATCGTCGCAATCAATACCACCGCGGGACCAACAGCAAGCAAAACGATCTTGGGAAGTCGCAGACCTGACTTCGCGATCACTGCGGTCGCATCGGAAGCGTTAACGTGAATTGTGTCTTGATCCGCAGCCCGAAGAAAACTAGGCAACTTGCTGGGACTGCTATCGGTAGATTGAAAGAAGTCGGAGTCGCACATTCCTTCGACAGTCGACACGGATGCCAGCATCGTTAAAGCCCAGCCGCCAACGACGCATATCGGTAGCAGTAGCAAGCCGTAGTGAATGGCATTGTTAAAGACTGCCGCAACGACCAACTCTAAAAGACAGAACACCCCCAACTGTTCAAAGATCCTGCGAGTCTTGGTTTGCAGCATCATGATGGCTTGGACAAGCACTAACAATTGAGCGACTGCGATCATCTGATGATTGCCGGGAGCTTCACCGCCAAAAAAGTCACTAACACAGTACAACGCGGCCAAACCCATGGCCGCATAGGCAGCAATCGGTGGCAACGAAAAGAGTTTCAACCAATCAACAAACAGAAACCCAAATACCGCAAAGAAAACCGCGATCATGGGAACGAAATCGCCTTCGGTACCAGAAGCCAGAACGAGTCCTCCCAAGCAAGTCAGAATTGCAAAGGCAAGGTTAAGTCGGCCGGTGATCTTGGCGACGTCGCGATTGGGTAGGTCACGATTAAGCTGGGACCCCTCTATGTTTTGAGAGACGTGCAGTTCAGGGACACTGGCAACATCGCTACCAAAGAATGCTCGAATGCTCATGATTTCGAACTCGCGATCGAGCTTGCTGTCGAGTTTGTCGTTGGGGCTATTGTTGGGGCCGCGTTGGGTGAAGAAAGCTCACCGTCGAACCGATGAACTTCTGCGGCAGTTGGCATGTGGCCGTATAACGACGCATTTGGCTTTTCAGTCGAAACCCAGCGGTTGAGATCTTTGTCACTCGTGTCAATCCAGCGAAAGGATCCGCGTCGCACCCAAGGTGCAATTATCTCTTGAAGGTTCGAATTACTTTCGGTTGCCTCTTTTAAGGATCGGGGGCTGATCACAATCAAGTCCTGAGCCTTGCCAACCAAGTCGCTGGCCAATTCAATCGCTTTGCAAAGTTCAGGCGTCGGTGACGAACTCAGACAGGAAAGCGTCTCGAGCATGCGCCGCTTTCCCATATTGCTTCCTCCTCCAACAATCGCAGACGCTTCGGTGCCCGCAACCGCCAAGATCATTCGGTTGGATGGTGAACCGACGAGGCGAACCAGCAACGTTGCCGCAAGACTTATCGCACGTTCGACGGCTACCGAGTTTGGCGAGGTTTGATGTTTGACTTTGCGTTGCTGGTACGCATCCACCAAAATGCACATATCGAAACGTCGCTGCTGTTCGAATTGCCGCACGGCCGGTTGATCCAAGCGAGCGGTGGTGCGCCAGTGAATCCATTTGGGGCTATCGCCGGTTTGCCACTCCCTTAGACCAAAGAATTCGCCTTCGGATTGACCACTGCGTTTAGCAGTTGTTGTGGTTCCGCCCGATCGAGAAATCAATTGGCGTTGCCAGGAACCCTTGAGTGAAAGTAGAGCCGGGAAGACGCAAAACTGCTGTTCAAAGCTAACGACTTGACGAGAATGAAACAACGAAAAGGGAAACGTTGTCGAAATACTCATGGGGCCAAACGTGTACAACCCACGCGCCGTGATCGTTGCATCGTAGTGAGGCAGCGTGGTGGTGGAGGCAGAGATCACACCGACAGCGCATGTCGCGGTCGTAGTGTCCGTGCCGCCGACGTGAGAGATTTCATCGCTGACGCGAATCATCCAGGCTGGCATGAATCGGCTGTGGTTGCGAAGGCGATAACGCACTCGAAAAGGAACGCCGGCAAACGCTTCCGAGGGCAATCGCCGTCGAATCGAGATGGACTCAACGGATCGCCTTGACCACCGCCAATGCATGATCAAAGTTCCCGCGACAATACCGGCCAATATCAGCAGCAGGTTGAATCCTCGCAGCGCACCCCCAAGCATTGCAAAGGTACCCACAAACACAAAGTGTGAGCCCATTCGTGTGAGGCGGTTCGTTTGACGCGTCTGCGCCGATGGACTTTCGCTTGGCAAGCGGGGACCTAACCGATCATGAATGGAGGAAATGCTCTAGATCGCTCTCCCACTTCGGCAAAACGATAACGAAGCAAGCGACGATGACTTGCTCAGTTTACCCGATTATTCATGACCGCAGAACTGACCGGACGATCTGAGTCGATTCATCCAAACATTTGTTCGATGTTTTCGATATAGTCCAGCGATTCCTCGAGTTCACACGTCAATGCACCGGGCACTCGTCCAGCACGATCGCATTCGCCAAGCAAGATTAAGTCGTCAAACCAACGGTTTTCTGCGAGCCTGCGTCGACGCCTCGCTCCGATCGTGCGATCGGCGATGGCATGGCTTTCCATGTGGTGCTCGATCAGCCAAGCGGTACGCTCGGATATGAAACCGTCGAGAGCTTCTAGCCCGCTGGCTACATGGTCGCGAGGGTCAATCGCCTTGCCCACATCATGCAGCAACGCGGCGAGCAAAAATTCTTCGTCGTAAGGCATCGCATCGCGAGCATGCTCGAATACCTGAAGCGAATGAAAGAGCGCATCACCTTCGGGGTGGTACTTAAGATTCTGAATGACGTTTTCTAGCGGGACCAGCAGTGATTGAAATACTGCAAAACGATCTGGCATACTGCTGATATCGTCAATCGTCCTGGCCAGTGAATCAGAGTCCAGATGGTGTTCTATTTCAATCAGCTTCTTAAGCTGAGGCAACGACGCACGTTCGATAGGTTTGCCAGTGATGGAACTGCGAAAACGATGCCCCAACAACGATGGGTGATAGACCGTCAATTCAATTTTGAATTCATCCCGAATGTGAATATGAGTGAACACTCGTTGTTCGCCATTCTTAATAACCTGCTTGCGTTGAAGTTCATAAAACGCACCGAGGTGATCCAATCTGACAGTAATGGAATGAGGATTCGACGCAAAGACGTGGATGTCAACGTCAGAGCCTTCGCGTACATGGCCCGTCAAAACACTGCCGATCAATTTAGGATGAAACTCAGAGAGTTGCTCGAGCCACCAAAGTGCTCGGGTTCGCATCGTAAGTAAGCGTTCGGTGTGGAAAGATCCGTCGTGCATTCGCGAGAGTGATTGAACTTGCTCGCGAATCTCAGCATTCGTGGGAAGGTCGGAAGGCTTGAGCCAACCTTTGCAAAGTCGCTTAGCAGCTTTCTGCTTGGCGATGTAGTACTCGGCAACGTCTCGCGAGTGCATCAAACGTGCCGCCTCGAAGGCAATCTGGCGGCGAAGTTTCGAAGAAGACATGAGGAGGGCGCGGCGGTGCGAGCCCAGGTCTGGTCGAGGAACAATCGAAAAGTATTGAATGTTTGTCACCAGCATTGATCGTTTCGCAACGCTCGTGAACTCTTATTGAATCCCAATTTTGCGATCTCATCAATTGCAAATCGTGGAAGCACTGAATTTGTGTCGCATCCAGAAATGCGTATAAAACCAGCGAATTTGGCCTCAACGTCTACCCACTGGACGCCTCACATCGCTTAAGCTCATTGGTTATCCTAGTGTGGGGAGTGGACTACCCACCTGCACGAGCTGTCGCATGGAGGCACGTTGACCCGCCCTTCTTAGATTAGCTGCAAGAAATGTCGATTCTTCCTTCCCGCCTTCGGGCTAAACCTTCGTCTCAGACTCGACCGTCTCGTTATCCCAAGTCTTGGTCACTGTCACCGCTCGAAGCACGAGTGATGCTCGCGGCCGATGCCGGCCTTTGCGTGTGCGAGCAATCCACGGCTTCGGACCATGATCTCGAATCCCAGATTGTATTCGTCGATTCAGAAGTTACGGAAAGTGCAGAACTCATCGAGTTGGTCCAAGCGGGCGCCGAGGTTGTCTTAATCGACTCGGCGAACGATCCGATCCGCCAAATGACAAGCGTTCTGTCGCGTTACCATCGAGTGTCCGCTGTCCATGTAATTTCGCACGGACAGGCTGGCGAGCTTCAGCTTGGCGGCCAAGTCATTAACACGAAAACGTTGGATGCACGCGCGAACGAGTTGAAGCAGTGGCGAAGTGCTTTGACCGATGATGCAGATATCTTGCTCTATGGTTGCGATGTCGCGTCTGGTGACGTCGGTGGGCAGTTGATGTACACGTTGGCTCAACTGACCGGTGCCGATATTGCAGGATCCACGAATAGGACCGGTTCACGAGTTCACGGCGGTGACTGGAATCTGGAAAGGACCACTGGCGGCATTGAATCAACGCTGGTGGCATCGCTTGAATCGCTCACGCAAGTTGATGTTGTTTTGCCCATCACGATTCGCGCTGCGGGAAATGAGGGTGAAGAAGAAATGCAGTTGCAAATTGACGGAGTCACGGTCCAGACCTTTGGCAACATCGGTGGCGACCCTGATGCTCGTCAATTTAACACGTTCACGTACAACAGCGCGCCAGGCGTAACCGCCGATCAGGTTCGCATCGTGTTCAGCAACGATCTATATGATGAAGCAAACGGGATTGATCGCAACTTAGTTGTGGACTCGATATCGATTGACGGCCGAGTTTTTGAAACCGAGGCGCCCACGGTTTATTCCAATGCATCGTGGACCGGCGACACACTTATCCCGGGATTCGTCCAGAGTGAAACGCTACATTCCAATGGCTACTTCCAGTATGCCGAAAGCCCTACCAATTCGGGCAGCCAGATTTCAATTTACGCTGCTGGGAACGAGAATTCAGAGACGATGCAGTTGTGGATCGCTGGCACACAAGTAGCAGAGTTCAACAACATTGGTGGCAATGCATATGGCCGACAATTTGTGAAGTACGACTACACCGCTTCCGAAGTGGTTACCCCCGACCAAGTGCAAGTGCGTTTCACCAACGATCTCTACGAAAACAATGGCCTGGTGGACCGAAATCTACGAATCGATCGGATTGTGATCGACGGAACGACGTTCCAAACGGAAGCCGCAGACGTCTATTCAACGGGGACTTGGGACGGGGCCGGTATTACGCCAGGGTTCAAGCAAGACGAAATGCTGCACACCAACGGCTACTTCCAATATGCAGCGAATTCCGCGCCGGTAGAGCCAGGTGTGATTTCGATGGAAACCAGCAACGTTTCGATTGATGAAGCGGCTGGGACAGTTAGCATCGACGTGGTTCGAAACAACGGCAGCGATGGTCAGATCACCGTCGACTTTGCGACTGTCAATGGGACCGCAATTGCCGGACAGGATTATTCCGAGCGTAGCGGTACGATAACCTTTGCGGATGGTGAAATTCGCAAATCAATTGTCGTTCCCATCTTAAATGATTCAGCGGTTGAATCGACTGAGCAGTTCAACGTAACGATCGACAACGTGACCGGCGGAGCGACATTGTTAGTGCCACGCACGGCGACGGTAACGATCGTGGACGATGAAGTCTTGCTGCCCAACTACGCCAACTTTAATTCAGTGGTTGGATTGAACCTGAACGGTGATGCAGTGAGAAATGGTAACTCGCTGCAGCTAACCACGGACGAGCTGAACAAAGTAGGAAGTGCGTTTTTTAATCAGGCGTTGACGTTAGATTCAAACGCGTCGTTCCGATCCTCTTTTAGTTTCGAACTTAATGGTTCGTCTAGTGGCGCCGATGGGTTTGCATTTGTCGTGCAAAACGATCCATCCCGATTCGATGCGTTAGGGAGCAGCGGTGGATCGCTAGGTTACGATGGAATCACCAAGTCGGTGGCGGTGGAGTTTGACACTTACAAAAACGGTTCCTACGACGTTAATGCGAATCATGTTTCGATCTTGAATGGGACGACCGTCAATTCCATTCGCACTGCGATTCCCGAACTGGATCTGAACAACGGCAATCGGATCTATGCATGGGTCGACTACAACGGGGTGAGTGACAATTTGTCCGTGTACCTTTCGTCAAACGCGACCAAGCCGCGATCAGCGTTGATGAAAACCACGATTGACTTGGCCCAGGCCGTAGGTTCGAGCGGCTATTTTGGGTTTACCGGGGCTACGGGAGGACTCACTAACCAGCATCTCATTCGACATTGGACGCTTGATCAGACCGCACCTCCTTTGGATCCTCCGACGGAAATTGGCGACACCGTGGTCGCCGTGGACGTGCTCACGAATCTGCATCAACCAACGGCCGTTAGTTGGTTACCGACGGGAACCATGCTGGTTGCGCAGCAGAACGGAGTGGTCCGCACGGCAACAAACGGAAATTTGAATTCGTCACCGTTCATTGATATTTCCGCGATCGTCAATGGGACTCGAGATCGAGGGTTGCTGGACATTGCGGTTCATCCAGACTTTGATACTCATCCGTACGTTTACCTGCTGTTCACCTATGACCCACCAGAGGTCTTCAATCAGGCTGCTGGTTCACTAGCGGGACCCGATGGTAACGGCAACCGTGCGGGGCGATTGATTCGAGTGACCGCTGATTCGGCAACGGGTTACACGACTGCGGTGGCGGGCAGCGAAGTGATCCTACTGGGCAAGAACAGCACTTGGGACAACTTCAATGGTTTCGTGAACAGCACTTTTGACTTCACTCAGCCGCCCGCGGGAGAGAATCCGGACAGTACGTACATCGAAGATTTCATCAATAGCGATAGCGAATCTCACTCAATCGGCTCGCTTGCGTTTGCACCGGATGGTTCGCTGTACGTGTCGATCGGTGATGGAGCCTCGTACAACCGAGTCGACGTGCGTGCTGACCGTGTGCAGGATATCGACAGCTTGTCGGGCAAAGTGTTGCGAATCGACCCGATCACCGGCAAAGGACTCAGTGATAATCCGTTCTTTAACGGTGATGAAGACGCGAACCGCAGCAAGGTGTATCAGCTTGGACTTCGTAATCCTTTTCGGATTGCGGTCGACGAATCAAGCGGACAATTGTTCGTCGGCGACGTCGGTTGGACTCGTTGGGAGGAAATTAACGCAGCCGGACCTGGTGCGAATTTTGGATGGCCATTCTACGAAGGACGTAACGACGGAGTCTTGGAACCACAGCCGGGGTATCTCAATACACCGGAAGGTCAGGCGTGGCTTCTAAGAAACGAGACAGTCACGGCGGGTGTCTACGCGTTGTCGCATCAAGCCGACGGGATTAATGCGATCATCATGGGTGATGTTTACGACGGAGCGTTGTACGGATCGAAGTACCAAGGGGATGTCTTTTTCAACGACCTCGGTCAGGGGATTGTTCGGCATGCCAGTGTGAACCCGGACGGAAGTTTTGAGGACGTCAGCGTGTTTACCACAGGAGCAAACGTCGTGGTGGATATCACGCAAGGACCCGACGGTGCGTTGTACTACATCGACCTGAATGACAACAAAGTGGGTCGCTGGGAATTGGTTTAGTCGGTCTGGGTGTCGAATGCCAATCGTGTAGACTGAGCGTATGATTTTCCCGCTCAAGAAACCGGTTTTTGAACATCAATTCGGTATCCGCGCGATCGCTGACGACGAACCGTTGTTGGCTCACGATGAGTTCTTCGAAGACCATGTGATCCTAAAGCGGTTACTGATCAATGACGATCCTCAGAACTACGTCGCGTTGACGCCGGGGTGTCTTGAATCGGTGGTGGAAACGACCCGGTGGATTCGAAACCAGAGCGATAGCCTGCTCGACAGGGCCGACGAACCGATCACGGATTTCGTGACCGCAGCGATAGGCGTTCAAGAAGACATCGTGATTTGTCAAGGGGAAGACGATTTTGCGGTCATGGCGGGCGTCGTTTGTTTCCCTAGCGGTTGGTCCATTGCGGAAAAAATCGGCTTGCCCCTGAGCGAAGTCCACGGCCCGGTTCCTGGCTTCGCGTCTGCGATGGCCGAGAGCACTCGGACGTTAATGGATCGGTTGAAAGTCGGGCGGCCGGTGAGTCGCACCAACTGGGGTGTTCGGGCGAGTGCGCGTTGGGATCAGTCGCCCAAACACTCAGCCTCCTTCGCACGAGAGGCTGAAAAAATCACGTGCGACAATGCGGGGCATCGTTGCCATTTCCGAGTTGAGCGACAGACGCTCTCTCGCTTGGAAAGAACCGGGGACATTGTCTTTACGATTCATACCATGCAGTGCCCAGTGGTGGATCTGACCGCTGAGCAGCAGCGAATTTTGCTGGGAGTTTTGACGACTTGCCCCGCCGAGACACTCACCTACAAGGGGATTTCCGTGTTTGGTGACCGGTTGTGCGGGTGGTTGCGGGCAGAGCCGGGAAAATCAGCTTGATCAGCGAAGATCAGGATGGTCGCATTTGACGTTCGCACTAACCTGAGGACATATCTTTGCCCCCTAAGGTACCCGCGTTGGGAACCGCGTTTTGTTTATTCAGCGTCTGCTTGAACGTGCGTTAGGACTTGCGGGGCGTTGGCGAAACCTGTCGCCCGATCCGGGGTTCTACTACTTATGATCTCGACTAAATACACTCTGACATTCGTTCTTAGCACCGTCTTGTTGATGTGCTTCGCCAGTGGACCTGTTTCGGCCCAGCCCCCTTGGGGCGGCGGTGGCGGCGAACGTGGTGGCCGCGGTGGGTTTGGCGGCGGAGACCGAGGTGGGTTTGATCCCAGTTCGTTTTTGGATCGCCTCGACCGTAACGGGAACGGTGTGCTTGATCCCGACGAGCAGGAAGGGCCGGCTCAGTTTTTGATCCGACGGATGCAATCGAGCGATTCAAGCATCGAAGTGGGAAAGCCAATTCCGATCAGTAAGATCAAAGAAGGCTTTGATTCGATGCGGCGGGGACGAGAAGGTGGTGGCGATAGCGACAGTGATGGAGGTCGTGACCGAGGACGCGGTGATGACCGTGGACGCGATCGGGGCCGTCGTGGCGACGATTCGGCCGGCGATGAGGCTTTGATCGCTGAGCTGCTGGTTCCTGGTTTTGGGTCTACCGAATCTTTGGGGTCGCTGATGGGCTTTGGCGCAACCGCTGAACTCCTGACATCGGAAGTCTCGGAAGCCGATCGAGTTGAAGCGAAGAAGCGGATTGCCTATTTCGATAAGAACAAAGATGGCGTTTTGTCGAAGGACGAATTGACCAGTCAGTTCGCTGGCAATCCGCTGGACTTCGATCGCAATCGTGACGGACGATTGACCATGGATGAACTCGCGGTACGTTACGCTCGCCGACGCGAAGGGGCCGAGGAAGCTCGGCGTGAAAATAGTCGCGACCGAGAAAGCAAAGATACCGGGCGAAGAACCGAGACGGAGATTCCAGACATCTACAATGGCCGCAAGTCGTACCGTGCGATGAGTGAGCGTAGTCGGCCCGAGGGATTACCAGGATTCTTTGCCGAGAAGGATTCCAACGGCGATGGCCAAATCTCGATGGCGGAGTTCACCGACGAGTGGACTGATGAGTCAGTGAATCAGTTTCTCGATTCCGATTTTAATAGCGATGGCGTGATCACGGCCGATGAAGCGATGCGAGCCGTCGAGGAAGGCACCGTTTCGCAATTGATGGCGTCTTCCAACATCGGTGGCAGCCAAAGTTTTTCGGCATCGTCATCGATGGCGACCGAGTCGTCTGTGGCTTCGTCGCCTGCGTTATCGGGCGGTCCGATTGATCCGAAATATATCAGCGTCGCCGAACGTATCATCAAACGTCGTGATAAGAACAACGATGGCATGCTGACGCCATCGGAGTGGAAAACGATGTTGATGAGTCCGGCCGACGCCGACGCCAATCGAGATGGAAAGATTACCGTCGAAGAATATGCCCGTTGGACAATTTCACGCGAACGATCTTGATCGCTAAAGTTTGTCGGTCATACCGCGTTCTTCGAGAGCCTTTACGGCTTCGCGGACACGTTCTTCGGCTGCTTTGGGGGCGACTAAGGTTGCATCTTTTGTCTGCACCACAATCAAATCATCGACATCAATGGTGACGATCACGTGGTCAGGCTGGCCGACGATGATGCTGCCTTTTGTGTCAATTCCGATGTGTTGACCGACAACGGTATTGTTGTTTTCATCCGGATCTTGCAAGCGCGAAAGTGCTTGCCAGCTTCCGACGTCGTCCCAAGGGAACGGAGCTTCGATCACGACAACGTTGTCGTAGGATTCCATCACGGCATAGTCGATTGATGTGCCTTTGATGGCACTAAACTCTTTTTGCAGGACTGAATCGAAGTCAGTGCTGCCCATTGCGTCGGCGATCTTGGAAAGGTGGTCGCTCATTTCGGGAACGTTCTTCTTGAGCGCGTCGGTGATCGTCGAAGCTCGCCACAAAAAGATGCCGCTGTTCCAATAGAACGTGCCTCGATCAAGATACTCTTGGGCAGTGGTGGCGTCGGGCTTTTCACGAAACTGCTTCACGCGAAAAGCGCTGACGTCCCCAGCATCCAGAGTCGCAGCATCATTTCGCTCGATATAGCCGAACGATTCGGCTGGATAGGATGGCTTGATCCCAAAAGTTACGATCCGAGTTGGGTCTTCCTCGATCAGTTTTTCACCGGCTTTGATTGCCGCTTGGAACTTTTCGTGCGAGGCAATCACGTGATCCGAAGGCATCACAACCATGATCCCATCAGCGTCGATACGTTGGATCATGGCGGCAGCCAAGCCGACGCAGGGGGCGGTGTCGCGCTTGCACGGTTCACCCACAACGTTCTCGGACGGCAGTTCTGGTAATTGTTCACGGACTGCGTCGGCCAACAGTTGATTGGTGATAATCCACTGTTGCTCTTTGGGCACAAGATCGCCCAAGCGATCCACCGTCGATTGAATCATGGTTCGCTGACCCGAGAGTGCCAGCAGTTGTTTGGGCTTTAGTTTGCGAGAAGCGGGCCAAAATCGAGTGCCGCTACCGCCGGCCATGATGACAGCGTGGAGCATGTTGGTTCTTTCGTTGTGTTGGTACGTGCGTTCGCTCGAGGGAGCGTAACGGTAACCAACACAACGCTAACCGCACAAGAGACGTCGGGCAGCAGCCAATGTCCTAGTCTTAAGACTTTTTGGCCAAAGACCAATCTCGACGTTGGCGACTGCTAGGAATCCCCATCTTCTTGCGGTACTTGGTCACGGTTCGGCGAGCGACGGTCATTCCCGCGGCCTTTAGTTCGTCCACTAATTTTTCGTCGCTATGAGGATCGCTCTTGTCTTCCTTGTCGATCAGTTCTTGCAACTTGATTCGAATGGTGTCCCAAGCAACGTCTTCCCCGTCTTCGGTTTGAGTACCGCCGACGAAGAATCGCTTCAAGGGAAGGATTCCGCGAGGCGTTTGGATCCATTTGTCATCGACGGCACGGCTGACGGTGGTTACGTGGACGCCCACTTTGTCAGCGATTTGCTGCATCTTAAGTGGTTCGATGGCTTCAGGGCCTTCGTCGAGAAAACGTTTTTGGTGTTCGACGATTGCCTGCGATACTTTCGTCAACGTGCTGCGACGTTGCTCGATCGAATCGATCAACCATTGAGCACTGTTGATCTTATTCTTGATGAACTCACGCTCTTCGCTCGTCGCATTCGGGTCTTGCAAGCGACGGCGGTAATATTCGCTGATAAAGAGCGAAGGAATGCGATCGTCATCGAGTCGCACTTTGTATTCGCCGGATTCGTCTTGTTCCAAGATGATGTCCGGGGTCACATTCGGGACATAGGTCTCCATGAATGCGGCGCCTGGCTTCGGATTGAGACCGTGTAATTCATCGCGGACGGTTTGAATCAGGTCAATGGAATAGTTCGTCGCCTTGGCGATCTGGGGCAATCGATTTTCAGCCAAGTCGACGATGTGGTCACGAACCAAGGTTTTCATTTCTTCATAGTGAGAAAACGAAGGATTGATTTGCATCAGCAAACATTCGCTAAGGCTGCGAGCAGCAATCCCCGTTGGTTCAAGCGACTGAACGATTTTGAGGGCACGTTCGGCCTTTTCGATGTCAGCTTCAGTGTGTCCGGACATCAAAAGATCAGCCAAGGGTGTCCGCAGGTAGCCACCGTCCCGGGCATCGAGAGTGGAAACAATACGTTCGGCCATCTGCTCAATGTCGTCGTCGATATCCATTTCCGCGAGTTGGTGAAGCAGAAAGTCGTTCAACGATTCAGGTCGAGAAACCGCATTGGCCATCAAGTCGTGGCGACGGTCGCCATCATCGGCAATCGCTCCGGCCGATCGGCGAAAGGAATCGTCGAAGGTGCTCGGCATTTCCGAGACCATGTTCTGCAAGCGTTCGAAGTCTTCCTGGTTGTCGTGATCGTTATCGACAACCAGCTCTTTCTCGTTTTCGCTGCGAGTATCCTTGTCGCGTTCCTCGTCGAGTTCGTCGGGGGCGAGCGGATCGTTTTCCTGTTGTTCGAGCAACGGATTTTCATTCATCTCTTGCTCAACGCGTTCCTGCAATGCCATCGTTGGCAATTGAAGGATCTCCATGGACTGAATCATCCTTGGAGCGAGCTTTTGCGTTTGCAACTGTCGGGCTTGCATGCCCATTGACATTCGCATGAGTGATCTCACAAACGGTTTTGAAGGAGCGTCGAAAAGGGATTAGGAATAACAAGACGCCGCAACACTTGCTTCGATTCACCTTGCCAGTCACTGTGCACGTGAGTCACTGGTGCGAATCTTGTTCCCGTCATTATAGTTTTTGTCGGCCGGTTAGGGCATCGGCAATCATCTCACGATTTGCATATTCCAGAACACTTCCTGCGGTGATGCCGCGAGCAAGCCGAGTAATCTCGACGGGAAACTCGCTCAGCAGATTGCTGATGTATAACGAGGTGCCATCACCCTCAACCGTGGGGTTGGTGGCCATGATGATTTCGGTGAAATTGCCCGTTCGGACGCGATCCACCAACGCTTCGATGGTCAACTGATCAGGGCCGATGCCTTCTAGGGGAGCAACGCGACCCAGCAGCACATGATACAGGCCTTTGAAGACCCCCGATTGTTCCAAGCTCATCAAGTCGCGAGGCTGCTCGACGACGCATAGCTTGGTGGTGTCACGAGAAGTGTCCGAGCATAGGGCGCAGGTGTCCGCCTCGGACAGGTTAAAACAGGTTTCGCAGTAGCGAACGTCCTGACGCACTCGGCGAATCGCTTCAGCTAAAGCGAGCGCTTCCGATTCACTGACTCGCAAGAGATGAAAAGCGAGTCTTTCGGCGCTTTTTCGCCCAATTCCTGGCAGGCGACCGAGTTGTTCGACAAGCTCAGCAACCGCTCCTGTTTGATCACTCACGTTCGTTTTGCCAAAGATTCAGAGGTTGGGGAATGCGGACAAAGAGAGTCAACGCAAACTGAATTGGCAAGTCGGTCATCAACGATTTCAGCCGCCACCGGTCAGCGAGGACAAGATATTATCCATGCCGGGAAGGTTCAGGTCCATTTCCTGGGTCATATGCGACATGGCTGACGCAAACAATTGCTTGGCTGCGGCGCCGGCCGCATTCGTCGCGTCGACGATGGCTTCTTCCATCTCGGCACCCTGCAATTCGGGATCGACCTTTAGCGATTGGACATGGCCGACGCCGTTCATGGAAACCGTCACGCGACCGCAACCACTGCTCGCGGTCACCGTTTCAGATTTCATTCGTTCGTTGAGCTCTTCGAGTTTCTGAGGCAGGCTTTGTAGCGAGCCCATCATCGACGCGATATTGCCGAGGTTGCCAAGTCCTTTGAACATTCGGAGAGTCCTTAGATAAATACGTGAAGAAAGAGGATGCAGCGTCGTCGCTCAGGTCGCTAAGCGTCGACTAGGCGGTAGCCAATTCTGGTTTGCAGGTGGCTTTCATCACCGTGAAGAGCGACAACTTGCTGGTCTTGTAGCAATCGTCCAAACGGAGTGGCAGGTCGCTGATCACTTCATCGATGTTCAAGTCCGTTCGCCATCCCAATCGCTTGGTGATGTTGCCGGCTGAATCGACGACGCGGGCGATCAACGGGTTTTCGCTTCGGAAATGGTTGATCAACAGGATTCGTCCGCCTGGCTTACAAACGCGAACGATTTCGCTCATCATCTTTCGGGGGTCCGAGACAACGCTGATGGTATGAAAGGACATGACCATGTCGAACGATGAATCAGGGAACTCTAAGTTCTCTGCATTCATGGGCAACACGTTGATATGTTGGTAGCCCTTTTCGTTAATTAGGTTTTGCGCTTCGGCCAGCATGGCCTCGGACAAATCAACGCCGGTCAACGAAATGTTGTGCGGGTAGCTGTCGAGCGACATGCCAGTTCCCACACCGACTTCAAGAACCTTCGAATCCGGAGGAATGCTTAACGATTCGATCGTTGCAATGATGCGGCGCCGAGCGACCGCCGGCCAAAATGCTTGGTAGGTCGGTACAAGGCGGTTATAGAAGGGACTGCTGTGAGGTTCAGGAATTTTCTTGGTCGAGTTTTTGACACCGCTTGAATCGGTATCCTTTTCGGCAAGCGAAGCACCACTCATGGACATTGCACCTAGAGACAACAAATGAAACTGTGTTTAAAGGATCACGAATACGGCGGACAAGTCAACCACGCGAGCCGATCGAACCATAACTGTTAACCTGTTGTCAGTAAACACGTTAGATCGCTGCCAGCCTTTAGGAGTTGCTCGAAAGGTTTGTTTTATTACACGCCCGATACAAATCGGCCGTTAAGGATTCGCTAACCGCACTGGTCGGTGGTCGCTGCAGGCTTCAAACGCGACCAATTTCATAAGGCGAACAGGTGTGGTTTCATGCAAAGGACCGCCACCGACGTCAAAAGTCATTAACGGTAAGCAACATCAGCAGTAACCGACCTGGACAGTAAGTAACGCAAATGGAGGCGACCTTTAGGAACCCTCGGGGGCGGGACGCGATCGCTCGCGAACTCGTTTAATCAGTCCTTCCATGGGTGATCGAAAGGCGTAGTAGCAGAACGCTAACGGTAGGACCAACCCGTGAATCAGGAACGCTCCGATCAAGATGAAAAGAGCTTGCCCAATTTGGTGTGGTGAACGACGCCCACGAATAAGTTGTTGAAAGATATGAGGATATTGGAATCGTGACACCATCAAGAACGCAAGTACTAGTGCCAAACAAGGGATAACGTAATGGAATGCGTGCAGGGCCATTTCCGCAAGCCAGATGACTGTGTCCGCCGGTTGTGTGGCCACTGTGTCGTCGGTTGCCTCGGTGCTGGGAATGTACGAAGCAAGTTCATGAACCGCGATCGCGAACGCAGCAATCGTGCCTGCTGCAGCAGGACTGGGTAGTCCTTCGAAGCCCTCGTGAGTGTCGTCTTCGCCCGTTTCGACATTAAATCGAGCAAGTCGAATCAGCACGCATAACGCGAAAAGCACACCGATCCCCCAGGTCAATTTTAGCGGCAGCAATTCCATCGAATTATATCGCCAAACCAACACAGCCGGAGCCGTCCCGAAAGTGATCGCGTCGCAGAGACTGTCTAACTGAGCGCCAAATTCACTCTCTTGGCCCGTCATTCGTGCCGCCGATCCGTCGAGTGCGTCAAATAACATGCCACCGAAGATCAACACGCCGGCGACCATCAACTTGGTCTCCAAGTCCCACTGCAAATTAACGCTCATTGCGACCGCGATGGCGGCCAGTCCGCAGACCCCGTTGCCAAGCGTGAGCAGGGTGGGCAGGACCGAAAGCGTCGCCTCTCGCCGCCGTTTTCGCTTTTGTTGGCGTTTGATTCGACGTTCGTGGGCTTGTTGTTGGCGAGTCGAGAATTTCTCGTCGTGCTCGCCATCGCCAGGCAACTGCGAATCCGTGTCGGCACTGGCCGAGCGAATGCTGCCTTTCAACTCGCTCATTCGTTGGATGCTTTCGGATGGAGTGACAGAGGAACTGACGGTCGGACGCGTTGCTGAATGCTCTGAATGATAGTCCACGGGCGCAAAAGTGGCATAGGAGTCCCGGTTGGGAATGAATTTAATTGCGGTTCGGATAGCTTGACTAGCACCTAAGAGCCCTATGGCGGACGAGCGAGACGCGACGATTTTTCATCCGCGGCTCAAAAAATCTCGGTCTTTAAGCTATAACAGAACGCTGCGACATCATGACGAATCAAGCCCCTGCCGGCGCTTCGGTGATCGCTTCCCCCAAAACGGTCAAGTTTTCGAAGGTCGATTGATGTTCACGCCGCGCTATCTGTTGCCGTTTGACTCGCAAAGAGCGTACCACCGCTATACCGATATGCTGGTTATCGGTGGTGGTTTGGCTGGACTGCGTGCAGCCAATGCGGCGGGAATTAACCAAAACGTGTTGGTCGTCACGAAAGATGTACTCCGCGAATCCAACAGCAACTACGCCCAGGGCGGGATTGCTGGCGTGCTTGATCCTGATGACTGCTTTGAATCGCATGTTTCAGACACCCTTGCCGCGGGCGGCAACCTGTGTGACCACGATGTCGTCGACATGGTTATCCGAGAGGGGCCGCGTCGAATCGAGGAACTTGTCCGTTGGGGCACTCAGTTCGATTCATCAGACGGTGAGTTTTTGCTTGGTCGCGAAGGCGGTCACTCGCGTGAGCGAATCGTTCATGCTCGAGGTGACGCCACCGGCGCCGAGATCATGCGAGCAGTGATCGAGAAAACTCGCAAAGCCAAGAATATCGAAATCTGGGAAAACTCCTTTACCGTCGATTTGTTGACGTACGAAGGCCGTTGCCACGGCGCAATTATCGTTGACCATCATGGGCAACCAGTAATGGTCTGGGCCAAAGAAACAGTGCTTTGCACCGGTGGTGCAGGACAGGTTTATCGCGAGTCCACCAATCCATCCGTCGCTACGGGCGACGGAACGTCGCTGGCCTACCGTGCTGGTGTGGAACTGCGTGACATGGAGTTCGTTCAATTTCATCCGACGGTGCTGTACATCGCTGGTTCGTCTCGATCGTTGATCACCGAAGCCGTTCGCGGTGAAGGTGCTCATTTGGTAGACGCGGCAGGCCACCGGTTCATGCCTGAGTATGACGATCGCGCCGAACTGGCGCCTCGCGATGTGGTCAGTCAGGCAATCATTCGACAAATGGACAAGACCAAACACTCCAACGTCTATCTTGATTTATCGCACTTAGATGCGGATATGGTACGAGGACGTTTTCCCGGTATCGCAGAAGCGTGTGGCAAGTTTGGGCTCGACATCACAAGTGATCGTATTCCCGTGCGCCCCGGTGCGCACTACATCATTGGTGGCGTTGCTGTTGATCGACAAGGACGCACCAGCATGCCGGGCCTATGGGCGGCGGGCGAAGTTACCAGCAGCGGACTGCACGGAGCCAATCGGCTCGCCAGCAATAGTTTGCTCGAGGGATTAGTTTACGGGGCTCATGCTGGTGAAGCAGCGTCTCGATCGGCGGCTGAGAAACCGCACTTACTCACCGCGTTGCCGATATCCCAACCCGTTCACAAAAGTGGCGAAGCGTTCGACGTCGCCGACGTTCGTGTGTCGCTGAAGAGCTTGATGGGCCGGTTGGCTAGCGTCGAAAGAAACGCGGAAGGCCTGCGAGAGGCTTCGGATTCCATTCGATCGTTCGCCGCCTATGTCATGCAGCATCAATTTACCGATGTCGAAGGTTGGGAGCTGCAGAATCTATTGTTGACGGCATCGTGCATTGTCGAAGCAGCACTGGTGCGAACGGAATCACGCGGAGTTCACTTCCGGTCTGACTTTCCCAAACCAGACGATGAGAATTGGCGACGTCATTTGAAGATTCGCGTCGACGTCGAAGGCGGTCATCCGCGAGTTGGTGAGAAGCTCGAGCCGACCGAACGCACTGAAGCGACCTTCAGCGTCAAAGATTGAGTCGTTGCCTGCTGGTGCGACGCGACGACGCGCGGTTGATTCCCCATTGGCAAACTGCCACCGAAAAACCGCGACCGCCAGCCACCAAGACCCAGCCACCAAGACCTAGCAACCATGACCTAGCGGCAACCAAGCAAAGTAGAGTTAAGTTCCTCTGCGGTTGCCATACCAACGAATTTGCATTCGGTCGCAGTACTGATAGCCGCGAGCTTCACACAACGGATTCAGCCAGGCGGTCGCCTTGTCCATTGCCTCGTTGGTCACGCCTTCGGGCATGATCCAAACATCGTTGGGTTGCGTTTGCAGGGCTGAAACAACTTCCTCGATCTCGTTGAAGTCGTCCGCCGAGGTGACGACAAACTTAAGTTGGAATTCGTCTGAACGATCGATGAGACGACGCATGGCATCGATCGGCATCCGTCGCTGGGAATGCAAAGCATTCCACCGAGGGTGTTTGTCGGCGCTGGGGGTACTTGAAGCCAACTTGGGGCTGATCGACATCAGGTCGCATTCCACGTCGCGATCGATCGTTCCCGCGGTCTCGATCGTGATATGCAAACCCACTTCTCGGAGTTTTTGGGTTAATCCAACGATCTCTTTCGGCAGCATGGGTTCACCGCCTGTTAACACCACGTGCGTCAAGCCCGTCTTCAGCGCCGCGAGAACCAAGTCGTCTACCTTGGTCAGGTCGCCCTGCGGATTCCAGGAAGCGTAGGGTGTGTCGCAGAAGTGGCAACGCAAATTACAGCCGCTCGTACGAATGAAAAAGCTCTCGACTCCCGTAAGCCGGCCTTCACCTTGCCGACTAACGAAGCGCTCAGAAACCTTCAATTGCGCTATCCCCGACGGGCTTTCGCGATCTTCTAGATCAGTCCCCCTGGTCGGTCCAGCGCTGGCCTGCGAGAATTGAGATTCTTGTGAGTTGTCCATCAAACGCAAACTGATTTCGAGCGAAGGTGATATCCATTGAGTGACCAAGACGATTTTCGATCCGTATTGGAAACATTCCCCAATCCCAACCCGGGTCGGAATTTTACGATCGAGCACCATTGCCCCGAGTTTACTTCGGTATGCCCCAAAACGGGACAGCCCGACTACGGGACCATCGTGTTCACATATGTGCCAGACGAAGTATGTGTCGAATTGAAGAGTTTGAAAATGTACCTGCAGCGGTTTCGCAATGAAGGAATCTTCTACGAAGCCGTGACGAACCGGATCATGGACGACTTTTTGGCCGTGGTGAATCCTCGCAGTGCATCCGTAGAAAGCCGTTGGACCCCTCGCGGTGGCTTGCACAGCAACATTGTGATTCGGTATCCCGATACTTGAGATCGCTTTCACGCAAGATCGTTTCGTTTTTGACGGTTCGCCGCTCAGATAGAAATTTGCTGCCCGATTGTTAGGATTGGTAACCCCAGCCCTCTAGATCAGAAAAGAACTGATGTTCTGCTGGGCCTAAGAATTTCCATCGATTGCTATACTTCCCGCCCTTTTCCCACCTTCGATTGCCTTTCATGACTTTCCCGATTCTTATCAGCGGCTTTGCCGACGAAGCTGCCAACGAAAAACTAGCCGTCCAACAGTATTCTGCCTTCGCGGCTGTCGGACTTAGGTACTACTCCATTCGCTTTATCGATGCTGGCGATGGCATCAAGAATGTGATGGGATTGTCCGATGCTGAAATTCAGCACCTAGTGAAGATGCAGGCTGATTACGGACTTAGCGTTAGCAGCATTGGTTCGCCGATTGGAAAGGTTAAGCTTCTCGACATCGATGATGGCACATCCAATAAGTACGTTCCCTTCGATAAATACCTAGCCGAGGACGTATCGATTGCCTGTGATCGTGCGGAAGCATTTGGATCGAAACTGATTCGCGGCTTTGCGTTCTATCATCCCAAAGGTACGAATCCGGAAGATCATGTTGATCAAGTGAGTGATCAGCTCAGTGCGATCGCCGATGCTTGCGATAAGCGAGGCCTGACGTTCGGACTTGAAGTGGAGGCCAACCTAGTCGGCCAGACTGGTCAACTGCTTGAACAGATCGCGGCGAAGGTAAATCACCCCGCGATGCTCACCATTTTCGACGGTGCCAACATTGTCACTCAAGGCTTCACCGCTGACGAAACGTACGGCCAGTACTTAGCTATGAAGCCATCGTTGGGATGGGTTCATATCAAGGATTACCACGATCCTTCGCCAACCGGGCGAATCAGTCATGTTGACGAGGCCAGCCTGAGCAATTTTGTTCCTGCGGATGTTGGCGATAGCGGCCATGAAGCAATTCTGCGTGACATGAAAGACTTCCTTCCTGAATTGCACGCTCGTATGACGGCGCGTGGAGCCGACGGTGTGTTCTTGGATCTTGAACCGCATGTGAAGGGCGGCGGACAGTTTGGTGGCTTTAGTGGTCCCGACGGCTTCGGTGTTGCGTTACGTGGGCTCTGCAATGTCCTTGATTATGTCGGGATTGATTATTCGCTTCGATCATTCGCGGACATCAAGTCATCGTGAGCGACATGGACGAAGACCGGATCACGAAGCTTGAAGTCAGCGTCGGTCATCTGCAGCGTTTGTTCGATCAGTTGAACGAGGTGGTGACGGAGCAAGCGATGCGTGCTGATCGTATGTACCGAAAGATCAGCGAACTGGAACGTCAGCTCAAGGAGTCGAAGGATAAGACTCCTGATTCGCCACCCAGCTTAGAAGATGAAAAGCCGCCGCACTATTGAGCGGCCTGTCTTCAGCAAGCTTTGTGGCGTGTCGGCAAAGTTTTAGGATGGCAAATTGACTGGCTAGCGCGCCAGGTAGCCGTGTTCACTTAGCCATTGGATGCTCGCTTCGATGGATTCATGGGGATCTCGGATACGATAACCCAACTCGTCATGCGCACGCTTGCTCGAATGCCAATGGAATTGGCTGCTCATCTTGACCGCAGCACTGTTGATATCGTTTTCGGTTCCGGAAAACTTCGACGCCATATCACCGTACATCTGGGCGATCCATCGTTGAGCGGGCCCAGCGGGCATGATCGGCCCACGCTGGGAATTGCGTTTGGCAAAATTTCGCCAAAGTTCGAAGTAGGTCCAATTCTCGCCGGCCAAGATGTATTGCCGTCCATTGGGGATGGAGCCATTCATCAAGTGTTGCATCGCACTGATCGTTCCGGCGGCGACGTCACGACTATCGCACACTGACGCGCCACCCGATGGTGCGATTGGACGCCACGCTTTACTCACTTCGACGATCATTCGTCCGCTGCTGGGCTTCCAATCCCATGGGCCGAGCATGAATCCGGGGTGAACAATCACGCATTGCAATGTTCGTTCAACACCGTTGAGCACTTCTTGGACGCCCGCACGCTTGCTGGTCACATAGGTGCATTCGATTTGTCCACCTGCATGATCCAGTGGGGTTTCTTCATCAGCAACTTGCTTGCGACTTCCGACTGCTAATGTGTCGACTGTTCCGATGTGAACCAAAGGTACCTTGTGCTTGATGCACGCATCGACGATTACGCGTGTGACATCGCGATTAACGGACATCGCTTCGTCGAGCTTGGTCCAACCCAGATGGATCATGCCGGCCGAATGGATCACCGCGTCACACTGGCTGATCGCTTGATCCACGAAAGCCGCGTCACCCAAATCGCCGTGGGCGAATGAGGTCTCGATACCTTCAAAGACCGCTTTGATGGATTCGTTGTCGTGGGGATGACTTCGGACGAACGACACCAATTCATGTGACGATTCGGTCAGCAGTCTTAGGATATTGTTGCCCAGAAGACCTGTGCCGCCTGTGACGAATATTCGCATTGGTTTAGTCATAAGGAAACGAGGTGACCAAGTAACGACACAACGTAGTCGATGCAACCTTGCAGCGGCATTGTCAAATCGATGGGTCCAGAAAGATTCATGAAGGTGATGTCCCTTGTGTGCGTCGCGCCGCTTGGCCGTAACACGCAAGCAGTGCGGCGCATCAGGGTGGCGCGGGTTAACCCTACTCTTGCGAAAGCCCGGTGTGGTCACCACGCCTTCAGATGGTTTCGCACCATTTTGGTGGGGAATGATTCAAGTGGTGTCCGACGATTGGTGATGGGCATGCCCCCTCATTCGCCGATGGACTCAGTTTTCCTGCATTGAAGCCTTAACTTTTGTTGAGGCACAAGGGGAGGGCGACTCCATCAGCAGCGAACTTTACTCAAGCCAACCAGTCCAGCGCCGTGGAAACACATCTTCCGCCTACTTTGCCGATCGCTTCAGGTAGTCTCCCGCTACATGCTGACGGAGCGGCTTCGATTGTTGCGCCAGTTGTTGGGCCAGTCGCTACGCCCGTTGCGAATCCAGGTATTGGACCGGGTATTGAGCCAAGCATCGCACCAGCATATCAGCCTGGAATATCCGGACGTTTGCCGTCGAACGGGCATTCCGAGTTTGCTCCGGCGGCGATTCCCGCTGCCAACGATTCGTTTCCTGGCATGGACGCGATGGCGGGCGAACCCTCGGAATTTCACAGTGTTGAAGCGGTTGTCGAGCATTGCACCGCGCCGCGGCCAAGTCATCGACTGAATTGGGACTACACACTGCAGTCATTGCGGACGGGGTTGCCATTGCTCGCCATTGACATGGCAATGACCACACTTTCATTGCTGGTTGCGGGCTTCTTGGTTAACTATTCGCAAGGATACGGACTCCACAGCCGTCTGTATCCTCAGATTCCTGCATGGTTAATTTTCCAGTGGGGATTGATGTCGCTGCATCAGCTCTATCCTGGCGCCGGTGTGGCCGCGGTCAGCGAACTACGTGGGATTGCAAGATCTGCGGCAATGACCTGCCTGTGCTTGTCGTCCATGAATATGATCTTTGGCCAATTACCTCGGATCGAGTTTGCAATCTTCGTGGTGAGTGCAGGTTTCGTCGTGATGTTGTTGCCGGTGTCGCGACACATCGCGCGGGTGTTGCTTGCGAAAACGTCCTGGTGGGGCATTCGCACGTTGCTGATTGGGACTCGCAGTCAGTGCCAAAAGCTATGTGAAATGATTCAGTCGCGACGCGAGTCGGGATTGGTGATCGCCGGTTACGTTTGCAACCACCAAGAGTACCTTGAAGCGAGCGACGACGATCCCAATATGTTGGGTGCAGGATTTGATGCTCAGCGAGTTGCTTGCGACCACCACGCACCGGTGGCAGCCCTAGCGTCTCAGGAAGCCGAACACTTGGCTCCGCGTTTGGTCTTTCAGTTTCCTTCGCTGATTTGGCTCGATCAATCGGCAGTGATGCAGGAAACATCTGATCCCATTGGCGCGTTCAACCGCCGACTCAATGTTCCGTTCTTGCGCTTCACACCAAGATTGCTCAAGCGAGCGTTGGACTTGGCGATTGTGATTCCAGGACTAATCGTGTTGGCCATTCCGATGGCTGTGATCGCTTTGTTGATCAAGTTCTATTCACCCGGACCAATCATCTACGGCAGCTCGCGAGTGGGACAGCACGGTCGACGCTTCAAAATGTGGAAGTTCCGCTCGATGGTTCCCAACGCGGACGAAGTGCTTCAGAAGCGATTGGATTCGGATCCCGCCGCGCGAGCTGAATGGGATAAGGATCAAAAACTTAAGAACGACCCTCGCATTATTCCTGGCGTTGGTCGGATCATGCGGTCATGCAGCCTCGACGAACTGCCCCAGCTTTGGAACGTGCTGATGGGTCAAATGAGTCTGGTAGGCCCACGTCCGGTGCCACCGGGTGAGATCGTCAAATACCAGAATCACTATTATCAGTACAGCCAAATGTGGCCGGGGATTACAGGGCTGTGGCAAGTATCAGGGCGAAATGACACGTCATTCGAGACACGCGTGTTCCTCGTTCACCACTACGCAGCCAATTGGTCGCTGTGGCTTGATGCTTGGATTCTGGTGAAGACCCCAATGACCGTCATAACCCGCAAGGGCGCTTACTAATCGAACCAAATTCGGCGCTCACATGACAATTAGCTGGAAAAACTTATCGGCGCTTTCAGAGTCATGTGTACCGAACAACCTTTTTCTCTTAAGAGACTCAATATGAAGATCCTTCGACCTGCCGTAGTCATGTTCGCCATGACTGTGTCGTTCGCAGTTTCTGCCTCCAGCAATGCAGCTGAACCGGCAGTACTTCACGCTGCACCTGCCGCCGTTCAAGCTCCAAACAGCCTGACCGCTACCTACGATCAACTTCGCACGGACTTGGCCAAGGCCGAGTTCACTGGCGATACCATGCTCAATCGAATTGACAGCTTCGTTGCTGACGTCGATGTCGCTTTGGAAACCAGCCCTCAGGATGCTGACGTCTTGGGTCAACTACGATCAAACGCATTGAAGATGCGTGCTGAGGTTGTTCGCTTCATGCAAGACAACGGCACTCAACTTGTTCAAGTGAACTTCGCTGACGTTGGCTTTCCTTCCTCGGGCGACATTGTCGGCGGACCTGGAATGAGCGGCTCACCAATCGTTGGTGGCGGAAGCACATCGTCAGGCGGAATGCTCGGCGGCGGTGGTGGCGGCGGCGCTGGTTTAGGCGGTAGCGGCTTGGGACGTCTTGGTCTGCTTGGTGCAGCCGTCGGAATTCCTGTCGGAATCGCAACCTCCGATGACGATGATTCGCCTGGCGTAATTGCCTCGCCTTCTTTCTAAGCTCGTCTTAGTTACTGATCAAACAATAAACGGCTCGCCAAGCTAATTGGCGAGCCGTTTTTTTGTTGTTGGAACTAGAGCTATATCAACGGCCGATCACATCGGTGCCGACCCAAGGTTGAAGCACATTAGGAACTTGAATGGTTCCGTCGGCCTGCTGGTGGTTTTCGAGGATCGCGATCATTGCCCGACCGGTTGCGACCGCAGTTCCGTTAAGCGTGTGAACAAACTGCGTTCCTTTTTCGCCCGATTTCTTCATCCGAACGTTGAGTCGACGAGCTTGGTAATCCGTGCAATTGCTAGTGCTGGTGACTTCGCCCCAGGCACCGACTTCGCCTGTGGTAGGCTGGCCCTCAGCGATCTCGGCACGTCCGGGCATCCATGCTTCGAGGTCAAACTTGCGATAGGCGGGGCCGCCCAGGTCGCCCGATGCGGTATCAATCACTCGGTAAGGGACTTCAAGGGCATCAAAGATCTCGCATTCGAGTTCTCGAAGTTTTTCGTGAGTGGCGTCGCTTTGCTCGGGGGTGGTAAACGCAAACATTTCCACCTTGCTGAACTGATGCACTCGATAGAGTCCCTTGGATGCTCGGCCAGCAGCTCCAGCTTCGGTGCGGAAGCAATGGCTTAGCCCACACAAGAGTAGGGGCAACTTTTCGGCATCGATCGTTTGGCCAGCCATCATGCCGCCGAGCGTAATTTCCGCCGTGCCAACTAAGTTAAGCTCTGTGTCTTCGATGCTATAGATTTGAGTTTCAGGACCACGCGGATTGAATCCAATGCCTTGCAAGATATGAGTCAATGCGAGGTCGGGCGTTGATACGGGCGTGAATCCGCGATCCGCCAGCAAGCTGATCGTGTATTGCTGCAACGCAAGGTCCAGACGCACGGCCTCGTTCTTCAGGAAATAGAATCCCGCACCACTGACCCGAGCGCCAGCTTCGAAGTCGAACAAATCGTGCTTCTCGCCAAGTGCGACATGATCCAGTGGTGTGAAATCAAAGTTACGTTTGGCTGTCTTGCCGAAAGACAATTCCTTGCAGTCGTCTTCGCCGCCGACGGGAACATCAGGGTGAGTCATGTTGGGAAGTTCAGACTGCAACGCCAAAATCTGCGCATCCAATTCGTCATGAGCGGTTTGAGCGGCGTCTTTGGCTTCACGAAGTTCGCGTCCCTTGGTGATCAAGGTTTGGCGTGCATCGTTGTCCGCAGCCTTGGGGATCAGCTTGCTCGTTTCGTTGGCTTGGCGATTGAGGTCTTCGGTAAGCTGCAGCTTTTCGAGTCTTTGTTGTTCGAGCTTGATGATCGCGTCGACTTCGCATGACGTTCCCCGCGCAGCGCAGTTGTCAGCGACTAGTTTGGGGTTTTGAATGATGAACTTACGATCAAGCATGGCGAGAATCTGTACGGGGATAAGGTTGAGAATGCGACAGCAGGCAGTGCCTGCTGTCGCAAATGATACGGGACGGTTGACGCTTGCTGAACCACCGGCAAAGCAAAGTCGAATGCTCTACCACAACTTGCTTGGTAGTTCAGCACCTTCGGCGAACGGGTCGACGGGCTGAAGTGTTCCCATCGCTTCCCAGAGAACCGCTGACGCGGCGATACCTCGGTAGTAATCGTCGATACGAAACTTTTCATCGGGGCTATGAGCGTTGTCATCGGACAAGCCCCAACCCAATAGCAGACAGTCGCACTTCAGCGTTTCCTGGAACTTTGTCACGATCGGTATCGAACCACCTTCGCGAATTAGAACCGGAGGTTTTCCGAACGCAGATTCAATCGCAGCTTTAGCGGCATCCATGTAAACGCTTTCGGTGTCGGCCAGCATCCCAGGCGCACCGTGGTCGGGTTTCAGATCCATCGTGACACCCTTCGGCAAATTCGCTTCGAGATGTGATCGGAGAGCTGACGTAATCGTTTGGGGATCCTGGTCTGGCACCAATCGGAAGCTAAACTTCGCCGAGGCATGAGCGGGTAGCACTGTCTTCACGCCCTCCCCTTGATGCCCACTGGTCAGACCGTTGATGTCAAAGGTTGGCCGAGCCCAACGACGCTCGTCGGCCGTGTATCCTTTCTCCCCAAAGAGTTCCTTCGCACCGGCCGATCGAGCGAATTCATCGTCGTTGGGTGAAAGCTGCTTCCAAGCGGCTCGTTCTTCAGCGGACAACTCTCGCACATCGTCATAGAAACCGCGGATTTGAATCCGTCCTTGGTCATCAACCATTGACGACATCAGGTGACAAAGTGCGATGGCGGGGTTCATCACGGCCCCACCGAATGAACCACTATGCAAGTCTTTACTGGGACCCTGAACCTTCAGTTCGTAGGTCGCAATTCCTCGCAGGCCATACGTAATCGCGGGTTGTCCATCGGCATACTGACTGCTGTCGCTGATCACGACGCAGTCGCAAGCCAGTTTGTCGGCGAGCTCAGGAAGCATGCGTTCTAAATTGGCGCTGCCCACCTCTTCTTCACCTTCAATCAAGAACTTGATCTGAAGCGGCAACGGTTTACCACTGGCCAGCCATTCGCAAACGCTTTGAACGTGAGTTAGCACTTGGCCCTTATCGTCGGTTGCACCACGTGCGTAAAGATTGCCGTCTCGGATAGTAGGTTCGAAGGCACCGCTGGTCCATAGTTCGAGCGGTTCCGCAGGCTGGACATCGTAGTGGCCATAGACCAAGACGGTGGGGCCGTTAGCGACTTCGGGAGTTTCGGCATAGACCAACGCATGCCCCTGAGTGGGGATCGTTTCGACGGACAAACCAGCATCTTTGAGCTTGTCGGCGATCCACTTCGCGGCCTGCTTGACCTCCCCAATTTTGGAAGTGTCGCTGCTGACGCTAGGAATTTTTAGCCATTCAATAAGATCCTCCAAATGCCGTGTTTGAGATTGCTGCAGGGCTTCTGAAAGGAAAAACGATGTCATCAGTGGGGCTCGGCTTTCTTATTTTCGTAACTTTTGGGACTGCCGATCGAGTGTCGGCGGCGCTAGAATATAGGCGAGGTTGCGGCTGGCCTGAATCGGGCTAGCTGTAGGCGGAAGGCGAGCGAAGATGCTCTGGCCCACCATTCTTGCGACCTCGATTAGTTTAAATTTAGAGATGAAGGTGGCGGAACATGGCTTGACATTAAGCCGTTTTCGCCAAGAGCAAGGAGCCAAGTGAGCTATGTCTGATCAACAATCTATGGTCGCAGAACCCGAAGTGGTGGTTCACACCCAAGATGAGAAAAAGCTAGAGAAGCAAAACAAGCGAAAGAAACAGCCCCGGTACAACGTGGTGCTCTGGGATGATACCGATCACAGCTACGACTATGTCGTTCTGATGATGAAACAGCTTTTCCATCACCCGATCGAAACGGGGTTTCAAATTGCCAAGCAAGTTGACAAAGGCGGAAAAGCAATTTGCTTGACGACAACGATGGAACACGCGGAACTCAAGCGTGATCAAATTCACGCGTTCGGTAAAGACGACCTGATCGCTCGATGCACCGGCAGTATGTCCGCCACCATCGAACCAGTCCCCGAGTGAGATCCGGTTCATTGTTGGCGGTATCAGAGTCAACTCCCGGCAACTCGAGTCAACTCGAGTCGAATCACGCTTTCAATGTGATGGTCGACGCAGCAGAAAGTCAGCCTCGCAACACGTACCAATCAAGACTGCGATTGAAGACATCGCAGTCTGATTGCAGTCTGCAAGAGTGCCAACTACGAAACCGCTATCAGCGAATCAATGGCACCGGTGTTTGGCGAAGCAAGTCGAACACACTGGCGATTGTCTGCTTTCGGGTCAAATCTTTTGACTTTGCGTTCGGACCCAACGATTGCGACTTTCTAGCCGCGACCGTTTCGCATCTTGTCGCGAGCTCGCGAAAGCACTGGACCGATGCTGTTTTCGCTCAACCCCAGCAGACTACTGATTTCGCTGTAAGATTTGCCTTCTAAATGAAACATTCGCACGATGCTGGCTTCCTGCGGATCAAGTCGAAGCATCAGTTGTTCGACCTCTTCGCGATCAGCAATTCGATCCGGGACGGAATCGGTAACGCCGTCCGACACATCACTGACGCGATTGTGATGTACTGAAGGTGGTGGTGTCGCGCCGTTGCGGGATTGCGATCCGGGACCACGAGCCGATTCCATCAATCGTCTCACAATCACTCGTCGCGAAATGACCGTCAAATAAGTGGCTAGCGAACAACTGCGACGAAAGCGGCGCAAGACGCCGAAGTCGTCGGCCACCAATGCCAAGAACACTTCCGCCACTAGGTCGTCGCGAGTCGCTTGGTCAATCATCAATCCGCGCGATCGAGCGGTGTGATTGGCCACGTGCACCACCAGTCCGAGAAAGCGATCGATAAAGTCCTGCCACGCGCGCGGACCACGGTCCAAGCATCGTTGTAAGAGTTGACGATCAACCTCAGAAAGACTCACTCGAAGACTACCAATCGTGGTGAAAAGTGGCGTTGCGCAGGAAGACTACGAAACGAGCTGTGTTTTCCCTTCCCGAGTAGTTTCGTGATAACCATGGCCCCGAAATGAAAGCGACAAGGTTGATACGAACGCGGTGTCGAAATGGTGCGTTATCGTTTGCACGCCACTGAACTCTGAATTCGCACGACCGAGCTGACTCAACAAGCAATCAAAGTCGCCGTGATGAGTTCCAAGGCCGCGATTTCAAGTGAGCTGCGTTCGAACATAACGCCTGAAAACCAGGCATCCTACCAATCGCATCCTAGGTAGGGAGTTCGAGATTCGCAAGCATTCTTGCGACAAACAAAGGCAAAGAAGCTTCTTTGAGGGGCTCCCGTCCGTCGCAAACCTCATTTCGCACAGATGTAGCCAATTTGATGACTCTTCTTTTGACCAGGTCGGTTTTGTGACCTAGGTTTTTCCATTAGGCAACTTATCTACTTTCGCCCGGACATAAGAGTCCAGTATGACCAGTACCAACCTTCCAAACGCTACTGCATTCCCCTCGTCAGAGGGTATTCAGACGTCGTCGGATGCCGTCGTGATCACGACCGCCGACATGCGTGGTGACAAAAATCCCAGCGTGGGTCTCGATGAAACGATGGATCCGATTTTGGCGATTGAGGAAGGCCGTCAGCGGGTAGGCAAGTTGCTCGCCGGACTGCAAGAATCCGCACCTCGGACCGAGTCGTTCTCTTACTCGCCAGATGATGTTCGTTTCGAGAATCATTTAGCTGTGGTGCGACTGGGCATCGCGACTTCGCTCTTTTATGCGCTTCGAACCAAGCACGCCGCGACCGCTGCGCACTGTTTGCGGGTCGCGTTGTCGTGTTCGGCTTGGGCCGAAAGGATGAAGCTCGATGACGAGACACGCGACCGTATTGAGGTCGCCGCGTTACTACATGACCTTGGCAAGATTGGCATCCCTGATCGAATCTTGCGTAAACCCGGCAAGTTGTCCGTCGATGAACAAATGTCGATGGAGCTCAATCCGCCTCTCGGCGTAGAAATTTTAAGAGGATGCACCAGCGACAACGAATTGTTGGATATCGTCTTGCACGCCAATGCATGGTACGAGAGTCGGCGTCATGGCGAAGGTCCTCGCGGCGACGCGATCCCATTTGGATCACGAATGCTCGCGATCGTCGACGCGTTTGACTCGATGACGACGGACACCGTCTATCGACCCGCGCTCAGCCGTGAACGTGCGATCGAAGAATTGATCAACAGTAGCAGGACGCAGTTCGATCCTGAATTGGTGCTCGACTTCAGTCGAATGCTCGAAGAACGCCCCGAGATCCTGCAGGGTTGCGTAGTCAATCGATGGCTCAAGGGTCTCGATCAATCAAACAAAGACACCCTTTGGACAGGACCACCCAAGGCAGCCACACCGTCGAAACAAGTCGTTCGACGCGAATCGCTGTACTACCAACAACTGCTCGGCAACATGAGCGATGGCGTCGTGTTCACCGATGCCGAGGGAGTCATCACGGAATGGAATCATGGCATGGAAGCGATGACCGGCATCCCATCATCCGCCATCGTCGGAAAACGCTGGGCCCATGAATCACTGCGACTACGACAGCCCGGTGATAACAAGGACGATGAAGCCTGCCTCGTTGAAGCTTGTTTGCGAAGCAACTCGGTGGTCAAGCAAGCGATGCTGATCGAGCAACCCGGAAACGACCCGACTCCGGTGCATTTGACGGTGGCTCCCGTCATGGGACTGCAGCCAGGCGTTTACGGGACGGTCACGATCGTTCGTGATATGTCGGACCAGAAAACATTGCAACGACAGTTGGAAACGCTGCATAAGAAGTCAACGATGGATCCGCTAACTCAAGTGGCCAATCGTTCGCATTTCGACGATAGACTTGAAGCCGCGACTCGCAAAGCCACGCTCGGCAAGTCTAGCTTTAGCCTTATTATTTGCGACATTGATCACTTCAAGAGTGTCAACGATGTTCACGGTCACCCGGCAGGCGACGAAGCTCTCAAAAGCTTCGCGGCCGTTCTGAAGATGCACAGCCGTGATGGCGATTTAGTCGCTCGCTATGGCGGCGAAGAGTTCTTATTGCTGACCCCGAACTGCGACAACGCGACAGCGTCCCAGCGAGCCGAAGCAATTCGGGCTGCTCTTGAAAAGACTCCTTTAGCGAGCCTCAACGATGAATCCGTTACTGCCAGTTTCGGGGTCACGGAGTTTCAACCGGGTGATACACCCGAGTCTGTGTTGGCACGTGCTGACCGAGCTCTTTTGAAGGCAAAAGACAACGGACGCAACCGCGTGATTCAGTTGGGTGCTGGCAATAAAGTCGAACGAGTCGCGCAAGATGATGCTGGCAAGTTCGGGTGGCTGCAATGGTTGGGAGCCTCCACTCCGGCCCAGCATGGGGAGTTTGACATCATCACGCCGGTTCCGGTTGATTTGGCAATCGAGAAGCTTCGCGGCTTCATCGCTGACCATGGTGCCGAAATCATCAGCGTCAAAGAAAACCAACTCGCGATGAAGGTGAACGCGTACTACACCAAGGGTGGGCGTCGCCGAGCGGACCAGCAAATCGCGATTCAGGTTCAATTGACCTTGTCCGATGCCAATGTCGAACGCGCCAGCAGTGACACTCGATCCGTGAAGAAAGCAGTGGTTAGTCACACCAATGTGCACGTGCATTTGACTCCGATTCGCAACCGTGATCGTCGCAACCGTGAGGTCTCAACCTGCTTCAACCAGGTTATCAATAGCCTTAAGTGCTACCTAATGGGCGACGTCAAACGCTGCGAAGGTTAACTCGTCACTTGTTTCTTTCTACCGGTTGGCTGGGCGATCCTTTTGTGATTGGTTGCCCGTGGGGCCGGTATCAGAACTTCGACTGTCTGCTTTCTGGTCTGACGCCTTTTGCATCGGATTCTTCTTCAGTTCGGTCTTGTACAACTTGAAGCGACTCGATTCGATCTTCGGTGGCCATTGGTTGTTCGATGTCTCGGTATCAGCGGTTTCCAAATCAGGGTCCAGCTCTAGCCGCGTGATCTGCTTGTCGGTGATGATTAGCTTCTTGACCTTCTTGCTATTTCGCCGCCAAATTTGAGCAGGAATTCGCATCGTTTCGTGAGTGTTGTCGTTGTAGTGAATCCGCAACAAGATTGGCATGACGAGTCCACCTACGTTCTCGAAGGAAGCGACGTAGAAATTAGTGGTTCGTCGTAGTGTTGCCCGTTCGCGTGAATCAAGTCCGTCAAGGAACTCTTGAAACGACTTGCGGTCCTTTTCCTCGATCGCATACTCATCGTACTCGGCGCTATTGTAGAAGTCCTTGAGGCCCGGATACCAATCGGATCGTTTAGGCAGATCAGCGTTGCGTTTGCTGCTAATGGATTCCGGTTCTTCGCTGCGTTCTTTGCGATCCCGTTCCGCCTGTTTCTCGGGGTCACCATCATCAATTTGGAAAAGTTCGACGTCTTTGATGGCGATATCGACATGATCGGTGCTGTAGAACCAACCCCGCCAAAACCAGTCCAAGTCAGTGCCCGAAGCGTCTTCCATCGTGCGGAAAAAATCACTGGGGGTCGGTCGCTTAAATTTCCAACGCCTGGCGTATTCGCGAAAGGCGAAGTCGAACAGTTCACGGCCCAGAATCGTTTCGCGAAGGATGTTCAACGCGGTGGCAGGTTTGCCGTAAGCGTTGTTTCCAAACTGCAGTATTTCTTCGCTCCCGGTCATGATCGGGCGTTGGCCACCGCCTCGCATGAAAGGCACAATTTTCGCTGGCTCTCCGCGATTCGAGGGATAGTCTTCTTCCCATTCTTGCTCGGCTAGGTACTGCAGAAACGTATTGAGACCTTCATCCATCCATGTCCATTGACGTTCGTCGCTATTGACGATCATCGGAAAAAAGTTGTGGCCAACTTCGTGAATGATTACCGAGATCAGTCCGTACTTTGTTGACTTGCTATACGTACCGTCGTCCTCGGGCCGTGGACTGTTGAAACAAATCATCGGGTACTCCATGCCGTACACCGGTCCATTGACGCTGATCGCGGTAGGGTAAGGATAGTCAAACGAGAACTTTCCATAGACTTCCAAAGTGTGAGCAATCGCATGCGTGGAATATTTGCTCCACAACGGTTCGGCTTCGTTGGGGAAATACGACATCGCCATCACCGTTTGATCGCCCACGTTGACGCCCATTGCGTCCCACGCAAATTTTCGACTCGCAGCGAACGCGAAATCACGAACGTTTCGCGCCGAAAAAATCCATGTCTTGGTTCGGCGAGAGTGGTTGCTCTCGTTCTCCTTCGCTTCTTCCGGCGTAATGATGAACATCGGTTCGTCGGATACACGAGCTTCGGCTAAACGGTTAAGCCATGTTTGTTCAAGCACGTCACTGCTGTTCTGGAGCACTCCCGTCGCCGCGACCACCATGTCCTTGGGGGCGGTGATGCGAACGAGGTAGTCGCCAAGTTCCAATGTGAATTCGCCACGACCCAAGAATTGTTTGTGCTGCCAACCGGTGTAGTCGGTGTAGGCAACAACGCGTGGATACCACTGGGCGATTTCGTAGATGTAGTTCTTGTCCTTCTCGAAATACTCGTAACCCGCCCTCGCCCACATGACTTTGGCGTCCACAATGTTGTACGAGTAATCAATTTGCATCGCATACGACTGACCTGGATTGATGGGCGATGGCAAGTCAATACGCATCATGGTCTGGTTGACGATGTGCGGTAATTCCTGGCCTTGATCATCGACGACCTTACTGACTTTGAATCCGCCTTCGAAGACTTCCTGAGCCAGGATGTTGCCGATGTCGCGAAAGAGAATCTTGGGACTCAGTTTCGGAGCCGGCGTTGATAGAACTGAATCAGAACCAGAACGGAAGCGGTTTTGGTCAAGTTGAATCCAAAGGTAGCTAAGTGCATGCGGCGAGTGGTTGTGATAAAGAATCTTCGCAGAGCCGCGGATCGCTTGGTCCTGGTCATCAAGGGTGACGTCAATCTCGTAGTCGGCACGCTGTTGCCAATAGTCCGGCCCGGGCGCACCCGAAGCGGTTCGAGTATTGCTTGGCGTCGGCAACCAAGATTCGATTTGGAAAAACTTGTCCTGTGAATCGCCGTGCTTTTCATTGGGCAGGACTTGCGCGACGCAGGCCGACGTCGAAGCCATCAACAACAATCCAAGAAACAAGAAGCGAAGCTGCATAGTGCACCGGCGAATGGTGGGGAGGAAGAAACAAACGGAACCGGTTGGAAGGAGATCAAGTCACCATCCTAACCAAGAAAACATTCTTCGCTGAGGCCTGGTCTTTTTACTTGACTCGCTGACGAACTGCTGTACCATTACGGCAGTACACCAGCCGTGAGGAGGCCGACGGATGTTTTTTTCAATCGACCCGTCTGACGAAGTCCCGATTTACGAACAGCTTGTCCGCCAAGTTAAGTTGGCGGTCGCCGACGGAACGCTAGTCGGTGGCCAAATGGTTCCAAGCGTCCGGCAATTGGCGGCGGATTTAGCGATCAACCCCAACACGATTGCTCGGGCTTACACTCAGTTGCAGGCGGATCTTGTGCTGGAGCCATTGCGGGGACGCGGGCTGACGGTTCGCCGTGATGCGGTCTCTCGTTGCACCAAAGCCCGTAACACGATTGTCGGTGATGCCCTGTGCAGGGTGCTCGATGACGCGATCGCAGGTGGAATGTCAGCCGATGACATTCGCGAACAGTTTGAATCGGAATTGGCCAAACGAGTTTCCAACAATGGAGCGAGTTCATGAATGCTGACACCTCAATGACCGTCATCAAGCTCGATCAGATCTCGAAGCGTTATGGTTCCAAGGAAGCCCTGAGTCACGCGACGTTGGAGGTGCCCGCCGGGACTGTGTTCGCTGTGCTTGGCGAGAACGGAGCGGGTAAGACGACGATGATACGCATCTTGACGGGATATCTTAAACCCGATTCCGGGACGGCAACGGTTCTGGGGATGAACTGCGAGCAACAATCTCTAGAGATTCGTCGCAGAATCGGATACGTCTCGGACTCGCCGGCGTTGTACGAATGGATGAAACCAGAAGAGATTGGATGGTTTACGTCCGCATTCTATGGACCCGGATTTCCCGAAGCGTATTTGTCTCTGCTGGCCGAGTTTGATGTTCCCACAGGAATCAAAATCAAATCACTCAGCAAAGGGCAGCGAGCGAAGGTGGCACTTGCGCTAGCCACGGCTCACGATCCCGAACTATTGATCCTGGATGAACCCACCAGTGGGCTCGATCCGATGGTGCGCCGACATTTTTTAGAGTCGATGGTGAAGCGGGCTGCCTCAGGACGGACTGTTTTGTTGTCGAGCCACCAAATCAGCGAAGTGGAGCGGGTTGCGGATTGGGTCGCCATCGTTCACGCCGGCAAAGTAAAAATCGTTCAACGTTTAGAAGACTTGAAATCGTCAACTTGCATCGTCACCGCGACGCTTGACCATTCGGATGCGGCGTATCCCTTGCCACCGGGCAATGTGCTGACCGAGGCTTCCAACGCGAGGCAGATTCGATGGGTGGTCATGAACCTCGATGACCAGGCAATGGACGGATTCCGAAACCAGCCCTGTTTTGCTCATGTGGTGGTCACTTCACCGACACTCGAAGATATCTTTGTCGCAGTTTGTGATCATCGCGCCACGCGGCCTCGTTCCTATCACGATGAATCTCGTACTCAGGAGGTTGCATCATGAGTAGCCAGAGTTTCGATTCGCGACGCGCTCAATACATGTCGCTGGCATGGAAGGACGAGCGGCTAATTCGATCATTAGGAATCGCGATACTTGCAGGCGTGTTTCTGTTCAACTTGATCGCCTATCCCCTTTCAATCGCGACCAGCGAAGCACCGGCGGCGAACTTGTTTGCCAGTTTTGCGATCTGGTTCATGTTGCCATTCGTCTTCGCGATCGGAGCGGCGGCGATGTTGGTGGGAACGGAAGAGGAAAACGGAACGCTGGCGTGGATGCGAGGTTTGCCGGTCAAGTGGCACTACGTTATCACGAGCAAGCTCGTTGTGTCGGCGGTTTGGTTGTTGATCACGTGGATCGCTGCAACGTTGATGCTGGGGCTGCAATACGTCTTGGCGGATCGGATACCACAACAGGTCGAATTGGATAGTTCGTTCGGTCTGCTGCTAAAGGTTGGTGTCGCCTACACGTATGTCAGCTTCGTTGTGCTGATGCTGGGATTTATCACTTCGTTTCTATTTCGTTCGCCAATTTCAGGCATCGTGGCACTTTTTGCCACGTTCCCGTTTGCGATTTGGTTCTTAGCTGTGGTTAGCAACATGACCATGAACCAAGGCGTTGGATCGACGCTATTGCTAGTCGTCAGTAACGTCATGATCTCGGTAGCACTTTTGGCACTGATTTTTTGGCTTGGACGTCGACGTCTTTGCGTTGCCGAATCTAGATCGCGAGTCGTCGACGCATTCGCATCGCCCGAGAATGCATATCGACCTCCGTCGCAGGCTTTGCTGAGCAGACCATCGGTAAATGCTGCTTTGCTGTGGCAACAAATACGACAGACGTTTCCGATTGGGATCACCAGTGTCATTGTCATCTGGATTGCCGCTCTTGCCGTCATGGTTTTTGAGATTGACGATTGGAGCCATCGAAGTGCGGCGGCCACACCTTTTGCAGTAATCGCGATGGCGTTGTCGTACACGTCCCTTGGTGCGATGACGTTCTACGGCGATTCAGTCAAACGGCAATGTGCGTTTTTCGCTGACCGAGGGATCTCACCGACAAAGGTGTGGTGGACACGGGTGGTGGTATCCGCGGGGTTTCTGTTCGCGGCAGTGATTCCCACATGGGCGTGTGTTCACGTCACGCAAAGGCCCGGCATTCAGGCTTACGATCAAGCGATGGCTGTCGTTTGCTTGGTCGCGGGATGGTCGATCGCGGTTTTTATTTCGATGTTGATGAAGAGACCGGTGCTTAGCTTCTTTGCTTCATTGGTTGTCCTGTCGATCTTGCCCGGTATCGTGGCTTGGTTCTTTGAGATCTATCCCGACTACATTGTGACCGTGGGTGCCATCGTGCCCGTGATGATGTTTGCGTCTTGGCGACTATGTCGACGCTGGCTGGACGGAACGATGGACCAAGGATTCTATGGTCGCAGCCTCGGCTACCTTGCGATTGCCATTGGGTTGCCGTTTCTGTTTACCTTTTCGCATCGCTATCTAACCCTGCCAGCGATGGACATCCAGTGGCGCGAATCCATGTTTGCAAAGGTTCCCCCGAATGTCGACCAGGTAACGAGTCTTCGACTTGATAGAAGTTGGTCGAGCGAACTTTCCCCGATGGCGTTGCTGACCAGTCGCGACACGACGTATTCACTAGCGACAGGGTTTTCGTCTCGCGATTGGGTCAAGTTTTCGGCAAACCTAAAAAGAGAGTTGTCTGGTTACGATCCGATGGGAACATACGTTTCGCTTTCTGAAGTGCTTGAGTATCTCAACTCGACTTCTCGTTTGAACAAGAGGGACGCTAATGGCACTCTTGAATTGGATAAACTCAGCGGCGTTGAGGAAACGACCAACGTGGCTGTTGAGGTGCTGTTGGATTGGTCCAAGCGTTCAAGGCAGCTTATCGTTGAAGGCCGTGAAGGCATCGCGACCCTGTTGCGATTTTCTGAACCGGCTGAACATGCTGCCCTAGAACAGCTAGTCCGGATGCGACGCAAGACGATGACTTCGCAAAACAGCGATACGTTCGAGCGGCTCGTCAGGCTGATTCCGTCGGAAGAGCTGCGTCAAAATTCGCGTCGCACCGCGATCATCCGCGAGTGGGCATTGTTCCAGAAGCGGCCGTGGTCCGAGCGGTTCAATCACGGTAAGACATTCGCCGGAACAGAGATGTTGAATCATCGAACGGCGTGGCTTTCAGTCGAGCAATCGCGTAGTGAACGACTAGTGGATAAGTTCACGAAGTCCGCTCTGTCGGAAATTGCCAGCGATCAGTTCTCAAAATTCGACGTTGACCGTGCCAGTATGTTGAACACTTGGCTGGAAGCTCAATTCGGACCGGAATTCAGATCCGAGCGTGGACGACCCGCAAGTGCGCGACCCGTCAAATTGTTGCCCTACTCGTTACCGGAATGGTTAGATGGGCTCGATGAACATCAAGAGTTGCTGGATGAGTTGAAAGCCGAAGTGTGAACGATGGGCTGCGGTTGGCTATTAGGCGACGAGGGTTCTGCGGAAATCCGATTGAGTGATGGTCGCGAGTATGGCGCGGTATAGTGATGGCGAAACCGATGACCGTTTGCAAACGATCGCAAAGCCAAACTATGAAAACTGCACGTGTATCTGTGTCGCCGCTTGTTCGGACGATTTGCCTTGTCGTAATAGGAATGCTGTTTACGAAGGTGAAGGCTGACGATTGGCCGCATTGGCGAGGTCTTTTTCGTAATGATGTCTCCGCTGAATCGTCTGGTTGGGATGGCAAGAGCTGGATCAAAGGCGAACTGTGGCGAGCAACGGTTGGCTTAGGAAGTTCATCGCCGCTTGTCGTGGGGCCTCACGTGTACTTCGTAGGCTGGTCCGACAATCAAGATTCGATCTACTGTTTTGACGTCTCCACTGGTGAAGAGATCTGGCGGCAAAGTTATCCATCGCCACTCTATGGACGTTTCGCCGTTGGCGATCAGGCACTCTATTCGGGAGCGTGTTCGACACCCGAATGTGATACGGCGTCTGGCCTGCTCTTTACGCTTGGTGTGGATGGGGACGTCAATGCATGGGATACCAACGAGGATGGCAAGCATGTCTGGGCGCTAAATCTGCATGATCGCTATCAAGTATCGCAGCGGCCAGAGGTTGCAAAGCGAAAGCGAACGCAGCGTGACTATGGCTACACGAGCTCACCTTTGGTTGTGGGCGAGCAATTGATCATTGAAGTCGGGGCAAAGGAAGGCAACTTGATCTCGTTGAACAAGCATGATGGGACGGAATTGTGGCGAAGTGAGAATCGCGATGAGGCCGGACACACTGGTGGACCCGTGCCGATCACGGTCGAAGGTGAATCCTGTGCCGCTGTGCTCACGTTAAGGAACTTGGTGGTCACCGAGATCTTAGGACCCAACGCGGGGAAGACCGTGGCTACTTATCCATGGACAACTGATTACGGGAACAACATCGCAACCGCAGCAGTAGCCGAGCAATCCGTGATTGTGACTTCAGCTTACAATCACTCTGCGATGTGTCGGATCGGTATCTCGCTTGATGGTGCATCGAAGATGTGGGAGACCGACGGTGTCGCGTCGGGAGTCTGCAGCCCGCTCGTGCACAAAGGGTACGTTTACTGGGCTTGGCGAGGCGTGCATTGTGTTGACCTGGAAACTGGCGTTGAAGTCTGGGTTGGTGGCAAAGTCGGATCGCAGGGCTCCTGCATTGTGACAAGCGATGATCGGTTAATTGTTTACGCGAACAATGGAGACCTGACGCTTGTGGAGACTGCAGGCCGATCGCCTCATCAATACACCGAGTTGGCCTCATACACCGCCTTGTCAAAGACCGATGCATGGCCACATGTGGTGCTTTCAGACGGGCGTCTGCTGTGTCGAGACCGAGATGGAAACGTCTGCTGTCTCGCAGTGAAACAGTAAAGGAAGCGGACTTCGAACGAGGTGGACTGCGAGCTCACTACCGAATGCCAGAAAGACGCAATGCACCGCTCGCATCGTCTGCTTTAGGCGTATAACTCAACTCTAGTGCGTCATCGCGTAGGTGACGATGTTGATGCCCATTGGGTAAGCACGCTTGACCGAAAATTCGTCGAAGTACCATTTCTGTTCACCTTCGCGTTCCCAGCCATCACCGAGATCGGTGTTATGACATATGAAAACCATGATCCGGTCTTCGTCGTCAGTGATCGCGCGGTAGTGCGGCGTCCGCGTGTCGCTGCCGTCCCATGCATTTTCCCAAGTACCGACTTGACCATCGGCAGTGCGAAACGCTGAATTGATCGCGGGTACTTGCGGTTTTTCTTTCATGTCGTAGACGCAGTGAAAAATCTCGTGCTCGAGCGGGACTTCAAAAGGTTCGCGATCAGGAAAGACTCGTTTGAGTTGCTCGGCCAAGTTTTCGTACTGGGCATCACCCCAAAAATCATCCACCATCAAGAAGCCGCCACGCAAGCAATACTGCCGAAGTGCTTCAACTTCAGGTTCGCTGAAATACAACGCTCCCGGTTCAATCATGTAGAGAAATGGATAGTCGAATAATTTTTCGTCCGTCAAATCAAGAATGATCGGGTTCGGATTTACCTTCAGGGACGTTAACTGATGCAGCCGAAGAGAAAAGTTGAGATCCGAGTCAGGGTAGTCGGTCCGCCAACCACCGCCGCCGCGCCCTCGACCACCATAAGAGTCGTATCGAACCCGAGCGAATGTAAATAGGTCGTGTTTGAACCTCGGATCCACTTCCCACGTTGGTACACCCCGGCGATCAACGCTGATGTCGTCGTTTCGGTACCAGCGACGTTGGGCCATCGCTGCGGTAGCAAACACGACTCCCAACGTGACGACCAACCATGAGATCAGTTTGCGGCGATTCATCATGGTTCGGATCCTTGGCGGGAGGCCGTTGAAGACTTGTGAATTTGCAGCAGAAGCGAGTGCGCATCACGGTAACGAGGAGCCTCGTCGAGAGCACGCAGTACGTGATGCATGGCTTCGTCGTGAGCGTTGGTGGCATGATAGGCACTCGCGAGGCGAAAGTGCCAACCGGCAGGGTCAACCTGTTCAAACTCGCCGAGTGACTTTAGGGCTGCCGCGGCTATCGCATGCTTGTCTGATCGTTCGGCTGCTTCCGCAAGGAACTGATGTCCATCGGGTCGCATCGGATGGATGGCCAGAATTTCTTTGGCATCGGTAATCATCTGGTCCCATCTTTGCTTTTCACGATCGATCTCTATCAATCGCAACAAAGCATCCAGGGGATTGCTGGCCAATTCAACGCGTTGACGCAGGACGGCTTCTTCCAGTTCCTTTTCATTCAATCCACGATAGACCTGGGCAAGCAAGTCCAGCGGGCCGTCGCTCTTACCCGTCAAAGCACCAAGACGCTGCATGTTTTCTAGCAGAGGTCGGACACTGGCAAAGTCACCGTCGGCGATTTGTCGGCGAGCGACACTGATCACCAAGTCGTAATGGTTGGGGTGAGACTTCGCATAAGCTAGTGATTCGTCAGCGTTCATCTTCGGCAGTTCGCTCATGGGCGACCAATCTACCGCCGCACCGAATTGATCAGCGCTTGCTTTGATGTATTCCTTACACTGAGTTTCCAGTCGTTCGAGCGATCCGACGTGTCGAGCGATTGCATCGTTGATCATGATTCCCGCCGCGCAATCGTCCAGAATCCCAATCAACGCCTCCATGCCGTACTCGTCCACGATGTACTCAACGACAAGCGAGGACTGAAAGTAGGCAAACATCAAATGTTGAGGCGACGGCGGGTTTAGGAATGCTCCGCTAAGCTTTTGAACCGGTGTAATTTGCCCATCAAGGATCATCTTCCGATACTGGGGCGACATGGCCTCGCCCCACGAAGAGTCCTTGATTCGCTCTTCGTAGACGGAAATGCCTTCGCTTAGCCAACGCGGCATGCGATTCTTAGTTTTCTCGAGCGTCACAACGTGACAAAATTCATGCCACAAAACGCTCTGCCAATTGGCCGGTAGCTCGCCTTGCGATGATGGACTGTTGGCGGTGATCACTCGTCCAAAGCAAACACCGAGATATCCAGCCCCACCGGGCAATCCGAACGTTCGAATTGCAAAATCATTCTGGTTGGCAAAGATCTCGACCACGATTGGTCGGTCAATCTCGGCCTCATACCGCGGCGCGAGTGATTTCTTGGCGTCACTGAGAAGAGCTAACACTGCGTCGCCGTAAATTTTCGCTTCTCTCGCATCCATTCGCACAATGATGCCGTCACTGTGGATCGTTTCCATTGTTTCCATACGGTCCTTTAACGTCATCAGATTATGAATGACTACGTTATACGGATCTCGTTCGCCGGCCTCTTCCGCCATCATCCAGCCTTCGGCATCTTCACCAAGTCGAAGCAGATCTTGAGAGAGTTCGAATTTAGCGGCGGCAAAGTTATTGTCCTTTTCCAAAGCCAAACGCTGGTAACGAGCGGCTTCGGCAAAACGGTACTTCTCGGCCAGCTTGCGACCGATCAAGTGATCGACTTTTGCGTTCTGAGAGTAAGGCGTTGTCGCGGCCGCATACTTTAGCTTTTCAATCTCGTAGTGACCTTCGACGTGATCGATCACTGCGGACAAAGCCCAAGCGAAAGGTTCATGAACGTTGATTGCGAGTACTTGGCGAATGGTTTGCTTGGCGTCGTCGTAACTTTCAGCGTCAATCTCTTTCTCGGCGCGAAGGAGCAGACTTGGAACGTGACGCGGATTAAGCCGCAGTGCTTTGTTGAGGAAGTTCTCCGCTTCCTTGGGATCCGAGGTCTGCCACGCGAGGGCGGAGAGGTACGCAATGCGAGGATCGGTGTCGTCAAGTTCGCTTGCCTCTTCCAAAGTCTCTGCAGCGACGGCGTAATCGTGTTTATCGATTGCCAGTTCGGCCGTGGCAATGAAGACATCAGTGTAGGTTGGGTCTGCGTCTCGAACACGATCGTAGAACCGTTTGAGAATCTCTCTAGCGTCTTCGCCTCGCATTGCTAAGTAGCGACCGATGGCCAGCAAGTTGTCACGAGTGACATAGCGTGTGGGTGAGCTGAGCAAGCGTTTTTCGAACTCGATCATTTCCGCCATCGCTTTCTCATCCATGCCCGCTTGCTGATAGCTTTCGATGCCGAGCAAACGCAGAGCCATACTGGTGGAGTAGCGAGAAACAGCGGCTTCGTAAGTCTTGATCGCCGAAGCGTGATCGCCGCGAGTGAGTTCACATTCGATCAATAAACGAGACCAGCGTTCATTCCAAACGCCCCCTTCGACTTGTTCGCGGGCTGCCGATTCGGCTGCTTCGTATTCACCTGAACGAAAAGTTTGCAGGGTGTCGCCAAAGTTGGCTGCCATCGCACTCGGAACGATCCAAAGTAAAGCAATGACGGCAAGGGAACGATAAAGCATAAGAGCGTCTGGTTGCGTCGGACGGTTTAGAATTCGATGATGGATCTCATTCGCTGTCGTATTCTACGTGATCGGCGACCGGTTGTGCCTCGTTTCTCCATCGTCATTTTCACTGCAGATCGAAATTTATGAGATCATCGCTTCGTCGACTTTACGCACGCAGTGTTTTCTTTCCCACTTTGGCGTGGAATTACTCCCTGGCGCGGATCTTGAGGGTTCGTCGATGGTGGGACGCGATCGACGAGCACGTTATCGTTGGAGCTTACCCCTTCGCTGCGGACGTCAAAGCGATGAGCGAGGCTGGCGTAAAGGCGGTGGTGAACACATGCGAAGAATACGCCGGACCGCAGTTGCGATATGACCAGTTTGGGATAGAGCAATTGAGAATCCCGACGACCGACTTCACGCACCCTCGATTAGACGACGTTGTTACCGCGGTGGAGTTTGTGCAGCGGCATGTTGCCTTGGGGAATACGGTCTACATTCACTGCAAGGCAGGGCGCGCTCGAAGCGCAACCGTGGCGATATGTTGGTTGATGAAATACAGGGGCTTATCGGCCGCGGACGCACAAGCTGAACTGCTGCGCTGCCGTCCTCACATTAATCCCAGGTTGACTGAACGAGCGGTGGTCAAGGAGTTCGCCGCAACGCTTGCTCAGGAATCAAAAGAATAGATTTTCAAGTCGTCGATCACCGCTTCGTTCGGGACCAAGAACCGCAGCATAGTCTTGGTGGGATGTGCAATGCCGATTGCGGAAAACGATCCGACCGATTGGCCGTCGATCGAAACATCGACGGTGTCACCGCGAACATTGATGATCGCGCTGTGCCAAGTCTCTGAATCCAGCTGTAAAGGAAATTTCTTTCGTTTGGACCAAATCAAATTCTTCAAATCTAACTTCGCACGATCCGCTTTCGATGCGTCGCGGTACGCGAGGTTCATCACTCCGGTCTTCAAGTCCTCGATTGCAACATAATTGGTTGCCATTGACACGTTGAACAGATGGCCGGCATGGACGGTTTTGCATTTCAGGTCGACAAAATTAAGCGTCAAAACATCAACTGCGTTTTCTAGCTTGAATCGAAGTTCAACCGAACCGTCTCGGAAATCTATTTCGTGACGCACCGACACCGCATGATCAGCCGACTCGTGAATGTAGATATGCAACGTGTTGTCGCGGAGATCGACTTGCTTGTTGCCGTTTGCACGAGTCGCACTGCTTGTCGTCCAAGTTCCACCAAGCTCTTCCTGGCTTTCGTCCGATTCTTCGCGGTTAAAATCGTCCGAGAAAAGTAGCGTACGCGTCGGCTGGTTCGAAGTTTGATCATCGGACCAAACCGCGACTGATGACAACGACACCAAAATGAAGCAAGCCAGCCAGCGTTGAACGCTCAAGAATCTTCTCCGAGGACGTGGTCACGAACCTGTGGCAATTTGTTCTTGTGGTAGCGGTGCGTGCGAAACGCATCTAACAGAGCCAGCAGCACGACGCAGACCAGCGCGAACATCACGCACATCCAAGCACCCACCCAAATCACTCCGTGGCCTGCGATCGCCGCAATCAAAATCAACACTCCACAGATGCCGATGATCCAATGAATACGGGCCCGCGATGAACTTCTGCGTCGGTAGTAGTCTCGATCAAGATCGCTACCAATGAGTGGATGCATGGCACGATTGAGGTCAGCTTGTTCCTGAGGCCAGCCGAGTTTCTCGTTCCACTGCAACCAAAACGCAAACGCGATCAGCGTGAACGATAAGACAAGGCTACCAGCAAACATGAATGAAAGAGTGACAGTAAGAAGTGGATGGTGACGGGCGACAGTTATAGATTGTTTTCGTTAATCAATTTGCGAGGGTAAGCATCCATTGGTGAACAACCCAAACGACCGCGGCTAGTGATTCACCGCTGCAATTTGCGGGGATGTCTTGCTCGGTGTGCCAATAAGATGGTTGTCCAATCCCTGGACGCGGATAATCAAAGTCGATCAGATCAACGGTCGGAATCCGAGCGATTCGATTAAGCGGTAGATGGTCATCTTGGATCTCATGTCGAATCCGAGGTACGAACGCGTCGACACCCAAGCGGTCGGCCACTCGCCAAATGTCTTTCGCAAGCGGGCGAGCGTACTTCATGCTGTTCTGTTCAAAGTATATCTTCAGTTCTCGGTCACCGATCATGTCAAGTAAAACGCCGCTGGTGAACCGTGATTGAGGCGGATTGGCTTTGTATTGTTCGGCGTAGAAGCTGGATCCGAGGAAGTAGTCATCGCGTCCCTGTTTGAGCACAAATTCCTCACCATCGAAGAGGACAATGTCGACTCCGATTTGCGGAGGTAACGCGTCGAACTGATGCGAGATTTCCATCAAAGCCGCCGTGCCACTCGCTCCATCGTTGGCACCCACGAACACTCCGCGAGGATTCTTACGATCGCGATCGGGATAAGGTCGGGTATCGTAGTGAGCGCAAAGTAGTGCTCGTTTGGGCCGATCAGGACCCCACGATGCGATCAAGTTGGATATGGGCACCGCAGATCCGTTCTCGGGATGTCGGATCTCGAACGATTGGAAACCTACTTGGGCACCACGTTTCTCGAAAAAATCCTGCAGGAAATCCTGTTGTCGTTTCATTGCGTCACTGCCCGATGGCCGCGGGCCAAATTGGCAAAGTCGTTCGAGGTAGTTCATCGCCCGGTCCGCGTCGTAGGTCGCGGGAATGGGATTTGATGTGGGCGATTGGTTTCGAACAGAATCCGCCCCCGGACCCGCGCCCATCCGTGCTGCGATCCAGGCGATCGCGGCAACCGCAACAATTGCGACCAGGACGGCGGCCAGCCGATGATTGGGTTGCCGATGATGGAACTGCGAGGACGATGTGGAATCGCGGTTTGGATTATCGGTGGCGTTGATCTCGTTTGCTCGCGACTGAGAGGTCGGGGATGTCGATCGGCTCGATTTGGAAGGGCGGGGCGATACCGTTGACGTCATTTTAGAATCCATTCAAAGGGGTCAATCTACGTACACGGCATTGGGCAGCAAGGCCGCTCGTCGACCATTCTCGGCCATTCGGGTGCGCAATTCATTGTCGAGCCGAATTGTCACCTCACCTTGGGCAAACAGGCAATAGTCAAAGTCACCTTCGAAATCGACCGACGAGTCACAAAGAAGATTAACCTTGGCATTCTCATGCATAGTCGTCTTCGCAAAAATTCCGAAAGTGGTTTCAAAACTTTTGATCAAAACATTTTGAAGGTCGAGTTCGCCATAGCTGAGTCGAACGATTTGGCCTTTGGATTGCAGCGTACAGTTGCGAATTAAACCACTCACGTCATGGCTTTGCTCGTCTTCAGAAGTGAACAAGATCGCGGTGGTGGTGCAATGAGTCACTGAACCACCATCGATCAATAGCTTTCCCGAAGCCTGATCAATCCCAACTTTACCCCCGTCGATTTCGCAATTTGTTAACGTAATGTCCGAGGTCGCATCTAAGCCGCCGACGCCAACGGCAACGGTGGCGTTCTGCATGGTGCACTTCGAAGCGACAACAGTCGCATCGGAAACACGAATCGCTGTTTCGCAATCCAGGAAGGTGGAATCAGACAGTTGAAGGGTTGCGCCCGCACGAGCCTGGGTGCTATCGGATCGAGTTTTGGTGAAATGACACTGTTCAACCGAAACAAGGCTCTCCTGATCGCTGCACCACACGCCCTTCTCGCCATAGAAACGGCACTTCAAGACTCGACCCTTTCCGCTCACCAGTTCGACGCCAGAATTTCGAAAGTCGCAATTGACCAGTTGAATATCTTCATGCTGCTTTCCCGAGACGGCAAAGGTTCGCGAATCAAAGAACTTGCATCCTTGGGCACCAAAGGTGGATCCTTTCCGCACCTTCACGCCGTTGTAGCTGCTGGTGGTGACCTCGCAGTCAACCATGACGAAGGTGCCTTGGGATATTTCAATGGCATTGAACTCGTTGGTCATCTGAGTTCCCTTGCCTTCGATACGAACGTCTTTGAACGTGATTTTTCCCGTTGGGCTCTCGGCGAAAATGACGGATTCAAGCTGATTGCCGATCCGGCACTGGATCTCACCTCGAACTCGAGTCGGTCCTAGAATCGTGATCGGTTTTGTTACCCTCAGTGATTCTTCGTAGTCCCCGGGGCCGACGCGGATGAACCCGTTGACGGGTGCGTCGTTGATGGCGGATTCGATCGTAGAATGAGAGCCATTTCCAGTCGTGGAAACCAGCATGGGATCATCTTCGGTCCCACTTGGCATTGGGATCGGTTCGGGTTCTGGCGTTGGTTCAGGTTCGTTGTCGGGTTCTACAATCGCCTCGACCATGGGCAATGTCGCTGCGAGGACGGGATCCGTGGCGATGGATGCGGTGGCATCATCCGAACCGTCCGTTGCGGTGGATTTGGTCGACTCAGTCACGTTGAACTTTTGATAGGCAAGGTTGGCCGCTAACGATAGACCGATGATGAACACGAGCCCGAGCAGCTTCTGAAGCAGTCCAATCCCTCGGCCAATCCTTGTGCTCGTTGATGTTGACTCGATGCTTGATCGAGTTGAATGAGACGATAGGGAGACGCCGGTGGATTGGTGCGTCGAAAGCGATCGCCGAGTGTTGAAGTCGATCGAACTTTGGCCGAGCAGCCCAGGCATACTTTCGCCGCGAATGTTCTGTTCACTCAGCCCGTTAGCGATAAGTGACTCCAAAGCAGTAGCCAAGTCGGCCGTAGTGGCGTATCGATCCGATGGTTGTTTAGCACAGGCTTTGAGAAAAACGTTGTTGATCTCTTCGGTCAGCAAACCTGGTGCATGCTGCTGGAGGGGTTTAGGGTCACGTTCGCAAATTTGCTCGGTGATGGTTTGGCGAGTCTTGCCCTGGAAGGGAAGCTTGCCAGTTAGACATTCGTAATAGATCACGCCGAGCGCCCAGATGTCTGAACGTTGGTCAAGGAAGTCGGTGCGACCTTTGATCTGCTCGGGCGACATGTAGGGCGGTGTGCCAGCAAGTTCGCGACGGCTGCTGGAAAGTTCGCTCTCTGAGATTGCCAATCCAAAGTCGGCAATCCAAGGACGCCCCTCTTCGTCTATCAACACGTTGTCTGGTTTGAGGTCGCGGTGCAGGACATCTTGACGATGGGCGGGAACGAGTGCGATTGCCAGCGAGTGCACCAGTGCAGTGGCTCGTATCGGCGAAAGCGGGCTTTGCCTTAATGCATCTCGTAGCGAGTAACCTGGAATGTATTTCTGCACAAAGTAAACGGAACCGTCTTCGGTTGTGCCAATGTGATAGACCGGCACGATACCTGGGCTTTCGACCTGTGCTGCTTTGGCTGCCTCAGTCTTAAGTCTCTCTTGGCGATCACGATCCGAAACGATCGAAACTTTGATCGCGACATTGCGATTGAGTTCGTCATCAAAGCCCAGGTACACCACTCCAAAGGCACCTCTTCCCAACTCGGCCTTGATCTTGAACTTGCCAACTCTCTTTGGCAGTGCTTTGGCTCGCTGTTTCGACTTCTTGGAAACTCTGACTTTGGGAGGATGCTTGGTGCTCGTTTCGCCGAGATCGAATGGCCCCTCGGTCATGCCCATATCGCTGGAGAGCTCAATGGACATTGTTCCCTTCAACGTTGACATCCCAGTATCGTCAATCTGTTCGCCATCCATGGTCAGATCTAGCGAGACAAGCTGATCGATCGTGCCGTCGACGGATGTGTCGGTGCGTTCACCACTTTCGGGATCGCTTTGCCCTTCGACTTTGCTATTCTGACCGAGATCGTCCGCGGGATCCAAGTTTGGCGACGAAGACGCGCGAGGCGTATCTCCGTTGCCAGGCGGTTGCGATGCGGGGGCAGTCATGGAACATTTTCCGAACAGGTCACTGTGGACCTCTTTTTTAGCCTGCAAGGGGGGCTCAAGTAAGTCTGGATGTGTACTTAATAGCGGTTTTCGATTCTTCTGGCGACCTATAATGCTGGTGGATGGCGTTACGTTAAGGCTAACTACACATGATTGAGCTGGAACTGTACGCAGACGCACCGGTTAGAAATCAGTTGCTCTAAGGAGGAGAAGTGCAAATGTTGATGGATTCCCCGCCGCGTTCTGCGCCCCGTTTTCGTTACGTGCGAAGGGGTGTTCCGACGCAAGCGGCGAGGACTGCGTACTCAACCATTTTGATGCTGGCGGCCGTGTTCTTCGCCGCCATGCAATTGCGTTTGCAAGCGCAGGACCAAGAGGTCAAGAATGGATTCCTGGTCGACGTTCCCGTACCGCTTACGACGCAACAGGCGTCCGATTTGGTGAGCCGACTCGAGAGGCTAAACGACGACGCGGGCGAAGATCAGCGCCGAACCGTTGTGTTTCGCTATGGATCCGAGGACGTCGAGGGATCACGGATTTCGGACGCTTCGTCTGTCGACGAAACTGCCTTTGAAGATGCGCTTCGCCTAGCCCGAGCGATCACGGGGCCAAAGCTACGGCGATTGAAGATCGTTTCGTGGGTCACTTCCGAAGTATCGGGGCATTCGACCCTGCCCATCATTGCGTCCGACATGTTGCTAATGGGGGAGCGTGGAGTCATCGCGAGTGCGAACTCTCTGGACGCATCGGGTGAAGAGACGATCATGCTGAGCTATTTGTCGATCGGCAATCGTCGAGAATTATTTCCCGACGCGATGATCAAATCGCTGTTGGATCCCGACCTCGAACTTGCTTGGGCTACCAAAGTCGGTGGCGAGAAGTTGTTTGTGTCGGGTGAGAGTCTCGAACAACTTCGCCAAGAAGGCAGCCTGCTCGACGAAGAGGTCTGGAGTCAACGAGGTGAATCATTGCGTCTCGATGCTTCGAAGCTTCGCAAGGCTCGCATTGCCGCTTCAGTCACAGACTCAGAAGACGAAGTTGCGCAATTGCTCGATCTCGCCACGCTCCGGAAACAGAATGAATCCGTGTTTGAAGGCGAATCGAAAGCCGTCTTATTAGAGATCACGGGGTCGATCGCCAGCAATCGTAGTCAGCGTTGGCGAAGCAACCTGGCCCATTCTTTAAAAACCCCTGGTGTCAACACTTGGCTGATAAGCATTGATTCAATCGGCGGTTCGCTGGATATCAGCGCGACGATGGCGTCGTTATTCAGTGATCCGAAACCACCGCTGCGCACGGTCGCCGGGTTTGTCCGCGGTGAAGCCCGCGGTGACTCGGCATTGATCGCTCTGTCTTGCAAACCACTCTACCTGAAGCCTGATTCGCGACTTGGCGGCCCCGGCGCGGAAACGATGTCGATGGATCGGGCAAATGTTTACGACGAGTTGATTGAACAAGTCGCCGATTCGGTAAATCGGCCTGCGGCGTTGATTCGCGGGTTGCTCGATCCGACGTTGGATGTTTACCGGTACACCAATCAAAAAACGGGAAGAATCCGCTTTGCGACCGAAGCTGATATTGCCGATGAATTGGCGGACGGTCGAGTCGGTGACGGAAATGACAACCCGCGGGGTCCAGCGGATTCGGTTTGGCAGCGTGGTGAAAAGATTGAACTGGGCGAAGGCATTTCCGCGAGTGAAGCGGTTACTTTGGGATTAGCTGAGGGAGAAGCAGAGTCGTTAGCGGCGGCATCCGACAAGCTCGGCTTGAGTGAAATTCCTCAACCAGTTGCTGACCGCGGCTTGGTTCGGTTGGTTGAACGACTAGGGCGAAGCACTGGCCTTTCCATATTGCTTTTGTTCATTGGGTTTTCGGCGCTATCGACTGAAATGAATTCGCCCGGGCTGAGTTTCCCTGGCTTCATCGCACTGATCTGTTTCGCCATGTTTTTCTGGATGAAGTTTTTGGCGGGGACAGCAGAGTGGTTTGAGTTGCTTGCTTTATCGCTCGGATTGATCTGCATTGGGATAGAGATCTTTGTTCTGCCCGGGTTTGGCGTTTTTGGAGTCGGTGGACTCGCATTGACGGTACTGGGAATTGTCTTGATGAGCCAAACGTTTGTGGTGCCAACCAACACGTATCAGATCACGCTGCTGAGCAAAGGCATCTGGTCGGCTCTGGCGGGCGCCGCTGGGATGGTTGGTGGATTCTTGGTGATGCGCATGTTGTTCCCTCATATTCCATTGTTCAAGCACTTGGTCATGGAGGCCCCCGATGGAGATCGACTGGATGCATCGGAGCGGTTAGCGGACTACAGCTATCTTGTCGGACGGCAAGGTTTCACAACGACCCCTTTGCGTCCATCGGGGAAGGCTCAGTTCGATGACGAAATTGTGCAGGTGATGAGCGATGGAGGATTGATCGAAGCGGGAGCGCTCGTGCGAGTGAGCGACGTGCATGCGAACCGCGTGGTTGTGGAATTGGTCGAACGGACGGATCCGTAATGACGTTGATTGTGATTCTTATCTGTGCGTACCACGTGATGCTTGTGGGAGAGTTCTTTCTTCCAACGGGCGGGACGATGGGAATCGCTGCCGTTGTATGCTTTGCGAGTGCCATCGCGTTCGCGTTTTCGTATGGTTTAACCACTGGCGTGGTGGTGACCGCACTTCTATTCACATCGACGCCGCTGGTGTTGTCTGCGATGGTAAAGGTATGGCCGCACACTCCCATCGGTCGACGAATCTTGAATCGTCGTCCTGGTCAGCTAACCGACGTGAAGACTCCGCGTCACACTCGTGATGGCAAGGATATTGCTGAGTTAGTGGGGCAGGCGGGGATTGCGAAAACCGATTTGTTGCCCAGTGGACTTGTCGTCGTGAATGGCCAGAAATTTGACGCGCTCACTTCTGGCCCCCCCATCGACGCAGGATCGACGATCGTGGTAACAGAAGTGGTTGCCGGCAGAATCCACGTCCGATTGGGGACGGAGAGCACCGCTATGCCGGTCGGTTCTAAGGTAAACGAGAACGAGCCATCATCCAATGTCGCGCTTTCGCCGCCTGCTCTTGAACAATCGCTCGAATCTTTGGAAGACGAATAGCCCGTGGCGTGAGTGCTGGTTTGCCACCTAAATCGCGAAAAATCAGGCGAAAAGGGTGATGCGCACTTCGGACCCCGTAATTAGACTGGCGTATGCGGAGGGTAAATTCGTCCAATCGATACCGAGGTTTCCCAGTGAAGTTTCAGACCGCTCTCTCCGCGCTTTGTGCATTTGTTTTTGTCGTCGCATTGTCACCCGGCGCCACGTCTGCCCAAGACAGACTCCGCTACCCCGATGAGTTTGTCGACGGTTTGTCCAAACAGGACGATATACCTCGGATCGTGCTCTCCACCGAGCGGGGCCGAGAGCTTGTCGATCAACTCAAGCAACTGCGATTTGCTGAATCCACATTCGGGCCTCGGCACCCGTCCGCAAAGTTTGTCTTGAACGACATTGCAACTACGAAGACAAAGTTGATGGCCTTGGCGAAGGAAAAGTCCGCCGAGGAATCGGGATCGGCGATGGCGCTTAGCAACTTGAATACGTCGAATATCGCGGCCTCGGTATCGGAAATGTCCGAGTCCGAACTCCGCGTACTGGTCGTGCGTTTGATGGACCGAATTGATCAATTGCAGGCCCAAATTGAAAAGCTGCAAGCTGACGTCATTAACTGACGCATGTTCAAGCGGTGGACGCAAGGTCACTGCGTAGCCTTAGCGGCTCGTTCCGGCACGCTGGGAGGGGTTTAAGGTGCGGGGCGATCCGTTGGTGGCTAATTGTAGGGTTGTTCTCGGCAAACTTGCCAATTCTCCTACAATAAACGACTCCGATACTTTGCCAGAAAGCGTGCTTTGATGCTTAAATGGTGAGGTTAGCAAATCCATTTGCTTCCATTCGGCCCCGCCCCCTTCACTGCGCCCTCTCCATGCTAAGCATCTGCTGCCCTCGGGCTGTTGCGTGTTGCCTCTCCTTCCTGATCTTGGCCTCGGTGCCAAGTACCTTTGCCGCAATCGGTGCTGAGCCAGCGGTAGCAGATCAGTCGGACGACGGTCACGGCAGCCTAACCTTCGATATCGAACAACTGCGTAATCAGTTCGAAGATCATTGCTTTGGATGCCATGGCGATGATGCCGAGGAAGGCGGGTTTGCTTTTGAGAAACTCGCGTCGGGCGAATACGGCAATCAAACGATTGATCGTTGGGAAGCCGTTTGGAAAAACATCCGTGCGCAGACGATGCCGCCGTCCGAGGAAGAGCAGCCTGAATTGCAGCAGCGGAACCAGTGGATTGATTTCATCAATCGCGAAGTGTTTCGCCTTGATCCCGAAAACATCGATCCGGGAAAAGTTGTTTTGCGTCGGCTCAATCGAGCCGAGTACAAGGCCACGGTCCACCAGCTGACGTCTATGTCGTTTGACACCAGCGAAGAGTTTCCTGCTGATGATACGGGGTACGGTTTCGATACGATCGGCGAGGTGCTTCATATCTCGCCCGTGCTGTTAGAAAAGTACTTGTCGGCAGCCGAGCAAATCGTTCAAAAGTCCATTCCTTTGGATGGCCGTACGCCCCTTGAGTCTCGCTTTTGGGCGGACCACTTTCATTCCGATAAGCCCGATGGTCCCAAGAAGAGTCAGCGAAGACTCGATGGTGACACGACGTTCCACATGGTGGAAACGCTTAAGCATCCCGGACGCTATCGGTTAGAAGTCGAATGGGAACTTGATAATTCGTGGACCACTACGAAGCAGGAAGCCAATGTCACGCTGCGATGGCACACCGACGATGGCGAGCCAACGAAGCTGGACGAAGCGCGATTGGGCTTCGCGTACGAGCGTGGTGGCAAATTGGTAGGTGATGTGGAAGTGGGTGATAAGCCGGTTCACATCAGCATCGAATTGGTCACGGTTTGCGACGACGCCAAATCGACTTTGCCAGAGCAGAATCAAGACGTTCCCTACTCGTTTCGTTTGGAGTACGCGGACTTCATTGGCCCGTTGGATTCTGACTTGAGCGCGTATCGCACTGGGACTCGCATACTTTTCAACGGTCCGCCCCCAGGGGATGCCGATGAGGAAAAGCTGGACGCAATGACGAGGGAGGTCGTTGAACGTTTCGCGCTTCGTGCCTACCGACGACCTGCGGGCGAAAAGACAATCGATCGACTCGTTGGGATAGCTCGAAAGACCCGCAGTGAGCCAGGATCCTCTTATGAGCGTGGGATCGCGATGGCGGTGAAGTTGATCTTGGCGTCCCCTCGATTCATCTTTCGTATCGAAGAGCCCCTTGGCGACGATTTGGTTGCGTCAGTGCCTGATTTCTTCCAAAAGTCATCGTTGGGAGTGCCGATCGACGAGTACGCGTTGGCGACGCGATTGAGTTACTTTCTGGGTTCATGTCCGCCCAACGAGAACCTGCTGAACGTTGCCCGTGAAGGCAAATTGCGCGAAAATATCGATCAAGAGCTGACTCGTTTTTTTGAAGCGGATGAGTGGCAGCTTTCGCAAGGTATCGAAAACTTTGTTGGCCAATGGTTGCTTACCCGCGACGTGATGGACAAGCCGATCGAAGCGAAAATCGTTTTGGCCTTCCGCGATAATGACTTTGAACTCGATTGGCGTGTTCGAAGTGCGATGAAGAAAGAAACTGAAATGATGTTTCAGCACTTAATCGAGGAAGATCGGCCTGTCCACGAGCTACTCAATGCTCGCTACACATTCCTGAACGGACCGCTCGCAAAGTTCTATGGGATTGATGGCGTCGAAGGCAACGACATGCGTAAAGTCGACTTGCCTGAGGATTCCAATCGCCGTGGTCTGTTGACTCACGGTTCGATTCTTATGGTCACTAGCAACCCAACGCGTACCAGTCCCGTCAAGCGTGGATTGTTCATACTTGAAAACTTACTTGGAACGCCATCGCCGCCGGCGCCGCCAAACGTTCCTGAGCTTGAAGCATCAAAGAAAGGCGAACTGAGTGAAGCATCGCTGCGTGCAGTGCTCGAACTGCACCGTTCTGACGCGGCATGCGCATCATGCCATAGCCGCATGGATCCACTGGGTTTAGCCCTCGAGCACTACAATGCGATGGGGCAATACCGAGAGGTCGAACTAGGGATGCCTGGATGGCGCGGTCGTCCAGCATCGCCGGATCAACCGATTGACCCTCGTGGTGAATTGATGACCGGAGAAAAGTTTTCATCGGCATTGGAACTTGCCGATATATTGGCTAACCAGCGACGTGATGACTTCTATCGTTGTTTGGCCGAAAAAATGTTGGTCTACGCGATCGGCCGCGGACTGACGCACCAAGATACGTTAGCGGTGGATCAGATCGTGCGAGACATGCACGAAAATGACGGCAGCATGCGTTCTTTGATTCGAGCGATTGTGACAAGCGTGCCGTTCAACTACATGCCCAAACCTGACGCCGAAAGAGTTGACTTGGCTGGCCGATAAGCTTCGCCGTAGTCTCGCTTCCTTCATCTTCAACCTACGTTTTTAGAATCAATTTAATGAGCTCATCGCGACGAACTTTTTTGAAGGCCTCTGGTCTTTCGGTAGCATTGCCGTTCTTGCCGAGTTTGAATCACCGGGCCTTCGCCACCGCGGCCTCTGCTTCGGCGGAACCCATGCGGATGTGTTACGTGTACGTTCCTAACGGCGTCAACATGCAACATTGGCGTCCAACGGGTGAGGGAGCTGATTTTGGATTCAACCGATCGACTCAGGCGCTCGAACCGTTTCGCGACAAGTTGCGTTTCATTACGGGGCTGGAACACCGTGAAGCGTACATTCACCGAGATGGTGGCGGCGACCACGCGCGAGCGAGCGCGACGTTCCTGACGGGAGCACGGCCTCACAAGACTGCGGGAGCAGACATTCACCTCGGCGTATCGGCAGATCAATTCGTTGCCCAAAGCATCGGTGGCGATACACGTTTGCCGTCACTGGAACTATCGTGCGACGGCGTGCGCAAAAGCGGGGCCTGCGACTCGGGATACTCTTGTGCCTATCAGTTCAACATTGCATGGGCCGACGAGCGGACGCCGGTTTCGCCGGAATCAAATCCACGGTTGGTATTCGAACGATTGTTCGGTGACGGCGATCACGGAAAGCGATCAAAAAACTACGCCAAGCGTCAACAGCGGCAAGAGTCCGTTTTGGACTTCTTGAAAGAGGAAGCTGACTTCGTTGCCCGTCAACTAGGCGTCGAGGATCGTCGAAAGGTTGACGAGTACCTGACTGGAATCCGAGAAATTGAAAATCGCATCGAGAACGCCGAGCGTTTCGGGTTGCCAGAGGATCCGAACTATCCGACACCTGCGGGGATTCCGGAAAAGTACAGCGAGCACATGCGATTGATGATGGATGTGATGTCGTTAGCTCTCGCGACCGACACGACTCGGGTTGCGACTTTGATGCTTGCCCATGACGGCAGCAATCGATCGTTTAGCGAGCTTGAAATCGGTGACGGTCACCACGACCTTTCGCACCACAAGAAGGACGAAGAACGACTGGAAAAGATCGCTCGGATTGATGAATTTTATGCACGTCAGTTCGCTCACCTCCTTGGCAAGATGTCTGAAACCAAGCTCAGCGACGAAAGCACGTTGCTTGATAAGACGTTGCTTGTTTACGGCAGCGGGATTAGCGACGGAGATCGACACAATCACGATGACTTGCCGGTGATCTTTGCAGGCGGTGCGTCGCAGGGGATCAAGGGCGGGATTCACCAGAAGCTTGCTGAAAAGACGCCGATGACGAACCTGCACTTGGAAATGATCAATCGCATGGGCGTTTCTGCGGACACCTTTGGCGACAGCACAGCGAAGTTGGATCTGGCCTAAACAGCAACTTCTTGGCTTCGAAATCGTCGTCTACCATTCGAGTTCAGTGTCCGAACTTCGCACGCTGAACTCGCAGTCTTGCACTAGGCTTTGCGCTCGAAGGCAGCGGCGTCGATGGTATCGCTGCGGCGCGTACGCGGCGGATTGGGTGATCGACTGGTTTGAACTTGCACGCGAAAGCTGCGGAACAATCGCGGCAGAATGTGTTTCCGCATGAATTCGCGGCCACGAGGAAAAAGCAGCGTGAAGCCTACGGTGTCGGTGACCAACCCGGGGGTCAGCAGCAGGGCTGCGGCAAAGGCAATCATTAATCCGTCCTGGATTTCTCGACCCGGAAATCTAGCTTGGCTTAAGTCACCGCCCAGTCCAATTGATTCACGAAACCGCTGCCATGCGATCGCGCCTTCGCGTTTCGCCAGCACGGAACCTAGAATTCCTGTGGATATCACGGTAGCGATGGTCACCCAAATGCTGGTGGCTTCCGCCAATTGCAGTAGCAAATACAGCTCAACAAGCGGAATGAGGGTGAATGCGAGGATTAACTTGATCAGAAGCATGGCAGTGGTCAAATTGGCAGTGGTTGGGACCTTAGTTTAAGTTAGCAGTTGCCGTGCCATGTTTGTTTCTGCGTAATTTTGTTGGTGGATTTGTGACGCGGCGCAATTGTCTCTAAGCTCTTGTCTAACCAGAGCCCCCGAGGCCGCGAATGGTCTCTTCCCCGCCCCTTTTTCTTCTGAGGTCCTTCCTTGTTCAAACTTCCTAGTTTCGCTGGCATGCTGATTCCCGTCTTTGCCATGGCAGCTTTGCTTGTTCTTGATCCGAGTTTGACTCGAGCGGATGAATCCGGAAAGCCAGAGATCCGTGCTCTGTTAGTGACAGGCGGATGTTGCCATGATTACGAGAATCAAAAGGTCATCATTTCAAAAGGGCTGTCCGAGCGAGTGGGGTCCATCAAGTGGACGATCCTGGACTACGCTGACACGCGAGAGACCAAGGCTGAAATTTACAGCAAACCCGATTGGATCAAAGACTTTGACATCGTCATTCACAACGAATGCTTCGGTGCGGTTGAGGAGGCTGAGTTTGTTCAGTCGATCGTAGATGCGCACGTCGAAAATGGCGTGCCTGCTTTGATGGTGCACTGCTCGATGCATTCCTACCGCACCGCGCCGACTGCGGATTCATGGCGTGAGTTGATCGGTGTGACCAGCCGGCGACACGAGAAAAGCAAACGATCGTTGACGGTTGTGCCAACCGAAGCTGGAAAGTCAAATCCGATCACCCGAGCGCTTGGTGAGTCTTGGGATACGCCCAACGGTGAACTCTACATCATCGAAAACCTTTGGCCGGGAACAACTGTCTTAGCGACATCGCACAGCACCGAAACCGGCAACGAAGAACCGATCATCTGGACCAACACGTTCAAAGACGTGCGCGTGTTTGGTACCACCTTGGGACATCACAATGTCACGATGGAGTCCGAGCAATGGCAATCGATCATCGCTGAAGGATTCAAATGGGCTCTCGCTAAGTAGATGCAATTGAGTATTTGCGAAGACTCGATCAAAGTAGGTGCGCATGGCAATCTGCATGGCCGACTTTGGTATCGGGCGAGCGATCGTGATAGCGATTCGAATCAGCCTGACGCTGTCTTAATCACGGTTCACGGGCTGGGTGATCACTCCGCCCGGTTTGCCGAGATGGCCCATCAGGTGATTTCAAGTTCCAACGCTAAGATTGCCGTCGTTGGATTTGATTTGCCGTCTCACGGTCAATCGCCCGGCAAACCAGGATCACTTGCCAAGTTTGACCGCCTGTTGGCCGACATCGCTGCAGTGCGTCAATCGGTGGTCGAACGTTTCGGCGATGTCCCGCAAGCTTTGTTGGGACATAGCATGGGCGGAAATTTGGCGGTCAACTACGTCCTGCGACAATCGTCGGTCGATTCGTCGATGCCTCCGCTGTTGGGATTGGTGTTGGCGGCACCGATGTTGTTGCCACCCAACCCGATGCCTCGTCCCATCATCTTTGCGGCCTGGTTGACGGGACATCTATTTCCGTTCGTCAAGTTTGGCAAAGCTATTGATGTCCACGCGTTGACTAGCGATCCGCAAGAGATTGAAAAGATCAGGCAAGACGACGCGATGCATTCACGAATCACGTTGTACTTGGCGACACAGCTAGTGTCGCAAGGGCGTTGGGCTCTCGACCATGCTCGCGAAGTTCAGATCCCTACGCTGGTGCTTTACGGTGGCGAGGATTCTTTGATTGACCGGAACGCGTGCAAAAATCTTGCCATCCGAATCGGAAAGCCGGCGACGTTGGTGTCGTGGCCTGAAACCAAACACAGTCTCTTTCACGATCTGCGACGCGATGACATCGTGGCAAGGCTAGTTCAGTGGCTTGATTTGCAGTTGGTCGAACGGTAATTCAGCGAACTGCGTGGCAAGTGCTTGAAGTGCTTCGTGGTCTGGTGGGCCATCGAATGCTGCAAACCGAAACGCCGATGTATAGGTTGATCCGGCTTCAATTTCAAAATCGCCCAAGACCATTGGCGCGAAACAGAAGTACGGATCATTGGGATGAACTCGCACGGGCTGAGGCGATCGGAAGTTGCCGGAGTGGCTTATCGCGGCAAGTCCGCAAGGCTTACCGTCAATCTCGCCGTACATCACGACATACTTGGGACGCGAATGGTTGCCTTGTTCTCGGTCCTGGTGGCGATCGTCAGTGATGGTTGATTTACCATCCATCCACGCATTGGGACCTCGAACACACATGGCACCATAATGGTATTCCTTGATTGTCAGCGGGACGTTCATGACGTTGTGCTGCTCGGACACAAGGTCCATTACATTCATCGTAGGGTGGTCGACGCGTTTGATCTGCCACGTCTCGTCAAGTGCCAGCTTTTCCTCGCCGTTTGAATCGTCCGGCAATTCGATGTGTCGTAACTTTGCTCGAATGACGCTAGGTTCGGCAATCAACAACTCTGCGTGTTCCACTCTTGCTTCAAGCTCAGCGGCGTTCCAGAAATCGACCGGGCGGCCGTTAATATGGGAGCTAGTCCAGGCGAACATGAGCCCGTGTTGATGCTCGTGTTCGATCGGGAAATCGCAAGTCACAGCGATTCCACTGGGCGTGCAAAACGGGTGAATGAAACCGCTACGATTGAACCAAGGCTCGTCCGGATTCGGTGCGACCTGAGTTTCCGCATGGTAGGTTGCAATGACGCGGTCGCCATCACGAAGCGAAACTGATGAGGGTTCCGCAGCACCAGACGAAGCGATACCTAAGGTTGCCAACGCGACTATGACTAAGCACTTCAAGCTGTTCGAGGTCAAGCTGGCGATCATCAAGTCATTGCGAGAATGATTGGCTGGCATCGGCGTCATGTCGGCTGGCATCGGCCTAGCGGTAAAGTTGAGCAAACGCATCACGGTACTCCTGGGGATCGGCGGGGAACAAACTCTGAAAGCCCACGTCGTCGATAGCGCCGTGTTGAAATCTGCGTTTGGGGAAGATTGGCATCTCGACACCGGTGATCGCTTGAATCCCCGCTGCAACGACTTGCCCTTTAAGTGCGTAAAGTTTTTCGTGGTCCCAGTCCGTGAGGTCCACAAAGGGAATGCCTTCGGCCACTTCGATCACCTGAGGCATTGCGTAGGGCGAGAATCCACGAAATCCAAACTTGGCTGCTGGCGCGCTGGTGCGCACATGGCCGCGACTTTGACCGCCGCTGTAGACGAGCGAGTGCTTTACCGCATTCACGCCCCAGCCCTCTTGGTACAGCATTCGATTGCCCAGCACGCTTTTGATCGTGAGCTCCGGATTGTCTTCGATAGGATAGTCCTTCAGGTTCTCGTCACCGCCGTCGCCGTCGACCATGTGAATCCAATCGGGATAGCGTGAGCGTACCTCTTGAAGCAACGCACACGCCATCGTGGCGGATTCTATGTCCAGCGGCTTGTAATCCTCGACGATCTCGATCGCCTTTCGCCACGACACTGTTTCTAGAGGCACTTCGACCGTTTCCAAATACATCGGCGATCCGATGGCATCGAGAAATTTTTGAGCCTGCTGAACATCTTCGGGATTCAGTGATTTTTTGTCGCGAGTGATCGAAAGCGTGAAGGCCTTCAATCGGGCCGGGGATTGGCCTCGTCGTCGCAGCAGGAAGTCGAGCACGACCAACACGCTACCGCTATCGATACCGCCGCTAAACAACACACCAATAGGTTCATCTTTTGGAAGCGTTTCGAGCCACGCATCGCAGACTTCCGCCAAACGCCCGATATAGGCCTGTCCCACCGATGCAATGTTGGCTGGCAAGCGGTTTCGCGGAGGAGCGAAAAAGCGGGTGAGTGTGGGGTTTGGATCGGGGCAACCAACTAATTGCAACTCAAGCAGATGATGCGCCGGAACCATGCGGGTGTAAGCGGGGTTGAACTGATCACCCAGACCTTCGGATTCTAGCTGTGCCGCAATTTCGTCGATTCGCTCTGCAATGATCAAGGCGGGGCCTTCGACTCGCTTGGCCAAGAAGTACCGCATCGGACGTCCGATCGAACGTGCCATGCGAATCGTCTTGCCCGATTGTTCGCAAATCGCGAACTGCCCCATGATGGACCGAATTCCCTCGACGTTTCCAGTGCGTACCGCTTCGCGAGCTTGATCAATGGTCGTGTTGAGCAAAATATCGCCAGCAGGATCAAGCAGGTTCACCACTCGATCAATCAATGCCGCGGGTTGGCCTTGGAATTGATTTGGTGGGTTAGCAGAAGACGCAGAGGACATTGGGAACTCGGCAAGTGCGAAGGAGAGGAAGAGAAGAAGACCAGGCGATCATCAGTCGAAGGACGGCTTGCGAAAGCGAAGTAGTTTAACGGGCTCGATCGCATCGATGTAGCGGAATGAGACTCCCGCGACGCGCTAGTTTGTATTTTTGCGAAAGCAGATACACGAAAGGGTTTTCGCGTTCGCGTCAGTGTTGCGCACGCATCGTGGTTCGTCCTAATGTCTAGGAGCCTTTTAAAGTTATTGGTAGTCAGCGATCTCGGTTTAAAGCATGGATAGTCGCAACTTCGCTGGCGGTATTTTCACCTCGATGTGCATTTCGCCTTAGTACGCACTGTCCGAATCGTTTGAAGAAAATACAAGTCATTGTTTCACTGATCGAGACACCGGTAGCCCATGGGGCAAATCGCTACACCGTCGCGAGATGCGTCGCAGAGTTCGACTGCTGATCGCTCTTAAACCGCTCAAAACGACCTCGAAACTGACCCTATCGCAATCCAAACGATCACGTTTAAAGCAGATGCAGGCCAATAACAAAGAGCTACTCTCGAATTACCCGATAAGCACCTATCCGGCGCGAGATTTGCATCATTGTTGTGTTCTCCTCTGTAGCCTGCCAGGGCGAAATCGGAGCTGGAAACAAGCACTTGTGATTTGATTCACAGGTGAACTTTTCTGCCTCGTTGATCGTCTGACTCATCGTTGACAACCTCCCCGCCGAAAGACGCAAAGACAATGGTTTCTCTATACAACCCCGACTTCGACCCCATCGCTCTTGACGTCACAGCCAGCGTCGTTGGCGGCGATGTCACGGCTTCGCGTGTGTCTAATCCTGGACGCACCAAGTACGCGGACGATCAAGCCGATACGCTTGGCTTGTACCTGGAAGAGATCGCGCGAACGAGTTTGTTGACCAGTGGCGACGAATACGCATTGGCGGTCGCCATGGATGCTGCGAGGGCGCAGTTCCGTCGCGAGATGCTTCGCATTGGTTTCGTCGCCGACGCGGTCATGGAAGAACTGCAGGCAGTCGTTGACGGGGACTCGCGGATTGATCGCGCACTCGATCACAGCGTCGCTGACGCAAATTCGAAGAAGGCGGTCATTGCGTGCTTGCCACAGAACTTGAAAACGGCGCGAGGCCTACGCCTTTCGCTTCGAGAAGAGTTCAAGGCTGCTGCTTCGCCCAAGACATCACCACGCCGACGCAAACAAGCATTCAAACAGTTCCTGAAGCTTCGCGAACACTCGATCGAGTTGATCGACGAATTTGAGCTTCGTTTGACCTTCCTTGAAGAACACTATCAAGATCTGCGACCTGTTGCCGTTAACATCGGCAACAAGCGGCGATCGCAACCGTTGACGCCTGATGAGTCGCTTGTGCTTCGTCGAAGCATGCATTCACGCCGTGGATTTTCGCGTCGCATTCTGCGTATCGAGAAAGCGTACAACGAGTATTTGGATCTGAAGAGCAAGCTCGTCGAAGCCAACTTGCGGTTGGTCGTTTCGGTTGCCAAGAAGTATCGAAACCGAGGATTGTCATTCCTGGATTTGATCCAAGAGGGTAACGCTGGTCTGATGCGAGCCGTTGAAAAGTTCGAACACCGCCGCGGTTTCAAATTGTCGACTTACGCGACTTGGTGGATCCGTCAAGCGATTGGCCGTGCTGTGGCTGAACAGGGACGAGCCGTCCGGGTTCCGGCGCAAGTGATCAGCGAGATGAACCAGATCGGACGCGAGAAAACAAAGTTCGTTCAACAGACGGGACGACAACCTTCAAAGATCGAACTCGCGAAGATCACCAACACCAGCACCGAGCGACTTGCCATCCTCGAGCGTATCGCTGAGACACCGGTCAGCCTGAACCAACGGTCGGCAGTAGGTTCGCAGCAAGAGTTTGGTAACCTGTTACCCGATCGCAGTAAAGCTACGCCGTCGGAAACCGCTGACGCGGTTGAACTTCGTCGTCGTTGCTCTGAATTACTAAGCAAGCTAAACGAACGTGAACAAAAGATCTTGAGAATGCGTTACGGGTTTGGGACTTACTTCCCGCACACGCTTGCCGAGGTCGCAGCGGAGTTCCAACTTTCGCGCGAACGCGTTCGTCAAATTGAACGTGCTGCGATTCGCAAGCTTAAGAATGAGGGAGCATCTCGCTTCCTCGGCCAATTCTTGAGTGCCTAGTCGAGCGATCATCTACGGCCGGGCGTATGTCGCGCGGCTGTTCCAGAACTTTCGGGCTCTTTGAACATGCGGAACATGCCTGGCGATTTCATCGTCAGGCATTTTTCGTAGACGTGCTTCGTATTCTTTGAGCCAGAGTTGGAAGAAATCGACGCTCTGCTGGTTCACACGAGGTTGGCCATCGAATACGACGTACCAGGGAGCACTCATTGCAGCCCGAAAGTGACCTTCGTAACCGGTGACGACGCGGATCATAACCCAGCCGCTTTCCTTGATGTTCATCAACGGAATCACGCCACCTGCTTTGGCAAACTCGTCTAGCTTCGCCGAATAGAAGATCTTGCCGTTGTGGATCACATCTAAGTATTCCACCGGGTCACGAACCGCTAATCGTAGTTCGGGACGCAGTTGCAGTACCTCGCCGGTAGATGCGTGAAACGTGTGTCCGGGAAGCTTGTCGCCGAGCGATACTCGCAAGCATGGCCCGTTCGTTGCAACGCTGTGACCGCTCCAAACCGTCCGCCACCATTCTTCGGACGATGTTGGGGCCCTTGGCGATTCGACGGCTTGGTCACCGTAGGCGTCGGACATGGGCACGGTCGCGTAAATGCGGTTGTATCCAATCGGGGACTTACCTGAATCGTCCCCACTTCCAGCTAATGGCGGGATCGTCAGGCCGCATTCGAGCATGTGGTGATATATCGTTTCCGCCCACCGACCGACCGCGAACGCATCGCCTTTGATTAAAGCCTGAGTTGGGCGACCATCGCGAACACGCATCACGTCTTTATCGAGTCTTATCCAATCACCCAACACAAAATGTCCGTCGACGCTTTCGGTAGCCAGCCAAACTGGCAAAGGCCATGCGAACGGATTTTCGATCGCGACTTTTACACCCGGCGTTTCTTTAGCCTTTAAGATCCGTTCGACGGGAAGCAATCCAGGTTCTAGCTCTGGTTTTCCGTAGACGACAAGGCCATCGCCAATTGACGCATCGAATTGTGTCCAAGCCGGTTCGAAGTCAACGGATTCTTTGGGATCACGCCCCGGTATCGCTCGAGCGGGAATGTCTTGGTCAGTGGCAATGAGGTGCAGGTCTTCCGACGCCATCCGCAGTGGCCAACTGTAGTCGCTCGCCGGAACATACGCATCGCCGCTGACCCAGCCTTCGCTGAACATGTCCACCATCCGAGGCAGCCCCACATGATGGTCGTCGAGGCTGGTTTTCTCGAGCGTGAAGCTTCCGCTGATGATTCGGTACTCAGGCCCTCGAATCAAGCGGAATTGATAGTTGCCATCGGGCAGAGCCAGTTCGCTGGATCGGTCGATGACGAAGCCCAAGCCCGCAGGAACCGTTTTGCGAACGGGCATCAATGTCTTACGAGAACCCGGCTCGTCATTGCCACGTTGCCGATCGGGACGCCACAGTTCGCAGCGACTGATCAGCGGGGCGTCGGATACTTCGTCACTGATCGAAAAGTTCAAGATTCCGCCGTTCGCCAAGCATGGCGAAGCGGTGAACAAGAGCAAGGCCATCACGACCCAAAATCCGCACGAGCCAAACACCGGTGTTATCGATGATGCCGCCGACAATGGGTCAAGCAAACCTGAACGTGGATCATTGCGATGCAACGCAGCACGTGCGTTTTGTTCCGCTAGATCCGTCGTGGCGTCCATGCGATGGGCCTCATGCCTGGGGGTTTTGTTCCAATCGATACATTTCTCGAAAGGGTAACTGTATTCCGCCGTCGATGGTTAGCGTCGAGCCGGTGATGTACTCGCTAGCTGGATCGCAAAGGAAGGCAACCCCGCGTGCAATGTCCGAGGGCTGGCCAAGTCGGCCCATGGCGATTTTCTTGCCCTCTTCCATCAGTGTTTCTTCTTCGAAGAATTTGCGTTCGCCCGGGGTGTCAATCCATCCTGGGTGAATCAGGTTGACGCGGATGTTGTGTTGGGCCAATTCACATGCCGCCGTTTTTGCCATCTGGTCATTGGCGGCTTTGGACATGTTGTAGGCCATCGCACCTGGGATCGGCATATGAGCATGCGGGCTGCTGATGACGACGATGTTGCCACCGTTTCCGGCAGCAACCAGTTTCTCGGAACCGAAACGCGTCATGTAGAACGCGCCCCACATGCTGATGTCGATTGTCTTGCGGAACTCATCGAGGTCCGATTCCAACATCAAATGACGATCGCTGTAGGCCGCATTGCTGACCACGATATCGAGGCCGCCCATTTTAGCGACGCATTGATTCATCAAGTCGCGGACATCGGATTCGCTTGAAACATCTCCGCGAACTTGGTGAGCTTTGCCGCCCACTTTTTCGCAGGCTTTCACCGCATCGCTTGCGTCGCCTATATCGAAGATCACAACCTCGGCACCGAGACGACACAGTTCGACGGCGATTCCGAGGCCAATGCCGCGGGCAGCACCGGAGATAACGGCTCGTTTTCCGCTCAAGTTACTCATCAGCAATCAATCGGTGGGGAGGGAAGCGAAGTCGGGCCGCGGTCGCGCGCTAGAACTGGCGCAAGAACCGCAGGTCGCCGCTGTATAGATCGCGAATGTCGGTGATTCCATGACGCCGCATGCACAATCGTTCGACACCGAGGCCAAAAGCGAAGCCTGAAACCTTATCGGGGTCATAACCGACCGCCTTGAACACATCCGGATCGACCATGCCAGCCCCGCCAAACTCGATCCATGAACCATTCCAAAAGAAGTCGACTTCGACGCTTGGTTCGGTAAACGGAAAGAAGGAAGGGCGAAAACGAATCTCGACGTCGTCACCAAGATAGTTATTGGCGAACACTCGCAACACTGTCTTCAGGTTAGCCATGGTGACATTCGTGTCGACCAACAGACCTTCCATTTGATGGAACATCGGGAAGTGTGTCGCGTCAGGTTGGTCCGGCCGATAAACGCGGCCCAGCGAGATAATTCGAATGGGCGGCTGAGTATTTTCCATCACGCGAATTTGCACGGTGCTGGTTTGACTGCGAAGCAAACGCGTGCCCTCAACGTTCTCTCGTTTGACACCCTTGTCACCCGCCATCGACGCTGCCGATGCAAGGTAGAAGTTATCAAGCGGATCGCGAGCGGGATGATCTTCGGGGATATTCAGCGCCACGAAGTTGTGCCACGGGTCTTCAACCTCGGGACCCTCAGCAGCCTCAAAGCCCATGCGGCCCATGATCTCCATCAAGTGATTGATGGTTTGCGTGATTGGGTGAACGTGGCCGATGTTGGGCCGAACACCAGGCAGGGTTGGATCGAAGGTGGGGTCGATGCCGTCGGGACCATCATTGCCAAGACGCTCTTGCGACTGGGCGAATGCGGATTCGACGTTGGACTTACAAGCGTTGAGCTTTTGCCCGGCAGTGGGCCGATCGGATTTATCGATCGTGCCCATTTGCTTGGCTACATCCTTGAGCACACCGCTTTTGGCACCCAGGTATTTGACGCGTGCCTCTTCAAGTGAATCGATGTCCGTGGCTTGCTCGAATGCGGCCCGGGCTTCGTCTTCTAACTTGCTGAGGGTCGCGACGAAAGAATCGAGCGACATGGATGGTTAAGCAGCTTTCGAGGCGAGAGCTTCTTTGACCTTATCGCAGACATCTTTGAAGCCAGCTTCGTCGTGAATAGCCATCTCGGACAGAGTCTTACGGTCCATCTCGATGTTGGCCAGTTTCAGGCCGTAGATGAATTCGCTGTAACGCAGGTCGTGTTGGCGAACGGCAGCGTTGATACGAATGATCCAAAGCTTGCGGAAATCACGTTTGCGAACGCGACGATCGCGGAAGGCGTACGCACCACTGCGAAGCAACGTTTCTTTGACGCTGCGGATCAGCTTACCGCGGCCGCCGTTGTAGCCCTTGGCTCGCTTGAAAAGACGCTTCTTTGCCTTATGCCGAGTTGATCCGGTAGTAGTCCGCATGACAGTGGTTCCTTAGAGATTGCTTTGGTTTTTGCGTTTGACCGATTCAGGCCCCGGCCACCACGGATGAAGAATTACTTCAAGGGTGCCGAAGTTTTGCCCAATCGCTTCGAATTCAAAAATCGTTGTTGGAAAAATAGTGAAAGTGTGAGTCGCCTGTTTCAGCGACATCGACGGTCAATGGCGACCGTTGAAATTAGTAGCTGTGGCCGTTAAGCGAAGCATGAACGGTTGGTTCCATGCAGGTAGCCATCGCGGTGGTACCACGAAGGTTTCGCCGACGCTTAGCTGAGACTGCTTGAGCCAAGTGACTGGTTCCGCTGCTGCGGTGCATGGCCTTGCCAGTTGCACTCAGACGGATCCGCTTCTTGGTTCCCTTGTGAGTCTTGATCTTTGTTTTCTTGGCTTTGCTTGCCATGATTATCTACGCTTTCTGTCCGTAGGGTGACTATGAGGTGCGTCCGGCAGATCACTCGCCGAAGTCTTCGACAGGCCTTTCGACACCGCTTTAGCGTGGAAAAGTTGTCGGATCTGGATTTGTCGAGTCGCAGAGGATACAGCAACGTCCTGGCAATGGGAAGTGGGAACGGACCCGCTTCCGCGGTACTTTCTGCATCGTAATTTCCCGCTTGAGGCCGGATTCGACGGGAATTCAAGCTGTATCGGCGTGCCACCGGCACAGCGTTAGGGCGAATCGACCAATTCAAGCTTGGCGTAAGCCAAACGAAAGCTGTGTTCCCCATCATCAAATTGGACCTTGGCAGTTCGCTTGGGGCCGCGGCCGGTGACCGCGATTATCGTGCCTTCGCCATGTTCGCCGTGCCGCACCTGGACTCCCTCGCGATAGGCCGTCAACGGCGTTGCACCACCGGAAAGCATATCCGCCCCTGTCTTCAGGCCGCTCAGAATCATCTTCTTCTTGGGCTTGGATGATACCGAGGACGCTGAGGTCGGCGGAGCAGGAACTTGTGCGGCTTCATCGACGACGTTCATCAGGGTCGGCATCTCGCTGACAAAATCAGTGTCGTCGCCGATCGATCCGGAACCCTTACGGTGAGCGGCTGAACCAGCCTGGTCGATATCGCCGAGATCGGAATCCGCGCCATCGCTATCGCTCAAGTCAGGCAGGTCCCACGAATCAGGGTAGCTTTGGTCGAATTCCTCATCGAACCAATTGCGTTCGACTGCGCTTTCGATCCGCTTGATGTCCTCGAGCGGAAGTTCGTTAAGAAAGGGGCTCGGAATTACCGGCCGAATATCGCCTCGCACCGCCCGTCGCTTACATAGGCTCAACTGCAATCGTTGTTCAGCCCGCGTGATGCCGACGAACAATAAGCGACGCTCCTCTTCGAATTCTTGTTCGGTGCTCTTGGATCTTGAATGCGGTATCAGGTCGTCTTCAACGCCGATGATGTACACGCATGGAAATTCCAGGCCCTTGGCGGCGTGAAGCGTCATCAGGGTCACGCGGTCGGTCGATCCATCCAACGCGTCGGTATCGGCCACCAGTGCTACTTGTTCCAAGAACGCATCAAGCGATCCGTCTTCGGGATGTCGGCGGTCAAACTCCACCGCTGCGGTAACGAATTCGTCAACGTTCGCCATCGGGTTGCTGTCCTGCTGTTCCACCATCGACTTTTCGAGATAGGCTTCGTAGCCAATTTCTTCAATCAAGTAGCGGATCAGATCTTCCAAGGTCGCGGTCGCTTTAATGCACAAGCGATCGTATATCGAAACGAATTTCGTAACTGCAGATGCCGATCGTTTGGCCAACCCTTCGATCGACGACGCATGTCGGGCTGCTTCGAGCATGGGGATGCGATGATAATCGGCATGAGCACGAATCTTCTCGATCGTCTTCGCACCTACTCCACGCGTAGGAACGTTAACGACTCGTTGGAACGCGACATCGTGATTCGGGTTGTTGACCAAGTGCAGATAGGCCAACAAATCCTTGATTTCGCGACGTTGATAAAACTCGACGCCGTTGACGATTTGGTACGGCAGCGCGCGAGCACGGAAGGCGTGTTCAAGCGAACGGGTCAACGCGTTCATGCGGCAAAAGACGGCGAAATCGCTTGGCTTAAGACCTTCGGTTGAGATCGCGGCGGCGATCTCGTCAGCAATTCCATCGGCCTCTTTATAGCCGTCCTCGAAAATTCGAAGCACGACGGGGTCGCCTTCGGGGTTATCGGTGAACAGGTCTTTTTGTTTGCGTTTTTGATTGTGACGAATCAGTTGATCGGCTACTCGCAACACATTGGGTGTGCTGCGATAGTTCTTTTCCAATCGAACTGTTTTGACGCTCGGATAGTCCTTTTCAAAGTCAAGGATGTTGTTCAGGTCGGCACCACGCCATCCGTAAATGGATTGATCGGGGTCGCCGGTAACCGCAAGATTGGGATTGTCGATCGAAAGGGCGCGTACGATCGCGTATTGGGCCAGGTTGGTGTCCTGGTATTCGTCAACCAGGATGTATTTGAACTTGGCGTCGAGTTCTGCTCGTACTTCGGGGTTTTCGCGAATCAGTCGCGCGATGTGAAGCAATAAGTCGTCGAAGTCGACGGCGTTGGCGGTCAATAGTTGTTGCTGATAAACCGGGTAGACCTTCGCCGCGATGGTATCGCCCGGTGTTAACGAATGGCCTTCCATCATCTCGGGCGTGATCAAACGATTCTTGGATCGGCTGATTGCCGCCGCGATTTGCTCGGGTGACGCATGAGTCGTCGATACGTCCGCCGCCGCGATGGCTCGTTTCATCGCTTGCTTGGCATCGGACATGTCATAGATCGAGTAGTTCTCGCTCAGTCCGACCATGCCACCGTAGCGTCGCAGCAATTGAGCGCAAAACCGGTGAAAGGTTCCCATCCAAACCGGTTGCCCAGGAGCGAGCGCGTCGACTCGCGACCGCATTTCTTCAGCGGCTTTGTTGGTGAACGTCAAGGCTGCGATTTGCCAGGGACGAACTCCGTTGGCCAGCATGTGAGCGATTCGATGTGTCACCACCCGAGTCTTTCCCGACCCAGGGCCAGCCAAGATCAGCAGCGGCCCGTCCACGTGCGTCACGGCTTCTCGCTGGGCATCCGTCAAGTCTTGGAAGATCGCATCCATGTCGGGTTGGTCCGAATTCTCGAGGCTTAGGGGGAATTGAACGAAGTATAGCGTGTCACCTCAATGTTCATCATCGCCCCCAGCGGCACTTCTCGATCCCCGCTTTGCCGGTATCTCGCGTCCCCGCTTCCCCGTTTTCGCCTTTGTCTACCTTTGCTTGGCGGAATCCTGGTCGTGCTAGCTTGGCTCTGCTGGCTTGGTCCTACTAGCTTGGCCCTACTGGCTTAAACAAGACTCAGGCTTACCGCTTGATGGCTGCGCATTCGATTTTTGTTCGCTAGCTCTCCTAGGCCTCCCACCCTTGCCCTGGGATGTCTGATCGATCAGCTTGATTGCAATGAATTTGGATTTCTTGATCTGACTTGGCGGAAGGCATAGGCGATGGCAAAAAATGTGCTTGGAAGTGATCTGCAATCTTGCAGCACCAACCCCATGACGGGCTTCTTTCGCGATGGATGTTGTAATACAGGCGGCGAAGACGCAGGTTTGCACGTTATTTGCTGCCAGGTGACGGCAGAGTTTTTGGACTTCAGCAAGGCTCGGGGCAACGACTTGACGACTCCCATGCCGATGTACCGGTTTCCGGGGCTCGTTCCCGGTGATCGTTGGTGTTTATGTGCGGCGAGGTGGAAAGAAGCTTACGATGCGGGAATGGCTCCACCCGTCATTCTTGAGTCTTGCCACATCTCTTCGCTTGAATTTGCGTCGCTCGAGGAATTACAGGAACACGCGGTCGAGCTATAGCCTGAGTGCATCCAAAAGTGAGTGCGTCGCATCCAGGTTCCGCAATCCGCGATCCTGCAATCCGCGATCCTTGGGACTGCTTCGCGATGAAAGCGGGTTCCTGATGCGGCCAGCTCAAGACAACTGCTTAAGTTAGCCGCTTAAGACAGCAGGCCGACGCCAGCAGGTGATTGAAGGTTCCCTTGAAGCGATAGACTGTCTTGACGCTAAACTCAGGTGGCTTCTATATTTCCGAACCTCTGCCGGTCATTGCTGGCTTTGTTTTCCCCTCTCCAGCGTCACCGACTCCCATGAACGATCGTCGTCACGAACTGCAAGAAAACGAATTGGCCGTCCATATTGGCCGGATTAACCAATCGATCGAGCCCTATTCAAAGCTGATCGCGGTTGTCGTGGGTGCCTTGTTCATTGCGGGCATTGCTTGGTTGTTCTACAGCACCCAGCAAACCGAGCAGCGTAGCGATGCAACGCTTGAACTGATTCAAGCCGCCGACTCGGGTGACCCCGAAGTGTTGGCGACCGTTAGTGACACCTACCCCGGAACCATCGCTGGCAATTGGGCTCGCGTGTATCAGGGGAACGAATATTTGGCACAAGGCATTGATGCGCTTTACAAAGATCGCGAGAACGCTGCTCAGTTGCTCGGCGATGCTCGCAACGCATTTTCAAACTCACTCGTTAACGCCAGTGACCCGTTGCTGCTTTCGCGTGCTCACTTTGGCCTAGCCCGTACCGCCGAATCGCTCGGCGAATTGGACGAAGCGGTTGAACAGTACAAGAAAACGATTGCGATCGGCGAATCTGAAGCGATGATCGAAAAGGCTCAAAGTCGAATCGATAGTCTCGCGAAAGCCGATACTAAGCAATTCTTGGCTTGGTTTGCGGATCAGGATTTCTCACCTGCGGAACCTTCTTTGCCTCCATCGTTGCCGGACGCCAACGAGCTTCCTGACCTGCCCGATCTTAGTCTCGACCTTCCTGAACTGGACCTGCCCGGCGGCGAAGACTCGGACGTGATGGACAAGGAATCCGAAATGGACTTGCCGAGTGATGAGTCTGGCGAGCCAACGACTCCGGAAGTAACGGCCGAGCCAGAAATGGAAGCCGAAGCCGAACCAGCAACTGAGACCAAACCAGAGACAGCCGCCGCTGAATCAGCGAGTGAGTAACGACAACGCGCCCGAATCGGATGCCGGTGACTCGTCGGGCGATCCGGACGAAGGCGAAGTGATTCGTGACTTCGTCGTGCCGGAAGAATCTCGCGGGATGCGTCTCGACTTTTTCTTATGTCAGTTGTGCGATGGCTATTCGCGGACTCAGATACGCGCCGCGGTGCAGGAAGGCGCCGCGGAGGTTGACGGCAAGGTCGTTCGCCCCAGCTTAAAGTTAAAGGCGGGCCAGAAGGTTCGTTTTGAGCTTCCTGAATTGCCGCCCGACGATACGGTTCCTGAGAACATCGTGATCGATGTGTTGCACGAAGATGATTCAATCGTCGTCGTGAACAAGTCCGCGGGAATGGTAGTGCACCCGGCTCGAGGTAACTGGAGCGGTACGTTGACCAGCGCGCTGGCCTACCGCTTTCAGAATCTTTCCGATGTCGGCGGACCATCTCGGCCGGGAATCGTGCATCGTCTCGATCGTGACACCAGCGGTGTGATTGTGATCGCCAAGACCAACGCGGCTCACACGCACCTGTCCCAACAATTTCATGATCGCTTGGTCGAAAAAGAATACTTTGCGATCACCGGTGCCCCCATCGATCGCGATCGTGACCTGATCGAAGCACCCATCGGCCGACATCCGTATCAGCGGGACAAACAAGCAATTCGTGAGGACCACGAAACGAGTCGTCCGGCGTCAACGTTCTATGAAGTGATATCGAGGCACGGCCGGTTTACTCAGGTTCGTTTGAAGCCAAAGACCGGTCGCACTCATCAATTGCGTGTCCACTTGGCGCACATCGGATCGCCGATCATCTGCGATCGTTTGTACGCCGGTCATGCGGAAGTGACCGAATCGATGTTGCGCGGATTGCCTCGGAAGCCCGGTGAGCCCATCGTCTTGGATCGTCAGGCACTGCACGCCCGACGGTTGACGATCACGCATCCGCAATCGGGTGAACGGATGACGTTCGAAGCACCAATTGCCCAAGACATCGCCCGTGTTATCGCGATCCTGCAAACGCCGGCTTCCTAAAGATCAGTCCCACCGCGACGCAAATGCCCATCAAACTGATGGCGATGGTCGGTGCTAACCACCAAGGTCGATACTCAAAACGGACGTTCCATCTTCCGGGTGGAACAGCGACGGATTGCTTTAAGAAGTCAGTGGGCTCGATGGCCAAACGTTCTGGTTCGGCTTCGGGTAGATCGAGGTCTCGGATGGAGGCGACCCAATGACCGTCTTGGTAAACCGGTCGAATCAAGCGTGACGTTGCACTAGCTTCCACCTCAAGTTCAAGTCGCTGCTCATTCGACGATATGATTCGAAACTGCGGTCGTTCCAACCGGTTGTTGGGGGCTGCTTGGTGGGCGGGGGAAACCGAACTAGCTGGCTTGTCACTAACATCGCTGTAGACGAGCGGTCCAGCATGATTGCCAGCGATCACCTCACGAATTCTTGTTGCAATTTCCTCTGCGGTCGGTTCGCGATCTTCTAGGGTGCGCCAGTGAGTCACCACTTCGATCGGTTGCTGAATCGGATCAACGTTTGTGGTCGCGATTCCTCGATCAGATTGCTCAATCACTCCGTCAATCGCCAACCAACGACGGATGTATCGCCAGGATTCATCCGGTAGTGTGCCGCCGTATTGAAGCTCAAGTTCGCGAATCGCTTTCCAGAACTCGCTTTGACGTTCGCTGCCAATCGACACAAAATTGTTGAACACCGCATCGTTATCGACCATGTGCCAGCGTCCAAAGCGACTCATCCGTTCCGCCGAGCTGACTTCGTCTAGACGATACGTCGACGAGCTCGTCGCCCAAGTTTTTGGCCACCCGCCGTTAAGCTGAACCCGCATCCAACGAAACGGACTCTCATTGGTGTGTGATGCCGCCCAATTTGATACTTGGCTGTTTGGTTTTTGGTTGTTTGATTGGGGACTTGTTGATATCGGCGTATCCCCGGTTGGCTGACTTGGGGTCAAAGCAAGCGATTGATCAGCGGACAAAGGTGGCAGTGCAATCGGATGCCTAAACGCGACATAGGTGATTTGGCTCGCCGACCAAGCCAACTGAACCGCTGTGATGCCGATCAGAATGCCAGGGGCCCATGTCATGCTGCGACGTGTTGGCTTGAACCACGCTGCAACAGAAAAGCCTACTGCGGCAACGATGGACAGTGCGATCGACAAACGGATCTCGCCCAGGCCAACGGCCACATGCAGCGGTCCCCAGTATGGGTCGCTGATGGTTCCAGCATTGTTAACTAACGATTGATCGAAGAAATAGGTTGCCGACCAGAGTGCGGCTAGGGTTATCGCGATCACAAGCATTCGCGCGGCCGATCGGCGATATGCTCGGCGATCGACCCATATTGCGGTCGCCATCGTCAAGCCAAGTGCGAACATGGGGAGCCACTTTGCTGGATATCGAAATGCCTCATAGCCAGGCAAGCCGTGGTACAGCAGCCAGTAGGGACCTAGCGCGGCGGAATCGAGTGAATCGAATTGTCCGGTTAGCGATTGCAGCCACCAAACCAATCCGAAATGGCCCATCGCAGCGAAGCCAGAAACTGCCGCGATGGCGATCCAGCGATTCGAACGTGCCAGCCTGCGAGTGATCGGTGTTGATCGGCGACGAAGGCAAAGCCAAGTTCGATCGAGGATCATCCAGACCACTGTCATTCCCATGAACAAGGTGGGAGTCCACATTCGACCGTCACCGGGAATCAACGCACTGATCCGTTGGTTCACTGGGATGAGCGAACCCCAAGCCGATGGAGTGAGTAGTTCAGCAAAGTGCCACGGCGCAACCGAGTACTCCATCGCGGCCTGCTTGTTGCCACCAGTAATCGGCGGCGAAAACCAAGTCGGCTCTTCGTGAACGATGTGAACTCGGTCACTCTGGCCACTCCATGAAAGCGAGGCCGCTATTTGCGGTGCCGCGATCAATCCCGATAGCAGCGCCGCACACCCGATCGTGGCAAGTTCGACGCGGCTATCTTGTGATCGAAAAAGAGCAACAGGGATGACTAGTACGACAGCAGAGACCAGTACGCAGTGCAGCGCTGTTTGTGGGTCGCCACCGAGCACCATCATGGCCAGCGATATGGCGGCCAGGGCAATCCGCCTTGGCCAAGTCAGCTTCGTTGTTCCGATCAAACTAACCATCGCCAACGGAAGCCATGATGCGCTGACCAAGAAGGGTGGATTGGTGTGCAGGAAATAAACGCTGCCTGAAAGCGGATAGATCAGTGAGGCAATGGTTTGGCCTCGCCACGAGCAACCGATCCATCGAGTCGCCAACGCCGCGGTGATCGAGGCCCAAATCAAATGCAGTGTCACGTACCACGCGATGGAGGAAACCGCGTATCGAATGGGATAGAGAACTGCGGTCGTCGTTTCGCCAATCAACGGCATCCCGGTCTGGCAAAGCGGATTCCAAAGCGGAATGATCTCGCCGGAATTGCGATCGGCAAGATACTGATACAGGGGTGTGTAAAAATGAAAGACGTCGCGAAAGGCGAGCTGTTCGCGGTGTCCCGCATCGCCGTCGAATAACGTGCCGCCGAGCAGCACGACAACAAAAGTCGGCCCCAGTACAAACGGCAGCAGCGTCAATAAGCTGCGGTTGCTGACCGAAGGGTTGCAAGCAGATTTACGGCGACGGGGCCGTGACGACGCCGAGTCGGGATTGGGTTCGCAACGCGTCGGCTCGTCCAACTAAATTCTCTGGCGATTCAAGGGTCTTGGGCACCAGTTCCACGTCAATGATGCGTTCGTCGCGAATTTCGCCAGGCCACAACGATTCGGCAATGAAATCTAGGCCCGGAGCTTCATACCAGGGCGGATTGATTTTTCGACGGATCGTTTCGGTGCGATAGCCGTCTTTCTCGATGCGAAATTCACGAGTGCCATAATAGACGAACGACGACGCAGCGGGAGACGTTCCAATCACTTGGTTGTCGACCGAGACCGTGGCCCCCGGAGGATTGGTGCGTACCGTCATTCGACGACGCACACATCCCGAGCAAGCGAGCATGATCAGCGCGATCGCGATGGTGAAACCAGCGGTATGTGAAACTCGGACGGGCACCCGGCGAAAATCCTCAAGCGTTCAAGCCAAACTTTGTGTGCGGTTGGGAATAACACTTTGCTTTGGCTTCAAGCTAGAGAGATTTCAAGCGAATTTGACGATCTCTGGCGTCCAAACTTCGTACTCATGAGCTTGCGACGCACTATTCGCCGGTTCAATCGCTGCTTACATGCGACTGGCAAGGACTCGTTGGTGCCAGGCAGCGCTGCCTCTATCACCTATTGGCCCGATTAATGGCCCGATCAATGGCCCAAATGATGGCTCGATTATTGGCTCGACGAATTTAGGATGGCGAGTGGGATTTCGAAGCGATGAACGCTCATGCCCGTGCCTTGGTAGTTCGAGGTGGTATTGAACCCGCCGGCTTGCGCCAATGGGTAGCGATGCCCGTTGATCTCGTAGTGCCACTTTCCGCCATCCGTTGGGATTTTGAGATCGAGGTCGCCATCGGGGCCAAGAATGATGGCGGACACTACTTTGGTAACTCCGTCAAGGTCAGACAGGTAAAACTGTTTTCGAATCGCGTTACCAATTCCAGCGTGAATCTTCGTGGGGTTATTCCATTGACCGTAGTGGCTGTCTCGCCACGGAGTCAGAAACACAACGTTTTGATCATCGCTTCGTCGTCGGCAAACGTACGGCAAGTCCGAGCGTCGTGGGCTATAAAGCGCCGCCAACTCGTAGACGCTGCCTAAACGCTCGCCCATGAAGATGCTTCGCTTGTGAATGTAGTCTCCCTCGGAATCGCCGTAGCCGGTGTAGAGATTGAACACCCAATCGTGCAGCACTTGAGGACGCGCGACTAAGTCCGCACCCGTGTCGCTTCCGTCGGGCCGATAAGTAGCCGGGCACGACCAGTTGTAAAACCATCCCAGCTTCGGATCATCAAACAGCTTGTACCGTTGCGGGTCAGCGATGACGTCGATGATTCCACCTTCAAACACCGCATCGAACTGCTGGTTTAGCGCCCACTGTTGAGCGAGTTGTTGATGCGTGGCTGGGTCGTAAGGATTGGGCGAAGCAAGTTGCATGTTCATGAACGTGCCCGGCTGGTTCTCGACAAACAACCAACGTCCTTCATCGTCTTGAAATTCAACGAACGCGTGATCCATTGTTCCGTAGTAGCGAGCCGGAATTTGCAGGATGCTGCACATCGCAACGAGTGTGTTGGCCGCGCCGCCGCAATAACATCGTCCGTCGTCCAAGAAGTCGACCGGATGCAGAGTGTCTTCGACGGCGATTCGTGATAACCGAACGTCTTTGATCCAGTTGGCAAGAGCACTGACCAATTCACGCCGCGAGTGGTTTGTCCAGGGAGCCGAGAGGCCTTGTTGATTCAGGATCTCGGTTGTCTTCGAGGCAACAAAGTCAAAGTCTTCGGCGTGCCAATCCGTTTCGGGATAATTTGTCGCGCCGCGGTCGGGATCAAACTTACGCGACAGCATGCAACCTTTCTCGTCGCGGGTCGCGAAGTGAACTGGCATCGTCAATCCGGGCGGAACATGCTTTCCAACCAGGACCGCGTAGTCGTTGCCTGAAACCGCAGAATGCTTCCAATGCCCGAGCCGATCAATTGCGGCATCATCATAGTGAACCTCAATTGACCATCCGCCAACATAGGTCGTTTGCAATTGATCGGGTCTGCCTTCCCATCCGGGTTCTTCGCCTCGCCATTGACCGTCGACAAGTTGAAACTGTTCGGATGGTTCGATCGTGGTGTGAATTTTCTGTACATTCACATAGGTGCCGTCGCTCTGTTGGCAGGCGAGCTTGATGGTGTTGTTCGGTACGTAGTGAGCGATCACATTGGGCGAGTCTTCAGCGAACGATTGGACCGCTGCCCCCGTCCAAAGAACGAGCAGCCAGCGCAAGGCCGACATCGTACTTCCTAATCTCGACTGTGTTTTCAACATGGCTTACACCGCAAAGTAGACCACTATCCTAGACGCTAATTGATTAGCCGACACGATCTTGCGATCAGAGCCAACTTGTCGATCATTGGCTGTCGTAGCATTGCCAAAGCTGCCGCAACTGCATGTTGCCAATCTAGACGATGAGGCAACGATCATCTTGTTTTAGGTACAAACGTGCACGCTTCTCGTAATATAAAGCACCAGAATTGAGTCTTTTTTCAGCTTTCATTGATTCAATCGCCAAATTCGCCGATACGGGAAATGGTTGTACTATTTAGAGGGGTCGCGGACGCCTCGTTTTGACCGTGAACGCAAGCGAGGAGACCCATGCAGAACTGGCAACTGCAAGTTTCAGCGCGCGTGAAGGTCGCCTGCTGCGTAATGGTCGCGTTTTGCGCGATCTCGTCGGTGCAGGCTCAGTCGTTGGAATCGCACGTCTTCGACGGTCGACCGCTCAATCCGGCCATCGAAAGTGATCCCTACCGACCTTACGCTGCATTGACGGGGCGCGGCGATGATGTCAGCCGCGTGCACACGGATTTGTTTGTACCGCTCGCGTCGACGCACGATGATCTCTTGTTCGCCGATATCCGCGGTCAGTTTGCCTATGGCGGTGGAGCCGAGGGCAACTGGGGTCTCGCTTACCGTCACCTATTTGCCGGTGACTACATCGCCGGCGTCTACGGCTTCTACGACTTGAAGCACTCTGCGAACGAGAACACCTTTCATCAAGCTACGTTTGGCATGGAAATGCTGAGCGATAAGTACGATGTCCGATGGAACGGGTATCTTCCCGAAGGCGGCTCGGCGCAAGCGGTGGGTGCCACAGCTATCGTATCCAACGGCAACCTTGTCGTTCAGAACAACGAAGAGCGTGCCTACTATGGAACTGACGCCGAGGTCGGGTCGTTGCTATGGCGGTGCCCGAACTACTTCGACAGCGAATTGCGAGTGTTCGCGGGAATCTATCACTTCGATACGGATTCGCCGACAGCCGAATCAATTACCGGACCGCGAATTCGAGCCGAACTGCGATCGTTCGACTTACCGTTCTTATCGCTGGATTCTCGAGTCACATTTGGCGTTCAGTACCAGCACGACGACGTGCGTGATTCTCAAACCGCTGGCACGCTTTCCATTCGAATGCCATTCGGCCCGGATCGTCGCCGCCACCGACGGATGACACGAATCGAACGACGCATGACGGACGTGGTGGTCCGCGATGTCGATGTGGTGACCCAGGCTAACCCGACACCAGGCGGACAAGAGGTCGCTCTGCACGCGACTTATGATTTCGAAATCGGCTCGGTTACTGTACTCGACGCCAACACGCCAGATCTGCCAACGGCGGTGGCCACCGCCACGACCGACTCGGTGATTATCGATGGTCGAGCGGGCGTTATTCGAGTCACCGATGCCATCGAAGTTCAGGACGGACAGCAACTATTTGGCGGTGGATTGGCCGTAAAGGGAGCTGACACTGGCGTTCACGCTGTTTTCGGCTCGAAAGTGAAGCTTCACGGAATAGATATCACCGAGTCGGTAATCCTGACGGCGGACAACAGTGTGATCTCGGGCTTCAATATCTTCGGCGGTATGCACGGCATTTCGAGTGAATTGTCCGGTGGTCTGGCTGACTTAGAAGACGTCTTGATCATCGGTAACAACGTCACCGGCGCTGACGATAGCGGGTTCCGGTTCGGTACTTTGGATTCGGACAGCGTGATTGCTCATAACCGCGCTACCGACAATGGATCGCACGGTTTCGACATCGAGCAAAACGAAGGACTGTTTGTTCAAAACAACGCTCTCGGGAACGAGGGAAATGGGTTCGACTTGTTTGACAATGACGGTGAGGTATCGTTCAACCGAGCATTGCGTAACGAGGGATACGGTTTCTACGCAGACGATAACTCTGGCAACTTTGACGAGAACGAATCGTACGAAAACGGCGAGAGCGGATTCGATTTCCTCGACAACACGGGGTCGATCGCTGGGAACTTGTCGGCGGATAACGATGGAGAAGGATTTACGTTCGCAGCCAACAATGGCGTCGTCGAAGAGAACCTCGCCTTCGACAATGCATCGTATGGTTTTGACTTCGCCGACAACAACGGGACCGTTCAAGAGAACTACGCATATGACAACGGCGATGTTGGTTTCGATTTCGAAGACAACTTCGGACTCTTTCAAGAAAACTATTCGATTGGAAATGAAGGCGGAGGTTTCGACTTTGTTACCAACCAGGGGCAGTTTCTGGCAAACGTAGCAAACGAGAATGATGGGTCCGGATTTGACTTTACGGACAACACGGGGGCAGGTGAGTTTTCAAACAATGTGGCCGAGGACAATGGTGACTTTGGCTACGACGGTGCCAACAGTGCAACCGCCAACAACAATACCGGATCGGGTAACGAAGACGGTAACGACACGTTTCCTTAGGATCACTGAACGAAAAAGCTGGAAGTTCAACTCGGCCTAACACAGTCGATACTAATTACGGACGGGAGTCGCGAGCAGGATGCCGCAACCACATTCAACCACTGAACGCAATTTGTTGCGATGGGCGGCCAGCTTTACGGCTGGGCTGCTCGTCGTATCGAATTCGGTTGCGCTCCAAGCACAACAGTTTGCTCCTGCATTGCAGGGGCCTGCAATGCTAGGTCCTGAAGCACAAGGCCCTGTAGTACAAGGCCCTGAAGCACAAGGCCCTGCAGTACAAGGCCCCGCAGTCAAAGGCCCTGCAGTGCAAGCGCCCATCAACCAGGGACCTGTTGTCCAGGGACCCGTGATGCAACCGCCGGTCCTACAACCACCCGCAATGCAACCACCTGTGCAGCGAGGCGATGTCGCTGCCAACGACAAGGACAACGCAGCACTTGCAGCCGATCATCGAATCGCCAGCTTGTTTGGTGAGGTCAACCAGATTGACGACTTGCCCACCGATCGCGAAACGCTTTCGCTCTCACCCGCCGCAGACGCGGTCTTTCGCGAAGAAGCATTGGGCAGACGAACCGCAGACGTGGGTGACTTGCTGCGAAGATCGAAGGCGGCGCACGGTGTTTCCATTCAAAATCGCACGCCCATCGTCAGCGACACTCGAATTCGAGGCCAACGCGTAGGCCAAGTCCTCGCATCCGGGTCCTACTGGGCACCCGCTCGAATGGACTTGGACACGATGATGAGCAAGATCGACTCGCGTTTAATTCAAGACTCGATTCTGATCAAAGGTCCCTACGCCAGTCGGTACGGGCCGGGGTTCCGGTTTGTCGACATGGAATTCCTGCAATCGCCTCGTTACGAGAATGGCTACGAAGGTCACGGGGCAACCAGTGGGACCTATCATTCCAACGGGGATCAGTTCTACGGACGACAATCGTTTTGGGGCGGCAGTGACGACTACGGTTTTCATATCAGCTATGGCCACCGAACTGGCAGCGACTACGAAACCGGACAGGATGACTACTTTATTCCATCAAGTTACAAGTCTCGTGACCTGTTTGTCGCGTACGGATTTGACATCGACGATCACCAGAAGATCGAAATCAATGCATTGCGTTTGGACCAAACCGACATAGAGTTCCCGGGTTTGGTGACGGACCTGAATTTTCTGATCACTGACGGTTACGAGATCACGTACACCAACGACGCGCCTAGCTTCGCTGATCGTTTCACGTCCGAGGTGTGGTACAACCGAACTCGCTTCGAAGGCGATACTAAACGTCCAGGCAAGGCTCGACAGATTCCTTCGCTCGTTGACGCTTTCCAGCCGTCATTTCTCGGTGCTGCGGACGGTTCCACGACGACGGACGGCGATGCACTTTCGGCGGGCTATCGACTCGAATCATCCTTCATCACGGCGTGCTCGCAGTTCTCGGTCGGTACGGACATGATTTATTTGAATCAAGAACTCAACGAGTATGATTTCTATGATCCCGACCCCAACGACAACAACTTCCCGATCCCTCGCAGTGATGCGTTGGACTTTGGGGTCTACGCCGAGCGGATTCTGCAGTGGAACGATGATGTGGTTGTTACCGCCGGTACTCGGATCGATGGAGTGTTCACGGACTCTCGCGACATTGTGCAAGGTGTAGCTGAGCCGCTTAGCGTCCTGGAAGAATCCTCGCTGGACCGACAATTCTTGTTGGGGTCGGCGTACCTAACCGCCAATCGTGATCTTGGTGGGGGATGGAGCACCAATGCGGGGACGGGCTTTGCGATGCGACAACCCACGCTCACGGAAATGTACGCTGAATACACTTTCATTGGGTCTTTGCAGCGTGGTTTGACATTCCTCGATGGTGACCCGCAACTCGATTCCGAGAAGTTATATCAGTGCGATGTGGGAATCGAATACGACTCGGATGACATGACGCTAGGATTACACGGTCACCATGCCTGGATTCAGGACTACATCACCTATGACCTGTTCGATCCTGCGGGAACGATTGATGGGTTTCAACAGGGAGCGTCGTTCGTCAACACGGACCTTGCTACCTTGATGGGGTTTGAAACCTACGCTCAAGCGGACCTGACATCGATGGTGTCAACGTTCGGAATTCTGACTTACGTCGAAGGGCGAGATCGTTCAAGGCTTGACCCATCACGACACACCGGATCGCCGTACCGAAGCGACAATGGAAGCGTCGATTCCGAACCTCTTCCAGGGATCGCACCCATGGAAGCACGCGTTGGACTTCTGATCCAGGACCCCACTCACGAACACTGGGGAATCGAGTTTGAAGCTCGGATCGTTGACAATCAAGATCGAGTCGCCAGCACCTTGCAGGAAATCGAAACGCCGGGGTTCACCGTCTACAACATTCGAAGCTATCGACGGTGGGATCACTTGCTGGTCACCAGCGGAATTGAAAACGTGACCGATAAGTTCTATCGAGAACACATCGATTACCGATCTGGGCTCGGAGTGTACCGTCCTGGTTTTGGGTTCTATGTCGGAGCGGAATTGACGTACTAGCTGCCGACTGCAATCGCTAGGTCGGGTCCCGTTTCGCTTTTGGTGATCTTACAATCGTTCGCTTGGCTTAACCGCACACGCGATTGCGACCGCCTCGTTTGGCTTCGTAGAGATGTTGGTCAGCGAGTTCAAGCAAGCCCTTCGTTGTCGCTGGCTCGTTGGGGTTCAGCACTGCGAATCCAAAGCTCGCCGTGATTTCTAGGGGACCGGCGGCGGTTTCAAATGGAGCGCTGGCAACAGCGCGGCGGCAGCGGTCAGCCATTTCCGCGGCTTCTTCGCGACCGGTCGCAGCAAGCAACAAGCAGAACTCTTCGCCGCCGTAACGAGCCAACAAGTCATCGGTGCGGCAAATGTCACCCACTCGCTTGCCAAACGTTCGCAACACCTCGTCGCCCACTAAGTGACCGTGAGTGTCGTTGACCGACTTGAAGTGATCAATGTCCAGCATGACCACTGCCATGTCGGTCTTCGCTCGGGTTGATCGAGAGATCTCGCGTTCCATCGCATCCAGCAAGTATCGCTTGTTCATGGTGCCCGTTAGCGCATCACGAGTCAACGCGCTGTAGACCGTTTCGTGGTACTGCGATTCCACCGAACCGGCGGACAAGAATCGAAACAAGAAGCTACCGATACGAACCGTGTCGCCGCTGCGTAGCACGCAATCCGATTCAATGATTTGTTCGTTAACTAAGGTTCCGTTAGTGCTTCCCAGGTCGCGAACTAGGTAACCTTCGCTGCCGCGGATCAGCATGGCGTGCTGACGCGAAACGCTGCTGTCTGACAATGGCAAATCAGTGTCGGGCGAACGTCCGATGGAAAACTCATCTTCCTCAAGCAACAACATCCCTGTGATTACGTCGGCCGGATAGATTTGAACTAAACAGCATTCGTTGACTTCGACGGTTGGTTCGGGAGTCGGTTGCCGTCGCAGTGTCGCCTCGGCAACCGGAGTGTTCTTGGTGGTTGCTGATACGACGGGCGAATGGTCGGATCCGGGCGGGAATGAATCGATAGTCGTTGGCGCTGAATTCGTCATGATGATGAGATAGTTCTAGAGTAGGTTTGGTTCGTCGATGCGCTTGTTGCGAAAGTAGGTTGCGGCACAAATGGTATCGGACTGCTTTGCAAACATGGGTTACCCCTCGGATTGGTGAGCGATGTCGGGGTTGCTAATTAATCGACCAAGTCAGTTTCGATGTCGGTTGGCTCGTCTGTGTCAGTCGTGCTGATCAAATCAGTTGCCCCGATGGACTCTTCGAACACCTCGATCGCATCGGTCACCCTTCGTAGTGTTTGGCTTTGCACGGCGTTCAAGGCGGTTTGCCCAAGTTGCTGCTCGCGTTGCCGAAGGTGTTCCAGCATGCTTGCCACGGGTTTCATTCTTCCGTGCTGGGCATGATGCGATGCGATCGTGACTTGGCAATGCATCCAACCGAGCGTGTCGTCCACCGAAAGGGAAACGTAATCGCTAAGAATTTCAAACGCGGATGCGGATTTCTGAGCGTGCTCAACGGCTTGTTCGGTGACCACATCCACCGCGGAATTCGACGGTGAACTGAGTACCGCTAAGGCATGATGAGTTTGGGCGTAGCGGCGCAGGCGATCCGCGGTGACGCCTTCGCGTAGCAATGCTTCGTACGTTTTGAGCGACTGTCGAAGCAACTTGGTCGCCATCGCCGGGTTGCGGTTCTTTCCGGTGGCCAGTAACTGTCCAAGATTGTTTTCGGCGGTTGCCAAGTTGATTCGATAGAACCCGTCGTCGTCCGTTAATCGCCATGCCTTCTCGATCATGCGGATAGAACGATCAAAGTCAGCGGTCGCGTTCTCGTGATTACCCAACTGAACTTGGCAGTTACCTCGTTGCAGCAGCGCGTGTCCTAAGGATTGCAAAAGGTCAATGCGGTCGGGGTCGCTGTCGGACCATCGTTGAACGTCGTCGATCAGCACGCTCCAGCGCTGCCACGCATCGTGGTGCTGGCCCGTATCGGCCAGTTGTCGGCAATTCTGCGTCTGGATCGTTTCGGATAGGCGGCGGTCACGCGGCGATTGAGTTCGATCCGCCAACCATCGGGCCAACGTCACCGCATCTTCGAACGACGAACCATTGCCCATCGCGTCGACGCGATCGTGTGCGTGCGGTTTAGCATTTTGCAATGCCATTTCCATCCGCACGAAGGCCGAGATCAAACGAGCTGAATAGCTGTCTAACGCTGATCTGTTAGTCTCGCTTTGGAGTGTATCTCGGTGAATCGGTTCGGTCACGCTGCGCAGCCAACGGCGGGCAACGGTAATCTCTTGGCTTGATGGTAGATCGGTTTCGGTGTCTTCAGCCAACAAGAGCAGCCCGATGATCGCGTTGACGCGTTCGAGTGTGTACGCATCCTGGATTGCCGAACCGGTGTGATTGTCGATTTTCCCGGTATCACTCAACGAGACCGGTGTCACGTTCAAAGCAGGTGGGGCAGGGTCTTGATCGTGTTTTCGCAGGATCGTAGCGGCGGCTTGGTAGTGCGTCCTGGCTTGGTTTGGCTTGCCTGTTAAACGATAGAGGTCGCCCAGACGCAAGGCTCCCTTGGCTCGCTCTAATTTTGCTAGTTGATCGGTATGCTCGCGATACGTTACTGATGAGTCGACGTTCGGACTCGATGCCGTCCCTGAAGCACTATCAGCGGTCTGCGTTTGCGACGACGCTAAATTTTGGGTCTCGAGTCGATCGAATTGATGGATGGCGCGTTCTAGCAGTTCGCCACGTAGTTTTTCCATTCCCGGATAGAACTGGAGGGAGCCGCTCAGCTCGATCAACCACGCATCGGTTGCTTCGCGCGCCTCACCCAAGCTAAGGATGGCTTCCCGATGCGATTGTTCAGCTTCGATACGGGCGATCTGCTCGGCGCGATGCGATTGCTTAATCACAATTCCGAAGACAATCGCACCGACCAGCAATACCGAAGCACAGCCGGCCACCGCTGCAGCAATTCCTTGGTGATGTCGGCACCACCGAACACTCTTTTCGATGAAGCTTTCTTGGTGCACCGACACCGAATCACCAGCAATGAATCGTCGAACGTCGCTGGCTAAGAGTTCTGCGCTCTCATAGCGATCCCCGGGCGACCGTGACATGGCCTTGGCGACGATCGAGACCAAAGCCGATGGTGCTAAAGGCTGCAGCGATCGCAAGCTTGGGTAACTCGACGATTGAACTTGCTTCAGGATTTGTTCGACCGGTTGCCCTTGGTAAGGGTGACGCCCGGCGACGATCGCGTACAGGATCATTCCAAGCGAATAGATGTCCGATGGCTGGCTGATCGCTGAGATTTCGCCGGACGCCTGTTCCGGGGACATGTAGGCTGGCGTTCCGACCACGGTTCCGTCGGGCTCGATCAACGGGGTCGAATCAGCGTGAACATTCTTTCGTCGCGCAGGCAGCGGGGTGGTGGCCAAACCGGGCGTTGCATCAAGCGAGTGTGCCAAGCCCCAATCCAAGACTACCGTTTCGCCAAATTCGCCAATCATCACGTTAGATGGCTTCAAATCGCGATGGACCACGCCGCGCTTGTGCGCGTACGCGACCGCATTGCAGACATCGACAAAGCGTTGCAACAGAGGTTCGAGCTTTTCGCCGAACTCGAACCGCGTTTGCTTCGTTCGAGACAACTTGTCGGAATGATGTTGCTGGATGAACTCTTGAAGCGTCACGCCATCGAGCAACTTCATCACATAGTAGGCGTCTTTTTGGTCGCCCATCTCGTGGACCGGGACAATACCCGGATGCTGAAGCTGGCTGGTGACTTTCGCTTCGTGTAAGAATCGCTGACGTTCTTGCTCGGTGACCTCGTACGTGTCGGTGAACCGCTTCACGGCGACTTCGCGATCGAGTTGGCGGTCAACTGCTTTTTCGACTACTCCCCACCCTCCGCGACCGACCTCACCTACGCTTTCGTAACGTGAAGGCACCGAATCGTTAACCGCAGGGCAAGGCGATGTTTCCGTCGAGGATTCCGCGGGCGGCTGGCTGGACTCTGTTTGCGATGGCTTGGGTCGTTCGGCGGCGTCCGATCCGAGAGTGGCATCATGAACAACGTCTTGGTCAATCGTCTTTCGTGAACGACCCTGCCGCCGTCGGGAACGAAGCTTTGATGCTGAATCATCGTCCGGCGACCGTTTCTCACGATCACTTCGGCTTGGCGTATCGCCGGGGCGATTCGTTTCGTCGAAGTTCGATGATTCAGGAATTGCCATGAGGATTGCCAATGGGAACCCGCACGATTGCTTTGCGATGCAAAGCATAGTGCAGGTGTTCAAGCGTTCGCGATCGATCGCAATCGGTTCAACGCGGGGTGAGCTACGAAATGGGGAACATGAGTCAATGAATCCGTCGCTGCCGAGCGATTTCGCCGGCCGGACACTGTTCAGCTGATTGCTTGGTGTTTGTTGGACAACATCGCAAAAGGCTGATATGACCCGGTTGAACCGTAGGTTGTCATCCTTACCAGCAGCGTTGATCGGCTCGGGGAATCAACGGCCAAACGGTTCGGTCCGTGTTCGAAGTCGTTTTGGACCGGTCCTAACGAAAGTAAGGGCCGGATCGGAAACCGCGAGTGACTATGCCAAAGTGATATTGCCCGAGTGATATTGACCGAGTGTTTTGCCCGAGTGTTCTCGCTTGGCCCCGTGTCGACTGGCAATCGACAAGTGAATAGGACCGAAGCGGCAAAAGGGAATGATTCCGTTGCCAGCCTTCCTGGTTAAACTAGCCGACTTGCCGCAACGTGTAGACGGCTCTTTGCTGTGGTACGATCTCTCGTCTCGGATCGAATTCCTTCCTGCCTCCCGCTCCCGCCTCCTTCCCACCGGAGTCCCTGATGACGTTCCCCAAGCTTTTCAAAAACGGGATCACCTTTTCGCTGTTGACGTTGTTGTCTCTGACGGCAATCCATCCCACTGTTTCGGTCGGGCAAGACAATTCTGTTGGTGAAGTTCAGCCTGACGTGCCGAGCGGCGAAGTCACTTCCGGCAAGTTCAGCGACAGCCACGTTTTCCCCGGAACGACCCGAGAGTACAGCGTTTATGTGCCGGCGCAGTATCAATCCGACAAACCTGCCTCGTTGATGGTTTTTATGGATGGTTCGTCCTACGCGAATCCAAACGGCGCCTTTCGAGTCCCTGTCGTGCTGGACAACTTAATCGCTCAACAAGCGATGCCGGTCACGATCGCCGTGTTTGTTAACCCAGGCATTATCACCCCCACGCTTGATGATGCCAAAGACCGTAGCAACCGGTCCTTCGAATACGATTCGCTCGGTGATCGCAACGCGACGTTCTTGGTGGATGAACTACTACCGGTGGCGTTAAAGGGACTCAACGTTTCCGACGATCCGGTCGACCGCGCGGTGTGCGGGATATCGTCGAGCGGTATCGCTGCGTTTACCGTCGCGTGGGAAAAGCCAGACCAGTTCGGTAAGGTCCTTAGCCACATTGGCAGCTTCACCAACATCCGCGGCGGCTGGGAGTATCCCGGATTAATTCGCAAGTCCCACAAGCAACCCAAGCCAATCAAGGTCTACCTGCAAGATGGACGAGACGATCTCGATAACCTGCACGGCAATTGGCCGCTGGGCAATCATGACATGGCGGCGGCGCTGCAGTTTGCTGGCTACCAACACAAACTGGTCATGACCGATGGCGGACACAGCGGCAAGTGGGCCGGCGAGGATTTGCCCAACGCGTTGAAATGGTTGTGGGATGACAATGCCAAGTCCTCGCACGTTCCCGATCCCAGCACCAAACCAAAGTGGGAACCACATCCCGACGCAGTTGCCAAAGAAAGTGTTCCTCGAGGCAAGGTCGAAACGATGCAGCCCTGGGAATCGAAGATCTTCCCCGGGACCACGCGAGACTGGGCGATCTATGTACCGGCTCAGTACTCTCCGGAAGAACCTGCTGCGTTGATGGTGTTTCAGGACGGTGAAGGAATGCGGAACACAGATCGTCGCTGGCGAGTGCCGATTGTTTTCGACAACCTGATCGCTCGTGGCGACATGCCACCTACGATTGCTGTGTTTTTGAATCCTGGTCACGAAACCGCTAAGCCTCGCAAAAAGAACAAACATTCCAATCGAAGCTTTGAATACGACAGCTTGGGCGATCGCTACGCTCGGTTCTTGCTTGACGAGATCATTCCCGAAGTCAAGAAACGCTACACCATCTCGGATGATCCCGAGATGCACGCTATAGGCGGTTCTAGTTCCGGCGCGATTTGCGCGTTCACTGCCGCCTGGGAACGAACGGACTACTTTCGCAAGGTTTACTCCAGTGTCGGTAGCTTCACTAACCTGCGAGGCGGCAACATCTATCCGGCACTCGTTCGCAAAACCGAACCCAAGCCTATTCGCGTCTACATGGCCGACACCAGTGGCGATGTTGATAACGCGTTTGGAAGTTGGCCTTGGGCAAACCAACGAATGGCCGCGGCGTTGAATTACATGGGCTACGACGTTCGTTTCGACTGGGCGGAGGGCTACGCACACAACGCGGACTTTGGGGGTTCGAAATTTCCTGAGGCGATGAAGTGGTTGTGGCGAAACGAAGAACACAAACCTGTCATCAACACTCAAGGTGATTTGGGAGGCGATTTAACTCTCTTGAATTTGCTGATCCCGGGTGAAGCCTGGGAACTCGTTGCTGATGATCTTGGCTTCGCCGATGCCCTGTGTGCCGACGCGCAAGGGAATCTGTACTTCTGCGACATGCGGGCGCCGTCGGTGATCCGGATCGACGCGACAACGGGCGGACAATCCGTGATCGCGAAGGAATCGGTCAGCGGATTGGAACTCAGCCCCGATGGGACGCTTTTGTACGCCTGTCAGGGATCCAAGGACCGAGTGATCTCGATTGATGTTCGTAGTGGAGAGGTCAAAACAATTGCCGAAGGAGTCAAGCCGAATGACTTGGCGGTCACTCGCGACGGATTCGTACTGATTACCGAAACCGGCGCAAAACAGGTCACTCGTATCAATCCCGAGTCGGGCGAAGTCACGCCTGTTGACACCGGGATCAATCGGCCCAATGGCATTGCTTTGTCCAACGACGGCGGGACGCTCGCGGTGTCGGATTACGGTGGAGCGATCACGTGGACGTTCCGAGTCAATCCAGGGGGCGTGCTTGATGCCAAGATGCCCACGATGCCAATGCGATTGGCGGTCGATCCAAAAGGTGAGTTCAATTTCAATGAGCCACCGCCGTACGTGGCTTCCTCTCGAGGCGATGGCATGGCAGTCGATAAAGCCGGGCGCTACTACGTGACCAGTGATCTTGGCGTGCAAATCTTCGACCCCACCGGCCGACCATGCGGAGTGCTACCGAAAGTAGATAAGGATCAACCTTTTACGACGTGCATGTTGGCGGGGCCCAACCACAGCACTCTGTACATCGCGCACGGCCAAAGGATCTACCGCCGCAAGCTAACTGTCGAAACGCCTTAGATCTGGGCCTGCCGTGCCCGGCGAGTAACGAGTTCGTACAATGACATTGCCAGGGTCTCCGCTTGGCAATGTCCCTGGACTATATTTCTACGCAAGCGCAGTCGCTGATCAAGCAGCTTGCGAATCGATAGCACGCAACCCATGTTCCACTGATCATTAGCGTTATCCACAAAGAGGCGGGAAAATGCATATGCTTGAGCCGCTCACGTACCGTGTACGCCGCATGCCTATGCGAGTTGAAGCCTCCGTCTAACAAGGCGTATCGGTTGTCGCTTACGATTGTCCAAGTGTCATCATCGCGCCTCCGTATTGAAGTTGGCTCTTCGCTTCCGATGTATGCTTTTGACTGTACGTGGGTTGTTGACGATGCGTTACTGAGCCGAAGGGACGGCGGTGCGATATAACCGAATGCAGACGGAACATCGGCAGTCGATGTTGCTGCAAGTGTTCTATTCGTGCATTATCGATGTACCTGATCGTAACCCAGGTTAATAATGTCTGCTACTTTGTTGCGATACGTTGCTGCCGACCCAGAGCGAGAATCGGATCGACCCGAGGGAGTTTTTGCTGCTGCATACGATATATTGCATCGCGATGTTTCGCCAGCTTACTTGCAGGCTGAGATTCGTAAAACGCTCGACTGGTTTGTCCGCGAATTACCAATACCCGACCGTTTTGTAAGTTCACGAAAAGCACATCGCGCTGATACAGGGCTATGCTGGTTCAAGTCAGATTCCGTGGACTGTATTCGCAATGTTCGCTATCTTGTTCATTTGGTGGTTGAATGTGGCATCCCGGTCCGCGAGATTCGCACCAATTCGCCTGGTTACGTGATCTACGAAGATGATCACCAAGTCGTAGCTAAACCAACTGCTGATACTCCACGTTAAATCCAAATGCGACCAATAGTCAGCGGATAGCCATCAACTACACCGGAGATCTTTCGTCGCATCCTCAATCGTTAGAGAGTGAGAATGCGAATTTGGCACTGCTAGCACTTGAGGAACCCACGCACATGCTCAGAACTTCCTACGCTCATCTAAACACGATTCAGAAAGGTTGCTTCGCTGAAGCTTACTCCAAGATGGCCTTCACGCTTGAGGGATTTGAGGTCTACGACTCTGAATACGACGATCGTGGTATTGACTTTGTTTGTCGGTCACCCGGTGGCGTTTTCTACTCGGTTCAGGTCAAGGCTACTGATACCACATCCAATCAAACCAATCCATTCATCTTCGAATCTAAGTTCCAGAAAACGTCCGACTTCTTGATGTGTGCAGTTCGGTTGGCTGAAGGTTTTCGTCCGTCGATCTACTTGGCTCGAGGCTCTGATTGGGGCGGCACCAGCGAGTGTTTAGGGTTCAATGCGAACGGCGGAAATTCAGGTGCCTACTACGAAATGCGATTTGCCAAACGATACGCAGACTCGATCGAGTTGCACACTTTCGCCGACTATATTCATCGGCTTCGTGCAGTTTAATGTATGCCGATGGTTGGCTTTAGAGTTAGCCCAGCGATTCATGACGTTTAGACGTTGAATTGCGACCACGTATCCATCAAGTGCCGTAACCGCGAGACAAGCGTATCGGATTTCCATTCAATTTCGTCTCTTCGAACTTCCCAGAGTGCCTCCTGACACCATTGTTTGAGTATTACATGGTCTGCAATGGTTGTCATAAGGCTTCACTTAAGCTTAGTTGAATTGACTAGGTCAGAAGTCATTGAAGTGCACCTGAGTAAGGATTGCGTTCGATCATTGACGGTTGATTGTCACCCCGTTCGACTAGTTAGAAGGCTGTTGCGTGTAAACGATGCTCTGGCCAATCGTTCTGCCGCTTAAGATCACGATCAGGATAAGCGTAGTGCGAACTACTTCACTGCATCCCCCGACGATGTGCGTCTGCGGCGATGCAACAACATCGCTACGATTCCCAGGCCCATTAACATGTTTGTGCTTGGTTCGGGAACTGCGGTGATGGAAGTCAATTGAAATGGGGTGTAGCCGATGGCACCGCCTGTGCCTGTGTTGGTCCACAAAAGGTTGATGGATCGGATCTCAAAGGTGGAAAAGTCAGGAGGAGTCAGTGCTAAGTCTTGCGTCGTGAAGGACTCGTTTTCGCGATCGAGTAGGTTGATTTGATATCCATAAGAGATATTAGTGCCTAAAGATCCTTCGAGTGTTATTCCGTTGAGCCGGCCGTCAACGACGTAGGCGTCTCGAATGCCCGAAGAGGTAACTTGGCCGTTGGAATCGAAGATGGTGTACGGTTGCGAGTCGATGATGTCGATGAACCCGTCATTGCCTGTACCGGTACCGATTCCTTCTAAGTTTAGCGAGAACGCTTCAATCGAGTTGTCGTAACGCGTTACGTACGCCGAACGTGGCGATGCTGCTGTGTTGGATTCAAAGGTAAACTTGCCCCGCAATTTTTGACCGGGATCCATGTCGTAAAAAGGTTGCAGGTCAGCCTCAAGTTCCGCTTCAAAAGCAAACGTCACCAAGGCTCCCTGCGAAACACCGCAGGGCAACAAGATACCCATGACCATCAGGGAAGCCCAAGCCACAAGAGAACTCGATCGAGGCCAGGCTAAATCCAAGCGGGGCATACTGCATACCATTTGCGAAGTTCAAAAAAATGGACGTCCATTTAAAAGTTTATTTTTCCAGACACCAATGGACGCGAAGGATGCACATGCCTCGTGAGACAGGCTTCTTGTTACGAACGCCACTTGGCCGTTGGAGATCAAATCGAGCGTAGCCGATTCACCAATCGCGTGCAATAAAATTTGTAAGAGCCTCAACTGGGTGAACAAAAATCCCCTGTCGTTTGTGCGTCCAGTGCTCTTCTCGCAGCCTGTACGACTTAGAGTACGCATTGGACGGAAGGAACCACCTAGAAGTACCAATCGCAATTGCTACTCAATCATTGCCGTCGACGGCAACCTGTTCGGAAAAGTGTCTATCCCTGTTAACGCGGAACTCGGCTGTCTAATCTTCGCGGTCCCGGGGCTAGTCCAATTGTTTCGTTGCTCACGTTCTTTCGCGAATCATTCGTCGGCGACCATGGCATCGAGATTTTGTTGCGATATTGCGATTGAACATTGCATGTGCGTCCGCAATGGTAAGCTTTATCTAACGTCCTGGCTAAGTTTTCCAAGACCGAAATGCCTTAAGGAATAGGGAATGAATCCAATCCTCGTTTACGCTGATTCTTTGAGCTGGGGCATCGTTCCTGGAACCCGCGAACGGCTTGCATTCGAAAAGCGTTGGCCGGGAATGATGGAGGCTGAGCTTCATCGCCAGTCGTTTAAGGTGCGAGTGATCGAAGATTGTCTGAACGGACGACGAACTTGCGTCGACGATCCGAGTAAACCGGGACGCAATGGCCTGATCGGGATTGAGCAACGAATCGAAGTCAATTCGCCTTTGTCGATCGTGATCGTGTTCCTAGGGACCAATGACTTTCAGTCCGTTCACCAAATCGACGCAAGGCAATCCGCGAAGGGATTGGCGTCAATCGTTTCGGCCATTCGACGTGCACCAATCGAACCCGGAATGCCAGTGCCCGAGATTTTACTTGTGGCACCGCCGAAAATTCAGTCCGTTGCGTGTGAGATCGCGAAGAAGTTTGAAGGAGCAGAACAGAAAGCAGTTGGCTTGGCAGACGCCGTCAAGGACATCGCAGACGAGATGAAGTGCGAGTTCTTTGACGCGGCCACCGTGACGAAGACTAGCAATGTCGATGGAGTGCACTTGGATGCCGAACAACACCGTACGTTGGGTCACGCCATTTCCGCTCGAGTCATTCGTCTGTTAGAGCGAACCTAGTGGGGTCAATGACAACGTGCTTGATTCTTGTTCGCTTGTGAGTGTAAGTGATGTGGACCTTACCGTCGGTGGATTGGATGATGGCCGGATAGCTGAACTCGGCATTCTCTTTACGTTCCAGGACAGCGATATCGCGCCACGTAAGACCGTCGGTGGATTGAGCGAGATTCAATAGGCCTCGTTTTCCCCAGCCTGTTTCACCTGAGGGTAGGTCGTTGTAGACCAGAAGATGCCGGCCGTCATTCAAGGTTACCGCGTCGATTCCGGAATTGGGGTTGGCGATATCGGTCGCTGTCATGGTGTTCCACGTTATACCGCTGTCGTGCGAACGGCTCGTCGCCAGCACGCCTTCTTTCGTTCGGCAAATCACTTGCAATTGTCCGTTTGAGTGCGTCAGGAATGTTGGTTGAATCGCATTGAATAGCTTTCCATCGTTGATAGGTCCGATGCGTTTCCAGGTATCGGTAAGCATTCCGTCAGCCAATTTCACAGATTCGAAATGGACACGCCAACCGTCGTACTCCGTCGACGATCCGCAAAGCAACGTGCTTCCATCGTCCAGCAGAATCGGTTTGCAACGCACCGGACCATCAATGCCTTCGGGCAGTCGCTTGCGATCGCGGAACGTACGGCCTCGGTCGTAGCTAATCATCACCTCGCCCCACCACTCGCTCGGGCTCGGGCCAACTTTGAAGAACAACAACGTCGGTGCGTCACCGGGTGGCTGAAACAAAACGGGATTCCAGCATGGATATCGCAGTCCATCGTGTTGGATTCCGTCCGCGACTCGATTGGGGCCATTCCATCGTTGACCATCGTGATAGCTAGTCCAAATGCTCACATCGTTTTGCCCTTCCCTCGTTCCGCCAAACCAAGCAGCAACGAGTCCACGCGAGGTTTGGCAAACGGTCGATGCGTGGCATTGTTGAAAAGGTGCCTGGTCAAAAATGAACTCCTGCTCAACCAGTCCGGGGATGGTCGGTTCCTCGTTGTCGATAGGCGGTCTTCCGGTGATTTGTTCGTCAGTGAAGGTGATGCAATCGTCGTGCTCGATGAAATATAGTCGACCATTTTCGCTGCCGACTAACAGGTCGGGTTTCCCATCGCGATTGAAGTCGCAGGCCGCGGGACTGGACGTATGACCGGCTACGTTTCGTCGGGCTAGGTTGCCCACTTTCTTCAACACAACGTTACCGCTGCGTGTTTCGCAATTGCGGTACCAAGCGGCGTTCTCGGAGTTCACCAGAATATCCAACCGAGAATCTGCGTCCCAATCGACCAACGCCAACTTCACTCGTCCCGAACCACCGCAACTGGTTGAATTCAAACGCAGCGGTTCATTGTTCTCATTGACAAATATTCGCTGAGCTTTGCCACCCGCCGAACGCAACGTTAGGTAGCCTTCCTGGTCGAGCATGATAAGGTCCAGCCGTCCGTCGTCATCGAAGTCGTAAACCAACGGTGTCGTACGCCATTGAGTCAACGTTTCACTCGATGGGGTTTGTTGCCAATTCCATGACGGTGGCAGTTCACGCACGCCGCTGTCAAACGGCTTCTCTATGAGCGTGTCCTGGTGACGAATCAGCAGGCCTATGCGGGCGAGAATCGAGTTGTAGATAATATCGGCATCACCGTCGGCGTCCCAATCGACGACGCTGAGCGTCGTGTATCCCCATTTTGATTCGCAGGGGCCTTGGATCGAACCGTTTGGACCCGCAGTCACTCGAAATGGTTCGGTGGTGCCATTGTCGGACTTCACGTTTAGCAAGACAGGCGAATTCCATTTCGGCATACCGTCATTGGCAACACCAAGGTTTTCAAACCAGCCGATGGATCCCGCTGTGTTACCGCAGAGGATGTCTTGATCACCGTCGTTGTCCCAGTCGTACGCAAAGGGCGTCGCCAAGGCTCCGAACTTGAGCGTGTCAGCCTGTTGACGAAAGTACTTCGGAGCTTCAAAGACAGGCATCTGGTCGAATAGTCGGCCGGTGTTCTCAATAAACGCAACTCGACCGTCTTCGTCGCCGACGATCAAGTCTTGATCACCGTCGTTATCCCAATCGACGGCCGAAGGAGTGATCATCTGCACGTGCATGCTAAGCAGATTCCCGGAGGAGTCGTCAAGCCTCCGTCCTGCAGCATAGTCCGGTGCGTTTCGCGATCCGACGTTCTGAAAGTAGGTAAAGCCGTCTAAGAACTCACCGCAAAGTAGATCGAGGTCACCATCGCCGTCGAAATCAGCGAAGTTGGGAGACGGCCAACCGTAGACGTCAAGTTCGCCACCTCCGGCATGAAGTTTCGTATGAGGCTGCTTGTAGATCGGTTTTTCATCGTTACCTTCGTTGATCAGGATAGAAACAGAACCGTGCAGCGGACCGTTTCGCCAATTCCCATGGTTGTCGTACGCATGGTCCCAACCTAGATCGGACCAATCACCGATGGCCACGGCGATGTCCCGATCGTTATCCCCGTCGAAATCGACGTAACGCCACATGTTGGCCCGCGTGCGACCTTGGACGTAGTGCTGGGGATCGGCAGGGGCGTCAATCTTGCGCGGCTTACTAAAATCAAACTGGCCTGTGTTCGAGTTTCGACGGAACTCTTGACCCGGCACCAGCACAATGGTTTCGCCGTTGACGACGCTTGGTGTCATGTAGTGGTAGCCGTCGCCGATCCGAACGCCTGGTTTGAAAACCGGCATCTTGTTTTGGGGGTCTTGGGTTGGGTTTTCGAAGTAATAGGTGCCTTGAGAAGGTTTATCAGGACAACCAACTATCAAATCCGTGTCCCCATCGTTGTCATAATCCACCGCAATCGGGTAAGCCCACAATCCCACGCCAAGGTCGACTTCCAACCCAGGATGGTTGTACGCCATCGGTTGCAACTTGAAAGCTGACTCATCGGCATACGTCGCCATCGCGATGACCAGTGACGACAGCAATGACAACAGTAATGACAACTGGATTGAGTGATTCATAGGGGCGAAGCTGTTTGAGTGGTGAGGTCGAGCAAAGCAGCGAGTCTATTCTGTATAAATCGCTCGCTCATTCGATGCAGCGACGAGTCGTCCGAGCACAATCATGGCCAACGGACCCATCACGATGACCAGGTACGGATGAAACGGACTCGCGAGGCTACTGCAGGACGATGGCCAATGATCGGTCGTCGAGATTACCATCCACGCGATGATCAGCATGCCGACGGACAAGACGATCAAGGCACATGTGCTGTTGAGGGTGGGAACCAATAAGCCTAACAAAAATAGTCCGACAATTCCGGCACCGAGAACACCTGACAACAGCCACCAGACATCGAGCAGGCTTTCGGTCCATTGCACTAGCGACAAGACCATCTTAGTTCCCATCAAACCCTAAGCGAAGGTCGCGATGCGAAGCTCGTGCATTTGTTGCCGCACGCAAGAATGAGGCCGCCATATAAGTTGATGGAAGTCACTCAATTCCAACGTTTTCGTTTATTTGAACGAAGTGCAAACGGTACTCGTGCGACAGCGAGATCGCTGTACCCAGCAAAGCTCAATCGCCTTTGGGCACTTGAGCCGCGGTGAAATGAGAAAACTAAATTGACCTCGTCGGCTTCGTATGTCTTACCTCTTGGCAACCGCCTATCAATCGAGTGTTTCATTTCGTTGGAACCTCACTGACCGAAATCGCCGCGGTATCACTGGTGAGGTAATCGCGAGTGACAAACGAGCGGTCTTCGTTGTGAACCGCTTCGTTGTCCAACAGACTGACACCGTCTATCGCTTCGATCCCTGAAACATCTAAGCCTATCAAATCAACCAGCGTAGGAAGTATGTCTGCGTGCATCGTCGGTGCTTCGATAGCAGATACCGGGATGCCTTGGCCGAAAAGAATGGCGGGTGTCATGTTCTGCTGACGAGATATTCGAGTGCCATGCCCTATCGTGCCATCTTCCAAGAAAGCTTCGCCGTGATCACCCAGGACAACAACAATACGATCGGAGTCGTCTTCGAAGAATAGCTTCAGCCAGCGATCGACGGTGTGCGCCGAATTGCGATACCGATTCCAGACAAGCAGTTGGTCCTCGGCTCCATAGGGAATCGGAAAATCCTCTTCGGCCGATGGATCAAAGATTTGATCTTCGGCATAGCTTCGGTAGGGAGAATGAGTCGCGTAGAGATACAGAATCGCAAGCCGCGGCGCGGGGTGGAAGTTTTCCGAATCAGTCATGTCTTCGACCTGCGACGAATCGTTGGTTTGAGGGGATGATTCGGGACCGATTTGCCGATCGAGGAAACGCAAGGTCTCCGCTGTCGCCCAGCGGTCACTTGCCAGTCCATCCTGACGTTGGAATTCAAACACGTCAAAGTGGTCTTCGCTAATGAAACTGTCCATATAGAATCGCTGCCAATCATCGTGGCCGGCGAAAAAGCCTAGGTGGTAACCTGCATCACGAAAAATCTCGAACATGGGTGGGCGATAGCGGAGCTTGGACGAAAACCAAGTTGCGTCCATCCCTGAAACGAGTGAGAACATTCCATGGCTGGTCGCATTGCCGCTGGAGTAATGGTTGCGACACCATAACCCTCGGTTTGCCGCGTCATGGAGGTGCGGCATCGTTTGGGCGTCAACCAATTCATGCCGAAACGACTCCACGACAACAATCACGACGTCTGGTTTACGAGCTGCTTCGATGGGTTGGGTTTGGATCAAACGAATGGCTCGCTCGCGCTGCGCCCGTTCGGCCGACACCATTTCCAGTTCGGTTCCTGTGGTGACCCCGATGTCCGCGGCGTGAGTGTCCGAAAACGTGATCGGAACCGGACGCCAAATCCCAGCAATGCTCAGGGGATGCTGGAACGGACTGCGGCCGATGTCGACTCGCGTATGAAACGCCGAGAACAGAGTGATCAATGTGGCTCCGCCAACGAATGCAACGATGCCATAAGCGATCTTCCAGGTGAATCGTTCGACCAAAATGTTTGTCAATGCGATGCAAGCAGCGTAGGTCGCAGTGAAACCAACAGCGATGGAAATCAACGTACGCCAAGCGGGCCAACCTGCGTGAGAGATCCACTGCGGCATGGTCGATACAGCTGCCAAGCCTCGGTCACTTATCACGTGAGTGCCGATCGTCCGATAGACCGCCGCGTCGATCATCACGATCAACAAGGGAATCGCCATAGCGAACCAGCCGAGCGCTCGGTAACGATACGTCAGTAGTAAGCCCGGCAGCGTCAGTAAACAGGATTGCACGAAGATCGACGCGATTACGAACATGGAAAACGGTTCGAAGCCACGATTGGAAAACGGATCCCAAGCGATGGTCATGGTCATCGCGTTGGCGATAAGTCCCGCCAATAGGATAGGTCGTGCCCAATCGTTGTTGGCTCGTTCTTTGGCCGCAGCAAGTTTGCGGTCTTGCACGCTTGCCAGATTAGTACGGGACGTCGATGGCATCGCACAAGAATCGCATGAGAGGTTTGGCCTTCTTGACGTGGTCAATCACCAAGTCAACAACTTCGTCGCTGGTGATTTGTTGCCGTTGGAGTGGAGCTACTGCGATGAAGTCGATTCGTTTCAAGTCATCGATCATCGGATGGTCCTTGTCGTAGTCTCGCGGCGACGTCTTTAAACTTTCGCCGGCAAACGAATACACCGCTCGGAAGGATTTGTTATCTCGCGCTCTTTTCCAGGCTTTGGGGTCTTCGGCAATTGCTGCTCGGATGGCGGCCAGTGTGGTGCGTTCTGGACGCCAGCAACCTGTTGCAATGAAACATTCATCGCTGGCAAGGTGGAGGTAAATGCCCGGTGCGTGGATATTCCCGTCGGCTTGATGCCGAATGGAGATGCCGACGTTTGTCTTGTAAGGCGTTTTGTCCTTTGAAAAACGAGTGTCACGATAGATTCGCATCACGCTTCCGCCATGTCCCTTGGGGACGACTCCCAGCATCGGGGCGGCTCGCGAGAGCGGTTTTTCTAGCCGCCGGACCAGTTCGACGGCGGGTTCACGAACGTCGCTTTCGTAGCGTGCTTTGTTTTCGGCGAACCAATCACGGTCGTTGTTCTTCTTTAACTCTCGCAGGAACTTGAATAGGCGAGGGGAAATGATGGGAGAGGTCATGTCGTCAATGTCAATCGGATTTGAATTTGCGCGTCAGTCGAGGCCGTTTTCGTTGGCGTCATGAGTGTAGCGTTTGGGGCATCTCTTCGTGACCAGGTTCAGTTATACTGCTTGCTCTACCGCTTTCTCTCGTACCAACGCCTCCCTTTGACGTTCTCCCACCATGCAACGACGCGAACTCATAAAAGCCTCATTCGCAACGGCCGCTCTTTCGGTTTCCTCAGGCGTATTTTCAAAGGCCACTCGGGCTGCTGATGCGACAACTCCCAAATTCAAACTTGGCTACGCCCCGCACCCGGGAATGTTCAAAGTTTCAGCGGGGGCCGATGTGCTTGACCAAATTCGTTTCGCCGCCGACCAAGGGTTCACCGCTTTTGAATACAACGGGTTGCCCGCAGAAACGCCTGAGACGCAAGAAAAGATTGGCAAGTTGCTCGATGAATTGAAGATGCAAATGGGAGTCTTCGTTGCGTATGGCAGTTTTGATCGCCCAACATTCGCGCGGCCTAGTGACGATACGACCGAGGAAATCCTGAAGGCGATGAACGACGCTGTTACGGTTGCCAAGCGGGTCAATGCGAAGTGGTGCACGGTCGTGCCGGGAAGTGTGGACCAGCAACACAGCGAAGGTGAATGGAATCGCTATGGCGGACCACGACTTGCCCAAGGGTACCAAACTGCCAACGTGATCGACATGCTCAGACGTTGTACTGAGATTCTCGAACCGCACGATTTGGTCATGGTGTTAGAACCTTTGAATTGGTACGCCAACCACGGTGGCACATTCCTTCAACGAAGCGATCAGGCTTACGCGATATGCCGGGCGGTAAATAGTCCGTCCTGCAAAATCTTGTTCGATATCTATCACCAGCAAATTACCGAAGGCAACCTAATCCCCAACATTGATGCTTGTTGGTCCGAGATTGCCTATTTCCAGTCGGGCGACAATCCGGGACGTAAGGAACCGTACACTGGCGAGATCAACTACCGCGAAGTCTTCAAGCACATTCACCAAAAGGGATTTGAGGGTGTGATTGGGATGGAACACGGCAATAGCGAACGCGGCGAAGAAGGGGAACAGAAAGTGATTGATGCATACCGTAAGGCGGACAACTTTTGAACGATCGGCCCTTCTTTCGCGTAACCGCTGCTGCTCCTGAACTATCCATCGGCGCGCCGAGTCGCAATGCCGAAGCGTCGATCGCGATGATCGATCAGTGCGATGCAAACTTGGTCGTCCTGCCCGAGCTCGGTTTGACCGGCTACACGTGCGGTGATTTGTTCGCATCCACGTCGCTTCTAAATGGAGCCACACAAGCGCTCGGAACGGTTGCCCGTCATAGCAAGTCGCACGACAAAATTGTGATTGTCGGTCTGCCAATGATCGTCAGCGATTCACTCATGAATGTCGCCGCCGTCATCCAGGGTGGAAAAGTCCACGCTGTGATTCCTAAGAGTTTCCTGCCGACTTATCGTGAGTTCTACGAGGGCCGCCATTTCCGAGCCGCTTCTTGTGTTGACGTTACGCACGTGAACATTTTGGGCGAACCGGTTCCGTTCGGGACCGACGTCATTGTCGCTTGGGAAGACGCGAAGATCGGAGTCGAGATTTGCGAGGACCTGTGGACACCGATTCCGCCCAGTTCACACGCGGCAATTGCGGGCGCGAATGTCTTGGTCAATTTGTCGGCCAGCAACGAAACGATCGGTAAGGCGGCTTGGCGTCGAGATCTGGTTCGCAGTCAATCGGGACGCTGCATCGCGGCCTACGTTTATTCGTCCGCCGGGCCAACGGAATCAACGTCGGACCTCGTTTTCGGTGGACACTGCCTGATTGCAGAGAACGGTTCGATATTGGGTGAGTCTCGCCGGGTGGGTGACGGGCTGACGCCGATTTTGTTCGGTCCCACCTCGATCACTTGTGATATCGACCTCGAGCGAATTTCGCATGACCGACGCGTGATTGGATCGTTCGATGACGCACGAACTCAACGCCATGCTGATTTCCGTGTCGTTCAACTCGAATCAAAACAAGCGAAGCGAGCTAGCGGGAAGGCAACTGCTGCACCAATGCGTCGAATCGACGCTCACCCGTTCGTGCCGGATGAAAGCCAAGAACTGGACGAACGTTGTGCCGAAATCTTCGACATCCAAACTGCGGGATTGTGCAAACGATTGAGTCGTTTGGGTAAGACCACCACGCTTTCCATCGGAGTATCAGGTGGACTCGACAGCACGCTGGCGTTGCTTGTCGCCATTCGCGCCTGCGACACACTAGGGAAGTCTCGCCGCGATATTGTCGGGATCACGATGCCAGGGTTTGGGACCACCGATCACACTAAGTCCAGTGCGGACACGCTGATCGACGAAACCAAGATTACTCGGGAAATGATCGACATTCGAGCGTTGTGTTTAGACACCTTTCGATCGCTTGGCCATCAACCACTTGGCATCAAAATCAACGAGCAAACGTCGGTCGATTCACTGCAAAAGCAATTGCTTGCCTCGCATGATGACGCCAGGGATTTGATGTTCGAGAATGTGCAGGCTCGGATCCGAACGATGCTGTTGATGAGCCGCGGCTTCGTGCTCGGTACCGGCGACATGAGCGAGCAGGCGCTCGGCTGGTCAACGTACAATGCCGATCATATGTCGATGTACAACGTGAACACTTCGATACCAAAAACGCTCGTGCGTTTTTTGGTTCGGTACGCGGCTGACCATTATTTTGACGGCGCTCTTTCGGAAGTCTTGCACCGGATTGCCGATACTCCGATTTCACCAGAGTTATTGCCACCGCGAGAAGATGGATCAATTCGTCAGGACACCGAAGCGACGATTGGAGCCTACGAACTACACGATTTTTTCCTGTTTCACTTTGTCAGGAACGGTTTCAGTCGTGATAAAATTTTGCAGCTTGCCGCTCATGCAGAGTTCAACGAAGCCTATTCGAGTGATGTGATTGCCGAGACGCTTAATACCTTTATCAAGCGGTTCTTTCACAACCAATTCAAACGCAACTGCGTTCCCGATGGCCCCAAAGTGGGTTCCGTGTCACTTTCGCCGCGAGGGGATTGGCGAATGCCCAGCGATGCCGACCCGGATGACTTTCGGCAATGAACAGGCTTGCCGGAGCAGGGCTTCGGATGACTCGCCACCACGCTTAAGAAAGGTGTTTGGGATCCGGCTTTTAGAACTTAGCTTTCGAACGAATCGTGAAAGCCACGTTCAGTTTTCACCAGTTTGCTTGTTTAGCGCGCCTTAACGTCGTCGGTGTCGAGCCTAGGGTGTTGGTCGGAGACTGCACCGTATGAGTCGCAGATTGACGTAGGCTCCCGATCGTCCCTCTCTTTTTGGATGGCGTAGATATTGTCTGAACCAGCTTCCCTCGACCGCGAACAATCATCCGTGGTGCTACAGATCACGGGGCTGTCCTATCGCTACGGTGATCATGTGGCGGTGAACTCGCTGGACCTCAAGATTGAAACCGGATCGTTTTTCGGATTCTTGGGGCCCAATGGTGCTGGGAAAACTACCACCATTGAATGTATCGCTGGACTCAAAGGCGACTGGGCCGGCGAGATGTTGATGTTTGATCAGCCATATGCCCCCGCGACCAACGTGGACGATCGCAGACGAATCGGGCTCGTTCCTCAGGACATTGCTTTGTACGACGATTTAACGGCAAAGGAGAATTTGTTTTTCTTTGGTCAGTTGGCAGGACTGGGGAAAGTGAAGCTCAGAGACCGAGTCAATCATGCGCTCGCACTGGCTGGACTGGAAGAACGGGCGAATGATCGTGCTGGCCAGTTCAGCGGAGGGATGAAGCGGCGTCTGAACTTGGCAATTGGACAATTGCACGAACCAGAGTTGTTGTTACTCGATGAGCCAACTGCGGGAGTCGATCCGCAAAGCCGATCGCACTTATTCGAAGCACTCAAGTCTCTCAATCGGGCCGGAACCACAATCATGTACACCACTCACTACATGGAAGAGGTCGAAAAGTTGTGTGACAGAATCGCGATCATGAATGCCGGTAACGCTGTGGCAGTGGGGACTGCCGCTGAACTTTCAGGCCTGATTGGGGACCCCAACGCAAACTTGGAAACGGTCTTTCTTGAACTGACCGGACATACGCTGCGTGACTGAGCGGTCGCAAAGTCGCTATCGAGATTTGTTCTAAGCCAATACTTTCGCCGAGTCGTAATATCTATGTCGCTACTCTCTTCAGCTTGGATCATTGCCAAGAAAGACTTGCGAGTCTATTTCCGCGATCGCATGTCGCTACTTCTGGGGTTTCTATTGCCCATCGTGCTTGTCACCACATTTGGTTTCATCATGGGACAAGCCGGGGGCGGCAATGGACAGATGCCCAAGGTTGCTCTTTGGGTTTCTGATCGCGATCAGACCGAAACAAGCGAAGCGTTTATTGACGCGCTACGCGGTTCAGAAATGCTGCGGATACTCCCTTCGACGGACGCGACCGAATCGGATCACGCGACGATTGAGCGTAAAGTTGCCGATGGAGACACGAGTCATGTGTTGGTGATCGAACAAGGATTTGCCACGGTGATCGAGCGATCCGAAGAAGGAGCTCTCCGCCTGATTCGTGATCCGGGACGGACGATGGAAGATCGTTTGATCAACTTGGGGATCATGCAAGCGATGTATAGCGTTCAAGGTGGTGAGTACTGGTCCACCATGATGGGAAAGCAATTTGCTAATGCTGGAATGCCGGAGATTGATCTTCAACAGTTCAACCAAACCGCTTCGGAATTGTCATCCGTGATCGAGCGATGGGCGTCGACCACGGACCAAGACATATTTGCCTCCGAAGACGCCGGATCCTTTGGTTTCTTTGGCACTTCAACCGCCGTGGCGAACGAGGATGTTGTTCCACCGGATCGTCCCAAGCAAGTAACTTACCGGCTCGCGCAAAGCGTATCGGGAGTGTCCGTGATGATGTTGATGTTTGGATTGGCAAGTTGTGGCGTGACGTTGCTAATCGAACGCGATCGAGGGACGATGGCACGATTGTTGGCTTCGCCCGTGTCTCGCAATAGCATCTTGCTAGGCAAAGTTCTGTTCACGTTGATCGTGGGAATGATCCAAATGATCATTCTGTTGCTTTACGGGGAGTTGTTGTTTGGGATCGGAGTGTTCCGCGATCCGGTAACCCTGGTCATGATTTCGTTGGTTTGGACTGTTGCAGCCACAAGTTTCGGAATGCTTATCGCCGCGTTTTCACGAACTCCCAAACAAGCCGATTCGATGACTCCGTTGGTTACTTTGACTTTTGCTGCGCTTGGCGGATGCTGGTTTCCGCTGCAGATGATCGAATTGCCAAGGGCAGTTGAATGGATGTGCAAGAGCACACCGACGTATTGGGCGATGTCGGCATTTCAGGGCTACTTTTGGGATGGACTCGGATTGGGGAGTTCTAAGGTCCTTTTCGCGGTTGCGGTGCAACTGGGTTTTGCGATCGTGATGATGGTCATCGCCAGTCGATTGTTTCAACGCAACTTCGTTCGGGGCTAATGGATTAACATGAAGTACGAGTGAGCGGAAATGAGAAAGACCAGACGTGACAGCGGTGAGCCCGCAACCGATCTGTCAGGTGCAACGGATGCCTCATCACTTAGTTGTTTGTCTGGACGACCTTGCTATCCAATTTTGTCGAGTATCAAGCGACCAATTCATCGCAATCGCACTACCGAAAGCATTCGTTATGACAAACCCATCGCCGTATGCTCCCGCGAATGAGGCTTTGGACTCATCGCCGATATCGAACGAGAATGGCCAAGCGAAGCCGAGGATATGGCCACTCTTTGTAATCGCCCTGATTGAACTAGTGGCGATGATCGGAGTTCAGATCGTGATGGCGGTCGTGGTGTTGTTGCAAAAGATGTCCACCGGTCAAAATTTGCAGGAAGCGGCGAACAATTTGCCGGCTGAGTTCATGCGACCGTCTATCTTTATTCTGATGATTGTGCTGTCGCAAGTCATTAGCGGGCTATTGATTTGGTTCTTTGCGGTGCTAAGTGCGCGTCGGGCGAATTGTTCACTCAGCGAGCGGTTGGGGCTTGGTTGGCCCGCCATTTCAGGATACTCGTTCGGTCTATTCATGATCGGGTCAGTCCCGGTCTTATTAGTTTCCGTCGCCGTTGTGATATTGATTGAAAAGGTTTGGCCAGGCGATCAATCCGTGTTGGAACTCTACAGGAATCTCACCACTCCCTGGGCGGTTGTTTTCATCATCGTGATCGGGGTGCTTCCAGGCTTCTTTGAAGAGTTATCGTTCCGTGGATTCATGCAGCGTCGATTGTTGCAGCGGTTTCGTCCCGCGGTCGCAATCGGGATCACGTCCGTGGTGTTTGGACTCTTCCACGTTTCACCGCATGGAATCGCATTGGCGACAATCGTCGGTGTTTGGCTGGGCGTGATCGCATGGCGAACCAACTCAATTTGGCCCGGTGTGTTTTGCCATGCGTTCATCAATAGCGGCTGGAATGTTTATCAGGTCGGGAAATTTCATTGGGGTTTTCCCGAAATACCATCAACGATGTTTTGCATCATTGGCGGGACTCTGACGTTGGCGGCGTTTGCGTTGTCCTTGAAAAAACTTTATTCGCTACGTTTGCACACCACTGCAACGCCCGGCACGATGGGAATGACCGAGCAAACGTTGAGTTCGGCGGGTCCAGCCTGACGAACGCTTCGTGATGCGATTCAGGCTCTGAGTATTACCAAGACTATAGGTATCACTAAAGCTTTAGGCATCACTATAGCTTTAGGTATCACGGGGCTTACTGCGTTGCGGTCGTTCCATGAACACGCCAAAGACCTCGACGGCCTTCCCGGACTCGTTAAGGATAGGTTGTCCACGCACCCTGACCCAAACGTATTCGCCGTCGCCGCCACGTTGACGTACCGAAAGCTCATAGGCAGCGCCCGTTTGGATCGCTAGCTCAAGTGCTTCTTGCAAACGAGCTCGATCGTCGGGGTGAACCATTTCGAACAATTCTTCGCGAGTGGGCGTTCCCTCATCAAGCGATCGTCCGGCTAACAGGAAGGCTTCGTTATTCCACTTCACCTTCTGCGACTCTACGTCGTAAGACCAAGTTGCGAGGCCCGCCATCCGTTGCAAGTCACGCAATCTTGATTGACTTGCCTTGAGTTCACGTTCGGCTTTTTTGCGAAGCGAAATGTCGCGCATTGTCGAAAGCAACATCGTCTCGCCGAGCACTTCGACGATTCGCGCATTGATCAAAACGTCGATGTGATGCCCATCGGTGTGCAGCAACTCGGCGCCAAAGTCATCCACACTGCCATCACGTTTGACCGCTTCGACTAATTTCTTTTGACATTCGGTGCTGACCCAAAGATTTAGGTCGCTAATACGTTGACCGACAACTTCGTCGCCGGAATAGCCAAACATTTCTGCGAAAGCTAGGTTTGCTTCGACGATCTTGGCTGACTTCATCTGCACCAGCAAACCTGGGTCGGGCGACTGAGTGAACAATACCGAGTAACGAGACACTTGTTGCTGGCTAGCATCGCGTCGCATGCGGTGGAACTGCACCATCTCGGCCTCATCCGATTCACCTTCACCGGCGGCTTCGTACAAGTTGGCGGCCAAGTCATAGTCGCCTCGTTCGGTTGCAATCGCAGCGAGTTTAAGTTGCAAACGTTTGCGGGTAACGTGGGCTTTTTCATTTTCAGGCCATTCTTCGATAGCTTCAGCCAGCAGTGCATCGGCGATGCCGAAGTCACGGTAGACGTCACCATTGTGATCGGAGTTATCCATGCCTTCGACGCGACGAACGGCACGTCGTACCAATCGTTGACTCTGTTCGTGCTTACGTTGATTCTTGATCGCGGCCACGAATTCGTCGACATCATGGAACCGATTCTTTGGATCGGTCGCCATCGCCTTCATCGCAATTTCCATCATCTCACCTTCGATCTCGGATGGTTCGATGACGTTATTGGATGCGGCCACGATGCATTCCAACAGACTCTCGCCACGATGTGGCGGATACCCCGTAAGTATTTGGTAAAGAATAGCGCCGAGCAGGTAGACGTCTGTTTGAAAAGTGATCGAGCCGGCCGCCGCGCTGGCAAGTTCGGGCGCCATGTACGCTGGTGTGCCGCCGATCGAACGACTTGCTTCAGCGTTCGAGCTCTGTTCGAGGTGATGAATCGCCAAACCCCAATCGGCCAACAGCACTTCACCGAAACGTCCGAGCATAACATTCTCGGGTTTGATATCGCGGTGAATCAAGCCACGCGAGTGAGCGTATCGAATCGCATCGGCCACCCGAAATAAGGTTTCGATATTCTGGTCGAGCGTATATTCGCCTATTTGCTTATCCCAACTCGTTCCGTCAATTCGCTTCATTGAATAGAACAGCGAACCGTCTTGATCGGCGTAAACCTCATGCAAGGCAATCACGTTAGGGTGATCCAGCCCACCAATCACGCGAGCCTCGGTGAGGAAGCGTTCTCGAGAAGTCGGCTTAAGGGCGAGTTCACTACGGAGCATCTTCACGGCGACTTCACGATCAACGGCTCGTTGGTGAGCCTGGAACACGACCGCGGTACCGCCGGCACCCAGTTTTCCCACCAAGCGATAGTCGGCATCGTCGCGACTTCCGCTACCTACGCTGGTGATCTGACGCAGCGGTACGAAACCCATATCGATGGGCAAGGTTGTGGGCACCGGTTCGTCGACGCTAAAGTCCACGGTTTCCGATAAATCACTCGGCGACATCACCGGGGTGGATGTGCTGAGGTCCAGATCCAAGTCCGGGTGCGAGAAATCATCTACCGAATCGGACGACCACGCGATGGTCTTCTCATCCGCAGGCATTTGACCAAGTCTTTTCTCAAGTCGAGGATTCCGTTGAATCGCACCCAACAAACTATCGCTAAGTTCGTGAGTGATCGTTTGTGAATCAAAGATCTTGGGCAACGGAAACGGTTCTTGCGACGACATGAGGTAGAAATCGCTCAAAGGAATGGGAGTCGATAGGCTCAATGAGTTTAGCGACAACCGGGCTCCTGGTGCGATCCTAAAACAATCAGACCATTACCTGTGAGCGCACTAGGGTTCTCCACGGGTTAGGGATGTGCCTGTCGCGATGACCGCCGTATCTCGGGGGGGCGTTGAGAGGCAGGCTGTTGATCCTTCACGTTCCTCACGCTCTTGCTAGTAGATGTCGAAATGGGGGGGGCCACTGCGTTTTCTGGGTTGGTCTGACCTGGTTGCGAAGGGCCGCAGTTCGAGTCACGGCGACTAGTTGTAGGCTTGGTTTGGGAAAGCTCTTCGTTGCGGACTGATCTTAAGACACAACAAGATCAGTCGATCAACTATCCATGGACTACTGTTCGTTTAGCCCCCAATTGTAGCTAAGGTGAACCACTGAAACCGCATTAGCCATCGCCGCATCGCGGGCGTCCTTCGACGGAAGAAAAGGAGCGATCGAACGAAGTTGAGAGGCTCGGTCGTTGCCGAAATCGTCTGCGAACCAATTCATGATGGCTGAGAGTTTGAAAGTTCCTGACGCGCGGTTGTACTGAAAGTTGGAAGAGTTGGCGAAGAAGTTTGTGGCGTTGTCCGACAACTGGGCATCCACGTCAGCGGGCGTGTAGGCTTCATTGCGAAGCCGTGGACAGCCGCGCGAAGCACACACGATCGCAAAGTGGATGCGTGGTTCGCCCATCTTGCGCAACACTTCATGCTCGATCTGATTCAACGAATAGGGTTCGCCACCGACGATGAGCAAAAGGTCGTCCCAAATGTTGTAGCCGAACAGCTTGGCCGTGTGATTCCGGATGCTGGTGGTTGGGTATTCGCGAAGGATTCCACGGACGGTCAATGAGTTATAAGCATTGATCCAAAACGCAAGTTTGGCGGCGCGGTCCTTTGATGCATTGGGGTTAGCGGTCGATAGCGTGGCTAAGTAGCTGTCGAGAGCCTGAAGGTCATCTGTCGATTGTTTCCATTTTGCGTAGTTCACGTTTCCGGCTTGATCGACATACTGTTCAAGGAGGTTATCCCATCGCTGATGGTCAATTTGTTCCACCGGAATTTGTTGGCTTGGTGCCACATTTGAACCGACGGTTACCGTAGTTCCGGCGATGCATCGGTGAGGTGCGATTGCGAAAGAACCAACGATCGCGATCACAACGGACAAACCAAGAGAGAAGACTTCTTTCATGCAACTGACTCCGTTCCAGACGTTTGCCTACTTCCAAGGCAAGTGTAGTACTTCAACACTGCCAGGATGGTGATCGGGTAGCATGGTCCGCCGAGGTGAAGCGTTTCGATCGCTCATTTAAGTTCGCCATACAAAAGCCTTGGAAACCGTTACCGCATTGGTGGGGCACGACTGACAAAAAGTTTCTCGGAAACGTCAACATTTGGCGGATCCCAGGAATGGCACGTCATCTGCGGTAAAAGGAAAGTTATGACGCCCAATCTAGAATCATCACGCGAAAACGATCAACCAGACAGCAAGCCGGCCGATGGTGTAGTCTCCAAGTCAAACACGCTAGTGAAGGTTGCCGTCTTCTTGGTGGTCGCTGCCGTTGTTTTGGTCGCGTACACGCAGTACGGCGATCTTCTGAGTTTGGAAAACCTTGCCAAGCAAGAGGGGCGATTGCGTGAATTCCAGGCTGAGAACCCTGTGCTAGTTTATGGTGCGGCGTTTTTGGTCTATGTGGTCGTCACCGGTTTGTCGTTGCCGGGGGCCGCCATTTTAACCTTAGTGTATGGCTGGTACTTTGGCCTGTTTCGCGGAGTGGTGTTGGTCAGTTTCGCTTCGACTGCGGGCGCGACGATGGCGTTCTTGCTTAGCCGTTTTCTGTTTCGAGACGCGATTCAAAAGCGATTTGGGGAAAGGCTGGAAAGCTTCAATGCTGCACTTGAACGGGAAGGGGCATTCTTCCTGTTCACGTTACGGCTAATCCCCGCTGTTCCCTTCTTTATCATCAATGCGGTGATGGGCCTAACGCCGATCCGAACAATCACCTTTTGGTGGGTCAGTCAATTAGGAATGCTGGCTGCGACGATTGTTTACGTCTATGCCGGTTCGAGTGTGCCCGATTTGCAGACGCTTGCCGAGAAAGGTGTCGGTGCAGCTTTCACGTCAAGTCAACTCACACAAATCGTTGTCGCTTTCGTGTTGCTAGGTGTCTTTCCGCTCGCGGTTCGATACATGATGAAGTTCTTTAATCGTGGAGGTTCATCGGCGATTCTTGACACTGACGGGACGCCTAAGGTCTGAGTCATCGGACGAAGACGTTTCACCCATCATCACCACTTCAGACAAGTCTCACACCGAAAGTCAACACATCATGTCCGCTTCTGTCCTAATTCAATTGCAACCTCACGACGAATACAACCGCGAACTCGAAGCGAACGTTCATCCACCCCAGTGGGTCAATCCCACGCCCAAAGCCCCGTATCATTTGGTGGTAATCGGCGCTGGCACCGCTGGCCTTGTCGCGGCCGCCGGAGCCGCGGGACTCGGAGCACGCGTCGCGTTGATCGAACGTGAGTTGATGGGTGGGGATTGCCTGAACGTCGGTTGCGTGCCTTCGAAAGGGATCATCCGCGCCTCTCGTGTTGCTGCGACCGTTCGCGATGCCTCGTCATTTGGTGTCCGCGTTCCCGATGGTGTTGAGCTAGATTTTGGTGCTGCGATGCAGCGAATGCGACGACTTCGCGCAAAGATCAGCCCCAATGATTCGGCGAAGCGATTTTCGGAACTTGGGATCGACGTGTTTTTCGGACGGGGATCGTTCGACAACGATGAAACGATCACAGTAAGTCGAAACGATGGTACGAAAAGTCAGGTCCAGTTCAAGAAAGCAGTGATCGCATCGGGTGCGCGAGCTTCGGCACCGATGATACCGGGGTTGGATTCAGTGTCGTACCTGACGAACGAGAATTTGTTTTCGTTGACGGAGCTCCCCAAGCGGTTTGGCATCGTCGGGGCGGGGCCGATCGGCAGCGAGATGGCTCAAGCGTTTGCTCGGTTGGGCAGCGATGTTTTCTTATATCAGCGCGGGAGTCAAATACTTCCGCGTGAAGATCCCGAGGCTGCCGCGATTGTTCAAAAGCATTTTCAACGCGACGGTATTCACATGATCTTGTACAGCGAAGATATGAAGGTCGGCCCGGCTGACCACGGTGCGATCCGCGTTTCGGTAAGTCAGAACGGCGTTCCCAACGAAACGATCGTCGACCAGTTGTTAATCGCCGTCGGAAGAGCTCCCAATGTCGAAGGCCTCAATTTAGAAGCCGTCAACGTGAAGTACGATGACAAAGGCATTGACGTGAACGACAACTTGCAAACATCGAACGCGCGAATCTTTGCTGCCGGTGATATTTGTTCGAAGTACAAGTTCACTCATGCCGCCGACTTCCAGGCTCGCATCGTGATCCAAAACGCCTTGTTCGCACTTGGCCCATTTGGGAAAAAGAAGTCGAGCGACTTGGTGATTCCCTGGGCCACCTACACGTCGCCCGAAGTCGCACACGTTGGTTACTACGAAGACGAAGCAAAGAAAGAGGGGCTTGAAATTGACACCTACGTGCAGCACTTTGCCGATGTCGATCGTGCAATCTTGGAGGGCCAAGACGATGGGTTCGTCAAGGTGCACACCAAGAAAGGCACGGACACCATTGTCGGCGCGACAATCGTGGCCGAGAACGCAGGTGACATGATTTCTGAGATCACGGTGGCGATGGTTAACGGATTGGGGCTAGGGAAGATTGGTGCCGCGATTCATCCTTATCCGACCCAGGCCGAAGCAATTCGCAAGTTGGGTGACCAGTTCAACCGAACACGTCTGACGCCGTTTAGCAAGAAGATGCTTGATTTGCTGAGGCGAATCAACGTGGGCGGTTGAGCATGCGGAGCGAATTTGTCCCTATTATCGGGATTTCGTGAGCTGTTTACGGGTAACCTGGGACGTGCCAGTGATGTGTTCCTATATCCAATGCGGTGGCGAATCGCTTATGCTCTGGCTTCTGTTTTTTAAAAGATGAATGGTTCTTTTGACGAAATTGTCCCTGAGGTGTGATGCACATGAACTCGATGAAGTTACTCGGTCGGCGCGGCGGTGGAATTGGCCGGATGGTCAGTTGGTTCATTCGAATTGTGATCTACGATATTTGCATCACGGGGATTTCGGATCTTCTAGGCGTATCTCGAATGGTCGCTCTGTTCATTTTCCTAGGCATTCTTGGTGTCATATCGCTGGTTGGATATTTGCTTCGAAACAAGTATGCAACAGGCACGGAAGTTGATTCGGACTTTTAACGAACGTCCGAGTCTCATCGCTTCCTCTGTTTGTTTGAGCTCCTGAAACGAGAGCGTTCAGCGCGCTGATCGAATTGTTATGGAATTTCGTGTTTGTCACGCACCTGCGTTTTCGACGCTGGAGTTCTCGCTCTCTGCGGGTGACTTCGTTGTTGCTCAGCCTAACAGCATGCTGTCGATGACCGCCAAGGTTGGGATCTCAGCGCATGCGGGTCGACAAGAGTCAGCCAATCAAACGTCTAACGGACAACGAAAGAATCGTCACTCGATCCTTGGCGGATTTAAGAGCTGGCTTGGAGGAGAAAGTTTTTTCACGGCTGAGTTCTCCGCCAAGGCTGACATGCAATCGTTGGTATTGGCTCCCGAGAGCTACGGCGACATCGTGGCTTTGGATGTTTCGGCTAGCTCAGGGTACTATCTCACGCACGGTTCCTATTTGGCCAATATTGGTCCTACCGATGTGCATGTGAAGTACGGTGGCGTCAAAGGACTGATGAGCCGCAAAGGCTTGTTCCTGATGCACGCGACCGGTCGAGGAGAGTCGGGCGACGGTTTCGTGTTTTGTCAAACCTTCGGAGCGATCGAGCATCGCCGACTCGAAGCTAATGAAGTTCTATTCGTTGACAACCGTTTCGTCGTCGCCTTCGCCGACACGGTGACCTATCAGCTCGTTAAAGCAACCGATTCGATTAAGGATTCATTGCTGTCGGGCGAAGGGTTGATTAATCGCTACACTGGCCCCGGCGATGTCTACTACCAAACTCGCGGTAAACCCTCTGGCGGGTTCTTAAGTACAGTATTGCAGGCGGCGTTCTAGTGAACCGCGATACTGCCGTCGACTTCAAAGGGGTACCGGATCGAGAGGACTTGCTCAATCAATTGCAGCAGGCCAATCAATACACGTGGTTGTGGATCGTCATCCGCTTGGCCGCGATTGCTGCACTGATTGCGTTAATCTCATGGCAACAAGTCGTGTTCGCGCCCATCGTTTCAGTGACCGCCTGTCTGGTCATCTTAGGGCCTTTCATGATGGAATTGGCGCAGATTTGGGGTAAGCACAAGAAGCGGCTTGAAGACGTCAAAGAGTCGACTCGTTTTGGCGATTTGGACAAACACAGTCTAAGGTCGTTGTATCAGAACGTTCTCAAACGGTTACAGTTGCCCGATGACCATTTGCCGGTCTACATCACCAACGACAAATCGCTTAATGCGGGAGCACTGCGTCTAGGGCGGCTCTTTGGCGGGCTCAACGGTATCTACCTCAATCGCCAAGTGCTGCACAAATTGCAGGGAGAAGAAGTGCAAGCGATCATGGGGCATGAACTCGGGCACTATTACAAGTTCAATGTCGCGGGCGATCGGTTTCGTTTATTGACCCTCGTGCTGGGCGCCTTGGTCGGCGTGTATGCGGTGCAAATCATCCAGCTCGATGGGTTCTTGGGATTCATCGTGATGTCGGGCGTCAGCGGATTCTTTTGGTACATCAGCAGCCTGGATCGTGTGCGTCACGGCCAAGCCATCGAGTATTTATGCGATGACTTCGGAGCTCAGGTCAATGGTATCGAAGCATCAATCAGTGGTTTGTTAAAGGTTGGTCTCGATTCCGAGACACGATTCCTAATCGAATTGGAATTGATGGCTGTCAACGCAGATAACGAGTTGCTGACACCGCAAGAGATTTCTCAGGCGATTGAAAAAGCGACACCGTACGGTCACACACCCGAACCTGAACTGTACGACTCAATACGACTTGAATTGCGGAGGAAGGCAAAGGCCAATCAGCAGGCGTCGATCTCGGGCTTCATCAAGTACATGTGGGAAAGTGACCGAGACGACGAGGACTTGAAGGAAGAACTGCAAGCAAGAGCAAAAGCAGTTAACCAAATTGACCGAATGGATTGGGAAACTGTTTGGCAGGATCACGAACACTCGCCACTGCATCTTGATCAAGTGGAACGTCTGGTTCAGATGATTGCCGAGTCACCGAAGAAGTCGCTGTTCCGAATACCCGAATCGCTAAGTAGCGATGGCATCCATCCGCCAATGAAGTTGCGGATCTTGTATCTGTGGAAAAACCGCAACAGTCCCACCAAGCTTTGATCGCATCGGGATCCAGCGTTACGTGAACTAAGTGACACCGTCGCTGGTGTGTTTGATTGCGAAGTTTATGGGCACGTTCGCCAACTTCGTGGGCATCTCGACAATGGTCGCGAGTCAGTTTGCAGTGAATAAGTCAAAGGCTTTGTTGGAGAAGTGACGCCAGAGGTTCACTATTTTCCGGCAGTGGAGTTTTCTCCGCCGTCCAAGTTCTCAAGATTCTCTAGTCGTTGTGATTGGCACTATCGTTGCAATGTCCGCGATTTGACATGGGGAGGTGGTCGATATTGCGAACCGTTGGCTCGCTGCCAAAGCTCCAATCAAAGACGTTGAGACGTACTCTGCATCACGACTGACAAAAGAAGGAAGACTGGGTATGAAGTTCATTCAAAGACTAACAATCGCCGGATTAGTATTCGGCGTGTTCTCAGGGGCAACGATCGAATCCGCGGACGCCGGTGGGTTCCTAAAGAAACTATTCTGCTGCAAGAAAGCGTGTTGCGAGCCAGAGCCGGAGTGCTGTGAGCCAGAGCCAGAACCGATCTGCTGTGAGCCCGAACCAGTATGTTGTGAGCCGGAACCAGTATGCTGCGAGCCCGAGCCGGTCTGCTGTGAGCCTGCTCCCGAGCCGGAACCCGTTTGTTGTGAACCGGAACCGATATGTGAACCTGAACCGGTTTGTTGTGAGCCCGAACCCGAACCAGTCTGCGAGCCGGAGCCAGCACCCTGTTGCGCCAGTTTGATTTCGCCACCCGCATTAGCCGAAGGTGAAGTTCTCGTTTGGGTGCAGCCAGTCTTTATCCATGCGGAAACGACCACCGCGGTCGCTACGAGCGTATCGTCTAGCAAAACCGTTCTTCTGACTTCAGCACACCCACAGAAGGAGATCTCCGCTGCGAGTATTTATTGAAACCGAAAACGCTCGTTATGGATTGGCTGAGCGTTAAACGACCTAACAAGCAAATGCGAACGGACGTGCATTTGCTTTTTCTATGGCTATACGATTGGGATCAGGCAGCCGCTTTGATCTGCGTCGACTCAGGTCTCTTGAGCCACTTTTCGATCTGCTTGATTTCTTTATCCCAGTCCTTGTTGATGCGACGAGCAAGGAAGGCGTGGTACATCATGTCGACGGTGTCACTCAACAAGCGAATCGCGTCGATGCGATCGTCATCACTGAATTCTTCTTCTTCGTCGAGATGAATTTTCGCAGCACTGATGGCAAACGTTTCTGCTTGAAGCACTAGGTCGAACGTTCGCCCGTCGCTGACGATCTGCATGCCAGTCTTGCGAGGCAACTTACCGCTTTGAAGGGCGCGCATAGCCTCGGGCAATTGTGTCGGGAATTCAGCCGAGATGGTTTCCTTGCCTGACTCGCCACCGGGGCATTCCAACGCCAATGTCTTGGTCAGAATCACTGCCACATCTGAATCGTCGGCGAGCGTGATCGTGTCGTGATCGTTTTCGGTCATCCACCAAAGCCAAAGCAGGAACTCGTTGCCCAAGAAGTCGGGCAATTGGGTATGCTCGTTCGCCCAAGGTAGTGAATGATGCTCGTGAGTAGCAACAAATCGTGCTGGCACGAGGTCATCGAGTTCGCCGAAGCACTCGTTTTCAATTGCCCATTCTTGAGCGATCAATCCCGCACCCACTCGTCGAAGTTCTACTTCGAACGTGCGTTCAAAAAGATCGATCCCAAAGGCACTTGCGGTACCGACGCTGCCGCCGAAATAGAGTTGTCCATTGGCAAAATCCCAAAGCATGGGGAACTGTTGCATTCGTCTGAATTTTCCCGAAGCGGCCTCGACTTCACAGCGTTGTTCAACAGCTTCTTTCGCTTCTTTGCGCTGGCTCTTGGTGGCAACGCCTGAAGGAGAGTCCTTTGCGTATCCAGCCAATTCCATCTGCAACCAAGCGGTGCGAATCGCTGCGGGGATTTGATTGGTGTCAATTCGCACCGAGAAGTGGGTTGCGTCATTGATCACATTTTTGTGCAAGTCGAATTCTTGATCGAATAAGTGATCACCGCCAAGAAAACCGACATGGACGTTTTCGGTTGAGGAGCTTTCGTTGCGACCGGCAGCGTTGCCGCGAAAGATCTCGATATGTTCGTCTGTGAAGATTTGCGAGTCAAAACCAGCGACACTGAATCGTTCAAAACCAAGGTTACCGCGCAAAAAGGGCATATAGCTTCCTGGGAGGTCAAGTGGAAAGGAGAGGACATCGGACCGGAGTCGTCCAATCGTTATCGACGACGCTAGGCAAGTAGTTTGCAAGAGAATCCGACGGTCGCGTGACGAGTCCACGTGCTACAAATTGCCCAATCGCACACTCCCCAGAATGACCAACCCCAAGTGACTCATGCGGCGTGAAACCGCATGGTCACTGCATTCAACAATCAGCTTGATTGCTTCGGCTATCGGCTATCGGCTATCGGCTATCGGCTACCGGTTATTAGCGGTCACGCCTTCCCAATCGTCAGTGCGAAAAGGTGTTACCGGTAACCCTTCTTTGCTTTGCACATTCGTGATCGGGTTGTCTGCCCAGCCGTAGCGAACCGATACTGGGTTCGTGACGGATTCCGCCCGAACCTGAACTTTGTCCTTGCCTAGAATTTTGGCATTCGCGTTGACAAAAGCTTTGTCGTCGCCGGCGATCGTGAAGCCACGAAGTTCGTTGACGTCGAATGTATCCAGACCGCCACCGACGTGGTCAAAGGTCACAACAATCTTGTCACCTTGCACTTCATGCGATGCGTAAGTGGGACTGTGGTATGCCAAGTCGGTGTAGCCGTAGTCTTTGGCGAGCGCCCACCTTGCCAGTCGCTTGGCAACATCTTGCTTGTTTTTGGGGTGAATGTCGGAAGCTTCGCCTAAGTTGATGATCACCGCTTCACCGGTGTTGGGCAACTTCGACATTGTCATCGTTTGCGCTTCACGCAGTTCAGCCCACGCGCTATCACTTGGTTCGGTTCGCTCATTCATGAAATCAGCAAGTTGCACCCAGTAGAACGAGAAGTCGCCCTGACGCCAATCTTTTCGCCATGTCTCAATCATCAAAGGAAACAGGTCGCGATACTGATAGGCGCGACCAGCGTTGGATTCGCCTTGGTACCAAATGGTCCCGCGGATGGTGTACCCGATGATGGGATGCAAAACGCCATTGTAAAGATTGCCAGGACGGTGATTCCCTTGCAGTTGATCGTTCGGCTTACGCGGTTTCGGTCCCTGCTTACCGTCTGCTTCCCACTTTGCAACGCGTTCGTTCCACTTAGCGACTTCTTCCTCGTAGTTGTAATTCTCGATTGTGCGTTGCCAACGCTTCAGTAGATCTTCGTACTTTCCATCGGCAGCGAGAACGTCCTGCGGTACCCATGCTTCCGCGGCTGAACCGCCCCAGGCGTTGTCGATCAATCCAACCGGGACATCAAGAGTCTCGTGCAGTTGCCGGCCGAACAGGTATCCGACACCGGAAAAGTCCTTAACGGTTTTCGGCGTGCATGCTTTCCACGAGCCGTTGAAATCGTTCTTAGGCGTTTGGGCTGCGATGGTAGGAACGGTGATCAAACGCAGGTTCGGATACTTCGCGGTCAATGCTTCAAGATCTGCGTCGTTAGATTGTCCAAGCGACCACTGCATATTGGATTGTCCTGAACAAACCCAGACTTCACCAACCAGGACGTCGGTAAAGGTCCGAGACTCATCAGCGGCAATCGTCATCTCATGAGGCCCGCCAGCAGGCAAGGCATCCAGCAGCACTTCAAAGCGGCCCTCTTCATCGGCGGTTGCGGTTGCTTCGTGTCCAGCAATTGCAACCGTCACTTCGTGCCCCGCCGTGGTCCAACCCCACACGCGAACGGGTTGATCACGCTGAAGAACCATGGAGTCACCGAAGACCGGTGACATCTTAAGTTCAGCCTGGGCGGAGGAGTCCATTCCTAGAGCAAACAGAGTCAATAGGACAGGGAAAGTCAGCTTTCGCAGCATTACGTAGGTTCCTAATTCAGGTGGGGTGGGGGAAGGCAGGTCGAGCGGTAACGGAAAACTAGACCCCCGAAAACCGCGTCGAAGGATGGCTATGATAGTCGACCGAAAGTCCAGAGTGTCATCGGAACCAGGATTGGCGCTACCGTGGATAGAGTAGAATGTGCGGGTTGGAACACTCTCTTCACATTTGAGCTGCATCTATGAACGCACTTTCGGTGGCTCGTTTTCGGATCACACACCGCTTGTTCACAATCCTTGCTGTTTGGGCTGTAAGTTGCTCTCTGGCCGGCAATAGTATTGCAGCCTTATTTGCCGATTTCGATCCGGTTCGTCATGAACGTTACCTCGCTAACGGTTCACCAAACGAGGATTTTATTTTGGACGAAGCGGCTATCACTGGACTCGGTGGCACGGCCGCCTTGATAACGCCTTTTCATTTTATTACTGCTGCTCATGACTTGCCGGTTTCCGATCCCACCTTTACTGGGCAGTTTCGAGGTTTAAACGGTACGATTCATAGCTTTACAACCAGCGACTTCGTTGACCTGACAACGACGTACTATGACTCGGATCTAATGATGGAGGTCACGGCGAAAAGTGACGTTCGGATTTACAGACTTCCAATGGCGATTCCGGAATCTTCCATGATCACACCCATGGCGATTCTTGATGCGGATGTGGATCTGCTAAAGAATCGAAACATTTTCGTGGTTGGAATTGATGATCAGGCAGGGCGAAACAAAGTCGATGGGGGAACAATCGTTACGCTCAATAGTGGACGAAAGCCGACCGAAGCCATTGTCTATGATCACGACACCGATATAAACGGTGGCACCAATCCCGTGCTTTTAGACGAAGCGTCCCTTCGTCCCGGCGATTCAGGCTATCAAGCATTGATTCGATCGGGAGATGATTTGGCACTCATTGGAGCACATTTTGGAATCGTTGTTCCCGAAGGAGAGTCAGCGAACAATAGTTCCAACTACCTCAGTTTTTCTTCGTTGTTGACCGGCTACCTTGATCAAATCGATACCGTTGTTGCGGCGGATGGTTACGCGATCAATCGAGTGACAATCACAGCGGTCCCCGAACCATCAGCAACGATTGTTTTGGCGGGTGCTGGTTTGGTCGGTTGGCTGTGGCGGCGAAAACGTAAGGTTCAACCGAGCTGTTAAGGCGAGATGCGTTGCGGCTGTCGCGACGTTTAGCTGAACTGCTTTTCCATTGCGGCCAAGAACTCATCGAACATTGACGCCGGAAGGGCGTTGACTCCTGCCGCCGCCTTGCGTCCTCCACCGGTCGGGAATTGACGACACAAATCGTCGGCTCCCGTCTTGGTTGAAAGAGGAGCTCGGACGCTAATCATGAAATCGCCCGAAGGCAAAAGGCTCGCCAGTGCGTGAGCTCGGTCGGGATAATTGCGAGCCAACTCGTTACTGTAAACTCCGCTGACACGGCGTGCGAAGGGATCATCAGGGAACGAGAACGCTGCGCAAGTTGATGTTTCAAGCACCGGAGCAATCGAACGCGCACGACTCATGTCGCTTTCGAATCCCTCGGCAAGGGTCGCAAAGGTGTCGTCCGAAGCAATGAACTCGAACGGGTCAGCGTACGGTTTTATCTTCAAATACAACTGGTCGGGTGCGAAGAACAAGTCTTCCAGTGAGCTGCCGTAGCCGTTGTAGTTCAGCAGTGTGCCGAGCGTTTCGAGCTGGTTTAGTTGACCGCTGTCCAGGTTCAGAGGACTGGCAACCGATTTAGCTTTCTCGTGCAGGTTATCGCCGAAGAGCGCTGTCACCGCCCAAGGCAGGAACGCGTCGTTGAGATGATCGTTCACCAACAATCCAGTGCAAACATCACCCGCGGTGTCGATGTGAGTAATCAGAGAATTTGAGTCGGGAACGTCGCCCGCAAAGTGATGATCGAAGTACTCGATCGAGGCGCCCGATTCGATCAGTTTCAATAAGGCATCGCGGTTCTTATCGAGGGAGACATCCAAGACAGTGACGGTTGTGTTTTCCTTTGCGGGAACCCGGCGTACGAGGTCGATGTCACGTTTCACTCCCGTGATCAATGTGCTGTCCATCGGATTCGCCAATCGCAACTGGTGAAGCGCACAGATGCCATCGGCATCTCCGTTGAATACATCAAAATGGGGCACGTCGTTGATCCTGTGTAAGCGCAAACTGCGATCGAGAAGAGTCTGAATTTAGCGTGAATTGCCTCTATGAGGAACCGATCACTCGACCGTATTCCAGCTCACCAAGACACCGCCTAGTACTCAGCGTACGCTTGGCGATGTCGGTACTTCAGTGTGCCATAGTAATTAAGATTCTTGCGACTCGATGCGAAACTCTCGTGGCGTCATTCCAAAGCGTTTCTTAAAGCTTCGACTCAGGTGCGCTTGGTCGTAGAAGCCGCAATCCAACGCCACTACGCCGATTGAAAGGTCTGAATCTGCCAATAAACGGCTCGCTTCGTGAATGCGGACACGCTGCAGATATTCCGACGGAGAGATCTGGTAAGAATCCCGGAAACGCCGGTTGAGTTGACTGACACTTAGGTTCACCTCAGCGGCAATTTGCTTGATTTCCAATGGACCGCGAAAACGAGCGGCAATGATATCCGTAGCGATCTCGGTCGGATTAGTGCTCGCGTTGTCCGTTGGCGAAGGATGGGACTGGTACATCACGCCCGCGATGCCGATCACATCTCGTTTTCGTCCGTGAATCGGGATCTTGCTGCTAACAAAGGTGCTGAGCTTGCCGTCGCCTGCTGGAACAAGCCATACCTGATTGGGCAATTCAATTGCGGACTCCATCACCCGGCGATCTTCTTCCTGATATTGGCGAGCCCAATAGAGCGGATGCAAATCAGCGTCTGTCTTACCAATGAGCTCGTCTTGCGATTGAGCTCCTCGCATTTCGACCCATTGGGCATTCATGCCTACAAAGCGTCCTTGCCTGTCTTTGACATACAGATAAACGCCAGGCAGAAAATCGAACAGACGCAGCAACTCGGTGGCGTCCCCGAGAGAATTGAAGAGCTGGCTTCGCAGGCATTGGAATTTTCGTTGCATGCGCGATTTATACAAAACATTGCGCGATCGTTCCAATCCCCTAGTACGGCGGTGAAGTAGAATAAGTGGTTCATTGGGGAAGACTCTGGACCCGAATGCCCTGCCTATCACTTCTTCCGCACCATTACATCTCGGTGATTCATGCTGAATTTGACTTCGCGCGGTAAGGCGCACACCTGCAACGGATCTACTCGCCGCGATTTTCTTCAGGTGGGAACGCTTGGCGGCATCGGGCTTGGTTTGCCGCAGTGGTTAGCCGCGGCCGAGCAAGGTGCGGTCGATCCAAAGCACGACAAGCGATCGTGCATCATGATTTTCAATCTCGGTGCACCGAGCCAGTTAGATACGTTCGACATGAAGCCCAACGCACCAGCGGAAGTGCGCGGTCCGTTCAAGCCGATCTCGTCAAAGGGCGACTTCCAAGTATCTGAAATTTTGCCGATGCACGCGGAAGTGGCAGATAAGTTTTCCATTGTGCGGTCGTGCTACCACAACGCGGCGGCAGTGCACGATGCGGGCTGGCAAATGATGCAAACGGGCCGCCAGTTCACCGGTGGCGTGAACTATCCTCACGCAGGAGCGGTGGTTCAGTACTTGCGCGGCCGACGAAGTGACTTGCCCGCTCATGTGGTTCTGCCCGAGACAATGGGGCGTGGCGGTGGCAACTTGCCCAATGGTCAGGCGGGTGGGTTTCTTGGAAAGGCTTACGACCCTTTCGCATTGATGGCTGACCCGAGCGTTGAAAACTTTAAGGTTCCTGATTTGTTGCCGCCTTCAACGCTGGGCGATGTACGCATCGACCGACGTCGTCGTATGCGGGCAACGATCGAGGATCATATGGCTGCGATGGAGGCAACGGAGTCCGCCAAGATGCTTGATAAGAATTTTGAGGCTGCTTATCGACTGATGAATAGTCCGCAAGCACGAGAAGCGTTTGACCTATCCAATGAACCAATTCAGGTTCGCGAGCGCTATGGAATGAATCGTTTCGGACAGTGTTGTTTGTTGTCTCGGCGACTGATCGAAGCCGGCGTTAGATTTGTGACCGTGAATACTTTTCTCACGGTTTTTGGCGAGATCACTTGGGACATCCACGGTAGTAAGCCGTTCACGACAATCGATGGGATGAAGAATATCGTCGCGCCTATGTACGACCAAGGATATTCAGCATTGATTTCGGACTTGGACCAACGGGGCATGTTGGCGGACACGATGGTTTGCGGATTGGCTGAGTTCGGCCGAACTCCCAAAGTGAATCCGGCCGGTGGTCGCGATCATTGGCCCAACGTCTTTACCTGCACGTTTGCCGGCGGCGGTGTGCAGGGCGGACGAGCGATTGGTGCCAGTGACCCGATTGGCGCCGTTCCAGCCGACCGACCGACCAACCCTGGCGAGATCATCGCGACGATTTTCAAAAGCATGGGCTTGGATCTGCACGCCGAATTGCCGGGCCCCGGCGGACGTCCGTTCCCGTTGGTCGACTTTGGTGTGCGAGAAATCAGGGAGCTGTTTGCGTGATGCTGCGGTTAGATCCTGTGCCTCTCTTTATGAATTTCCCTTCCCTACGATTAATGCTCATGCGATTCACTCTTTCACTGTTTGGCTTGCTCGCGTTGAATGCGTTTGCAGTTCACGCTTTCGCGGTCGAGTTGCGAGTGTATCCCGAGGCAGTCACTCTGCATGGTCCCGAGGGCCAGCAACGAATCAGCGTGGTGACTACTCGTGACGGATACGCCTCGGCAACGGTCGATCTAGCAGATTTGCAGATTGAATCCACTGACGCATCGGTTGCCAAGGTGAGCGGCGGCGTCGTGTTTGCCGTCGGTAATGGCGAAGCGACCATCACCGTCTCAGCGGACGATGGATCGCGAGCGACCGCAACAGTTTCGGTCGTCGGCGCCGGGGAATCGCACGAGTGGAGTTTTCGAAATGACGTGCAAAGCGTTCTCGCTAAGCAGGGGTGCAACATGGGAGCATGCCACGGCGCGTTGGCGGGGAAAGGCGGATTCCGATTATCGCTGCGTGGTTACGACAGCGATTCTGATTACGCGGCAATTGCGTTGCAGGCTCGTGGTCGTCGTATTGAAATGGGCGATCCGGGTCAAAGCTTGTTATTAGCCAAGCCAACGGGTGCCCTGCCACACAAAGGCGGTTTAAAGCTTGATGTCAATTCGCGTGACTATGAAGTGTTGGCTCAGTGGATCGCGTCCGGTGCGAAGGCTCCCAGCGATGAGGATGCCACGCTCGAACATATTAGTGTGATGCCGGAGCTAGCCTTGCTTGCTCCCGAAGAACATTCGCAAGTTCTTGTCAGTGCCCATTATGACGATGGGCGTGTCGTCGATGTCACGCACTGGTCTCAGTTCTCGGCAACTGATGAGGCGGTTGCAAGTGTCGAAGCGGACGGAAAGGTTACCGTACGCGGAAGTGGTGAAAGTGCCGTGTTGGTGTGGTTCGGCAGTAAAGTTGCACTCGCTCGTATGACGGTTCCTTACCAGAACGACATCAGCACCGATGAATTTGATGAAGCGCCGCGGAAGAATTTCATTGATGAATTGAATCTGCAACAGCTAGCGACCTTGAAATTGCCACCTTCGCCAACCTGCAGCGACGATGAATTTCTGCGTCGAGCAACGATCGACTGTATCGGCCGATTGCCACGCGCCGAAGAAATCGAACAGTACCGGGATCAACCTGAATCCACACGACGAGACTGGTTGATTGAGCACCTGTTGTCGAGCGAGGACTACGTCGACTATTGGGCTTACAAGTGGAGCGACATGCTTGTCATCAACGGAACCCGGCTTCGTCCGATCGCGGTCAAGACGTACTACCAATGGGTTCATCAGCGTGTGCGTGACAACATGCCGTGGGACCAGTTGGTGCGTGAGGTCTTAACGGCAAAGGGCAGAAGCGACGAAAATGGGGCAACAAACTTTTACGCTCTTAATCAGTCACCTGAAGAGATGACCGAGAGTGCGTGCCAAGCCTTCATGGGGCTTTCGATTGGTTGTGCAAAATGCCACAACCACCCGCTCGAAAAATGGACGAATGATCAATACTACGCCATGGCAAACCTGTTCGCCCGAGTTCGCGCTAAGGGCTGGGGTGGCGATGGGCGAAATGGCGATGGCTTACGGACATTGTACGTGGTTACCGACGGTGATTTGATTCAGCCTAAGAATGGAAAGCCGCAACCTCCGGCCCCGCTCGATGCACCGTCGCTGGCGATCGATGACCCGAACGATCGCCGCGAACCGCTCGCTCAATGGATGACAAGTCCAGAGAATCCTTACTTCGCAAGGTCGATTACAAACCGAATCTGGGCCAATTTTTTTGGGCGTGGGTTGGTGGAACAGGTCGATGATCTGCGCCACAGCAATCCCGCTTCCAATGAGCCATTGTTGGCGGCAGCGGCCGAGCATCTTATTGATGCCAAGTTTGATCTGAAGCAATTGATGCGTGCGATCATGCGAAGCGAGACCTACGCCCGAAGCAGCGTGCCGTTGGCGATGAACCGTTCCGAAGAGAAATACATGAGCCGCTATTACCCGCGGCGGATGATGGCGGAAGTGTTGCTGGATTCGATCGATCAAGTGCTTGGTACAAGTACCGACTTCACGCGACTTGCATTTCCGGGGGCCGATTATCAAGACACGGATTTCTATGAAAAAGGCACACGCGCGATCGAGCTTTATGATGCCGCGGTGGATTCGTACTTCTTGAAAACATTTGGCCGAAACCCTCGTGAAATTGTTTGCGAATGTGAACGCAGTCAAGAACCGAGCATGGTTCAGGTGCTTCACATGTCCAACGGAGAAACGATTAATCCGAAGCTGGCCGACGAAGACAATTTCGTCAATCGAGCGATCAAAGAGGGCAAGAGCGACATCGAAATCATCGAAGCGTTGTTCGAGCGTGCGTTGGTTCGAAAGCCAACGGACAATGAACTTGAGAATATGTTGTCCATAATCGCTGAGTATGGCGACGACCGAAAAACTGCGATGCAGGACGTTGCGTGGAGTGTTTTGACGAGCACCGAGTTTACGTTCAATCATTGATCACCCTTCCTCGAAAAAGAATTCGCCATCAAATGCGCTCACTTTTTACTTTGATCTTCTGGGTTACTCTTACGTTGCCCGCACTGGCTGGTGAGCCGGTGGATTTTGTGCGTGATGTGTTTCCGATTCTGGAAACGTACTGCATTGGTTGCCACACAAGTGAAGACGCGTCAGGCGAGTTTGTGATGGAAACGCACGCAGCGATAATACAAGGAGGCGAAAACGGTGTTGCGATCACCGCAGGTGTCCCCAAAAGTAGTCGCATGTTCTTGATGGCTGCGGGCAAGATGGAACCAATCATGCCTCCCGACGATCAACCTGGACTGACCGAGGATGAATTGGCAATCCTTGAAGCTTGGATTGAACAGGGCGCCGTTGGGCCAGACGGCGACATGCCGATCAAACGAGAATTGCGTATTCCGAAGATTGCTGTGGACGAGCAAGTCGTTCTGCCAGTGACTGCCATCGCGATCGCCCCTGACGGAATGCTTCGCGCAATCGCTCGGTTTGATCGGGTCGAGATCGTGGACGCGAAGGACCATGTGGTCACGACGCTCAAAGGTGAACTCGGCAAAGTCAATTCGCTACGCTTCAATCGCGATGGATCGAAGGTGTTGATTGCCTCGGGACTTACCGGCGCCTACGGTCTAGCTAGTATCTACTCGGTGAGTGATGGCGAGCTCGTTCGCGAAATGGTCGGACATCGCGATACGATCTATGCTGCGGTCTTTGCTCCAGACGAAAAAAGGGTCGCAACGGCAGGTTACGACCACGAAATCATTCTGTGGGATGCTACGACAGGTGAACCCATTCGCAAGTTCACTGGCCACAACGGTGCAATCTACGATTTGGCGTTTTCGCCTGACGGAGAGGTAATCGTCAGCGCTTGCGCCGATGAAACTTTAAAGGTTTGGAATGTCGAATCAGGCGAGCGACTTGATACGCTGGGCCAACCCGAGGGCGAAGTTTTCGCAGTAGAAGTCACTCGTGATGGAAAGTACATCATCGCGGGAAGTCGCGATAATCGATTGCGTGTTTGGAAGTTGGTCAGCCGTACCGAACCGCGAACGAACCCACTTGTGGCGACTCGCTTCGTCGATGAATCGCCGATTGTCAACTTTGTCATCACACCCGACGGCTCTACCGTTGTTGTGCTCAGCGAGGCCGGGAATTTGAAAACAATTTCGACAAACGAATGGGTTCTTGGGCCAGCCATCGAATCGCTTCCTTCGCCCGGCAGCGACCTTTGCATTTTACCCAGCGGAAAATCTTTGCTGGTGTCCTTGATGACCGGTCAAACCGTAACCCGGGAAGTTCCCGATGTGCGATCCGACGCATTAAGCGAAGGATCGGAACTATCAAAGGTCTATCTGGACTTGGGGCCACTTGCGAAAGTCAATGAGAGCGAGCGTGCAAGTGTCGATCAATCGCCCATCACAATCCCGCGCGGTGCTGAAATCAGCGGGACCGTTTCGGAAGCTGGCGAAGTGGATGTCTATTCGTGGCATGCGAATCGCGGAGAAGTATGGGCGATTGACGCTGATGCGTTAACCGATAGTCGCATCGATCCGATCGTTTCCATTCATGACCAGCAAGGCGCGCCAGTTCTGCGAACGCGTCTGCAAGCGATCCGGGATACCTACTTCACGTTTCGGGGCAAAGATAGTGTTCAAGTCAACGATTTTCGTTTGTTCAATTACGAAGAAATTCACCTGAACGACTATTTGTATGCGTCCGGTGAGGTCACGCGGATGTGGTTGCACCCTCGGGGTCCCGATTCTGGGTTTAACGTCTATCCAAATGAGGCATCTCGTTGGACTTACTTTGGAACATCGCACACGACGCACGCATTGGGTGAACCAGCTTACGTTGTTCGCCAGTTAGCCGAAGGCGAACTGCCGGTCGCAAATGGATTGCCAGTGTTCGATATCTACTACGAGAATGACGACGATCCAAGACGCGAGGCGGGGAACGCGAGCCGAATTATCTTCACCGCTCCTGTTGATGGACTCTTCCAGATTCAGATTTCTGATACTCGGGGTGAAGGCGGCCAAGGGTACGGATATCGCGTGCAAGTTCGTGCGGCGGAACCGATGTTTGAACCGAGCGTGGAACCAATAACGGCTGAACTTCTTCGCGGAGCGGGTCGAGAATTGACGGTGCGGGTCAAGCGATTGGACGACTTCGAAGGCCCGGTTGAATTTCATGTTCAAGGATTGCCGGAAGGGCTAGTCACAAACTTTCCGCTCACCATTGAAGAAAGTCAGCGGTATGCCCATGGAACCGTTTGGGTTCCTGAGGCGATTGAAGGATGGGAAGGCGAAGTCGAACCTACGCTTGTTGCGAGTGCACGAATCAATGGACGAGTGGTCGAGCGACACGTAGGAAGTATCGGCAAATTTAAACTTGGTGGTCGACCGCAGGCAGTTCCTCGAATCGAGCCTGTCGAGAAAGAGTTGATTCAGGTGAGCGACTCTACGGATTGGACACTGCAAGTGCGACGCGGCGAAACGGTGTCGGCACGGCTGGTTTTGGATCGCCAGGAAGACTTCAACAACGAAGTCAGTTTCGGAAAAGAAGGAGCCGGGCGTAACACAGCGTTTGGCGTGATCGTTGACAATATTGGCCTGAACGGTTTGCTTTTGCTTGCCGGTGAAACCGAACGAGAATTCTTTATCACGGCCGATCCGACTTCGCCGGTCGGCAAGCGATCGTTCTTCTTGACGGCCAATGTCAACGGCGGAATCACCACAACTCCGATCACGGTTGAGGTCTTGCCTTAGTTCAACGCGTGGTTTGGAATTCCAGGACATTCGTGGACTAGGGCGCGCTTGAACGGAATAAGTGACATGCTGGCGGCGTTGAAAAAATGGTTTAACCCGATCGTTCGTCACAAGCGGACCTTAAACTGTTGCTGCAATGACATTTTGTGGGCGAGTTCATGCAATGCGACCTAGGTTTTTGAATCTGGTCCCTCCCTAATCACCGACGAAGCCGGTCATGAGCTCCAATCCGATTCCTTGGAAACACGTTCGAAACATCCTTGTCCTATTCGCACCGCTTTGGGGTGGTGCCGCAATCTTGTTCGGTTGCGTGGGATTGGTGTACGCGTTGTTCAGCAGCGATTATTACACAGCTCGGCAACCGCTTGTGGTTCGCGATGAAGCGACCAGTTCGCTAGATCGTTTGGGCCGATTCGCAAGCCAGACGGATCTGAAAGCGGCGCAAGAGACAATCTTGGAAATGACCCGAAATCCGGAAGTCGTCGCGGAAGCACTGCGTCGAATCGGACCGCCCGGCGGTGGGACGGACCCAACGTGGCCAACCACTGATGACATCGACACAATCGCCACCAAGTTCGTGAATTTGGTTGCTCCTAAGGGGTCTGAATTTGGCAACACTGAAGTCGTCTATCTGTCGGTGAAGGCCAAGAGTCAAGAACGCGCCGATGCGTTCTGCAATGCGATGTACATCAGCTTGACCGACCAACTTCGCAAAGTGCGTCGTGTTCGCGCCGACAGCGTCATTGGAGAGTTAAGCCATGCTCGCGACTTAGCCGCCAGAAACCTAAACCATGTTGCCGCCAAACTTCGAGAGATCGAGATCGAGTTCGGAACTGACCTGGGTGATCTTCGTAACTTGAACGATACGATTTCCGGCGATGGTACTAATCGCAGAACCCTGGAAGAAACCACTCGGGAATTGCAAGCCGCTGAACTGGAAATGCAGAAGCTGGAATCGCTTCATTCGCTATTGGTTGCCGGTGCGGACGATCCGCAACGATTGTTGATCAGCGGAAGTGAATTACTTGACAGCCAGCCATCGCTTTCACGCTTGAAAGACGGTTTGATTGACGCTCAATTGGCAGCGAGCCAAATGGCTGGCATCTACACCGAATCGAATCCAAAATTACGCGCCGCGATGCAGACGGAGTTGGAAATTCGCGACCGTATGCAACAAGAAACCAAAGCGGCCATTGCTGCGAACGAACCTCGCTTGGCACTGCAACGAAATCGAGTAGCAACGCTGGCTGAGCGAGCCAAGATGCTGAATAACCGTCTTGGCCACTTAGCGGTGATTCGTACCGACTATTCCAAGCTGGATGCCGATGTGAAGCATCGAACCGAAATGTTGGCTGAGGCTGAACGATCGTTGGCCGAGGCCAGTGCGACTCGTTCCGCGGCTCTGTCGACTAACTTGATCTCGCCTCTTGGGCCTCCGCAAGTCAGTGATCACCCCAATGGGCCCGGCGGATCGATCATCGCTCTAGGAAGCACGATGGCCGGATTGATCTTTGGCCTGGGTACTGTGTTCATGATCGCGCCTGGACCCACCGAAGCCAGGGGAGGTCGCCGTTGGAGCGATTACCTTGGTGCCGGTCGTCGTTCATCGGACGATACTGCAGCGGCCGGGAAGGCTAATCGTCGATCGGCTGATAACGCCATTGCGGCGGAACAACCCCGTGCTGTGCCGCCGGCCAAAAGCTAACGAATCGAGATAGCTAAAATTTCGCCTGGTTTTGGGCGATTGATGACAGCGTCTGAGAACTTGGGCGGGCCCGTCAATCCGCGGGCGTCGCGGCTGTACCCGTACCGCTCACTTGGGATACCAAAGCGGTTCCTGTTGAGTTCGCCATCCAAGTTTTCGTCGTGAAACACGGCAACTGCAAATCGCTCGGGCAGTGCTTCGATAGGCAACAGGAAAACAGTTTCACCGTTAACGATCGTGGCTGACAATTTAGCCTTCGATGCGTCGATGTCGTTGAAACTTTCTGGCGAATCATAGATCGCCAACTTCATTTCGCCCTGGTCGTTCGCAGCTCCGGCGACGCCAATCAGCAGCGAATCCTTTGGCAATTGGATATCGTCGCTCGTGTTGTTGCCACTGGCAGACGTAATCGATTCGCTGTCCGGAAAACGGGGAGGAACGAATCGGTTTTGCCGATAAAGTAGAATGCCCGAGCCGATCAAAAACACGGCAAACGCAAACGCGAGCAAAATCGAAAGGTGATTTTGACGCCAAAGTTCGCGATGGGTATCCGAATAGTCCGGCTGCGTTTCGAGGTCCGTTTGATTTACCACGCGACACCTAGGGAGACGAAAAATGGGCTCTCGGTTGAGGCTACCTAAGCCCTAACATAACGATTGAAATGGTTTGTGTCACAACCCCTTGCCGAACCCCTTACCGAGACCAGCGTTGATCCCAACCGTCCCTCTCGATTCTCCTCTATTGGAAGTCTGCGACCTCAAAAAGTCGTTCGGGTCGCGGCACGCGCTAGCGGGACTGTCGTTTTCAATCGCGCCGGGCGAACGGGTTGCCTTGTTGGGGCCCAACGGAGCCGGTAAGACAACGACCATCCGATGCGTTTCAGGACGCACCAAGCCTTCGTCGGGAGAAATCCGTTTGGCGGGTTCGCCGATCGACTCGCCGCACGCACGCAGCGCGATAGGGATCGTTCCGCAAGAGATCGCGTTGTACGGCGATCTAACCACGCGAGAAAACCTAGTCGCGTTTGGGAAGTTTCACGGTCTGCGCCGCAAGGCATTAAAGGATCGCGTTGAGTGGGCGCTAGCGTGGACCGGGCTCGATGATCGAGCGGACTCGATGGTCCAATCGTTCTCGGGCGGCATGAAGCGCCGAGTGAATTTGGCGTGCGGAGTTCTACACTCACCCCAAATCCTGCTTCTCGATGAACCGACCGTTGGAGTCGATCCGCAAAGCCGAGAAAAGATTTTTTCGATGCTGGATCAATTGAATGAGCAAGGCACTTCGATCTTGTTGACCACTCACCATCTCGACGAGGCTGAAAAGCGAAGCGACCGGATCATCATTGTGGACCAAGGACGCGTTGTGGCCGATGGCACGATCAACCAATTAATCGAGCGATCCGTTGGGTCCTCGCGAATGGTCAGACTTCGGTTGGATCGTCCGCTGCCCCAATTGTTGTCGGCTCCCCACGCTGACATAGGGCAAGTCGGTAACGACCGGTTATCCACGCGGATTGATAAAGTTTCCACGGGGCTTCCCATTCTTTTGGAAGCGGTCCGCCAACAAGGATATGACGTCTCGGATATTGAAGTTCAATCGCCATCGCTGCACCACGTGTTCCTGCACCTGACCGGTCACGAACTTCGCGACTAATAATCAATGACGGATCTGAGATGGTTTGGACAGTATTCCAAGTAAGTCTACGACGCTTGATGCACAACCGCATCGAGTTGATGCTGACGTTCGTCGTACCGATCGCCTTCTTCAGCATCTTCGCGCTCATCTTTGGCAATGGTATCGGCGGCAGCACGACTCCGAAAATTAAGGTCGTCGCGATTGACGAAGTCCAGACCGAAATCAGCGCATCCGTGATGGCTACATTGCAGCAGAGCGCGGGACTACGATTCATGCGGATGTCGGATGATTCAGGCGATGTGCCGCTCGATCGCCAACGGGCTCAGGCGATGGTCCAGGAAGGCAGCTTGACCATGGCGATCGTTTTACACAACGGTGATCGTCACGCGGTTGCGGCGCTGGATTCCGATTCGGCGAAGAACATCAGTGCCGACCTGCTGTCCGATTCCTCGGATCAAGTCGCTTCGCAAGTAGCGACCGCCTTGGTGGCTCGCGCCATCATGATGGCAAGGGCGGAAGCCGAAGCCGCAGAATTTGACGTGTTCAAGTCGCCCGTCGAGGTTTCTCAGACGGTTCCTGCATCGCATATTCCGGACCCGCCCAGCTCCATTATTGCGGACCAGTCCGGTGCCATCATTGCGGACCAGTCCGGCGTCATTATTGCGGACCCGCCAGGGGCCATCAAACAGGCCACGCACGAGTCGAGTTCCCCGTTAAGTAACCCGTCGAGTAACCCGTCGAGCACCCAGTGGGAATCAGAGATCAGTGCTGGTCCCTATTCATCACCTGCCGACGACCCACAGTCGTTGAAATCGCCGCGAGCTGAAGATCCCGTTCGCGTTGTGGACGTCATTGGGGAAGGCAAAGCGAATCCGGTTGTCAGCATGTACGCTGCTGGAATCGCAGTGATGTTCTTGCTGTTTGGAGCATCGGGTGGTGGTGGCGCGTTTTTAGAAGAACGAGAAAACGAAACCCTTGACCGGTTGCTATCCACTCAGTTGACGATGGATCATCTGTTGCTTGGGAAATGGTTCTACATGACCTCTTTGGGCACCGTGCAAGTCTTTGCCATGTTCATGTGGGCTCAGTTCGTGTTCGGAGTCGATTTGTGGGGCCACCTTGATGGTTTCATTGCAATGACAATCGTAACTTCCGCTGCGGCATCAGCGTTTGGACTGCTATTGGCTACGCTTTGTAAATCCCGAGGCCAACTCAACGGGTTATCGGTGATCTTGATCTTGACCATGAGCGCGCTTGGCGGTTCCATGGTGCCACGCTACGTGATGAGCGAGCGACTTCGCGGCTTTGGCCAATGGACATTTAACGCTTGGGCTTTGGATGGGTACGACAAAGTCTTTTGGCGAGACCTACCCATCGGGTCGCTCGCACCGCAAATGATTGTGCTGATGATCTGCGGAATCGGTTTCTTGAGCTTGGCTAGGTTGTTGGCCGTCCGATGGGAATCGAACTGAACACGCATGCTTGATCCAATCAGCGCGGTAGCGAAGGCGAAAGCCTATCAACCGTTACGCGAGGATTTCTTTCACCACGTGCGCTTCTTCGACGCCGGTGAGACGTTGGTCGAGACCTTGCACACGATAGGAAAGCTTCATGTGGTCGAGGCCCAACAAGTGCAAGATTGTGGCGTGCAAGTCGCGTACGTGAACGCCCCCGTCGACGACATTGAATCCAAGTTCGTCGGTCTCACCGTAAGTCATTCCCTTCTTGAGTCCTCCCCCAGCCATCCACATGGTAAACGCGTTGGGGTGGTGATCTCGTCCGTCGCCTCCTTCGCCTTGAGTCATCGGAGTCCGACCAAATTCACCGCCCCAGATTACGAGCGTCTCGTCCAGCAGCCCACGATCGCCCAAGTCCTTTACCAAAGCCGCACAGGCCTGATCAGTGTCTTGGCAGTTCGTCTTTAACCCACTAACCAAGGCACCGTGTTGGTCCCAGGCTTCGTGATAAAGTTGCACGAATCGAACACCGCGTTCCACCAGACGTCGGGCCAGCAAGCAATCGTTCGCGAACGATGACTTGCCGGGTTCAGCACCATAAGATCGCAAAGTTTCAGCAGTCTCGTTATTGAGGTCCATCACTTCAGGAGCCGTCGCTTGCATCCGATAAGCCATTTCAAATGAATTGATCCTGGTTGCGATTTCCGGATCGAGCGTTTTGGCTAAGTGAATTCGATTAAGTTCGTTGATCGCATCAAGCGAATCCCGCTGCAGTTTACGATCCACACCCGGCGGGTCCGAAAGATAAAGCACCGGCTCGCTTCCGCTGCGAAACTGAACGCCCTGGTAGACCGAGGGCAAGAAACCGCTTCCCCAGCACGAACTGCCTCCGCTTGGGCCTTTCTTGCCACTGCTGAAAACGACAAAACCGGGCAAGTCTTTCGACTCGTTTCCTAGTCCGTACAACGACCATGCGCCCATGCTTGGCTTGCCGAACAATTGGCTGCCGGTGTTCATCATCAATTGAGCCGGCGCATGGTTAAACGCGTCAGTCTTCATCGACTTGATAATCGTAAGCTCGTCGGCAATGCTCGCTGTATGAGGCAACAGTTCACTTATCTCGGCGCCGCACTGGCCATGTTTAGCGAACTTGAATTTGGGGCCCAACAACTTGCTGCTGGGGTCAATGAAGGCGGCACGATAACCTTCGAGCAATTCCGGGGGTGGTAGCGTCCCATCAAACTCCGCAAGCTTGGGTTTATAGTCGAACAAGTCCAAGTGGCTGGGTGCGCCCGCCATGAAAAGGCAAATCACGTTCTTTACCTTGGCAGGAAAATGCGGCGGACGCACTGCCATAGGATCGCTGACGTTTGAATTGCCAGACGCCTCCTCACTAAGGAGTGACGAAAGAGCGGCTGCGCCGACGCCCAGTCCGCATTGACTCAAGAACCAGCGACGTGCAACAGGATCGGATGAATTGTTCATTGGCAAAGTTCAGTTAACCTCGAAAGGTGAAATGCAAAACGCAGTTGGATTATTCTTTGGTGATTGCTTCGTCAAGATTGAGTACCACACGGCAGATCGCCGTCCAGGCCGCCTGTTGAGCGATCGAATCGGAATCGGAGGCGATCGTCGGGTCGCCCACCAACGACTTGGCAAGATCTTGATCTTCCTTCATTCGTTCTTGCTGTTGATCAAGCATTCGCTGCATCACCTCAATCTCGCGATCATCCGGATAGCGTGAAAGGCATCGCTGATAAAGCAACTCGAATCGTTCGACATCGCTTTGCATGTCTGCCGACAAAACCTCGATCGCCAAGTGTTGAGCACATTCAAGGTAAAGCGGTTCGTTGAGCGTCACGAGGGCCTGTAGCGGCGTGTTGGATTGGCTTCGTCGAACGCATGATACTTCTCCCGTGGGAGCGTCGAACGCTTGAAATGCCGGATAAGGCACGGAGCGGAATCGGAACGTGTAAAAAGCTCGTCGATACTTTTGTTCGTCCAACTCGTCGTTCCAAGTCTTAGGTCCGTAGCTGGCCGGCGGCTCGAACAAAAAGTCGGGTGCAGGCGGATAAACCGGGAGACCACCGATCTGAGGATTAAGCAGACCGCTGGCCGATAACGCGATGTCTCGAACTGTTTCGGCCGGTACTCGAATACGAGGGGATCGTGCTAAATAGCGGTTCTGTGGATCGCGTTGAAGTAGATCTTCGTTGAAGTCAGATGATTGGCGATAGGTCGCTGACATCACAATGCGTCGATGCAGCGACTTCAACTTCCAACCACTCGCCATCAGGTCAACCGCCAGCCAATCCAACAAGTCTGGGTGCGTAGGAGGTTCGCCCTGAAGTCCCAAGTCGTCCGAAGTGAGAGTGATGCCGTTCGCGAAATACGCCTGCCAGATTCGATTGACGATCGATCGCGCGGTCGTGGGACTTTTCTTGTCAACCATCCAGTGGGCGAAGTCAAGACGATCGAGTTTGCCGTCGGCGTCTCGATCATTAATGGCGTGCAGGAACTGAGGTACTGCCGGATCCACTGATTCACGAGGGCTCAAGAAATCACCTCGCTCGAGTCGATGCGTTTGCCGCGCTTCGTCGCGAGCTTTGAGCACAAGTTGCGAGGTTCCGCTGGGGTAGATTTCCCAGGCGTCTTCCATCCGCTTCTGCCAAGAACGAAGTGAGGTTGGTTGCGCCACAAAATGATCGAACAATGCATCACGTTGGTCGGTCGACAACCGATCTTGTTCAACCGCAGACCGTAGTTTTGGCGGCAGCGAATCGACGGCGTAGTCACCCTCGGTCACACTGACGCGAAAACATCCGATATTGAAGTTTTGGTTGTCATCGCTGTTCCACCCGCCGTGCCGTTGCCTCAGTTCCACGCGTAGCAAAATCGGTTTGCCGTTTTGTGAAGCGATCGGTTGCGAGAACTTGAACCAACCCGTTTGTGGGTCATTGCGACGCCCAGGCCCCAATGATCCTGTCCAGGCCGTGTTGTCGTCCCCATCAATGGCGTATCCGACACCACCGGTAACTCGTTTGGGATTCGGCTGTTTCGCAAAGTAACGTGGGTCAAGCCGTTGTCGAGGAGGATGGATCGTCGCGTCGGCCGCGATCAATTTCGCTTTCTTCCAGTCCTTACCTTCGTTGTGAGAATAGAAAACATTGATGTCCGTCAACGCCCAGGTGCCGTCAACGCTGCGACCGGGACCGGAATGGGGAAGATTGTCATCGTTAAGCAATTCAAGACGCATCGCCGAAACCGTTGGTAGGTGAACGATCGCGTCGCCTTGCGGATTGGCCAACGTCGGAGCGTACCCTTCGCCACGATAGCTCCCGTCGGGTTTGCGAAAGAACTTCTGGCCGCCAATGGTGTTTTCCAGAAAGTCGAACTCAAGCGGGGTCCAAGTTTGCCTTTCGGAAATTGTTTCCGATGCAAGTTCTTGTTCGTCGAGCCAAGCTTGGAACGCGTCGACTACTTCCAAGTGTTCTTGACGTAGCTCTTTGCGAATCGCAACGAGTTCTTCGTGCACGCGTTGGCGTTGCTCGTTCTCTTCCGGGGTGTAAACCGTAATGCAGGCTTCGTCGCAATCATTCAAGAACGAAAGCATCGAATAATATTCAGTGTGAGAGATCGGGTCGTACTTGTGGGTGTGACATTGGGCGCATTGAATCGTCAAACCCAAAACCGATTTCCCGATAGCGTCCATTCGATCATACAGAGCTTCCATGCGGAATTGTTCAGGATCTGCGCCGCCTTCTTCGTTGATCATCGAGTTGCGCAGAAACCCCGTGGCAACGAGTTGATCCTGAGTCGGATCATCAAGCAAATCGCCCGCTATTTGTTCGATCACAAACTGATCGTAAGGCATATCGTCGTTAAGAGCGTTGACTACCCAGTCGCGATAGAAATGGACAAATCGAGGTTTGTCTTTCTCGAATCCATCGCTATCGGCATAGCGAGCCGCGTCGAGCCAAAGTCGTCCCCAACGCTCGCCATAGTGCTTCGACGCGAGCAAGCGGTCGATGAGTCTTTCATAGGCGTTGTCAGAATCGTCTTTTAAGAATGTGTCAACTTGCTCGGGCGTCGGGGGCAGTCCAATCAAGTCCAGTGATAAGCGGCGAATCAAAGTCCGGCGATTTGCCATCGGGCTGGGCTCGAGTCCTTGATGTTCAAGTCGAGCTCGTATGAAGTGATCGATCTCGGTGAGTTTTGTCGGCGATGGTTCAGCGCCTTCGCTCACTTTGGGCAGTTCAGGTTGAGTTGGCGGCGAGAAGGCCCAGTGTTCGGAATAGACAGCGCCCTCGTCGATCCATTTGCTGATTGTTTCTACATCATTTGGGGAAAGGGACTTACCAGATTCCGGCGGAGGCATTCGAAGGTCCTCGTCATCGGACCTCATGCGAGCAAGCATCTCGCTGGCGTGGGAATCGCGAGGAACGATTGCAGCATGACCACCCAGGTCTGCCGTCGCCGCGTCGAAGGAATCCAGTCGCAGCTCCGCTTCCCGCTTCGCTTCGTCGGGTCCATGGCAGTGGTAGCAGGCATCCGCCAAGATGGGGCGAATGTCGCGGGCAAAGTCAATCTCGCCAGCCCCGGTCGCACCGGAATTTGACACGTTGGCAGTGAAAGCGATGCAACTGACAGCCAAAAAGCTAAGCGAAATCTTGGGGCGGGCGATATTTCGCAGCCTGATGAGCATGATATTCAACGTCGATAGAGACACATTCTTAGTGACGAAATACGGGTCATTAGATTCTACATGAAAGCCTTTTCCACTGCCTTAGTGCCTGAGAGGTAGAAATGATGGCGCACCGAAGCTTAGCCCGCTTCATCATCAAAACGCAGGAAAAAGACAGGCAATTGGAAAGCAACAGGTTGCCTATCTTTCCCATGTTCGTAACTTATGAGGGTCCAGAACTGAAACATTGGATGATTGGTGAGGTCTTGCCAGGACGGATCGGTTGCCTTGCTGTCTGATCGCGTCCACGTCGTTACAAGACCCAGAGCCTCCCCATGCAACAGATCACTCCACGGCATCACCTGGTTGCCAACCTGGCCCCTGCTTCGAGCTATCCCAATCCACGCTCGATTCGTGATCAGCTTCCGTCGATCGCTCGCAATGCAATTCGCTGCACTTGCTTGGCAGCGATGCTTCTTTGCATGTCGAGTTCCGCCAGTGCTCAGGAGATCTTCGACTTGAACTTTAGCAAGTACGACGAAGAACAAAGCTACACGCGTGACGATTTAGACGCCGATTGGAACGAACCGATTTGGGAAGATGGCATTCGCGAAGGGTGGGTGAACATTGTCGGACCCGAGGAAGCATTTCGCGGTCGTGGCAAAGCACTGTCGATTGATTTTCCGGCCGGCAGTGTAGGCCCTAAACAAGGTGGCGCTCAGTGGCAAATGCGTTGGGATCAACCGGCAACGATGGTTCGCCTTCGCTATCGAGTTAAGTTCGGTGAGGGTTTTGATTTTGTTCGCGGCGGAAAATTACCCGGCCTCGCTGGCGGTACTGCACCTTCGGGTTCGAAACCCGCCGATGGGTACAACGGTTGGGCGGCGCGAATGATGTGGCGAACAGATCTAAGCGGAACGCCTGGGGATCCGGTTCAACATAGCGCTAAGTTGATGCAATACGTGAAGCATCCCACTTCAGGATCCAAACTTGACGGCAAGCAAGAGGACAAGTTGTATTGGAGAGACCAGGATGACGAGGACATCGAGATCGTGGCGGGAAAGTGGTACCGAATTACCAGTTTGGTCAAGCTCAACGACGTCGGTCGTGCCAACGGCATCATCCTGGGGTGGTTAGACGGAAAACGAATGTTGGCCGAACGAGGGATTGAGTTTCGATACACGGACGACCTCAAGATCGACATGTTCTACTTCACCACGTTCTTTGGTGGCAGCACATCGGCCTGGGCTGCCTCAAAAGACGAAACGATCTACTTCGACGACTTCAACATCGAAATTCGGCAATAGACAAACGTCCCTGGCTAGACGCACCGAGACGGACCGAATGAGATCTTAGTTGTTTCCGACAAGTCAATAAAAAACGCCGACCTGGGTATTCAGGTCAGCGTTGAAAATTTTGATCGTTTGACTAGTGGCTAGCGAAGAGTGAATGGCGATTGCCAAGCGACTCGTGAACGAAGAAGCGATTAAGCAATCGACGAGTCAAGCGCTTCTTGAAGCGCCGACTTCGGACGAACTCCCACGAAGCTTTCAGATACTTCGCCACCCTTGAAGACAAGCAGCGTAGGAATGCTGCTGATGCCAAACTTTTGAGCAATGCCAGGATTGTCGTCGATGTTGATCTTGCCAATCTTGACGCCCGGATTTTCCGAGGCAAGTTCGTCGATCATCGGAGCGATTTGACGGCAGGGACCGCACCAGGGAGCCCAGAAATCGACGAGCACAGGCGCGTCGGACTGCAGAACTTCCGAGTCAAAGTTGTCGTCAGTGAATTCTTTAACGGCGTCGGAGGCCATGTTCGTTTCCTTCAAAATGGTTGTGTTATGGGCAATGGAGACACTGCTGGGGACGGGTGACCACGCACCGCAATGAGAATTGTAAACAAGCTTTCCAATTTTGGCAGCCCGGAACAATTCAAAGCTTTAATGCAACATCCGTTCCAAACCTAGCCTGATTCGGCGGGCCAGTTCGTCCAAGATGATTGCCGTGGCTCCCCATATTTCGTGGTTTACACCACTGGGAGATTCAGCAGCATTTTCACCGCTTCGTTGAGAAATCAAATAGGCAGGCGCGAAAAACGTAAATTCGCGTGGTGCCCCGGTATCTTCTAGATTGCTCAATACCGGCTGTATCCGCCGCGAAACCAGTTTTCGAGACAACGGGTGACGTCTTAGCAAATGAGCCAAGGGTAGCAAAACCACGTCTGCGACTTCCGCCGGATCGGGCTGCCATGGGTGAGGCGGCGGTTGGATGACGGCAACAATCGATGACACGCGGTGGTTGCTGGCGTACACATATTGAGGCGTCAGATTCCCACAGATCGAAATCATCTCGGGCGGTAACCCCAATTCCTCTTCGTATTCTCGCTTGGCGGCTTGAAGAACACTCTCGCCTTTTTCAATCCGTCCACCCGGCAACGATATTTGTCCCCCATGATGAGACAGCGTTGGCGGACGCATGGTCAGTGGGATCGTCCACCCCAATTTGGAATCACGGTAGATCGCGACTAAGACGGCTGCTTCGCGGACGTGATGCGGCGCTGGTCCGCGATGACGTCCATAGGCGAGTTGGGGCGCTAACCGACTGCGTGCGACACGCGATGTGGGTTTGAAACGCAACGAACGCCGAGGCCAGGCAGGCGAGCTCGGTTGGTTCGCCGATCTGCCATCGTCACCCAACCACTCGGGTAAGTGGTTGGGCAGAGATTCGTTGAAGGCAAGGTCATCCACGATCGGTCAGCAGAGATTGCGTTCTGAAAGGATTGCGATCTGAAACGATTAGGTTCTGGCGAGAAAGTCTCGACGGTTCGACTTACATCAGTGTTTCGAGCAAGCGTCGCAGTTTTCGAAGCTCGACCCGGTGGTCTAGGCCTTCCATCGGAACCATGTGAACCGTCATCGCTCGGTCGTATTTCTCACGCGATAATTGCGTGACAATTTTGCCGTAGTCAACTTCGCCTTGACCGACGCTGACCTGAAACGCATCCGGCCGAGTGTCACGCAGGTGAACGTTGCAGACAAACTTTAGGATGTTGTCCAAGTTCTTGCTGTTGGTCGAACTGGTGATGTAAACGCTTGGATCCATCGTGACACCGAGACCGTCAACGTTGTTGCAGAGCACCATTAACGTATCAACGTCTTCGCTCATGCGGCCAAGTTGGCTGCGAACACTCACTCGCACGCCTTCCTTCTCGCCGATCTCGACCAGCTTTTGAAGTCGCTCGACCTCTTCGTTGAATGGGGTGCCATGTTCGGCCGATGGGACCGTGATGTTGACGACCTTGGTGGTCTTGGCCAAATGACAGATGCTGGCGAAGTCATCGTACATTTGATCGCCGGTAGACTCCAATTCGACACTGTAGCCCGAGATATCTAGTCGGTGGGTGTAGCGAAGTAACTGCACGGCACGATCTAAGTCAGCCAGCAATTCGCTAGGTTTGACTTTACCAGATTCATGAATCGCAATTTCAACAGCCGTGAATTCCAGGTCCGACAGGACCTCGATGGCCTCCGTGAGTTCCAAATCAGGCCAGCACTCAGTTGATGCTGATACAAACACTGCGTCGTCCTTCCATTAAACGTCGTTATCAACACCCCGTTTTTTCTCTACAGGGTGAAAGTCAAAGGTAGCCGTACCAATGCGATGCCCAACCAATCTGGGCACCCTACCACGGGCCTCATAGGTTACCGTGGTTCGCTATCTTGGCAACAGACCGATTTCGCGATCACTTAATCGCAGTGATTCTGACCAAGCCAATCGACGATCTGGCGGCAGATCTCTTCGATGCTCAGGTCCGAGGTATCAATCCTCAGTTGTGAAACCTGTTGATAGAGTGGGCGACGGGTTGCCAACAAGTTTTCGACTTCTTGTTCGAGCGGTAGGTCAGTCAGGCCAGGACGCTGATGCGAACTGGCGGAATCTTTCCGCAGTCGGCCAATGATGGTGGCAGTGTCCGCGTCCAGCCAAACACAGGGGCCCGATTTCGCGATCACCGCTCGATTGACCTCTCGCAAGATTGCTCCCCCGCCTAGCGAAACAATTATCGCCCGAGGTTCTCGGCCGGAAACCCGTTCGGCAAAGCGTCGCAACTGCTCGGTCTCGAGATCGCGGAAGCCAGCCTCGCCGGACTGGGAAAAAATTTCGGCAATGGAAGCCTTCGCTGAAGAAACGATCTCGGCATCCAAATCGATCACGGGCACGCCAAGTTGTTCACCCAGTCGCTTGGCGACGGACGTTTTGCCGCTGGCTCGGTACCCGGTCAAATAAACAGGAACGGCCAAAGAGGGCGCTGGATTCAATGGTGATGGCTCGGGTGATAGTTCGTGCAGGACGAGGTGATCTCGGTTTCCACTGACATTATCGAGAAGAATGGATTCGATCAACACAGTCCCTGTCTCAACGCCACACTCCAGTGCCAGATCGCATTGCCAGATCGCAGTGCCAGACGCATTGCCAGATCGCATTGCCAGATCGCATTGCCAGATCGCGCGACACTAGCCAGCACCCGCCACGAGCGTCCGCTCCCCAGTTCTTCCGACTAAGGACGCACTTTCTTGCACGCACTTCTAAGGATGTGCTGACTATGATGCTCTGTGGACAGCGCTGCCCTGATCCTTGCGGTGCGCTGCCGCTGCGACTCGCCCTTGCTTTCGCTGCGGTTGTTACAATGGGCCGGGATACGTGCGTCTACGCTGTGGTGGTCCTGTCCTAGTTTTCCGTGTTTACTTCCTGCATTTGCCTGAGGCTGCTTCGTGTTTCGCGTCACGACTTTTCTGGTTTTGTCCTGTTTCGCTTCGTCGCTGTTTTCACAAACGCCGGACGTATTAGGGCGGATCGAACGACTCGATCCCAAATTCGACGAACTGGTTCCCGCTGGTGCAGAGATCGAAGTCCTTGCCGCTGGGTTCACGTGGACCGAAGGGCCCGTGTGGGTGAACGATGACCAGGGCGGCTACCTGCTGTTCTCTGACATTCCTCGCAACAGCATCTTTCGCTGGTCCGAGTCACGAGGCGTTGAATTGTTCATGAACCCTAGTGGTTACACCGGCGTTTCTTACTACGGGCTTGAACCGGGCAGCAACGGGCTAGCGATCGACCCCAAAGGCCGATTGACCGCTTGCGAGCACGGCGATCGTCGGTTGTCCGTTCTTACGGTGGGAGGCGGTAAACGAACGATCGTCGATGCTTATCAAGGAAGTCGGCTTAACAGTCCCAACGATCTTGTTTTTGCGAAGTCAGGTGATATCTACTTCACCGACCCACCGTACGGACTTCCCGAACGTGCCTCGGATCCAAGACGAGAGCTGGATTTCTGCGGAGTGTTTCGTTGGGACACGCAAGGCAAACTCCATTTGCTCACCAAAGAACTCACACGCCCCAATGGCGTTGGCTTATCACCCGACGAGAAGCACTTGATCGTTGCGCAAAGCGATCCTGACAAACCAATATGGATGAAGTTTCCAATCCAAGACGACAAAACATTGGGGCCAGGAACCGAGCTGTTCAATGCGACTGAGGCAATGAAGGAGTTTCCGGGGTTGCCGGATGGATTGGCGATTCATCCATCGGGAATCATCTTTGGCAGCGGACCGGGTGGTATCTATGTGCTAAACATGGACGGTCAATTGCTTGGCCGTATCATCACGGGCGAGCGAACAAGCAACTGCGGTTTCAGTCACGATTTCAAAACGCTTTACATTACCGCTGACGCGTATCTTTGTCGCGTAAAGCTGTGAAGAAGGTCTTGGACTTGTAGTGATCGTCGACGACGACTAATGGTAAACACCGTTGGTTAGTGAACAGCGATTAGAAACATCAACGATCGAGATACCGACGAACGCAAGTACAAGAGATCAACAGTACCAACGATCAAGAAAGTTTCCGCTGGTCGAATCCATGCCGTCGGCCGTGACTGCTTTTTCAATGTCAGGTTGCTTGAGTTCCTCTAGCACTCGATCGGCTTGGTGAGTGCTGGACTGCAGTCGATGCAACCATAACGACTTCAGCGCCCCGACGCTGTCGAACAAGTCAGGCCGCAGCATCATCACCACCGATGCGGCAACGTTGCGGTTGGCTTGCGGAAGAGCCGTAGTCTTGGACGTGCGACGACGCAACATATCGTTCATTGCTGAGTTCATCAGCCAGTGCGTAGTTCGCTGGGCGATTCCGATGCCCGAAGAACGATACTCTTCAGCATGTTGCCTGGTTCGATCTTGATTCATGCCGTAGCGGGCGAGTTCAGGATGCTGACTCGCCAAGCACCCGATCAATGTGTCCGTCCAACGTTCGACACCTTGGCGAAGTCGATTGAGTCGCACTGCGTCCTGGACCGAGTTGCCGCGTCCAAAGAGCATGATTTGTTGAACCCGATTGCGAGCTTCCAAGTGGTTCAAATGCACCGCATGCGTGACCGGTGACAGTTCTTCGATGCCGTACTTTTTGTCCAAGCCGGCTGCTAACGCAGCTACAACGCGGGTAAGCATCTCAGTCACCAAGACTTCTTCGAGCACCGTGACATGCTCCGTCCACCAAGCTTTCAAGCGGATCGTTTCGCCGGATTGCTGAGCGCGACGATAGCGTGCCAAGGTCTGGTGCCAAAGTTCAAAGCGATTGCTCGATGCCGACCAGTATTGCGCGATCGCATGAGACGGAATCGTGTCGCGTCCACAAAGAATGGCAGGCCCGTGTTGGGACACGAGTGCAGCGAGATCGGCAACGAGAGTACAGTGCATAGGGCAACGACAAACTAGGGCGCGGACAACCGATCATCGCGTTGACCGCAATCATCGAAACCCGTGCGGTATGTTTGAAAAGCAGTTGCTGTGCCACAAACCGTGGATTGCATCCGTGAGGCCGCAAACCTCAGCAAATCACGGGGTTCAGCAGCATGGCCCGTTCATCAGGTTGCTTTATCGCTAAATCAATGTGGTCTTTTGGCAACACGATCGTTGCCTGGGAACATCACAGAGTGTGAAAGAAGTCCGCGGTTTGGTCTCTCGCCAACCGCGGTTGCACCGGTTATGGATACAACGAAAACGGCCCAGGTTCTTGTGCCCCAACAACAATGCCCCACAGCGTTGCTATTGGAAAAACCTGGGCCGTTCGAATGACAGTTTTGCTGTCGGCTTTTGCCCCACGCATAGGCCTTGAGCGTCACCTGTCTGCACTTTGATATCGGAAGTACCTGTGGTGAACTTGGACCAAAAACAGCTAAAAGTTTATTTGCTAGTCACCGGAATCTCCCTTTCTGACGGCTGAATCACTTTATTGGGTCAACAGGTGATGCATTACGAATGTCCATTCCGTCCATTGCACTTGTTCACACCGTGAAATGAGCTGTTCGTCGTTTTTGCGAAGTGCAGATTGGCAATCGTTAACAAATTCGAACGGGTCGTCGTAGCCGCCTTCGTTCTGCGACAACGACTGCAGAACTTCGTGATCGCCGACACGCCGAAACCAATATTTCGCGTTGCTGAAATCCCCTTCACGTCGGTGCATGATCCCATGCAACAGGCTTCCGTCGGCTGTCTCGATGGACTGGCTGATGTCGTGACTGCGATCGAGGTCGCCCGCCAACAACCACATCGCACTGCGGACCAGTTCAGCGGTTTGCTCTGGTGCCGATAGCTCGTTCGATTGGATCGCGCGAACTTGCTGGGCGATCGCGGGTACATCAGGACCTTCTCCCAAACTTGGCATCGGAGCGGCTTCGATGAGTGAGAAAATGGGGTCGCCAAGTCGTTGGAACGAACTGCGAAAGTCTTTAGGGATAGCAGGCATGATAGAAAGAATATGGGATGAGGAAGGTGTAACGCGTGAGTCCAGTTAGACGTGATAGGTCAACGGACGAGATGCGTCAGCGGTAGTGTATGGCGAATAAACCGTCCGGCCAGAATCGCTGGAATTTGAACTTGCGAATTCTGATCAACCGTTTGTAGCATCCCGCCAGCACGGCAACCCGAGAGCAAAGCAACCCACGATTGTGGTAACCCACGAGTGTGTTAATCAGGGGAATCGTTGCAAGCGTTGCAGTCGCTGGACCTTGACCATGATGGTGGCAAATAAAACGATCAGGCCAAGTCCGGGTTGCTCGTTTTTTTGGAACGACGTTTGCGAGATAGAATTTTACTCGCTTATTACTTCTCAGCGTGCAATTGTTTTCTTACGCCTCTTACCTGCCGCGCGTAAGGCGACAAACCACTTTGCCAAACTCGGGAGCAACAGCCATGACGCTGAACGAAATTGCAACTCGCGATCGCCGTACCCGCGAAAAAATCGCTCAAACCTTTCGTAACGATCGCATGCTGCAAGCTCACGCTGATTCGCTGCAGATCGATGTCCAGGACTCTCGAGTGGTTATCTCGGGTGAGTTACCTTCGGAAACGCTCGTGCAGTTGCTATTGCCCGCGATTCGACGTGTCGGCGTTCTGAGCCAAGTGAGCGTGAACGTCAGCATTCGCTCACAGGCCGCCTGATGATCTTCACGTAGGGCTGATGATGCTGCGTAGCATTCGCTGCCGACAAACGGCACATGCTTAATCCGGGCTGCACCTGGCAAGTTCGGTGCCGTCGTAAACCGCCCTTTCGCTGAGTCGAGTCCGTCAGATCAGAGACCAAGATCGTGAAGGCGTGAAGGTGCAAGGTGTGCCAGAATTGATCGCACCGCTGTGCTAGTTCTGATCGCACGTATGTGCCAAAGCTGCCCGCAATGCTTGGCCCGCTGCCGCGTCTATCGAAAACAGCGAAAAAAAAGCCGAATGACAATCAGCGAGTGATTGCCATTCGGCCTTAAACTTGCTTCGAGATTTCGGCGGCAAAATGGAGCCGCTGGGAGAAACGCGTAGATCTCAGCGTGCTTCTGCACAAGCCTTTTAATGATCTAGGCGAACCCTAAAAATGATCCCTCTGCCGAAAACTACTATCTCGAAGCGCGAAGGCTTTGTTCAAAGCCAACGCCTGAAGTTTAGACACGCCTAGGCGGTCAGCAAAGTGCATCGACAGAACTTTCTGGTCAGATCACCAAATTGTAGCAGCACGCTGGATAATTCACGAAAAGACCGAATATTCAGATTGCCCAGGTTCGCAATTTTTGATCGCGATTTTCTTGGTGGCTTAGCGAACAATTAATTCGGCTGCGCCTCTTTCGATCAATCGCTCACTCAATTGAGCCGCCAATTCCAGTGCGGATGACTCATCAATTGCGTCAATCTCACCCTGTTCATCTAGTCGGGTCAGGCCATCTTGCGACAACACGACGGCTGACATCTTCAGTCGTCCATCTTCGATGACGGCGTACGCTCCGATGGGTGCAAGACATCCCCCATGCAATCGCGCTAACAATGCTCGTTCAGCAACAACGGAAATCCGAGTATCGCGATGGTTTAGGAACTGCAGCGCTTCATACGCGTCGTCGTCATCACTGCGGACCTCGATCCCCAAGGCGCCTTGACCCGGCGCAGGAAGCATTTCTTCAAGCGTGCAGTGGTATCGCGGTAAATCGTTCATTTCCAGACGCACGATTCCTGCGTCAGCGAGCATGATCGCGTCGAATTCTTGGGACTCCAGTTTCGACAGTCTCGTTTGGACATTCCCACGAATGGGTTGGACATCCAGATCACTGCGGAGCGATAACAACTGGGCGGCTCGTCGGCGGCTGCCGGTGCCCACCTTAGCGCTGGCAGGCAGTTCGGCGATCGACATGCTCGAAGGGGACACAAGACAATCTGCAACGGTCTCTCGGGTTGGTACGGCGGCCAGGCGAAAATGCTCGTTAATTTCCGTGGGCAGGTCCTTGAGCGAGTGAACAGCCACATCCGCTTCGTCATCAGCCAAGGCTTGCTGAATTCGCTTGGTAAATACCCCAACCTGTCGCGTGCCATCGATGGGGGCCATGTCCACATCGCCACCGCTAACCAACGGAACGAGAATTGATTCGATACCTTGCTGATTTAGCTGGCTGGCCACAAATTCGGCCTGCCACAGCGCAAGTGGGCTCTGGCGCGTGGCAATGCGAATGGGCGTCTTCATAAATAGCTTTCGCGAGGGGTACACTCAAAGGTTTATGCTAGAATTTCAGCAGGCAGAACCTTTTCTGTCTAGCGGCACGTAAACACCTTTTCTCGCCCGTGCATCTCGCCCGTCACTTTCTTAACACTCTTTGTGATCCAACCGCGTGACCGATTTTTCTGAAGAATCGCTGCCGATCTCCGAAGAACCTACCCGGGATTTTTCCGGGATATCAGGTTCCGAAGCGGACTTTTGCGATTTTGACGGCTTTGATTTGTCGGCGAATCTCAAGGCCACTAAGAATGATTTTGGCGATACTCCTAAACGCATCGGTGATTACGAATTGCGAGGGTTGATTGGCTCGGGCGGCATGGGCAACGTCTACCTGGCCGAACATGTCCGTATGCAGCGAATCGTTGCCATCAAAATGTTGCCCATCGAGCGAATGGACAACGAAGACGCGGTGGCTCGCTTCTATGCCGAAGTGCGAGCGGCGTCGCGATTGTTGCATCCCAATATTGTTGCTGCGTTCGACGCTGGGGAAGTGGAATCCGAAGAGTTCGGGGTCGTTCACTTCTTGGCAATGGAGTACGTCGACGGAATGACGCTAACTCAGGTCATCAGCGGAAGCGGGCCAATGAGCGTTGGTGAGGCTGCCGCAACCATTCGGCAAGCCGCCCTCGGTTTACTGCATGCTCATCGCAGTGGAATTGTTCACCGTGACGTCAAACCGGGGAACCTGATGCGGTCCAAAGACGGCACTGTGAAAGTGTTGGACCTAGGTTTGGCTCAAATGCAAAACGTGGCGCTAAATTCTAACAGCGATCCCCAAGAACCGTCCGATCCCGAATCAAAGTCCGCAACTCGTGGCCGCTTGATTGGTACGTTGCCGTTCATGTCACCCGAACAACTTGAAGATCCTGACAACGTCGATTCGCGAAGTGACATTTATTCGCTCGGCGCAACGCTGTATTTCTTGTTGACGGCCAACCCACCGTTCACGGGTGAATACTTGGATCAGGTTTACGGCCATCGTCATGGCGAAATCCCTGATCTGATGCAAGCTCGCGACGACGTCGACTTGAACTTTGCCAATATCTTTTCGCGGATGATGGCAAAGTCGCCGGACCAGCGATACGCTTCGCTTGACGAGGTGATCGACGACCTGGGGAATTATGCCAGCGAATCGGACACGCCCAATTGGCTCGCCGAGTTTGCGCAGCGTCAATCCAGGCCTGACTTGTCGACCGTGTCAGGCGGATCAACCTCCGGCGCGACTGCTACCGTGCTGGGAATCGACTTTGGGATGCAGTACGCGTCGATCGCGGTTTCGTCGCCCGATGGGACGATCACTTCGCTAGCGCCTGGACGCGACGGCCATCGGCTATTTCGGATGGCCATCGCTAGTAACCCGGGTTTGGTATTTGATGCCGACGCAATGGACCTACGCGCACGATCACCCCAGGCGATGGTGCACTGCGTTCACATGTACATCGGCAATAAGCTGGTCAACCGAAGCGTCGCGAGCCGGCAATGTCCGCCGGAAGTTTTGTTGGCAATGTTGATGAAGCGAATGCTGTCGGACTCGTCCTACAAAGGTCCTGCACCGCATGCGACTGCGATTACGGTACCGTCGAGTTACGACCAATTGCATCGTCGCAGCATTTCGCAGGCGGCCGAATTGGCGGGCTTCAGTTCGGTTCGGATCGTTGATCGATCCATTGCTGCGGTCCAATCGCTTTCCATTTCTGAGTCGACGGTCGAACCATCGACAACCGCAGATCAAGAGTCGCCATCGAACGATTCAGAGCCACGTTTGACTGTGTCTCAGGACAAGAACGAGACGATCCTGTTTATCTCGGTGACGGGATCGGCAACGGAGGTCGCGCTGATTCGACGCAGTGCATTGCGGCTGCAGCAGCTTTCAACCGCAGGACATTGGTTGCAAGGGAGCCTTCCTTGGCTGCAGCGACTCGTTGATATCGCTGCGGAGCTGATCAAAGAACAAACAGGCGTCAATCCGAAGAAGAGTATTCATTCCGCGACGCAATTGCAGATCGAATGCGAGAAGGCGATGAACGCCATGTTGTTGATGACGTCGACCAGCATCGCGATCACGATGAAAGGCAAACCGGTATCGGTCACAGTCGACAGATCGGTTTGGTTGGCATCCTGCTTGGACTTGATGGAAGCGGTCGGTCAGGCAATCGAAACGTGTTGTAAAGAAGCTTCGGTAGACCCCAGTGAGATCGACCTGTGTGCGTCGCTAGGGGCGCTGCTGCGGATCAAGCAGGTCCGCGAACGAGTCTTGCCTGAAGCGATTCAGGACATCGAAATGCAGTCGATCGATCGCGCGGACGTGGCACGAGGGGCGGCGGCTTGCTTGGCCTCGGAACTACCCGGGCGTAGTGACATCATGATGCCTCCGCGCACGGTGACGAGCCATTCGATTGGGATCCTGGTCGAGGACGCGAAGGGTCGTCGCCGGATCTTGCCGATCATTCCCAAGGGCACGTTGTTGCCCGCCCGCACCAATCGACGTCTAACCGCAAGTTCTAAACGTGAATCGATGACTGTGTCGTTGGTGGAATCCGCCGGCGTCAAAGATGACAACTGGCAAACGCTCGGACGCTATGATCTCGACGTTGGGTCAGGGGCGGGCGACCAACGAACTCGCACGATTGGCTTCGAAGTGAATGTCAACGGGTTACTAACCGTCCGCGCCCCAATGCCGGTTTCAAGCACAAAGTCCAACACTGCATCGGTCCACGCCAGCACAAAGTTGTCGCCGCTTCCCGAACCGAACTTATCGGCTCAGGAAATAAGCGAATGGAAAACGTGGATCGACAAGACGATGGATGTCTAACGCACCGAAGCTGGCAAGAACCAATCGTGCGATAACGCCGGCTCGCCTTACCGCTTGCTTCATCGCTCGCGTCACCGCCGAATCGACTTAAAGCGTCGTGCTCGATTTTAGAACTGGAACGAGTAGCGAAAGGACAACGCCTAGTACTAGAATCGCCATCACGAGCAGCATGATTGGTTCGAGCAAACGAACGAACAGGTCCAAGCGGCGGAAGGTGATCTTTTCGAGCGAATCCGCGATATCGGGCAACACGGTGTCGAGTGAATTGCTTTCTTCACCAACACTGATCATTTCGATCACCGACGGTGGAAAGTAACCGGATGCACGGAGGGGCGAAGCCAGGCTTTCACCACTCTTGATGTTCTCGGTGGCTGACGTAATCGAACGCGAAAGCAGGCGGTTGCCCGCAGCAGTGCTGCTGATTTCAAGCGACTTTAATATGGGAACGCCGTTACCCAGCAGCGTACCGAGCACGCGGCAAAATCGAGCCACTGACAAGTTCATTAAGATGTTGCCCAGCACGGGGATCTTCAACTTGAAACGATCTGCGGTGTCCCGTCCCGCATCGGTCTTCAGGTGCATTCGGATCGCAATGACAAGTCCAGCCATCGCAACCAACAAGATCCAGCCGTAACTTTGTAGGAAGGCACTGAATGATAGCAGCCATTCCGTCATCACTGGCATTTGCCCCTTGGACCGCAAGCGTTCAAAAAGCATGTCGAATTTGGGAACGAAGAAGACCAACAATGCTGACAATACGACGCTGCCGACTGAAAACAGGAAGATCGGGTAAGCCATCGCGCTGACCGTACGCCCCTTCAAGTCTTCTTGCAATTCGGTGAAAGCCCCCACGCGTTCGAGCGCGTCTTCAAGAAACCCACCTTCACTGCCCGCTCGGACCATGTTGCACCCCATGTCACTGAAGATCTTGGGGTAAGCGGCCATCGCGTCGCCAAGCGATTCACCATCTTCAACGCGTCCGCGAATTTCGCTAATCACTTCACCAAGCACGGGACTACTGGATTGTTCGCCCAAAACGTTTAGCGAGCGGATCATCGGCACACCTGCGCGCAACAGGGATGCGAGTTGCGAATAGAAAACGGCCATCACTTGACCGTTGACTTTCTTTCGCCCGCCCGACATCGTCGCGACGACACCGGTCTTGGTAGAGCTGTCCTTGACGTTAACAGGAAAGAGCGACCGTTCCGAAAGCATCACCGCCACGTCTCGTTCGTTGTTCGCTTCGAGCGAACCAGTGACCAATTTGCCGGTCATGTCGCGAGCAGTGTAAGAGAAGGTTGCCATGAAAGTTGGAACGGAAATCATTCCGTTTGAATTAAGTGGATGAATGACACAGCGAGGTTAAATCGCCGATTAGAACGAGCATGGTGAAAGAAGAATTATAGCTGAGCGATCATTTCGAAGTTCACGCGTTACTGAACGTCGCCCTTGGTCACTCGCAAGAGTTCGTCAACACTGGTGTGGCCCGCGATGACCTTATCGAATGCGTCCATTCGCAACGTTCGCATTCCATTGTTGACTGCTTCACGCCGAATGTTCCAACTGCTAGCACGGTCCTGAGCCAGTTGCCGAATCGCGTCGTTGGTGACTAGTAATTCGTAAATACCCATTCGGCCGCTGTATCCAAATCCACGACATTCGCGACAACCGACGGGTTGATACAGCGTTTCACCGTTGAAGCGATCGTGGGGGAAGTCAGGGGGCAAGTCCGCTTTGGACGGCTCAACAGGTTCTTTGCAGTGAGGGCACAAACGACGCAACAACCGTTGTGCCATCACTCCTTCGACGGTTCCGGCAACCAAAAACGGCTCGACGCCCATGTCGCCCATTCGAGTGAACGCGCTTGATGCATCGTTGGTGTGCAAGGTGCTAAACACGAGGTGTCCGGTCAGCGACGCCTGGATCGCATTTTCAGCCGTTTCCAAGTCACGAATTTCACCGACGAGGACGACGTCCGGGTCATGACGCAAGATACTTCGCAGCGAGGCGGCGAAAGTAAGGCCGATCTTAGGATGGACCTGAATTTGATTGATTCCATCAAGCTGATACTCGACCGGATCTTCCGTCGTGATGATCTTCGTTTCCGGCGATCGAATCTGAAGCAGGCTGCTGTAAAGCGTTGTCGTTTTACCAGAACCGGTGGGACCCGTAACCAGCACGATACCGTGTGGCAATTGAATGATCTTGCTGAAACGATCATAAATTTCACGCGACATGCCCAAGCTTTGCAGCTCGAATACCATCGACGCCTTATCGAGAATCCGCATGACCAAGCCTTCGCCGTGGATCATCGGAATCACACTCAAGCGAATGTCGACTTCGCGGCCGTGAACGCGAAGCTTGATTCGACCGTCTTGAGGCAATCGTTTTTCGGCAATGTTCAAGTGTGCCATGATCTTCAAACGGCTGATGATCGCAGCTTGGAACCGGTTGATCTCTGGCGGCGTGGGCTGCGTATGCAGAATTCCGTCGATTCGAAAACGAACGACTAAGCCGCTACCTTGCGATTCGATGTGGACGTCACTGGTCCGCGACTGAATGGCTTCCAACAAGATCTCGTTCACCAATCGAACCACCGAGGCTTCCTGAGCCATTTCGCTCAGTTCGCTGCCGTCGGTTTCCAACTGCTCAAGCAATTCGACTTCGCTTTCGCCCTTGGCCGCCATCATGCCTTCGATGGTTTCGCTACCGACACCGAGGTGTCGATTCATCAGGCGAGCGATTTCTTCTTTCTGGGCCACGACCGGCACAATATTTCGCCCCGTGGCCGCACTCGCTTCGTCGAGCGGGTAGAGGTCAAGCGGATCGCTGGTAGCGACGACGATCGAATCATCCGAAAAGCCGATCGGAAAAAGCGAGTTACGGTAGATCAGCTTCTGTGGGAAATCTTTCAAGGCTTCGAGGTCGATGTCACGCGTGCGCAGGTCGACGTATTCCAAACCCACTTCGTCGGCGAGCGCTTCGAGTGCCTTTTGTTCATCGATGTAACCAAGCGAAACCGCTGCCTGCAATACGCCCGAGGTATCGGCCTTGATGCTCTGCTGAAGCTGTTCGTCGTTCAGCAGTCCGCGGCGATGAAGAATATTTCCAGCTTGCATGGTTTAAAAGCTAAATGAGTTTAAAAAAGATCGAATGGTCGCCTGAGAATTGCCAGTGTGAGACGATTACTGTCCGCCTCGCCGGCCTCCTCCTCCGCCACCACCGCCAGGTCGACCACCACCAAAGCCACCACCGCCGGATCGGCCGCCACCAAAGGGACTGCCTCCTCCTCCGCCACCGCCACGAAGCGAGCGGAAGAATTCGATACGTCGTTGGATATCGGCTGCGCTTTGTTCCGTGCTGGTGCTGGATCCTGACGTACTTGTGCTAGATGCGGTGGAGCCGGACTTCGAGTCGCTGCTCGATGTCGATCCCGTTTGCTTGCCCAATATTGACTCCAACGCCGCCTTCATAACGTCTGGGTTTACGTTGCCACTGATCGTATAGGTAGTAACGGTCTCCTCGGTATTCATCCCGCCAGCATCAAGTTGCCGGACGAGTTCTTCGACATCAGCAAAATCGTTGGGTGTTGCGACAACGACAAGCGAGTTGCTCTTTGCATCGACGGCAATGTTGATCTTTGTGGGTTGGCTAGTGGTCCCTTCTTTATCTTGTCCGCCACCACCACCGCCTCCACGAAGTGCTTGGAAAAAATCTCGCGGTGAGGGTCCGCCGCCTCCGCCACCGCCACCGCCTCCTCCGCCACCACCGCTTTGCTTGGAACTTTGTCCTTCGATGCGGTCGCCAAGGACTTCTTTGATCACTTTGGCAACCTCAGCAGCATCCTGGTAGATCACGGGAATGATCCCGGGGCGACCTTTGGTTTCAATGTTCTCGGGACTTTCGGCACGGTCGATTTTTTCCAAGATCATTTCAATCTTTTGCAGGTCACCGGAATTGGCTTGCACGAATAACGCATTGAGCCTCGCATCGGGAACAATGCTGATCGAACCGGTTGCGGTCAAAATTGACTTCGCTGAACTGGATTGCGATTCACCGCCGCCTCCCATGCCCATCAAGCCGCCCAGCATCCCGCCGCCAAACCCACCAGACACGCTATCGACGGCTGATGAGATTGCGCTTTCGGTTCCGCCGAGCACCTTAGAAATCAATTCCGCAGCTTCGTCGGCTTTGGTGTACTTGAGCCAGTAAATCGTGGGCAGGTCAGAGGTCGACAAGTTGGGTTCCGCAAGTGATTTCATGAGCGACTCGAAAGCATCGAGTGCCTCTGTGTCCTCCGATGCAATCAAGATTCCGGCCGGAGTCATCTGGATCACAATATCGCCGCCACCCATGGTGCTGATCGAAGTTTCCTTACCGAGGTCTTCGTCACCTGAGGTTTGATCCGGCGATTGAGGCTCGGTGACCCAGGTGTATTGAGCGGTAGGCTGTGATGCGTACTGGGGCGAATTCTTCGTGCCAGCACGATAGCTTGCTTCGGTCGTGCCCTCGAGTTCTAGGGGCGGTTGCTTGCGAGCGGGCGCACGCCGCTTGTCGTCTTCGGGTTCCGGGCGTCGGATGCGACGTTCTTGAATTCCGCCCGAAGGATTTTCGGACTGAAACTGCGAAGGTGTGATCACGCGAATCGAGTTGGATCGTCCTGTGACGGGCCACAGACTTTGCGCATGGATCAGGGCATCTTGGCCAACACGACCTGAGTACGGCAACACGCGAACCTTGTCGCTCATTTCACCCAGAGGACTGCCGCCTTCAAGTTCGCCGATCAATCGTTCCACCGTGGCGATTTGCTCAGGCGTTCCGCGAACCCATAGTTTGCCGGTTTCTGGGTCTCCGTCGATGGTTGGTCCCACGCCGCCTTCCGCGCTGACTCCGAAGAACTTGTTGATCGTCAGCAATGCTTGTGCGGGATCGAGACGTCGCAATTCTATGATCTTGAAGTCTTGACCCTTGCCTTCCATTTCAGCGATTGATTTCGAAATCATCTCGTGCGTTTGCGGACGTGCCCACGCAACGATCGAGTTCGTCTTGGGGTCGATCGCGATACGCGCGTCGGGGGTTCCAGCCAGCAAGGTTTGCAGAACGTCAAAAACCGTCGCGGTATCGGCAATGTTGATGCGGTGAGTTCTAAAGTTTGGCAAAGCAATTTCTTCGCCATCTTCCGCCGCCGCAATCACAATCGGGGTGTCGGCTTTAACCACCAACGATTTCAACAGGCCTGTTTTGCCTGGCAAACCGGTGGCGTAGATTCGGTCGGCTAATGGGCTGACCGAAATTCGAATGTCTTCGCTGGAGTTCTCGCCGGGTTCAATCCCTAAAAGGGGTCTCGCAATCTCAAGCACTTCGTCTGCGCTTCGGTGTTTGAGAACGATTTCGATCACTTCGGTGTCAGCGGTTTCCGTTGATCGAAGCAAATCTCGGATTGCGATCAACTTCGTCGCGGTCTCGGTCACTTTGACCTGTCGAGCGCTTTCAAGCACGACCACTCGGCCCCACGGCCCGATCAACTGAGCGAGCTCCTCTCGAGCCGCTTGAGCGGTAAGGCTTCCCAGTGGAAACACCGTGCTAACAATGTCGCTGCGGCCTCTCGAATCGAGTTGGTCTGGCGGAACGAGCTCGGCAATTTCGCTGATCAGCTTTTCTGCGTTCTCGGCTTCCAGGTCGATCACCTGCAACAGTCGACCTCGACGTACAACCGAGTAGCCTCGTTTCATCAAAGAAAGGTTGAGCACATCGAGTGCATCGCCAATCGAATAGCTGCGTTGTGGATCGGCGAAGGTAAAGGTGCCCAGGGGCACTTGATCGAGCTGAAGCGATAGGTCGGCTTCCTCGGCAAACCACTCGAGAACGCTACGCCAATCGGCCCCGGAAAAATTGAATTTCAACATCCCCTCGCTGTCAGTAACCCTAGATTCAGGGGCTTGCGCGGGGGCTAGGGGGCTCGTGAAGCTTCCCCAAACGAGGATTAGCGAGAGCGCCGCAGGGACGCTAAGAGAGCAGCGGTCGAAATTCATTTTCATAAATAGAGACCAATAGGCCTTGTTTTGTGCTGTAAAGAGACTGACTTATCGTAGTCACTTGAGGTAACTTCGCAGAACGTTCTTCCCGTGATCTCGATCCCGTAGAGCTTCGAGAACGGTTGACATTCGTTCTAACCCCTGCATGCGGAACAAGTTTTGCTCCCCGCGGTTGATTTTTGACTTCTTCGGGCTCGGTTTCGTGTCGCTCATTGCAAGGCTCTGCTTTCAAATCCCTAATTTTGGCCGCCCGATTTCAAGTCTTGGGCTGTGCTCGGTCGGCTGGTACCATAGGGCCATTCGTCAACGGTGCCTGGCCGTTCGGGGTTTGGGAGCACTAGGTCCTGGAAACCGGATGCTGGGACTAACTGAATTCGGGGTTTGCCTGATATCGGGGCTGCCTGATGGCGGGGCTCGCCCGACGGCGGGGCCTGCTGGGCGGCGGCTTTGCCGAAGTCGTGCTGACCCGCCGAAGTGCCCGTTGAAGTTGAAAGTAGTCGTTAAGATTTAGTGCCCGTAATATTTGAAACTGTCACGCAGCAGCGAACTAGCGACGAACCAATGACGATGATTAGCGGGCACTGAACTGAATTGTCGGATTGCCCTTCCCTCGGATCTCCTCGAACCCTTCAAGTTGATGTTGAAGAAGCAAAAGAAGCTCATCCTCACCCCTGAGCAACAAGATTCAATGCGGCGTGCTGGACGTGTGAACGCGCAGTTGATGGACTACCTGCGACCGCATGTGCATGCGGGAGTCACGACTGGGAAAATTGACCAGCTCGTCAGCGACTGGACCCGCGATCATGGTCATGTCGCTGCAACGCTGGGATATCAGAACTACCCCAAGAGCTGTTGCACGAGCGTGAACGAAGTGATCTGTCACGGGATTCCCGATGACTATGAACTCAAGGACGGCGACATTATCAACGTGGACATCACGACCATCGTCGATGGATGGCATGGCGATCAAAGCGAGACGTTCATGATCGGTGAAGTGTCCGAAGAGAAGCGTGCCGTGATGCAGTGTGCATTTGATTGCATGCACCTTGCCATCGACGCGTTGACCCCTGGATGTCGCGTTTCATTGATTGGTGAAACGGTGGTTCCCGAGGCTCATCGCCGAGGCTTCACGGTGGTTCGCGAATACGTTGGTCATGGACTGGGCCGTCAATTCCACCTGGACCCATCCATTCCTCACTTTCCCAATCGCCAAAGCCGTATCGACCGACTGTATCCCGGCATGTGTTTCACGGTCGAGCCAATGATCAATGCCGGCAGTCGCTACACTCGCAGTGACAAGTCCGATGGTTGGACTGTGCGAACGAAAGATGGACGGCCCTCCGCCCAATTCGAGCACTCCGTTTTGATGACCGAAGACGGACCCGAAATATTGACGGGCACCCAGCACGGTCCGCAAAAAGGGCACGTGTTTCATTCCGCCGCAGCGGTATCTGAATCGTAGTGAACTCTCATCCAAGACTAGCATCCAAGACTTACATCTTCATCGTAGCTAAGTTTGACATCGCAAGAACCTTGCGATGTCTAGTTGGATTGCTTGGCAGCAGCCACAACTTGGTTGAATCGTTCATGCAGCGTGTGCATCTGATCGGCGCTTAAGTTTTGGCCGATCAAGCTGGCGACATGCAGCGTTACGATTACTAATAAACAGAATGGGATCAGTACGATTGCCCACGGGCGGTCGCCCAGGAACCACTGCACGTACGCGAAGATCGCAGCACCGAAGGCAATGATCGCCATCACGCCATACACGGCCATGAACATCGTCCAAATCTCGGGCCGAGGTGAGAAGCGTGCTCGAACCTGCGATCCTTCCTCGAGCGAATGCACTTGGACGGATAAGTGCGGTGACCAGAATCGTCGTTCCTGTGGATCGATTTTGAAGTCGATACAGGTACCAGCCGTGGATACATGATCACGGAAATCAAACTGAGGAATTGAATCGCGGATTCGTTTCGCAAAGTCGGATGCCTCATCGCTTAGCTCAAGACTAAACGTGGGTTGCATCTTTAGCAGCGATCGCCAACGCGAGGTGTCTGGTTCGTTCATCGAAGCCACCTTCGGTTGAATATGATTCGGGAGCAATCGCTAACCATCGACGTTGGCATCTCCGGTAATCTTGTCTTTGTACAACGCCAAACGACCTAACACTTCGTCGACGTCCTGAGGACTTGCCCCATGACGTTCGAGTGTCTCGGCAAAATGCCCGCAGAATTTAGCAAAGTGCTGACCGGTGATTCCACGGCCGGCATGAACCGACGTCAGTTCAGCGCCCGTGTACCCAGCAGGACCGTCCAGCGCAGAAGCCAAAAACTGAAACTGCATATGATGCAGACGCTCCATCGGCGTGTTCGCGAAGAACGGGGCGAGTTCTTCGTCGCGCAAAACGCTCTCGTACATTTCTTTAACCATTATCGTCAGTGACTCTGCGCCGCCCAGGCGATCAAAAAGCGAGTCTTTGCTATTTTCCGTCATCAATCATCACTTTCATTCGAAATCACTGGTTAAGAAAGGCAACTTTCGAGTTGGCCAATTTGATTACGGTGAAAACACCGCTAGAACTTGATCGCATCTTGGTCATTGACCATCGTTGTGCTAACTACAACATAAACGATTCTTAGCTTTAGTTCATGTACTCAAGCCCAGTCGTCGTCAAGGACAACCAAGGTATCTGCTTGGATTGAGACATTACGCACACGGGGATGCGGATGATCTGTCCCTTCATGATTCAAGCGATCGACTAAATTAGTATTCGTTCCCGCGCCATCGCTAAGAATGATCGCCTAGCCAACACTAAATTTTGACTCCTCCGACGATAAGGATGACCCTATGAATCGCACGCTCGCTTCTTTCCTGTTCAGCATCATTTTGGTGTTAGGGTTCGTTCCGGGGACTTTGCTTGGTGCGGACTGGCACCCCGAGGACGACACGTTCGATCCGACCATTCATTCGGTGGTGATTGGGAACGCGTCATGGATTGGTGATCCATCGCCGTTCGTTCACACCGGCACATCCCGCACCGGATACACGTACGTGAATTCAACGAACTACGCGGGCATGGATCCTTCGGTCCAACTTTCGCTGATGGTCCCATTGAAGCCTGGTGAAGCCGCACCTCCGGCTGGTGGAATGCTGATGCTCGATGCGAATCAAACCGAAACTTTGCTCAAGGCGTTTGCCAAAGCCATTGAGTCAAAACCGACGGACAAGGTCCAGCGATCGAAAGTTGAAACGGCTTTGAAGGACGCGGAGTGGGCGTTATCGGTTGACTCGGATCAGGACGCAAGATTTCTTCAGTTGGAGAACAAAACAAAAGATAAAGTCGATACCTATCGCTTTTCGGTCAATGCGTCGAAAAAATTGGTTGGAGCGATCGAGCACTCGCTGAAAAAGCTCACCGCCGAAGCCAACAAATAGTCTGATATGCTCACGACCAACATGCCGTATCGTCGTCAGATATCTTTCTTTCGAATCATCGCGAGCTCTATTGGTATCGCTATCAACGCGAACGAGTATCCGACACCAAACCAATCGCTGAGTGCGCAACGATGAGCATCTTGAAGGACGTCTATCCGCTCTATTTGAACAATAAAGCAGAGCAACCCAACGATGATCTCGCGGTGACTGACAAGTTTACCGGTAAGGTCGCGTTTAGAGTTGCTCTTGCCAATCGTGAAATGATCAACACCGCGATTGCAGGTTGCGTGCGAGCGGTCGAGCCAATGGCGCGGATGGCAAGCTATGAACGCCAAGACGTCTTGATGCACTGCGTCGAAAGATTCAAAGACCGGTTTGACGAACTTGCATATTCTCTTTGCGTGGAAGCGGGCAAGCCGATTAAGGACAGCGAAGGCGAAGTTTCGCGGCTGATCGATACGTTTCGGATCGCTGCTGAGGAATCAGTGCGGATGACCGGTGAGGTTCAACCGCTCGATATCTCGCAGAGATCCAAGGGCTATCAGGGCATGTGGAAGCGAGTTCCCATCGGCCCATGCAGTTTTATTTCGCCATTCAATTTTCCGCTGAACTTGGCCGCCCACAAAATCGCGCCGGCCATTGCGGTTGGATGTCCGTTGGTGATGAAACCTGCCAGCCGGACGCCTTTGGGAGCGATCATGATCGGCGAGGTACTGGCTGAAACGAGCTTGCCCATTGGGGCGTTCTCGATTCTTCCCGTTCGTCGCGAAGCAGCGGATCAATTCACAGTCGATGATCGACTAAAACTATTGTCCTTCACCGGTTCGTCGGATGTGGGTTGGGAATTGAAGGCCAAGGCGGGAAAGAAGAAAGTGGTGTTGGAACTCGGTGGCAACGCTGCCGTCGTTATTGATCAGGACGCTGATTTGGACGACGCGTTGGAACGCATCATCGTGGGCGCCTTCTACCAGTCCGGGCAAAGCTGTGTGAGCGTCCAACGCATTATCATTCACGACAATATTTATGATCAGTTTCGCGATCGGCTAATCGAGCGGACCCGCGAGCTTGTTTGCGGCGATCCCAAAGATCGTTCGACATTTATCGGTCCCATGATTGACGACAAAGAGGCCGAGCGACTGGAAGGTTGGATTAGCGAAGCAGTCGCGGACGGGGCTAAACTTCTTTGCGGTGGCCAACGAACAGGGGCAATGATGACCGCGACATTGTTGGAAGATGTGCCCGCAAATGCAAAGGTGAACCGTGAAGAAGCGTTTGGCCCGCTCGCGATTCTGTCCCGCTTTTCTAATTTTGACGCGGCCCTCGATCAAGTAAACGACAGCAAGTTTGGCTTGCAGGCAGGCATCTTCACTCGCGATCTGTTCAAATCATTGGATGCCTGGGATCGACTCGAAGTTGGCGGCGTCGTTATTAACGATGTCCCCAGCTATCGCGTGGACAATATGCCTTACGGCGGAGTCAAGGATTCGGGGCTAGGACGCGAAGGAATTCGTTTCGCAATGGAAGAAATGACAGAAATTCGCAACCTGGTAATTCGAAGAAACTCGTAAGTCATGCTGATGCCTGTTTTCCAGCGTCAGTGGCTCAACCACTTATCACCAAAAAGGATTTATCTATGGCCATCTCTGAACATGTCGACTTACCCAAATTCATGCAGGGTGTGGCAAAACGAAATCCTGGACAATCCGAGTTCATACAAGCGGTCCAAGAAGTCGCCGAAGATATCTTCGAGTTTATTGCCGATAAGGAACGCTATCACGAAGCACAAATCCTAAGGCGGATTGCCGAACCGGATCGGATCATTTCTTTTCGAGTTTGCTGGGAAGACGACAACGGAAATGTGCGCGTGCAACGTGGTTGGCGAGTGCAGAACAACAATTCCATCGGTCCGTATAAAGGCGGCATTCGGTTTCATCCCTCCGTCACGGAAAGCGTGCTAAAGTTCTTAGCGTTCGAGCAGACCTTCAAGAATGCGCTCACAGGTTTGCCGATGGGTGGTGCAAAGGGCGGTGCGAACTTTAACCCTAAGGGTAAGAGCGATCGAGAAGTGATGCGCTTTTGTCAATCGTTCATGACCGAACTCTATCGCCATGTCGGTGCGGACGTGGATGTTCCAGCAGGAGACATCGGCGTGGGGGCTCGTGAGATCGGGTACATGTTCGGGCAATACAAGCGAATTACTAATCAATTCACCGGAGTGCTGACAGGCAAAGGACTCGAATATGGCGGATCGCTGATTCGAACGGAGGCAACTGGTTATGGCGCGGTGTATTTCCTTGCCAACATGCTGAAAACCAAAGACGATGACTTGCGCGGGAAAATCGCGGTCGTCTCGGGATCAGGGAACGTTGCAACTCATGCAGCCGAGAAGTTGACGCATCTAGGTGCAAGCGTGGTAACGTTGTCCGATAGTGGTGGGTTTATTCATGACCCCGATGGCATCAACCTTGAAAAACTTCGCTGGATCAAGCAGTTGAAGAATGTCCGTCGCGGTCGAATTAGTGAGTATGTTGAAGAGTTCAAAGGAGCGACCTATCACGAAGCTAAGTCGCCATGGAACGTCCCCTGCGACGTAGCGCTGCCGTGCGCTACGCAAAATGAGTTATCGAGCGAGGACGCTCAATCGCTTGTCAAGAATGGTTGCATTGCGATCAGCGAGGGGGCAAACATGCCCACGGAACTCAAAGGCGTTCACGTCTTCAAAAAGGCCAAAGTTCTTTTCGCACCTGGTAAAGCAGCGAATGCAGGCGGAGTAGCCGTGTCCGGTCTCGAAATGAGCCAGAATTCAGCCCGCATCTCTTGGAAGGAAGAGCAACTGCAACAATTGCTTGTCGACATCATGGACGGTATCCATAAGCAATGCCTTGAGTACGGTCAGATGGGCGGCGGCTATTGCGACTACGTGCGTGGTGCGAACATCGCGGGGTTCAAGAAGGTTGCCGATGCAATGTTGGCCTTCGGGGTTGTCTGATGTTTCTAGGTCGTCTGATGTTCTGACTCGAGGTGTTGACGTCGCATGTCCTCTCGGAGCCCAGGCTAAATTCATGCTGCGGCGATTTAGGCATGAGTGCCCAAAGACCTGAATCGGAAGAGTCGGTTGATGATGATGCTGAAGTTTCGTTTACCTGTACGGGTTGTGACATAGCGATGAGACGTAGGGACTCATCCTGAGACAGTACGCACACGTCGTGTCACTGATTTGCCGCGCCCGCAGGCTATGCGCTCTTTGGCACTCGGATTGCATGCGTATTGGCTAGATTCACAACCTTATGACGCCAAACTGTGGGATAGAAAGACAATGCGCCACGTACTCCTCGCCGTCGACGGCTCACCAGCTTCCGACCAAGCGGTTCGATTGCTCGCACACTTACCCCATCGCGACCGTCTTGAATTGACCATTCTGACCGTGATCGAACCGGTCTACATTCACGGTAGTTACGCCGCTACCGAGATGATTGAGCAGGTCAATTCACATGCACGCGAACTCGCTGAAGCGACGCACGCGAACGTATGTGAGAAGTTCGATGGTGCCAATGTGCTGATCCATCACGAGTATCGCCAAGGGAATATCGGTGAAACGATTGTTCAGGCGGCCAAAGAGTTGAACGTTGATTTGGTCGTGGTCGGTGCGACGGGGCGATCTCAGTTAAGTCGCGTTCTGCTTGGCAGCGTGAGCGATCACGTGGCGACCCATGCGCCATGCAGCGTTCTGGTGGTCCGTCCGAGCGGTTTAGAAGACAGCCCGCGTCCTATTCGCGTTTGCTTAGGTTACGAAGGTGGCGAACCAGCTAAGCGAGCGATTGCCGAGATCGGTGAAATTCCTTGGACGAGCGGAACCGAATTTCATGTTGTGTCAATCGTCACCTATCTTCTTGGTGTCTACGGCGAGCTGATTCACGACGAGCAATCAGTGAAGCAACATGACGAGGATTTGAAGGAATCAAAACTTCAATTGTCCGACGTCGCCTCTGACATTCGAACTCACTTGATTGAGTCAGAGCATCGCGGAGAAAGTCTGGTTAGCTTTGCCGAGAAAAATGGAATTGATCTGATGGTGGTTGGCGAAACGCCACGTGGAAATCTTTCACGTTTCTTGCTGGGCAGCACATCACGTTACGTGCTTCGACACTCTCCTTGCAGCGTTTGGATCTCTCGCGGGATCAACACCAGCAGGCGATCTGAACAAGTCTCGCAATCAGAAATGGCATCCTCTTAACGTCGCCTCTTCTTCTCTCTTGTCTCCCTTAATCGAGTGTATCAATGAGTTTGAATCTGACGACGCACTACGGTGGCCTATGTCTGCGGTCACCAATCATTGTCGGTGCTTGCCCATTAACGGCTGACGAACAGACTCGGCGTTCATTTGAAGAAGCTGGCGCGGGTGCGATCGTGCTACCATCGTTGTTCGAAGAACAGGTGGTGCGTTGGGCAATCAAAACCGATCGACCCGTATCCCAGCGCGAACGAGAGTTGCTGAACCGAAGCAACCGTTACTATGTCCACACCGCGTGTCAAAGTGCAGAGTGCTACTTGGCGCTTGTGAACCGCGCTGCCACCTATTCAACCATACCGGTGATTGCGTCGCTCAATGGATATACCGACAGCGGTTGGCTAGATTTTGCTGGCGAGTTAGAAGAAGCGGGTGCTGCTGCGATTGAGTTAAACGTGCATCACGGCCCGGTGAGCGACTACACGGGGGCGATTGACTTAGAGAACTCGGTGGTTGACGCCATTTCCGAGATCAAGCAGTCCATCACCGTACCTTTATTCATCAAACTCGAACGTGGTGGGTTGAGTATTCCGCATCTTGCTCGGCGGATTTGTTCGGGAGCCGATGGCTTGGTGATGTATGGGCGCCAACCCAACGTGGACATCTGCCTCGACTCGTTCAAGCTCAACTCTCACTGGTCGCTCACTCAACCAGGGCGAGTTGTCGATACCATTGGCCATATCATGCAAGTTCATGGTCATTGCCCGGCAATGTCGATTGCTGCCAGTGCCGGCGTTGCCTCAAGTGAGGATGTGATCAAAGTGCTGTTGGCCGGTGCCGATGTGGCGATGGTCACTTCCGAGGTCTACCGAAACGGTGCCGATACGATCCGTCGCCTGTTGGATGGCCTCATCGTTTTTCTCGAGAAGCACCATTTGCGTTCGCTCGATGAACTACATGAGCTTCGACCTTTGGAGTTTGGCAGTGAAGAAGAACGCAGCACTTACACTGCGGCACTCTCGGTTCGCCTTACTCAGGATCCTCCGGTTAGCGAATCAGTCGACGTTAAAGGCGACGCCTTCGGACACATCACGACGCCGTAGCGTGAAGGTTCGTTCTATTGAGGCGACCGAATGTCCGCCCGCGCTGCGGACTGACAGTTCGCTTCCCGCGTCGTTCGTTGGTTTGACGGACAGCCCATGGTCATTCGGCGCGTTGGCATCTCGGTAACATGCAATCGCGAGTGCTCGTGATTGTGCGATCGGTGGTGCAACTCGATTAAAACGGGCAACCACGCGGCATTGCTTCCGGTACTATGCTTGGGGAAAGACATGCCGAAGTACCCTGCCCCGTTTGCTGTGGCCGCGAATCTTGCTTGGATCAGGCATCGGTGACCGACTAATGTTTGATCGCGAGTGAGTCCAATGTCGTGAATGTGAATGAGCTAGAATGGGTGATATCATGACTCATTCACCTAGTATCTCGTCGTTGTTTCTCGTCCGACTTCGTGAAATGAACTCGCCCGCCTGGACACGTTTGGTCGAGACCTTTTCGCCTGTGATCTACCATTGGTGCCGAAAATCGGGGCTGACCGGACACGATGCCGCAGACGTTGTTCAAGACGTTTTCGCAACGATTTCCGCTAAGATTCATCAATTCGACCGTGATCGGCCCGGTGCGAGTTTCCGGGCTTGGATGGCGACGATCACGCGAACCAAAGTTGCGGACCACTATCGACGCCGGTCACGTCAGGCTCAGCCTCAAGGCGGCACCGATGCGTTGAATTGGTTACAGGCGGTGCCCGATCTCGATGCTGACCCCTCTTCCATTTCAGCGATTGAAGTCACAGTGGCTCAGCGGGTGCTTAGTTTGATCCGCGACGAGTTTGAACCGAAGACCTGGGAAGCATTCCGCATGACCGCCATCGAAAATATGCCTGCGGCCGAAGTGGCCGACCGACTGTCGTTGCGAGTATCGTCGGTTTATCAGGCCCGTTGCCGGGTGCTTCGACGGCTGAAACAGCGGCTGGGTGAATTGCCCACATAAATGGTGTCAGACCACGACGTTCTTAACTGTAGACGTTGTTTTGACTGTCATTTTGTTCAAAAAGGCTCCCTATCATGCAAGTTTCTTTATGTCCGTCCGACGAAACACTGGTTGATCTGGTCCATGGCCGGCTCGGTGAGCTTCAAGAATCGCCAGTGGTCGAGCATGTTCAACAGTGTGAGGAATGTCGGGGAAAACTGGCGAAGATCGAATCCGACTCGAGCGATTCGTTGCTTCAGCAGTTGCGACAATCGGAATCCGCCAACCCATTCATGGAGGAACCCGACTGTGACTGGGCCACTTCGTTGGCGTTGGGAGCGATTAACCGTGACAAGGACGATGATCCTCACGCCGAGCCGTTCGCATTGCCCATGGATTTGGGTGACTACCGACTGCTCGATGCGGTCGCACATGGCGGGATGGGCATTGTTTATCGAGCCGAGCACCTTCGATTGGGACGCGACGTCGCCGTCAAAATCATTTCGGGCAAACGCTTATCTGATAAGCGAGCAACTCAGCGCTTTGAAGCGGAGATGCGGGCACTTGGGCAACTCAGCCATCCTAACATCGTCTCGGCCTTGGACGCGCGTGAACTTAGCGGTCAACCCGTGTTGATCATGGAGTACGTCGACGGACTAGACCTCAGCCAGATTGTGCAACGGCTCGGTCCGTTGTCGCCTGAAGCCGTTGCCGCGATCGGCCGAGCCGTTGCCGCAGCACTTGAGTATGCTAACCGAAACGGTCTCGTGCATCGCGACGTCAAGCCGTCGAACATCATGCTCAATCGCGATGGAGAGGTGAAGCTGCTTGATCTCGGACTAGCTCGGTTTCAGTTGACGCAAGGATCGCAGGTTGATGGTACGGCAACTGGATTGGCGCTTGGAACGGCCGACTACATGTCGCCGGAACAAATTCACGATGCGCGTGACGTTGACATTCGTTCGGATCTTTATTCCCTCGGTTGTACACTGCTGAAACTACTGACTGGTTCGGCACCTTACGATGATGCAAATCACGCCACGAACTTCGCTAAGCTGACCGCCCACGTTTCGCCTGATCCAATCACGGTGCCTGATCCGTTTCGAGGAAGATCGTCTCAGCTTTCAGCGATCATCGAAGGATTGGTTGCCAAGGACCGCGCTGATCGCCCATCGTCGGCTCAGGACGTATCTCTAGCCTTGCAACCGCTCGCCCATCAGGCTGATCTGGCTAAGCTAGTTCAATTTGCTCGCACGGTTGGGCCACTCCAACATCATGCGTTTAGCCAGCCGAACGCAAACATAAATTCCCGTTCCGATGAGTCTTGGCCATCGCGTTGGCTGCTGGTTGCTTTGGCGGCCGGTGGTATTCCCGTTGGACTGCTATTGGGAACTTGGTTAACGATTCAACGTTCCGATGGAAGTGTGAACCGTATTTCGCTGCCCGAAAATTCGTCGGCGATTGTCGATTCGAACGGCAACGTTGATGTCAGCGTGACGGCAGGTACCACTGCGTTGCCGCAGGCTCATAGGGAAACGACCTCGGGTGACTCTAACGCGATCGCTAATATGCCAAGGAGTAAGTCACGGGATCTTGCGATCAAAGGCGTAGCGATCGCGACACTCGATGGTGATCGCGAAGTGGTGGCCGCGATGCATGCGGTCACGAATGCGGAAACGCCGATCTATCGAGGTTACCCCTATAACGCTTGGATGAACCTTTTCGAGAAAGATCGCAACGTTGACATCGCAGTCTCGGCTGCGACGGCACTGGTGCAGCTCGCAGACACCAAAGAGCAAAAAGGTGAAGTTGCCCGCGCTCTACTTAAACGATGTCGTGCGTGGGGTGGCCGGATCCTTAGCGACGGAAGTGAAATGGCTTCACCGAAGTGGATGAACATGATGGTAAACCAGTACCCTAACTTGATGTCAGATAGCGACGTTGAGTTTGAGTACTTGCTGGACGAACTAGAGCACGGCAACTCGAAAAGCCGAACTGCTGTAGAGATGATTTTGTCGATGCAATTCGATTCGATTTTGCCAATGACCGCAAAACTGTCTTCGAGTTCCTCGTCGGATACGATGCGTCTTCAGTTGATCCATGCTCTGGCGAAACACGCTGAAGTTAGCTCGGATAGCCCAGGATCAACCGAAGACCTGGCGATGGCAATGGCTTTATCTTCCGGGATTCCTTATGCCGATTTGCCCGCATCGCTTCAAAAGATGTCGAAGATGCAATGGATGCAGGTTAGTGAGATGCCAACTCGGGAAGTGATACGAACGATTGACTTTGGTTCGTATCAATTCCGCCTCAAGGACGCTGCATGGCTCCCCTATTGGCAAACGCTTGCGGATGAAAATCGCAAGCCACGACACGTTTTTTATCAACTATTTGAGGATCAAGTTCACTTCGTTTCCATCTATGATGCGGCAAGCGTGTTGGCGGTAATGCCCAGGCCGGCGGATGGAGATGTGACTGCATTGAAGCAGTTCCTTGTGCAACGTCTAGCCGATTCTGACTTCGATGAACGCGGTTCGGATAGTAAGGTGTGGCCGGCCCTTTCTCACTGGCTCGTGCGTGCCGATTTGCTAACCGTCGATAAAGCTGACCGCATGTTGGCCATCATCAGTGAAACCGAAGACAAAGCGATCGACGTTATCGGTCGTGATCTGTATGTACTGAACCCACCCCGAACCATCGCTCCACCGCGACGCGGCGGTACCAATGCTGGCATCAGTGCCCGCATGTCGGGCTACAACTTAGGACGAGAAAGTGATCTCTCAGATGAGCAGAACGTACAGATCAAAAAAGCTCTGAAGGAAGGTTGCGAACATCTGGCCCAGTTGTTGGGAATTGAGATCGACTTTGCCATTGACTATCGGATACCCGGCGGAACTGATGGAAGAAAGAATTTCATCAATCAGGGTGGAATGTTCTAGGCGGACAGGTCGTTTCTCATACTGCTTTATGACTTCTTCGTGGACCTGTTCTTCGCCGTACCGTTCTTCGCCGTTCCGTTCCTTATGGGCTCGTCGTCAATCAACATCCTTACCGAGGCGCCCTCGAGGTCGTCGTACTGGCCGCCTCGGATGCACTTGATACAGGCGATCATGGCAGCGGCTCCCATCAGAATCGCAACGGGTAGGGCGACATACAAAACACTCATCGTGTTGGTTTCGAGTTGGAGGAACTTAAGTCTTCGGGAAGTCGCACGCCGGCGATGGTGGCAAGGATCACCGTGAGCGAACTGATCGGCATAAGAATCGCGGCTATCAAAGGAGTAATCATGCCGTTCATCGCTAGGGCAACCGCCACAACGTTGTAGCTTATCGACAACGCCAAGTTTCGCAAAATAACACGGCGAGTCGTCCCGGCCATCGACACAAGCGTGACCAATCCACCAAGGCGGCCGTCGCCGATGATGATGGGGGCGGCCGCAAGCGATGCATTCACACCGCCGCGAATGGCGACGCCTACATCCGCCGCCGCAAGCGCCGCTGCATCGTTGAGTCCGTCGCCGACCATCATGACAATGCCATCAAGTGATGCTTTCCTTATCGCATCAAGTTTTTCGTCCGGCATCATTTCGCCTCGCGCTCGCTCGGCATCAACGCCAAGTTTCGCAGCCACCTCGGCCACCGTCGCGCGGTGGTCGCCCGACAAGATGCCAACCTTCCAACCGAGGTCCTGGAAGTGCTTCACTACCGCACGCGATTCATCGCGAATCGCGTCGGCGGTTCCAAACACGGCTCGAATCGAGTTGTTCGCGGTGACAAAGATAGGGCTGCCACCTTCCTTGCGAATCCGGCTGGCAATTTCGTTCCATGGTTCATCAATGGCGTCGCTCACCACATTCGCGTTGCCAATTTGAATGGTGCCCATCGGCGTTCCTTGGGCCTCGATGCCAATCCCTGGAAGTACGTTGATCGTCCAATCGGAATGTTCGGCGGGATCAACGTCGCAGTCCTTCGCGTATTCGATTAATGCCGCAGCAATCGGGTGACGCACATAAGTTTGAGCGGATGCAGCGATCGCCAACCATTCGGGATCACCGTGCCAGTGAATTACCTTCATGCGACCGGTCGTTAGTGTGCCGGTCTTGTCGAAAAAGATGGTTCCTTTTCCAACGATCCGTTCTAAGCACTCACCACTACGAACGAGGACTTTTCGACTCGCAAGCCTTCCGATGCTCGCAGCTATCGCCAGCGGCGTGGCAAGTGCCAGTGCGCACGGGCACGCCACGATCAGTAGCGCCACGACATGACCAACAACAGACGACGGATCGCGGTTCCACCAGTAAACCCACGTGGCGATGGCCAGCACAAGTACGATCGCAACGAACCAGCCTCCGATGCGATTGGCGAGTTGAACAATGGGCGTTCGAGAGGCGGCCGCATCGGCTACCGCAGAAGTAAGTTGCGATAAACGAGTTTGCGAACCTACCAATGTCGCCGTGATCTCAAGGGGCGATTGCAAGTTATCGGTACCCGCTTCGACGAGGCTTCCCACCACGACTTCAACCGGCACACTTTCGCCCGTCAACAGCGAGCGATCAATGGACGACTTGCCATCGACGACCACTCCATCCACGGGAACGCTTTCCCCTGGTGCAACCAGAACCGTATCGCCAATCGAAAGCGTATCACATGTGACTCGCTCGGTTGTTCCGTCGCTCTTTCGCAGAGTTGCAACAGCGGGAGCGAGTTGAATCAGTCCTGCCACTTCGTCTCCCGCCCGACGCTGTTGCCGCATTTGCAACCAACGGCCTACGAGTAAGAAGAACACTAGGGCGGCGATGGAATCAAAGTAGATTTCACGATTCGCGTCGAGTAACCCATAAAGACTGCCGCCAAGACCCGCAGCTAACCCGATGGCGACGGGTAAATCCATGTGCGGCGTTCGTGTACGAATGGACGCCAGGGCACCACGGAAGAAGGTTCGGCCTGGAAAAAGCACCGCAATGCATCCGAGAACCACACCAGCGATTCGAAACGCGTTTGCGTGCTCGGCTTCGATACCCGTGAATGCTCCCGCATACAGGGCAATTGCCAACCACATCGCATTGGCCGCACAAAATCCAGCGATCGCGATATCGACAAGCAACTGGCGACTTTCAAGAGTCGCGGCTTCAGAATGTCCTGAATCTTTACCCAATGGGGACACTTCGTACCCGAGTTTCTGCAGCAGCGACCCAATCTTCGACAATGGTACAGTCGCGGGATCGTACGTGATCTCGATGGTGCGTTCGTGCATGCGGACTCGAGACGACAACCATCCGTCAACGCGTTCGGGCGCACGTTCAAGCAGCCACAAGCATGCTGCGCAGTGCAAACCGCTGATACACAGACGTGAACGCAGTAGTTCGTTCCCATCGGAATCATGGACGAGTACCGGTGCGGATGCGCCCAAGAGCGATGGGTGGTCTAGGTCGTCAAACCGCGAGTCCTTTTCAGTCGCGGGACTGGCACCACTATCGTCGCGAATCGCGTAATAGTCTTCCAAACCCCAGCCGCGGATTAGTTCATAAGCACCGCGACAACCGTTGCAGCAAAACGCTGGGACGTCCGGTCGCGCCGGTGGCGGCGAAGGCAGCCCGCAATGAACGCAAGCCACCGAACTACGAAGAACGCTAGTCATCGGATGTCTTTGCATGCTGGCCGCATTGGCAGCAAGGCAGCGGTTCATCGCAAAGCTTTTCGAGCGTCGCTGCACTCGGATCGGCGTTGACACCGCGAACGATTGCATCAGGATTCATCTGAGTCAAGTCTGCGGTCGCTCGCCCGGTCGCGGTGTACATACCAGTTAGAATCAAAAGCACGCTCGTCGCGATTGGAATCAACGATCGGAAACGATCACTCAGCGTATGGACACCCAAGATAAGTCCTGACAATGCGGGCAGCGTTCCGATCCAAAATGCCGTCATGACAACCAAAGAAGAAACCACGTTTCCGGTTCCTCCGGCGACCAAGACGAACAAGTACAGCCATCCACAGGGCAGCCACGTCGTTAGCAGTCCGCCCAGGTAAGCGCGACCGACGGGACCTTGCGAAGCGATCAGTGGTTTTGCGGCGTGAAGGTATCCGGCGATCTTTGACGGCTTGGGGCCTTCGGTGCTGTCAGTCGTTCGATGGTAAGCACGATAGCGACCGATCAACTGTGTAAGTCCGACGACTACCAGCGTTGTTCCAGCAATTTTGGCAGCCAACGATTGGAAGCCGGCAACTTCACCAGTGATCGTTAACGTCGAACCGATCAATCCGGCCGCTAAACCCGCCGATAGGTAAGTGGTTAGACGCCCGAAATGGTAAGCCCCGATTACTGACGCACGCTTGTCGGTGCCGGTCGCCCACAAGGCGAACGGACCGCACATGCCAACACAGTGCAGGCTGCCCAACAAAGAAGCCGTGAAGATCGCTATCCCAAAAGCCAACACTGGGTTAATCCTTATTGTTGCTATTCAAAGGGTACGAACCCATTTCTACACGATGGTCAGTCGACATGACAAAATGATCGCCCAGGTCGTTCAACAAGTCCAATCGGAACGTCCAAAGACCATTGTGGGTAACTACGTCCGCAATTGAGATCGTTCCCGATGATGATGCGGTGACGTTGCGGGTGACGACATGGTTGGCTCGCGCGTGACGAAATATTTCTACGGTTCCGCTGCGTAGTTTGATCGGTAGTCCGTCCGCGTTCCGCAAGTCAATATGAAGCGTGCCGTCGGAACCGACGCTCGCTTGAACAACCCAGCCAAGTGCTTCCGAATCACGCCGCAATTTTTCGGTTTTATCCCAGTCCAAAGCTTTCTGGTAATAGTCGGGGACAATCGCCACGGATGGGTCTTGAGTGGCAAGCGTGATGGCGGCGAATCCTAAGCACAATGTAAACGTCAAGAACCCGACCACGACACCACCCCAGCGGATTGCTGCGTTGCGATTAGCGCGGGCGTCGAAAACAATTCGTTCCGGTTCGTAGGGCATAAGTGATCTTCAAAGTGGGATAATTGTCGGTCGGCTTCTGCACACCAATCAAGTGTGCAAGCGCGTGTGCGGGTGTAGCGGCTAGCTACCTCGGACCTAGTATCTGCGCGGTCACGACACGCTCGTTCTCTAAGTCGTCCGCCAGTGTGACGGAAACGTCCGCGCGTCCATTCTTAATGACCTTGGGGTCAACCGCGATCGTCATTGACAACAATTCGCTGCCACCCTTCGGCAAACTCACTTCACCAACTTCCGTAAAGGTCACCGTCGTTCCGGCAGGCTCGAAAGCCGTGACTCGGTAATTTCGGGTTTCCTCGGTGCGGTTGGTTAATCGCAAGCGGAATCGGTTGGCGACTTGTCCATCGTTTGTTCGATAGAACGGATTGCCCGTACCACGCATCAAACGGGCGTCAAATGCGTACTTCGTTGACAGCACCGTCACGAAAGCGGCTGATAGGGCGATCAAAATAAGCGGGTAAATGATCGTCCGCAGCCGAAGGAATTTTTGAGGCTTGCCGTCAATCGCATCCTGCGATGAATAACGGATCAAGCCTCGAGGGGCACCGACGCGATCCATCACATCGTTGCATGCGTCAATGCACTGAGTGCAATTGATGCATTCCATTTGTAAGCCATTGCGAATGTCGATGCCGGTAGGACACACATCCACACATCGATTGCAGTCCACACAGGAACCAGCGCCGTCGCCGGTGACATGCTTGCCTTTCTTTCGCGGTTCACCGCGCGGTTCATCATACGCGACAATCAAGCTGTTTCGGTCAAGCATCACTGATTGAAAGCGACCATACGGACAAGCGATCAGACACATTTGTTCTCGGAAGACTAAGAAGTCAAACATCATCAATGCCGTCACGCCAGCCATCACCAAAAAGGCAACGGGGTGCGTGAATGGTGACCCGGTTAGCCAGCCCGCCAATCGGTCCGTTCCGACGAAGTAAGCCAGGAACGTGTGAGCCAGTACCGTGCAGATGACTAGATAGATCGCAATTCGAAGCACCGATCGACCCGCAGATACCTGCCCCTTAGGTTTTCCACCCTTGCCGACTGTGCCCTCGATCAATCGATCAATCGGACGAAACACGAATTCCATGTAGACCGTTTGCGGACATCCCCAACCGCACCAAAGGCGTCCCGATATGGCGGTCGTTGCGACAATGACGACGAACACGAAAAGCATTGCTAACGCAAGCAAGAGTGTGTCAGTTGGCAAAAAAGTGTGCCCAAGAATGGTGAACTCGCGCGCCAATATGTCAATCAGCACAGGCGGCTTTCCGGCGATGCGCAAATGAGGCAACGCGACAAAGAAAGCAATCAATGCATAGGCGACAATTCGGCGTCGTTTCCACAAGTCACCCGTCGATAAACGCGGACGCAACCAGCGACGCGACCCGTCTGCTTCTAACGTGCTAAGCACGTGCTCGGGTGCATCGAGTAGCGGTAGCGAAGTTGACGATTCGCGAGCCGTTGGGGAAGGTTGAGGGTCGGACGCAGTCATTTCAAACTCAGAGCTATTTTGGCATGTACAATTCGAGCAGTTAGCACAACCGCCTGATTCAATCGGTAGTGCAACTGACGAGCCAACATCACGGTTGCTTCGGATTTCGCTCGGTCGATTGTCCATCGGGTCATTCAATTGAATCACCGTTGATGCAAATCGCGGTTGTGAGGATTATGATCCGACCGCGGTATGAGTCTCTGATTGATCCAGTGAGGGAATTAGAGTTCAGGTGTCTCCGGCTCGTCACTGGATACTTCTTCGTTGGTGTCGTCGCCAGTGGCTGCTTCTTCGGGTTCTTCTTCCGATTCTTCAGCTTCTTCTTCCGATTCTTCAGCGGGTGCTGGCGGCCAAGGGGCGATCTTGTTTCCTTGAGGTGCTTTTGCTGAAGCGGGAACTGTCCCACGCAAGGAAGCCACGTATGAGGAAACCATGACGATTTCGTTCGTGGAAAGTCGATTCTTCCACGCTGGCATTGCCCCAGCACCGGCTCCGTTCTCGAGCACGTTGATGAAGTCACCGATGTCTTTCACGTTCTTGTATTCTTCGTCGGTAAGGTTGGGACCAACCAAACCACCCCCATCGCTTCCGTGGCACGATGTGCAATTGGATTTGAAGACCGCTTTCCCGATCGAAAGCATGTTGGGCTTGTAGAGGAACTTGATGACGTTAGCGCGGTCGGCTTTGAGTTCGCCGATCTCGGCAAACTGCAATCGCAGGTTATCGGCTAATGCGACTTCATAACCTTCTTCGATGGAACGGCCTTCCGCACCGCCGTGATAAAACAGCGTGTAGGGAATTGAGAACAAGATGCAAAGCACGAAAATCCACTTCCACCATCCGGGCAGCGGATTATCAAATTCTTCGATCCCGTCGTATTGATGTCCGGTCAGCGGATCATCGGGAATGCCGGTGTTGTCTTGATCGGTGAGCTTCTTACTCATCGCGCGGGTCCTGAACAGAATCGGAAAGGGGAATGGAAGCAAACTTATCGGTCGCTCGACGCGATAGTCGTAGCGTCGCGAATGTCATCAACAAAAAAGCGCCGCAGAACAACGCCAAGGCGATTTCCGCACAATCGCTGTAGTCAATCGCCCGAATGACATCTTTAAGCATGAGGGTGCTTTGAAAATGAGGAAATGAACACTAAGAAAATAACGCAGCCGCTAATTCACCAACGCGACGACCGGCTCGGCTACGGTTTCAACCTCGGCCGTGGTTTCAGCCTCCGTTGATGCCGCATCCGTCGGTACAGGATCGGTGGGTTGCAGTTCGGTGGGACCTAGTTCGGTGGGTTCCGGGGGAGCAAACAAGTCGACGCCCATCCGTTGCAGGTACGCAATCAGTGCCACGGCTTGGGAATCCATGGTCATCAATTCGCCCCGCATTACCGGACCGCCCTGGGAAACAATGTCCGCTGCGATTTGCTCGGCCTGCTTCCGAGCGATCTCGGGGGCGTTGGTCAGTTCTTCGTCGTACTCGGCGCCAAGCATGTGAGCCGCGGCAACGCGGTCGGTGATCTTCTTGAAGTCGATTGACGTGTCGAGCAAGTGCACGAAGGAAGGCATGGCCGACGCTTCGTTCACCGATTGTGGGTTTTCCAGGTGAAGGTAGTGCCACAAGCTGCTCTGGCGACCGCCTTCGCGAGCCAAATCGGGACCGATTCGGCGTGATCCCCATTGGAACGGTCGGTCATAGATGAACTCACCCGCTTTGCTGTATTCGCCATAGCGTTTGGTTTCCGCCACCATCGGACGAATCATTTGTGAATGGCAGTTGTAACAACCCTCTGAAACATAAATGTCACGACCCGCCAATTCGAGCGGCGTGTATGGCTTGACGGTGGCGATCGTCGGAACGTTTCCGCGGATCAAGAACGTCGGAATAATTTCGAACAGGCTGGCAATCACGACTGCGAGCGTTGTTAGCACAGTGAACTTGACGGGCAAGCGTTCCCATTGACGGTGCCACCCCATGCCGCTCCAAACATCCAACCAGCGAGCAAAACCAAGGACGGGTGCCTCTTCGAGCTTGCTTTTGGCGGTTGGGTCAACGCCACTGTAGGTCTTGGCCAATCGGGGTGCCTGAATCACGGGCTCTTCATAGACCGATGGTCGTGATTTCCAAGTCATGATGTAGTTCAACGCCATTAGCAGCGTTCCGCCGACGTACAGCAATCCACCAAGAACTCGAAGCCACCACATCGGCTTTACAGCGGTGATCGTTTCTACGAAGTCGGGATAGACGAGTTGGCCATTAGCGTCGATGGCACGCCACATCAGGCCCTGGGTAAGACCCGCAACGTAGATGGGAACGATGTAAAGCAAAATCGCGATGGTCGCGACCCAGAAGTGCAGCGTCGCAGCTTTCGTGCTCCATAGTTTCGTCTGGAACAATCGCGGAGCCAGCCAGTACAGCATGCCGAAAGTCATCATCCCATTCCAACCCAGTGCGCCGGAGTGCACGTGAGCAATGGTCCAGTCGGTGTAGTGGCTAAGACCGTTCACGGCTTTGACCGATAACAGCGGACCTTCGAATGTTGACATGCCGTAGAAGGTGATGCCGACGACGAAGAACTTCAAAACCGGATCAATCGAAACCTTTTGCCAGGCACCGCGAAGTGTCAACAATCCGTTGATCATCCCACCCCAAGATGGCATCCAAAGCATCACGCTGAACAGCATTCCAAGTGTGGACGCCCACTGAGGCAATGCGGTGTAGTGCAAGTGGTGAGGACCAGCCCAGATGTAAATGAAGACCAACGACCAGAAGTGCAGAATCGAAAGCTTGTACGAGAAGACGGGGCGGTCGGCTGCTTTGGGTAGGAAGTAATACATCAACCCAAGGAACGGCGTCGTGAGAAAGAAAGCTACCGCGTTGTGACCGTACCACCACTGCATGAACGCGTCTTGCACACCGGCGTAGATCGGGTAGCTCTTCCAAAGGCCGATTGGAATCACCAAGTTATTGAAAACGTGAAGCACCGTGACCGTAACGATCGTGGCAATGTAGAACCACAACGCTACGTACATGTGTCGTTCGCGACGGTTGATCAACGTCATCATGAAGTTGACGCCAAAGAATCCAAGCCAAACCACTGCAATCGCCAAGTCAATCGGCCATTCAAGTTCGGCGTATTCCTTGCTTTGCGTGATTCCCAGCGGCAAGGTGATCGCGGCGGCAACGATGATGGCTTGCCAGCCCCAAAAGTGAAGACGCGATAACACGTCGCTCCACATGCGGGCTTTGCACAACCGTTGAGTGCTGTAATAGATCGCAGCGAAGATACCGTTGCCTGCGAACGCGAAAATCGCGGCGTTGGTATGCAGCGGACGCAGTCGTCCGAAAGTAAGCCACTCAAGTCCCGCAAACATTGTCGGTAGTACGAGCAGTAACGCGACTAACAGTCCCGCGGCGGTCGCAACGACAGCCCAGACTAAAGTAGCGACTGCAAACTTCCGTGAGATGTCGTCGTCGTAAACAAACGAATCTAAAACCTCGCCGGTCGATTTGGAGTGCCCGCTTTCGTCCATGGAGTTGTGATCGGAATTAGCCTGCTCGAGACTACTGATGGATGGATCAACCGTTGACACCAGGAGTTCCCTCTGTTGGTGAGATGAAGATTACGAGTCCAACGACGAATCGCTACGAAATGAGCGTATCGCCTCGTTGAGACGGTGAAGAAATGTTTGATGGGGTGCCCTACGTTCACTCTCTGTGCCAAGGAACAGCTAGCAATTGGCATCAGCAGAATACACGGGAACGGAACATCCGCGAAAGCTGGGTTTTCCGGATAGCGCTGGACATTCCGTCGCAGTCTGATTTTGAGTCTGTGTGACGCACTGCACAGTCTACCAAGTGTGCGTGTGAGCCGGGTCGCACGTCCGATGTGCTATACTGCACGCTGTTGTGATCGCACGGTTCGGTGACCTATGCAGACAACAAAAACAAAAAGATCGCATGCGAAACGTTTGTTTTTGCTGCGCGTTATTGCATGGCTTCAACGCCGCCCTGCAAAGGTTGGTGAAGATATGGCTCGGCATTTGCCAATGGTTCGCAGCGCCAGGCTTAGGTCCATCCAAGCGAAGGTTTCACTCCCCGTCCTATCGTTACGTGTTGATGATGCAATGCGATCATGTCTGTTTCAGACGAATGGTGTATCGCCGTCGCATTGTCCACCGCAGGCGTTCGCAGACGTTTTAGCGAACGCAGGCGACTTATTGATCAGTACACGTTAAGCAGTCCACCTTTTATTCGCCCCATCGTTTGTCCCGTGGTCATAGCCCAGCGACGATCGGAAACGAGCTTGAAACGACGTTATGTACTCTCGCAACCCACGCGTTCTGATTATTGAAGACGATCCTGACACTCGATCAAACCTCTGCGACATCTTAGAGATTGACGGCTACGACATTGACGTTGCCGCAACCATTGCTGAAACGATGCAGCCACGAGATTGGGAATCGTTGTTCGCGATTATCTTAGATCGACGGCTTCCCGATGGTTCCGCAGATCTATTGTTACCGATGATTCGGGATCTGGCGCCCAAAGCCGCAGTCATCGTGGTAACTGGCAACGCTGACCTCGAGGGCGCGATCGGGGTCATTCGTCACGGGATTGCGGACTTCATTCCCAAGCCGATTGATCCTGACATGTTGCGAGCTTCATTGGCTCGTACGGTCAGACTAAGGGAGATGGAAGAGCGTGCTCGGCAAGACGAGCGTTTGGCGACGATCGGACGCATGATGGCATCGGTGGCTCACGAAAGTCGCAACGCGTTGCAGCGAATCGCCGCCTCGACGGATCTACTTGAATTGTCGGTGGCCGGTGATCAAGAGGCGCTCAGGGATGTGCACAACGTTCGTTCAGCGGCCGGCGATCTACAGGCAATGCTCGAGGAAATTCGCAGCTTTGCATCGTCCATTCATTTGCACCGCCAAGAGGTGCACCTTGACCAGATTTGGGTCAAGGCTTGGGGCCACCTTTCCCCAGAGCTCAAAATAGAGTCAACGCTCACGGTGGCGCCCAATGATTTTCCACTACGGTGCTATGTCGATCCGATGCGGATGGTGCAGGTGTTTCGCAACTTGTTTGAGAACTCGATCGCTGCGTGCTCAGGCAAATCAAACATTACAATTCGATTAGAAAAGGCGAGTCGAGGGCCAGTGAAGTGCGTCCGCATTTTCGTCACCGATGATGGCCCGGGACTTACCGAATGCCAATTGGCTCAACTTTTCGAGCCGTTCTTTACCACTAAGCCGGAAGGAACGGGATTGGGGCTAGCGATTGTGCGAAGAATTATCGACGCACATGGTGGCCGAGTGTACGCCGGTGACAATTCAGAGGGAGCAACGTTTGTGATTGAGTTGCCCTGTCATCAAGACGCGAGCAATAGCGCGGCCGACTCCTCGGATCGAACTGAGGTGGCGACGTGAAAAAGTCAAAGCCGTTTCATGATCATGGTGCAGGTGAACCCGATCCAGGTGATCCTAGTTCCGATGATCCGAAGGTTCACGCGGCGCAAGCCAATGTTGGCGATACCGGTGACCCGCGAAGGCTAGCCGAATTGAAAGCGATTCTCGACAATGCGGTTGACGCGATCATCACGATCAACGAGCGAGGCCTAATTGAATCGGTGAATCCCGCTACGACCACGATGTTTGGCTATGTGCCGGACGAATTGATGGGCCGGAACATCAGCATGTTGATGCCCGAGCCTTATCGGCACCAGCATGATGGCTACCTGGATAACTATGCTCGTACTCATGAGCGAAAGATCATCGGTATCGGACGTGAAGTCGTCGCGATGCGAAAAGACGGCAGCGTATTTCCCATCGACCTTGCGGTGAGTGAATCCAATGCCGCGGGGCGAAAGTTCTTTACGGGAATGATACGCGACTTGTCGGATCGACGTCGCATTGAATCGCAATTGCGGGTTAGTGCTCGAGCGCTCACTGCTGCTCGTCAAGGCATTTGTGTGCTCGACGCACGACAACCGAATTTCCCAATCGAGTCTGCTAATCCCGCATTGACTCAGATCACTGGGCATTCCTCGTCATGGTTGTTGGGCAAGTCCATCAGCGCAATTCTTGGTGGTGATAGCGATATGTCGCTTTCCGGCATCAACGACGCAATGGTGCGTGGCGAATCGGCGAGCCTTGTGCTGCGTTGTCAACACGCGACGGGTCGTGCCTACTGGGGCCAAGTGGATGTATCTCCGGTGCATGATGACGACGATGTGCTAACTCACTACGTAGTCCTCGTTGCTGATGTGACCGATCAACAGGAACGGCAAGCTTGGCTTGAGCGGGAAGTGCGAGAACGCACACGTGAGCTCGAAGCCGCACAGGCAAAATTGGTTCAACAAGAGCGGTTGGCCGTTTTAGGACGAATTTCCGGAAGTATCGCGCATGAGATCCGAAATCCGCTCAACGCCATCAAGACTTCCGCTTACTACCTTATTAATGCGAGGCAAGCGAGCGAGGAAAAACAGCTCGAACACCTCCGCCGAATCGATCGCCAAGTTTCTCTGATCAATAATGTCGTTTCCGTGTTGTCCGATGGTGCGCGAATGCCGCAACCCAACCGGGACCCGGCGGTCGTGCAAGCGTTGATTGACGACGCTATTTCGACAATCGAAATCGCCAGTACCATCCAGGTCAAGCGTGAGCTTTCTGGCGATCTGATGCCGGTCGTGGTGGACGCCAACCAAATTGCGATTGTGTTTCGCAATCTTCTTCGCAACGCACGCGACGCGATGTCCGGTGGCGGTACGATTACGATCCAAGCCAACAATGTTGAAGGTAGCGATGGTGAAATTCATCAGGTGTTGATCAGCATCGGTGATACCGGCACCGGAATTGCAGAAGAATCCCTTCCTATGATCTGCGAACCTCTCTACACGACCAAACCTCACGGCATGGGACTTGGTTTGTCGATCTCGTACTCGATTATCGAAAACAACCGAGGCGTGATCACGGTGGACAGCAAAGTGGGAACAGGGACTACCTTTCGAATTTGGTTGCCGACTCGAGAGATAGAATCGTCCGAGTCCAGTTCTCAATCCAGCGAGGATGATCAATGACCCAAACCTCATTAAGGAAAAGTTCGTCGAGTCTTCGTGAACCGATTAGCGTTTTGGTTGTTGACGATGAAAGCGACAACGCGGCAAACCTGGCTGATATCCTCGAAGACCTGAACTATCGCGTTGACATCGCGCACAATGGCAACGAAGCGCTCGAGCTACTTAAAAAGAAGTGCTATTCGTTCGCTTTGCTTGACTACCAAATGCCCGGCATGAACGGTGCTGAGTTGTACGAAGAGATCAAAAAGGTCCAGCCATGTTTGGTTGCCTTCATGATCACTGCCTACGCCGGTAGCGATGGAGTGCAGCGCGCACTCGATTTGGGAACTTGGAAGGTGCTTCGCAAGCCGATTGATCTTTGCGAATTGCTGGGTGCGATGGGCACCGCGTGCAATCAACCGTTGGTGTTGGTGGTGGATGACGACGTTGAGTTTTCTGCGAACGCTTGGCAAGTCTTACGAGATAGCGGTTTCCGAGTGTGCACTGCCGCGAGCGAAGCGGAAGCCGTCCAGCGTATCGGTCAGATGTCGTTTGACATCGTCCTGTTAGACCTGCGTCTTGGATCGGTGGAAGAAGGCAAGAATGTTTTTTACGCAGCGCAACAAAGCGATCACTGTCCCTCGATCTATCTCGTGACGGGGCAGTCGCGGGAGGCTGGTGGGATCATCGAGCAATTAGTACGAGACAATGCATCAGGCGTGTTTACAAAGCCCGTCGACTTGGGCCAACTGTTGAAAGAAATTAAAGGCGAGGAATCCAAATGAATAACCCACTTGTTGCCGAAAGATCGGGCGCCTTTGACGCCGGTGTTGATGCAGATGCTAAAACCTTTTCCATTTTAGTCGTTGAGGACGACAACGACTTTCGCGAATCGTGTGTCCGATGGCTATCGCGTAAGGGTTACGACACATTCGGCGCTTGTGGTGGCGCCGAAGCCTTGTCCGCGCTCGATCGTCGAAACTACGACGTCGGATTGTTCGACATGGACATGCCAGGGATGTCAGGGCTGGAGCTTTTGCAACGCTTGCGCGGTGACGCGCACGATATCGAAGTTGTGATGCTAACCGGTCAAGGGTCGATCGAAACCGCTGTGCAGGCCATGAAGCTAGGTGCCAGCGACTTCCTGACCAAACCATGTCCCTTGTCTGATTTAGAACTGCATTTGCAATTGGCGTCTCGACGTGGTCGCATTCGCAAAGAGAACCTGCAACTGCGAGAAATCATTTCCAGGTCTCGACCACGAACGGATTTGATTGGCAGTTCACCAGCAATGCAGTCCGTGGTGCGAATGGTCCAGCGGATTGCAAGCACGAATGAACCAGTGCTAATCACTGGCGAGAGCGGTACGGGTAAGGAGGTGATCGCGCAGTCGATTCACGCGCAAAGTAAACGTGCGGGAAAACCCATGGTCACGATCAATTGTGCGGCGTTGCCCGAATCGCTGGTCGAAAGTGAATTGTTCGGTCATCAAAAAGGTGCTTTCACCGGGGCTACCGAAGAAAAGCCGGGTCTGTTTGAAGTCGCCGATGGGGGAACATTGTTCATCGATGAATTCGGGGAACTGCCGCCGGCCCTGCAGCCAAAGATGTTGCGGGTTCTAGAGGACGGTTCGCTCCGTCGTGTCGGATCATCCAAGGAACGTCGGGTCGATGTACGCGTCGTTGCGGCAACGAATCGAGACTTAGCGGCGGACGTCGCCAATGGTGATTTTCGTCAAGACTTGTACTACCGAGTCAACGTGCTTCCCATTCACTTGCCGCCCCTTCGCGAGCGTGGCAAGGACGTTAAGTGCTTGATTGAACACTTCCTCGCTAAGGGTTGGTCGATTGATGATGACGCGTTGACTGCGATGATAAGTTACTCGTGGCCCGGTAACGTGCGCGAGCTCATCAACGTGATCCATCGGGCAACGATCCTGGCGGACCATCATCAAATCACGATGGATGACTTGCCCAGCGAGATCGTGCATCCGGGACAACCGGTTCACTCAGGCGGATCGCCATCGTCGCCCGTGTCGTTGCGCGTGACCGCTCAAAGCGGTAGTCTCGATGACTTGACCCGTGCTCATGTGCTCGATGTCCTGGAGCAAGAATCGGGTAATAAAAGTCGCGCTGCGAAACGTTTGGGAATCCACCGTCGCAAACTCTATCGACTGCTCGAGCGTTGGCAGGAATCCTAGCAACTCGGTCCGACTCAATGAAATTCCGGCCTAACGATTTCAACAGCGTTCAGATTCTAGCAACGTTCAGATTTCAATACTGCTCAGATGTTAACACTGCTAGGCCCAGCCAAGTTCTCGTCGAGCCGCGTTTGAGTCTGGTTGGGCCTAGCTCGGCCAATTCGATCGCCCTGTTGCTAGGCCAGTTATCTAGGCCAGTTATCTAGTGCTGTTACCAGAGCGATTCGATTCGGCCATTATCGACGGACGCGAAGTCGATGAAGACTTGTGCGTTCGGACTAGTTCTCGGATTGATTGCCTAACGCTTCTTCGAATTCTCGCAGTTGACGCAACAACGGCGGCGAGTGGGGTTCTTCTTTGATTGCTTTCTTCTGCATCGCGATCGCATTGGCTAAATCGCCGTTTGCGAAATAGCATCTTGCACACGTGTCGTACTTCGCGGCATCAGGGTCGAGCGTCAGAGATTCAAGGCTGTAGGCGAGAGCTTTGCCCATGTCGCCTTCGGTGTTGGCAACTAGCCAAGCGTAGTTGTTGAGATAGTCGCCCAGTTTTAATTTTCCTTGGAAGCCCTCGGTGCGAAGGTTACGCCGTTGTTCGGCAACCTTGCGGTCCGCAGCTTTGATCTCGCGATCGAGGGATCGTTTGACTTCGGCATCCCATTGGTCGTCCCCTTCGGTTCGGTACATCTCAATGAGGATGTCGATGTTTAACGGAGATAGTCGATACGCCAATCGCAATCGCTCACGAGCTTCGTCAAGATCTTTTTGCGCGAGTAAGACCTGAGCGGTGTGATATTCCAAATCACTGCGGATAGATTCGAGCGTGGCAAACAGATGGGTGCCGAGCCGTTGTTTGAGCTTCGCGTCTTTTTCCAAACGATTGACTAGCGGAGTGAGTGTGTCGACAACGTCTTGGTGTTGGTGCAATTCGCCTTGCATTCGAGCCAAGTCGGCTCGAGCGACGATTGATGGCAACGAATCAACTTCCATGGATCGAATGATCAATTGGTACTCGTTTTCAGCCCATGGAAAGAGTCCTCGTCGACGTAGTGTCATCGCGACATCGCGGTGCTTGTAAGCCGTTTCTTCCATTTCGCGGGGCGAAGCGTCCTTTTTATCTTCGTCGTCCGGAAACGGATTGGATTTTAAAGCTAGCGATGCGATTTCATTCGCTTGCTCCGCATGACCACTCTTTTGATGAGCCTCAGCCGCTCCATAAAGCAACACAGGCTGGGTGTCGAACATGCGTCCGAAGTTGCTGCGCAGTTCCAAAACGAAGGGGTGTAGTCCATGATCAATCGCCCAGCTACTGGCGTCAATCAAGTGACGGGTAGTCGGCTGGATCAGGTCAATGTGTTCCTTTGCTAATTCAAGGGCTTCATCAATTTGGCCATTCTTGGCGGCTCTTGCGGCGCAAATTTGAACGAGTTCAAGCACGGAAGTTTGCGTCGACGGCTTGGTCGTGCCAGCATCAATCTGTTGGCGTTGTTGTTGAATCAGTTGCTGCCAAGCTAGTTTCGAAAACCCATCGTTGACGAGGTCTTGGGCGTAGAGGCGAAGCCACTGGGCTGAGGCTCGTTGTGAGTCGCCGAGTCCATTTAAGATTTGTTGACTGTGTTGACGACGGACGGCTTCGTCGGCGCTGGATGCTTGATTCATTGCCGCAAGCGCAGCGATCTCACTAAGTCTGAGCGACGTTTCAAACCGGGTCAGTCGAACCAATGCGGCTAGGCCAATTCGTGAATCAAGTTCTGCCAATCGGTCGATACGTTTCGATCGTTCAACTTCGTCCTGGGCACCGTACTCATTCAGCGTTTCGCGAACATCCGCCGGGTCCGAATCCTTGGACCAACTCACCAACAGGCTGCTGACCAAGTACCTGGCGGCCATTTCCACTTCGATATCAGGATGAAACTGAGCTTCGCGGAGTTGCTCGAAGGCTTCGAGCCCCATCCGCTGGAGTTCATCACGAGCTCGGATCCGCGTGGCATAGCTGGGGGCACCCAACTGGTCGATCAGTCGAGCGACGTGATCAACTTCGTTTCCCGCATACTTGGAAACGTTATTGACGGTGACGCTTTCGGGTTGGTCCGCAAAAAGCCATCCGATCGGGATCAGTGGAACCGATAGAAGCAACAGCGATGCGGAAACGGCGCGTGGAAGGTTCATGGTCAAGTCAAGCGTCTTGATCGAGGCGCGGGAGCGGACCCTATCCATTGCGGCCGCTCAACTAGCACTTAGTCTAACGTGAAACGGCAGGCTGCGTGAAACCGACTTTCGCGATCAGCGTGCAACAGCGTCCAATGAACGTGAGATTCAGAGGTGCTTGGGATTGAAACGGACCTGGGAATGAGTGGACTTGGGAATGAACGGACCGTGGGAATCGTCCGATCAATGCTGACGCCGTTCGCTTCCGCCAATCCGCGTTCCCGACGGCCGGTATTAGCGAGTTCGGATCGCCCATGAGCCTGAGATGGTCGATGGTCGCAGGTGAACGCGCCACTGAAGAGCTGATTCCAATGAGCTAATTTACGTAAGCTCGTCATAGTGAGTTGATGGACTTAGCGAGCTGGCCGCAGTTTCGGGTTGGCTGATCATCTAGGTGCCAAAAATCGGATCAGGGTGGGATCTCAAGGCGGGGTCTAGACGCTGGCGGGCAGGCATCGGGCAGCTATCGGACGGCCAGGTATCGGAGCGGATCAGCCAAGTATCTAAGGCGGAGTGTCAGGCCGGTGTTCGCGTTCGCCTGCCAGTTCGCAATTGGAGTTAGCCAAGTTGAGGCTGCCAATGTGAGATAGAGTTCCGCTAAAGCCGGGATTGGGATGCATAATGTCGCCTCGCTGGTTTTCGTGATTTGGCCTTCCCGTGCCAGCAAACCTTTGCGATATTCTGCGCTCGTCAAAATCGGCGTTTGGGGGAGGAAATTGCGCTCCCATGTGTTTGGCGATGCTTGGTCGAGCGTGCTGTGACCGCTCTCACGATCCCGTTTGGTGAACTCCTGTTTTACGGAGTCTGTCATAGAATAAGGGTCTCGAGACAATCTCACCGCCAGGGTGACGTGTTTGCGTTGCCACAGTGAGCAAGTTTGACGAACGTCTCAGAAATAAAATCTAGCGTGTGAAAACTGGCCTCGTTTGGGTTTCCAAAGGGTCCAATCTCCCTGACCGATGTGGTCTGTCTGCCACATCCCCGGCGACCAGCGATTCACGTGCAATTGTTTAGGTGAAAAAGAAGTTATGAGTCTGGCGAATACGCGAAATATCGGGATCAGTGCCCACATCGACTCGGGCAAAACAACGCTCAGCGAGCGGATCCTTTACTACACCGGACGGATTCACAAGATCGAGGACGTTCGCGGTGACGGTGACGGAGCCACGATGGATCACATGGATCTTGAGCGTGAGCGTGGCATTACGATTACCTCGGCCGCAACGTCGGTCGAATGGAAGGGTCACAAGATCAACCTGATCGACACGCCCGGACACGTTGACTTCACGGTTGAAGTGGAACGCTCGTTGCGCGTTCTTGACGGAGCCGTTTTGGTGTTGTGCAGCGTCGGTGGCGTTCAGTCGCAGTCGATTACCGTTGACCGCCAAATGAAGCGTTACCAGGTTCCTCGTGTTGCATTTGTCAACAAGATGGACCGCACCGGTGCGAATCCCTACAAGGTTTGCCAACAACTTCGCGACAAGCTGCAAGCTGACGCGTTCATGATGCAGATTCCGATCGGTGCCGAAGACAACTTCAAGGGCGTCGTCGACCTGATCAAGATGGTCGCTTACACCCACGAAGGCACCGAAGGTGAAACCGTCGTTGAGGGTCCGATTCCAGACGACTTGAAGGACGAAGCCGAAGAAAAGCGAATGGAAATGCTCGAAGCACTCTCCATGTACGACGACACGTTGATGGAGATGCTGCTTTCGGAAGAATTGCCTACCGAAGAAGAGATCTACAAGATCGCCCGTCAAGCTGTGCTTAACGGAGCAACCCCGGTTTATCTTGGCAGTGCGTTCAAGAACAAGGGTGTTCAGCCCTTGCTCGACGCCATCAATCGTTTCCTCCCGAGCCCACTCGATCGCGAAATTCACGGTCGCGACCCTTCGGACGAATCAGTTCGCATTCCTTTGACGCCAGATCCCAAGGACAAGTTTGTTGGAATGGCGTTCAAGATCACCGACGACCAATTCGGGCAGCTCTCGTTCATGCGTGTTTACCAAGGCACCATCGAAAAGGGTGGCACTTATGTCAATCAGCGTACGGGCAAGAGCGAGCGTTTCAGCCGCATCGTTCGTATGCACAGTGACAAGCGTGAAGAAATCGACAAGGCCAGTGCCGGCGACATCATCGCCGTGATGGGCATCGATTCGGCTTCGGGTGATACTTATTGTGCCGAGCGAGATCAGTGCACGCTTGAATCGATGTTCGTGCCCGATCCTGTGATCAAGGTTGCGGTTGAACCTAAGAATCGTGGTGATGCCGACAAGATGAGCAAGGCGTTGCTGCGTTTCCGCAAGGAAGACCCTACGTTCCGCGTGTTCAGCGACGAAGAGACTGGCGAAATCCTGATTAGCGGAATGGGCGAATTGCACCTCGACGTGTACGTCGAACGTATCCGCCGCGAATATGGCGTCGACATCCAAGTCGGTGCTCCTAAGGTTAGCTACCGCGAAAGTCCAACCCGTGCAGTTGAGTTTGATTACAAGCACAAGAAGCAATCGGGTGGTTCGGGTCAGTACGCTCACATCAAGGGAACGCTATCGCCAATCGAATCGGACAGCGAAGACAGCTTCGAGTTCGAAGACAAGGTCGTTGGTGGTCGTATTCCTAAGCAGTTCATCCCTGCTGTGGAAAAGGGTTTCCGCGACAGTCTCAGCAAGGGACCTGTGGCCGAGTACCCCGTGGTGGGAACTCGCATCGAGTTGCTTGACGGTAGCTACCACGACGTTGACTCGTCGGAAAAGTCGTTCTACACCGCTGCTCAAGGTTGTTTCCGCGAGTACTTCAAGCAAGCTGGACCTAAGTTGCTTGAGCCAATCATGAAGGTCGAAATCGAGTGCCCCGAGTCGTTCCAAGGTTCGGTGGTGGGTGACGTTACTAAGCGTCGCGGTATCATGTCGGCTTCCGACGTCGACAACGGCGTGTGTGTCATCGTCGCCGAAGTGCCTTTGGCTGAAACCTTCGGCTACGCGACGGACCTGCGTTCGATGACCCAGGGTCAAGGGACGTTCACGATGGAGCTTGCGACTTACAACCAAGTCCCATCGAACATCCAGGAAGACATCATTGAGCAGAAGCGAAAGGCTCAATTGGTGGGAGCTAAGTAAGCTCACTCGATCTAGCTAGAAAACGAATGCGGCGGAGCGTCTTAGGACGCCCCGCCGTTTTTCGTGGACTCTCGCCCAAAGACCAAGGAAGTCGTGCCCCGGACGTGAGGCTCACCAGTTCACCAATGCGTCGATGCCAACGCTAGCTTAGGCTGACTTAGGCTGACTTAGTCCTGGCTCGGTCGATTGAGCCAGTGGAGCCTGAGTCGCGTCCAGGTGACGTAGTGATGCCAATCGCACTTGCTCGATCGCGATTGGCCTAGTCGATCGTCGCGTCACGCGGAACGATGTCCACGTGATGTCTTTGAGGAAAATCAGGCGGCTAGAACTTGTAGAGCAACAGCAGCGAGTAGTACACGTCGTTCGGCCGAGCCCCCTGAGGCGTGCTGTCGTATCGATCGGTCGCGGCAACCTTCAGGCTCAAGTTTTCGCTGCCGTCTAGCAGGATTTCCCATGAGACGTCGGCGACAAGGCGGTAGTCGGCAAAGTCTTCCCATGCGGGGAAGTAATCCAACTTGCCTTTGACCTTTTGTCGTGAAGTCAGTTGGCGTTCTGCTTCGAGCCCAAACACGGCTTCCGGCGTCCAGGCGTCATCAGGAGATCCAAATTCCTTCGACGCACCAGCACCGAAGCGGGTGACCAGTGTCGTGTCGTCGGTCCGGATCCAGTGGTATCCCAAACCAGAGTTCATGTTCAATCGAAGATCAAACGCCTTGAACTTGTCCCATTCAAGCCCCAGCTTGCCGAACACCGACCATGGCGTATCGCCAAGAATTCGGTCGTAATCGAGGTTGAAGCGGCCATTGTCTTCGGTTGTCACATCGCGGCTGCTGGCTTGTCGGTAGTCCACGTCGATCGCGAATGTGTAGGCATCGGTTTTGCGTTTTAGTTCCAAACCGGTTTGCAGGGCTAGCGTATCAGCGTTGCCGCTGCTGCCGTCGATGCCAAACTCGGCATTCGAGTCCCAGCCCTTCATCCAGCGGATCGGATACTGGTACCAGGAAACGACTTCTTCGCGTAAAGGTGGAGTCTCTACTGAAGAGTTCAGTTGATTGTTGATTTGTTCGACGATCTGGGCATCGGTAACGCCATCGTTCTGCACGGGCGGAGCCAGCGTAGGAGCGTCGCTCAATGGGCTGTATCCGGCAACTTGAGTCACCGGGGAAGGTTGCGCCGTCGTGCCGCCTGCAACAGGTTGAAGTGCCTGGGGTAGTGCGTACGGATTTTGAATCGCCGGTGGAGCTGCCGTCCCAGGTTGAGTCGGCATGGTGTACGGCTTGCTCGCTTCCGCAGCGGGCGTCGACAACGACTCGACCGGAGGCAACTCGTAACCGCTACCCGTGAACGTTGAAACGCCCGTTTGCCAAAGTGGTTGTGCGTTCTCAAGGTCAGTAGCCGTCGCGTGATTAAGCAGAGCTGGAGCAGCAATCCATGTCGCGCAAAGTAGAAGGACGCGGGTAAGCCACGGCGATGGGACGATTGTCCGAATGGAATGAGGGTGCATGATCATAGAAAGCCATCAAATCAGAACGTTGGCGTGAAACACGAACGCCCCGGAAGACGCTGTCACGATAGCTTGGATCTAACACATGAACATCCATCAAGTCATCACTGATTTTTGAATGACGTTCAGTAATCTCGATGGCTGTATGCTATTGGCGGCTCAATGCTTGTCGAAGCTTCTCGGTCGCGCCGGGGATCTCTTGATAAGGCTGGTCTTCTTCATATTCCAAAACGACAAATCCTTGGTAGCCACCGTAGCGAAGAATCCGGCCGATGCGGTCCAGGTCCGCTGGATACCGTTTCTTATCTGGGGTCTGCATCGTGAGTTTAACCTGGACATTGACTGCGTAGGGAACGCACTTCACCAAATCACGATAGGGCGTGTCCGAGAAGAAGTTGCCGGTGTCCAGGTTCATGCCGACCCAAGGGCTGTCGACTCGTTTCATGATCTCAAGCATCTGTGTCACAGTCAGGTTGCCATGGTTTTCGATTCCTAAGAAAATTCCTCGGGAAGCGGCATGCGCGGCGCAAACGTTTAGTGCATCGATAGCTTCGTCTATTCTTTTGGGATGGTTGGCCACTTCCCATCCGGTACCAGCAAAGAACCGAATGTGGGGCGCACCGAGCAAAGCTGCTTTGTCGATCCACGCGATCGCATCGGCAATCTCACGGTCAAGGTTTTCGCCTTTGCCAACGGTGAAATTGTTTCCGATCGCTGTTCCTGATATTGCCATACCGCGTATGAACGCCTGACGCTTGAGTTCGCGGAAATAGTCGTCGTCGGCATCACTTGGGAAAAAGTAGCTGGTCAGCTCTGCGGCATCGAAACCATGCTCGACGCAGTAATCAAGAAAGCCGAGCATATCGATCGCGGGACCATCGCCGCGAGGGGGTTTGCGTTTTCCTTTGTTGAATTCAAAGTAATCACGCAACGAATAGGCAGCCAAACTCAATTGAAATCTGGGCGGCCCGGAACGAACGATCGGTTCGCGAGCAAGCAGACTTTGCCCACCCGACCCGGCAACGAAGGCCATCGAGGACAAACACAGGCTCTGGTTTAAGAATTGTCGGCGTTTCATGCGGATACTTCGTGCGAAAAACAATAGTGCAAGAGAGGGAACGAATTCTAACGGATCTTAGGCGGTGTCACGACTTCATCGTTACGCGCAGCTCGCTACAATATCGAAATGAATCATCCTAAGAATTTTCGAGATCGGTTTCGCGACGGCGATTCGCTTGGTGGCTTTCAGCTCACCAGTATGTCACCGCATTGGCCTAAGTTTTTGAAAGGCAAAATCGACTTCATCTTCATTGATTGTGAGCATCATTGTTTCAGTCGCGATCAGGTGGCATGGTTGTGCACTGCCTATCGAGCGGCTGGAATTGCACCGGTCGTTCGCATCTTGGAACCTCGCGCGGCTTTGGTTCGCGCCGCGATCGACGATGGTGCCGAAGCTGTTGTCGTTCCCTATGTTGAGTCAGTTGACCAGGTTCGTGAAATTGCCGCAGCGGCGAAACTGCGACCCATTCAAGGCGAACGTGCGGCTTCGGCCATGCGTGGCAATCCTCTCGATCACGAAATGCAAGTCGTCTCGGATCGTCATTGCGGCGATGTTGGATTGATTCTTCAAATTGAAAGTGAAACCGCCGTCGATCGTTGCACGGACCTGATCGAAGTGCATGGAGTCGATGGAGTTTTGGTGGGACCATTCGATCTGACGGCAACCCTGGGCTGCTTGAACGATCATTCCAATCCTATCTTCATCCAGTTGGCGAAGAAGGTTGCTCATGAATGCCGATCCGCTGGGTTAGGCGCCGGAATATACTTTGCCGAAAGTCCCGAGAAAGAACGGAAGGCCGGCGAGTGGGGTTACAACCTGTTGGTTCACGGGTGTGATTGGTCGTTGATTGGCGAGGCGCTTTCGCTGCGTCAACCAAGTGGTTCGCGATGAATAGTTCGCTAATCACCCGTGCACGCACTGCACTCGATACGATTCGCCAAGTGCTGTTGGACGAGCGTGTTGAGGGTGGACACTGGGAAGGCAGGCTTTCCAGTTCAGCACTGAGTACTGCGACGGCCGTGAGTGCTATGTCCGCAGTGATTTGCAGCGGGAAGCAGTTTGATGATGATCTCTTGTCGCTAGTGGCTCGCGGAATCTCGCACTTGCGAGAGGCGCAGAACGACGACGGCGGTTACGGAGACACCGATCGAAGTCACTCGAACATCGCGACAAGTTACTTAGTCCTAGCGGCATCCTCGCTAAGCAAACAAGCTATCGGTGAAGGTCTAAGTGAATCGTCGCTAACGAAATTGCAAAGCTACATCGATGCAAGCGGAGGCATCGACGGGCTCCGTCGTCGTTACGGCAAGGACAAAACGTTCGTGGTCCCCATCTTGTCAAACCTTGCGATCGCGGGACTGGTGCCTTGGAAGGATGTTCCTTCTCTTCCATTTGAAGCCGCTGCCTTCCCGCAGTCGATGTATCGCTGGTTGCAAATGCCCGTGGTCAGCTACGCGGTGCCGGCGTTGGTTGCGATTGGGCAAGCCAAGCATGTGCATCACCCCACTTGGTTTTTGCCGTGGCGATGGTTGCGAGCGGGATTGGTAGAGCGAACGCTCGAAGTGCTCGGGCGTATGCAACCCGAAAGCGGCGGCTACTTAGAAGCAACTCCGCTCACTGCGTTCGTCGTGATGAGTTTGGCTTCATCGGGCAGAGCTGATCACCGCGTTTGCGATCACGGGCTTCGTTTTCTCAAAGATTCGATGCGGGAGGATGGATCCTGGCCCATCGATACCAATTTGGCTACTTGGGTTACTTCGCTTTCGATTGCCGCGCTGCGCAGTGATCCGCTTGATGATGGTCACTGGTTCAGTGACGAAATGCTTCAATGGATGCTGAGTTGTCAGCACCAAGTTCGGCATCCTTTCACCGGAGCGGAGCCAGGCGGTTGGGGTTGGACGGATTTGACTGGTGCTGTTCCCGACGGCGACGATACTCCCGCAGCCATTCTGGCGATTGAATCGGTGAAGACGCTGGCGTCGACTTCGTTGAATGAGGACATGCGGACCGCTGTTGAAAAGGGGGTGGCTTGGCTTCGGGGGCTGCAGAATCGCGATGGTGGGATGCCCACGTTTTGCAGAGGTTGGGGGAAGCTTCCGTTCGATAGAAGCAGTACCGATCTGACCGCTCACGCGATGCGAGCGATCGCAACTGCTCCTATGTCCAGCGAAGACGCATCGGTGGTCGCTCGCGGTCGACAATTTTTGATTCGTTCGCAGCAAGCGGACGGTTCGTGGCTGCCGCTTTGGTTTGGAAACCAGGACCGCGAACACGAGGACAATCCGATTTATGGAACCGCCAAAGTATTACTGGCTTCGACGAGCGAAAATCTTCGGGAATGGCAATCGGCGTGTGACCGAGCGGCGGACTACTTGGTCGGATGCCAGAATTCCGATGGTGGATGGGGGGGCGGACCGTCGGTTTCTTACGGGGATGGTGGGGGATCAACGATTGAGGAAAGTGCGCTGGCTGTGGAAGGGCTGCTGCATTATTCGCGATTTCGGTCAGAAAACGACAGAGTTTTGGGATCCGGCGACAACGGGCAAACGATACGCTTACAAGCGGCTATAATCAGCGGCGTGGAATTCTTGGTCCGAGCGATCGAGCAGCAAAATTTTCGTGTCCCATGGCCGATCGGCTTCTATTTCGCGAAACTTTGGTACCACGAACGACTTTACCCCATCATCTTCACCACATCGGCGCTCGGTCAGTTCTTGGCCTCACCGATGGCCCACCTTACTGATGATGCAGCAACTACGAACGCTGAATTGATTCCGAAGAGCCTTCACGATTGATTCCCCGAGGTACTTGGATTGTCCATCGACGTTACTGATTCCAACGGCACTTCTCGACAAACGTCACGCCGCAAAACAAGCCATCTCAAGGACGTTCCGGAAACACTGGAACTTCGTGAATCGCTGCGCGACCGATGCATCGATGTCGCATCGCGCCTCGACCACCGTTCGCCGATGAACAAGGACCAGATGGAACAGGTCGCTCGGCGGATGATCGAGGAAGCCGATCTGCCCGAAGGTTACCTGGGTTGGTTAATGGTGATGTTAAGCAGCGCGTTTTGGAAAGATGCGCTCGCTGCGGTACCGCCCGAGCGTCGTTTGTTCCTGTTGCCGCATTGTCTTAAACACGCCGAAGGTTGTCCGGCCGAGTACGATCAGTTCGGCATGAATTGTAAGGAATGTGGCGCCTGCAGCATTGCTGATTTTCGTGGTCTCGCCGAAGACATGGGCTACCGAGTTTTGGTCGCCGAGGGATCACCCGTGGTGATGAAGATCATTGTCGGCGGGTACGTCGATGCGGTGGTTGGCGTTGCCTGTCTCAACGTACTTGAAAAAGCGATCGACAAAGTTTTGCTTGCCGGTATCCCGTGCATGGCGGTGCCGTTGTTGTCGAGTGACTGCCGTAACACTAAGGTCGATGAGGCCTGGGTCAATGACATGATCCGTACGCCGTACATTCCCGCTAAGCAGCAAACACGCAGCTATGTCCACTTGATGCGTGCGGCGGGAGACATGTTTGAAAACGAATCCCTCAATCAACTCGCTCCGCGTGTCCGATCGCAAGTGGAATTGACCGATCAAGCTGTCACACTCGAAACGATCGAGTCGATGGACGCAATCGCGGCGACGGAACATATCTCGTATGACTTCTTGGCTCGCGGTGGCAAGCATTCGCGTCCGTTCATCACGCTTGCTGCGTACGACGCGATGTCCGGCGGTGAGGCAACCGGGCCGGAATCCGAGAAAGCGATTCACGCGATCCCAGCTTCCGTCAAACGTGCGGCATTGAGCATTGAAACGTTCCACAAGGCCAGCTTGGTACACGACGATATCGAGGATGACGACGCCTATCGTTACGGTCAGCTTGCGGTTCATCGCCGTTTCGGACTTCCTACGGCCATCAATGTTGGTGACTATTTGATCGGGCTTGGTTATCGGTTGCTGTCTCGACTGGACGCCGATGACCCCGTTCCCGCAGACGTTCGCGCTGATTTGGTGGACAATCTTGCGGCGGCGCACTTGCGATTGTCTGAAGGTCAGGGTGCAGAATTGATTTGGCGGGATGCGAAGGATCGCAGTTTAACACCGCTCGATGCACTCAAGATCTATGCGTTGAAGACCTCTCCGGCGTTTGAAGCTGCTTTGACCAGCGGCATGCGGTTGGCTGGCGACGTGACTCCGTACTTGGACGCCATACGCACCTTTAGTCGCAACATGGGCGTTGCGTTTCAGATCATCAATGACCTCAATGACTGGATTGGTGATTCGGACAACAAGGTCAACCTTGGTGGTGATATCATCGGTGGTCGACCGACGTTGTTGTGGGCGTTGGCGCTGGAAACGCTCTCGCCGTCTGATCGGGAACAGTTGTTGCGACTGATTGACCCGAGTTCGCAATCGAGCGACGAACTACGCGTCGCATCGATCCGCCGACTTTACGACAAAGCTGGGGTCTTCGAGACCGCGCTGACGTTGGTCGACAAACACCAAGCTCGCGCCGAAAAAGTGGCGGATGAAATCGATGTCGAACCATTACGTCGATTGCTGTACTTTTTAGTCGACACGGTACTCGAACGTCCCACGATGCCGTCACCGCCGGTTGTTAGTCTCGGCATTGTGGCACCCATGCAAACACCCATCGAGAAATAGCCAAGGAACGATCCTATGAGCCAAGCGGGTTCGCGTGACCAAGTTGACTTGTCCGAGTTGATCGAGCAGTTCTACGGTCCACCATTGGATTTTTCACAACTAGGGACCTTCACGGCGGTTTCATCCGTGCCGTCACCGTACGACCAGCTCCTGGACCACAACGAACACATGACCGTCACGGTTGAAGCCTTTCATGGGGAACCCGTTGATGTCCACGTTCACAAGCACGAGTTGCACGACAATTGGTACAGTCGCGAAATCACACTGGTCACCCAGTCGTCGCGACGGATCGTGCAGTACGGGATTGTGCGATTGAACACGAAGGAATTGGCCGAGCCGGTGTGGCGAAAGATTGAAAGTCGAGAGATCCCACTCGGTCGCGTGCTAATCGAACACAACGTTTTGCGTGAAGTGCAGCTTTGCGGGTTGTGGAAAGTGATCGCCGGTCCTTGTTTGGCGGACAAAATGCATCAAGCGATCGGTGAAACGATGTATGGCCGCACCGCGCTCATCTACTGCGATGGACAGCCGGCAATCGAGCTGCTTGAAATTGTTGCCCCGGTCTAGTCTCGCAAGCGAATCGACATCCTGATTGATCCGACTATTCGCAAAGCCGTTTGTCTGCCGTCGTTTGTCTGCCGTCGTGTGACAGCGTCTTATCAGCAACTTTGTGGCGTTTTCGTACGCTTTGGCCACTAGCGAATGCTTGCGTCGAATCTTTTCTTTTTTTATCCCACCCCCGAACTATCATCGGGCGATGGACCAATCCGTTGCCCCGCCACGCGAACGACGCACAAAGCTCAACACGCTTCAGGTTCTGCGTGCCGTAGCCGCGCTCGCGGTGCTTGTGTTCCATGCCAGCGACATTTCTCGGGTGCTCGGCTTCACGGACGGTCCGCATCCCGTGTTGCTTCACTTGGGCCCTTTGGGAGTGAACCTGTTTTTCGTTCTCAGTGGGTTCATTATCTACTACGTCCACGGCAAGGACATTGGGATTGCTGATCGGGCACGAAACTACACTTGGCGAAGGTTTTCGAGGGTGTGGCCGTTGTACGCGTTCATCACACTGGCAAACACAGTCGCCGAGCTCGCCGTGGGTGGACCGTTCGAAGGCGGCAGGATCCTATCGAGTTTGCTTTTTCTAGACGCGAAGCCTGTGGTCAATGTGGGTTGGACTCTGGTTCACGAGGCATTCTTCTATGCCATGTTTGGGGCAGCCATTGTCGGAGGACGAAAGTTTGCAGCCTCGCTAGTCGTTGGCTTTTGCGCACTTGCGATATTCGCTCAATTGTCTAGCGACGAAACGGATTCGCTTTACCACTGGGTCTTCTCGGCGCAAAAGTGGTACTTTGTGACGGGCCTTGGACTTGCCTGCGTGTTCGCAAACCAATTGCAATTAGGCGACGCTAAGGCGTCGAAGCGATTTGGAATCGGATTGTTCGCGGCACTGTTCGTTTGCTCAATCATTGCATTGCCGTTCGGCTCACTAGCGACGCGAATGGGGTGGCACTTGATGGTGGCGCTCGCAATTGCCGCTTGTGTTGGACTCTTAGTGTTTTGCGAAACGAGATTCAATTTGTGGCTTCCCCGATCATTGGTCTACATCGGGAACGCGTCGTACTCTCTGTACTTAGTCCACTCGTCCGTGCAATATCACCTCATGAAGATCGCTTCGAAGATCTCGCCAGCGCTGACGAGTGATCACCTACTTTTCACTTTGGTAGTGGTAAGCTTCGTCGCCATTCTGGCTGGAATCTTGTGTTATGAACTCGTCGAAAAGCGACTGATGAAGTGGTTTCGCTAGGCTTACTCGGCATTGGTCAAATGACTTTGTGCTCCGCACGGTAGCCCATCGTTGATTCATCGCGTGTACGATGGTGGCTCCTCGCTCATCATTCCTTCTGCACGACAATTCCCATGACTCGTTGGCCTGGCCTTTTACAGTTTCGTCTCGACAATCAAGTTGCCATTATCACGGGAGGCTCTAAGGGGCTCGGCGAAGCGATGGCGGCAGGGCTTGCCTCGGCGGGCTCGAACATTTGTCTGGTCAGTCGTCATGGTGCCGAAGCTGAGCAAGCCGCGAAACGGATTTTGGACGAGTACGACGTCAAAGCGATCGGTGTGGCAGCCGACGTGACGCAAGAAGCCGACGTTCAGCGCCTGATGGCGACCGCCCGGGAATCTTTCGGCTGTGTCGACATCCTAATCAACAATGCAGGAGTCAATATTCGCGGCTCTATCGAAGAACTTACGCTCGAAGAGTTCCGGCGTGTTCAAAGTGTAAACGTCGAAGGCATGTGGCTTTGCGCAAAGCATGTGATTTCGCTGATGAAAGAGCAAGGTCAAGGGAGAATCATCAACCTCGCCAGCACGCTCGGGTTGGTCGGACTTGCCAATCGCACTCCCTACACATCTAGCAAAGGAGCTGTGGTGCAAATGACCAGGGCGCTCGCACTAGAGCTTGCCCCGCAAAAAATTACCGTCAACGCGATATGTCCTGGGCCTTTTCTGACTCCCATGAATGTTCCCATTGCAGAAACGGACGAAGCGAAACAATTCATCATCGGAGCAACGGCCTTGAATCGTTGGGGTGATCTGAAAGAAATTCAAGGGGCGGCGATCTTCTTGGCCAGCGAAGCAGCAAGCTATGTCACCGGCAGCATGTTATGCGTTGATGGAGGTTGGACGGCACGATGATTCGCTTTCTCACTTTGGTCTTGGTTGCGTTTGCTTTTGTTTTGCCTCGTTCGGCATGTAAAGCGGAAATCGCGTCCACGCAACGCCCGAATGTGTTGTTGATTTGCGTCGACGACTTGCGCCCGGAACTCGCATGCTACGGTGCCTCACACATCGATTCGCCCAACATCGATCGGTTGGCATCGCAGGGGCGATTGTTTCAGCGTCACTATGTTCAGGCACCCACGTGTGGTGCTTCTCGTTATGCGTTGCTGACGGGAACGTATGGCCCGGCGGGAAATGAAGCTCTGTTCTCGCGAGCCAAGCAATTGTCGCAGTCGCCGGATTCGGTCAACCCAAGCATGCCAGCTTGGTTTCGCGACCACGGCTACACGACGGTGTCAGTGGGCAAGGTTTCGCACCACCCCGGCGGACGAGGTGGTCAGTTGTGGAACGACGATTCGATTCTTGAGATGCCTCATTCTTGGGATCGTCACTTGCTTCCCGCTGGTCCTTGGAAACATCCCATGGGTTGGATGCATGGCTTGGCCGATGGCGAAATTCGTAAGAGCGCCGGTGAAATGGATGTGTATCAATCTGCCGATGGTGATGACGAAACTTATCCCGATGGAATTTCGGTGAACGAATCGCTTCGGCAGCTCGATCTACTCGCGTCGGACGGCGATCAACCATTCTTTCTGGCGGTTGGAATTCTGCGACCTCATCTGCCTTTTGGAGCACCCGCGAAATACATGCGACCCTATGTCGACCGCGTTTTTCCGCCCACACCACACCCGGCGAAGCCGGAAGGCAAGACGACTTGGCACGGCTCGGGTGAGTTCATGAAGTACAACCGATGGGGTCAGGATCCCAACACTGATGCGTCGTTCGCGATGAAGGTGCGTAAACACTACGCGGCGTGCGTGACCTATGCCGACGCTCAGGTGGGCCGCGTGCTCGATAAGCTGGAATCGACTGGGGCTTCCGACAACACCGTTGTGGTTTTGTGGGGTGATCACGGGTGGCACCTCGGTGAGCATGCAATCTGGGGCAAGCATTCACTCTTCGAAGAGTCGCTGCGGTCGCCATTGATCATCCGATCGTCGAATGTTCATCGTCCCGGGGTTCCCGCCGATGCGGTCGTGGAGACCATTGACCTGTTTCCGACGCTATGCGAACTCGTTGGGATTGATGCCCCGGATTATGCCGAAGGAATTTCGCTTCAAGCAAGCCTGAGGAACCCCAGCGCGCAAGGGCATGTGGCGGTTTCATATCATCACAAGGCAAGCACGATTCGTACCGATCGCTACCGACTAGTCGTCCACCAAGATGGGTTCCACGAGTTGTACGATCACGAGCATCCGGCGAAGGAAACGATCAACGTGGCGACTGCAAATCCCAAGCTGGTGACGGAGTTGAGCGAATTGCTTGGTGACAGGTTAGAAAAAAGTCGCTAACTCGATCTAGGCAAACCTCGTTTGACATTTCGCAAACTAGGCTGCGTTATTGAGACGACGTCGGCTTTCGATCTCATCGATCTTCTGGCAAACGTGATCGACTGTAATTTTTCTCATCGCGGAATTGTCTGCTTTGCGACGCTGCTTGCGCGAACCCCGTTGATATTCTTTTTGGATCGCGATTTGTCCATAAGGACCGGAATCCCCTGGCCGAGTCGATCCGTAGAGTCCAATCGTAGCGGTGCCAACGGCCACCGCCATGTGCAATGGGCCTGTGTCACCACTGATGAACAAGTCTGCTGATTCAATCAGTGCGCCCAAGTGGTGCAAGTCGGTGTCCGGTGCAAGACTCATGGAGTCATCCGACAAGGCAACCATTTTCTCGGCCATGCGTCGCTCTTCGTCGGTGCCCCAAACGGCAATGCTGTGATATCCGTATTGGTCACGCAGGTATCGTGCGGTGGCGGCGAAGCGATCAGCTTCCCACATTTTCGATTCCCACGTTGCACCAGGATTAAGAACGGCCAACTTGGATGTGTTGATGGTTCGACGCCAACGAGTAGCCCAGTGGCGTGACGTCGCGCTGAGCGGCAGTTTCCATTTCACTTTGGGCGAGTGCACACCGAGTGGAATCAGTAGTTCCAGTGAGCGATCGGTGACATGTTTGAAGACGGGCGAAATTTTTGTGTTGTTGAGCAGGCTTGATATTTCACCGCCATGGCGTCCTTTAAAACCGACGCGCGTTTTCGCTCCGGACAATCGTCCCGCAAGTGCTGATTTGGTAAGACCTTGGCAATCGATCGAAAATTCGAAACAGTGACTTCGCAGGGCTGCGCGAGCGGTTCGAATCCCTTTGGCCGACGTGAACCATCCACGGTCAAGTTCGATTACCGCATTGAGTGCCTGGTGGCCGCGGACCATCGGGGCCGCCTTCTTTTCGACGACCCAACCAATGTAAGCGTGGGGAAACGCGTCCCGGATCGCACAGGCAACCGGCAGCGTCAAAATGCAGTCGCCGATCGCGCTCATCCGAGAAATTAGCACACGGGGTTGAGCATTTTCTGGCATCACAGCAATCCTTTGCTTGTGGCGATAGATAAGGAATCACCCAACGACTGGCGATCGAGGCGGCCAACGTTTGAGTTTGCAACATCTTGGCAAAATAAACGACCGGCATTTCTGAAGTCTACAAACGGAAAGAGTCAGAACGCCAGAGTGAAATTGCCTGGGGAATTCGCAGTTTCGAGCAAGAATACGTCACCGGCATATCGCTCGCTAGCATTTCGCTGGCCTAGTTCACTTTGCTACAATTCGCCGCATCGTCTTCTCACTCCAGCGGTTTTATGGATTTTACTGTGTCAGTTCACTCTTGCTTCTTTGCCCTGTTGATAATGTTCACCACCTCTGCGCTCGCTCCAGCAAAATTTGTCCTAGGTGATGAGGGCATGTATCTTTTCAACGATCTTCCTACCGGTCTGCTGAAGGAAAGGCATGGGTTTGAGCCGACGGCTGCATGGGCGGATCATTTGCGGTTGTCGTCGGTGCGTTTCAATAGCGGCGGGTCGGGCTCGTTCGTTTCATCCGATGGTTTGGTCCTGACCAACCACCACGTAGCAAGCGACACGCTGCATAAGCTGAGCAGCCCTGAACGAAATTTGATTGACGACGGATTCCTCGCCAAGACCAATGAAGAGGAGTTGGCAGCACCTGACCTGGAACTCAACCAACTCGTCTCGATTGAGGACGTAACTGGTCGCGTTAACGAGGCGGTGGACGATGATGCGAGTACCGAGGACGCAGCCGCGGAACGTCGCGCTATCATCGCTCGAATTGAAAAAGAATCGCTCGATCAGACCGGCCTTCGATCGGATGTGATCACGTTGTTCGGTGGAGCTCAATATCATCTGTACCGCTACAAGAAATACACGGACGTCCGTTTGGTTTGGGCTCCTGAAACAGCGGCTGCGTTCTTTGGCGGAGACGCTGATAACTTCGAGTACCCTCGCTACAACCTAGACGCGACCATCATGCGAGTTTACGAAGACGGTAAACCTGCAAAGCTTGAGCACTTTTTGAAGTGGTCGGAAGTACCGCTTAGCGAAGACGAACTTGTATTTGTAAGCGGTAACCCCGGTCGCACGCAGCGGATTTATACGGTTGAGGCACTGAAGTTTTTGCGCGACGATCGTATCCCCTACGTGCTGGACTTCCTTCGTCGCAAAGAAATCTTGATGCAGCAATTCGGGCTTGAAGGAACCGAGCAAGCCCGCCGTGCTCGCGATGAGCTGTTCGGAATCCAGAACGCTCGTAAGGCCTACACTGGCATGTTAGGCGGGTTGCAAAACCCACAGACGATCGCCACAAAATCTACCCAGCAAGCAGAGTTGTTGCGGATGATCAACAACGATGCTTCCTTGAAGCCGTTGGCCAAAGCTTGGGACGAGATCGCATCGCTGCAGGCCGAAAAGCGAGACATGCTTCGCCGCGGGGTTACTCTGCGAAGCACGCTGTTTAGTTATGCTCTCGAAATTGTCTTGCTGGCAGCCGAAGATCAAAAGCCGGACGAAAAGAGGCTGCGTGGTTACACCGACGCAGCTCGAGAATCGTTGCTGCAAGAACTGTACAGCACCGCGCCAGTCTACACGGATTTGGAACAGGTCAAGCTTGCCGATGAACTTTCGCTGCTGATCGAAAACCGAGGTGCTGAAGATGAACTAGTCTTGAAGGTGCTTGATGGTAAAGGCCCACGCGAACGTGCGGCTGAGTTGATCGCTGGCACGTCATTGGTGGATGTAGACGCTAGGAAATCACTCGTCGAAGGCGGATCGGATGCCGTCGACGCGAGCGATGATGCGATGATCGAACTCGCCAAGACGTTAGAGGCCGAGTATCGCAGCGTTCGAGAAACGAATGAGCAGATCGAAGAACGCGAACGACAAGCGTATGCAAAAATCACCGAGGCGGTCACCAAGATCAAGGGAACCGGTGGCTACCCAGATGCTACCTTCACGTTGCGTTTGGCGTTCGGGACGGTGAAGGGGTACAGCGAGGACGGAGAATTCATTGCACCGTTCACTAACTTTGCCGGAGCGTATCAACACGCAAATGATCACGCGGGACAAGACGATTTCGATTTGCCTGAATCATGGATGGAACACGAAGCCGACGTTGATGGAGATGTTCAACTGAACTTTGTCTGCACGGCTGACATTATCGGTGGGAACAGTGGTTCGCCGGTCGTAAATCGTGCTGGCGAGTTGGTCGGACTCATCTTCGATGGAAATATCCAAAGCCTGACCAGCGACTATATCTATTCTGATGAACAGGGCCGTGCCGTTAGCGTTTCCGGTGTAGGAATTCTCGAAGCCCTGCGTTCGATTTATGACGCGAAAGCACTCGCCGCTCAGATCGGAAAGTAACGACAGCCAGTTAGCAACGCTTGTGTGAAAATCAGGACGGGTCGCCCGCGTTAGGTCGCAGGCGATCCAGGGGCCATCGTCAGATGCCATGATGAAAGCAACCACTTCATCTCGATGGCTTGCAATCGCACTCGGTGTTGGCGTCAGAATTCGATAAGAGCAATGGTTGCCATAGCCGAGACGTCACGCCTTCAATTGCTTGAGCATCTCGCGTTCTGGGCGTGCTTTGTAGTATGGATCCAAAGGATAGCAGCCGCTGACCATGCCTTTGCGCGGTGCAGTCGTACAATCACTGAACGTCCGACATACCTTTTTGCGCGGCATGGTCGTTCCCGCGATCACGTCGGCTGGCAACTCGGGATACGACAATACCATTCGTCCCAAGCCTATCGAGTCGACCATGCCCGCTTTTACGACTGCTTGACCGACGCCGGGCAGCCATTCTTGAAGGTACGTGTAGCCTGAACCAACAAAAATCAGATTCGGAAACGCACGTTTGAGTTGAGCGGTGGCTTGGATCTGGCGATCGACCCCGACCAATGGGTCTTCCGGTGCTCCGTAACCATCGCTGGGCGGAAAGTATGCGGGGCGTTGAATGTGTGGGTTGTAGTAAGGGCTACCCGCGGTGGTGCAGACAAGCTTGATTCCAAGTTGCTCCATCAACCGCATCAGCTCCATCGGTTCATCGAGGTTGATGCCCTGGCCGCTACCGTCGCCCCCAAACGTCAATCTTGGGTCGCCATCGTCCGGCTGACCAATGTTGTCAGCACCGCTCACGTAGGGAACATAATCAAAAATGCTAACGCGTACTCCTAGACCAAGCGTCGGTGCTTCGGCCCGAATCCCGGCAACAATGTCACGAAGGAATCGTGTGCGGTTTTCAAAACTGCCGCCATACTTCCCGGGGCGATCAACACCGGAAAGCAATTCGTGACCAAGGTACCCATGGCAATGCTTAACGTCGACAAACTCGAAGCCACACGATTCTGCGATCCTGGCAGCGCGAACAAAATCATCGACCAGAACAGATAGCTCGTTGTCGGTTAACATCGCTGAATCGTCGCGAATGCCTTGCCGCTTATCAAGCAAGCGGTTTCTCTGTGCGGTACGTGGCTCGAGCTTGGATTTGTCGTTGGGGCGAGCCCAGCGACCAGAGTGAGTTAGTTGCAAACCGACCAAAAGGTCATCGGTTCGGCCGAACTTTTCGTGGTGAGCGTGGACGAGCTCCTTGCGTAAGCCTTCGATCTCTGACGCATTCGCATCGTTAACAATTAGCTGATTAGGGTTTGCTCGGCCATCGTGTCGAACAGCCGCAGCCTCACCACCCCAGATCAGCTTGGCGCCGCTGATGCCAAAGTTTCGCCAGCGGCGGACTGTGAGCTCGGTCGGTTTGCCATCTGTGGTGCCATCCCAGCCTTCCATCGGTAAGATGCAAAACCGATTTCCGATCGACGAACCTTCGATAGGAATGGATTGCCCCAGAGTCGAGGAATCGCCTGTTTCAACGACTTTGTCGCACGGCAAGTCTAAACCCTGGGTTCGGAGGTGGGCGATGAAGTCTTCGTGTGACTTGAAGCTGGCAACGCGAGGGTAAACCATCTTTAGAATTTCCTTCGGATCAAATGACTAAGTTGTCTGCGTTGAACTTTGGCACGTTGCCGTCTTCACTGCCCACATCACGCTTGCCTAGCAAGACAGTGGCGGGTTCAATCAAGAGGTGAGGTACTTGCGAAGTGAGCGCGGGATAGAAGCAGACTAAGGCGGGGGGAATAAAATCGGTGCGTGACAAGGTAGCACACCCAGCTTGACCTGGCATCACATCTTAAACGCCAATCAAACAGGGTCGCGGACCGTCATCGGGCACTCTCGATATGCGATCGGCCATGTGAACAGGTGGCGACGTAATATCAGGGGATTTTTCAAACGCCAGTGTAGCCACTCGCTCGGCAGGGTGGATTCGTCGTTTAGCTAAGCCACAGCAATCTTTCGCTGCTGGCATCCCTTTTGTTAGGCTGACGGTAGTTCTTTCATTAGCCCGGTTTCACGATCGATGTTTCATGCTTGGTGAGTACAAAGTCAATCGCAGCACGCGGCAGTGTCATGCCTTGAAAAGGCCGCTCAAAGAGGGTGAATGGTACTACTCCGTCATATTGGAATCAGGCGACGATTACGTTCGGCATGACTACTCAGCCGAAAGTTGGACCGAACCACCCGAGGGTGCAATCGGTTGGTGGAAGAAGCGAATGCCGAAGTCCGACGACAAGAAAGTCGTACTGGCACCGCCCGCCGTATTGGTTGATCTGCTGCGACAGATGGAACAGTCGCCTGAAAAAGCCAAAAGCCGCTACCTGTTAGCACTCATGTTGATGCGACGTCGCGTCGTACGTCCCCTCGATACGCCTCGAAGTGAAGCGGCACAAACCGATGTGGTCGCCGATAACGATGCAGACGGTGAAGGTGGGACCGAAGGCAATGCGACAGTGAAACCGCGTGTCCTTCACGTCGAAGTTGCAGCCGACAAAAGCACAATCGAGATTCCTATCGTTGCGATAAGTCGCGGCGAATCGGTAGCTCTAAGAGATGAACTCAATGAGTTGCTCTACTGTGAGGAATCTTCTGAGGAAGATGACGTAGACGAGATCAGCGCAAGTGCTGATCAGTGATGACGCGATAGATACCCGTCCCCCAATTCGAGACTCGCACGGATGCGACTAATTCAAACCTTCGGAACAACACTCGCCGTCTTGCTGCTGCTATTTGTTAGTGGCGGCGCGACTTGCTCGCGTCGGCCTGCGGTCAATCCGTTTCCGCCTCCACCGCCCGTCAACTTTGGCGAAGTGCCAACTCTGCAGGAGGTCGCTGCCGTCGTCAATCGAACGTCGTCCATTCAACAGCTTTCGACAAACACGGCGACCGTTGAGATGGAAGGGGTGCCAAAGCTTAGTGCCACGATGAACCTGTCTCGACATAAGAGCTTTCGCCTGCGAGCGAGCGTGCCCTTGTTGCTTGGTTCGGGTGTGGACATGGGAAGCAACGATCAAATGTTTTGGTTAGAGATTCCGGAGGGAATGACGATGACCAAAACCCTGTACTATGCCCGCCACGATCAATACCAGCAACAACTCAGTCGCGCGATGTTGCCGGTTGACCCCACCTTTGTGATGGACGCGCTGGGGTTGGTGCAGATTGATCCTGCCACCGTTGTGCAAGGACCGATTCGTCGAACCGATGGGAAGTTAGAAATTCGATCAACCTCAATGACGCCCAGCGGAATGTACCAACGAGTGTTATTCGTGGAGCCGACGGCAGGGTACGTGACTGACCAAATGGTCTACGATCCGTCGGGAACGTTGGTTGCTCAGGCCTCGTCGACCAACCATGTGTACTACGATGCCCAGAACTGCGTGCTTCCCCATCAAGTCAGCCTCCAGCTGAAACCCAATGGCGGAATTCCGCTCGCGATGCAGATTAACGTGAGTTCTTACACGGTGAACCAGCTTCTTAGCGGCGATCCCAATCTCTTTGTCATGCCCCAAACCGCGTCGCAAGCGGTTGATCTGGCGCAACCCAACGCGATGGTATCACCGATGTCGTCGGCATCTGGTTCGCCCCTTCCCGCTGGACCCAGCGCGTACTCGGCCGATGCGTCAGAAGCATCGCCGCTAAGCGTTTACCGTTGACCCGAGTTCGGTTTGGCAGCGACGAACATCATGGCGTCGCGCGTTCAGTTGCGAGATCAGTTGCGAGATCACGGTGTGCGTCACAGTGTTGCAGTGTCGGTCGCAGTTTTCGTCGCAGTGTCGGTCGCAGTTTCTGTCGCAGTGTCGGCAGTCCGGCTGAATTGCGTGCTTGATAGATCGAAAGTTCTCCTGAACATTGGTCTGCGTTGGCTGCGAGCAATCTGCACGTTCGGAGTGTCCGCTATAGACGGCTAACGCGAATGACCGAAGCATTCGGTTTTCTTTAACCGAAGGTGTAGTTTGCGGCTGAGTGTCGCCGAAAACTAGTTTGTTCCCTCAATCCACCTCCCCGGTTTGGGGCCGATCGTCCAAATTCGACCAGACGTTTTTCGCGCACCTCCCTTCCCCTTGGCGTGAAGATTCGATCGTTCGTCGTTCGCCTTGCCGCTTGGAAATCGGTCCTGACGTAATTTCGTGGCACTCATATGACTCAAATCGATACGACGGCACCATCCGAAGAAGCCGAACTTCGAGAAGCCGTGTCTAAAGCACGCAAACGCGCCCCTTCAAGCAGCGGATCTGCACAATCGCCGCTTGAAACCTACCTTCGAGAAATTAACGAAACCGCACTCTTGAGCGCCCAGGACGAGCAAGACCTCGCCGGTCGAATTGCTCAGGGTGATGTGATGGCTCGCGACCGTATGGTTCGCGCTAACTTGCGGCTCGTTGTCAACATTGCCCGAGGTTACACCGGCAAAGGCCTCGGGCTTCAAGACTTGATCGAAGAGGGTAACCTCGGACTGCTTCGGGCCGTTGAGGGCTTTGATCCATCGGTGGGAACTCGATTCAGCACGTATGCGAGTTACTGGATCAAGCAGTCCATCAAGCGTGCGTTGATCAACAGCGCCAAGACCATCCGCATTCCTGCCTACATGGTGGAACTGCTCAGCAAATGGCGGCGTGCGACAGCCCGCTTGAGCGAAGAGCTCGGACGCACTCCCACCAATGAAGAAGTGGCCCGTTTGCTAGGGTTGCCGAAGAAGAAGCTGCCGATCATCCGCAAGGCCATTCGCATCAACAACAGCACCCCTCAGAGCGATCAAACCGACTCGGGGTGGTCACTCGGCGAAATGGTGATGGATGAGCGGCAAAAAGCGCCTGACGATGAAATGCTCGATCACGACATTCTGCGTCATGCGATGGAGTTGCTCGGCGATCTCGAAGAGCGAGAAGCAAACGTGTTGCGTCTACGATTTGGTCTCGGCGGAAGTGAACCGAAAACTCTCAAAGAGATCGGTGCAGAACTTGGCTTGACCCGCGAGCGAGTGCGGCAGATTGAAACGGAAGCCTTGCGTCGCCTAGCCGATGGTTTGACCGACCCTCGTGATCGATTCTAAAGCCGTTAGTATCTGCTAATCGGTTGATCTATCGCGATGGAATGTCACGCGAGTGACGGATGTTCGCAAGCTATCCCGCATAGCCATTCATCGAGCTTCCGCACTCGCCGGCTTGGCCTTCGTGTCTTTCCAGTCAGACACAACATCACCGGCATGCCAAATCGTCATGTTGTCGATGTACATGGTGCCCTTGTTGGTTGCCGTGATCCCGAGGTTGTAGTCGGCGAAGTCCGCTCCCACGCCAGGATGGTTGCCATAGATCGTCGGGCCGTCCTGGAATCGAACCAGGAAATCGTTGTCCTTGATCTCCAACATCACGTGATACCACTGGTTTGGCTGCAGGACAAAATCGCTTTCCGCAATACTCGTCTTCTCATGGTCGACCAATAGGGTACTTCCCTTGGCGCCAAAATAGATTCGGCGCAAATGATGTCCCGCTTCAATCATGGGTAGCAACTTGGTTTTGTTGCCGCCCACGATTTTGAACGAGTATTTCACGATCACGTCTTTGGGAGTGTTCGGAAATTGCAGTCGCGGCGCGGTCCCCAGGTGCCCCTTGCCGCTCGCTTTTTTCTTCGCCTGATACTCTGGCGTTGATTGAGTGCCAACCAACACGCCGTCCTTGGCTTCCCAGTTCGTTCCCTGTCCCGCCGCAAAGAACTTGTGCCCACGCTTTACGACGAAATCCTTGTCAAAGTTCATGGACAGATGAATGTCCCCAGGCTGCACCATGATGGGTGTCAATTGGTTCGGCTCATCAGCGTATGCACTGACGCACGCAAGCGAGATGATCACTAGGCTCAATACAAGGATTTGCATTTTCATAGGACGTATCTTTGTCGCCATCAGTAGCGTTGGAAAGTTCGAGGCAGGTTGGTCCCTGAGTCGCGACGTAGTCAACGACTCGAGAAGGCCCAAACCATTGAGGAAGACGGCTTCGTTACGGCAGTTCGTTAATGGTGATGTTACGCCATTTGACTTGCCACTTGGCGTCCTTCTTTCCGATCCCATGGACTTGCAATGCAATGAAGCCTGACGCCGTCATGTCGTCATGGAAATCGGTAATCTTTTGGCCGTTAATCCAAGTTTGTATATGGTCGCCTTCGCAACGAATACGCATTCGATTCCATTCTTGGTTTTTGAATGCACCGCGAGTGCTGGCTGTCAAACGAGTTTCATCGTCAATCAACCAACCGCGACGAGCTTCGTCATAAATGTATCCCGCGTCACCGTAGTGCTCTGGATCCATGTCGCCATCAGCGGACGCTTCGATCTCACACTGGTATCCATAAACTCGACCGACCGGATGCTTCTTGTCTACCGATGCAAGAGATTGCTCGTCGTGTTGAGCAGATCGAAACTGGACGCCGCTGTTGAGTTCGTTGTCGACCAGGAAGACTTGGAATTGCAGGTCAAAGTTGGCATAGGACTTCTTGGTTGCCAAGAACGAGTTGGGGCTTCCCGCAACCGTTGTGCCCACGATCGCGCCGTCTACCACTTCGTAAGTTGCCGTTCCATTGACTTGCTCCCATCCGTCGAGATCTCGGCCGTTGAATAGCTGTCCGGCTTTCGCGATCGCACGAACGGCTTTGTTGATTTGTTTGACCTCGCTTGGTTCAAAGTGTTCAGCAAGCAACTCCTGCTGAATCCTATTTCCTGCTCGCCATAACTCTTGCTTGTCATCGTCCGACATTTTGTCGTTGAGGTTCGAGGAGTTGTGCTCGAACTTTGCCTGTAGCGCCGACTTCAACTGTTGTTGTTGCTCGTCTGTCAAATCAACCTCCGCAGCGACCTTCGTCGTGATTGATTGGGCACGCTTTTCGATTCGACTTTGCTTGGTTGCGTTTGCGTTCTGACCCACTGCTGTTTGAGTAGTAAGAGCAGTGGTTGTTGCGCAAAGGACTGCGAGAGTGAACGGGAGTAATCGTTTCATCATTTTCTTTACGGGACGATGGATTTTGGAAGGGATAGGGTTCGCCCGCACGAATCTGAGTCTGCCGTAAGCTACCGCCAAGAGCGACCATCAGGGTTGCGAGCGGAATATAGAATACCTTAACGGTAGAGGTGGTGTTGCCTGAGTCACCCCAATGTTGGCAACGAAACGACGTATTCACGCATGCAAGCTCACATCGTCGCAGGCTGCAGAGCTTCAATGCATCTCGCACGTACGCAGATACCGATCGTTTTCACGGCGCGGATCTACGTAACGAAATCTTCGCCTTCCGATCTGGCTACGAACGCGCAACAGTTCCGCAGAATAGACAGAACTGAGAAAGTTGTGCGACCGACGGGACGCAGCGATTAGCTAGGCAAGATCCCGTTGTGGTAGATGTCTTGGACATCATCACAATCGTTCAGCATGCTCATGAACTTCTCGAACATGGGAACTTCGTCCGCAGGAATCTCGGCATTCATTTGCGGAACAAAGGAAATTTCATCGGCGTCGAGTTGCACATCGGGAAACGCTTCGAGCAAAGCTTGTTTCGCTTTATGGTGCTCAGTCGCAGGTGCAAAGATGGTGATCTGACCGTTTTCGGACTCAACGTCGGTGACGTCGACTTCCGCTTCCAGCATCGCTTCGAGCACCTGTTCATCGTTGTCGCCTTTGAACGACAGGATCGCAAAGTGGTCGAAACTGTGCGCCACCGAACCCGGTGCTCCAAACTTGGAGCCTGTCTTAGTGAAACAATTGCGAACATCCGTGATCGTGCGATTGTTATTGTCGGTCAAGCAGTCGATGATCACGCTACAACCCCCTGGGCCGAACCCTTCGTAGCGAGCTGGAAAGTAGTCTTCCCCACCCACGCCGCTGGCCTTCTCAAGCGCCTTTTCAATCACGTGAGCGGGCACCTGATCACGCTTTGCCTTTTCGATCAACGAGCGAAGCGAAGAGTTACTGTCTGGGTCCGCACCCGAGTTCTTCGCCAGGACATAGAGCTGCTTGCCGTACTTTGAATACACCTTCGTTTTCTGCGCGGCAGTCTTCGCCATCGACACTTTACGAACTTCAAAGCTTCTACCCATGTCCCGATTCTCTTCATCGACGTATGTACGGACGTTTTTGTTGGACGTGGATCTTAGCGTTCCCGCAATCAAGATGGCTAGGGCGTCGCTTCCTCATCCGAGTCCAGAAAACCCTGATCGAATCGGCATTTAGGGGAATCTGTTAAGGGCAGTTTTTGTTGGAATTGCCAATATTCACGCATTTCAGCGAGGTGACTTGAGGCGTTCATACAGTCCATTTGCGTTTGATAGGATCTGACAGTTAATGATTGCATCCCCCATTGGGACCGGTAAGATGAGGGGGCCAGTGTCACTCTAAAGACACGGCCCTCTCATGGCTTGACCACGCCCCACGGGAGATGTTCGATCGTGGGTGCGAGTTTGATCATGACTGTCAAATCCCGGCTGGCAAAACGGCGATTGATTTGGGAAACACTGGAAGATCGGCGATTGCTTTTCGCCGCCAGCGTGCACGAGGAGCTTTCAATTGGCGGTGCTGTCTTCGAAGGGCAATCAGGTGCGTTAAAGTCCAACGTGACAAATGCGATAGCGGCTTCGAATAAGGCTCAGCAGACAACGTTGGTCACCAACAGCGGGGACCACTTCCACGGCAACAATTTCACCGGGTCCGCGGCCCAAATCAACCAGCGGTATATAAGCGCAGTCGAGGCCGCCAACCCGGACTCCCCCGATTGGGCGAATGTCGCTGCCAACTTCGGGCGAATCCTACATGCAGCCCAAGATTTTTACGCGCACTCGAACTGGGTCGACTTGATTCAGGGGGGATACATAGAGGCAAACTCATTAATTGAGACTGGCTACTCGTATTGGAACGACCTCCGTCCGTTCACGTTGCAGGCTTCAGCCGATGAGATGCCTCTGGGATACGAAGGTGTGATGTTGGCGGAGGATGCTGGCTACGAACTCTTTGGTGATTTGGAAACTCCTTTCGGTAGCGTTTCCGCGGCTGGGAAGTTTAGTCAGTCAAGTAGTCAGGGGGATCTACAGATCGCTTGGGTCGAAGCATCGGGACATCGTTACGCAGCCGTAGTCTCCGGTACGTTTCTATTGCAACCCGACAGCAGCCCCGACACGGTGTCGGTTTTCGACAGTGATCTGAACAAAAGCGATGCGACGAATCCGCTTCATGATGAAGCAAAAACGCTTGCTGACTTACAAACCAAACATGAGTTCCAGCGGCTCTTTGCGTTGGTGAAAGAGCGATGGGGAACCTACGAGCATTTACTCAAACAATGGGTCGAGCCTACGGCGCAGGAAGACTTTGCAAATTCGCTTGACATGGCCGTTGCCGACGGTCGTTCACTCAGCAAGCTAGCTGCCGAAGTCAAAGCGGGACAGATCCGTCATGTCACAGTGGTCACGCACGGTTTTCAACTCGGTGGGCTTAGTGGTGATTCGTTGGCGAGTCTAGCCGACGCAATCCAACATCGTACCGGCGGTTGGTTGGTCGACTATGACGTCCCTGGAGAAAACGCTCGAGGCTATTTTCAGCTTAGCGAGCTGCCGCAAAAGTTGGCCGACACAAATTTGGACACCGACACGAATTCTGATGGCAGCGTTGTGTTGCTGTTTGACTGGTCAGCAGAGTCCAACGAAGGAGAATCGGGTTGGACCGAGGCGGCAGGAGACGCGTTGTTCTCGATGTTGAATGAACTCGGGCTTGTCGATCCGTCCAAAGCTAGTGATCAAGAAGTTTCACTGCACTTCATTGCTCACTCATTTGGTTCTGCTGTCACGACCGAAGCGATTGAACGACTCGGTCGCTACGGCGTGAACGTGGATCAGGTGACGTTCCTGGATCCACATGATTTCGATCAACCCGGAACGCCGATCGACGATAACCAATTCGCATTGAATTTGCCGACCGGCTATGGAGCAACCGTTTGGGATAACGTTGCCTTCGCCGACGTGTACTACCAAAACGAACTAGTGGGCTTGCCTAACGGTCGTCCCATCCCTGGCGCCTACAACGTTAATGTCGAGAATGATCCGCTGGTGGTTGTGCCATTTTCGCATTCCAATGTTTGGTCAGACCTGTATCGTGGAACAGTCATCAACACCGATGCTCGGTCGTATGGCTATCGCTTTTCGAGCGTCGCTAATCCAACCCTCGGGCCGGCGGCGCTGGCCAGCACGACGGTGCGTCCGCCAGGCCGTTTTCACGACGCTACACAAGACCATCAGTACACGGTGCCTGCCGTACTGACACCGCCGATCGATGAGCAATTTCGGGCGCCGATCCAATGGCAGCCTGAGATTGTCAACGGCGATTTTCAGGACATCAGTCTGACTCCGTTTGACCCAATGATTGCCGGTTGGTCCCAACACGGTGGCGGAGGCGATGGGAAAATCGCAACCAATGGATCGAACTCCTACCTCGTTCTCGGCAACGGCGGGCTGATTGGCAGCAACTCATACCAGCGAACTCACAATGCATTCTACGTGGATCCGCAAGCCGGGGTGCTGAACTTCGACATGCGAGTCGAAACCGAATGTATCAACGACACGTTGGAAGTGCTGTTAGGTGATGCAGTTCTTGGTGAATTCTTGCTGCGTGAAGCAACGGCCGGCTTCGTTCGCCAACAACTGTTTGTCCCGACATCGCTGCGCGGCGAGTCGCTCACTCTGACTTTTCGGATCAAGACACCGATCGATGGAAATTCCAATCCACCGGTTAATGCGGCTCCCGAAGCGACGGTCCATCTTGACAATGTGGGCTTGGCTTACGGCGGACGTACCGGCGATCTGATTTCGCTCGATCTAAAACAAATTGACTCAAGTGAAACGAACTTCGCAATCGCAGGTTACGATTTGCTCTCGCCATCGACGGGAATCGGAGTTCCATTGGGTGTTAGCGAGCACGCGATACGGCTAGATCATGCGCTCAGTGATGGTTCTGGTGACATCGGTTACGTGTTGTTTTCTAATCGATTGGAAGCCGAGCAGGGGAATTTAGGCGAACTGTTTACTGCCACCGGTCGTCTCTCGATCGCTCCACCGACGTTATCGTCGATCAGTCAAGATGCAAACGCCAGCGACCGCGGGTTTCAAGGCACCATGCGAGTTTGGTATCGCGTGGGCGAAGACGCATTGCTCAGCGTCAGTCCGGCAAACTCGCCCGATTTGGTTGACGACTTAATCAATCATTTGCCCACCGATGCGTCTCGGTTAGCCGAGATTCAAGTGAGTTTGCCTAAAGATTCGCTCGGCGATGAAATCATAACTCTGCCTCTTGGTTCAACGGTGCGTGAGCGTGAGATTATGCAGGGCGCGTCGTCCCTGCAACGTCAATGGTTGATCAGCCACGAAGCCAGCGACACTTACTATGTATTAGCCGAATCGGGCGAGCAATTAAGTTTGTACGAAGGTCGTTTTGTGGATGTGCAAGTCATCCCTGGCGCCGGACGCATCAACGATTTGGAACGAGTCGCCGCCCAGGCCGCATCGCCGCGCGACATAGCCGAAGTGCAACAGCGTCTTCGTTATCATCAGTATGCTGACGAAAACGGCGAGGCGTTGGTCGTGGACGGAATCGTCGGTGTCCACACGCGACACGCCACCGGGCTGTTCGCCGCATCGTCGACCGAGATCGAATTGCGTGAACAAGACACGCTAGGCGGCGAAGCAGCGAACTACGCCAACGCGGTGAACGGGCCAGTCTGGACGTTTCTTGCCGATGGCACTCATTACGACGTCATGTCGGGCGTTTTTCCTCTCAGCACACCGCCGCGTTTCTATGCGACGAATTGGTTGACCGAAACAATCGTCGCGGCCAGCGACGCAGCCAAGACCGGCCCGGCGCCGCTGGCGATGTCGATCGAAGTTCAAACGCTGAGCGCTGACAATGGCGGCGACCCCCTTGGCGTGATCAACGGTCGGGTGGTCGCCCCAACTGTGCCAGCGGGCAGTGTGTTGAAGGTGTTTGTTGGTGAATCGACGACCAGCCAAAGCATCGCGTTTCCGTCAGCACTTAGCGGCGCAAACGCGATCGCCACGCATATCAACGCGACTGCCGACGGGTTTACGGCTTCCGTTCATGAAGGCCGATTGAAATTGCGCAGCAATGCGTCCAGCAGTGCCTTGAGAGTCGACTCAACGACGAGCGCGTCTTTGTTCAACTCAATCGGCTTGGCGATCGGGGTTCCGCATTCCGCTCATGATTCTGGCTTAGCTGCTGATTTCTCGCTTTCCGCCAGCGTTGATTCGTCAGAAGTGAAAGCGTTTGTGGAATTGCTCGAAGCTAATGCTCACGACGGAGTTGCGATCGCCGAGGTCGTCGTGGGAACCCAGGCCCTTGCCAGCGTCATCAATGCGGGGCGCAGCACACCCATCGCGGTCGCTGACGCTCAATTTGAAAATTTGTTGCACGTTCGTATTGCACCTCCCGAACCGCTCGTGGAACTGTTGCCTGAACCCGTTCTGGACGAAGAGCTACAAGACTCGCTAGAGGAAGTGCTGGAGTTCTTGGACAAGTTGATCGACACCGAACTCGACAAGCAGATTCCGGCGCTTGTGGAATCTGGCAGTGCAGACCAGTCGCAAGCTAATCCAGAAGACGCATCCGAAGACTCGCCAGCGACTTTGGCAGAGACGCTGAACCTAAAGAAACTACTGACTTCATCGAGCCCCGGTTCGATTCTGTCGACGATTCAGTCTTATGCAACCGGTGGCGGCGCAGACTTGATCTTGTTGGCCGAACAGTTTCAAAAGACAGACGTTGAATGGTCTCTGAACCTGACGAAGAACTCGCCGTCCAAGTCGGTTGCTTTTGATCCGGCTAACGCTTCGACCTTCAGCTTTACTAGCAAGATCAACATCTATGACTCCAAGACAACGGCTCACGAAGCCGACGTGTTCTTCGTGAAGACGCAAACCGCAAACGAATGGCGAGTTCATCTTGTTGTTGGCGGAATTCAAATCGGCAGCGGGCAAACGATCAAGTTCAACGCCTCGACCGACGCGATTGATACGAGTGCGTCGTCGCGATTGTCGTTCGCAGGTTTTCAGCCGACCGGTAATGACGAAGCGGTCACGATCAATCTCGATTTTGGTAAAGCAACCGCGCGACAGGATGAATTTAAGGCGGGTTGGACTTCGTGGGGGGCTTCCGCGCAATCGACATTCAATAAAAAAACCGGAATCGCTGATCTGCATTTTCGTTTGGACGGATCGGGCAGCACGGGGGATCGTAAATTCGACCTCACCGAATCTCTAGCCGAACTGAAAACTTCCATTTCCAGCGATGTGACAACCGCCGTCTCTCTTGACGGAGAACTGGATTTCAATGTGAGTTGGAACACGAAGTCGTCCTTGCCGTGGAAGGAAACGCTGTCGCTGACGCTGAACGAGTTCCGAGCCGATGTTGATGTGTTGGTCGATACGGTCACGCTGGATGCCAACGTGAGCGTTCTCGAAGGCAAGATCATCGACACGGGAACGCAAACCAACCCCGGCGACTACAACAGCTACATTGCCGCGTCCGCTGGTTTCGATGTCGAGCTGATGGATGGCGATGCGGTTACGATTGCTGACTTAAAGACACTGGTCGTTGGCGAAGACTACTCCGTCACTCTGGCTTGTGATCTTGATGGTGTCTTGTTCTATGAAACGACGATTGCTGGAAAACCAATCCCAGGGGAGTTCTGGTTAAGCCTGGGGCTTAATACAACGAAGCTTGTCGCCGAGACGCCACCGATATCGACATCGAACTTTTCCAGCAATGCGAAGTTCGCATTGACTCTGGGTGTTGAACCGACCGACACGTTCGAGGTAACGGTCCCATCTTCGTCAACGATTGGGAATTCAAACATCGTTTCGCTGGCTGCTGATGTGAACGCTGCCATTGATGCGGCGCTCGTTGGGTCCGTCTACGCCGGCAAGGTATCAGCCGTTGCGATCGGTTCCAAGCTCGCGATCGTAGGCACGGGCAACGAGATTGTGTTGGTCAAAGTTTCGGATCTTCCCGGATCTAGTTTCTTAAAGCTCGATCAGCTCGGCTTCAGCAACGGGCAAGAAGAGGGAACGCCCCAGGAGGTGGAGGTTGAGCCAAAGGGTGATCTGCTTGCGCTGTATGAGAAGATAAAGAACCTCGACATGAAGCAAGTCGCCAGCGCGGCTCAGCAGTTGGGTAGTTGGCTAAGCGGGCTCGGCAACACGGGCTCGTTCACTAACCCGCTGCCACTTGGCGGAGGTTCGTTCGGCAAGTTTGGCGATGTGGGGGAAGAATTGAGCAAAGCGTTGCTCGAGAAGTTCCTCGAAGTTCAGATGGTGGCCGAGTCGAAGCCTCAGTCGGTGAAAGCATTCTTGGATGTAACCACGTTTGTCCTGGAAGTGAATGGGCAATCGTTTGATGTCGAACTGTTGCCTTCGGTAACGGCAGGCAACCAAGCGATCGACGACTTGGCTTCGGATCTGCACGCCGCAATCACAGCCGCGCTGGACGAGTCAAGTTTTGACGGGCAAGTCACCGTCGTTGTGGTCGAAGGAAAGTTGGCTTTGCGATCGGTCGGCTCGGACGTGACAAGTTTGCGAGTGAGCAACGAAGATGGTCAAGCGACGCCTGGCGTTGAACGTCTTGGCTTCAGCAACGGGCAAGCGGTTGACCAATTGCGTTTGCAGTCGCTGCAAGACCTCGAAGAGATGTTGGCCGAAACGCTGGGCAGTCTGTCTCTGGCGGCTGATGCAGCGGCGGCTGTGTTTAGCTTTGCTAACGATACTAGCTTTGTCGTCGACATCAACGATCAAGCGTTCAGTGTCACGGTTCCGTTCGCGACCACAACCACTAACACGTCGCTGCGAGCGCTCGCGATTGATCTCAACTCGGCACTCGCAGTCGCAACTAGCAACACTTCGTATGCGGGCGGATTGGTCGCTGAAGTTGTCGACGGAAAGATCTCGTTGCGAACGACGAAGCCTGCGATTCTTTCATTTGGTGTGCGAAATGCGGACGGTCAGTCAACACCTGGCATTGAGCGTTTTGGTTTCACTAGCGGACAGGCAGCATCATGGTTGGCCTTCGAAGGCGACTTTGTCGAACTTACCGTTCCGTTCCTGCGTGAATCGGTGTTGGGAACCGTCCCCATTCAACTGAAAGATTCGTTTGGTGGATTGGCGATCGCTGATACAGATTCTGAAGTTCAGCTTTCGCGCCGCGCCGAAGGTTCATTTACGTTCGGTATTGATTTGACGCCTCTAGGGAGCGGCTACACGCTTTCGACCAACGATGCTCTTGTTGACCTTGCTAGTTGGGGGCGCGGAATTGAAACCGGCTTGGTGTCATCGCTCGACGATAACGGCGGTAGTTTTTCTGGAAAACTTGGTGCCGATGTCCCGTTTGAATTGATTCTCAACGCAACGCCATTCGCGGTCACCGTGACGAAGGCTTCGACTTCCACCAATGCGAGCTTGGCGGACTTGGCCGGCGACGTCAGCAGTGCGATTTCCTCAGCCATAGCATCTTCGTCGTTTGCGGGCGAAGTGAGCGTGTCGATGGTCGGAGGAAAGTTGACGATCGCTCGCGCCGGTGGATCCTCGATCACTGCAATGGAACTACGTGAACTCGAAACCGCCAAAGGGTCGCTTGGCCGACTAGGGTTTTCAAATGAACAGAAGTTCGGACATCACCTGCAGATCGAGCTGACCGACGAATCCACGTTCCTGGTCGACTTAGAAACTGCCACAACAATCAATGATGCGATTTCAGCGATTGAGAACGCGTCGAAGTTGTCGCCAACGAGTTCGCCGCGCGTGAGTGTCGCGATCGGGGCCGACGGGGCGAGCTTGACTCTGGCCGATACGACCCATGCAGACGAAGACAACCAGGGGCGTTTTAAAGTCACAGGTGCCAATGGATCGAAGGCGTCGATCATCTTGGGCATTTTCGGTGAAGATGATGACGACGACGGCGTGATCGGGGGGCGCCCGTTGCACGGCCGATCCATGATTGATCGGCTTTACGTCGAAGACTTTAGCGCCAAGGTACTCGTTCAGGCAACCGCATCGGACATTGACGCGACCGCAAAGTTTGGCTTCGTGGAGGTTGCCGTCGAGAATGGTCACGGACAGGCGACCGCTGAAATTGAGTTCACGTTGACGGACCCCAGCGGTGACGGTCGGTTGTATATCAGCGAAATGGTCGCTGCCACCAACGATGCCAACAACAACGCCGATGGAGTTTCGGTGGAAGACGTGCTCGGCTTGCCGGAACTCGAGTGCAGTCTGAATCTCGATTTGCCAATCACGCTGGCTAGCAATATCCCTGGGCTCACTAGTTTGCCAGGCAATGCGGGAGCGACGGTGACGTGGCAAAACATTCACCAGGGCACTGAACCCGTCGTACACCTGCGCGGCATGGATTCGCTGAAGGGTTTTAAGAACTTTTCAGGCATTGGACTTAACGACGATTTGTCGATCGAGGACGTGATTGACGAAGCAATCGACTTGAATCCGATTGCTGCTGATCCCGAGTTGACGTTCACGCTGCGTGATGGATCGACGGCCAGCGTAAATCTTGAAGCCGTGGATCCCGATGCCAACGGCGTCGCCAGGAAAGTGGTCTGGACGTTTGGGAATCTACGAGATGCGATCAGTGGCCAAACGTCAGGGCGAGTGACGGTTGACTACAGTCTTGACGGTACTTCGTTGGTGCTACGCGATAATACGACACCATCAACGGGAACGTTTTCCGTTTCCGCTGGCGGAGTTTCCGACATGCTGGAACTGCTCGGCCTGGACGTCCCCAGCGTCGACGATGGTATCGACGGCGATCCGATCTATCAGCCGAGCATGCTTGATGCGCTGCGCCGATTGGTCGATCTGTTGCGATCGTTTGAAGATACGCCTGCGCTCAACGATCCGATTCCCGGCACCAAGACCAGCATCAACGATTTGCTGGCCTTTGCTGACAAGCTGGAGTCAAGTTTGGACGACCTGCAAAATAGGGCGATCGAATCGTTGCAGGACTTGGAACAAGCCCTTGAAACAACGCTCGCAGTTCCGAGCGGTGATTTGGCGATCGCATTTGAAAACAACGCATTGAAAGTTGTATTTCGCTGGAACCGAATGACGATTCAATCGCTGGGACTGAACTTTGACTTGGGTGGTGATCTCGGACCACTCGTTGACGCGAAGGGCAAAGCAGAAGTATCCGGGGACGCGCGGGCAACGTTCACGTTGGCTCTAGGTGTCGACTTATCCAACCCCAACGACCTGCGACCGTTCTTGTACACCAACGACACCGGCACAGGGTTGCTAGACCAGGGCACAAAGTTCGATTTGACCGCCAAGGTTTCCACGCCTGGGCCAATCAACATGTCGGCATCGGTCGGACCGCTTGGCGTTCATATTCGCAATGGTTCGGTGGTGTTGGACGCCGACGGTGCTGGGCCAAGCACGTTACCAGCCAAACTGACCGCTCGAGTTCAAGACGACGCCGTGCAAGATGGTCGTCGTTACTTGACGAACCTGACCGCATCGGCATTGCAAACCAGCTTTGCCGGTGGTGCGGTAATGAACCTGCCGACGTTCTTCCCCACGGTCAGTAATCCCGTCGGATCGATCACGCTCTCGGCACCTAACCTGCTCAACCCCTCGTCGTTTACGGTCACGACGCCAGACTTTTCGACGGCGCTCGCCAATTTTAATCCTGCGACAGACTTGAGCGCTTTCTTGGACGGTTGGGAATCGCTGATCGGACTCATGGAAGCTCAGGTTTCCAAGCAGGTCAAGAAGATCAAGCTGCCTGTGATCGGTGATCAACTCTACAACGTCACTCGGTTGCTCGATAGTTTGAGCGATCAGCTCAGTGGTCTCAATCCAGCGGGTTTGAGTGCTCAGCAATTGCGTTTACAGCTCGAACAACGATTGACGTCACACTTGACTGGATCTGTCGGGCTGGACGTCGGTCCGGGCACGGTTCCTCAGTATGTCGAATACAGCCTGCCGCTGGGCGACACGATCGTGCTAGGTGACTTGAAGTTGGACTTGGGTTTGCCGGGTTTGGGTCTAAAGGTTCCCGACAACTTAAGTCTGCGAATGACGGCGAGCTACCAATTCAACGTTGGTATCGGTTTGGACAAGAGTCAGGGGGTTTACATTGCGCTCAATCCAACCAAAAACGACGATCTGAGTTTTCAATTTGATGTTGAACTTTGGGATCCGAACGCCAACGCGCCCTACAATGGATTTGACGTCGACCTTGGGTTCCTAAAGCTGATGGTCGAGAATCAAACCACGGCTGCTGGTGGTGTGTTGAAGTTTGATCTCGATCCAGGTGCCGATGGTCGTCTGAAACTGGGAGAAATTTTCTCGTCGATCCAAACGCCAACGTTCACCGGCTCGCTTGCTGGCAACAAGGCCGTGATCGTCGATTGGACGTTAACGGCCAATGTGGGAGAGGATTTCCCTCAACTTCGAACCGATTTTGGTTTGAACTGGACGATCAACGCTTTTAGCGATCTGTCGAAGGCACCGGAGGTCAGCTTCGGCGCAGTAGAAATGAACCTGGGTGCGTTCCTGGGTGATTTCTTGGGTCCGATCGTCGACCGAGTGAACCAAGTGATCGATCCGGTACGCCCGGTGATCGAAGTGTTGACGGATCCGTTACCCGTGATCAGTGACTTGGCGGGCCCAGTGACGCTGTTGGACCTAGCCGATTTCTTCGGCTACGGCGACTACAACGAATTCATTTACGCAGCACGTGACATTAGCGACTTGGCGGAACTTCTCGAAGGCGTCGATGGCGATGCTTGGATACCGATGGGATCGTTCAATGTCGATGGCAAGCTGGCGCTTAGTTCACGCGGTCGTGGCCAGATCGTGCCTCTCGACACGGTGGTCGAGGACATTTCTTCGCAGATATCTACCAGTCCCTCGGCTAGTCAATCGCAGAAAGATGCCTTTAGTAGTAGCGTTGGATTCTCTGGAGGTGGTGGATTCAAATTTCCTATCTTGGAAAACCCAGCGAGCGCATTCGGCTTGCTGCTTGGTCAAGACGTGACCCTGTTCGGGTACGACATGCCATCGTTTGGTGCAGGTTTTGAATACAGCCAGTTCTTCCCGATTTGGGGACCGATCGGAGCACGAGTCACGGGCAGCGTTGCAGCAGCGATTGATTTTAACTTCGGTTACGACACGTTCGGCTTGCGACAGTATGCAGCCAGTGGTTACAGCGAACCGAGCCTGATCAGTAAGGGCTTTTTTATCAGTGATACGGCCAGCGTCGATGGCTCAGGCGCCGACGTTCCCGAAGTTACGCTCAGTGGTGCGCTCAAGGCCGCACTTGAACTGAATCTCGGCGTCGCCCGTGCTGGCGTGGGTGGCGGTATCTTCATTGACGTGTCCTTCGACCTTCACGATCAATCGGGCGATGGAAAGATTCGCCTCGACGAACTGAAAGACAATATCGAGCTCGGTCCGATTCACGTCTTTGACGTCAGTGGCCAACTTTCCGCGAAGTTGTTCGCCTACTATGAAATTGGGATCAGGATTTTTGGCAAGTACAAAGTGATCGCCGGCGACGAGATGGAACTGGCGGAAGTAGTTCTACTGCCGTTCAATTTGGATCGTCCCGATGACCAAGGCCCGCCAGCATTCTCGAACAAGGATGGCGCGGGGCTTTTGACGTTTGTGACATCGCAGAATGCGGATCAGTTCACAGTGGCACCTGGCTCGAACCCTGGCGATGTGATCGTAACGTCGCAAGGACGACAAGAAATGCACAGTGGCGTGACGGCGATTTTGTTTGAAGGCCAGGGCGGCAACGACCGCTTGACCATTTTGGAAGGCATCACGGCGGGCGTGACCGCATACGGCGGCGATGGCAACGATCAAATTGTCATCGCCTCTGATGGTCCGGCGACTGTCTACGGCGACAGTCTGAATGAAGGCGCTGGCGACGGGCGAGACATCATTAAGCTTGGCAATCACGGTGGGTTGGTGTACGGCGGTGGCGGTGACGACGACATCACCGGTTCTGATTACCTGGATACGATCTTCGGTGGTAGCGGTCGCGATTTGATTGTTGGGCTTGATGGCAATGACTTGATTGAAGGTGGGGCCGGAGCTGACCGCATCGAGGGTGGGTTCGGCAACGATACGATCCTAGGCAATGACGGCAACGATGTGATCGAAGGGGGCCGGGGCAACGATAGCATTGATGGCGGCGAGGGCGACGACAACCTGAGTGGTGGCTTTGATGATGACACGGTCATTGGCGGACATGGGAACGACCGATTATTGGGGGATCGCGGCGATGATGTTCTTGTCGGCGACGTCGGGACTGTTGTCGACTTAAATGTCACAGGACTGCAGGGCAAGGGGGCCGACATTATCGAGGGCGATCGCGGCAACGACGTTATCTATGCAGGTGGTGGCAATGACAGAGTTGATGCGGGTGCTGGCGATGACATCGTGTACGGCCAAGACGGTGATGATGAAATGCATCTTGGTAGTGGCATTGATTTTGGTCACGGTGGTGATGGCGACGACCGCATTTTCGGTGGCGCTGGTAATGACGAGATACTCGGCGGTTGGGGTAGCGACTTAATCGCCATCGGTGCAACGATCGACGACATAGGTGCTGCTAATGAAACTCACACGATCACTAGCGATCCTTCACCGGGCACTCCACCGGCCGGCACAACGAACAACGATACCGTCTACGGCGGACAAGGTAACGACACGATCGAAACCGGCGTTGACGACGATGTGGTGTACGCGCGAGATGGCATTAATGTCGTACGACTGGGTGAAGGCAACAACCGAGCGTACGCAGGGAGCGGCAGCGATGAAATCTATGCTGGTGCAGGTCACGACACGATTGAAGCCGGTGACGGTGCCAACATCGTCTCCGTCGGTGCTGGTAACAACAGCGTAGTATCCGGCAGTGGACTGGACTTAATCACCGCGCTTGGCGGAAACGATACGATCTTTGCTGGTGACGGGGACAATGTCATTCACGCTGGCAATGGTAAGAATGTGATCAAGACGGGTGTTGGTATCGACACCATCACTACCGGCACTGGTGACGACGTCATCGATGCGGGAAGCGGAAGCGACGCGGTTGTACAAACCATCTTGGCTGGTGAAGGTAACAATCGCATCACCGGCGGTCTCGGTTGGGAAAGCATCACAACCGGCAGTGGGAATGATTCGATCTCCACCAGCGACGGTGTGAAAACAATCAATTCGGGCGATGGACTCAACGTGATCACGACGGGCTCCGTCGTTTTGGGCACGATCACCATCACCAGTGGCAGCGGCAACGACCTAATCAGCGTCGGCCACGGCACGAAAGTGATTCAGGCTGGCGAAGGAGACAACCAAGTCGCGGCGGGGAACGGTTATGCAGATGTCACGACCGGGGCGGGCGATGATGTGATTACGCTCGGCGATGGGCAAAAGGTTATCGTCGCGGGTGACGGTAACAACACACTAACGCTTGGCAAGGGCGATGCCAACGTGCTCGTTCCCAATGCAATTTCAACCGGCAGTGGTGACGATGTCATCATCACTGGGAACGGGATCGACTTAATTTTTGCCGGGGATGGGAACAACACGGTCAATGCTGGCGATGGTTGGGACTTCGTGCAAACGGGCTCTGGCGATGATCAAATCATCGGCGGCGGTGGCGACGACATCCTGCTTGCAGGTGCTGGCAACGACTTGGTTCGAGGCGAATCCGGTCGCGATTTGATCGTCGGTGACGATGGCGACGACGTGCTGGATGGCGGAGATGGCGAAGACGTGATTTGGGGCGGTTTGCCTTCGGATGCTCTGGCGGGTTGGGGCATCGGCTCGTTCACGACGGTGCCAACCATCACTGACATTCAAAACGCTTTTGGATGGCTGGTGAACTTCAATCCGAATCTTGGCAGCGGCTTTACATCGTTCACCTGGATGAAAGCTAGCGATGCAAATACCTTTGGAAACCTAGTTGAACCGAGTGGATTCACTGCAGCGGAAGACTACGCGGTCGCACTAACCGGACGAGACCGATATCAGGCGCCGCACATCACCCCAAACCTACTCGCTTCGGTCAGTGTCAACGGACGCCAAACGGGGCCGGGACAAACCGGCGATGGTGCCGATCAAATCTTTGCGGGTGAAGGCACGGACTGGGTGTTCGCCGGTGGCGATGAAGACATCGTCGATGGCGGTGGCGGTGCGGATTACCTGGACGGTGGAGTCGCCAACGACCGCCTCTTGGGTGGCGATGGCGACGATGTGATGCGAGGCGGGTTTAACGACGACATCCTGCGCGGTGGCGCTGGCATTGATCAAGTTTACGGCGATGAAGGCAGCGACTTGCTCTTTGGCGATGTTGGTGATGCAGGCGGCAAACAAGAAGGCCAACGTCTGTGGGGCGGTCCCGGCTTTGACACGTTGTACGCTTTTGCACCGTCCTACGATTCGGCAACCGAGAGTCTCAAGTGGGGCGACGAACTAATCGGCGGCAGCGACGGTGACTTGCTGTATGGAAATTTGCGTCGTGAACTGATGATCGGTGACAGTGTTTCGCAGCCCTTGGTCGGTGCCGACTTCTTGCATGGCGATTATGTCGAAGGGCCACTGTACGCGCGCAGCCAATCGGCGGGAACTAGCGGTGGTGGCGACTTCTTGCTCGGTGGTTTTGGTCAAGACCAACTCTACGGCGGTGGCGGTCCGGACGTGCTATATGGTGGGCCCGATTCGGATTGGCTCGAAGGCATGGACGGCAACGACAGCAGTTACGGTGGCAGCGGCGTCGACATCATGGTGCTGGACGTGGATACTCGCTACACGAACTTGGGCGATTCGTTCGATGGTCACTACGGCAACTTCACTCACAACGATGCGCCCGATGATGGCGCCGTCGACATTCTGCTGGTCGAAGGCGACCGTCAGTTCGTCAACGACGTTCGTCAGGAAAACGATCGCATCTGGATCACCGAAACGGCTGGCAATCCGCAACTGCAAGTTCACCTCGATGTGCTTGACGGCTCAGGCGATCCTGTCGGTGGGCTATCGCGAGATTTCAATGTCACTTGGCGAAACGCGGCCGGGAACCCCGTCGTGGAACAGTTCCAAGTCTCCGGCTTGATGGGTGACGATGATCTCGCGGTGACGTTAAGCGCGCCTTCGATCGCTCAGCTAGTCGACAGCACACCTGGCAAGCCGTGGCACACGACCATCAGCGGAGGACCCGGGGACGATTTGATTCGTGGTTCCGCCGGTCGTGACCGCATTGATGGTGGTCCGGGTAGCGATCAGCTTTATGGGTACGCCGGCGACGACCGTATTTGGGGTGACTTCTTTAACGGTGACCCATTGCTCGATACGGATGTGCTATTTGCTGGGCGAGGCAACGATGACTTGATCGGCGGCAGTGGAAGCAATCACTTGTTCGCTTGGTCGCAGCATCCCGATGTTGATCCTGTCACCGGTGACTTGAACGATTTCCTGACCGACGGTCCAAGTGAAACCTTTGGCGTGTGGGTCGATGCGGCGGGCATCCTCTACAACGAACCAGGACCCAACCGCACGTTAGAAGACACTGGCCTGAACCGGATGCTCGGTAGCAGCAATCCGTCGTCAGCTATCGGCGACAACCCAGCCATCGTTTCGCAAACTCGCTTTGGCGATGTGTTGTATGGCGGCACGGGGCTCGATTTCTTGTACGGCAATGGCGGCGGCGGTACGAACGGTGACCTCCTTGTCACTCGCCACGGCACGCCTTTTGGAAATCGTGAAGACGACCTGACGACGGATGACGCTTGGAAGCAATACGCCAAGAGCACCGATGCTGCGTGGTATCTGGCGGGTTCGGAAGGCGACGATGACATCGACATCAACTATGTCACCAACCCTTACAACCCGTTGTTCGGGCGTCACCAAGTCACGTTCAGCACGACGGGATCGTTTGATCCACGATTCAACGGATTCGATTCGTTCTCGGCGTTTGATCGTAACGACGAAGCGGTTCACAGTCGTATGGATGATGTGTTGTTGGCTGAAAACGTTCGCGTGCGTCCCAGCGCCGCGAACCCTGGTCAAGAGGTTTCAACAATCACGCAGCTTGAAAACTTTGGTGTCACGTCCACCGACATCGTCGAAAAAGTGTTCGGTCCCGAAGCTGACTTTTTGGCGATCATCATTGACTCGCTCGGCGGCGATGACACGATCACGGTTGGCGAAACCGTGCAGAAAACGGTCTGGGTGGATGCTGGAGCCGGCGACGACACCGTACAAATCGAACCTCAAGTATCATTCTTGCCCGATCGAACTGATCCGTTTGGCAATCGCAACGACACGAAAGCCAAATCGACGGCGCTAAATTCTTCAGGCTCAATCACGTTACCGCTTGATCCTATCGAGCCGCTTGATAGTAGCCGAGTGTTTGAAGGACTGACCTTTGACAGCGCGAGAAGCGATGAGCAAGACGTCGATTGGTACAAGTTCCAACTGAGCAAGGATGCGCTGATGGGCGACTTGCTCGAAGTCGAATCCGTATCGGGAATCAACCGCGTCAACTTGGACTACTCGCTCTACGACGGCAATACCTTGTTGGCGATGCGACAAACCAATCCTGGTTCGATCAATCCTAGCCTGAGCGACAGCCCGATCGACCTGGGCGACGTCGGCTTGGTCAAGGACAAGACGTATCACTTGCGAGTGTTCTCCGTGGGCGCGATACCAACCGAGTACAAGATCGGCATCGAACTGGCTCAGTCGACCGACATCGCGGAACCGAATGATTCCAAGCAGGCCGCCGCTAGTGCATCGACGAAACCACTCGCTGCCATTCACCAAATCGCTGAAGCGACAGGCCTAACGCTTTCCGACGCTGCCGATGTCGATTGGTTCCAGTTTGATTTATTGGAAGCCAGCACCGGGCAATCCCTGGAAGTTCTATCGCACACGCCTACGGCCACGGTTTCGGCCACAGTCCATGAACCTGGTGGCGCGTTCCGCACCGCTGAAATGGTCAGCGGTGCGCTGAGTTCAGTTTTGCCGTTGACCAGTCTCGTGGTGCCAACGTCAACCGATGCAGCATCACTTGATGGAACAGATTTCCAACTCGATGGAGGCAGTTACGCGCGATTGGAAATCGACGGCGCTTCGGGTGGCACGTACACGTTGTCGTATGGTGGCCAGACGACAACGCCGATCGCCTTTGACGCTGAAGCTGCGGCAATCGCGTCGGCGCTCTACACGATGGGTGGTTCGTCCGTGTTTTATCCAGGTGAGCTGGAAGTAGTACTCCGCGACGATGCGGGTCTGCCTAGTGCAGCCAACAGCAGACCCGTGATCGGCCTGCGTTCAGGGCGACGACTCGATGGGTTGACGCTCGACGCATCGGGACTTGTCGGCGCAACGACTCAACTATTGGTTGCTGAGCCCACGATCTTGATTGAGTTTTCGCAGTACACAACAACTTCGAACGAACAGAAAATTCAAGTTTCGGTGAACTCGGTCACCAAGGAAGACTTCGGCCTGACTGCGTCCGCCAGTGAGATCGCTCAGGCGATTAAGAGTTCTATTACCAACGTGAAGATTGCGCCTTGGGCACCGGATGCCGTCACCGCGATCGCGCGGCAAAATCAGGTAACGTTCTCGACCGTTCGCGAGATTGGCGGTGGAGTTGCCTTGGATGTCTCCGAAATCGGTAGCGGGACAAATTTCGAGTACTTCCAGCAAGCCAGCAGCGAATATTTCTTGCAGGTATCGGGTGGTCCAGCACGATATTCCATCGTTCCCCGTATCGGCCAGCAAAAGCCAGTCGGTAATGTGGATCGTGCTTCGGCCTATGCGATCAACAATTTGTTGACTTTCCAGCCCGAACGTCAACAGGTTGGTGTCGTTTCTAATGGTGAAAATCCATCGGCTTGGTATTCGTTAGCATTGGAAGAAACCGGCACCGTCGGCTCGGGCATCGGCATCCGCTCGGTCGCATCGCTCGACCAAGATGATCAGACACCTGACTTTAGTAACGTGCTCGAACTGCGACTCGTTGATGAAGACGGCAATGTTTTGCGCACGCAAACAATGTTGGAGGATCTGCTTCCCGACGGCGAGGACAGTGATCAGCACCCTGAGTGGGTTTCCAGCGGTCGCGCGGTTTTGGACTTTGAGGGACTGGCGAAGGGCAAGTACTTCTTGCAAGTGATCGTGGCGTCCGAAGCGTATCAAACGGACGCTGGAACAGGCGCCGAGTTTGATCTGGGTGCAGCAACCAATTTTGAAATCTTCTCGGTCACATCGCAGCGTTTGCAGCAACGTCCTGATTTTGATTACGGACGAAACAATCCAATCGACTTCAGCAACCAGTCAACGTACGAACGCCGTGACGTCATCATTGGTGGCACTGGTAACGACCGCTTAGCGGGTGGTTCGGGCGAAGATTGGGTGTTTGGTGGTTTCGGCAATGACGTCCTGTCCGGTGGTAAGGACCAACAAGCTGAAGACCTGCTTTTTGGCGGCGAAGGCGACGACACTTTCCAAATCATCGCCGACACGCTGCCCGTCAATCCTCTGACAGGTCGACCTGGTGACTCAGCGACCGCAGATCTGTTCGTTGGCGGTGCTGGCGACGATCGAGTGTTGTACGTCGGTGGTAGTTTGGACAATCAGGGCGACCCGATTCGTGATTATGTCGTCGTTGGATATGATCGATTCTTGCATCGTCACAAGTTCACGACCTTAGTTTGGGACATGCTTTCCAATTCGTTTGTGCAAGATCCTTACGACGCGGACCAATACGCTCAGGAATTCGCATTCTTCAAGGCTAAGGACGTTGAACGAACTTTAGTCGAATTGGGCGACGGAGCTGACGTGTTCCACGCCGATCCTGGTTTGATCCTTGGTGGTCAATCCTACGGCATCTATCGCGGCGACATCCAAACGAGGGCCACTGCATTCGCTTCGATCGAAGTCGATGGTGGACTGGGGAATGATTGGATCTACGGCGGTGCTAACAATGATCTCATTCGCGGCGGCGCGGGTCGCGATTTGATCTTCGGCGGCGAAGGTGACGACATCTTACTCGGACAAGATGGTGACGACATCATCGCCGGCAATTGGCAACTCGATGGCGGTGGAGTACGCAATTCTGGGGATCCTTCCAACAGCTATATGCCGTATGGTGCCCCTGGAACGCCTGACCAACCCGGTGCAATGCCGATGACTCGGCTCGAGGCATCAAGCGTTTACACTTCGACACTGGCATATCCACTCTCAGGTTCACGTCCTCGGCAAACTGGTGTCGAGTTTGGTGTGGTGGGACCAACGTTGGTAGACGACACGAGCCTTAACTTCTTCACAAGCGGAAATTGGCAATCTGTTGCCAGCGGTTATGCGTCGGGTGAAAGTAGCCCCTCACATCAATTCGCAAGAGGCGGGTTCAGCTCCCTTCCCACCGATTTGGAATACAACTTCTTAGGCGATACCCTAGTCGATTCGACAGGTCGAATCGCTGTGTCGCAGTTTGGTTATGACTTTACGACAAACGAAGTTCAGCTGAGCGTTAAGCGTTTCTTGCCCGACGGCAGTGCAGACTCGAGCTGGGGCATTGAGGGTACGGCGGCGCTGGAAAGCGTGTCTGCGTCATTCTTGATGGAGGATCAAGCGGGCGGTTACTATCTCGCGGGCGGCAAGTCGATCAATCGCATTGATGCAAACGGTGTTCGCGACAACACGTTCTCCGTCGACCTCGATCCCGCGTATACCACCGCGGGACTGTCAAATGTCACTACGCGACAGGTTCGCGTTTCGCCATCTGGAGACATTTTTGTCTTTGGCGAAGCGATGCAAAGCGGGAACAAGGTCGCGACGCTGACACGAGTGTTGTCCGATGGAACGATTTCAACGTTTGGCGGACAATCGGTGTGGACGTCCAATGGCGTCTACTCGATACCGGCGGGAAGCTTTATCCTCGATTTCCAGTTCACATCGAACGACGGTCTGGCTCTGCTGATTCAAAAGAGAGTGGATAGCCTCGACAGCGATGTCGCCGTCGTGCAACTGACTTCGGCAGGAGTTTTGGATGCCCAATTTGGAGTGGGCGGAGCCTTTGAGTTTGGCTTTGGAACGGGGCGCATGGCTCCTCGCCATCTTGAACGAGCGTCCGACGGTTCGCTCTTCGTCTCGGGTGCTTACGATGCGACTTCGTTCTCCGAAACTAGCTACCCGTTCTTGATGAAGCTAACGAGCGCCGGTGCTCTGGACACTACGTTCAACACGACTGGCTACGTGGAGTTGACGCAATACACCGGCGGCAACTTTTACAATCCTGACCTGGTGATTACCGGCGCTGCGTCTCCTCAGATAACACTCCAGTCGACCGACTTCACCAATGAAACCGCAACGAATCTTCAGCTTCGCTTTGACTCAGCCGGTCTACCTGATGTGAGCTTTGGTGACTCGGGAATCGTTGCGATCGATCAGCTCGATGGTTTTGTGGTTAAAGAAGCGGTGGTCACACCATCAGGTGGCGTCCTATTCGCTGGAAAGTTGCAATTCGATCCGGAACGCTCAGAAGAAATTGGCCTGGTTCGCATCGGCAGCAACGGCGAAGACGATGCGACACTAGGAAGTCCTTTCGCGAGCTGGACGTTTACAGGTTTACCGGATGGTCGATACACGATTCAGACAACTTGGACGGCGGAAAGCGACAGTACCGCGTCAGCAATCTATTCCGTTTCGACGGATCCGTTTGACAACGAACCCAATGGAACTAGCGCAAAGTCAGTGACTCAACTCGCGTCGCCGAGCGATCGTCATTGGGGTGGCACCTCATGGCATCAACTCAAAGAAGCGGGAACCGGAACTGCTGGTCAAAATGGCGGCAAATCCATGGTCGTCGAAGTCGTTGACGGATTCCTGCGAGTCTTCCTGAAGGCCGGCGCGATTGGACGGTTGCAAGCCGATGCCGTGCGCATTGAACCTGTCGTCGAAGATGCATTTGCGTGGGATGGGGTGACCGCAAATTCACCGCTGGCTCGATTCGTCGGCAGTGGCGATCTCAACGCCGATGGCAAAGCAGACTATGTATTCGCCGACAACGCCAACGCCTATGTGTTCTTTGGTCCTGTCGATCCACGTAGCCAATTCCGCATCGACACCACCGACCTGAACGGCGACGCCGTCAAGGACTTCCGTGTTCGTGGCGAAGACTGGACGTATGACGTCAATTTCGACAGCAGCAATGACCTGACGAATTCCAAGGAGCTTTACCGAATCGGCGGGCGAGCTGACGTGATCTACCGAGTGGGCACAGCGACCGAGGGCGCGATTGCGATTGGTAACTTCATTGGTGACGTCATTGGTGCTGCAGACATCGCGGTGTTGAGTGGTACGAACACACTGAAAATCTATAGTGGCGGTTCAGGCTTATCACGCGAAGTCCTTCAAGCGAGCCCATCAAAAACGATCACGCTCGCTTCGGGGTTGTCAGGAACAAGAATCGAGTCGGTCAATTGGAACAACGACGGACGACAGGACATTGCCTTCATCGCTAGCACTGGAAACGGATCCAATTTACTAGGTCACGTTTACAGCGGCGCGGGATTGGATGTCAACTCAGCGACGATTTTGACCACGTTGACGGCCGACACGACGGATCGAAGTAACGAATTTGGTTCCGCTAGCTTGCCGCCCAACTTCACGCTGGAACCGTCAAATTCATCCTATAGGTTTGTTAACGTCGGCGATGTGGATGCGACGCCGGGGGACGAGTTGCTACTTGTGGATTCAAGCTACGCCGAGTTCCTCCATATGTTTGGATCAGAGAGGCTTCCTAATGTCGGTCGCGCCTACTTGGTTGGCAATTCATCGGCTTCCATTGACTTGACTTCCGATGTGTTCGTTTGGCAGGACTTTGCCTTGGCTTACCCACATGCGGTTGGCGATGTGAATCAGGATGGTTTCGGTGATTTCGCGGTCAGTAAAGATCAGCAGAAAGACGACGATCTGTTTATCGGTCCGCACACTGATGGTGGTGTTTATATCATCAGTGGAACCAAGAGCTACCAATCGGCAACTCCTCAAGTATTCCACAATGCACCTGGATCTGAATTGGCTGGCGGCGGATTTGTCACTCTTAATGCTCGGTTGGCCGAGATCCGAATTGACTCGCCGCAAGACCAGTGGCTCAGCGGCCGGATTTTCGTCAACGCTGGCGACTTTGACAACGATGGGCGAACTGATGTCGCCATCGGGAGGCCGAGTACCAGCTTGGTTGATGCATCAGGCAGCGAAACGTTACTGGATGACCGCGGCAGTGTAAGCGTGTTTTACGGATTGGGTGCTGTATCACTGCAAGAGTCGGTTGAAGGGCGTGACACGTTCAATCAAGATTCTAACGGAGTGTATCGGTATCTGTCCCAAGCTGATGCAACGCTTAGCGGCGAAGCGACCGGCGATGGTTTTGGGATCTTGTCATCGACACCAATGTGGGACATCGATCAAAATGGGTTTGCGGACTTATTAGTGGCTTCGAGTGGAGCGAATTCCACGATCGGACTCTCAAACGGGTTCGATGCGAACGCCGGTCGTGTCTACACGTTCTACGGTTCACCCCGCTCGGCAGCGTTGCCTAATGCTGGGTTTGAGTGGTTGACCAACCGCGACATTCCCGAAAGCGGTTTGTACTTGGTGGAACAAGCTGACGGACAGCCGTTCCGCACAACGGAAGAACTCTTCGGCAGCGGCGATCTTGATTTCGCCGTCATGGAAACGCTCAATCGCTTCAGTCCCGTAATTGATCAAAGCGAAATCGTTGGCGAGAACTTAGAACTTGTCGGTTCAGCGGCTTCCGCTTCCGTGCGAACACTTCCCGAAACCGCACCCACAGCGACGAACCCAGGCCTATGGTTGGATTATCGCGCATTGGTGAACCTTGATTCCGTAGTCGATGGTCGTGCTGGGATCGTCTTTGACTATCGCGTGGCCAACAGCGGTCGGGTGACGTACAAGTTCGCTGGCTACGATTCCGATACCAGCAAGTTCGTCATCGCGACAGTCGTCAAGGAAACGCCTGCTAGTGATGATGAGTGGACGATCGTAGCGAGCGCGACAACTGCGCCGATTTCTGTAACCACTGAGTTGCAACTATCCACCAGCACCGATGTGGCAACTTTGTCGATTGACGGAGTTGGCGTGTTGAGCCACGATTTCGACGCTGTACTCAACCGTGGGCAGATCGGATTGCTGGCTACCGGTACGGCTCAGTTCAATCATCTTTCCGTCACCGATAGTCAGCGTTGGTACAAGTTCTCGACGCTAGGCGATGGCCAGATCGGCGACGTGCTGAAAGTTCGCAGTCGCATTGGCGATGACGGAAGCGAAGTCGAATCCACCAGCCGTCCTGCGGCACCGCAAACTTACGAAAGTTCGCAAACCGACCGTGTACGCACTGCACTGTTAGGCACAGATCAATCGCAGATTCAGACCCACAGCGGCGTGTTGGCAAGGAATCCGGACGGCTCAACCGGTCCAACGTCAGTTGCGCTTCAGGCTGGTGGAACCGACGACCTCGTTTCGATCATTGAAGTAGACCTATCACGTTTCATGACGTACACGGATGATCCCAACGGTATTGAACTTGCAGAACTCGTCCTCAACGGCATCGATCTTGGTGCTGCGGCAACGCCGTGGGACGTTGGCATTCAATCGATTGCCGTTGAAGGCGATACGATGGTTGTTGGTACAGGCGATGGCGTTGGCCCAGGTCTAGTTTATCTGTTCCAACGTACCAATGGACAATGGGAACTCGAGACGACACTGGAAGCTCCGGTCAGTGTCGCTGGTAACTTCGTGTCGTCGAACATCAATTTTGGGCAGAGCATCGCGATTGACGGTGACACGCTTGCTATTGGTGGCATCCTCAGCAATGGCAGCGATCATTCCGTCGCTATCTATCGGTTGACCAACTCCGTTTGGACGCCAACCCAGATCTTGCACCGTTCGATATTGGGCGGCAACTCCAATCAAACCAATGAGTTTGGCAACAGCGTCGCGATCAATAACGGGTTGCTGGCGATTGGTGCTCCCAAAGAGTTGAGCTTCAGCAACGAAAGAGGTGCAGTTCACTTCTACACGCTCAGTGGAAACACCTGGACGTTCCTGTCGCAGTTGCAATCCAGTATCTCGCCACAACCTGAACATTTTGGTGCTGCTTTCGCACTAACCGAAACCGATTTGCTTGTCGGTGCTCCCGATCGTGACGTTGATGTTGGCGGTGGAATGATCGTGACAGACGCGGGAGCAGTGGCGCGATACTCACGTAGCGGAACCAATACGTTTGCCCATGTTGGCTCGTTCACACAGGCCACTCCCGTTGCTGGCGGCCGCTTTGGCGCATTCGTTGTTGCGGACTCGACCCAGTGGATCGCTTCTGCTCCCGGCGACAACGGTGGGGCGGTCCTTGTTCGTGACAATGCGACAAATACGGTTTCGCAAACGATTCTTGCGGGCATGACCGGTGGAAATTTTGGCGCGACTTTGTCGCTCGATGGAGATCGACTGAGCATCGGCAGTCCGCTTGCCGACGACACCGGACTGACCGATAGCGGCGAAGCTGTGATGTTGACTCGCAGCGGTACAACTTGGTCCACCATCGACACTCAGCAAGGTATCGCCAACAACGGACAACTTGGAACGGGGATGATTGTTGCGGGTGACGAGTGGATCTATGGCGAGGCGCTTGGCAGTCTCGGTTCGCGGCTGCAAGTGCGATCCATTGGGTCTTCTTCAACAGCTCTGTCTCAAATCCTGCGAGATCAAGATTACGAATTGCAAGTTGAAGTCTTGGATCGAGAAGGTGATTTCGCGCCCGATGCGGCCGACACGACGTCACCGGCAACTCGATTCCACAACACGCTTGGTCAGCACAGTTCGGTCATGTTGTCGGACGTCGAAGTTAGCGGTTCGGCGGTACTCGATTTGACTCAACAGGTTCGCGATGCGCTATCCGCTGGTCGAACTCGACTGACGCTACGAATCTCAAGCGATACAACCGCAGGCGCAATCTCATTTAACGCTCTGGAGTTAGCTTCGCCATCCATCACGCAACCGTCCAACTTGACAATCAAGACGTCACTGCGTCATGGTTTAGTTGCTGACGTGTACGACACTGATGGAAGCCTGCTGGGTGATTCGCTCGCGATCATGGACTTGCGGAATCTGCCCGCCGGTGACTATGCGATCCGTGTTTACGATCCGTTTGAAGATGCCAACAGCATCGTCTATCGCAGGTTAACGGCAGAAGGTCGTTTCGCAGAACGAGATGCATTGATTGCCAGCTACCGGCGTGACGTACAGCTAAAATATGCGATTGAAATCGAAGCACCGAAGATGGGGGAATCCCATGCGGTGCTTGATCGCGACGAGATAAGCGGCGGCTTGGGCAACGACTTCATTCAAGGCAATGGCTACGTCGATCGAATTTACGGTGGTTTGGGCATCGACACTATTACTGCGGAAGAACTCGAAGTGCGCGACCTCGGAACGGTCTTGGGACCTTTCTACGATGGCGCTCCTTACAACTTTGGCGATGTGGAACGGAACATTCGGGTCCTGCCCGCTCAGCACGAATTCAGCAGCATTTCGGCTCGCCCGATCGACTTCGACGTGCCATTTGATCCAGACGACACCGACCGCATTCTTGAGCGCCTAATCGCTCACGAACTTGGGCTGGCAGTTTTTGTTACCGATGATACAGGCAACGAATTCCTGCAATCTCCAACGCTCCGTGCCAGCGACCTAACGCGATTGATTGAACTCGATGCAAGTGGCTTGGGTCTGGCCGACGATTTTGATGTGATTGATGTCGGTTTCCACGATTATTCGCGTGACGGTGACGGCAATTCACTGACCAGTGGTATCGGCGACACGATTCGGTCTAACCTGGCTGGGATTGAGTACGCCACGAACTTGGAGATCCTATCGCTCGCAGACAACTCGATTAGCAATCTGTCGATGTTCGAGCCTGGCATTCGACTCGGTAGAGAAGAACAGGGCGAACTGGGTTTGAAGAATTTGCAGTACCTCGATCTCGATTTCAATCCGATCATCGCGGCACCAAACGAGGCGTACCCTGCAACCGTCAATCGACCTTTGGAACCGGTATCGCGATTGTTGTACCTAAATTTCTTAAGCTTGGATGACCTCAGTGGCGAAAAACAAGTCGACGACTTGGCGACTGCTCCAGGTGCGGCAGGTACCAGTTACGACTTGCGAGACGTTAGTGGTCTGACCCAACTACGTAAATTGAGCGCGCGTGGCTTGAGCATCGGTGCGGCAGGTAAACCCGACTGGGGCTTTGGAGGACACGGCGAAAGCGGCGCTTTGGATTCGTATACCAGCATCGACGATGATTCGTTTGGCTATGCTGTTGGAGTCGACCAGAAGGATCGAATCGTGGCGGCAGGGTACAGCTTCGGCTCCTTTGGCGATAATCAATTCTCTGTGACTCGATTCAATCCCGATGGCACACTGGACGCAAGCTTTGGCACCAATGGTTCGGTCATCAAAAAGATTGGCGATGATGAAGGACTGGTTCAGGGGCTGAAAATTCTTCCAACTGGGGAGATTATTGCCGTCGGGTACACCCGTGACACTGAAAGTGGCGAATGGAACTTCGCCATGATCAAGTTACTTGAAGATGGAACATTTGATTCATCCTTCGGCACGCTAGGAGTTGTGGAAACTGATTTCCAATATCACGACATCGCGTCGGCTGTTGAGTTGCAGGGCGACAAGATTGTGGTCGCGGGTTATTCCTCGACGAGCTCATCATCAACGACGCGTGATGTCTTCCTAGCGCGTTTTAATTCGAACGGTCAACTCGACTCAACGTTTGGCAGTGGCGGCACGGTATATCAGCAGGTTGGTCCGAATCGTTCAGAAGCACGAGATATTGAGATCCGGGAGAGTGGGGAGATCGTCGTTACCGCCTACGCGTACAACGATGCTGGTCAAGCATGGCGAAACATCGCTATTTTGCAGTTTACCAGAGACGGTCAGCTAGACACCAGTTTCGGTGATGGAGGTACTGCATTTCATGTGTTTTCCGACACCTACAGTTTTGGCGAAGCAATCGAACTGACTGACAACGGTAAGATTTTGCTTGCCGGTACTATCGTCAGTTCGGACGCATCGACAATCTACCGTTCGTATGTTTCTCGATTAAACGCAGACGGATCTTTGGACAGAACGTTTGGATCGCTAGGGATCACTAACTTCAATGGTTCCGATTCACGTGTTTACGATATTGAGGAGCAGTCCGACGGAAGGATTGTGGTAGTCGGACTACAGACTCAATTGTCGATAACAGGTGCTCCATGGGACCCAACGATCCATCGTTTTCTAGAAGATGGTCAGCTTGACTCTTCGTTTGGAAAGAACGGCAGGGTTGTCGCTAGAGCAAACGATTTAGACGATCGGCTAAACGGCGTTGCATTGCAGTCCGATGGAAGTATTGTTTCCGTGGGTGGTGTTCAACCAAGTTGGCGCATGAACGTCTCTAAATTTCTCCCTGACGACGCCTATGCAGTCGATCAACTTGCCAATTTGACCAAGTTGCAGGTTCTTACGCTCAGCGACAACCAAATAAGAGACATCAGTGCGCTAGCTGGACTGAGCGGATTGCATTGGCTTGATTTGGACAACAATCGCGTTGATTCGATTGATGCTCTGCTAGGGCAGTCAATCCTGACCACGGATGATCGTGGACAAGGCTATCTCGAGAACGGCACAGGCTTTGGTGGCGGCGAAAACGCGAGTGCCTTTGAGGGACAGTACCGGTTGATTGCTTCTCAAGCGACCGAGGCGAGTGCGACATTTACTTTTGAAGATATCGCGCCAGGCGTCTACGACATCTTCACCACCTGGACTGATAATCCTCGCTTTGATTCGGAAGTCACCTATCGTGTTGGAAATCCTGCGCAGGCAACGACGCTCAGTGACCTTGGCGTGAGCCCGTTTACAACACGGTCGCTTTCCGGCGCAGAGCTGCCCAGTGAAAGTCGCACCGTCATCATTAACACGACGAATCTGACCATCGCTGGCGACGATGACTTTGCCGATCTATTCTTCGGGACGCCGTTCGTTGCGACGGTCGAAGAAGGTATCGCGCGGTTCTACGTGTTTGGTGACTTGCGTATCGGTGGCGAAACAACCATTTCAGCGGCTGGCGAAAGACCGTTGTCGATCGTGGTGGCCAACGACGTCGTGCTTGGCAGCGACGTGATTTTCAAAGCATCAGCAGACGAGCAAACCGCAGGTCCAGGCGGTGGTACGGTCGGTTCCAATGATGCAAGAGGAGGCAGTGGAGGACCGGGTGGAGACAACGCAGGTTCGCAAGGCTCTCAAGGACAGGCTTGGACTTGGGACACCGAATCTCAAAGTACGCTAACAGGGGCGGGAGGAAACGGGGGACGTGGCCCTTGGCAGCAGAATATAGGCGCAGTCGCCTTTGCTGGGCTGGCTAGTCCAAGCGGAAACTCAGGTCGAACTGGGGCAGCCGGTCTGATCGGAACGGGTGGCTTGGTGGCAACGGTGCCAGGAGAGGGTGGATTCAACAATGCAGCGGGTGGTGGAGCGTCTGGCGCCACGGGTGGTGCTGCTGCGGACAACTCGGGAATATTCGGTGATGGTGGTTCAGGAGCGGACAATTCGGGAACATTTGGTGACGGTGCGGGAGTTCCCGGTTATCGGCAATCGGGTGCGGCTGGAAAGACAGGCGAGAACGGAACAGCAGGACAAGCTGGCGAAGGCGGAAGCCCAGGTGGGGCGGGTAATCCAGGCACCAACAACCTTGCGGGTTTGTTGCTGTCCGGTGGCGGCGGCGGCGGAACCGGTCGTGGTGGTGGTGGCGGAGCTGGTGGCGGCGCTGGCGGCGGCGGCGGCGGCGGTGGTGCCAGCCCCATGCCGGGCAGTAATGGTGTCACCAACAGCACCGGCGGTACGACGTATTACCATGCGGCAAGCGGCCATGGCGGCGGCGGGGGCGGGCGCGGTGGCGACGGCGGCCAAGGACAGGCCGGTGGAGTCGGCGGTATTGGCGGTGCTGGCGCTGGCGCGTTCGAAATTTACGCCATGGGTCTACTGATCGCCAACGCAGACTTTCAATCTATTGGTGGTGACGGACTTGCCGGGCAACCGGGGCAAGTTGCCTCGGGGAGCTATTACACAGGCTACGACGGCAATGGCGGCGGAAGTCCTACAAGCAGCACGTACAGTTCTTGGGGAGACGGTAATACAAACCGTAAGGCTCCTGCGGCCGCAGGCTCTGGTGGCGTCGGCGGTAAAGGCGGTGCGGGTGGAGCTGGCGGAGTTGGCGGAGCTGGCGGTGGCGGTGCAGGCGGCACGGTGAAGTTTGTTGCGTCGGAAATTGTTTCGACAACAGGAAAAGTCAACACCGATGGCGGCCAAGGTGGAACTCAGGGTGGCGATGGACGCTTCATTCACCTCGACAACGTGCAAGGCGTCACCTCGTTTGCTGTCAGCAATTCATCAGAAATCAACGAGAACCAATTCTCCACTTCGGATGATCCGCTAGGATTTGTCCTCAGTTCGAATCCGTTTCTGGGTGTCGGAGTTGAATCACCTAATATCGTGGGCTTGTACCACGGTGCAGATGCGTTCGGATTCTTAGGTGACTATGACGATGCCTCTGGTGCAACGCTGCGTTTGTCAAGCGATCGTGTGTTCTCGTCTGACTTGCTGAACTCCGATGATCCCACGACCAAGAACCGAGTCGAAGGAATCGCGCCGAGCGATGCTTTTGCGGCTCTGCTTCGAGTTGACATGGGGCCGCTCGGATTTAGTCAGGATTACTCTGGCTATGACATGCTGTTGTTTGTCGGTTGGGATGACCTCAATGATGGTGCAGGTATTGTCAATCCGCGTCTGGGTGTGGATGGTGCGTTACAACAACTGCGTGAACGAGGCTTTGAAAACGGTGGTTCCACTACGACCGTTACAGCGTTTGGCAACGGCGTCTTCGCGACTTTGATCCCCGAAACGAGTATTGATGTTCAATTCGGTGGCGAGATCAACGGACGCTTGGTACTCAACCGAGCTGACGTCGCTAACGGGCAAGTGCTTTACCTGACCGATGGCGGTCGCGAGGTGCTGGTCGATCAATCCAAGCCCACAGCCATCGGCGATTACCAAAACCTGGGCGACGTAGCCTGGAAAGCGATCGATAGCTTAGAAGTGAAATCAGGAGAACTGGGAACCACGCAAGTGACCATCAAGGGTAGCGGCGCAGGAGCAGTCAGTATCGACAGCATCCGACTGCAGCGCCGTGGCGCTCCCCAACTCGATGTTCTCAATCTGTCAGGCAATCCTCTTGGTGAGCGAGCGCAAGCGGTGATTTTGCCTGCACTTGAACAACCCGAGCCTCTGGAATTTAAAACGGCAGATTTGGGACCGGTCGGTTCCGTTGTGGGAGTTCCCAGTGCATCGGTCAACCCAGTGCAGTTCGTGGGAACTCGTTTCTACGTCGATCAGCCGATGCAAGTTACCGAAGTTGGTGCCCATTTAAAAACCGCTGGTGGTGACGGTCCGTTTGCTACTATCGTCGCGTTGGACTCAGCCAACGATTTTCCTGACTCTACTGACTTGAGTACACCTGATGTGATTGCTCATGCAACGATCCCGATGTCCATTGGCGATTCGGTTGATGCCGTTGTTGAAATCGATGCGATTCTGCAGCCGGGTTGGTACGGACTTTTGCTCGGTAGCGGTTTGTTTGGCACGACAGGCAACTCGGTTGCTCCATTGAATAACCTCAACACTGGCAACGAGAACCTGTTCGCACTTGTCAATGGTGTCTTCATCAACGATGCGGCGTTGGAAGGCATTCGCTTGTTTGTGCATGGCGAAGCTATTGAGGAATCGGTAGTCGTTGCCGAGCCAGCGACGACACTTATCAAGGGCGTGTTGGCGGAAAGATACGATCCAATCGCTGTCTCCTCGGTCGCGCCAATTGCGATCCCAACTCAGGGCAATGGCACGGCCCAAGTTCGAGTTTCGGGCAGTGAGTATGCGAGAGTCACTGCCACAAGCAATGTTGCGGGCGTCAACCTTGACGTAATCGAAGCTCGTCCAGGAAGCTACGACATTGAAGTCGAATCAACTACCGACTACGAAGGCCTCGTGACTGTGTCGGTCACCGCAGAAGCAATGCAGCAGAACATCGATGGATACCGGCAAAACATCTTGGAAACATCTGGGCTCATTGGCTACTGGCCGCTCGATGATGTTTCTGCAGGGATTACCGAGGACATTTCAGGAAATGAAATTGATGGCGTTGTGAGTGGAGGGGTTGCAACCAGTCTTCAGACACCAATCAACGGAGATCCCGCTAGTGTGGACTTCCACGGCGGAGCGGTTGCTTTGTCGGGCCTGAACGTCACGTCGACGCCTAGTGAGTTTAATACTGTTTCGTTTTGGTTGAATTGGGATGGGACCAATGGACTCATGCCATTTGGGTTTGACGGATATGATTTGCATTTTGTCAACGCAACGACAGGAATTTACAGCGGTCAGGTTGTCTTTGGGTTCAATTCCAACCAGTCAGATTCTTGGGCGGCACCCGCAACGGAACTCTATAACAATTGGGTCCATGTTACCGCGTTGTTCGCAAACGGATCGCCCGAGTCTAGTCGTCTGTACTTTAACGGAATCGAACAAGTTCTCGTTCGATCTCGCAGTGCGCCTGTTTCGAAAAACGCCACGACAATCGCAACAATTGGCGGCTGGGCGACGTCTAGTTCGTTCCGATTCGACGGGCGTATCAACGAATTCGCGATGTTCAATCGCGCCTTAACGACGGAGGAAATTCGTGCCCAGGTTTCCGCTGGCGTCACGCCACATCATACCGGACGATCCGTCACCAAGACCTTTACGGTTTCGGTGGGACAGAGCGTGCTATCGGGAACGAAGTATCTCGACGAAAACGGAGACGGTTTCCGAAGTGGCAGCAATGATGTTCAACAAGTGGTGCAGGATCTCGATGCGTCAAAGTTCTTCCCACTCAATGAAACGCAGATTGGTGTTATCAGCGAGGTCCAAGGCAATTCGAGCGCCATCGTACCCGCGACTGGCGTTTCTCTTGGAGTCGCTGGTGCTTGGGGAAATAGTGGTGATAACGCTTATCAATTCCACGGCGGTATGATCTCCGTTGATGATGCGGTCAATGCGTACTCGTTCGACAAGACTGCTGATGGAGTCAACACTGTTTCGTTCATGATGAAGTGGGACGGCACGGCAGACGACACTGGGCGTGTGCCACTGGGCATCAGCACGCAGCATCTTATTTTTGCAGGTGGGCGCTTCGGGTTCGGCCGCGCCCCAGGAGGACACTGGTCGGCAACGGCGGAAGGCTTCGCCGATCGCTGGGTACACGTGATCGCCGAGTTCCACAATGACTCGATCGCTAACGGTCGCTTGTGGATTGACGGCATCGAACAAGAGTTGACGCTCGCCATCAACGCGGATGTCGTTCCAGCCGCTCCGACTGGTTTGCAACTGACGCTTGGTGGTTCTCCGATGAACCTGGGTTATCGATTCAAAGGATCGCTCGACGCCGTGGCAGCATTCAATCGTGGTCTCAGTGATGAAGAGATCGCTGAATTGTCGAATGCAACTAAAAACCCTCAAGTCGAACCAGGCGACGAAGGTACAACGATCTTCCTCGATGGCTACGTCGGGAGCGATTACGTTCCCGAGTTGGTCAATGGCCTGTTTGATCTCGGTGAAACACTGACGGTGACGGCGTTAGACGGCGGCTACCAATTCAACGGACTGGAATCCAATCGCAGCTACGACGTCCGCCAGCAGCTACCGGGTAACCAAACCGAAACCCAGGGCGGGAGCGAACACGACTATCGCAAGCTGTTCGATCTTGGTCCGGACTCATTCTCGGGAACGCCGGCAGATCTTGTGGAATTTAATGACGCCATCTATTTCACGGCCGATCGCGGCGGCTCGAAAGGTCGACAGTTGCAACGGTATCGAGACGGCCATGTCGAAGAACTCTCGTCGGCGAATGGATTCTCGGCTGACGAATTGACGCTTTGGAACGGCGAGATTTATGTCACTGGTTTTGAGGCGGGAGTGGGGCGACAACTTTTTCGCTTTGTCCCCTCAACCGATACGCTAGAACAGCTTACCTTTGGCGGTGCCGCTGGTTTAGACCCTCAGGGTCTGACGGTGGTGGGGTCACAGTTGTTGTTCACGGCGGAGCCAACGATTGGACGGCGAACGTTGTGGTCGTTCGATGGTGTTGAGCCTCAAGAAGTCGCGTCGCTAGTTAGTGGTGGACTCTGGGCCGTGCAACCGCAAACCGGCGATATTCTTCGCTACCATTCTGGCACGCTACAGATTGTCGATCGCTTTCCCGCACCTGGAAACTTGCAGCCTACTGATACACAGATTGGGTTGACGATTAGCGAGGCTGGCAATTCGTTGTTGTACGTCAACTCAGATGATGATCCGACAAAGCTTTATCGCCTTGACCCGGCAACGGGTTTGCAACGCAGTGTTGAAGTGATCAGTGCCCTGGGTGTTGATGGCTTAGGCGCCGACGTGTCGTTCCGCGAACTGTATTCGGCCGACATGGATACTGATCCGGGCTGGACATATACCGGCCAATGGGCTTACGGAGTTCCGCAAGGAAACAACAGTGATCCATCGAGTGGTTTCGATGGGCCAAACGTCGTTGGATACAACTTGGCGGGCGCCTACGCGACAAATTTGTCGACGACGCATTACGCAACACTGCCCGCGTTTTCAACTCGCGGCATGGTTGATGTCTTACTGGAGTTCGATCGCAAGCTATTTGTAAACTACAGCGATTTAGCCAACCTTCAAATACGCCTGGACGGTGGAAGCTGGACAAACCTTTGGTCTTCCACCGACGGTGTCTACGACTACGAGTGGTCCGCGCAACGAATGTCCCTGCCAATGGCAGCCGATCACGATCAGGTGCAGTTCAGGTTTGGCATAGGGCCTGTCAATTCATCGTTCGGGAACGCTGGATGGAATATTGACAATGTCCGAGTGACTGCTCGTCCCAATGCATTGTTTCTAAGTCGCGATGGAATCGAGCTCGTAAGGCAAACTGGATACTCCGGATCACAAACGCCTACTTGGGCTGCTGAGTCACCGACCGGCGGCGTCGGCGGCGACGATAATGGACGAACTTTTGCGTTCTTCAACGACGGAACCAATGCTGAAATTCGCGAGTTTGATCCGTATGCGGATACCGACTCTTTCATCCGAATGGTAGCGGCCCCTGCTTCAGACATTGAAGGTCTCGCTTTTGATGGGACGCAGCTGTTTGCGTCAACCGCATCGGGAACTATCTATGTTCTAGATGCTGACCCAGGTAACTTCGGAACGATTCTATCGCAGGGCTCCGCGACTCATGGCCTGTATGGACTTGCTTCTGCACCTATTGTCACGACGGGTTCCACGGTGGAATCTGTACTGAGCGGTCAGTCTGGCGTCTGGTTCGAGGGATCTAGCAATGGACTTGGCTTGGGAATAGGCGGTTCGAGTGAAATTCATTACCCGACTATCGAATCTTTCGACACCGGGCCACACGTTGCTGCTATCGATCCCGAAGGCCGAATCCTGTTTGCCATCAGCACCTATGAAGGAGATCAATTCACGCCACCGGTTCTGAGGCTCTATCGTTACGAGTCGAATGGAGTTCCAGATCCTAGCTTCGGTCGCGATGGTGAATTGCGATTGACGCTTAGCACTTACTTCAGCATTAGTGATGTGCAGTTTACTGAAAGCTCTATTGTTGTCGGTGGAAGTCTTGGCTCCGAGACATTTCTATACAAATTCGACCGCTTTGGTAATCCACAAACTGGATTTGGATCCAACGGACTAAAGACCGTTAGTATTCCAAACTTTGGAGTCACGGACTTCGTTGCGTTGGATGACGGTAGAGTGGTTCTCTTGGGAAGCATTTATCAGAACTCACAATCTGATATTGCCGTGGTTGGACTGAATGCAGCTGGAGATCTCGACACTAGCTTTGGCACTTCCGGCTACAGCTACGTTAACACAACTGCTTCTGAGTACGCGTTTGACTTATCTCGCATATCCGACGGCAGTTTCATTGTCGGTGGCTATGTGTCAGGCGCTTCGAGCAATCAAGTTCTCCTCGCCAAACTGACGAGCAATGGTGTCTTTGATGCAGCGTTTGGTTTAAGTGGCAAGCGACTGATTGACCTTGGATCTTCTTCTCGGCTACCTAGATCAATGAGGATCGATGAGAGCGGAGGTTTCGTCTTCGCAGGAGTCGACGGAAGTAGTCCGTTTTCTTTGCGAGCAACACCTGCTGGTTTGATTGACACAACTTTCGGAGTCAATGGTTTCGTTCTTTCGACGGAAGTCTACGATTATCTGTACCAAATCGGAATCGATTCGCAGAATCGAATGGTGGTCGGTGCCGACGCAGCAAGCTCCCAAGAGTTTGTTGCTCGATTGCTCGCGGATGGAACTCCAGACCTTAGCTTTGGCGACAATGGCCGATACGAATATCCGCAAACAGGAGGCGGCTTACGAAACAATCCTGTGTTTGATGCTCAGGGTAGGATGTTTCTCTCGTCGCAAGCGGACTACGGTGTCGGCGGGCCGAACAACTACGATCCTTTGCTGGTCGTACTTAATGACGACGGGGTGACTGATCAGTCTTTCAATCCGACCGCCTATGAACCAGTGGTCTGGTTTGCCGATGGTTTGACCCTCGACATCGCCATGGCGAGAATCAATGGTGAGCCGTTGGTCAATGTACGCGAACATCTGCAAATTGGCAGTACCTTGTATTCGGTTTCAGGCACACTTTCGAAACCTGACTCGCAGACACTTTATCGCTTAGATGGATATCAGGTTACTGAGCTATTCGTACCAGTTGAGGGGACGAATCTGATTAACTTGCGGGAGCAGGCGGGGCATCTCTATTTCGTAGGAACTGCTGCTGGCGAAACGGAACGCAAACTCTGGGTTTATGACAACGCAACCGTTGCCGAAGCGGTGTCGATCCCTAGCGGGTTCCAGTTGCCGGACGATCCTCAGATTTCCGTGTTCAACGGCGATACCTATCTCGTCGTGGATTCCGTCGACCAGCCTGGACAATTGCAACTGGCGTCAGTGCAACAAGGCGCGATAGAGCTTCGTGGTCGGATCAATGGATCCTACGGCGTTTGGGGCGTTCGACCTAGCACCGGTCAGATTGTTCAGTTTAATGCGGCGACCGGTGCGGAAGTAGCGAGCTTTCAGGCACCAGGAAACCTGCAGGCCTTCCACGAGAACATTGGACTTTCAATCGCAGAGGGAGGAGCAACGCTCCTGTATGTGAACTCCGACGATGAGCCGAACGCGCTCTATCGAATAGATTCGTTCACAGGAACGGTTCTCTCAAAGACATCAACTGCCGCAAGTGGTGTTGTTGATGGCATTGGTGCCAATGCGTCCAATCAAACCGTCATCGCCAATTGGAGTGATTGGTCGACCAGCAATGGTTGGTCTTTCTCTGCTCCGTGGGCCAACGGAGTTCCTCAGGGCGTCGCAGGCGATCCGGCGAGCGGTTACACCGGGGCCCAGGTGCTCGGATACAACCTGTCAGGCGCTTACGCAAATAATTTAGCATCGACCAATTGGGCAACTTCTCCTGCGTTTAGCACGATCGGTCTTAGTGACATAACACTTGATTTCCAACGCTGGCTCGGCATTGAGTTCGCCTATTACGATCATGCGTACATTCAACTGAGCACAAACGGAAGCGACTGGACAACCATCTGGGAGAACCCAGCGTTTTCAAGCGTGGTGGAGACTTCTTGGCGTTTCCAATCCATTCCGCTTCCCGCACAAGCTGCGAATGCGGGTAGCGTGCGAGTTCGGTTCGGACTCGGGACTACAGATTCCTCGGTGACATATTCAGGATGGAACCTTGATGACGTTCAAATCAAGGGTTTCCAAAGCCCGCTGTTCTACAGCGTTGATGGAACAGTTATACGCAGGCACAACGGCTACAATTCTTCTTCGGGAACAACGTTCACCGCGATCACTCCAAGTGGTGGCATCGGTGGAGACGACACCAGTAGAATGTTTGTTATTCGTGACAGCGGCCAGATTTCGGAGTTTGATCCGCAAACCCAAGCAATCATTAGCACGTTCTCGTTGTCGGGCAGCCATCCACAGGGTCTCGCGTTTGACGGTCAGTACCTCTATGCCTCCAACGCAGAAGGTGACCTCTACACTCTGGATCCCAATAGCGGCACGGTCGTCAATCGGGTTTTGCTTCCGGATGGCGCACTGTTTGGGCTTGGCGCATTAGCTGCAGGACGCATTGCTGATTCTGAACCCAAATTAACCGTCGTCGACAATCAACTTTACGTGACGGCAGGCAGTTCGATTGGTTTGCCGAAACTGCACCGTCTTGAAGGTTCCCAGCTAGTCGAGGTCGCAGACGTTCGATTAGGTCCTCTAGGCTCTAACCCCAACGACATATCGCAACTAGCATCCGAATTGATTTTGTCCGCGGATGACGGACTGCATGGGCGCGAACTGTGGGCCATCGGTCAAACTGTTGGCGGCGCTTATCGAGCCCTGCCGGGGGTTGGTCAGGCGATTAGTGGTCTGGATTTTGGTGCGTTGGACGTTGTCGTTTCGAGCCAACCGTTAACGCTGCTCGAAGGTGGCTACCACACGTTCTCGTCGACAATCTCGGCTCCCGAAGGAGCCAATCAGGCGAAGTATCGTTTTGAGTTGCTGCAGAAGATCGGCGAAGACCAATTCACGGTGGTGACATCTGCGCCATGGACCGATCTGGTGATCGGCGATGGTTCGGGTATCAACGGAACCGAAGTGTCGCAAACGTTTATCGTCCCAGACGACGGTGACTACGAAGTTCGCACGACGGTTGACTCAATCGTGGTTGGCGACGGCAGCATCTCGATTGACTTGGGTCAGGACGAGGCTGCAGCGGCCAGCGTGGAAGACTCAAGCGGACGCACGATCACGGCTGTTTATCGCACGATCACGGGTGGCGCAGCCGGAACGTCGGGCGGATATCTGGTGGCGAGACTTCCCGATGGAAGTGTCGATTCATCGTTCGGTTCCAACGGAATTGCGAGCCTGACGACGTATCAGCCCACCAGTCTGCATCTTGACGCAAACGGCAAGCTTGTCGTGGGTGCGAAGCAGGGCAGTTCGTTCATCGCGATGAGGTTCAACAGCAATGGAACGGCGGATGTTACGTACGGTAACAATGGCAAAACACTCGTTTCTCCTGGTGGTTCACTCAGTACGGTCATCACCAAATTGCTACCCGATGGTGCCACACGCACTCTTATCAACGCAAGCGGCAGCTATGCCATGATCGGGCTGGACGCCAGCGGCCAACTCGATGCAACGTTTGGTTCGTCCGGATTCCAGGCGATCGGACTCTCTGACTTCTATCCGTATGCGTTCGCGCTCGAGAGCGACGGTTCGGTTTATGTCGCCGCCATGCGAAACTATACAGCGGACGAAACCGCAAACGTTTTGAAGCTGTTGCCAAGCGGTGCCACCGACTCGACGTACGGAGTCAACGGAGTCGCCACACTCGCCGCGACGGTGGGCAATGGACGCAATGATCGCCCAACGGCCATCGAGGTTGATTCTACCGGTAGAGTGTTGTTCGCCATCCAGAGCACGCTGTCAAGCAACCGTGACTGGTTGGTCGCACGACTGCTTGCCAACGGATCGGTTGACTCGACGTTCGGAACCAGCGGAAGTGTGAATAGCTTGGGCAGCGGAACGCAGGATATCTTGAATTTGCTCGTCGACTCGTCTGACAACGCCTACCTTGTCGGTCAAGCTCTCGTCTCTGGATCGACAATCACCTGGCAACCAACGGTCAAGAAATTGACTTCCGCGGGAATCTTGGATTCTACGTTTGGAACCGCTGGAATTCTTGAACTTGGACCCGAGCGAGTCTTCAGTGTTCCGCAAACCCAACTGCTTGCCGATGATTCGCTGTTGATCACTCTGTCAGACCTTCAGAACAAAGCGACCGGCCCAGACGTCGACGCCATTTTGTATCGCTTATTGCCAAGCGGTATTCCGGATTACGGGTTTGGCGCTTCCGCCGATCCGCTTAGTTACGTTGATGCTCAACGGGTTACGGTAAATCCCGTCGCTCCGACTCTTACCTTGAACGGTCTGCCGCCTGCCAGCGAACAGGTGGACTGGTCCTACACGGTTTCATTCGGCGATCCAGGTGATGATTCTTGGCAAGCACTTGTCGATTATGGCGATGGTAATGTGGAAACGTTCGATGGCAGCGCGCTCGCATCACGATCATTCACACTCAACCATCGGTACGCAGACGACGGGATCTACACGCTGATGGTTTCCATCACGGATCTTGATGATGAACTAGCAGTGGTGGATTCATACGACGTCATCGTGGGTGCGACCGCACCGCAAATCACGACCGTGACGCAACCCAGTGGCGTGGTTGTGGACGAGGCGTCGGAGTGGACCGGTAGCGGATTTGTTCGCGACGGTTCCGACACCTTGCGAATTCAAGCCGACTACGGTGACGGAACCGTCGTATTTGTTCCACTGAAGTCAAGGGACACGAACACCGGAGTCGTTGGTTTTGATTTGTCGCACGTGTATGCCGATGACGGTGACTACACCGTAACGGTGACTGTCTTTGACGACGATGACCAATTGGTTTCTGCTCCGTCGACTATCACCGCCACGATCGCTAACGTCTTGCCAACTCTCGATGGCGAACTGGTCGTTCCAACTGGGATTATCGAAGGTGTTCCTGTTGATTTATCGGCTGTGTTTAGTGACCCCGGGGATGATACGCTCACGATCCAATGGGATTTCGATTACGACGGAACGACGTTTGACGTCGAGGCCTCGGGTGATCAAGTTCAGCACACGTTCGCTGATAACCGACCAGTCGGAGAGAGTTTCCTGGTCGCCATCCGAGCATGGGACGGTGCCTTAGACGCGCTGAGCCAACCGGTCTATTCGCAGCTTGAGTTCATCAACGTTCAGCCCGACAATGCGTTACCCGTGATTGATCCGCTGTTGATTCCGACAACAACGACCGAGGGAACTCCGTTGGTGTTTGATGCTCGGGAGTTTGTGTCGGATGCTAGTGGCGATGTGCTGGGGTTCAATTGGGTGATTAAGAATTCGGCTGGAAACGTTGTGGTTTCTTCGAGTGATCCAGACATCACGTTTAATAATCCTGACTTTACGTTCACGCCGATCAACGATGGACTGTACACACTGGAATTGACGGTCTTTGATGATGAAGTCGATGGTCGCTTTGATGCGGATACGCTGGATGATTCGGGCGAGCGACGAGGTGAAGACTTCGTGACGGTGGATTTGACGGTCGGTAACGTCGCGCCGCAGTTTTCCATCGTGGGGGCCTCGACTGCGGGTGAGGGAACTCCGCTGACGTTTAACACGGGATCGACGCTGGTTGAACCCGGTGCCCAAGATACGTTGGAATTGACCTACCGCTGGACGGTCACGACGGACAATGAAGCGGTTGTTGCGGAGAGCCTGACGAATGAGCTTTCGTTTACTCCCGATGACGACGGCACTTACTGGATCTCATTGACGGTCGACGATGACGACACGTCGGTCACCGAAACTCACCGACTGATCGTGTCCAACGAAGCCCCCGTGCTGACTAGTTTGCAAGTGTTCGACAACTTGCCCGCCAATGTGCCGGTGAGGTTTAGCGGAGCGTTCACGGATAGTGCCGCAGGTGATGATCACACCGCGGTGATCAAGATCAATCCGACGCTGCCAATCATCGTTGATGCGGATAACTTTGACTTTGAATACACGTTCCCAGGACCGGGTGTCTACGAAGTCGAGTTTGAAATTCGCGACTTCGACGGCGGTTTGACTCGTGAGATTCGAACGGTCGTGGTTGGTGACGCTGACTTGATTGCTCCGGCGCTGACGATCACGGCTCCGGTGCTGCAGGGCACGGCTTTGCCTGTATTCTCGGGAACGATTGCGAACCCCGATGGGGCGTCGAGTGATCCGTTGGATGCCGCTTCGGCGATCCAGGTCACGATCAACGGGGCAACGCTACCGGCGATCAACAACGGGGATGGCACTTGGTCGCTTGCGACGACGACGCCATTGATTTCGGGACGCTACGATATTCTGGTCACGGCCACTGACATTGCCGGCAACGAAGGTTCGGTCGTAGGGCAAACGACTTTGGTGTTGCACAGTCCTGTCGATATTGCGATCGATCAAATCGAAGTTCTTGAGAACTCTGACACGTCGGCCACCGATACGTTCTTCGGCACATTGTCCGCTGTGGACGATGACGCTTTTGATGCATTCGATTTTGCGTTGGTTGCAGGAACGGGAGACACGGACAATGGGAGGTTCCACGTCAGCGGCGGCCAAGTGTTCTTGAACCAAGGCGAAACGCTTGACTTCGAAACCAAGCCGACTTATTCGATTCGAGTTCAGACAACCGACTCGCTGGGCAACACGTTTGCCAGAGCGTTGACACTAAACGTTTCCGATTTCCCTGACGGCGCGCTCGCCGCCATTGATGACCAAGTCGTGGTTCCGCAGGATACGGCGACCACCGTCACTGTCATCGGTAATGATTCACCGAGCGGCGAAATTGTTTTGGTGGGGAATACGGACGGTTTGCATGGAACGGTGACTCGCAACGGCGACGGGACGCTGACATATACACCGGACGCCGGTTATACCGGGAATGATTCGTTTGACTACACGATCGGATTCAAAGACGTTGAACTGACGAGTCCGGAAAATACTACCGGCGACCGGTCGGGGTTCTCGGTCGACATTGCCGGTGACCTTGCCGTCGTGGGATCTTACCTTGATGATCCCGGTGGGCTGACCAATGCGGGTTCGGCGGTGATCTATCGCAGGACTGGGGACCAAACGTGGACCGAGGTTGCTCGATTAGTTGGCGATACGACAGCCAACGGTGCGCAGTCTAGCTTCGGTTCAAGTGTAGCCATCGATGGCGATACGGTGGTCGTGGGTGCTCAGTACGATCGTGGATTGGGTTTCCGAGCGGGTGCGGCATACGTCTTCGAACGAAATCAGGGTGGAACTGATAACTGGGGGCTCGTCAAGAAACTGACGGGACTCGACACGATCACTCGTGACCTGTTCGGGCGTTCGGTCGATATCTCAGGCGACACCATCGTGGTCGGTGCGAGTACGGCGGACCCAGTCGGTAGCGCTTCGGGTGCAGCTTACGTATTCAATCGTGATTCCGGTGGTATCGGTCAGTGGGGCGAAGTGAAGAAGTTGGTCGGTAGCACACAAGCTGCCGGTGATAGGTTCGGGCAGTCGGTCTCGATTTGGGGTGACGACATCGCAGTCGGAGCTTTCCGTCACGATGGCGCGGCTGGTAATGACAGTGGTGCCGTGTACCTATTTAAACGCAATCGTTATGGCACGGAGGCTTGGGGCGAACTCAAAGCCATCACCGCACCGGACGGCGCGGCGGCGGATAACTTTGGCTACAGCGTTGCGATCCAAGGAAACACAGTGGTCGTCGGCGCCCCATTGGATGACGAAGGCGGAACCAACCAGCTTGGATCGGTTTATGTTCTTAGCCGCAATCAGGGTGGATCCAACAACTGGGGCGTCGTTTCGAAACTGTTGGCCGACGATGGCAACGCTGGCGATCGATTGGGGATCTCAGTCTCGTTCGATGGCACTCGGATTGTTGCGGGTGCATCGCAAGCCGATAGTGGCGGCGATCGTTCCGGCCGCGCGTATTTGTTCGAATCCGATGGAAGTACATGGAGTCAAACGAGAGTGCTGGTCAATGACCAAGTCACCACAGCAGATGAATACGGAATCTCGGTGGCGGTCCGTGGCGATGTTTCCGTCGTGGGGGCATGGCTCGATAATCGTCCTAGCAATAACTCGGGCGCAGCGTACGTCTATGATTTGCGAACTGACACCGGCACCGTCGATGTCTACGTTTCGCCGACGTCACCAGAGTTCAACATAGAACGACGTTCAGCATCGGAAGATCAATCGTCGATGACCACCGACAACGCTACGACCGCCGATCAACTGCTGTGGTACGACGATGACGATTCAGATGAGGAAGCAGAGTGGTTGCCTGAGCTTGTTGATTCCGCGATAGATGCGATCGTGAATGATGCGGGTTGAGTGCTCCGACGGAATCACTAGACGGCTGTTCGCATTTGATTTCGCGGTAATGACGTCTACGGTTGCTCGCCGCGTCCGTGTTGATGCCCGCCAGCGATCGTGGTCGTGCTCGCCGACCAAGCGGACCAACGTGGCAACCTTGGCCAGCGAGTATGGCAATTCTGTCAAGCCGGCGGGCACTGCGTGTCAATTTGTAACGGTGTTGCGACAAGGTCGACATTGATCGACTTGAGTCGCTCAAAACGTTGAGGTTCCATGTTCGCTACTCCCAGGAAAGCGGTGCAAACAGTGCCCCAATGCACACTACATGAACTACGGAATTGATTGACAAACATTCCCGTGGGGGACGCACGTTCAGGATTGACCTGGCCACCTATGTGGGGGAACATGGCCACGCTAGCTAGCTTGCTAGTGAGGTTGGTTTTGGCTCACGTGTGTTTTTGGTTGGGGTGGCGACACGGTGACTCTAAGTGATTAGGGATCACACGTTTTTCCAAGGTACCAACCTTCATAAACGGCAATGGATTGCGCCGGCTTTGGTCGCGCACGTGTTCAGTTAATTACTTGCAAGTGCGTCTAAGAATAGGATGCAATCGTGAGTAAGTTACGGCAGGCCATTGGTTCGCGGGCTCGAAGTCTTCAATTAATTGAGAAGCAAAAGCGTCGACGTCGTCGCGGTTTTATTGAGCAGCTTGAATCGCGGCAACTGCTAGCCGCAGACCCCGGTATCAATCCGGTTGTAGTTGTTCCCGGTTTTGGGGGAACGTTTGCGGCAGATCAGACTCAAACGGGCTTAGACGAGTGGTACACACATCGTGGACTTGCTCCATCCAAACTAGCGCTTGAACCGTTAGGACAGGTGTACCAAAACCTTGTTCAGACTTTGGACAACGTTGGCTACGTCACGGCGGCCGAGGCCACCGGCGCCAATCCTCAAACGCTGTTCGTATCGCTCTGGGACTGGCGCGTTCCGATTGCACCCACGGATGCGGACGCTTTGAATTCGCCCGACGGATCGCTCGATGTCACCGCAGCGGAATTGCTTGACTCTACGTTTGATACCGGACTCGACTATTTGGCGCACACGCTTAATGAAGTGAAGGCAATTCACCCAGGCGTATCACACGTCGACATCGTTTCGCATAGCACCGGTGGTTTGGTTACGCGTGCGTATCTTCAGAGTGCGGCTTATGGTCAAAGCGGTCTGCCACAGATTGGCAATTTCGTGATGGCTGGTGTTCCTAATGAAGGAGTGGCAGCCCCGTGGAATTTGTCTTTGGATGACTGGAGTTCGTCCGCTACCACTCGCGCGGCTTCGCTAATAGTCAATCAAAGCTTCGAACGTCTGCAGGATGGTGCGACCATTTTTGGCCCCGACCCTGGATCAACCGCCGATGACATTAGCAATCCGACTTTGGATAAGGCCGACTTCGTCCAGGCGACGGTAGGTGCCTTACGACACTTGTTGCCCACGTACGAAGCAATCGACACTGACGGCGATGGAGAATTTGAGACGATTGATACCGCCGGTATGCTAGTCAACGATCTGCTCGTTGATTTGAATGCGGGGGTCGATCCCAATGGCTACATCGACAATACCGTCAAGACGTCGGTGATCTACAGCACCGAGGTGGGGACGAAAGACGTCTTCATAGAGCGATCAGGACCTAGTGACGAGGGTTTTCTCACCGACGAAGTATTGTCGTTTTCAAACTTCATAGGTCGCAGTCCAGTCGACGGCCAAACTTGGTACCAAGATTCCGAGTCGGGGCACGCGGGTGATGGCACGGTTCCAACCTATTCTTCGATCGATCCATTTCTAAGTGACACACGGATTGGAGCTTCGCTCAAACTCGTTCCCATCACTGCCGCTGCTGCTGGTCAAGACGACTCCGTAAATCATGGACAGCTGGTCATCCATCCTTATGCGCAAGGACAGATCTTAGACGAGCTTGGTGTGACGGGTTACGCGTCGTCCGATATAGAGTCGAGCCTTGAACGCAGCGAATTTGCATCAGTCGTCAAAGCGTTGGAACTTGGGATCGTGAATCCGGTCGACGCTTTCAATGAAGCTGCTTCTCGGTTCAAGGAGTTGTTAGCCGACGCAACACAAACAGGCCCACTCGCCTCCGCGATGGCATTTACCGGAGTTAGCTTGAGTGACTTCGTTGATGTTGAAGCATTGTGGCAAGAGAAAGTTGTTAATCCGTTGACCAATAGTACCAACGACACCGTCGCAGACTTAGTCACAGAACTGTCGGGGCTCGGGATCGATGTTACAGATGAGTCAGGACCAGAAGAAAAGGCTATTCGCTTCGCGTTCGACGCTAGCGACCTAGCCGGAGGCGTGCCGACGAGTACGCATACGCTTGACTTGGGCGGCGACTATGGCATCACCGGTGACGCCGATTTTGATTTTACTGGGAACCTGATTTTCGAAGTAACGCTGGGGTACGATCAAACGCAAGGATTTGATTTCAAGGAGGGACTGTTCCTACGTGATTTGAATCTTGTGCTTGGCGGTAGCGCCGCGATTGACGAATTGGATCTTGATTTAACGATTGGTGATTTGACGGCGTCAATCGAAGAGGGGTCATTCGCCATGGATGCAGAAGTGTCGTTGTCTCTGAATGATCCTGATAGCAACGGAAAGGTTACCTTCAATGAAATCTCCCGAGGGTTTTCGAGCATTGGAGATGCAATTTCGCTGACCAAAGGCGGCTCACTCAATTTACAGCTACCGTTAAATCTGACAGATACGGTCACTGGATTCCGACTCGCCGACTTCGGTACCCCGATTCTATCGGTTGCCTCGGAAGATCTGTTTCAAGGTACGCCAGATGTCATCATTGATATTGAGTTAGGGGACTCTCTGCAGGACCAAATCCTAAGCATCCTGGACTCACTTGACGAAGCAGCGGACTCCATCTCGCAAACAGCGTCACTTAATCAACAGATCCCCGGTATTGAGCGATCCCTCAACGAACTTATCGGTGGCAGTGACGTTGGTTGGGGCGACCTGTTGAAATTCCAAGCAACCGCCGCTGAATACTTCGCAACGTTCGATGTCACAAGCCTTTCCTACGATTCGATTAACGATGGATTACTTCCGACATTCACGGGACTTCGCAAGGCGATCGCTGAAAAGATTAATGCAGCAGGCGAAGGTCAATTGAAGGGACGCATAGACGCTGGACCATTAAGCATTTCTGGAGGCGTTGATTTACAAACCAATGTGCTAAGGTTCGATGTCTCACTGCATGCGGACACTACCAAATCGGTTGATCTGTCTTTGGATTCTCTGGGAGACGATTGGACGCAGTATGGAATTGACGTGAGTTCAGATTCTCAGATCGACGTCAACGCCGCAATCGATATGGACTTATCGTTTGGCATAGGATTGAGCGAAGTTGATGGCATTGATCCGTTCTTTGATCTTGAACCCGTCACGATTGCTGCATCAGTTGATGGTACCGGATCGAGTCTGGCGTTTTCGATCGGTCCGATCACTGGCGATATATCAGCACAAGCACTAGAGATCGCTGCGGGTGCGACGATCTCGTTGGCTTCCGGTTCGGGGCCGATGACCGATCGGCTCAGCTTTTCGCCGACTGGTTCACTTGATGTTGACTTCGATCTAAGTGCGACTTTGTATGGCTCTTCGATTGGGCCTTCAGCACCTAATCTTCCTAGCATTCAGATCGTTGACTCCGATTTGTTTGACTCGAATGCTCCGGTCTTCGCGGTCGATCTTGCACCTTTGGTGTTGGACTTGTCGGCGGAAAGTGTTGTGGAAGGACTACTCGCTCTCACGCGATGGCTTGACGATGCTGTCTTAGATGGGCAACTGGGCAGCACTCAGATTCCTTTGATCAATAAGTCCGTCGGGGAGTTGCTTTCGTCTGCAGCCGAGCCTCGCGATTTCTCGGCGCACGAAATCCTTGGTATGACGGCCCCGGTTGTCGAAGATGGTTTCAAAAAGTTCAGCGTTTCATTGAACACTCTAGGCAAGGGAGTGTCCGCGTTCGGTATCAAACCGGGTGACGTCATGAAATTTTTGTCCACTAGCGGGGACCGTTTTGAAGCAATCGTCGATTCAGTCGATGGTGAAGAGGTCACGATTCGTTACGACGCGGCACGTGAGGATTCTCCCGAGTTGGCACAACCGGCCATGACATTCCTAACCGGTGGTTCGATTGGGGATCAGTTACGAGCCGCGCTGGCAAACTACAACAAGCCGGGCGAGGTGGCATCGTCAATTGGCGAGCTGCTAGAAGATCTTTCCGGACCACTCGGAATTGATCTCGGCGACATCGCGTACGACGAATCCACGCAGACTCTCACTTTTACTCCAGCGTTCGAACCCGAGCCGGTTGAGTTTGAAACAAGTCTCGACTTTGGCGATCAAATCGCAGGCTTGGAATTTGAGGCATCTGGCAAGTTTATGGTGTCTGCCGCCACAGCAATTCGATTGCCGCTCGGTATAAAACTTGGGAATGGGATTGAGGCAGGAGACCGCGTCTTTGTGGTGGATGATGTTGATCCGGAGGTAAGTGTCGAACTTTCCGCGAACCTAGATGATCCCCGAGCGCGTGCTTCGATTGGTTTCCTCAGCGCGGTGCTATCCGAGGATACGGCAATCTCGTCCAACGATGGCATAAATTTTACAACCATGCTTTCGATTGATATTGATGACCCGCAAGCAGTACCGGACGGGCAAGTCACAATCAACGAGCTAGTTGGCGACTTATCAAACGCACTCGATGCTAGTTTCAGTGGTGCATTCGAAATTGACGGTTTGCTAATCAAACCGGAAGTTGCCGGAGTCACAATCCCTGGTCAAATTGAAATTTTCACCGAAGTTGGTGGCTCCCGTGGGCCCGCAACATTCTCGAGTTTTAGTGAATTAGGCAATCTGTTCGATGATATCACCATCACAAATACGATTGGTGATTTTGACGCGCTGACACCCGAAGCCGTCGTGACGATGTTCATACAGCTAGGTGATTCAGTTCAAGCGATTGCCAGCGAACTGAACGTTCCTGAAGGCATTCCGTTTGTCGACGATGCGATTAGTCAGGTCGTTAACTTTGTTGACACGACACAAGACTTCGCTCGACAGTTGTACTTCAACCCCAAGATGGTTGGCGACAGTGACATTTCAGTGACCGACGGTAGGCTTAGCGCTGATGCGACGTTTGCTGTCAGTATCGAAGGTGGTGATCCAACCTTTGTGACCATTTTGGCGGCGGACACGGCGGATAACAGCTCAATTGACGATCTGTTCGAAGACATCAATAGTGTCTTCGAAGAACTGTTCTACGACGAAGAATCAAACACGGTGCTGATTGTCGCTGAGCGGCAAGCGGCATTCGAAGCAATTTCCATCCCATCAATTGCGGATGTCACGAACGACCCGCTTGCTCCCGCAGTTGCTCCACTTGACGGCTATGACCGTTACCAAGTCGACCTGGACGCTGAACTGAACCTCTTCAGTTTAGGAGTTAATGTAGGCGACGTCGTGGTCTATCGAGATACCTCAGGCGTCGATCAGAAAGCGTTTGTAGATCAGGTAACCTTGCACACGATGTGGATTCGTTTTGATGCGACGAATCAAGCCGCTCCTGAAACTGGTGATCTACGCAGCATCAATATCTTTGATCCGGCTGACGCGAACCGACTAGCATTCCGTACTGTTGATCCGACCGTCGGAATCTCGATGGATGTTAGCACGGTTCAAATCACCGCTGCTTCCGATGCGCCGGCTCAGTTGGTCAGCGACGTTACGTTGCAAATCGCGATTAACGACGACGTGACTGATGTTGCGATTACAGCGGCGCAAACCAGTGATTCGCTGCAAGCAGCTGACTTGGTAGCTATCATCAATCAAGAGTTTGACAAAGCAGGAATCGATTCCCTTGTCCGAGCGATGATGGTTGGCTCGGTTATGCGATTAGTGGTAGTCGATAGTGCCACTCAAACACTATCGATAACGGGTGGTACAGCTCTTGGTTTTACGGATGGCCAGGAAGCGGATGCAAATCCAGCGAATAGCGAGCTAGGTTTATCAGCCGGTCAATTGGTAGGCGCTACGTTTCGTGCTGGAACGATTCAAGAACTCGTTCACACTCTCAACGGGTTGATCCAGCAAGAGTTTGATGGTCAGCCGTTTACAGCATCGCTGGGCTATACCGAAACGCCAGTTCGGTCGGTTACCTTCAACGTAGCTCTGGGGACCGAATTCACACAGTCAATTGACTTGGATTTTGGGACCGGCTTTGACGTTGGCTTTGCGGAGCTTGGTATTGCCGGAGGCGGACGTGCGTCGTTCACAGCTCAAGCGGGCATTGAACTCGGTGTTGGCATCGACCTTGATCCACCGGCAACGCAGTCGGTGAATGGCAGCACCCTACTTAGCAGCCTCGATGATGGTCGAGGTGCTGCCGTTTCGGTAGGAATGACGGGCGGATCGCTTCCGTCGAGCGGACGAAATGATCCTGCGACTCCCCTGACTCTCGCCTTTAATGTCAAACGTTATGGCGCGCCGGCTGAGTTGGTGAGCGTGACCGTTCCTGCATCAGACGTTGCCGACAACACGAGTTTGGACGATTTAGCAAGTGATTTGAATGCTGCTTTGGTCACATTCTTCACCAACAACATCCCAGAGTTGGGTGTCGACTTGGACGTCGACCCATTGGACCGGGTTAGTCCAATTGAAGTTCAAGTCGACGATGGAAAGCTGATGCTGGTATCTAACGCTCGAAATGTAAATGGGCTGACGATTGCAGGCGGAACATCAGGCTTCCTTGGATTTAGCAATGGTCAGACGAGCGATCTGGATGACTTGATGATTCAGCTTCGCAATGGAACTGAGTTCTCAGTCAACCTAGATTTTGCAGAAACGCTAGGTGATGTTCGAAACGCAATTCAGCTAGCCGCTGGCGGTTCATCAGTGCTCGCCGTTTCATTCACGGAAGGACGCGTGCAATTAGTCGATAAGTCGAATCCGGATGGCGAAAGTCACTTCACGATCTTAGCTGTTAATAGTGCGGGTGGTGTGAGCCCAATCGGTGCAGTGTTAGAGATTCTTGGCGAAGAACTTCCCGTTGAGGATGATCCAGATACTGCTGAGGATGAAACGTATTCGGGTGATACGGTTTTAAGCGAGCCGTTGTTTGTAGGTGACTTGGTCGATCAGTTCTATGTCGATGTTGCTGGCAGTAAGATCTTTGCCGATGTCACCATCGAAGCAGACGACATAGATCTGATTGCTTCGCTAGGCATATTGGATCTTGGAATCGTTGATGGCACGATGAATTTCACCATTGACGCGGGACTTGACCTCAATGATGTGGATAATCCTGACACATCGGGAATTGATGAGAGTCTCGATGGAAAGTTGCGTCTTCGAGATTTTAGAACGGCTGGTTTTGGCGATATACTTGAGCCCACGTTTGATTACGGTGGCGCAGCGAGTCTACCGATAGACGGATCATTGCTAACATTCTTGCCGCCGGAATTCCAGCAAGGCGGCTCATCGCCTATGTCGATCGACGTTTCACTTGAGAACGTCCCAGGATCGTTAAGGCCAGATCTAGACTTTAGTGTGAGCAATCTTGAAGCGGCGTTGGGCAGCTTTAAAAACTTCTCGATCGAAGATCTGGTCCGGGTTATTCAGCAAGTTGTAGATCTGCTGCAGAACAGTGACATTGATGGCTTGAACACCCCCATCCCAATCGTCAACAAGACGCCAAACGATATCTTAGATGTCGTCGATGGATTGGCTGCGGCCGCAGAGAAACTACTTGCTGGTCCAGACATCGAAGCTCTGCAAGAAAAGGTTGGTGAATTAGAAGCTATTCTTGATTCTCTTGCCGCAACACCAGACGACAAACGTAACGTCGAAGAACAACTGGCCATTGTCAAAGGCTTGCTTGATCCCAACCACGTTTACACGCTGTCTCTAGATCAAGGCGCTAGTGATCCTGATACGACGTTAGAGATCGTAGAAGAGGCGAGTGCTATCGAAGTGGAGAATGCGCTTAACGCGGCGCTCGGCGCCGGGATCATTGATAATGTCACTGGGGATCGTGGTGGTCCCTATTTCGTGACCTTCAATGCCGCGCAGGGAGACGTAGCCGAACTTGATGGACTCAGTGCTACAGGGCTCACCGTTCAAACGAAAACAGAAACGCAAGGGGTCACTGGGACAACGTCAGAGGTTCAGCGCATTAGTTTTGTGCGAACTAGCCGTCTCGTCGGTGCAATCACGCTGCTGCGCGACACGGTTGACGGTCTGCCTTCGGACGTCCTTGGCAAAGCGGGTGTGCTGGAGGCCGTGACTGGGATCCAAGAGGGAATTGCAACAAGTCGCAATTTCGGAAAAGTGCTAGGCGATGCGATCAAGGATCAACTCGGGCTTTCAGATGATGCCTTCGATCTGACGCTTGACTACGTCGATGCAGATACGTCGCTCGCCGGATTCCAAGGAACCGTGATCGTCAAGATCGATATCGAGAAGTCAGTTACCGAAACGGTAGGGTTTGATTTCGATTTGCCGGATCTTGGCCCGGTTACCGTTTCGACGGGTGCCGACATCGACTTCACCGTTGGCGGCAATCTTGATCTCGACTTCGGGTTTCGCTTTGGAACATTCACGCCTTACTTGCTTAATTCGACAGCATTAACGTTATCGGCATCGATAGATTCAAACCTCAACGTGATGGCGGGGATTGCCGGTATTGAAGGTGCGTTGACAGGCAACTTGCAATTGCAGGGAAGCGTTACCGAGACCGTTGGTTCAGGCGTTTCCAATTTCGTTTTGGCAGATGTTCCCGACGCAAATCTCGTCATAGTGTCGGATGCGTCGGGCAATGTACTTGATCCTGCTGTCGACTACACGTTGAATGTTTCAACCAATCCACCGACCATCGAGTTTGCGAGTGCTACTAGCGGTGGCGTGACAGTGGAATATGCCACTAGTGGCTCACCTAGCGCGGCGATGATCTCTGTGGGCGTTGACGCCGGTCTTGTTCCAAGTGACGGAAACGACATTGGTGGAATTCCGTTCTCGCAGGTGTTCTCTACCGCGACTCCGCTCAGTAGCAAGCTTGACTTCGATATTTCTGGCATCGCAACGGCGTCTTTGGATGCAAGCTTAGCGGGACTATCCGTAGATGATGCGATCACTGTCGTTGTTAGCCTGGATCATCCCGGTTCGCCACAGATTGATTTCACAGGCATCACGGACTACCTAAGCAACTTGACCGACATGAGTCAGTTAAGTCTGGGACAGATCATATCTGGGACCAAGGCAGTTCTTTCGCAAGTCGAATCAGGATTGAAGTCGGACTTACTTGAAAAGTTGCCTCTCATCGGTGACGTTGCAAATTTGGGTGGTACGTTCATCGGTGACTTGAACGAGATGATTGCCGACTTAGAGGCGCTTATCAATTCCTCGTCTAGTGGGATTCAGGCACTGACGTCTGAAGTGCAGCAATCTATTTTCAATACGCTTGGCCCCGCAGGGGCGAATATCTTAGCTCTTGATTCCCTGTTTGATGACGATCCCAACGTCGCAAATGCTAGTGAAATTGCGGAGTACGCGGACGTTGAAGTGTTTCTTTCAGATCCGCTTACCACACCCGCTGACGAACTAGAGTTCTTCATCAACCTCAGTTTGGCAGGACGCGACACGTTTGATGTTGATTTTGATCTTGGCCTCGATGCCTTTGTCTTCAGCGTTGAAACGAGTGGAGGCGTCGAAGTTGCTTGGGACTACAACTTTGATTTTGGTTTCGGTGTCAGCTTACAAGAGGGATTCTTTTTCCAGCTTAATGAGGACGTCGTTTATGAGGACGGTCTGCCATCGAGCGGTACGCCGGAAATTGGGCTGTCCGCCGAGGTGAATTTGAAGCCGGGAACAAACTTGAAGGGCGAGTTGTTCTTCTTGAATTTGCTGGCTGAAAGCAATGCGACCGAAGATCTCAACCGCGACGGCGTATTGAATGATGGTGGCACTGGGATAGATTCCGCGACGGGACTTCCGCGAGGTCCGCGATTGAGCGAATCAGCCGACGGCATCGACTACAACGGCGATGGCGACATGGTGGATTCGGTCGCCGAACGTGATTTTGACGGTGATGGTCGTCTGTCCAAAGGCACGGGGCTTAAAGGCGACATTTTTATCGACATAGATAACCCCGATGACGATGCAAAGAATCGCTTGCAGTTCAAGGAAATCACTGCGACACCGATCAAAGAGTTGTTCAATGCTGGGATCTCAACTGAAGCCTACGTAGACCTTGGTTTTCGAGCCGATACCGATTTGGCTGGATTGCCCGCGCTGACTGCTGACCTGACCGTTGATTGGGCGATTGGTCTTACTACTCGTGACGGTTTGATCGGCGGTGGACTGCCTGATGTTGCCATTCACGATGTGACGTTGGACGTTGGAAGCTTCTTGTCCAGCGCGATCGTGCCGGTCTTTGACGCCTTCGACACGTACGTAGGCCCAATCCGACCGCTGGTCGATTTCTTGGCGTCGCCGGTTCCGGGACTAAACGATCTTTCAGAGCTATTGTCCGGACCTCGAATTACGTTCTTGACCCTGGGAATTCTCGGTACGAGTACCAGTGCAAAATCGGTCGAACTGGCGAAGAAGGCTGAGCGGGTTGTGGGGTTGATACAGGAAATCTTTAAGATCTCCGACACCATCAACGCGTTAGCCGAGGATGGCAACGACATCAAAATTAACTTCGGAACTTTCTACCTAACTGGAAAGCCCGAGGCCGCGAACAACGTGTCGACGACCGGGTCAGGCACTCAACGTGAACTTCCGAGTAATCCTCGTACGGGGACGGCAGTCAAAGTATTTGTTGATGGAGTAGAAGTTCCCAAGAGTACTTACAAGGTGGTGAAGTACACCGCGGGCAGTGCTAAGAAGACGAGGATCGTATTCACGACGGCTCCGACAGGCGTAGTCACCGCGACGTACACGACCACTGCTGGTGGCACGATGGACGTGACCGATAAGAACGCACCGATTCAAGTCAAACAGGACATGCTAGATACTGTGCCGATGGGTTCAGGAGGCGGGCTGTCACCGGGCGTGCTCGATCAAACCGGCAACTCAGGCATGGCCAATGCCGGGAAGACAAAGTCGCTTTTGAAGAAGCTCACCGGGTCGGCCAACAGCAAAGGTCAGGGAGGTTTCGGAATCAAGATCCCATTGTTGTCCGATCCATCGAACATATTCAAACTGTTTACGGGTGAAACAGCAGACATCATTCAATGGGACATTCCGCGATTTGACTTGAATGTGCCGTTCAAGCTGAAGTTTGGACCCATTCCTTTTCCTCCGGTTCCTCTGTATGCCACGTTCGGTGCCAACCTCGATGCATTCCTGGACTTTTCCATTGGTTTCGACACTCGGGGCATAGCAAAAACGGGCAACTTCTTCGATGGGTTCTACTTCGGTGATCTGGAAGATGTGACCAGCGGTGAAGACATCGACGAGTTTGGTATTGGTCTAGAAGCCTTTGTCGGTGCGTCCGTTGACGTAGGGATCTTTGAGGCTGGTATTGAGGGCGGGTTACGCGCTGATCTTGCATTTAATTGGAATGACACGGACGACGATGGCAAGATTTACCTGGATGAATTAGCAGACCTGTTCCGTCTCAATCCAACTCCATCGACAGGATTCGATTTCCCTGGAATCTGCGTGTTTGACGCTCACGGTTCCATATCAGCGTTTGTGCGTGCCTATTACGAGATCAACTTGCTGTTCTTTAGTAAGGGTGGATCTATTGACATCTTCAATGCCGAACTATTTAGTTTCAGTCACTCGTGCACACTGCCGCAAATCGCGGAAGTATCCGGCGATGGGACACTCTCGTTGTACGCTGGCGATACAGCTAGCAACCGCGGCAACGGATTCTATGGAAACGACCCCGATGAATCATTCCACGTTGAACAGTACCAAGACGAAAACAACGAAACGGTGACACAGGTCACGTTCGACTACACCAATCGCGATAACGAACCCGACAGCACCATTCGAACCTACACCGGTGTAAAGCGAATCTTGTTCTCCGGTGGCAGTGGGAATGACTCGATCGTTATCGACGAGAGCGTCACTGTACCGGCGCGGTTGATAGGTGGTGCTGGTAACGACACCTTGATCGGGGGTAGCGCGGCCGACTTTATTGCGGGCGGTTTAGGGGACGACTCGATGATGGGCGGGGGCGGCAATGATCGCTATGTTTTCGCCGACAGTTGGGGACGAGATATTGTTACGGAATCCAAAGATGGGCCAGATACCGACGATGTGTTTGACTTCAGTTCACTCAGTCGATCCATTGCGGTGAACTATGGCAGTGTTTCGGTCGTGAGTGGGTCAAATCGCGTTGACGGTGGAGTCAATGGACTAGGCGAGCCGATTCAAACTCAGGGCGTTGAACGCGTTATTGGCGGACGCGGGATTGACACGTTAACCGTATCTAGTCTCGTCGGCACCGCGTCGGAAAATCGTTGGAACTTGACCGCTCCTGGAAAAGGAAACGTCAATGACAAGTTCTATTATGAAGGAATGGAGCACTTAACCGGTGGTGATCAGGACGACGTTTTCTTCGTCCATCCGGGCGGCAGTTTGTCCGGTAAAGTTGATGGTAAGGGTGGGCGGGACACGCTTGACTACACCAGCCTTTCAACCGCAGTGATTGTCAATCGTCAAACCGGCAAAGCTAATCAGATTGGAAGTTTTGCAAACATCGAAGTCGGTCTGGCAGGAACAAGTAACAATGATGTGTTGATCGGACGCAATGTCAATGCTGGTTGGACGATAGCAGGAATCGACGTTGGAACCGTTCTTGATGATGGCGCGGCGGTGGCGTTTGAGTTCGACCGTTTTGAAAATCTAACCGGTGGCGATTCGGATGATGTTTTCACGATTAATTCGGGCGCTAAACTTACTGGGCAATTGCTAGGAACGGCGACGGCCGGTCGAGGTGATTCGGATCGGTTGAATCTTGCTCCTCAAAACGTTGCCTTGCTTGTAAACGTTTCGGCTCGAGACCGTGGTACTGCCGACGCAGCAGCTTCGCGGCTCGCGAACTTCGTCTCTATCGAAAACATTACGACAAGTACCGCCGACGATCATGTAGTGATTGCCCCATCTGCTCAGATCTCGCAGGAACTGGACATGGGTGGTGGCTCACATGACCATCTCGACTATTCCGCTTGGCAAACCAGCATTTCGGTGAACTTGGAAGCTGGCACTAAGAACCGGGGGACAGTGGTCAATGTTGAATGGGTTACCGGGAGTACTGCATCCGACACCATTATCGGAAACTTTGCGAACAACCGACTGATTGGGCTCGGTGGCAGTGACTCGATCGATGGTAAGAATGGCGACAACTTGATCATTGCTGATGCTGCAATTGTCACTGAAAGTAACCATGTCGTTTCAGCGGTGCGAACCACCACTTTGTATCGTGACAACGACACAATTTTTGTTGGCGATGGCGATAATCTTATTTTGCCTGGTTCTGGCAACGATCGCGTAACCACTGGAAATGGAAACAACTTCATCGCCGGTGATCAAGCGCTAGTGACGCTTTCGGGTGGCGAGATTGTGGCAATGCAAAGTCTGCAACCCGCCGACGGTGGTTCGGACACGATTAACGCTGGCGCAGGCAATGATGTCATCATCGCAGGGAATGGAGCCGACGAGATTGTGGACACCGGCGGTAACAATGTGATCATTGGTGATCGCGGTGTTGTACAAATGTTGAACGGACAACCGACTCGCGCAACTAGCCGATTCTCGGTGCTGAGCGGTGTCGATACGATTACCGGTGGTAGTGGCCGAGATGCAATTATCGCAGGTGGTAAAGGTGATCAAGTCAACGCGGGAGAGGGCAACAACTACATCCTCGGTGACGACGGCGAGATAACCTTTACAAGTGGTGCTGCAACGGCATCTCAACTGCGACTTTCAAATTTCGATGGTGACGACACCATTGTTTCCTTGGGTGGACGCGACTTCATCTACACAGGCAACGGTGACAACGTTGTATTGGCGGGTGATGGAAACGATGATGTGATCGGCGGAGTCGGAATTGACGATTTGAGTGGACAAGGTGGAAACGACTTTATCGTGGGTCTCCTTGGCGATGACACCATCGATGGCGGTTCTGGCAACGACGTGCTGTTCGGTGGTTCAGTAATCGGCACTCGCGCCAACTACGAACTTGGGACCAATGATTTCACGCTGCCTTTGGACTTCATTGCTAAGGAAGTTCTCTATTCTTCGAATCCCGGTCTGGCTGAGTTTGGACAAGCCGGAATCACGACTGGCGGTTACTTGCCGGCTGTCTTGATTACACCAGCTTTGGTCAATGGCCTATCAATTGATGGCGACAACAATGATGGTCGTGACTTACTACGGGGACGTGCTGGAAACGACGTGATCTTTGGCGGATCCGACTCTGATAACTTGCAGGGGGGCGATGGCGTCGATTACTTGGATGCGGGGGCAGGCAACGACGAGTTAGTATCCGGTGGCGCAGGCGATGACGTGGTGCGCGGCGGTGAAGGTCGCGACTTAGTTCATGGCGATGAAGACATTGATCAGGTCTACGGCGATGGTGGTGATGACATTGTCTACGGCGATGCTGGTGATGCATCTGGCAACCAAGCTGGACAACGGTTGTACGGTGGCGACGGTCGTGACCACCTTTACGCTTACGCTCCCGATGTTTCGACGGCCGTTGAGTTTGCCGACCAACTTGTAATCGCCGGAGATCAACTGTTTGGCGGATCGGGCGGTGACTTCTTGCACGGCAACATCCGCCGTGAAGTCATGGTCGGTGATGGAGGCAATGACTACATCGTTGGTGATGAGTTCGTTGGTGCGGGATACGATGACCATGTAGACGTTGGACTTGGAACAGAAGCTGACGTCGATGGTGCGAACGACATCCTGGCGGGCGGGTCGGGTGAGGATCAACTCTATGGCGGAGGTGGCGACGATACGATCTGGGGCGGGGCAGGAACCGATTACATCGAAGGTCAAGAGGGCAGCGACAAGCAGTACGGTGGTAGCGGAATTGATTTGTTTGTATTGCCTACCGCACTTGGCAGTGATGCGCACTTCGATTCGGGAACGGACGTCATTGATGGTCACTTTGGCAATGAGCGAGAAGGTGACTTCGTTGATGACAATGCAACGGATATCTTGACGGTCAACGGGACGACAGCCAACGACACAATTTTGATTGGCAAGCAGAACAAGTTTAATGGCTTGGGCGAACAGGCATCGGTCTTGTACAACGGGACCGCGATTCAAGTCGTTATGTTGGACTCGAACGGAGATTTGTTAATTGAACAATTCCGGATCGCGGGTCTCGCAGGTGACGACACCATCGGTTTCTACACTGAAGCCGCGATCGAGTCCGGCGAAATTCTAGAGATCTTCGATCCGCCAGGATTTGAACCGCTTGATGTCGGTCCGTTGGCGGAACGTTCGCGAGATTTCGCGGGTGTGTTCGACGGCAACAGTGGCAATGACGTGCTCCTTGGTTCGAGTGGTCGCGATCAACATGATGGAGGCATTGGCAGTGACCGTTTGTTCGGTTTCGGTGGCGACGACCGCTTGTGGGGTGACCTTGGAACGGGTGCCGCGAGCGACAACGACGTTCTGTTCGCAGGTCAGGGCAGTGATGATCTGATCGGTGGTCGTGGCACCAACGAACTCTATGCGTGGAGTTTTGACCCTCGTAAGACTTTCAGTGAACTTGAAGACGAACAGTTTGGGGTCTATGTCGACGAGCTAGGCCGTTTGTTCAGCAACGATGGTGACTTGAACAACAACGGCGTTCTGGACCTCGACGATGGATTGCCGGTAGGACAGTATCGTTTGCCCTACGTGCTTGAATCCACCGGACTTAACCGCATGCTTGGAAGCGAGCGAGACGATTTTCTCTATGGTGGTACGGTACTGGACTTCTTGTACGGCAACGGGGGTGACGACACGCTCATTCGTAGTGATGGATCGACGTTTGAATCTCTTGACAATGGTGAGATTGGCGACGAATGGAAAGACTACGCTCGCGAATCGGATCAAGTTTGGTATGTGGGCGGGACCAACGCGTCGGATCGCATCAATGTGGACTTTGTCACCGAACCCGGGCTGCTGACAGATCATCACCTTATTACTCGGTTGACCGAGAACAATGGGAATTTCAGCTTCGCAGCTCAGGTGCGTTTGGACTTCGATGCCACCGACGGTCAGGGAAATCCGATCTGGAGTGATGACGGGCTGAGGTTCCGACTTGATAAGGTGCTGGTTGACGATGACGCTGAAACCCGCCGCTTAAACCTCGAGGAGATTGCTGCCTCAGACGAAGTAGGCACACCCGAATCTGACTTGATTGCAAGCTTGGTTCCACCGGAAGGTGATTTCCTTGTCATTCTGATTGATGCGCTTGGCGGCAACGATCAAATTACGGTTGGTCCGACAGTCCAAAAGTCGGTTTGGATTGATGCGGGCGACGGAGATGACGTCGTTCAGATTCAGGCTGGAAACGCGATTCTTGTCGACCGCGCTGAAACGTCTTCCAGCGAAAGTGGTCTTCGTGGACGAAATGATATTGTCAGTCAAGCGTTCCCGTTGTTGGGAGGTCAAACACTTTTAGGTGATGACATAGAAGCAGACTTCGTTGCATTCGACGGTACGGTGCCAAACGCAAACGGGGTTGAATTTAACGGGCTTACGATGGATAGCCCCGATGACAACGATTGGTATCAGTTCCAAGTCGAAAGTATGTCGTCAGCCGGCTTAATTGAGTTGGCGAGTGCATCGCCGATAGATGGTTTGACGTTGACGATCTTTGAAAAGGGCGTCGACGTTTCCGACGACGGTAACGCGATTAATCCCTCGGTTGATAATACCATTGATGATAATACCAGTGTTTCGATTGCCAATTTGGACCCGGCGAAGATTTACCTGTTGCGAGTAAGCAACCCCATCAAGGTGCCGACGATCTATGATTTGCGGTTCAACTTCACCGAAACCACAAGTCAATCCATCCTTGACGACATCCCCAAAGTGAGTCTTGCGCTTCGCGAAGACTTGGTGCGGCGCGACGTTATCTTAGGTGGCAAGGGTAACGATGTTCTGCAGGGCGGTGCAGGTGAAGACTGGATCTTTGGTAACGAAGGCAACGACGTTTTGACCGGTGGTTACGATCGCCAATCAAGTGACTTGCTGCTCGGCGGCCCAGGCGATGACACATTCCAAATCATTCCTGATGCCAAACCGTTGAAGGGCAATCAGCCTAACACTCAATTTGATCCTGCCACGCAAACCATACTCACGACTCAAAGTGATCAGTTCCTAGGTGGTGAAGGCAATGACCGCATTCTGTTCCTCGGTGGCGACAAAGATCGACGCGGGTTCGATGTGCCAGACTATGCGGCGATCAAATACAACACGGGACTGCATCGCTACGAGTTCACCAGTTTGGTTTGGGACATTGGTACTCAGGCGTACCGTACGACGACGGACGGGAACGGACTTGAGGTGCTCGAACAGGAGTACCTGTACTACCAAACTCGCGACATCGAGAGCACTCAATTCGTGCTGCGAAGCGGGGATGATGTTGTTCACGCGGATCCAGAATTTCAGTTTGTTCCGCTGCTAACCACTTCGCTGATTCATCGTTACAGCTTCAACGAGACGGATGGCAATTTCAAAGACTCGGTCGGTGATGCGGATGCGGTGCTCGTCGATTTGACGGGAAGTTCGACGACGTCCAATGGGGGCGGCAACACTCAAAGTGGTGGTGAAGTCCGTTTGTTTGGTGGACCGCACGCATCATCGGACTACATCGAGTTGCCCGATACTGTACTGGGCGGGTTAACTTCGGCAACTCTTGAAATGTGGGTCACGCCGTTCAACACTCAGTCTGGTGCTCGGATCTTTGACTTCGGTGGTGATACGGCCGATCGCTTTGCGGCGGCGTTTAGGGATGGTGGAACGGATTCGGTGTCTTGGCGAGACGATGGCGTGGGCGGCGACAACAACAATTCCGTCACCGGGACTCTAAGCCCGTTAACCAATGGTCAGGAAGTGCATCTTGTCTTCGTAATCGACGAAGGGGCTGGCGATCAAGGTAAGACGGTTGTGACTTGGTTTAAGGACGGGGTTGAAGCTGGCAGCTTTGATACCGACGCCACTCTGGCGGACTTGACCGCTGATAATCAATGGTTGGGTCGATCGAAAGCGACGACTGAGGCCACGTCCGATGCGGCGTACCGTGAAGTTCGTATCTACAACCGAGCACTGACCAGCGGCGAAATTTCTTTCAGCAACGCACAAGGAGCGAACGCAAATTTCTCGGGTAGCTACGAAGAGTTCGGCATCGACTTAGGCGATTTCGAACAAGGTGCTTCAGAGGCAGCGCTGGCGATTGATGCTGGCGCGGGCAACGACTTTATCTTCGGTGGAGTGCTATCAGACACGATTGTGGGCGGAACCGGTAACGACTATTTGGTTGGTAACCTTGGCAATGACCGCATCAGTGGAGATTCAGGTGATGACCAACTCTTTGGCAACGAACCCGATGAGGCGTTCGCCGACGATGCGTACCCGATTTACTTTGCCGAGCCGGCGTTGTTCCCGCAAGACACAATTCCAGAAGCCTACATCTACGATCTTGCATCCCCATTCTTGGATCTGATTGTTCCTGGACGAGCGGGAGTCGATATGAATGACAGTAGCCTTGACGTTGGTGCGAGCGAACCCTTCGACTACGTCAACAACGTGTTTGGGCTCGCTGGCACGACTGGCCTTGGCGGATTGTCGTCCATGCAATCCATCGGCGACTTCAATGGCGACTCACGCGAGGACTTCATCGTTAGCGGATTCAACAGCAGCTACCTGCTGTTTGGTCCGGTGGAACTGGACGACTTGTCCTCGGTATCCGATCGAGCTGAGGTCATCATTGATCATTCGGCGATCGGACAACCCGCCGAGCGATTCGGCGACGTCGATGGCGATGGCTTCGGCGATCTTGCGTTCATTCGATCCGAGCAGGGCGATGCGGTGATCACGGTGGTGCTTGGCGGACCCACGGGCGGCATTCAGTCGGGCGTCGCCGTTCCTTGGCCGCGATTGTGGGGCACCAGTTTTGTTAATGACTACTTGGTCACCGCAGGTGCCGGCAACAACGCACGAACGATCGCGATTCCTGAATCGGGTGTGTCTTCCTACGCCGATGCTCATGTTCAACTGCTTGAGATGACCGGTGATGCACGCAGTGAGATCATGGTCACTTGGGATTCAATGTATGACGCTCCTTCGACCACGTTCGGTTATGTCTTCACGGGGCAAGCGGTGACGGAGCATCAGCTTGGGACGCCGCTGGGAACAGCCGGTCACTTCATGGAGATTCGGGCGGCTTCAGGCGTTGACTTCAAGCATTTGGAAACTCGTGTGGCTGGCGATGTTGATGGCGATGGGCTCGAAGACATTTTGTTTGGCAACGCCGGCATCAGCGCGAAGGTTGATCTCTTGAGTCCCGCCGAAACGGTGTCGGACAACTCGCCGATCGCACCCGGTCAACCAGACACAGGTAGCACTTACCTGGTAACGATCTCCACCAACTCTCTGCAAAGCTTCCGGCCCGTTGCTTTAGGTGACTTGAACAACGATGGCTATGACGACATTGGTTTCGCCGGCCCTAACGGGCTCGATGTCCACTACGGTGCCGAGTCAGTTTCGACCATTGTCGATCCGTCCAACGTCGACGCGCGGATATCCGGCGCCGATCTAATTGCGACCGGCGGTGATTTCAATGGCGACGGCAAAGGCGACATCGCGGTCACCGGTCGATCGAGCTACGCGATTCCCCTGGGGAACTTGTTTGATGATGCAAGCAGCGTGCCTCTTGCCGAGGCACTGCTAACGGACACAGCGAAAACGATAGCAACCACATCTTCGCTTGGAGTCGACAACATTGTGCAAGGCGGCTCGAGTACGTTGTCCCTTGATTCTAACTCCAACATCACGTTCAACTTTGCTGCCTCGACGGGATCGCTCGGGTGGCCAGGTCATGACGTTTCAGCTGGACCCAGAAACGATTTCTCTGACTATGAAGATGTTGCCATCGAGTCGACAGGCGACTTTGGCTTTGATTCGACTCGAGAACATGAGGAAGGAATTGGACTGCATGCCGATTCGCTCATCACGTTTGACCTTGACGAGATTCGACAAGCTGGCGACTTAGGAAGTGCAGCGATGCGTTTCATCGCTGATCGTGCCGGATTCAATGATGGCACATTCGACTTCGTCTCCGAAATTCGTACCGTTGCGATCGTTAGCGACGCGACGGGTGTTTTGGAAGGTTACGTCAATGGCGTGAAGGTAGACATCGTCAATACCGGTGGCGTCTGGGGATTCAATGGAACCATTCCAGCAGCAGAAGATGACTTTGACAAAAGTCCTGCTCGCTTTGACGTGCCAGTTCCCTCGAACGCCAGATACTTGACTCTAGCCGTCGTCGGTACTGGATCGAGCTCATTTGACAACGACGGCGTTTTCTCTGGCGCGAGACTTGAAATCGACGGTGTCGGCGGTCGTGCTGAGGCACCGCAAACGTATGTCTTCAACTCGGTGGCTGAGCAGTTTGCGACGAGCCTCGGGTTTGGGGCGACGTCCAAGACCGTTGTGTCGCTGGACGTAGCGGATGCGGTACTTCCAACGAGTAACGCGGATCGTTCGTTCCAAGGCGTAAACTTTGACGGGGATGAAGCGGTCGTTCGATTACCAGCCACGGCGGTGGACGGGCTCGCAAGCATGACCACCAGTCTTTGGTTCCGCACTTCGGCTCGGGAGAATCCCTCGGCCAGTCGGCAAACGCTTGTCAGTGGCGGCAAGAACTCCGATGGATCGTTCTCGGGAGAGCAGTACGGCATTTTCCTCGAGCAAAGTTCACGGATTCGAGTCTTCGTCAACGAGAGCAGCACCTTCGTGAACGTGCCAAATCTGCTTGATGGCGAGTATCACCACTTAGCAGTCGTATCCAACGATGCGACGAACGCACTGGATATCTATGTTGACGGAAATCGAGTGGGAGGCACAACCTTATCCTCGATCGGCCCCATAGAAATCTCCGATGGCGGTTTGGCGCTTGGGCAAGAGAAAAATGGCGTTGCCGATGACAGCTTTGTCACCGACCGTGCGTTCCAGGGCGACATGGACGAAGTCTCAATTTGGAATCGTGCGTTAACTGCTGATGATGTTGCACTGATCGCTGAACAGGGAATCGCCGGCAATGAGAACGGACTGCATGCCTGGTTCCGATTCAATGAAATTTCGGGTGTTGCCGTCTTTGATTCGACGAATGTCCACGCCGATGGGACGCTTGGCAGCACCAGCGGAAGCGGCGCCTCGCCGGTTCGGCAACGTATCTATCAGCCCGGCAGTGGGCTCTCGGTCACTCCTAACTTTGACTTGGATCAGGACGGCATTTCGGATCTGATCATCGGATCGGTTTCCGCATCGCCCAACGGTGCTAGCCAGGCCGGTCAGGTTGACGTGGTCTACGGATCACTTGCTCCGCGTACGATTCCCGAAACGATCACCGTCTTGGAAAACTACTCCGTCTCAGGCAGCGGCTCGTTCGTGGAAGCTCGCGGTGGCACAGGACGCGCCGCGATCTTCGATGACGGGGGAGCACCGTTCTCGTTGACTGAATTGACACTGGCATCGGAAAGTGATCCCGCCGACTCCCTTCAAGCAGGCTACATCGACCTGACCAATATTGCGATTTCAGCGATCACGCAGACGACGATCGCAGTCACGTTCACAACCGATCAGGCAATTCTTGATCCGTCTAGCGGTGCCGCTCAGGGCGTGAATTACGTTCTGGGAATAGACACCGATGGCCCATTGATGACGACGCCGGATTTCTTTGATGTTGATATCTTCTGGAGCATCAGTCCCAACGCGAGCGGTCAGTACGTAGCCACTGGATTTGGCGTCGATTCGCTTGTCACGTACAGCGGCAACACAATCACGATGACGGCAAACCTTGCGGCGCTTGGCGACATTGATTCGTTCTCCGCTTATGGCATCGCACTCGACTCGGTTGGGACTCCTGCAGGTTCAGGCAACGACGAGAGCAGCGTCTTGACGGTCACAACGCCTACAACGTCCCAGCTTGCGACCGCAACAGAAAAGTGGTTTGAGTTTACGACTATCGGCGATGGGAAGGCAAAGGATTCGGTCCGGGTTAATGGTCCACTCTCAATTCGGATGGATTTGATCGACACGAATGGCGGCGTTGTGAAGGCGAATCAGGGTGCGATTAGTCTTCGCGACGTGCCCGCGGGTCGTTACTTCGTGCGTGTTTACGATCCCGTGAAAGCCGACTCGCTATTCAAGATCGAATTTGACGCCCCGATACGCGGAGTCACGCACGAGACATCGTCATGGCCTGATCGCGATCGTTTAGAAGGCGGCGAGGGAAGCGATCTGTTGGTGGGCAACCACGAACTCGATGAATTGTTCGGTGGTAGTGGAACTGACACCTTTGCCGGAGAACCGGTTGAAGTTCGTGACCGCGATATTTCCGATACGGCGGATATCGCCGTTCCATCCAGCCAAGCAAGCTTCGGGAATGATGCTCCCATCCTGGATCCAATTATCGGCGACTTTGCCGTTGAACTATTTTTCGATGACTTCGAAAAAGGCTCGTTTGATACCGGCAACCGTTGGTCCCCACTTGTAGGAACTCCTCAGGTCAGTGAGACGGGTATCAGTGAGCCGAGTGGAGTCAAATCGGCTCGACTCAATGGCAACGCCGATCAACTCATCACACAGGCACTGGATCTGTCTCGGGCATCGTCCGCAGAGATCAGTTACGCCTACCAGCAGACCGGCGGTGGCGAATCACCCGATCCTGGTGATGACTTAATCGTCGAGTACAGCGTCGATGGCACCAATTGGACGCCGATCGATCAACAACGCGGCAGCGATCCCAATATGACGGTCTTCGTGAAGCGTACTTTGGTCGTTCCAGCTCAGGCTTTGCGCAACAATTTCCAAGTTCGCTTTCGAGTCACGGGTACTCCCACTACCTATGACGATTGGTTTATCGACGACGTCAAGATTAGTGCCATTGATCAGGGCTCCGTTCAACTGCGAACCGCCATCAATGATCAACTTGGCCGGCCAGTCACCAGGTCGGTCAACCTTGGTTCTTTCGCGGTCGACTTTGATGGCAGCAACGACTTCATCGAAGCGCCGTTCCACGCGTCGAATAACCCAGTGGGAAGCTTTAGCGTCGAATTGTGGGCTAAAGTCGAAGGTGGCACGGGAAGCTATCGATCCGCCATCACATCGCGTGAGGCGTTCTCGACATCAACGGGATACGATACGCGAGGCTACATGCTGTATGCCACGCCGCAGGACACATGGCAGTTCTGGACTGGCAACGGGAGCGGAGGCTGGGACGTTACCGCAGGACCTGCCATTACGCCGAATGCTTGGACACACGTCGCAATTGTTTTCGACAGTATGAGTGGTCCCGATTCCAATGGTGCATACACGGGAACCAAGAAGCTCTACCTTGACGGCGAATTAGTAGCGGAAACGATTGGCAAATATGAGCCGAACCAAACCCGACCGCTACGTATTGGCGGTGGTGCTACGGAATTGTCGACAAGCTACTACAACTTCGATGGCAAGTTGGATGAAGTTCGTATTTGGAACACCGCACGAACTGAAGACGAGATCGATCAGTCATTCCGATCGACCGTTTCGTCTAGCGAGACCGATCTGGCCAGTTATTTCCGCTTGGATGAAGGATCGGGCACTACAGCCAGCGATATTTCCGGAACGCTAACCAATGGAACTTTTAACAATGGGCCTTCCTGGACGACGGATACGTTTGAAATTACACCGGAATTCCACGCCCCGCTTACCGCATCAGAGATGGCCTCTCTGACGGTCCTGGATGCATCGGACCGTGGCATCTCGAACCTTGATCTGGGCGAATATTTGGTCAATTTGGTCTCGCTGGATCTGTCCGGGAACAATGTTAGCGACGCGGACTTCAGCCAGTTGCGTCCCAGAAAACTCACGTCGGGACCGCAAGCGACCGAGAAGGTTGGACTGTCCCACCTGCGTCAGTTGGACCTTAGTGGCAACATTCAAATTCAAGAGATCGGCCAACTGGCTTCTTTCCCAGAACTGACTTCGCTGAAGCTGGAAAACACCAGCGTCGACGCGATTTCAACGTCAACCATTCGAACGATCCAGGCTCTAGAGGACCTCGACACCCTGACCCTTCCCACGCGAGTTCTCGATCCAGGTCAGAATTTGGTCTTTCAGGAAGGTCAACGTGTTGAGGTTCCATTCTCAATCGACGCGCTCAATTTTGATGGTACCAACGATCGCATCAGCCTCGATGCAGTGGATGCCCTCGGTGCATTGACTGATGACTTCACGATCTCTGGCTGGATCAAACTCGACTCGCTATCCGGCGAACATCCTATTCTTGCGTCGTCACCTGGCTTCCCTGCGTGGAAGTTGTCGGTGGTCAACGGAGATGTTCTGTTCCAGAACTCGGCTGATACTTACATCAGTAATATCACGCCAACGATTGGTCGGTGGACTCATGTGGCCATGACGCTGAATTCAGATTTCACCGTTGATTTTTATGTTGATGGGGCTTTTGCCGAGACCGTCGATCAAGGGACGACAAACCCTGGCCTTCCCGTGGGAACGCTACCATTCGCGATCGGCGAGTTCGGCGGACAATTCCTTGACGGTTCGATTGCTGATCTCGCGGTTTGGAATCGTAGTCTTACGATCCAGGAGGTTGCCAAGGTCTTCCGTGGGGATATCGCAGCGACGAACGAATCTGGAAATTCAGGAAGCCTGATTGCTCATTGGGAACTTGATTCCGGCTCGGGAATCCTTGCGGTCGACAGCAGTGGCAACGGCGTGGACGGCGATCTTGAGGGCGCGACATGGTTTGTCGACAATACAGCTCCTTGGTCCGTCGAAGGCGCCACCGACGCACTTGGCTTGGCTTCGCCGGCATCCTTTGTTGCTAATGACAATGGGACCGCCATCGTGGCGGTTCGTAACTATCGCTTCCCCATACTGATTCGAAATACCGCTCCGGTCATTGCCGCCGCTGTTGACCTTGATCTCGCCAATGGTGGTTCAGGTGTTACCGAAGGACAAACGATCACGCTCGGTGCACCAGAGTTCAACGGGCTCAACGAATTTTGGTTCGATGGAACATTCGGCGATGGAAATTTGAATCCTATCGATGAATCCGTCAATGCGACGAGTCTATTGTCGGTCGTGCCGGATAGCTCAAGACTCCTTGACACCGAACTGAACTATAACGCCTCCGATGCTGACTCGCGTTCAGGACTAACCCTTGGTCCAGACTTCTTTGCGGGTGCATGGGTGGGAACGGTCACGGTTGGCGAAGTTGGTAGCGGGAGTCTGCTTGAGGCGGGTGATGTTTCTTTTGGGACGCGCAGCGATGATGGCAGTGCCATTTGGATCGACGCCAATCAAGACGGCACGTTCCAAGGCAGCGAATTGATCGTCGATAACCTAGGGGTTCATGGCCTTCAAAACCGTGTCGACTCTATCAACCTTGCAGCAGGCGATTACGAAATCGCGATTGTTTACTACGAATTTGGCGGTGGCGAGTTGATGCAGGCCAAGTTCTCGCAAGGTGCGCTTACGAATTCGAATTACGGATCGATGACGTTCATCGACCCGAGTGACCCTGCCCAGAACGGCCTTTGGACTCCGCTTAGCAATGTACGCGTCGAAGTACCGATTCTTGTTGGCGACGGTAACAGTCAAGTCGAAGTGGATCGCTTCATCATTGACGAAGCCAGTGGAAGTGACGCCAAAGAATTGGCGCGTCGGTTCAGCATCACAGATCCCTCGGGCCGATCAACCGATCTGTCACGCGGATCAATTTCCATCAATGGGACTGGATTCGTCGATACGGGCTGGGCGCTCGATCAAAGTGACACGTCGAGCGGTGCTACTTTTGAAGCGTGGGTCAAGCCGACCGCATCATCGGGTTACGTGTTTGATAGCGCGAATACTGGGGGTGGCGGGTGGTCATTGCGACACGACGGAGTCAATTGGATCGTCGACACGGGCCTAAGTGAATTGGTAACGTCCGAGCCCGTCGTCTTTGACCAATGGCAACACGTCGCCGTAGTGATGGACCCGACCAGCGGCACTCGCTTGTATATCAACGGCGACCTGGAACCCAAATTTGAAACCTCCGATATCGGATACCGCGACGATGGCGGACAACTTGTCATCGGTGCTGACTTCTCTGGTCAATCTTCGTTCTTTGGCGGCATCGACGAATTCCGAGTTTGGAACCGCGCATTGCGAGCCGCTGAAATCGCGGACCTGGATGATGGCAGCGTGCCGAACAATTCGCCGAACTTGGTTGGGTACTGGTCCTTCAATGAAGGAAGTGGCCCCGTCGCGAATGACTTGGCCGCTGGTGGTTATGACGCGAAGATCTTGGGGGTCGTCACTCCTAGTCCGGCATTTGCTACCGCTAGCAGCATCCTTAACTTTGCCAACGCGGCATCCCGAACGGTGGATGGCAGTGGTCTGAACCTTCAGTCTCCCATCGGCAGCAGCACGCATGACCAAGTCTTCCTCGACGGAATGTGGGCGACGTCACCCTATGTTGGTGTTAGCGGTGACGTTGAGGATGCCTACATTCAATACGATCTGGGATCGACGTTCGATTTGGACGAACTTCTGATTTGGCAGTTCAATGAAAGTCTTGTCGGAGTTGACAATACCCGATACGGCGTCCAGCAGTTCGACGTCTACGTTGGTGAAACCGAAGCAGAGCTCGAGTTGATCGTTGCGGATGCGATACTGGAACGGGCCGGTGGTTCGGACGCCGAACCTTCGCAATCGTTCAGCTTGAACGGACTGGCCGACGGCGTTCGATTCGTTCGTATCGAGGTGGACAGCAATTATGACGTTAGTGGAAACGCGTCGTTCGTCGGGCTAAGTGAAGTTCGATTCTTGGGCGCCCCAAGCCTGTGGTCCGATGATTCACCGGACGTGTTCACGCCGATGTATGTTCCGATTGACGACGGGGTGTACACACTTTCGGCAACGATTTCGGACCAAGACGGTGGGCAAGACGCGGTTTCGACGACCTTTACCGTTGGCAACGCCGCTCCGTCGATTAGCGGTCTCAATACGCAGCCCGGCCCTTACGTTGTCGGTTCCGCGATTTCGTTTGACGCGTCAGGTGCATCCGATGCCGGCATCGATGATCGTTTGATTTATCACTGGGAAGTGGTCGCGAACAACGGGCAGCGGATCTTGGCGTCAAGTGACACCGAGTTTGAGTTTATCCCGCAGTACAGTGGCAGCTACGAGATTACTTTGTCGGTGCGAGACGACTCGTTGGTTACGACTAAGTTCACCGAACGCATCAACGTTTCACCGTCCGTCGTGATCACTCCAAGTGAAGGTCAGCTTCAGCCGGCCGCACTGATGTTTGATGATGATCAATTGACGCTTGATTCAGTAACATTAGACGGCGCCGCGGACTTTACAGCGACGTTCTGGATTACTTCCGATGGTACGGCCAATCAAGCTATCTTGAGTGCTGCTTCGGCGTCTGGGGCTAACGAACTCTTGGTCCGTTTGCCGTCTAGCAACGCGGTCCGCGTCGTGCTCGGCGGATCGTTAGGTCGCACTTGGTCGGTACCTGATTTAGGCGATGGCGACTTTCACCACGTCGGAGTCGTTCGAACTACCACCGACGACATGGTTGAACTTTTCGTCGACGGAGTTTCCTATGGTAAGAAGGCTTTTGCTGGAGTCGGGAATCTGTCGATTCCGGTCGGCGGTTTTGTCGTTGGGCAAGAACTAGTTTCCGCTGGCGGTGGCTTTGTAGCCGGACGTTCCCTGCAGGGTTCTTTGGCCGACCTGGCCATTTGGACGCGGGCGCTTCCCTCAACGGACATTAATGCATCAGCGGGAGGTGCGATTGACCTTGAGGATTCGCAACTTGAGTTGTGGTTGCGATTGGATGAAGCCGAGGGAACTTTGGCCGCCGATGCCAGCATGAATGCCCGTGATGTCACGCTTGGTGCGAACGCACCGCTGTGGCAGTCATCTGACATTGATGTGTGGGAACAAGAGTTCCTGGCTGGCAACGTCGTAACAGTGACTGCCGATGAATCGAGTCCGACTGGGCCAGATGGTTTGCTACGAGGGACATCGGATTCCGTCGAGCGGTCTTATGCATGGACCGTTGGTTCCAACGCAGGAACGTTGGTCACCGGCACTGATGAAACGCTAGACTTCGTTCCGGTGGTTCCTGGTGTCTACGATGTTGATCTCACAATCACCGATGTGTTCACATCCGATTTGTTCGCCTGGAGCGGGCTTAACAACGACGAAGACGCAAACGACTATGCCGCCATTGATCCGGTCAGAGTGGGCGGACAATTCCAAGCCAGGTCGCCTGGTGCATACTTGGCGGACACGGGCTTGGACACTTTTCTGGATGTTGCCACCGACAGCTTCTCGGCATCGGGTACGGTTACTTTTGACAATCCCGATAACGCGTTGACCAACTTGCGGTTTGGCTTCTTTGATAAAGACGACTTCACGGCTAACGCGGACACCTTTGGCGTTGGTTGGCGAAACCTTAGTGGCAACCGGCTTCGTGCGGGCAATTCCACTGGTACACCAGCCTTTACACTCGATGCGGGTTCCTACGCTTGGTCAATTGACTATGACGCCAATGTCGGCGGTGGAACGCTAGCAGTCACTATCGACGGAAACACCGAGACCGTGACTGGACTAGCCAGCAGCGGACGTGTGTTCGATTCCTTTGGGTTTGTTCAGCCAAGCGGTGATGATTCGTCAACTGTGTTTTCCATGGAGCTAACGGATCTACAGTACACCGGTGACACAACAACCCTGTCGTCGTCACAGTCGCTATCCATCAGTGTTAGCCCACCCGACGTCATCGCAATCGTGGCTCCGACGGTTGCCGCCGAAGGCGACGCGATGCGTTTCTCTTTGGCAGGACTTCCGCCCGTTACTGAGTTGGGATCACGAGTGGTTGTTTGGACGGTGACGCCTAGCGGTTCAGAAACCTTTACGACCGACGTTGTAGAAAACCCTGAGGCGTTCGGCTTTACAGCGACAGCGGATGGCTCGTTTACGTTGTCTATCACAGTGACCGACACGTTTATGGGTGAAGATTTGGTCCGGTCTGCGAGCCAGACAATTGTCGTTGACAATGCGGCACCTACCGTCGCTGTCGATAGCGTTGGAGGCGAAGAGAATGCGGCAGTGACGCTGACGGCAACTGTGGTCGACGCCGGAATTAATGACACACACGACTACAGTATCGATTGGGGTGATGGCACCGTGACCGAAACTGGCAATGTCGCCAGTGGAATGCTGTCGGGCACTCACACGTATCCTCAAGATGGAACCTATCAAGTAACCGTTACCGTCACGGATCAAGACGGAGGCGAAACGATCGTGTTGGTTGATGCAATCATCGTCGATGTTGCACCCGTGGCGGTTGATGACGTCGCTCTTGCTACCGATGAAGATTCAACGTTGGTAATTTCGCGTGATCTAGGTTTCCGGCTGACTTTCGATGAAGGCAGCGGCAATACGACACTCGATAGTGGACCCGACCAACTTAGTATTACGGTTGACGCTGGCATTGGGCCAGCCTGGGATACCGATCTAAGTGGCAACACCGCGTTGGTGTTCAACGATGACTACGTCGAACTTCCGCGAAGCGTCCTCAATGGTGCGGACGATATTACAGCGACGTTCCGAGTTAGAACGACCAAGACGGGCTATCAAACGCTAATTAGCGCCGCTAACACCACCGAGTTTGAAGAATTCTCAGTGGCGTTGGCCAGCAGCACCGCCGTGCGTTTGTTTGCCAATGGCTCTAGTGCCATTTGGACCATTGATGATATTGCGGACGACGAGTTCCATCACGTTGCTGTGGTTCGTGATCTGGTAGGCAGCCAAGCCGAATTATTTGTCGATGGGGTCTCGCAAGGATTCCGCGCTTTGAGCAACCAAGCGTCGCTATTGATCAGCAACGGCGGTACCTTCTTGGGTCAAGATCAAGATAGCCTCGGTGGCGGATTCCAAGCAGGACAATCTCTTGTCGGTAGCTTGGATGACGTTTCCATTTGGAATCGAAAACTCGATCCGCTCGAGATTCGTCACCTAAGCAATGGATCACGCTCGATCTTGGCACTTAACGATACTGATCAAGGCATTCTTGACCGGCTTACGTTAGCCAGTTTCACCGGCGTCACGACCAGGGGTGCCATCGTTTCGGTCGACGCAAACGGATTGCTCCGATACGACCCATCCGGCTCCGCCGATCTGAATGCCCTTGCCGATGGTGACACCGTGGTGGACACGTTCACCTATGTTATTGCTGACGAAGCTGGACTGATGGACGAGGGAACGGTGTCGATTGCGGTCACGGGGGTCAATGACGTTCCCGTCGCTCTGCTCGAACGTGCTGAAATCGTGGCCGATCAGCCAACCGTCAGTGGCAACATCTTGGAAAGTGTCACGGATGTTGATGAGGGTGCTACCAAACGGATTCGTAAACTCAATGGCGAGACGAGTGATTCCGTCGACATCATCGGGGTCTACGGTTCGCTAGATTGGGATCGATTGACCGGTGACTACGTTTACACGCTGGACCTGAATCACCCAGCGATAGAGCAGCTTTCCGCGGGCGAAACTCTGTCGGAAACATTCGACTACATCATCACTGATGAACTGTCCAATGTAACCTCGACATTGACGGTCCAAATTCACGGTGTGAATGACGCTCCCGAAGCGGGCGACGACATCGCGACGGCTTCGGCTTCGGCTCCTCTGGTCGTTCGTCAGGGTGGATATGACGATCAAGTGCTCGCGGACCAACCCGTTGCTTACTGGCGTTTCGGCGAACAACAAGGGACAGTTGCTGCTAACGAACTGTCACCAATCTCGCCTGATGGAGTGTACGTCGGCAGTTCAAAGACGATGGCTAGTTTGGTCGGCGCAAGCCAGGATCGTTCGCGCTACTTCAGCAACAACGGTTTTGTTGCCGTCGAGGATAGCGATCTGATCAACACCTACACCGGTGATGCACTTGAGAAGTCGTTTGAAGTGATCTTCCGTGCTGATGACGTTAGATCGCGACAAGTTCTTTACGAACAAGGTGGAACGAACATCGGATCTAGCTTGTACATCGATGGTGGGAAGCTTTACTTCGGTGTCTACGACGGATCGCCGGTGTTTATCAATACCGATGTGGATAGCAATATCAAGTATCATGTCGTGGCTGTTTTCGACAGCCCTGAAATGTCGCTTTACGTCAATGGTGTATTGGTTGCTTCGGCCGTTACCAACTTTGGTGGGGGAGGCGGATTGAGTCCCAATGGTGGCGATATTGGGATCGCTGCTTACCGAACCAACACTCGGTTCCATGATGGATCGGTATCAGGTGTCGAAGGTGCTTACTTCACAGGCGTGATCGACGAAGTCGCGTTGTACAACAGAGCGCTTAATCTGGATCGTGTTTCGGCGCACTACCGTGCGATGGGCCTGTTAGCCAATGATGTGGAGAAAGACCTCGACGACCAAACCTTCGTCATCGCGGTCAACGGTGACGCGACCGTCGTCGGCAAGCAAGTCGTCTTGCCCTCTGGTGCTTTGGTGACAGTACATTCGGACGGAAGTTACGAATACGATCCCAATGGTCAGTTCGACAACTTGGATTCCAGCGAAACGGCAACGGATTCATTCGAGTACACGATACGTGACCGTGATGGAATCGAATCGACTGCGACCGCCTCGGTGGTTGTTGTGGGCGAAAGTGATTTGCCGCTCGCTAATCCTGACAGTGTCATTACACCGGTCAATACATCCGTGATGATTCCGGTCTTAGATAATGACTTGCCGACCGGCGAGATCGAAGTGCTAAGTGTAGGCAGTGCTGCCAACGGAACCGTGACGGATAACGGCGACGGGACGATCACCTACACACCCAATGCTGGATTCACCGGTTCAGATTCGTTTGAGTACACCGTTGCGATTCAAGACGTTGAATTGACCAACACTGGCGCGAGTGCTGGCGACCGTTTCGGATACGCGACCGCGGTGGATGGTGAGTTTGCCGTCGTAGGATCGTTCTTAGATGACCCGGACGGAATTAGCGATGCGGGTTCAGCTTACGTCTATCAGAAAACAGGAGAATCGACGTGGACTGAGGTCGCTCACTTGACCGGGTCGTTGGATGCGTCAGGGCTTCGTGGTCACTTCGGTAGTAGTGTGGCTATTGACGGGGACACAATCGTAATTGGCGCAGAAACGGATCCAAGTAATGGATTCCGATCAGGTGCGATCTACGTATTCCAGCGCAATCATGGCGGTGCCGATAATTGGGGCTTGGTTAAGAAGTTGTCTGGAAATGACACTTTTAATCGTGACCTGTTCGGTCGCTCGGTAGCACTATCGGGCGATACGATCGTTGTTGGTGCTAGCGTTGCAGACCCTGTCGGCACGTCATCCGGTGCCGCCTATGTGTTTGAGCGAAACCAGGGCGGAATCGATAATTGGGGCCAAGTGAAAAAGATTACTGGCAGCACCCAGGCCGCGGGAGACCGCTTTGGGCAATCCGTTTCAATCGATGGTGATCTGATTGCTGTGGGAGCGTTTCGTCACGATGGAATTGGCACGGACACCGGTGCGGTCTACGTGTTTGGCCGCAATGCAGGTGGCATTGGCAATTGGGGCGAACTGAGTGCGATCGAGCCTGCTGATTCAGTTGTCGCAGATCAGTTTGGATACTCGGTATCCATAAGCGGTGGGACTCTTGCCGTGGGAGCAAGGCAAGACGACGAGAATGGTAAGAACCAACTTGGTTCGGTGTATCTGTTCGAACAGAACCTCGGCGGCACCGATAACTGGGGGCAATTGCAAAAACTTCTCGCCAGCGACGGTTTGCAAGGCGACCGATTTGGTTGGTCGGTCTCGCTCGAAGGAACGCGACTTGCCGTGGGAGCCACTCAGGCGGACCAAGGTGGTGACAGTTCAGGACGCGCGTACCTGTTCGAACAATCGAATGGCGTGTGGAGTGAAACTCGCATTCTGATCAATGAGCAAGTCACCACGCGTGATGAGTATGGAATCAGCGTTGCTCTGGGCGGTGATTCAGCGGTGATCGGCTCTTGGCTCGACAACCGACCCAACAACAACACCGGTGGCGCCTACTTGTTTGATCTACGCACATCGACCACGACGGTGGACATCATCGTCGGAAGCGGGGCATCAGAACTGCCGCTTGCAAGAAACGAAGACGCAGCCGTCAGCGAAGTACTCTCGCAGCAGGATGCTGAAGAAACCGTAAATCGAATACTTCGCGTATCTGCGGAATTACCAGCGATCGACTTGAAGATGGAAAGTCATCTTGTCAACGTCCCCATCGATGTCGCTGCGCTTCCGACCTCTGTCGCACCGGTCGACCAAGAGAACATTTCGTTCTGGATGAACGAGAGTGACGCCAGCCCTACCGATAAAGCCATCGCTGCGCTTTTAGCGAACGATCCTCGCACCGAGTCAGATAGTGACTTCGATGCTCTACCACTAAGCCGTGTTACGTCCGACCTAGCCGTCGACCAAATTTTCGAAGATTGGAATCCAGATGAGTAAAACGCAACGAAGTCTCCGCCAACGCCTTCGTCAAGCTTTTCGCAAACGCAAGATGATCGTCGAATCGCTTGAGTCACGACGGTTGCTCGCATCGGTGCAGGTGGACCTGAACAACGATGTTGTCGACGGCAACACGACGGCTGGCAACGTTTCGTTGCGGGAAGCGATCACTTTGGCCAACTCGATGGCAGGGGCGGACGAGATTGTATTTGGACCGCTGTTTGATTCTCCGCAAACAATCAACATCACCAGCCAGCTACCCACAATCACCGATGCACTGACGATCACGGGAACCGGGGCCAACAACCTGACCATCGACGCGGGTGATGGAACGGACAACACGTTCAACACAGCCGATGGATATCGGATTTTGGAAGTCAACGATAGCACGGGAACGTCGATCAATGTATCGATCAGCGGGATCACGTTCACCGGTGGTGACGCAGTCGCCAGCGGTGGCGCGATCCTGAACAACGAGACGCTGACACTGACTGAAAGTGTGGTCGATACGAACGCATCTCAGACCAGCGGTGGTGGCATCGCCAACACAACCTTGGGTGTCTTGTCGATCGTCGCCAGTACGTTGTCAGGTAACGCGGTGGATGATGGTGTCACCATTGGTGAAAATGGTGGCGCGATATTCAATCAGGGGACAACCACCGTCCAACGCAGCACGGTATCGGGCAACTTTGCCAACGGTGGTGGCGGGATCTTTAATGCGAATGGCAGCGCAGCGATCATCGAGCAAAGCACACTGGCCGCCAACACGGCGCTGGGTGGATCGACATTCGCTAGTGTCAGCGCGACGACAACCGTGTCGAATTCGATCTTCGATGGTTCCGCATCGGCCAGCGGTGGATCGCTTAGTGGTGACTACAACATCTTTTCATCGTCGGTCGTCATTTCAGGCACCGGCAACCAAACTAGCACGCCACCTGGGCTTTTGCTGTTGGCGGACAACGGTGGACCGACAAAGACTCACGCCATTTTGTCGACCAGTGCGGCTTTAAATTCTGGCGACCCAGCAATTACATTTAGCGCCAGCGAGTTCGACCAACGCGGTAAACCGTATCGGCGCGTGGAAGGAACCAGAATCGACATTGGTGCCTACGAGTTCCAGTTGGTCGTCGATTCGACCTCGGACACTGATGATGGCGACTACTCGCTGGGGAACCTGAGCCTTCGTGAAGCGATCAACCTGAGCAACACGATCGCCGGTGACAACGCAATCACGATTGGCCCGCTATTCCAATTTGCCGAGACGATCTCGCTGGCCAGCCAGCTGCCCACGATCACCGAAGATGTCACGATCACCGGCCCGGGTGCCAACCGATTAACGATCGATGCGGGTAACGGCACCGACGGAATCTTCAACACCCAAGATGGCTTTCGCATCTTTGACGTCGACGATTCGACGGGCACCGACTTGAACGTCAGCATCAGCGGTGTGACGCTGACCGGTGGTGACGTGACTAGTGGCGATGGGGGCGCGATTCGAAGTGTCGAAGATCTAACGCTCCAACAAATTGAGATCACAGGCAGCGCCACGCAATCTCGCGGGGGAGCTATCTACAGCACCGGTACTCTCACATTGAGCGAAAGTACGATCGCTGACAACGCTGCGGCAAATGGTGGCGGTTTCTACAACGGTGACGTCGTCGACATCGTTCAAAGTACCTTTTCGGGGAACGAGGCTACCGATCGCGGCGGCAACCTGTTCACTTCCAATGGCTCCGCGCTTGACATCGACCTTTCGACCATCGTTGGCGGATCGGCGGGAACCGAGGGTGACGCGATCCATCGCGGCAATACGGCATCAACGACCATCGATAACTCAATCGTCCAGGGCGATGTCAGCGGGGGCGGTACGTTTATCGGTGACTACAACCTGTTCACCATAACCAGCACCATCAGTGGCACGAACAACCAAGTCGTCACCGATCTCGGCCTGACAGACCTGGGGAACTTTGGCGGCCCGACCCGCACTCACGCGATTGAGGCAGGCAGCCCGGTAATCAACGCGGGTAACCCAGCGATCGTGTACAGCCCAATTGAGTTCGACCAACGCGGTGAGAGTTTCAAACGGGTTCACAACGACGTCGTGGACGTCGGTGCGGTGGAATCACGCTATGTCGATGGTGCGTTCGAATTGTTGTTGGACATCAACTCGCTGCCTGAAATCTCGGGTTCAAGCATCAGTAATGTGACGGAGGTCGGTAGCCTGCTGTTTTTCACTGCTTTCACGCCCGACACGGGCAGCGAGCTTTGGAGCACCGACGGTACCGCGGCCGGAACGACGTTGGTATCCGATATTTGGCCGGGTACCTCCAGCTCCTCTCCCGCTTTCCTGACCAATGTGGGAGGAACGCTATTTTTCCGAGCCAGTGATGAAGCCAATGGTAGCGAGCTTTGGAAATCAGACGGAACCGAGGCGGGCACCAGTCTGGTCACCGACATTCGGACGGGAAGCAATTCGTCTAGTCCAGGTCAACTTACTAATTTTGGTGGAACGCTGTTCTTCACGGCCATTGATGACACCCATGGTCGAGAACTATGGAAGTCCGATGGAACCGAGGCGGGCACGACCTTAGTCAGTGACATTCGTGCCGGTTCAAGCGGTAGTTACTCCTACAACGTCACCGAAGTTTCCGGCTCACTCTTTTTCACGGCAAGCGATGGGATCAGCGGCACCGAGCTTTGGACCACGGACGGAACCGCAGCGGGCACGACCTTGGTTTCCGACATCCGTCCCGGCAGTTACTCAAGCTATCCGAGTTACCTGACCAATGTCGGTGGCACGCTTTTCTTCCGCGCCAGTGATGGAACCAGCGGATTCGAACTGTGGAGCAGTGACGGGACCGCAGCGGGAACCACGCTGGTATCCGATATCTTCGCGGGCAGCTCCAGTTCATCGCCGGTGCAGCTCACGAATTTTGGCGGAGCTTTGTTCTTTAGTGCTTTCGATGGTACCAACGGTCGCGAATTGTGGACCAGTGACGGGACCACGGCGGGCACCACATTGGTGGCTGATATTCGCACCGGCAGCAGCGGCTCATACGCCTATAACTTCACCAGCTTTGGTGGCTCGCTTTTCTTCACGGCCTCGGACGGTACCACCGGTACCGAGCTTTGGAGCACTGACGGCACGGCAGCGGGAACCGTCCAGGTCGCCGACATCCGCAGTGGCGCTAGCAACTCGTCCCCGAGCTACCTGACCGAAGTCGGCGGAACGCTGTTCTTTCGAGCCAACGATGGCATCAATGGCAGCGAACTGTGGAGCACCGATGGAACCACGGCCGGTACCACTCTGGTCGATGACATTCGCAGCGGATCATCATCGTCATCCCTAACTCGTCTGACCAACTTTGGCGGAACGCTGTTCTTCCGAGCCGATGATGGAGTGTACGGCGATGAACTTTGGACCAGCGATGGAACGGCGGCTGGAACCAACATGCTGGTCAACATTCGCACGGGTACGGGGAATTCTTACCCGAGTCAGTTTACCGAAGTAGGCGAGACCACGTTCTTTGTCGCCAATGACGGCGCAAGCGGCAGTGAGCTTTGGAAGACCGACGGGACTGCCGCAGGAACCAGTCTAGTTCTGGACATTCGACCAGGAATTGATAGTTCCAGTATCACGGACATGACCAATGTGAGCGGCGTGCTCTTCTTCCGAGCCAACGATGGAACCAATGGCAGCGAGCTGTGGAAGTCCGACGGCACTGCCGCGGGCACAACCATGGTCTCGGATATTAGGTCTGGCAGTTCAGGCTCATACCCCGACGATTTGGTGAACGTGGGTGGAACGCTCTTCTTCGAGGCCAACGATGGAACCAACGGCCTTGAATTATGGAGCAGTGACGGCACGGCGGCTGGCACGAATCTGGTGCTGGACATTCTTAGCGGCAGCTCGAGCTCGAGTCCAAGGTACCTGACCAATATCGGTGGCACGCTGTATTTCAGCGCTTCCGATGGGACCAACGGACGCGAGCTTTGGACCAGTGACGGCACCGCCGCGGGAACGACTTTGGTCAGCGACATCCGATCGGGAAGTAGCAGTTCCTATCCCAGAGACTTCACCGAAGTGGGCGGTTCGGTATTCTTCCGAGCCTTTGACGGTACAAGCGGCACGGAACTGTGGAGCACCGATGGCACGGCGGCAGGCACAACAATGGTGAGCGATATTCGGCCGGGCAGCAGTTCGTCATATCCGACACAGCTAACTAACGTGGACGGCACTCTGTTCTTCCGCGCCAGCGACGGTGTCAATGGCTATGAGCTTTGGTCCAGCGACGGCACGACGGCGGGGACAACTCTCGTCGCCGATATTCGTGAAGGAACGAGCGGTTCTAACCCGTACAACCTCACCGAGGTCGGCGGAACCTTATACTTCGCGGCTTCCGATGGACTCAGCGGCACCGAGTTATGGTCCAGCGATGGCACGGCAGTGGGAACGGTCCTGGTCGAAGACATTCGCGGTGGTTCCTATAGCTCGTACCCCAACACGCTGATGAACGTGGACGGGCGTTTGTATTTCGAGGCCAATGATGGCATCGGTGGCGCCGGGGTTTGGAAGATCGACCCAACCATCATCGGAGTCACCCAGGTCGCGGATTCGACCGGCACCCGGCCGTCAATCAACACCCTGACCCAAATCAACGGACGGGTGTTCTTCAATGGATCAACGGGAGCCGTGGGCCAAGAGCTGTTCGAAGTCGTCGAGGATCGCACACTGTTAGTGGATGCGCTGGGTGATACCGATGACGGGCTTTACACACTGGGCAATCTAACGCTTCGTGAAGCGATCATTCTGTCCAATGAGACTGAGGTCGTTGAGTCCATCGAATTTAGCTCACTGTTCGACACCGCGCAAACGATCGACATCGCCAGCCAACTGCCCACGATCACGCAAAGCGTCACGATCACTGGCCCAGGCGCTGACCTGCTGACCATCGACGCCGGTGACGGAACCGATAACACGTTTAACACCCAGGATGGTTACCGCATCTTTGAAATCGTTGATGGTAATGCGTCAGACATCTCCGTTGTCATCAGTGACCTGACGCTCCGAGGGGCAGACGCTACTGGTAGCGGCGGGGGTGCGATTACCAATGATGAGGACCTCACCGTTCTTCGGTCCGTCATTACTGGCAACGCGACCTCAAACTTTGGCGGCGCGATTCGAACATCACCGCTAGGTGAATTGCAGGTCGTGGACAGCTTGCTTTCCAATAATGCAGCGTCGTTTGGTGGTGGCATCCTGACATACGGCCCGGCGGATATCCAGCGAAGCACCATTTCAGGCAACTCCGCCACTAGTCGCGGCGGAGGAATTTACAACGCCAACACAACCTCCACGATTTCCCAAACCACGTTCTCAGACAATACAGCTGCAAGCTTCGGAGACGCGATTCAGAACGCCTTTGGTTCGCCAGTACTAACGATTTCTAATTCGATTGTTGATGGTAGTGCGGAAGGATCTGGCGTGTTCAACGGCAGCCACAACATGTTCAGCGATGGGGACCCCGGCATCACCGGATCGGACAACCTGTTTAGCACTGATCCACTCCTCGGGCCGCTCGCCGATAACGGTGGCCCGACACCAACCCACGCACCGCTTCCCGAAAGCCCGGCGATCAACGCGGGTGACCCAAGTATCACAGCCAGTTCAACCGAATTCGACCAACGGGGCGAAGGCTTTGACCGAGTTCGCTTCGGCCGAATCGACATCGGTGCTTTTGAATCTCGCTACGAACCAGTTGCGATCAGCCTGGTTGCCGACATTCGCGCCGGAGTGAACGGATCAAGCATCGACAACCTGACCAACGTGGACGGCACATTCTTCTTTACCGCCAACGATGGTGTTAACGGTAACGAACTTTGGAAGAGTGATGGAACCACCGTTGGTACGTCGCTAGTGGCCAACATTCGATCGGGTAGCGGTAGCTCGAACCCATCAAACTTTGTCAATGTCGATGGTACCTTGTTCTTTAGCGCCAACGACGGCGTCAATGGCAATGAGCTTTGGAAGAGTGACGGAACCGCCGCGGGAACCACGATGGTGTCGAACATACGACCGGGTAGCGCCAGTTCATCACCGCAAGAAATGCTTAATGTCGGCGGAACGCTGTACTTTAGCGCCACCGATGGAAGCAATGGACGTGAACTATGGACGAGCGACGGTACCGCGGCGGGCACGACACTGGTTGTCGATATTCGACCAGGATCGGGCAACTCGTTCCCAGCCGACTTGGTCAACGTCGACGGAACGATCTTCTTCAGCGCTAACAGCGGCAGTTCGGGTGTGGAGTTGTGGTCCAGCGATGGGACCGCCGCGGGAACCATGTTGGCGACCGACATCGTTGCGGGCTCAGGAAGCTCTTACGTGAAGGAGCTAACGAATGTGGATGGTACTTTGTTCTTTGTGGCTCATGATGGGGCCACCGGATACGAACTTTGGACCAGCGACGGCACGGCGGTCGGAACGTCACTTCTAACTGAGATCAAACCGGGACTCGATGATGGTTCGCCAACTAGCTTAACCAACGTCGGGGGGACGTTGTTCTTCACCGCCATGGATGACGCCAACGGACGTGAGTTGTGGTCTAGTGACGGTACGCCAGCGGGCACGGTGCTGGTTGATGACATTCACGTCGGAGCAATCGGCTCACAGCCAGATCAGTTGGCCGAGCATGAGGGCAGCTTGTACCTATTGGCCGATGATGGCGTCACGGGCACCGGACTTTGGAAGTGGTCGCCGTTAGTGGGCGAACTGCAGCACCTGGCCGATGGATTAAATCTTGATCTGGGCCCGGGCAGTTTTGTCGGCGCTGCGGGGGCGGTTTATATCGTCGGTAGCGAAGCGACGTTGGGTGACGAGTTGTACAAGATCATTGAAACCGAGCCGAACTTGTTGGTCGACTCGCTGGGCGATATTGACGATGGAAACTACACCCCTGGCAACTTGACGCTGCGAGAAGCGATCACCTATGCCAATGAAACAACGTTTGCGGAGCAAATCACGTTTTCAGAGGTTTTCGATGGCAACCCAACGATCAACCTGGATAGCTCACTGCCTACAATCACTCGCGATGTCACGATTACGGGGCCGGGTGCGAATCTGCTAACACTTGATGCTGGCAACGGAACTGACGGGCTGTTCGGTACCGGTGATGGTTTTCGAGTGATAAATATTGATGACGGAACCAGCGCGGACATCAGCGTGGGAATCAGCGGTGTGACGATCACCGGTGGCGATGTGGTCGGTGATGGGGGAGGAATTCTTAACGGAGAAACGCTCGATCTGTCCAACGTTGAAATCACGGGCAACGCGGCAACCTCGCGTGGTGGTGGTATCTCCACCAATGGGCTTTTCATGACGCTAGTTCGTAGCACAATCGCCGACAACTCGGCGGCTAATGGTGGCGGGATTTACAACGCAGGCGAAATCGATGTCTTGTTAAGTACGATATCGGGCAACGATGCAAGTGTTCGAGGGGGGAACCTGTTCATGGCGGGAAGCACCCTGGCCGCGATCAACCAGTCGACGATCGCCAACGGTTCAGCGGGGACCGACGGGGATGCGATCCGGGGCGGTGGTGGATCGAACATCTCAATTTTCAATTCAATCGTCGACGGATCTACCAGCGGATCAACAGCGTTCTCCGGTGACTACAACGTCTTCGCATCCTCGTCTGGAATCACGGGCACTGGCAATCAAGTTTCGGCAGATGTCGGGCTCACCGACCTTGGCGACTTTGGCGGCCCGACTCGCACTCACGCGATCGAAGCGGGCAGTCCGGCGATCAACGCGGGTGACCCGGGGATCGCATATAGTCCAAGCGAGTTTGACCAGCGTGGCGCAAACTTCATTCGCGTCCACAACAACGTGATCGACGTTGGTGCGGTGGAATCTCGCTACGTCGAGGCGCAGTTCAATCTGCTCAAGGACATCAACGCGCAACCGGAAACCTCCGGATCGAGCGTTTCGAACCTCACGCAAGTCGGTTCGTTGTTCTACTTTACTGCGTCAACGCTTAACGAGGGCACCGAGTTGTACGTCAGCGATGGAACGATCGCGGGAACCACGATGGTGGCCGACATTAGGCCAGGAAGCTCATCGTCATATACCAGTTCCTTGACCAATGTCAACGGAACCCTGTTCTTTCGTGCGAATGATGGCGTTCACGGTAACGAGCTTTGGACCAGCGACGGCACGGCCGCCGGTACCCGAATGGTCAGCGACATTCGACCGGGGACGTCTTCGTCGTCTCCCGACATTTTGTTGAACGTCGGTGGGACGTTGTTCTTTCGTGCCACGGATGGTTTTAACGGCACCGAGCTTTGGACATCGGACGGTACATCCGCCGGCACCACGTTGATAGCTGACATTCGACCGGGGGCCTCTAGTTCCTATCCAAGTGGATTGACCGATGTTGGCGGCACGCTGTTCTTCCAAGCCAATGACGGCGTCAACGGAAGCGAGCTTTGGAGCAGCGATGGCACCGCAGCGGGAACGACACTGGTCAGCGACATTCGCAGCGGAAGTTTTAGTTCGTACCCGAGTTACCTAACCGCCGTTGGCGGGAATCTGTTATTCCAAGCCAACGACGGCAGCACTGGCAACGAGCTATGGGTCAGCGACGGCACCGCAGCAGGAACGACCATCGTCAGTGACATTGTCTCTGGAGCCTCGAGTTCCTATCCTGCCTACTTCACCGAAGCGAACGGTCTGCTGTACTTCTCAGCGTCTGATTCAACCAACGGTCGCGAAATCTGGATCAGCGACGGTACCAGCGCGGGCACCACGCTGCTGAGCGACATTGGGCCCGGTAGCACTAGTTCTTTCCCGGGTGAGTTCACCAATGTGGGCGGCACCGTCTTCTTCCGCGCGAGTGACGGCACCACGGGATCCGAACTCTGGAGCACCGACGGAACGACAGCGGGCACGGCCATCGTCAGCGATATTCGCAGCGGTGCTTCCAGTAGCTATCTGTCCGAGTTCACGGAGTTTGGCGGTAACCTTATCTTCGAAGCTAACGACGGAACCACGGGGACGGAATTGTGGATCAGCGACGGCACGGCGGCGGGAACGACGCTGGTGGCCGACATTCGTGCGGGTTCACTCTCGTCGTACATTTCTAGCATCGTGAACTTCGGCGGCACGCTGTTTTTCCGCGCCGATGATGGCGTGTACGGCGACGAATTGTGGACCAGTGATGGCACTACCGCTGGCACCAGTCTGTTTGCCAACATTCGTGGCGGAACTGGGAATGCTTCGGCCAGCCAAGCCGTTGACGTCAGCGGAACCACGTTCTTCGTCGCCAACGACGGCACCAACGGTAGCGAGCTTTGGAAGACCGATGGCACGGAAGCGGGAACCACGCTGGTCGCCGACATTCGACCCGGCAGTGACAGCTCAAGTATTTCTTACCTGACCAACGTCGGGGGAACGCTTTTCTTTCGTGCCAATGACGGCACCAACGGTAGCGAGCTCTGGAAAAGCGATGGCACGGCGGCCGGTACGGTCCTGGTATCGGACATTCGCTCGGGTGCTTCATCCTCCTTTCCCAGGAATCTGACCAACGTGGGCGGCACGCTGTTTTTCAGTGCCAATGACGGAACCAACGGAACGGAACTTTGGAAGTCCGATGGTACTGCCGCAGGAACCGTTCTAGTTTCCGACATTCGATCGGGTAGCTATAGTTCTAACCCAAGCTTCCTGACGAACGTTGGAGGCACGCTATTCTTCCGCGCCTTAGACAACACCAATGGATACGAACTCTGGACGTCCGATGGAACCGCGGCGGGAACGACCCTGGTCGCGGACATCCGCACGGGTTCCTCGAGTTCTTATCCCCGCTACTTAACCAATGTCGATGGCACGCTGTTCTTTACCGCTTTTGACGGCGTCAACGGAACCGAATTGTGGACCAGCGATGGGACAGCGGCGGGCACGAGCTTGGTGAGCGATATCCGAGCAGGAAGCGGTGGTGCCTCCCCCACTGATTTGACGAACGTCGACGGCACGTTGTTCTTCGGCGCCCTCGACGAGATCAATGGTCGTGAATTGTGGAAGAGTGATGGAACTGCTGCGGGCACGAGTCTGGTTCTAGACATTCGCCCGGGATCGAGCAGTTCTTTTCCTGATGAGTTGATCAATGTTGGCGGCACGCTTTACTTCGAAGCCAATGACGGCGTCAGCGGCTATGAACTTTGGAAGTCTGACGGCACCGCTGCGGGCACCATGCTGGTCGAGGACATTCGTGGGGGAGCATCCAGTTCGTTCCCATCGCAAATGACCAACGTCGATGGCCGCTTGTATTTCCGCGCCTCCGATGGGATCGGCAACACATCGGTCTGGAAGATCGACCCAACGGTGATCGGCGTCCAGAATATCTTTGATGGCGGTGGGTTTAACCCGAGCGTCGGTTCGCTTCTCGACATCAACGGTACCGTGTTCGTCACGGCGACGGATAATACCGTCGGAAATGAGCTGTTCGAGATCGCCGAAGATCGCACGCTGTTGGTTGATACGATCGGTGACTCCGATGATGGCATCTATACGCCGGGCAACCTGACGCTTCGCGAAGCCATCAACTTGTCCAACGAAACCGAAGCCGTCGAAACGATCGAGTTCGGTTCGCTGTTTGATACGCCGCAAACCATCGACATTGCCAGCACGCTGGACATCACTGAAAGCGTCACGATTAATGGCCCCGGCGCGAACCTGCTGACGATTGACGCAGGCGATGGAACCGATGACACGTTCGACACTCAGGATGGATATCGGGTCTTCAACATTGACAATAGTGATTCGACCCTGCTGGATGTTTCCATCAGCGGGCTGACCATCACCGGGGCTGATATCAGTGGTGATGGTGGTGGCATTCGCAGCGTTGAGAACCTAGCGATCAACGGTAGCCGTATCATTGCCAATGCATCCAACTATTACGGCGGAGGCATCGATAGCAGCGCGGGCTCACTGACGATCACGGGAACCACCATTTCGGGCAATAACGCCAACTATGGTTCTGGATTCAATAGCCGGACAGGGCTAACACTGACGGGATCAACCGTTGCCCTCAACAATGGTGTCTCAGGAGTCGGAGCGGTCATCTCCGGTGGCGGCACGATTTCCAATAGCACGTTCTCAGGGAATATTGCGAGCGATCGTGGGGGAGCATGGTTCCAGTTCAGTAATCCCGTCACGGTGACCCAGAGCACGGTCACAGGCAATACCGCTGCGACTGGTGGATCCGCAGCCTATGTAAACTCGCCGGTAACCCTCAACGGTTCGATTTTGGACGGCACCTTCGGAGGCAGTTCTAGCAGCACACTGTCAGGCAACTACAACCTGTTTTCGGGTTCCGTCACGATCACGGGCAGCGGCAACCAGACCAGCACTGCACCGATGCTGGACGTGCTAGCCGACAATGGTGGCCCGACGATGACGCACGCATTGTTGATTGGCAGTCCGGCTTTCAACATGGGCGATCCGACGATCGTGTTCAGCCCCACCGAGTTTGACCAACGCGGCGACGGCTTTGCCCGCGTCGTCGATGGCCGCATCGACATCGGTGCCTTTGAAGCGGGCGAGAACGTGCCACTAGCGGTTGCCGATTCGGTTGTCACGACTGAAGACACCGCTATCACCGTTTCGGTCTTGGGCAACGACACACCGAGCGGCGAAGTTCAGATCATCGGCCACAGCGATGGAACCGACGGGACTGTCGTTGATAACGGTGACGGCACGTTGACCTACACGCCCGACACGGGCTTCACCGGCAGCGACTCGTTCGACTACACGATCGCGCTTAACGACGTTGAACTGATCAATTCCGCCACCTCGGGCGGTGACCGTTTCGGTAACTCGGTCGCCATCAGTGGTGACTTTGCCGTGGTGGGATCGTTCCTGGATGATCCCGGTGGACTCAACAGCGCCGGTTCGGCGTTCATCTATCAACGCACCGGAGATACGAGTTGGACTCAAGTGGCGCAGCTCACCGGTGACGCGGCCCCCAACGGTAGCGCTGGTCAATTCGGTTACTCCGTCGCCATCGACGGTGATACCGTTGCGGTCAGTGCGCAAAGGGACCGTGAGAGCGGATTCCAAGCCGGTGCCGTGTACATCTTTGATCGCAACGAAGGCGGAGCCGACAATTGGGGACGTGTGACCAAGCTCATCGGCAGCGACACGATCAAACGAGATCTGTTTGGTCGTTCGCTCGCGCTCTCTGGCGACACGGTTGTCGTCGGTGCCAGTGTCGCCGATCCGCTGGGTCTATCTTCCGGTGCGGCCTACGTGTTTGAACGCGACCTAGGAGGCGTCAATAACTGGGGCGAGGCCAAGAAGCTGATCGCTAGTGACGGTGGAGCCGGCGACCGGTTTGGTCAAACCGTTTCGATAGATGGCGATCTAATCGCCGTTGGAGCCTTCCAGTACGACGGTAGCGCTAGCAACACCGGCGCTGCGTATATCTTCGCTCGTGACCTTGGTGGCGCGGGCAACTGGGGCGAAGAAACCATCATCGAGGCAGCGGATGGTTTGGCTAATGACCAATTCGCTTACTCGTTGTCCATCGACGGAACGACCGTAGCAATTGGATCGCGATTCGATGACGAAGGTGGTCTGAACCAACTCGGTTCGGTGTATCTGTTTGATCAGGACGAAGGCGGAGCGAGCAACTGGGGTCAAGTCACAAAGATCCTAGCGGACAACGGCGTTGCCGGTGATCGACTGGGATGGTCAGTGGACCTATCGGGTAACCGTCTCGTGGCCGGTGCGATTGGTTCGGACATTGGGGGCTTAGCTTCGGGCAACGCGTACCAGTTTGAAAACGTCGGTGGCACCTGGACACAAACACGCGTGCTTAACAACGACGAAGTGACCACGGCGGACGAATACGGTATCTCGATCGCGGTCGATGGCGATGTCGCGGTGGTCGGATCGTGGTTGGACAATCGTCCGTCCAACAACACGGGCGGCGCGTACGTGTTCGACCTACGAACGAGCACGGTAACAGTCGGTGTCACCGTTGATCCAAGTCCATCTGAATTGGCGTTCTCAAGCGAAGAATTGCTCTGGTGGGAAAGTGCCATGCCTTCGGTGTCTGATCAAGAAGACGCGTTGTTGTTGGCTAACAACGTATCTAGCCTTTCATCTTCGAAGGCGGAAAGAATTTCGATTGATGATCGATGGTTTGCCGAGAACACCAATCTCACAAATTCGCCTCGGGGTTTGGATGAGTTAGAGGTTTGGGATGGAGAAGATGATGAGCTTCTAGATCGGCAATCGGATTTGCATGCCGGAGTTGTCGATTCGGTGCTCAATGCATTGTTGCATGAAATGAACTAGGCTCACCAACCAAATTTCGAAGCGGACCAAGCAACGAGCGACTGGTGCTTCTAGCACCAAATAGCCTGTGCGTCGTCCGCTATGATGAAATTGGGCTTGGTGTTGTCGCTGGTTAAGAAAGTAGCAAACCGTCGTTGCTGTTGGGGTCGATGTTCTCTTCCCATTCGCGGCGGATTTCTCGTAGGCCGTAGGCGCACATTTCGAATTGCTCACTCATTCGATGGAGCACTTCGCAGGATGGTCGATCTTCGCCGCCTTCAATTGTGGCTGCGATCGCGTAGGCTCGCTTTCCTTGCCGACAATAGTCGAGGAATCCATCCGGGGAATTCGCTTTGTGGGCTTTTCGCAAACTCTCGGGATACATTCCGGACCAAAACAGCGTGAAGTCGCCGATGTGGCGATGAACCTCGCGTTTGGCCAATCCGATTCGCTGTTCAGCTTCGCACAGCATTTGAAAAACCTCGGTGACTGGTTTTCCATTCGTGCGTCGCACGCGGTAGGTTGCATCCAGTCGAGTGAACCGGAGCAACAGGTCGCTGATGTAGTCGACCATCTGGACGTCGGCCACGCCGAGCTTAGAGTGAAAAATGCACTCGCTCAGGCCTCGGAAGAAACGATCAATGGTCGATCGACCATTGTCGTTGTCATTGGGACTTGGTTGTTCAGGCGCCATCGTTTTGCCTCCTTAAACTTTTGACAAGGAAGGGCCCGTTTGCCTGAATTCCACAACTAGTAGCACTCAGGCGATGCGTCAAGAGATATTTTACATGGGAAAACGAAGGGCGGCGAATACGCGATTAATTGCCTGGTGGCAGCGCACCATCAGCCTTGGCTGCCATTTGTTCCAAAATTCTTTGATCCATGGACTCGCCGCCAAAGCGAACCTCGCCGCTGCCGAGTAATAAATGAACGCCCGCTGGATGGTCGCTGACCAACCCGCCTACGTACAAGGGAGGCGTCGGCACGTCGCTGGCAAGTGTCTCTTGCAATCGCTTTCGTTCGGCGTTGATGGCGTGGCCCGTGTTTCGAAGCGAGCTTCGCGTGCCGCTAATCCATCCCAAGTCTTCTTCGTAACGCGATAGCTTTTCGCCAACGAACAATGTGTACGACAACCCATCGGTGATGTCATCGGTCGTGGTAGGGCGATTCAAGATGAACACGCCGTCGTTGGTTTCATCGATCGGGGTTTCAGTTGAAGCGTGAATTCCAGCATAGCAAGTTGTATTTTCTCGGATCACCGAAGCCGACGGACACAGCAACCTAGGCATCCGTAACATCCGAACTGGCGTATTCTTTACGTCGTAGACGCTGACGCTACGGTCGACGGCTTGATCAATCGGCTGTGCGTCCATGGTTTCAAGCAAGCCCGAAATCCAGTTGTGGTGAAATCCTTCGGCGACGCTTCGAATCGGAGCCGAATCGTTCACCGTGCCTGCGGGCAGGTGCCCGTGACGAGCGTCGTAGGCCGAAATCGCCAGCGAAAGTTCGGCAAGGTTGTATTGACAATTGCTGCGACGCGAAAGCTCGCGCATGTTTTGCATTGCAGGGACGGCCATGCCCATCAGCACGCCGATGATTGCGATCACCACCAATAACTCCACAAGCGTGAAGCCGGTGTATGAACGGCAATGGGTGGGTGAGTGAGAAGATTGCATGGTAAGTCTATTCTTTCGGTGAGGTTGCTTCAGTTTTAATTCTATCTCGCCGGACAATGGCGTCGAGTTCTCGATCGCCCATCATCCATTTAGCGGAAACGGAATCGGAATCTGGATCTCTTGTAACTACGATTCGAACGTGATTGAGTTCGTCCAGTGGCAGTGTCCAGCGTGCGGATTGGCTGGCCGTCACTGTTTCGATGGCACGCTCGAGCAGCCTGATTCGCTCGCGATTAGCCTCAGCACGGCGGTCGGCAAGTTCAGATCGAAGTGTCAACTGCATGCCTGTGATCACGACCACGAGCAGGGACATTACGATCATCAGAAAGGCGATGCCTCGACGATACCGGGGTTGTGACTTCATTGAATCGCCTCCACAGTCCAGTGCGTTTGATCATTCTCGCTCAACTTCAATGAAAAGCGATTGGCTTCCTTCGACATCGCGGCGGTAACGTCCCGGTGAATCAGAAACTGATCCGCTGATTTCTGGTCGCGCTCGATTTGCGTTCGGTCGATTCGCTGTTTTTCTGGCACGAAACGGTACTTTACTTCGGTTTCGTCACGCTTGATCACAAGCGTTGAATCGTTCACGTTGAAGCTTTCACACCCGCGGATATCGCTACGAATCGAATCGGCAAGGCGAGCGATCGACGATCTTCCGCTTCGCGACTCTTGATGCTGTTTGCTGACAAGGGTGAAGGAAGAGATTAATTGGAATGTGGACGAGGCAATGAACATCAGCAATCCAAGAACTGAAATGACTTCAATCAGTGAACTGCCGCGACGTTTTTGTGAGCAACGAATAGTCATAGTGCATCCTCGCTCTCAGCGCTGCTTTCATCATTCGTTTCGGCGGTTGGTTCAAGAAGTGACCAAGCATGAGTTCGATAAACAATATCGCCATGGTACCGAGCCAAGATTTCAGCATGCTGACCTCGTGAGTCATTTGTTTCAAACTCAGAAACGTCGATCGTCATCGGTAATCCTGCTGCGTCACTAACCTGCTCGGCGATATCGGATGCTGTGTCCATCCATTGGTCCGCCGGAGTCGTTCTTAAGCGTTCCACAGTGTTGTCGCATGCAAGTTTCGCTGCGATTGTAACGTCCGCATTGCGGTCTAGTTTGCGGACGTCCTTGGCGTATTTCGCTACCGCAATTCCTGCGGTGAACAACAACGCAGCCGCCAGCACGGCTTCCATCGCTATAGCACCTTTGCGAGTTCCGCGATGGAAGTAGGTTGGTCGGTTCAGGTATGAAGAATGACTCACTGGATGGCTCCATAGTTAATCAGTTCCATTAGCGCTTGCATGAATCCTACGGCGTAGGTCCCTACCAATGCTGCAAGAGTGAAAATGCAGACGGGAAACAAGATGCTATTGATCCATCCTCTTCGGATCATTGAATCGCGAAGGTTGCGATCGCCGATCATTCGCAGAATGGACGTAATTCGTGACGGTGCTGCTCCATCGATCCAGGGGACATCGGCGTTGTCAATCCAACCGGCCTGCGCAATCGCTTGCCCCGGCGTTTTCCCTTGCTCAATCCATTCCATCGCCTGTTGAAGTCGATTCCGTTGACCAGGGTCGATTGCGATCACATGGGCAACCGTCAAAGCGCGGCCGATGGGCCAACCCGAGTCCACGGCGTCAGCAAGTCCATGTAGCAGTTGCGACTGGTTGCGAGCGACTGTCGAGCTCTCTGGGATCCATCGTGGGAGCTTCAATTTACCGATTCTGCCACGTCGCAGTACGGGACGGATGACAAGGAAGAAAGCCGCCATCGCGACAAAGGCAAGGGAAATTGGAGTGGTCGTCAAGAATTCAATGTACTTCGGATCGCCGATTTCGAACTCTTCGAGTAGCTGCACAATGGTTGGACGAACGAAGACTTCCAAAAAAGATGTTACCAGCAACGCGACAAGTACCGTGATGAACAAATACAAATTGCGGCCAACACCGTTAACGCTGGAACCTACTTCACGACGGTACCGGTCGAGCGATTGGTCAAGATTGCCATGGATCAAGTCAGTGCGTGTCAGGTCCGTTGAGATCGCTTCACCATCGTCGGCCTGTTGCATCCCTCCCTGCAACGCCACTGCGGTTGACAGTTGCAACGGCACGCGAGCTCTTGCTGCGGCTTCGAGAGGTTCCTGGCCCATCATCAATCGCCTCGCAAATTCATAGCAACGACCACTTAGTGGTCCTTTGCGGGAAAACGAGACCGCTACCGAAGTAACGTCTCCGCCATGTCGAGCCACGGATTCCAAAACGTCATTGAATGACTGCACCGTATGACGAAACCGATGCCCTTTGTATTCGAAGATTGCCGAAAACGTGAGCAGCGAAAGAATCCAGCCCATCAACGATGGGAAGATAAACGTGAATACGCTTAACACGCCCAGCAGTGCTATGACCCAAATTGCAATTCGAATGGGGCGATTGATCATCGAAAACCTCCCAACGTGCTTCCCATCGCGCGCCACATCCAACCCAGCGATGCGGAAAGCGCAATCCAGACCAAAAGACCAGACATGAGCGTGGCAGCGGGAGGAATGAAGTGTGTCATGATGCCCAAGCGTCGTTGCGAAACCGATTCGAAATGATTGGCGGCTGTGGTCCAGCGTTCGGGAAGGCTGCTCGCAGGAACCTCAGTGTGTTCGTCGCTAGAAACTAAAAGCCGCAACATCGCCGCATCACCTTCGATCAGTTGCTGTGAAGCAAAGAATGGCTGCCCTCGATTCGTTCGCGCAGCAAACTCGGCAAACCAATCTCGAACGATTCCGTCGCGAAGAATTCCCGCAGTTAATGAAAAGGATTCGCTGTAGGTACATCCTTGGTGCAGAAGTCGCGCGACCGCATCGCATCCGGTTGCCCAATCCAGTGAATCGATGACGGACTGGATCCCGGGCAATCTTCGGCGCAGCAAAGTGATTGCTCCTGCCGCGAGAACCATAATCGCGATTGCCAACAATAACCCAGGCACAACGTTTGAAAAGCCGCGATCGGGAAGAGGATGTGGATTAGCATAGGGATCGTGAAAGTTATTGAGCGACGCGGAGTTTGAATCAAAGATCGCAGCGATATTGTTGGCCATCATGTAGGCCGTTGCCGCACTAGCGACCGCCGCGATCGCGATCGTCGACCAAGCCATCATCACGCATACCCAGGCGCGACGTCGCATTCGGCTACGTTGAACCTGGCCAGCGAGCCAGTGCATCGCGAGGCGTTGAGCTTCAACAGAGTCGTTGCGGTTTTCCGAGTTCGTTATCAATCGCTTAGCGACGGGGTCACTCTTGATATCAGCGATCTTAAGATGCTTTACCACTGCTCGACCTCCAGATAGATAGGTCGCAGGACGGAATAGGCGTAAGCCAAAATAAAACCTGCGCCGAGTACGAGAGTGACGATTTGCGGAATGATTGTCGTTGACCAACGCTGTCGCGCGTGCGATTTGTCATCGTACTGCAAACTTAAAATGCGTAGCCCCGTGACGATGCCTTCGGTGTGTTCCACTGGGCCGATGTCGGTGCCAATACCGGTGGCTTGGCGAATCAAAGTGGCCGTGGGAGCATCAGACAATTTGGGTGCGTCGCCTTTGATAATCTCTTGTTGGTTTGACAGTTTTGCGGCTGCGATGATTGCTTCGGATTCAGGAACGCCCACTTCCAATTGATCGGCGAGTGAAGCGCAAAACAGGCTCGTGCGAGAAGGCTGAGAAACAAACACCCGTCGACGCAGCAATTTGGCGAGTGCAAAGACGACGACAACGAGAATGATCGGAGGCCACCACGCATTGTGATGAAAGAAGTCAGCCATCCGGTTCAACCACGGTGCCCAGATCTCATTCGCATCCAAACTGTTTCGAACCAAAGGTGCAATCACACCGACTAATACTGCATAGGCGGCAAGCAATAGGATGACTGGGTAGGCCCATGCCAAGCGAGTGAGTTGGCTCAGGTGCGAGCGGCGGCGCAGGTGATCGCTCAATCGACTCAGCAGACGGTGATCGAGCGCATGGGATACTGAATGGGTGGCGTCACGCGTCCTCCGGCAAACGCTTAACGCTGTTTGCACTGAGCCCGTCATTGGTGAATCAACGATTGCAATCGCATCGTCCAGTGCGACGCCCTGCTTCAGTCGTTCGGAAATCGCTTCAGCAGCCTTGGCCACCTTTCCCAATCGCTGATCCCGTAGCCGGTCTAGGGTTTCGGGCAACGGCAAGTCATGCGCCGCCGCATAGGCCAACTCGTCGAGTAAGTTCGCGAACTGTTGATCGTTGAGTCGAACCATCTACCGCCCTCCGCCACGTTTAAGACAATACGTCTATATTACGGATGCCGGCCGTGCGATGCAAGCGGAAAATGAAGATGCGAACAGAAGCGGTGACCGGCGTCGACTAACTTCGACCGGAAACAGCTTACGCAAACGGAAGAGTTACCTGAGCGAAAGAAGCTTCGCGGGGACAGAACGCGCTAGGGCCTGGTTGATCCGCCTAGTCAATCCCCATCGTTGGTCTGCGTCGTCAGTAAGGACGAGTCAGCTAGCTCGATTTTGCGGCGATGATTTGATCGAGTTCAAGTCTGAGTCGGGGAAGGATCTCATCGTAGCCGAAGGCACCAAGGGCTTCGGTCCCCTTCTTAAGGTTCACCTTGGCCGGACCGCACCACAGGCCCAAATCGGCTTCATCGGTTTCGCCGGGACCGTTGACTCGGCATCCCATTACTGCGATCGTGATTTGATGATCCTTCGCGTACTCGGTCATCTCTTTGACGCTTTCCGCCAGGTCGATAAAGGCTTCGTTCTCGACGCGTGAACAACTTGGGCAACTGATGATGTTCAATTTTGTATCGTCGAACACCACAACGCTACGCACTCGGCCTGCATGAATGTCATCAATGATCGATTGACCAGCAACGACTTCCTCGGGCTTGCGATCGTTGGGAAGCGTTAACGAAACTCGAATCGTATCGCCAATTCCTTTTCCAATCAGTTGTTCAAAGGCGATGCGAGTTTTGACGATGCCATCGGGCGGCATTCCAGCTTCCGTGACCCCGAGGTGCAGCGGAACGTCAGGACGTCGTTGAGCGAACTGTTTGTTGACGTCGATCACTAAGCGGGGGTCGCTGTCTTTGAGCGAGACGACATAGCGATCAAAGCCCAACGAATCGACGAAGTCGCAGTGTTCCAACGCACTTTCAAGCATCGGCGAAATCGAATCGCTATGGTCGTACTTCTCTTTTTTCGCGGGGTCCACGCTGCCGCAATTGACACCAATGCGGATCGCGCAATCGTGTTCTTTGGCTTGGTTGACAATGAATGTCACCTTCTCTTGCCAAGTCTTGTCTTTTTGATGGTGATACAAGTGACCGGGGTTGTACCGGATCTTGTCCACATACGGCGCCACGAGTTCGGCGAGCTTGAAATTCTCTTGCAAGTCAACGGCGAGGTTGGCCGTTGTTTGAGCGCGAATTTCAGCTAGTGCCGCAGCGTCTTTGTCGCTATCGACCGCAATTCGAACCACGCCAGCGCCGGCTTGTCGGTAAGCTTCCGCCTGGGCGACGGTGGCATCGATGTTCTGGGTTTTGGTCGCCGTCATGCTTTGCACCGCAATGGGATTGCCATCGCCGATGACGATGGAACCGATGGCGACGGCGCGGCTTGGATTGCGGGTGATCTTCATGTTCGGGTTCGTTCAAAAAGAGGTCAGGCTTTGCACCGCAACAATGTACATCGCTTGATTGAGTTCCCGTAGCCCTGCCAAGGTCTTGAATCCGGTCTCGGTAATTCTTGACCCAGGCGGGTGATCGCTAAGCCACTTCGGACGAATTTGCCGAAGCTTCCTCGGCCGCCTTCGCTTCATCCATCAAGGTGCTGGGTTTAATCGACAGGGCTGATTTGTGAACCGGCCCCATCGCGCCGGCTGGCATTCGGACGTGGACGATGGTGGATTCGTCGCCAAATTCGCGGGATAGCACCTCGCCTTTGGACGACAAATAACCAAGAAGTTTGCCATCCGACGGAGCCACTTCCACGGCAATGTCAAGAAACTCGCGGCCCAACGCTTCGCCGACCGCTTCAATCAGGCAGCCAAGTCCTTTGTTGCTTCGTGCCGAAACCGGAATCGCATTGGGATATCGGTCGAGCACTCGGTTGAGGATGGCTGGATTGTGAATCGCGTCGATTTTGTTGAGCACCAAGAGCGTGTCTTTTTCTTCAATGCCAAGTTCTTTTAGCACTGCGTAGACGGCTGCGATTTGGTCGAACACAGTTGGGCTACTTGCATCAGCAACGTGAAGCAACAGATCAGCTTGACGAGTCTCTTCGAGCGTAGACTTGAAGCTTGCAACCAGCGAGTGAGGCAAGTCACGAATGAATCCAACCGTATCGGAAAGCAATACCGTTCCCCAGCCAGGCAGGTTCCAACGGCGAGTTCTTGTGTCGAGCGTTGCAAACAGTTTGTCTTGCGCAAGAACGTTCGCGTCGGTCAACGCGTTCATCAAAGTGCTTTTGCCCGCGTTGGTGTAACCGACCAGCGAAACCGTTGGCGCTTCCTTGCGGGCAGAAACTTGGCGTTCGCGACGTTCTTCAACTTGCTTGAGTTCGGCCTTCAAGTCCGAGATGCGCTTTTGAGCTAAACGACGGTCAACTTCAAGTTGCTTTTCACCCGGACCCCGCATGCCGACACCCATCGCCTGACGCGACAGGTGAGTCCACATTCGCTTCAAACGTGGCAGCGAGTATTCAAGCTGCGCCAACTCGACCGCCAATCGAGATTCGTGAGTGCGAGCACCGGCAGCAAAGATGTCGAGAATCAATTCGGTTCGGTCAATGACCTTGGCACCGGTTGCTTTTTCGAGATTTCGAATTTGCGCGGGCGTCAGATCGTTGTCGAAGACGATCAGATCAGCATCATGCTTTTGAACCATCAAGCGAAGCTCTTCTACTTTGCCCTTCCCCATGTACGTTGAATGATCAGCGCTGCTACGCCGTTGAACCAATTCGTCGACAACATCGGTTCCTGCGGTAGTGGCCAATCCATGGAGTTCTTCGAGAGGGTCATCGCCTGGATTCTGGTCAGGCGTAATTAACCTTGCCAAGATGCTGCGTTCCGGCTCGTCATCTTGGACTTTGTATGTTTTCTGCACGTTGAGGGGTGGTCTCCTGGCGATTCGCCGCGAAGGGAGGCAAATGAATCAGTGCGTTGGAATCGGTGAAATGTGATTTCACAGGTCTCTCTTATTATAGTCTCTCCACCAAGACCACCAAGACGGGCGGTGGGTTCGGGAGCGGAAGAGAATCTCTGGTTTTTGGAAATCGGCAAAATCGTTTTTGTGGGTGTGACCAGACTTGTCACGAGGGTCGCGAAGAATACTCGCATCGCTCAAGCGGCATTGGTGCTTGCTCAGCGAGTGAATGTTTCGCTCCTTTTGACCCCCGGCGTTTCGATGACCCAAATGCTTCTTTTCGACGCGGCCACCACGGACCCTTCGGCAACTTCCCTGACTCCTTCGTTGACCACTGCGGTGATCGCGACTGCGGCAGTGGTTCCTTCTGTTTCCTCAGCATCCGCTGTTCGTTCGCAAACTGCTGTTCGTTCGCAAACTGCTGCTCGTTCGCAAACTGCTGCTCGTTCGCAAAGCTCTGCTCGTTCGCAAAGCTTAAGTGCAGAAGAATCGACGGCACTCAATGATGCTGCTTTGAATGGCAACGATCCAGGGCTGAACCACATGGGTGATTTGGCTCGTTTGGTGCTGCTGCGCTACGATTTGTTGGCTGCTCGCAAGGCGAAACGCGTCAATCGAGCCCGGTAATATTACGTCTTTCCCGCTGTTGACCTTGCTCCGTTCGTTTTGCAGTCGTTAACCGCTAAAGCGGCTATCCCTGAAGCGGTGTGGGTTCGGCGTTGGGTTCTTGGCTGGGCTTGGCTGATTTAGGTTCCGATGCCCGTGCGGCATCGGCCTCGGCTTTCGCCCGCTCTTTCTCTTTGCGTTTGGCCGCCGTTTTGCGGCTGCGCAGCATGGATGCTGTCATGATTGCCCCTATTAAGAATCCGGTCCCGGTTGCCAGCAATAGCAGCACCGACAGCGGCAAAGCGCGAGTCCACAGCAGCACGCTGATATCGGTCTCGGTTGGGTTTTGGACCGTGATGGTAAGCCCCAGCCCGATCAACAGGATCAAAAAGAACCAGCGGATTTTCTGCATTTGGGTTGCCTCTCAGGCCGAATTGGGTAGTGTACGTAGGTGCATTTTCTATGCTAGCATTTTGTTCAGGGCTTCCGAGCGACTGTATTTCGGAAGTGAGCAAAAGTCAGCTTGGACGTCGTGGTTAAGCCAAAATTTCTCGGCCAGCACGTGGGATGTTCGTACTGCAACGTATCACAGCATGCAAATTGCCGCCTGTTGGCCATCTTGGCAGGTCATAAATACCTCGCAGGTCGTTAATAGCAGGTGGTTTGGGTGTGCCGGGCAGGCTGCGATTACCGGGCAGGCTGCGATTACCGGGCAGGCTGCGATTGCAGGGCAGGCTGCGATTGCAGGGCAGGCTGCGGTTATCGGGCAAACTGCGGCTGAGGGGCGGACTAAGAGTGCTGAGCAGATGCAACTTGCTTGCTTAGTGAATGCACGTCGATTCAGTAGTCATTCATGGGTCAGTGGTCATTCTTGGGACCAAGCGTAGAAAAGGAAAGGAGATTGGGAATGTCGACTCAGCAAACCTTTGAATTTCTTGCTCCTCCGATCGCACCGACGAAGCCTCAACGAACTCGGTTGACTGATTTACCAGGAAAGCCTCGGTTCCGAGCCCCGTCGCAAGCCGAATCGCAAACCCCATCGCAGGCCCAGTCGCAAACCCAGCCGCAAACCCAGTCGCCGGCTCTTTCGTCTGTGTTCAGTGCTCCAGCACCGTCGCCTGACGCTCTGATGCGATCGCATGGCGCTTCGACACGTCCTTCTGGCGCTTTGACGCGGGCTTCGGGTAACCAGGTAGCTACTCCTGTTGACCGTTCGGCGGTGCTTGCGGACCTTCGCAAGCGAGCCGGTTGCCTTTCCTCAGCGGCGACCCAGGTTCATCGTGCTGATATTTATTCCACCGGATGTTCAGGCATCGACGCAATGTTGCCGCAAGGTGGATTACGAATCGGCACTGTCACCGAGTGGGTGTCCGAGCACGATTCGAGCGGTGCGTCAGCGATTTCGCTCGCTACGATTGCGGCCAGGATGAAAGATACGAACGTTCAAGGTCCGCTGGTGGTGATCAGCGAAGCCAACTATTTCTATCCACCCGCCGCCGAAGCGATCGGAATTGATCTTAAGCGAGTCATTTGGGCAAAAGCGCAAACGCACGCTGATACGGTGTGGGCAATCGATCAAGCACTGCGTTGTCCTGCGGTTGCCGTCGTTTGGGCGCGAGTGGGCGGTGGGCTCGACGATCGCGATGCCCGGCGTTTTCAGTTGGCGGCCGAAGAGGGACAAACTTCCGCTGTCCTTGTCCGCCCTCGCACCGTTCGCGGTCGACCGACGTTCGCGGATGTGCGACTGCATGTTGCACCTGAGATGCATGTGTCGCAGCAAAACAAGACCAACGGAGTGTTGACAACGAATCAATCCCCCTTTGTTTCCCGAGTGACATTGGACCGGTGTCGAGGGTCCGCGAGTGGTTGCTTCGTGGATGTCATGATCGACGACCACGGTCAATTGCAAGCTGTTAAAGTTCCAAAGTCGACGATCTACCATGCCCCCATCTCAACGTCATCTGTGCATCTGGCTTCCGAATTGGCCCATCCAAAGACGTCGTCAGGAACAGGTTCAAAGAGCCGCCGAGCTTAAAACGCAATCGGAACAAGATGACTCGTCGAGTCAAACCAATCCGCCTTTGCAAACTGGCCTGCCTTCAACTGACTCGGACGCAGCTGACTCGTGCGCAAATGACTCGTGCGCAACTGATTCGGGCGCAAAAGAATTGAACGCGGGGGATCGCCCCGTTTCAAACGCTCCGTTTTTGCTTTGGAACGAAAAGCCGCCCCGCGGACGGTTGGTGGTGGCTTGTTGTCCGGTGGCAAGGAAATTGGGTATCCGAGTGGGGATGCCGATCGCTCAGGCGTCAGAGCTTTGCGCCATCAAGCAAGGTGATGTCGTGCCGCTCGTGGAAAAGCATGATCCCGATGCCGACCGAGAAGTGTTTGGTCGGTTGGCGGAAACCTTTCAAGACATCCTAACGCCATTGATTGCGGTCGAAGAACTCGACGCAAAGCCCTGGGCTGGGCATCCACGCCAGCAGAGCGAATCGCTTTGTTGCGATATCACCGGGGCGGCGCATTTATTGGGCGGTGAAGCTGGGGTGTTGCGTCACGCTACTGAATCTCTTCAGGCGATGAATTTGGCGGCTTGCATGGCAATCGCGGATCACTGGGGGACAGCTTGGGCGGTGGCGCACGAAGGGCCATGGTGCCTTCGGCCGGCGGACAATTTGCCGCCGCGGAGTTTTATCGTGCCATCGGGTGAGGCTGAATCGGCGATCGTCGAGTTACCCGTTCGAGCGTTAAGGATTGAACAGGCGACGGTCGATACGTTGGCCCGATTGGGAGTCGAACGGGTTGGGCATTTGCTAAAGCTTCCTCGCAGCGGCATCGCACCAAGACTCGGGATGCCTCTTGTGCGACGGATCGAGCAAGCGCTAGGCGAAGTCGCTGAGCCGCTCGGGGTGCATCACGCCGAGGCCGAGCATTGTGAATCATGGGACCTAGAATACCCCACGATGGATCAAGAGATTCTGGTGGACCGAGCTCGCCGATTGCTGGAAAGGATCAAGGGCGGGTTGGCAACACGAAAGCGTGGGGCACAACGCTTAACGTGTCGCCTGGACCTTTCGGTCCACCCGCCACTGATCCTAGAAATCGGTTTATTCGCACCGACCACAGACGTGGATCATCTTGGTGGTCTGTTTGCGAATCGTTTAGAGTCACTCCGTCTTCGCAGCGATGTTACTCGTTTAACCATTTCGGTGTCTCTGTCTGCTCCTTTGCGAACGACTCAAGTTTCTCTGTTTTCTCATGATCCGCTTGCACCTCAGTCGCCTCTTGAAATCTCCGGTGCAAAATCCGGGTCTTCACTCGGTCGGTTGGTGGATTTGTTGAGCGGTCGATTGGGCCGTGATCGTGTGGTTGAAGTTCGCCTGTGTCGCGACCCGCTTCCCGAGAACGCGTTTGACACTAGCCCCTTAGCGGGAACACGGCGTTTGACTCTCAAGACAGCTTCTCGTTCACATCATCGACGTCGTTCGTCGTCTCGTTCGTCGTTTCATTCCTCGGATAGTTCTGGTGATTTATCAGGAGACCGTTTGTTAGGCGGTCGGTCAAAAAGTTTTAAAGGTGTCACCCAGGATCACGACTTCCGCGATTCGGGAATTGAGTTTGATGATTCAGGTGGCCGTGAGGCTAGTGGGATTCGGTATCGAGGCGGTGGCGTTAGTTCAAAGTCGGCGGATGATGCGGCATTGCTAGGACCATCACCCAGTGACGCGATGCGTCGTCCGTTGTCATTGTTGGCCACGCCCGTGGCAATGGAAGTCGCGTTGGTTGGTGGTTCGTTCTGTCGTGAAGTCTTTTCGCCGCAGCTACCCGAACGTTTCAAAATCAATGGCACCGTGTACAGGATAAAGGACCACTGGGGACCAGAGCGAATTGAAACGGGATGGTGGAGTGGGGCATTGATCTGTCGCGATTACTACCGCGTGCTTACCGCAGGTCATCAGTGGTGGTGGATTTATCGTGGAACAGAGCGACACAGAAGTTTTGAAACGGATCTAGCTGACGATAGTACTTACGCAAGCGAACAAAGATTCCGTTGGTTCTTGCACGGACGCTTTGCGTGATCTGAGCAAACCTTAGGTACCTAAAACGTGGGAATCTCCACCAACCAATGCCCTGTTTAGCAAAAGAAATATTCGGTTCATAGGCATTGTATACCTGTGATCTCAATCAACAGGCCACATAGATGCGAGATATCCCGCGTTAATTCTTCCGCCTGCACCATAGATTCGGCGAGTTGCTATCCGATTTTGCGAGGCAAAATGTCGGTTCTTCAACCCGATATCGTCTTCGTTTACAACGAACGCTCAATTCAGTTCAGGACCTCGACAACCAATCGCTGTTGATTCTTGACTTCTGGTTCATCACCGCCTTGCCTTCTGGGGGTTGTGTTGTCTCCCCAAAGTATCGAGATCCAGAGTCCTCAGATCCACGATCTTGAGACCCACGATCTTGAGGTGAACTAGCTGCAAATGGCGGCACCCTGATGTAGCGACGTCTCACGCTATCGGTGCCGTATGCTCGGCTCACAAGGGCAGGTTCCTTGCGATGTCAAAACGCGAGCACACATGAATTCCGACACCGATTTCTTCTCGCCACCAATGAATCGCGAACCTTGATCGGGCGACGTTGCTTTGGCGATAGAAGTTCGCCAGCGACGCCGTGGCATTTCGCTGCGCTTGGAACCGGCAAAGGGGCATCGCGCCCCCGTTGTGAAGTCAAAGGTTCGCTCACATGCTTACAAAACCGCCAAAAAACGAATTGGCACGCGACCTGCTTTGTCCTTGAAGCGACTTCTTGAACCAATCAATTGAGGTCGAGATTCGCATCTTCACTCTAGACACTTCGACAGGGCAAAACTCCATGCAAGAAACATTGACGAAATCCACTTCGACGCGAACACGACGAACCAGACTTGCCGCTCTCGTGCTGGCGCTTACAACGACGGGTGTGGCGGTGAGTGGCTTCGCAATTGGCGAGTCGAAGGTTGATCTGAACAAGCCACGACCTTCGATCGTGCAGAACCTTTCTCCCGATGTGCAACGCGCACTCAACAATGCATCGGATCTCTCCACCGCGTTTCGTGCGGTCTCTGAATCACTGCTGCCATCCGTGGTGGCGATCGAGAACCGAGTAGACGTCGCTAAGACCGTTTCAAAGTCCAATGGTTCTACTCAACCATCGGCGGACCCTTTCGCCCATGGAAATCCATTCAAGGGCACTCCGTTTGAAGACTTTTTCAGCGACAAGTTTGACTGGAATGCTTTTCCCATGCCTCACGGCAAACTTGCTCCGCGACAGCTCCCTAAACGAATGCCAAGTTCAGGTATTGGTTCAGGAGTCGTGATCGACGAATCTGGAATCATCCTCACAAACAATCACGTGGTTGAAGGTGGCGGAAAGGTTGTCGTTCGCACCGCCGACGGTACGAAGTACGAAGCCACGGCGGTCTGGACGGATCCGAGTACTGATATTGCGGTGGTAAAGATTGAAGGTGCCACCGATTTGGTTGCTGCGCCACTTGGCGATAGCGATCAAATGGGCATCGGCGACTGGGTACTTGCGTTAGGGCAACCATTCGGGCTCGATAGCACCGTTACCGCTGGAATCATCAGTGCCAAGAACCGCGGCATTCGCATCACCGACCGCGAGAACTTCTTGCAAACCGATGCTGCTATTAACCCCGGCAACAGCGGTGGGCCGTTGGTGAACTTGAAGGGCGAAGTGATCGGCATCAACACGGCAATTCACTCTCGCAGTGGTGGTAATGAAGGAATCGGTTTTGCCGTTCCGTCGAACATGGCTCGGTGGGTTGCCAGTCAGTTGATTGACAATGGCAAAGTGCAGCGAGCTTACCTGGGCGTTGGTATTCAGCCCGCGACTCATGAACTCGCCAAACAAATGAATGTGAAGCCCAATAGCGGCGTTGTGGTCACGGATGTATTCCCCGATACGCCTGCGGCAGAGGTTGGTCTTGAAAGTGGCGATGTGATCGTAAAATTCGATGGCCAACCCGTTCGCAAACCGCTGGAACTTCAGTTGTTGGTGGAGCGGTGCGAAGTCGGCAAAAAATTCCCAGTTGAGATCGTTCGCAATGGCAAGACCATCGAGCTCAGCTACACGGCAACATCACGACCAGATGAATTTGGTTCCCTGCAAGCGTCGAGTTCTGCAAGTCAATCGGATTCGCCATCGGCAACCGTTTCGGATTGGGGAGTAGAAGTCGCCGACGTTAACAGTTCGATTGCAAATCAACTCGGCGTTCAAGAGGATTCCGGGGTGGTCGTCACGTCAGTGATGGACGGCAGTGCGGCAGCGGAAGCGGGTCTAGAGCCGGGCATCGTCATCAAACAAGTCGATCGCCAGGCGGTTGACTCTGTTGCTGAGTTGAAGCAAAAGCTGGCGGAAGCGGACGACGACGTCTTGTTGTTGGTGCGGACGAAGAACGGATCACAATTTATTGTGATGACGAAATCGTAAACACCCGTGAAATCAGCGGCGAAGGAATCGTCGCTGACTTCAAATTCGTGTTACTCTTAAGAAGGGGACTGTTTCGGATTTGACACGCACACCGCCGCTTGCCCCGGTTAGCTCACGCGGGGTTTGATCAGCTCACGCGGGTTTGATGTGCCAACAAGAGATCTGAACCGTTTCCCAAGCCTAAGCGTTCGATGAACGCTTCCCAGCCTTGGCTCCGCGATCTTTCTAGCGAGGATTGCGGAGTTTGGCATTTGATTCCCCTGCTAATGACGCCTCATGCGACTCGCTGCCAAACTTGTGCTTGTCTATCTGATCGGTCTGCTATTGATCGTTGGATTGTTCAGCTATTTGACGATTCAAAATGAACGTCGTTTGGCGGCAGCTTTGCACCAACAACAGGCAGCCGACATTATCGCTTCGATGAGTCGCAAGTTGGAAAGCGTCTATCGCAGTGTTCATCCGCGTGAAGAGCTGCAGCAAGTATTAAGACAGACAACTAGCTTGCAGACCAAACGTATGAAGATGCGTTTGGTAGAACCGGGAGGCTCTGGCAGTTCGGCTCCTCCGCCCGGTGTGCCCATCGACGTGATCGTGACACAGCGAAGCATGACAACCATTTCGATGCCGGACCCCAGTGGCGAGGAACGCCTCTACACTTATGTTCCGATCGCGGGAACGAAAGAATTTCCGCGAGGAACTATCGAGGTTTCGGCGCCCGACAATACGGCGAAAGATCGGTTGCACCGTTCGTTGATGCGATCGGCGATAGCGATTTTGGGCGTAACGGTCCTGTCCGGTGTCGTGGTGTTGTTCGGCGGAATTTTGATGGTGGGAAAACCGCTCAAGCAATTGATCTCGAAAGTGCATCAAGTAGGAGAAGGCAATTTTGACGGCCCGCTCGATGTAAAACAGAATGACGAGTTGGGACGTTTAGGAGTCGCCATCAACCAGATGTGTGAACAACTCAAGAGCCAGCGTCAAAAAATCGACGAAGAGACAGCCGCTCGAATCGCGACGGTCGGGCAACTTCGTCACGCTGATCGCTTGAGTACGCTTGGTAGACTCGCGGCGGGAGTCGCGCACGAAATGGGGACGCCCCTGAATGTCGTGTCCGGACGAGCCGAGTTAATCGCTAGTGGGGAACTTAGCAGTGATCAAACTCGCCGAAGTGCCTTGACTATTAAACAAGAGAGCGACCGAATTGCCGGTATCATTCGTAGTTTGCTCGACTTCGCTCGTCGAGGGAATCCGAATCGAGATCGAGCAGACTTGGCCGCTTTGGTTGATGAAACCGTGACGATGATGCGGCCACTTGCTGAAAAGAAGAACGTCGACATCCGTTGGACTCGCACCGAGTCCCCAATGATCAGCAAAGTGGATTCGGGCCAGATCCGCCAAGTTTTGACGAATCTAATCGTCAACGCGATCAGTGCAATGGATGGACAAGCGGGGGACACCATCACTATTTCCGCTCGGTCAGCAAAGAGCGATGACCCTTCGGTGGCTCCCATCGAGATGCATCAAATCGACATCGTTGACAATGGTCACGGAATTGAGGAAGAACATCTCGAGAGCATTTTCGAGCCATTCTTCACCACGAAGGACGTCGGTGAGGGAACGGGATTGGGGTTGTCGATCGCTCACGGAATCATCGAAGATCACGAGGGCAGAATCGAAGTGAGCAGCGTCCTCGGTGAGGGAACTCGATTCAGTGTTCTCTTGCCCGTCGACGAAGCTGACGAAATACTTCTGAACCAAGACAGCCAGCAACTGCTCGAGAATGCGTCGACGGATCGCGTGGATCCGTTACCCACGCCTGGTTCATCTCGATCCGAATACAACATCTAAGTGCCCATCATTCTATGAGTAAGCAGGAAACCCAGAGCCGAGGGTGCGTGTTAGTCGTCGACGATGAACGCGCAATGTGCGAATTGGTCGAAACCACATTGACGATGAAGGGATTCGAAGTGTCGTGGTGCCAAAACGCCGCCGATGCTCTCGAGCGAATCCAGCAGGTGGACATCGACGCTGTCTTAACTGACGTCAAAATGCCTGGCACAAGCGGCATTGAGTTGTGCGAACAGATTCACAAGATTCGTCGTCAGCTTCCCGTGGTGGTGATGACGGCGTTTGGTAGTCTCGAGACCGCGGTTTCGGCGCTGCGAGCAGGCGCTTACGACTTTGTCACGAAACCCTTTGAGATTGACCTGCTTGTAGCGACCCTGTCACGAGCGGTTGACTATGGCCGATTGCAATCCCAAGTTCGTTTACTCACTGACCAAATTGCAAAAGCGGAATCTTTTGGTGAATTGATTGGCCAAAGCAAACCCATGAGAGCTCTCTACGAGCAACTGGGGCGGGTCGCAGATTCAGAATCGTCAATCCTGATCACGGGTGAAAGCGGCACGGGGAAAGAAGTGGTCGCCCGTTCGATCCATCAGCAGTCCAAGCGAGCATCCAAACCGTTCGTGGCTGTCAATTGCGCCGCGTTGAGTGAGTCACTGCTCGAAAGCGAGTTGTTTGGGCATTCCAAAGGAGCCTTTACCGACGCGCGTAATGAACGAGCAGGTTTGTTTGCAGAGGCCAACGGCGGCACTCTGTTGCTTGACGAAATGGGCGATATGCCCATGGCTTTGCAAGTTAAGTTGCTTCGAGCGCTTGAAGAAGGAAAGATTCGTCCAGTTGGCAGCGATAAGGAAGTTGAGGTCGATGTCCGAGTATTAACGGCCACGCACCGGGACTTAGAATCGGCCGTGGAAGAAGGGCGATTCCGAGAAGACTTGTTCTACCGAATTAACGTGATTCAATTGCACCTGCCGCCGTTGCGTGCGCGAGGCAATGATATTTTGTTGATTGCCAATCACTTTGTGACCATCTTTGCAAAACGAAGTGGTAAGTCCGTTAACGGGTTATCAGAATCGGCGGCGGAAAAGTTGTTGTCTTATTCGTGGCCTGGCAACATTCGGCAGCTTCGCAATGTCATTGAACGAGCGGTTGCTTTGACGCGGTTTGATCAAATTAGCGTAGAGGATTTGCCGGAAAAAATTCGCGACCACCGGCAAACATCTGTTTTCATCGGCGGTGATGATCCTACCGAACTGGTGACGATTGAGGAGCTTGAGCGGCGGTACATTGACCATGTACTCGGTTGCGTCCAGGGGAACAAGACTCTGGCGGCACAAATTCTTGGGGTGGATCGCAAAACCTTGTATCGGAAACTCAAGCGAGATTAGGAATTCTCGTTTGTGGCTCGGTCCCACGCTGAATTTGACGCGGTATACTTGGATGATCGTTGCCAGGCGAGGGAACTAATGGGTTTCCCGCTGGCTAGTCAATCTTCCCAGTTTTATTCTCGCCACATCACGGCTAACGGATTTATGCCCGTCAAGATGCAACTCGCTCGGATCATCATTTCCGAGTTGACCGAAAATCAAGTGATCTACCTCCAAGAGGTGGATGGCACTCGTGAGTTTCCGATTTTGATTGGGATCTTCGAAGCGACGAATATCGATCGTCGGGTTAAAGAAGACTACGAACCGCCTCGGCCATTGACTCACGATTTGATCGTGGAAGTGGCGCAGTCTCTTGGTGCGTCGATCGACCGGATCGTCATTAACGATCTGAATCAAAGTACGTACTTCGCCAATTTAGTTCTCGTGCGAGAAAATGGTGAAGAGATCGAAATTGATTCGCGTCCGAGTGACGCGATCGCCGTTGCTGTCACGTTCTCGCCTCCGTTACCGATTTACGTTGCTGAGCACGTGCTCGAAGAAGCCACGTCAAAGATTCCTTAGTGGCAACATCGATGCAACTTTTTAGAACGTGCGCTACGATGCACGAGGCGGTAGTGAAGGCTCGCGCGCGCGGACGTAGGGTTGGCGTTGTCCCGACCATGGGCGCCCTTCATGAAGGCCACCTATCGCTAGTGCGAGCCAGTGTTGAGCGCTGTGACGAGACGGTCGTCACGATCTTCGTCAATCCAACTCAATTTGGGCCTGGTGAAGATCTCGCGAAATATCCGCGAACCTTCGACGAAGACATCGCGAGAGTCGAGGCCGCGGGCGCGACCATGGTGTTTGCGCCATCGAACGAAGAGATGTACCCGAGCGGTGCGAGTACGTTTGTTGAACCGCCATCGGTAGCCATTCCTCTTGAAGGCAAGTTTCGCCCCGGTCATCTACGCGGTGTCGCCACGATCGTTTTGAAGCTTTTTCACGCCGTTCCCGCCGATGTCGCCATCTTTGGTCGCAAGGACTACCAACAATTCAAAGTGATCGAAGCCATGGTGCGAGATCTGAACGTGGCAATCGAATTGGTGGCTGGCGAAACGGTGCGCGAATCAGACGGGTTGGCGATGAGCAGTCGCAACCGGTATCTATCATCCGATGATCGGGTTCGAGCGTTGTCGTTGTCGCGAGCCCTGTCCATCGCCCATGAAGCATATCGTCAAGGTGAGCGTTCGACTGCGGCGCTAGAAGCGTTGATGAGTGAAGAGTTGCGCGGCGTCGATTCGGTCGACTATGCCTCCGTCGTGGATGCCGATACGCTTCAGCGGTACGACATTGTGCCACCGAAAGCGGTCGCGTTGATCGCGGCTAGAGTGGGTGGCGCTCGATTAATTGACAATCGCACGCTAAGCTAACCCGCTGCATCCTCGAACTCTAAATACTTGTAAACCAATCATGATTCAACGAATCCTTGTCACTGGCGGTGCCGGTTTTCTTGGCTCTCATCTTTGCGAGCGACTGGTCAATGATGGTCATGATGTGATTTGCTTGGACAACTTCTTTACCAGTCAAAAAACGAACGTTGTCCATCTGCTCGATCGTCCCAATTTCGAATTGATCCGACACGACATCACGTTGCCGATTTTTTTGGAAGTGGACCAGATCTACAACATGGCTTGCCCGGCGGCCCCCGGACACTACCAATACAACCCCATCAAGACGATCAAGACGAGCGTTCTTGGGTCGATCAACATGCTTGGTGTTGCCAAGCGGTGCGGAGCTCGTATCTTGCAGGCCAGCACGAGCGAAGTTTACGGGGACCCGGAAGTTCATCCCCAGGTGGAAAGCTATCGAGGCAGCGTTAATCCAATCGGGCTGCGTGCGTGTTACGACGAAGGCAAGCGAGTTGCCGAAACGTTGTTCATGGACTACCACCGCAGCAACAACGTCGACGTTCGCATTGTGCGGATCTTCAATACCTATGGACCTCGAATGCATCCCTATGACGGGCGTGTCGTTTCGAATTTCATTCGCCAAGCATTGGTGGGCGAAAACATCACGATCTTTGGTGATGGGAAGCAGACTCGATCGTTCTGTTACCGCGATGATTTGTGCGATGCCATTATCGGAATGATGAATGTCGACGATTTTGTGGGGCCAGTAAACATTGGCAATCCTGTGGAGTTCACCATTCGTGAACTAGCCGAGGAAGTTATTCGAATCTCGGGCGCCAAAAGCAAGCTGGTCGAGCGTCCCTTACCTTCCGACGATCCCACTCGCCGTCGCCCTGACATATCGCTTGCCAAAGAAAAGCTGGGCTGGGAACCCAAGGTCCCGCTTGCTGAAGGGTTGCAGCGAACGATCGAATGGTTCCAAAGTATCAACCTGGATGACTACCGAGCCCCAACACCGAACTACGTCTAATTGGACGTTAGTTTTGCCATCGGGTGGGAACGCGGCGAACATCGTCCGGATCCGTTTGAGGGCCATCGGCATAGACGCTGGCTCCTGGGTCGACGCCGATTGGTCGAGCCAACCATTTGCCCAAGACGCTGCACATCAGTGCGGGCAATAGGAAGGTAACGCCCAATAGCGCGCTCATCAGCAGTCCGAACATGAACAGCGAAAATCGACTTGTTGGAACAAAATCACTGAACCAATAAGCCATCAGCGCCACGCCGCAGACGAGCGTTGTTTGCACCATCGCCATCCCGCATTGTGCCAGAGCTCCGTAGGCGGCTCGGATCTGCCCGATACCACGTGCGCGTCGCGAACCGAAACGGCTGAGCAGGTGAACGGTGTCATCGACCGCAATCCCCAATGCGACACTGGCTGACATGACCGAGCCTATGTCCAGCGGAAGTCGAATCAATCCCATCATGCCAAACAGAGCAACGGTGGGGAAAAGGTTCGGTAGCATGGCAATCAAGCCGCCAATCACGCTTCGTAGCATGACAACCATCACCACGGCGATCACGCCAAAGGCAGTTACGAAGGACCAAAACAAGTCACGTAACAGAATCTCTTGCGATTTGTGAACGATCGCAACTCCGCCGGTGAACGTTGCTTGGACGGGGATCGATGCGTCCTCTATCGCTTCGTCCGCTGATGCCTTAATCGCGTCGATCTGGTCACCGATGTCGGTAAATTCGTCATGAGGAATTCGGATACTGATTCGCCAGAGTTGCCGATCCGGATCATTAGCGATGAAGCCGAGTTGTCCGAGCGCGGATTCGGGGTCGCGAAGTTGCTTGATGAGTCCACTACGCGTGATCGTGTCGCGAATGCTTCGGCCTCGCGGAATCGAACGAACGAACGTTCGGGGCGACAAAGTACCACCGACTTCCGATTGGTGATTGATTGCGATCTGAACTTTTTCAACGATCGCAAAACGCTCGATCAAATCGTCTTCCTCGGTCATGGCTGGAAATGTCAACAACAGCTCACCGGTGATGGTCGGGCCAATGTTTCGCTCAAACCATGCGTAGCTCGTGCGTATGTCGCTGTCCGGCAAGAACATTCGAGGCACGTTAACGCTACTTTCAAGCCGACTTAGTCCAACCGACAAAAAACCCGCGATGGTCAAGAACGTCACGATGATGGGCCACGGTCGGGCCATTCGACGGCGGAACCAAATCTTTGCGGTATTGCGCTCTTCAATAGCGCTGTCTTGATTGAGTGCTCGCTCGATGTACTTTTTGCGAGGCTTGGTTAGCACCATCGCCCCGGGCAACACCAAGACCAGCAATCCGAGTGTCAGGATGACGCCGAGCGAAGCGACGGCGCCAAAGATTCGGACCGGACCAAGACGCACCAAGATAAGCGACATCAAGCCAATGACCGTGGTTCCGGTCGCCAGCATGCACGGCATCACGCCAGCTCGCATTGCTCGCGATGCTGCTTCACTTCGCGATGTATGGGGGAATTCTTTCGTGATGTCGAGGTAGTAATTGCTGAGGTGAATACCGGCCGAGACCGTTAGCACAAAGACCAATGGCGGTAGCACGATAAGCACCGCATTCATGGGTGTTCCCGTGTAGTAGACCGCGGCCAAGACGAGCCCTTCGCCGATCACAGCGACGGCGACAATGGCAGTGGTCAGCGGAACGGAACGAAGGCAAAATAAACACAAAATCGCCGCTATGATCGCTGACGGCGGCGAGAACGTTTTGATTGAGCGAATGCTTTCGGCGTCGACGACTGCGCCTTCAAAAGGGCCGCCGACCACTGCGACATCCAGCGCAGAACGATCGACTAGGCGACCTACCATTTCACGGATGGCGGGAATCAGTTCGCGACGCTTCGATAGTCCGCTTTCGTGAAGCGAAACGACAAGGCAGGTGTGTTCGCGATCGGGGCCGATCAATGTCCCCACCAATCGCGAAATGGCCATCTCGCGAGGAATGCTTGCTGGCGAGGAAGTCATCGTTTGCAACGTTTCGTCGCCACTACGCGCCCACTGCAACGGATGAGGGTCGCCACAAATGGTTTGCATTTCAGCTATCCACTCATCGGCCCAATCGGGAAGGACAACGTCCTCGCTCGGCTGGCCTTGATCTACCGACAATGGTTGCAGAATTGCGGATGCCTGCGCGAGGCTAGGCGAACCGAGCGTCGATTCTTCCCACGCGACCATGATCAGGTCGGCGACGGAAAAGTGTTCGGCGAAGTCGTTGAACTCGGCTTTTTCGGCAAGCGAATCAGGCACCCAATCCGATGGCCGATTAAAGAGAGACCGGATGGCGGCGTCGGAATGAATGATTGCCGGTATCGCTAACACCACCAAAACGGCGACACCCACCCAAAGTCGGCGTAAGTAACGCCGCATTAGCGGATCAGTCTCTTGCTTGTCGCTCTCTTCGCTCGCTGTTTCCATCACTCACTGACATCTTGTCGGGGAAGAAGCTACACACGCAACGTTTCAGGATTGGTCGGTTCTGACTTTGCCGCTGGACTCTTTCATCAGTCGATCCAGAACACCGTTGACGAAACGAGGGCTGTTCTTGTCACCATAACGTTTAGCCAACACGATCGACTCATTCACTGCAACTCGACCTGGGGTGTCAGCGAAAAGAATCTCGTAGGCCCCCAAGCGTAGTACGTTTCGATCAACAACCGCCATTCGTGGCAATGCCCAGTGCGATGACAGTTTGGAAAGGTGCTCGTCAATTTCGACACGATGTTCAATTGTGCCGGTGAGTAAATCACATGCGAAATCAGTAAGCGCCTTCCGTCCTTGCATTCGTGATCGGATGAACTTCTTAGCCGACTCTGCTTCACGAAAGTCGTTGACATCTGCCTCGTAGAGCAGTTGCAGGACAATTTCGCGGGCGCGGCGACGCGTGGACATAGACGTTCTAGGTGAGTGGATGCTGCTGGGTCAGCTAAGATTGTACGCCCAAGACTTAGGATCGACGAAGGGGGGGCAGTGCGATTGGAAATGGAGACCCAAGAAGACGCAATTCGCTAAGGAACCGGCGTTCCGGCCTCTTGCTTAGCCAAAAGGTTTGATGCCCGAACAAGGCAACGTTTGTCCGCCTTGAGATAACGACTAATGGCAGAATCCTGGTCCAACCGTACCGCGAAAGAATCAGACACGTCGTCGTAGCCAATCAGGGTTGCCGGCAAGAGTTCTACATTGGATTCGCAATAATGTTGCACCGTCACCGGAAGATTCGCTTGAGACCCTGCCAATTGCCGCCAATGGTGGTCCGACTCCGTTTCGTCGATCATCTCGCCATCTTCATCAACGCGGTATCCGTAGATTGACGCGGCCAGACGTTCGTCGTCGCGTTCCACTTTGTTTTGCCACCGCAAGCGCTCGGCAAGGTTGTCGCCAATCCAGATGCGCGAATTGTCGTTCCATGCCACGCAAACAACGGACTGTGTTGCGTTGGTCAACGCGGCAACGCAGTCAAAGAGCCTTTGCTTGGCCAAAGGTTCGTAATCGAGCACGCTGAGAGTGACAACGTCAAAGCGGATCGTGTTTGTTTCGCGATCATACTCGCCCGCCCGTTGGTCAATCACACCACGAAGATCTGAGGCCGATGCTGCAATTCGCGAAACGCCGACGACAAAGGAATCGCCGGATTGTGTTGTCAACGACCATCCCGACTTATCCGCGAAGTTGTCCAGTTCACGTACTTGAACCGATTCACCAAGTGATTGCGAAAACGCGGACTGCAGATTCTTCGTTCCCCACTCGTGCCACTGAAGTTTGGTCAGGTTTGCGTTGACCACAATGCGTAGCGTTTGTTGAGCACCGTGGTACCCAATGGTCATCGGGTAAGCTTCAAGCAGAGTGTCGAAGTGAGGATTATTGGACTGCAACTCAAACAGTCGTCGACGAGGAGCACTGATCAACCAATTAGCCACTTCGTCTGGTTTCTCGGTCGCAAAGTGCTCAGGCAAAACCGATAGATTCCCTTCAGCCAAGTCAGCCAGCAGTTCGGCTGGGACGTCAATCGAAGCGTATCCGACGGGTTCGCTCGACTGAGCGAGAAGTTGACGAGCTTCGTCGAATCGTTCTGCTGCTAACAACGCCAAGATTCGAGCATTTTGCAGGCTGGAAAGATCGTTGTTGTCTGAGTCGCTTTGACGGTTTTCGGCAATCTTCAACCCTCGTTCGCAAAGGGCGATCGCTTCATCCCAACGTCCGGCTTCCGCGTGTATCTCCACTGCACTGGTAAACGAGTTGGCAAGCGATGCAACGTCCACGCTGGAATCGCGTTGGACGTCGGCTAGCCAGGCTTCGGCGAGTTGCCAATCTGAAAAACGTTCTGACTCGGTGATCATGGATTGCCGCAATCCGAGGTCACCTGCGATTTCGTCGCCAGAGTTTGAAGCCGTCAAATCGGCTGGCAGCAGGCGTAAACTCGCGAAGTACTGGTTGCGTTCGTTGCTGGCAAAGTAAGAGTAGAAGTCGTCATTCGACTCTGCAATCTCGTCAGCCTTAGAAACAACTTCCTGGTGTAGTTTGATGCTGGTATCGCGATCGTCCGAACGTTGGGCCAGATGAGCCTTCACCCGCAGCGATTGAAGCTGCATCATCGCATCGCCATCGGCGTATCGATCGGCAAAGGACCGCAGTTCGGCGTCGGTGGCGTTATCAATCATCCAGCGACCGATTTGAATCGATAGATACGGATCGTCACCAAATCGTCGAACGACTAAATCGGTTTGCCCGGTTTCCTGAATCGCTGCGGCCAACAGTTCTTTGACTGTCCCGTTCCACCAAGATATGTCTTCATCGGACGCTTGTTCGGGTTCTTCTAGCCACTCGTGGAAGACGCCAAGCTTTGCGGCAGCGGCTTCGTTCTCGTTGAGCAACATATGTGCGAGCCCGATTAGACCCTGGGCAACTGGAAGTTCAGAAACGTCCGGGCGGTTTGCGAAAGCCGTGATCAGGTTAGCGGGTTTGGAAATGGTGATGTCCTCGAGCACATAGTCCATCAGCATTCTTAACGTTTCATCTAAATCCTTCGACTCAGCGAGAATCGCATCATAATTCTCTTGGCCGATGCGAACGTGAAACCAGTCACGTTTGGACGACCGACGCCATAGCTCGGATTCGGCAATCTCGTTGACTTTAAGGTACGAAGCAGCAGCGGCATCGTGGTCGTCCCGTGCCCATGCCGCGTTGGCGGCTAGTAACTCGACCATTCCGATGGGAACAGATTCGAGTGCTTTGACCGCGTCAATTGAGGCGGATGCTAGTTCAGGATGATAGTACGCGTTGTCGGCAAACCGTTCCCAAACTTGATCATCGTTTTGGGAAGCGGCGGAACGTGCCGCATAGATCATTGCCGGAATGTCTTTGACCCGCTCGTAATCGGCGAGAACCGTTAGCTGGCCAGTATCTCGTGCCATCATCTTCAGAGCGTTTGCACGTGCATCGGCGGACTCGTCGTCGCGATCCTGCTGGGCAAAGATCTCGGCTGTCAGCCAGTCGTGGTTGGGGTGTTGCGGCGATTGTGATTGAGCACGCTTCAGAGCCTCGATGGCTTTGTCGTGGTTGCCCAAGCTCGTTTGGCACAAGGCAACCATGGGCCAAACTCCCCAAATTGCGTCGGGGTTCTTGATGGAAGCGAGCACTCGAATTGCTTCGGTGTTTTCTTCTTGTTGATAGTACACATAGGAAAGCTTCAGCATTGCCAAGTCGCGATCGCTCGGCAGCATGCTTGCACGTTCGCACTCTCGCAAACGCTTGCGCGCATCGTCGATTTTACCGTCAGCCCATAATTCGCTCGCGGTGTTCATCTTTAACAACGTTGACTCGTATCCATCGGCGAACATGATGTCACCGCGAGCGTAGGCAGCATACTCATCTGAGATTCGCCGCCCTTCCTCGAGCATTGCGTGGTCATAGACTCGCCAGCGATCGGGCTCGTGAATACTTTGCGCAGACCAATCGCCAACCTCGTCGTAAACCAGAAACCAGCGAGCCGATGTAGCTTGGTCGGAATAGGAATAGAACAAGATGTCGACTTCGGCGAGCGGTTGATCATCGCGAACGGTAACGTTCAGAACTCGCCAGTAATCAGCGTGCCTGGGTGGAAGTGGCGTGTATTGCTTGATCCAGCTTGCGATTTGTAATCGCTCGATCATTCCGATCTCATTGTCGCCCCATGGGCTCTTGGCAACCGCTTCGACAAACATGCCTGAATGAAAAGGGATTTCGTCTTCAGCTTCGTTTTCCAGGGCCGCGTTCACAAAATCGAGAACGGATGGATCCCAATTGGAATCGGGATCCACGGAACCCTGTTCCACCTGAAGCTTCGCAACACGCAGCGCTTCGTTGAACGCGCTTGCATCGTCTTCGAACACGCTTTCTCTTTCGGGCAACTCGGTTACCACGCCCTGGTTCGCGATCGAGCGAAAAGCGACGAAGGACAGACCAGCAAAGCCACTGCAAACAATGAACAAGCTGGCAACGATCAACCCGATAACAAGCAAGCCCGACCGTTGGTTGGTAGGGTTGGGCCGAGGACCAAGGTTGTTCGGCCCGCCCAACGGAGACGTGCTAAGGGACGAAGCGGTTTGGTTGAGGTGCGACGGACCTGGGTCCACAAATGGATTTTCAGACACGGTTGCCGATCGTCGTGATGGGGAACGGTTGAGATTGGGGTTAGACCGAAGGGATCAGGCTTGCTTGGCACGGCTGGCTAATGACGTGCTCGGTCACGATGTTTCCGCCGATCAAATGTTCGTCAATGATGCGGTCGATCACGTCGGGTGTACAACCGCCGTACCAAACACCATCGGGGAACACGACCACGATCGGACCGCCTTTGCATAATCCCATGCAGCCCAGTTTTAGCCGCATCAGTTTGCCCTGTCGCTTACCCAACTTCGCCGAATCTCGATTGAACTGCTTAATTCGCTCACGAAGATGCTTCCAAGTTGCCTGCATGGACTTCTTACTGGCACACTTTGCGGTCCGAGTGTCGACACACATCCCGATAGAACGGCTGACTTGGTCCAAACCTGCTTTCTTGGCCTTCTTGCGTGCTTCTTCGATGGAGTCAGAGAGTTTCTTGGGTTTGGACATGCTTGAGAGGATATTTCCAGTTGACGAGGTCGGTGGAACGAATAGACTGGCAGCTATTGAGAATGAGTTGCAACAAGCAATCTCCCCCCACCTGTCTCAGTGTAAGCTCTCAAGGCTCGACCCAAGTGCATTCACAAACGATTTTGAACGTATTTCCAGCGTCCGACGGCCATTCTCGACTCGTCGTCGCGGTTGAGAAAAGTGACAGCAAGGCGGGCGACGAACAATCGGGACGCTTGGTGCTTCGACAAGAAACGTTCTCGTCAGCGGTGGGATGGTTCACACAGAGCTGCATTCCGGTTGAACCGGAACAGGTCGCAGGGTTGAAAATGATGCTCACGAGCACTCATGGCGGCGTTGAAAACAAGCAATCACTGACCAAGCAATCGGTGCCTCGGCCGCGAGTTCGGGGTACTGGCCCATCAGTTTTGGCGTTTGACCAAGCAGTCCATGCGGCTGGTTAAGGCCAGGTTCGCCCTTTGAGCTGCCCCAGTCGAGGTGCCCCAGTCGAGGTGCCCCAGTTGAACTGCCCCAGTCGCCGAAGTTGGCGTTTCAAACGAGATCGTTAACCCACCGAACTGACGAACCCAGTGGGTCTGAACATGTCAGACGCTCGAAACCCGCACGGGTTCTCTGGACTCCCACTTGAGAAACTTGATAGCGTCAGGTAGACTCCCGCAAAATTCACCATAAATTAGCGGTGAATCCACCCCAGAATTCACTGTTTGTAAGATTTGTAAGGCACACGGAAATGGCACATAAGAAGGGACAGGGATCGAGCCGAAACGGTCGCGATTCCAATGCACAACGTCGCGGCGTTAAGAAGTTTGGTGGCGAAGCTGTAGTCGCCGGTAACATCCTCGTTCGTCAGGTTGGCACCAAGTTCCACCCTGGACGCGGTGTTGGCCAAGGCAACGATTACACCCTGTTCGCGTTGATCGACGGTAAGGTCATGTTTGACCGCAAGGGACGACGTATCAACGTGGTTGCGTAGTTTTTGACTCGCACTGAAAATCAAGAAAAGCCTCGTCATTTGACGAGGCTTTTTTCGTTTTCTGATGGATGGCTGCTGCTAGGAAGCCTAAACCAATCTCGCTTCGCCCCATAAACTGGGGTCTTCCATGACGGGGTACTCTGGCCCAAGCGACAGCGTTTGCCAGCCGAGTTCGCGATCAATCACCGCGTAGTACAGACTGATTCTGGGTTGCTGCTTGGGTTCGTACCCAGTCAATGCCTCGCTGGGAACAATTCCAGAGAGTTCATATCCATCGTGACGTGGGAACGCGACGACCTTGATGGCCGAATTTGAAATCGGCTTGGGAAAGTTTCGAGCACGGTTGATTGGAACCAGTGCCGAGACGGGGCGTTCTCGTTGTGGTCCGCCGCCTGATGGCATCCAAAGAAACCGGTGACAATACTGCGTCGCTCGGTGAATATTGGGACTGCAACGCGTGTCGATCCACAAGTGAAACCCGTCACTGTCCTCGGGCCTTGAATCGCGGCACCACGGCAATTGGCGTTTACCGTTGACGTTAAGGTGCACACCAATGCCTTGCTCGGACCACGCCATTCGCACGTCCGCGAAAACGGGCCGCCCCGCCAGACCACCGAACGATGGTAACCGACAAGTTTCGGGCAGTTTTAACCCCTTGGTCGACCAATCGAGTTTCTGCTTCTTCAAGTCGATTTCAAACCGAAACAGAAACGTTGGGTCGATGAACGTTGTTTTCTTGGCAGCAGGCGTGCTGGTGGGGTCGCTCAAAAGTGGGCTCAATTTTGGGAAAAACGAACAATCCAAATGACAGAGATGTCCGACGCCAGTGTGTAAGTTGGCAGCCGATTCGCCAACCCCTGATCGTTGCATGCCAATTGAGATGTCAGATCATAAGTCCCAAGAATACGTTTCCTCCCATCCTCAACCCAACCCTCAACGCAGTTCACAATTATCGTGGAATGCTGGAGCTTGGTTCGGTCCCATGATTGGAGGAACCGCGTGGATGGCCGCGTCAGGGCTCATGTTGTTGAAGGACGGCATCTTGTTTCCCGGGATCATCTCCATAGGCGGGTTCGTGCTCGTTTGTACTGTCACGGCATGGATGTGGGCTCAACGTCACCATCGCGATTACTTCACGTCGTTGATGCAGGCTCTAGCGTTGGTCGCGATTTTGACGCCCCTAATATTCTTTACGTTCAAAGCCAGCCTGGACGATCAAGCATTGCGGAAAGTTGGCGTTCCGGAAAACCTTTACGGTTCCCTGTTTATCTGCGGCTTGGTCCCCGCCATCATGATCTTCCTTGCATTGACGATCGGCAGGCGACAAAGACCTGAGCCGCCTCAACCATAGCGTTGATACCACCGCCGAACCCACTACCGATCGCTACGCCGAACCCACCGCCGACTGCTGCCTCGACTGCTGCCTCGACTGCTGCCTTGACTTCTGCGCCGACCGTTCTAGGCTTGTGACGCGTGGTCATCCGGAATTGGTGTGGATGAAACTAGCGCAATGATCGTCTGGCCGGCTTGAGGGTGCAGATCATCGCCCACGGTTTTGAAGATCACGTGCTTGTCTTCGTCGATCGCACACATGAGCGTCGCGCCGCCTTGGTGACGTTTTAAGAAATCTGCGTATGAAAATTCTTCGCTAAGCGTCGTCGAACGGAACGTGGACCCAATTTCGACTTGCCCTTTGATGCTCGAAAACGTTGTACCTTCGTTGAAAAGTTCTCTTCCCATCAAGTTCTTGGTCATGCCGCGGCGGCTCTTCGAATTTTGCTTGGTAAAGGACAATTGGTACGCTCCGGACCGCCCAAAGATGTGCTGACATTCCTTAACCGCCAACGTGTTGACCTCATCGTTGGGCGTCATTGCCATGAACGAGCCAATCCCGGCTAGCGGAAGTTCTTCCCGCGCGTGTTCGTTGAGGATGTTGGCACAAACCGCAGTCAAACCCGCAACCTTGGCCTGGGTCACTTTGTTGTAGTTGGTGTCGACCAGGACAACAGGAATCTTGGACTTCTGCAATTGCAGAGCAAATTCGCGAACCCAGGCGTCGGCGCCCACAATCAGCACACCATTCGACTTTGAATCCGCAAGCCCAAGCCAACTCGCCAGCGGTGCTGCCGAAAGCCCATAGACCGTAACCGTTCCGACAATCACCAAGAATGTAACGGTCGCTAACTGGTCAGCGCCGGGCAACGCAAATCCTTCAAGCTTTCGTTCCAATTCCAACGCAAAAACGCTACTGACCGCAGCAGCCACGATTCCTCGAGGAGCCAAACCGGCAACAAATGCCTGTTCCGCATAGGTCAGTTTGGACCCAATCAACGAAATGAAAACCGCCAGTGGGCGCACCAATAAGATCAGGATCAACAAGAACGCGAGTCCTGGCCATCCAATCGCAGCAACGTCCGCCAAATCGACCCGCGATCCAAGCACAATGAACAGGCAGCCGATCAGAAGGGTTCGAAGATTCTCTTTGAATTCGATAATGTGCGCGATCTCAAAGCCGTGCTGGTTAGTCAGCCATAGGCCCAGAACCGTCACCGTGATCAAACCCGATTCGTGCGCCATGGTGTTGCTGATCGCGAACAACAACAAGCCGACCGACAAGGCGCCCACGCCCTGCAATTGATCGGGAACCCAGAACCGCTTGAACGCCGACGTCAGCATCCAACCGCCTGCGACGCCCAGCAGTGTTCCAATGGCAGTTGTTTTCGCGAGCATCACCATTGCTGACCCAAACGTAGCCTCGCCGGCATGCAATAAGGCTTGCTCGAACACCAGCACCGCTAGGATGGCTCCGATGGGATCGATGACGATGCCTTCCCACTTTAATGTCGCCGAAACGCGCTTGCTTGGTCGGACTTGTCGAAGAATCGGGCCAATCACCGTCGGGCCAGTCACAACCAGGATGGCTCCCAACAAAGAACTCACCTGCCACGAAAAGTTCAGGCAGTAGAATGCTCCGATCGTGGCACCAGCCCACGTGATCAACGCCCCGATCGTGCACAGCCGCAGTGCCGCACCGCCAGCCTCGCGAAGTTCGCTCAACTTCAACGACAAGCCGCCCTCGAACATAATCACGGCGACCGACAGCGATACGATCGGAAAAAGGATCTCGGGCCCCGCTTGCAGACCACCGCCGGTAAGTTCCGCGAAGTAAGAATCAGGTTTAACGAACTGCCCCAGAGCGACACCGAAGAGCAGCAGCAAGAGAATGCTCGGCAGATTCGTTCGCCAAGCGAGCCATTGGGCGGCGAGTCCCAGAGCTGGGATAATCGACAGGTAAAGCAGAAATTCCATCAGCGCGAAAGCTTTGGGAAAAGAAGGACGGGCAAGCGATGCTGAGCAAAAGGTAACGAGGTTGAACGCTAGGTGGTAGCAGGTGGCCGCACACCCGAGCATCGGCGGCTTTCTGCGAGCCACAGTCGGCACGCGTACGGGACTTTCTGACATACTACAATTGTCGAACTGTTCTCACCTCTCTAGATGGAACCTGATGTCCAAGACGGATTCTCCTAACGACTTTGAAGTACCTCAGGTTGCCGATTGGTTTCAGAATGGATTTCACCGCTTCTTGTCGCCGTATCTGGCGAGGCATTTTCATGCGATTGCGGTTGCCAAGGGAACGAAACCCGTGGAGCCATCCGATGCGGCTGTGTCTAGTCAGCACCTCAATCGCGATCTCAAAGAAGATCGATCAGGCTTACAGCTATCAGGCTCAGATCCTATCGGCACCGAACAGTCCGCTCGCGACCTCGTCGTCGGTGCCGTCGAGCCGGTGATTGTCTTTGGAAATCATCCTGGATGGTGGGATCCCTTGATTGCCCATTTCCTGAATCAACAACTCCTGGGAGGCCGCCAGTTCTATGCCCCCATCGATGCTTCTGCGCTAGAAAACTATCGCGTGTTCGCCAGGCTGGGATTCTATGGGGTCGACCTGAATCGAACCTCCGGTGCGGCTGCGTTTTTGAAGTACAGCAACAAGATCTTGGATCAGGGGCGTGCCGCTTTGTGGATCACACCCGAGGGTCGATTTTCTGATGCACGTGATCATTCAGCGGAACTGATGCCCGGACTGGCTCACCTGTGCCATCGACGACGCACGGGCTACGCGATCGCAATGGCGATGGAGTACGTGTTTTGGGATGAACGCTTGCCGGTTTGCTTGGTTCGATTCGGTAGTCCCATTTCACTCGGCCAACATGACCAATGGTCCAAGTCCGATTGGTCGATTCAGCTAACCAAACAACTTCGTGACAACCAGAAAGAATTGGCCGCGTTGGCGATTCGTCGTGATTCATCGCACTTCGAGAACCTGTTAAAAGGACGAAAGGGTGCGGGAGGTGTTTACGACTTCTTTCGGCGAACAAAGTCTTGGATCACCAGGACCGAGTTTCAATCGCAGCACGGAAAGCAGTTTCAATGATCTGGCTGACCATCGCGATCATTGCTCTCGTGCTGTCGTTAATCGCGGTCGGCAACTGCTGGGCAAACCTGCCTCAATTCATCGTCGATCTGACGCACGATGAATCGGCAAGCACAAGCGTGTCCGTGTTAATCCCAGCTCGTGATGAAGAAGCCGGGATCCACGCGAGCGTGACCGCTGCCCTGGCCAGTGAGAACATCGATGTCGAAGTGATTGTGATGGATGATCAATCGACCGACCGAACCGCGGAAGTCGTAAAAAATCTTGTTGACGTCGATCCTCGCGTTCGATACGCACAAGGAAAACCGTTGCCGGACCGATGGAATGGAAAGCAGCATGCCTGTTACCAATTGTCGTTGTTGGCATCGAACGATCGTTTGGTGTTCATGGACGCCGACGTGCGATTAGAACCCGATGCGATCGCGAAGTTGGTGACCTACCAGGACACGCATCAAGCAAAGCTACTCAGCGCGTTTCCTCACCAAGAGACGGGCACTTGGCTTGAGAAGTGGATCATTCCCATGATGTACTACATCCTGCTGTGCTATTTGCCGATGGGACGAATGAGGCGATCAACATCGCCAGCATTCGCGTCGGGCTGCGGACAACTTTTTGTCACTCGTAAGTCTGACTACGAGCTCGCCGGCACCCACCGCGCGATTCGCGGTTCGCGGCATGACGGGATCAAGCTTCCGCGGGCTTATCGTGAAGCTGGTCTATCGACGGATGTGATCGACGGTACGAATCTGGCCAAGTGCCGGATGTACCGAAATGCTCGAGAGGTGGTTCGAGGAGCACTTAAGAATGCGACGGAAGGCATCGCCAGTACCCGGCTGATTGTTCCATTCTCGGTTCTATTGATCGGTGGCAGTGTGCTTCCCCTGATCGTGATGTCTTCTGCTGCACTGAACCGCCCAGCGTTCTTGGTGGCTTCGGCAGCGGCGTTTTTAGGGCATTTGCCGCGAGCTTGGGTGTGCAAGAATTTTCGGCAATCGGGCTGGGGGTTGGTCTTCCACAGCGCGTCAGTTTTGGTATTCGTCGGGCTGCAGTGGCTGGCGCTTCTGCAATCGTGGGTGGGCGTTCGGGTGAAGTGGCGCGGGCGAGATTGACTAGAAAGAGGTCGTCGAGATCGAGATTCGCTGGGGCAAGTCCGCTCGGGTGATCCCCCGATTTGTCCGAATAAGCCGCAGAAACGGTCATGGATTCTAGGGTCTGGATGATGTGTACAGGCATATTTGTTTTTGTAGCAAATTGCCGTAGAAATCAACTAAACTACCAATAATGGCCATTCATCGCCGTCACCCCTACAAATCGCCTTTTCCACCTCTCTCGTTCGAGAATACGTTCATGCAACGCCCTTTTGTTGCCGCTTTCATCACAGCGCTCGCCCTTGTCCCTAGCCTCGTTTGGGTGCCATCATCCGCGGTGGCCCAGGAACTAATGCCATCTCACGTGGCTGCCAAGCTTGGTTTGGTCGAGAGTTGGACGCGCACTGTCACCGCTCCGATGGGAACTCAGTCGATTTCGGACTTGCTGTTGCATGTTCACGACGCGGATCCCAATGAGTATGTCGAAGTGGTCGCTAGCCAACCCGGTGCCAAAGCGTCGCCCGCTACTGGCAAGAGTGCGGCTGATGAAACGAAGGAGGGTGGAGCGGAAAGCGACGTGGACAACGTTCGCGTGATGAGCCGCATTTGGACCAATCAAGCCGATCGTCTGGGCGAACCGATTGGACTAGCCGAGGCCGAGCGACTCGCCAAGAATGAAGTTCGCAGGTTAAAACGCTATGGCATCGAAGCGAGCATTCGAACCACCCAATCGCCTCGCGTTCGTTTGTATTCAGTATCAAACGACGGAACACTTGAGGCCCGGGACGCTGAAACGGGGGCAGTGATCTGGATGACTCGCGTTGGCAATCGGAAGTTGAATTTCGGTGGGCTAGGAGTCGATGATCAACTGCTTACCGTTATCAACGGAACTAACCTTATTGTCGTCGACGCCACCAACGGTGAAGTTGTTAAAGAGCTGCGTCTGCGACGACCACCACTCTTTGGCGCCATCAACAGCGGCGACTATGTGATGGTGCTAGGTATCGGTGGAGACGTTGATTCGTACCTGTTGAGTGACTTAGAACGCGATATTTTCTATTCGAGCTTTCAAGGCCGCGCTCTCGCACCACCAGTAAAAGCACCTGGCGATTCCACTAAAGTCGTTTGGGCAACTGACGCACACTTCATCTACGGAATGGAATTGCAGGGCAAACCATCCATCCAGTTTCGCTTTGCGACCGACGGGATGGTGTCTGGCAAACTGGCTCGTGCTAGCGGCGACCGCTTCTTCTTCGGTACCGACAATGGTCAGGTCTACGGGATTCGAGCGAACCGCACAGGCGAGGTCTTGTGGAGCCAACCGTTTGGCGAGCCGTTCTATGACGAACCGGTGATCTTTGGTGATCAGCTTTTCATTCGGTCGGCCTATGGAACGCTTTACTGCGTGTCGGTCGCGACGGGTGAGCCAATTTGGGATCAACCCGCGAAATCTGTTGATGAGCTGATTGGTGCGGTTGGCAAGGGTTTGTTTGTGCGGAGTACATCCGGAGCAATGGCCGTGATCGACCAAAAGACCGGTGACCGCGTTGAACTATTCCGCAGCCTCAGACCCGGGCGTTTGCTGAAGAATACGCTGACCAATCGTTTGTATTTGGTGAGCGAAAATGGCGTCATCCAGTGTTTGCGACCCGAGGACGCTGAGCTGCCGACTCTTAACATTCAGCCCGATAGTTCGGAAGAAGAAGCCGCGGATGCTGGTGAAGGCGATGCGAAGCCAGAATCCGAAGAGGCAGCTCAGCCCGATACGATGGACCCCTTTGGTGCCGGTGCAAGCGATCCCTTCGGCGCCGGTGCGAGTGACCCATTTGGTGCTGGCGATGGCGGAATGTCGGATCCGTTTGGAAGTGGAGCGGGTGAATCATCCGACCCGTTCGCGGATCCGTTCGGAGGCTAGGAATCTCAGTCGCAATGACGATGGCGTTGGCCATCGCCACAGCGAATCGGCATCGAGCGTATTGAAACGAAAAAACCTCGGCTAGCAAACTTGCTAACCGAGGTTTCGTTTTGTAGAGCTAGTCGTTGCCGACGTGGTGAAGACAGCGACCTGGAACGCAGGATTACATTCCGCAGCCGCAGCTTGGCTCGCAACCGCATGCTGGTTCGATGTACTCGCAACCGCAAGCTGGTTCGGTGTCACAGCAGTTGTTGTGCTTGTGGAAAAGCTTCGAGAACAGACCCTTGATCTTGCTTCCGCAAGCAGGAGCTGAATCGCAGCAAGGATCAACTTCGCAACCGCATGATGGTGCAGCTACTTCGCAACCGCAAGCTGGTTCCATGATTTCGCAGCCACATGCTGGTTCCATGATTTCGCAACCGCTGTCACAGCAATTGTTGTGCTTAGCGAAAAGCTTTTTCAGAAGACCGAACTTTGGCTTGCCACATGGCGAGTCACAGCAAGGATCAACAACTTCGCAGCCACATGTTGGGGCAGCAAATTCGCAACCACAAGCTGGCTCGACGTCACAACAAGTGTCGCAGTCGTTGTTACATAGTTTGTCAAGGAAGCCGAATGCGCTAGCGCTCGATGAGCTAACAGCGAGCATTGCAACGGCCAACAGAGCAGGAATAAATACACGACGCATCGTGAATCTCCATAGATTGAAGTTTTTGGGAAGGGTTGCCACGCACGAGCCGCTACACGTCTGAGTGGCCGAGGCTACTCAAGAACTGTTGTTCCAATCGTTGAAGCTGCGTGTCCGCGAGGATTCGTAGCGGCGACTGGCGGGTGGCGACACCGGTGGTTGAACACCGGAGGGTTGGCGTTCAAGGTAAGGTATCGGTCGCGATTACGAACTACTCTCAGCGAATGACCTGAATTCGCACCAGGAGATTTCGGTTGCGTGAGCGTTGTGCAGCCTGTGACGGAAAGTCCAGTTGAAACCCGCGTTTGGCCAGTCCTGCGGTTACAAACCCGCCAAGCAAGGCGTTCGAAAGGGGGGGCGACTGCCGAAAGCGAGTGCGTAGCACTAGGTCCACTGCTCGCGTACCGTTAGCACTGTTCGCGTATAAAAACAGCCGACCGCATGGTTGCGATCGGCTGTTCGTTGATAGATCGAAGTGCGAAGAGGCTTACTCTTCTTCGCGGTCTTTTTCTTTCTCGACTTTGTTTCCTTCTAACGCAGCGTCGTCATCGTACTTCGCTTCAGGAATCTCGCTGGTGTCCTTCGTGGCTAGCACGCTGTGGTAGACCGCAAACTCGCTGCCTTCTTCTCCCGTCTTCTTCTCGACAGGCTCTTCGGTAACCTTGGCAGCTTCCACGATCAGTGCGATGACCTTGCGTTCCACGATTTGGTTTCGCAGTGCGTCCATCTGGCCTTGCTTTTCGAGGCGTGATCGAACGGCGCGAGGTGAAGCGTCTTCTTGTTGAGCGATCAACTCGATTTCGGCTTCGTAATCTGCTTCCTCAGCGTCGATCTTTTGCTCTTCAGCAATTTGCTCGAGAACGAAGTGTTCACGCAAAGCGGCTTCGGTGGACGTTTGAGCGTTTTGACGCGACGCGTTCACGAATCGCTTGATCATTTCATCATCGAAACCGCTGCGTTGCAGTTCCATGACTTGGCGACGCATTTCGCGATTGGTTTGTCGCTTAACAAGCGTTGGTGGCAGTTCGAATTGCAAATTCTCGGTCAACATGCCGACAATCGTTTTGCGAATCGCTTGCTCGGTTCGGTAATCAGCTTGGCGTGTGAGCGAGTCTTTGACAAAGCTGCGAAGTTCATCCTCGGACTCGAAATCACCGAGTTCTTCCAAGAACGAATCGGTCAGTTCAGGCATTTCAAGCTTCAAGACTTCGACGACCGTGAATTCGACGTCGACTTCCTTACCACGCATTTCTTCGTCATCGACGCCATCAGCGATCTTGATCTTGCCCTTCTTGACGTCACCTTCCATCACGCCGGTCATCAATTCGCCGAAGTTCTCGCACACGCCATCGGTGAGGCTAAGGCGATCTTCAAGCGTGACACGCTCTTCATCCATCTCGGACAACTTCTTGCCGTCAAGCGAGAACTTCGCGGTCAGCAGAAGCTTATCGCCTGCGACAGCGGCTTCGTCGGTTGCTTCAAGCGTTGCATAACGCGAAAGGACTCGCTTCAAAGCCTCATCGACGTCGGCATCGGAAACCGTTTCGACAGGCTTGGCAAACTTGATGCCTTTCCAAGTCGGGGTTTCAAATTCAGGTCGAACTTCAATTTTGAACTGGAACTTGAAGTCGCCGGTGTCTGGGATTTCAATTGCGTTGTAATCGAAGTCAGGTTCGCCGATCGCCGAGAACTGGTCGGTATCGGTGACTTGCCCGAGGCTGTCCATCAGCAGTGAGCCTTTGACCTGCTCAACGACGCGGTCCTTGAATTGCTTTTCGACAAGTTTGCGAGGAGCCCGACCACTGCGGAAACCTGGCACTTGAGCTTCAGGAACGAGTTCATCGTACGCGTTCTTCATGTAACGCTGAACTTCGGCCTGAGGAATCGTGACGATCACCTCGCGGAGGCAAGCTTGCGGGCTTTCGACCTTCACGTCCAATTGAATGGACGGCTTTTCGTCAGCGGCAGCTAATTCGGGGGTGGATTCGGTGGAGGTGGACATCCTGCGAATGACCTCTAAGGGAAGGGTAAGAGAGGAGTTGAGTTGTATTTAGCCCGGTAGTCTAGCGATTGTCAGTGAAAACGGGCAAGCGGGGACTCTCCAAACTCTAATTACTGCGTGAATGTTCACCCAAACGTCGAGAATTTGCATTGGTCCGCTTGGTAACGTATTCTCTGAACCCCACGTTATTCCCTTTATGTACCCCCGCTTCTACCCCCACTTTAAGCGAGTCAGATTGCCATGGCGATTCAACCTCAAGTGAAGGCACTGCTGTGCTGCGCAGCTCTGGTGGCGTTCACATTGAATATGTCGAGCCGAGCCGAGGCGTTTTCGTTTATTTTCGCGGGTGAAGCAAACGGACATGATATCGTTGCTCATCCCGAAGGCTACAACGGCGTGGGAGGAGTTCTGAATGTGACTGTCGGAATCGACGCTTCCTCTCAAGCCAATTCCGTTTCCAACACAGCGCTCATGGCGGTATCCGTTCAGAATGTGATCAACACGTTCAATAGTCTGACGCCTACCACTGGCAATTTCATTTCCGACTTTGTCAACATTCCAGTTGGGGCTTACGACTTTGAATCCGTCTTGTTGCACGAAATGGGGCACTCACTTGGGTTGGCCCACACCAACATTGCTGGTGGCGGTGCCAATAGTGACTACAGCAATTCGTCCGCAGGTCCAGACACATCATTCAACTTTAGCCCTGGCGTTGATGGAGTGATTGGGACGCGCGACGACGTTCGTGGCGACGATGTCAACCTGTCATACTTTCGCACCAGTGGTACGTCAGCGGAGGTGAATAATCCGTTTACCATCGCGTCGGTCGTGGATTCAACGACCTACTCCCGTGACCTAGCTGATCTACCCGCAGGTGACTTGTATGCAGGAAACGCCAGTCGTCAAAACGCTGGCACGTTCGCTTCAGTTAGCAATCAAACTGAAGCGGTCATGAATCAAGGAACATTCAACAACGAGATTCAACGTGAACTCGGCCACGACGACGTTGCAGGTCTACTGTACGCTCAGTCTGGACTTGATTCGATCGCCGGGACAGCCGACGACTACACGCTCAACCTCGTCTTCGCTGGTAACGTGGCAACCAACGGAGCGGACATTGTGATCGACTTCGATAACGGGCAGACAGGTTTTGCGGTCTCGGGTTCGTCCGGCACGTTTCTAAGCGCCGATGACATTGCGATCACGAGTAATAACATTTACTTCAACGATAATTTCACCTGGCATTACAATCAAGTTTCCAACGCCGTTGCCGTTCCCGAGCCGAGTGCGACGTTGATCGCACTCGTGGGCCTAATCGCGGTGGTTCGCCGTCGAAAGCGTAACTCCTAGACGCAGCAAGTGATCCCAGACGCAGCGAGCGAAGTGTTGAGACTTCGCCAGCATGGCGTCTCGCTGCTTGTCGGCGTGTTTACCGAGGTAACCACTGGACCGCGTCAGCGACGACATAGCCGTCTGCATCTGACGTTTCCACTCGGACGGAACCGCTTTCACCAAATTTGAACTTGCCTAACGAAATCCAGCCGCCTGGCAATGGCGGAACCTTTCGCTGATTGATCGCGACGGTTGTCGTGCCTTCGCTGTGCGAGATGGAAAGTCGCGTGTTCGTCGCTCGATTCGCATTGGGTGGGTAGCTGAACCTGACCTCGTAAACGCCGGGTTTTAACTGCGAGTCAAACACGATCGCCGTTTCGGGATCGTGTTCATTGCCGTCGTGGTGGTACCCACTGTCAAGATAGGAGGCACTGCTTGTGGAGTGAGTCCACTTGCCCAATCGCTTGGCGTCTTCATCATCGACGACAATTCCTGGCAACTTGCTCGTTGGGCGTTCGTAAGCAACTTCGTAGGTCAGCACTTGGCCATCAGAAATTAAACGTTCCGAAAGTTCCGAGTAGGGTACCGATTGGACATCGCAATTCGCATCGATTGCCATCACCGCAGCAGTGGCGGCCGATTGTCCAAGCACCATGAATACGGGTTCCATCCGAATCGAACCAAATGCCATGTGCGATGACGAGATGCAGACGGGGACGAACAAGTTCCTGCACTCTTCTTGCTTGGGAACCATGGATCCGTAGGCAATTTCGTATGGCCTTGGTGTATGAATTCCGATGTCGCCTTCGTTCTGGACGAAACCTTCTTCCGTGACATAACGCTGCACGTTATGGGAATCAAGAGTGTACGACCCCATTCCCACTGAATCTGGTGTTGGCACTCGATCGAGACAATCATGTTCGGTCATCACATAGTGTCCGATCATTCGACGTGCTTCGCGAATGTAAAGCTGGTGAGGCCAACCGCCATTGTCTTGGAACTCGTCTGCCGCCAAGCCCCACGTTTGCATCCGGTTTCGGATGGCTTGGGGAACGCTTGGATCATGGGACATGAAGTACATCAAACCCTTCTGGTACGATTCATGTTCGGCAATGATTTCTTGACGTCGTTCGTACGTCGCTTCGGGGTAGTCGTAGTTCATCCCGATATTGTCGGTGCTGAACGGCCCATGGTTGTTCGTATCCGTTTTACGATTGGGCATGAGGTCAAACTTGCTGAACAAGTCGTGCGTTTCGACGGCGAGCGCGCGAGATAGTAATGCGTAGTCGCCCGCGTTGTAGTCGGCGGGTTTAGCGAACGGAATTCGATTGTCCGGATGATTGCTCAAACACATTCGAAAGCAGTACGCCTGGATACGCTTGTCACCCGAGCCCTTTTCGCCCGGCGGTTGGTCACTGATTTTAGGGAGAAGCCCAGAACTCGGGTCACCAGGAACCACGTACGGATCTACTTTTTGGGCAAAGTAATGGGGGTGATGAAAGACGCCCGTTTGAACCCCGTTATAGCGTTCGTTGTATACCGAGTTGGCTTCGCGTCCGACGTGATACGAAACGCCTGCCGCTGCCATCAGGTCACCTTCATACGTGGTGTCGATGAACATCTTGCCCCGATACGTTTTTCCATCAAGAGTTTTAAACGAGTGAATGGTCGCGTTCTTCACATCAACACCGCCCGCAGAGCGATCTAGATAGGCCTCTCGGACCAGCGGAATGTCGTACTCGTTGATCCATGCGTCGAAGATGGATTCGGCCACCTGAGGCTCGAACACCCACATTGTGGGAACTCCGCCCGCACGCGGAGGCGGTCCTTGGCTGCGTTCGCCAAATTCGGCCTTCGTTTGGCGGGTCCACACGGATGGATTTTGGTAGTGTTCCCAAACTCGGTGGTAGAACTCTTGGCTCAGTCCACCCACGACGTCTTTATTGCCAGAATCCGTGAATCCCAGTCCGCTCGATGAGAGCCCTCCCAAGTGCTTGTCGGGTGACACGATGATGACGGACTTGCCCATCACTTTCGCCTGAATGGCTGCGGTGACAGCGCCGCTGGTGCCGCCGTAAATGACTACGTCGTAGGATTGGTCGGCAAACACATTGGTGCAGCAGAGCACGAACAAGAAACACAAGTACTTCACGAATCGACTCACAAGGGGTTGAGGGACTTTGCACCAAGTACTTTAGGTCAAGTACTTGCTTACCCAATCGCTTGGGCGAGATCGGCTTGAAGATCTTCCACCGATTCTAGTCCAACCGAAAGGCGGATGAGGCCATCGGTGATTCCAAAACGGGCTCGGTCTTCAGGTGCATAAGAGGCATGGGACATGGTGGCGGGTTGTTCGATTAAGGATTCTACCGCGCCAAGACTAACGGCAAGGTGGAACAGCTTGGTGGATTCGCAAACCTTCGCCGTTTCTCGCTCGGTTGCGTCGAGTTCGAAGGTGACCATCGCACCGAAATTGTCGCAGAACGACTGCTTGGCCAAATCATGCTGGGGATGCGATGGTAAGCCGGGGTACAAAACGCTGCGGACCTTGGGATGGCCCTGCAACCAAAGCGATAGTGCCATTGCTGTTTTGGATTGTTCACGAATTCGCAATTCGAGAGTCTTGAGTCCTCGCGAAACCAAAAAACAACTCAACGGATCCAGAACCGCACCGGTGGCATTTTGTACAAAGTAAAGATCCTTCAATATCGTTTCATCGGCGACCGCAAGGGTTCCGCCGAGACAGTCGCTGTGGCCGCCAAGGTATTTGGTCGCCGAATGCATGACGATATCGATGCCTTGTTCGAGCGGGCGAATCAACGCGGGTGTGCCAAACGTGTTGTCGACTCCCGTTAAGATGCCCCGAGACTTTCCGATTGCTGAAATGGCGGATAAATCGGGGATGCTCAACCTTGGATTGCCGATCGTTTCCGCCCAGATCAGTTTCGTCTGCTTGGTGATTGCGGCTTCGATCGCAGCGACGTCGGTCATGTCGACCAGCGTGACCGTGATTCCGCTACGGTCACAAATCTGATGCAGCAAACGGTACGCGCCACCGTAGAGGTCACAACCCGCGATGACATGATCGCCTGCGCGAAGCAGCATCGTGACGCAGTGGATCGCCGCCATGCCTGACGAGAAAGCCAAAGCTCCGCAACCGCCTTCGAGCGAGGCTAAGGTCGTTTGCAGGTTGGTTCGTGTGGGATTGCCGCTGCGGGAATAATCAAACTCACCCCATTCGCCAGCACCAGGTTGGCGAAACGTGCTGGCGAGATGAATCGGCGGGACGACGGCACCGGTGGAAGGATCAACTTCGTTGCCGACGTGAATGGCGCGTGTGCGAAAGGAATGATCAGATTGAGCCATGGTGGTTGAATCAAGGGAGATGAGCGGCTAGCAGGCTGATGTCTGGGACCAAGACGGCAGGCAAATCGCTGGGAATGAAATCGGATTCGGTGGGGCTGTATTGAACATGTTGGGCCGGCGACAAAGCGTCAACGGTTCCGCCCACTGCCCCGGGGATACTGATGCAAAGCGGCTCGTTCCTAACATGGCCGGCTGCGCATGACCGTGAACCAACTACTCTCGATCAAGCGTCACGTGTGCCACTTCCGCACCACGCTATATTCGGTGTGCGAAAATGCCGTAAACAGCGAGCGCCTATGCGTCGAGCGCCTGCTTTAAGTCAGCGATTAAGTCTTCGGCGTTCTCGATACCGCAGGACATACGAATCATGTTGTCGGCGATACCAAAACGGATTCGCTCTTCCGGTGTACAGCTAAAATAGCTCATCACCAACGGCTGCTCGATCAACGATTCCACACCGCCCAAACTCGGCGCGATCCGTGGGATGCGAGCGGCATCAACCACGCGAGAGGTCTCTTTCCAATCAGCGTCCTTGATCGTGAATGTGATCAACCCGCCGAAGCCCCGCATTTGCAAAGCCGCCGTCGCGTGAGTCGGATGAGACGCAAGGCCCGGATAATAGACACGCTCGACTCGGGGATGGGCTTCCAGGAACTCAGCGATCCGTTGGCCATTTTCGTTGTGCCGCTGCATCCTAAGTTCGAACGTCTTGAGCCCACGTTCGAGTAAGTACAGATTGTGGGAGGAATTCACGCTGCCGAGAATTCCCCGCAATTTGCGAACGGGTTCGAGTTGTTCCTTGGATCCGCAAATCGATCCGGCGAGCAAGTCGTTGTGACCGCCAAGATATTTGGTGGCCGAATGAAGCACGTAATCAACGCCGTATTCAATCGGGCGGATGTTGAACGGCGTCGCCAACGTCGCGTCGATCAACGTTTCAACTTCGTTAGCTTTGCCCACCGCCACAAATTTTTCGAGATCAACGACCGTCAAATGAGGATTGGTTGGCGATTCGCTCACCAACATCTTCGTGCTCTCGTTAATCGCGGCTTCCATCGCGGCGAAGTCTCCGGTGGGGACTTGTCGCGTGACGACGCCGAAACGAGCGAGATGCTTTGCGCAAAACTCACGACTGCGGTGGTAACACTGGTCAAAGAATACGATCTCATCACCAGCGCTTAGTTTGGTCATCAACAAGCCGACGATAGCCGCCATGCCACTGCTATAAAGAATCGCTTCTTCGGCACCATCGAGGGCGGCTAGCTTTGCTTCGACGCTTTTTTCGTTGGGCGTGCCGTAGCGACCATACTCCGGACGGTCTTCGTGTCCTTCGACAAAGCGAAGCAGATCGTCAGTGGATTCGAAGGTGAACGTCGAAGCGGTCACAATCGGAGCACTGATTGACCCGCCTGCTTTTTGTCTTGGTTCACCCGCGTGAACTGACTTTGTCGATAGGCCTGCGTTGGCCAAGATGTCCGAATGAGAAGGACGCGGACGATTGGAGTCGACGGCGTCGGAATCGGTTGTATTTGAAGAGATATCCAGTGTCATGGCTCTTTAGCAGAAAAAAGGCTGCAAGCGGCCGCAAATCCCTCGAAGGGGACGCGTGGTGACGAACGATTCGTCAGCGTCAGCACTCAAGAGTAGCTGTCAGTTCCAAGATTGACAATGGTTTATCGACTCAAGAACTGCAACACACCGGGCGGCTGGGATTTCGATTGGCATGACCCGCTCATTTTCACATGACGCGTTCGATCCGAAATTCCAGCGTCGGAAACCTTAGCGTCCGAAACTTAAGCGTCCCAAACCCAACGCTTGGGCAATCATGGCGAAGCCACGCTGGCGAACAGGGTTAGCGAACAGGGTTAGCGAAAAGGGCGGCATCGTGCCTTGGGCCGGCCAGTTTGTTCTTTTGACGAGCGGATGCCCCTGACGCACCATTGGGGGGCCCCCGTTGTCTACAATAGTTGCCATTATCAAGACGTCTTCCATCGATAGGTGCCATTATGCCTAGGTCCACATCCCGCCGTTCTTCGATCGGCAAGCCTTTCGCACACAAGCCAAACCGCCAAGTTCGTCGACGAATGATGTTTGAGTCGCTTGAACAGAAACGGCTCTTTGCCGGGGATGTCGGAACGGGTGGACTTGTGTTCGAGACTCCACCTAGTCAGGCAGAGGCGGTTGGTGAATTGTTGGAACTGCAGCTCGACGTGACTCGTGATGGAACGTCTTTGTTGGATTCCAATCGCGCGTTCACGGCGAACGTTGGCGACCGCTTTGACTTTGAGATCCGTTACGACGACTTGAGGGTCTTTGACGACCGGCTGGGTGCCTATTCCGTTTACGCGGACATCTCAAGCAGCATTGAAAACGCTCCCGTCGAACCGCTGCTCACGGAGACTCAATTCTTGTTCATCGACGATCCCGGTAGCGGTGGATCGTCTTCTGAAATATTGATTTCGATGGATGGACGCGGTTCATCGACGATTGCTTATGACGATTTCGCAGGCGATGCCGTGGACGCTCTTGGTAATGCGCTGCAAGGATTAGGTTTTGATTCCTCGGAATTCTCCGTTGAGCAAGTCTCTACGAGCGTTGCGGACCTTGCTTATCAAATTCGTTTCTTGGGCGAGGATTTTTACAACGTTGACGTTCCCCCGCTTTCGGTTGATCTGATTGGCTTTGGTGTCGACGCGGACTCAAGCGTTGACGAAGTTCCCGCCAGACTTGCCGACGGGTCGGTCAATTCTGATGCGATTCAATACAACTTGATCACGGCGAATCCGACCTTCAACAATTCGGAAGACTTCTACAAGTTCGTCAACGAAGGTGCCTACAACTCAACGGACTTTCTTGTGGGACTTGGCGGTTTAGGTCTGGCGGATACCTCTGGGTTGGGTATTCCAGGACTATCCGATGACGGAGTCTTTGTCGAACCATTCTTCGTCGTAGGACTTCCGGTCGAGGTTGTCGCGACGGGCGTTGACGTTGAGTTTGAAGTCGGACCTAGCTCGACTGCCTCTTCTATTCTGCTTTATGGAGAGAGCGAGGCTTTGGCATCGGACTTTATTCTGCTTGATGAGGACGCAGTGGTCACCGGCACGTTCGTTGCATCTCACCCGATCGCTCAGAATCCTGTGCTCCGTGAGGATGTGAATGACGATGGAACCATTTCGTTGGCTGATGCTCTAGCGGTCACCAACCAACTGCCTGCGATCGGCACGGTCGGATCTCCGTTTGCTGCGCCGTATCTAGATGTCGACGGTGATGGCAGCGTAACACCGCTCGATGCCAATCGTGTCATGACCGCGTTGGACGCGTTAGACAATGGCGAGCCGATCGACGAATTCGTTACCTCCGATGCTCCGTCACTTTTGGCCTTGGGACTCGACGCTCGCAAGGACGGTGTCTCGGTCTTGGATGGCGGCAACTCAGGGATGTTACAAGTCGGAGACATTTTCGAACTGGAAGTGTTCTACGAAGACCTGCGCGCCGAATCGGATCGCTCCGGAGCCTTTTCGCTATTTGTTGACATCACTGCATCGCAACCCGACAAGTTCCGGCCTGTCGTTTCGGAAACTCAGCAAATCTTCTTCTCCGAAGAAATCAGGAGTGCCAGCGGAGGCAGCATCGAAGTTGCGTTGCAAGGCGAGTCCGGTACAGTCCAAGTCAGTTTGGCGGACATTCAGATCAGTCCTAGCGACGCTCTGTCAACGGCCCTCGAAAGCCTTGGGTTTGGACCCGATCGCGTTGAAGTAACCCGGATCGATATGCGAGGCGCAGACGCGATTGGTTTGCAGCTTCGCTTTACCGACAAGATGGTTGACATTCCTAATGTCACGATCGACACAAGTGGTTTGACCGGAGCATCGGTTGTCGCTGATGTTGTCGAGACTGCGGCGTTCTTGTCCGATGGCGAGACGGTGAATCCGGCGGCGATTGAGTTCAATATCAATTCGTTCTCTCGTACGCTCAACGGCGGGACCGAGTTTTATTCTCCGATGCAAGGCGCTACCTATTCGCTCGATGAGGGGAGTCTGTTTCAAAGCATCGGTGGTGTCGGCGGATTATCGACCGGTGAAGGCATCCGCGGATTCTCAAGCGACGGTACACTCGTCCAACCGTTTGCCGCATTTAGTATTGAGCTTGAAGTCATTGCCGATGCCGACGATGTGGAATTTGAAGTCGGTCGGGCAGCGTCGCCGGATCATCCTATCGCGTTGTATGGTCTTGATAACGCACTTGGCCCCAATCAAGTCATTGGTGGAAACTACGAACGGATCACTCTCGATTTTCAGGCTTCAGAATCTGACTTGGTGGCGGGTAACGAGAGCCTAACTCTTGTCGAGGACGCGTTTGCGGGGATCGACCTTTCCACGCTTGTCACCGGCGGTATTCCCGACACTTACGCCATCGAAGTTGAGCCTGAGTCTGGTTTCACCCTCTTAAATGGGTCGTCGGTGCAGTACTACCCGAACTCGAACTTCTTTGGTTCCGACAGTTTTGTTTATCGAGTCTCAAACGCGTCCGGTTCGGCAACCGGAGTGATCTCGCTAACGGTTTCGCCCGTCAATGATACCCCCGTTGCGATCGACGATGCCGTGTCGACGACGCCCGACACCGAGCTAACTATTTCCGGATCGTCGCTGACGGCGAACGATAGCGCCGGGCCAAACGAGGATGATCAAACGCTAACGGTGGTCGGAGTTGGCGAAAGTGCCGCGGGTGCGACTGTCACTCTCGAAGATGGTGATATCACTTATGTTCCCGCCACTGGTTTCAACGGAACGGACACCTTCACGTACGAGGTGAGCGACGGAGTTCTGCAGTCAACCGCTACGGTTGTCGTGTCGGTGGGGAATGGCGAACTCATTGAACTTCAACTCGATGTGACCCGAGATGGAACTTCGTTGCTTGACGAGGATCGCAACTTTTCCGCAAAGGTTGGTGATCGGTTCAACTTCGAAATTTACTACGACGACCTGCGCGTGTTGGATGAGGAAATCGGCGCCTTTGCAATCTTCGCCGACATCATGAGTAGTGCAGAGGCCCCGCTAAAACCTTTGATGACTGAAACGCAATTGCTCTCCATCGGCAGCGAAGTGGCTGACGAGTCCACCGAGGAAAGTGAGTTGCTATTTTCAATGGAGGGTCGGACCGGGGTGTCGATCGCGTACTCTGATTTCTCGGACGACAAAGTTGGCTCGCTCGAAAGTGCATTCGTGGCGATGGGATTTGAAGTCGATGAGTTTTCAGTCACCGAGTACGAAACGAGCAGTGGGAACCTCAATTTTAGAATTCGCTTTCTCGGCGATTCTTTCATTGACCAAGATGTGCCTCCGCTGACCGTTGAATTCATTAGTTTTCTAGCTGATGTATCGACTGAGACAACCCAAATCGACGTTCGCAACAGCGACGGAAGTATCAATTCGGATGCCGTTCGATTCAATCTCGTTCTTGAAAGTCCAACCTTCAATCAAGGGGAAGCGTTCTACGCTGACCTGACTGAAGGTTCGTACAGTGAAACTACTTTCTTGACGCGATTGGGAGGTATCGGCCCCGTCGTGTCCGATGGTGGAGGCGTTCCTAGCCTGTCCAATGATGGTGTATTCATTCAACCATTCTTTGTGTTGGCGTTGCCGTTCGAGGTTACGGGGATCAGCGAAGCGATTGAGTTTGAAGTGAAAGCCAACGAAGGGGACGAATCAGTGCTCCTGTACGGTAGAGACAGTTTGGTAACGCCCGAACTTGTTTTTACTGACCGGGATGCCATTGTCACGGGAACTTTCACAGCGGGTTTGCACAACGCAGTGCTTCGAGAAGATGTCAACGGTGACGGAATGGTCTCGGCACTTGATGCTATTCAAGTCATGAATTTGTTGCCGTTGATCGATTCCCAAGGACCGTATGTGGGTGTCTTGTACCCGGATGTCGATGCCGATGGGGAAGTTACTGCTATTGACGTCAATCGAATCATGACGGCCATGGCTGCTTTGGAAGCGGGTGAGCCGATTGATGATTTTGTCACTTCGGATGCCGACGGACTGCTCGCGTTAAGTTTGGACGCGAAGATCGGCGGGGACTCGATCCTTGATGGTGATGGCAGGGCTACGCTGCGGCCGGGCCAGTATTTTGAGTTGGAGGTTCAATACGAAGATTTGCGCAGTGAAGACGATCGGCTTGGTGCGTTTTCTCTATTCGCCGACATCGCGACGAGCCATCCTGAAACCTTCCGTCCGGTGTTTTCAGAGCACCAGCAAGTATTCTTTTCGAGCGATATCGCTCAAACGGACGGTGGTGTGATTCGCTTCTCGACCGAGGAAGGTGTTGCAACCGCAGAAGTATCGCACCAGGATTTTGTGGAGTCGCCGCTCGCTGCGATAACCGACGCGGCGTACGAATTGTTCGGTCCTACTGCGGTTTCCGTTTCGCAAATCCGAATTCTAGACAGCGATGTCCTCGGTTTTCGTTTGCAGTTCTCGGGAGATTACGATGCGCCTAACGTCAATGTGGACGTCAGTGAGTTGACCGGCGCGGCGGTGGAAGTGTCCGTGGTCGAAGTGCCCGGCAGACTCGAGGACGGGAGTTTGAATCCAGCAGCGTTCGCTCATTCACTGACAGTGACCCCTTGGTCGACGGACAACCAAGTCTCGTTCTATCAACCTTTCTTGCAAGGCGCCTCGTATGATCCCGATTCCAACGACGTTTTCCGTAACATCGGTGGTGTCGGTGCGCTCGTCGGGGACGGAGGTGGAATCCCGTCGCTTATCCAAGATGAGCTTCCGCAACCTTTCACCTCATTCACGATCACTCTAGAAGTGCTGCAAAATGCGGACGATGTGGTCTTTGAGATCGGCAGGTCCAATGGCGATTCACCGACCTTGCTGTATGGTCTCGATAATCCATTAGGCGAATCCCAGGTCATCGCAGGTGCGAATGCTCGAATCGTGCTGGACTTTGTGACTCCCGAAGTCGTGGTCGCGGATGACGTGACGATCACGCAGTTGGAAGACAACTTTTCCGGCATCGATTTGGCAACCCTGGTTAGCTCGGGCGAAGCAACCTTGTTTGATACCGTGGGAAGTCCGCAGAACGGGACGGTGTTCTTGGAAGGATCGTTGTTGCGTTACTTCCCGCTTGAGAACTTCTTTGGAACGGATTCGATCGAGTACGTGGCAAGCGATGGTGTGACGTCATCATCCGCGACGATCACTTTCGAAGTGCAGCCAGTCAATGATCCTCCGATCAGCATGGACGACGACATCAGCGGACTTGAGGACACTGAGATACTCGTGTCAATCGAGCAACTGCTCGCCAATGACAATGATGGCGACGGCGCCGGACAAACACTGTCGATTACGGAAGTGGGAGAAACCACTAGCGGTGCCACCGTTGAAATTGACGGCGACAATATTCGGTACATCCCGCTAGCGAACTTCGCCGGGTCGGATTCGTTCACGTATACCGTTAGCGACTCAGAGACCACGGCAAGAGGCACGGTCAATGTCTTCATTGAATCGGTCAACGATCCACCGGTCGCCAACGATGACGAGCTGCAAACCAAGTCAGGCACAACGGTTGATGTGTCGATCGAAACTCTTTTGTCCAACGACAGCCCCGGGCCCTTGGAAGACCAAACGCTTGCGCTAACCAACGTGGAAGCCAGTGATTCGGGGGCCGTTGTCGTGATTGATGGCGATCGTGTTTTCTACACATCAGCATCTGGCTTCGTAGGCACAGACACATTCACGTACACGTTGTCCGACGGTGATTTGGAAGTTACGGGGACGGTGACTGTCGCAGTGGAATCGGCGGCTGAGCCGGTGTCGTTATTCTTCGAGGGTGAAACTGCCTACGATCTGATCATTCGACCTAATGGTGATGATTTAGAGGTCTACCAAGTCTCGACCGAAGATATCGTTTTTAGTCGTTCTATCGAGCTGGTGGAGAGCCTGAGCATTTCCGTCGACAACGGACTGTCTAACTCAATCCGTATTGAAAACCAATCGAGATTGCCGTTTGCGATCCATGTCGAAGTCAATGGCGACGGCGACGATTCTTTGGTGGTCGCGGAAGGTACGGTTTCCGTTGTCACGCTCGACACCGGTGATGCGGAATCACTTAGCGGCCCGCTGACATTGACTCTTGGCGAAGGTTATGAGCCATTGTCCGCGAGTGGCTTCGAGCGAGTGGCGGTTGAAGAAATCGATGAGATTCTGATAGCCAGTAATCTCGCTATTGGTGATGGAGAGTTGATCCTGAACTCTAGCGACCCGGTCGAATTGCCTGCTGTAACTTCCATCGAAGGCGGATCTTTGTCGTCAACCGCCGCCGTGTTGGTAGGAGACGAAAGTTCGATCGTTGGCAACGGTACCGTATCAACGATGGACGACTCGGAAACGCCTTTGACAATCAACGGAACAGTCGACGGTGCATCGGCGGATTCGCGACTGACATTCACTGGGTTTGTTAATGGAAATGGAAGTTTCAGCAACGTGACCTTCGCAGGGACGTTTTCGCCGGGACTAAGCGCGACAATATCCGACAACGGGAACGTGATTTACGCTGACACCAGCAACGTGATCATTGAACTAGGCGGACCCATTGCCGGTAGCGGTTTTGATCAGGTCAACCACACCGGCGTGGCGGCCGTCTTGGGTGATGTTGATGTGCAGTTGATCAACGACTTTCAACCCAGTGGCGGTGAGAGTTACACGATCATGACGGCAACCGATTCATTGGTCAACGAAATTGGTGAGCTGAAGTTGCCCGAGTTGAGTCAGGGATTGAGGTGGGTGGTTCGGGAAACCGCGAACACGTTGCGTTTGGAAGTTGAAGTCGACACCGGGCTGTTGGACGGTGAATTGGTCGTCGATGTCGTTGATGGTCAACTTGTCGTGAAGACAGCGAATGGCGATCCCGTGCCCGTTTCGGGAAATCGACTTCGATTGCAGGTCCGACCGACCGACCAGTTTGTCAATGTTGCTGGCTTCGAAAACTCAGGAACGGAAGTGGTTGACGGTGTGTTCGTCCAAAAAGTTTCGCTCGGCGACGTCGAGCTTGAAATTGCCGGAAGCGGATGGACGAACTACATCAATCCGGCGGATGTGGACGGGTCAGGTTCGATCACTTCGTTAGATGCGTTGCTTATCATCAACAACATGTTGCGGGCGGGCCTATTTACGTCGGAAAACTTTGACCTGATTGATCCGGCTACCTTGGCTGAGTTTCCCAACGCGTTTTACGATGTCAGCGGCGACGGTCGTGGATCGGCCCTGGATGCTCTTCGCGTGATCAATCGAATATCCGTTGTTGTCGTCGATGGTGAAGGCGAAGAAGTGGCTCCGCTCGCAGGCGTTGCATCGTCGCCGGGGGAAACGGATCGAGCGATGGAAAACTTAGCGATTGACATCAGAAGCGAAACGCCTACAAAAATCGCTTCCTTTGCGACCGATCAAGCCAATGTTGATGCCGCAATCGCTAGCCTTTTCGATGATGATGACAAGGAAGGTTCATCTATCGGGGACATTGCGGGGCTGGATACACTGGGATGGTAGCAAATGGCAAATCTGCGATTGGCCTACCCGACGTATTACTGAGACCAGCCATGCACCATTCTTTCGCTTTTACTCGCTTGACGCTTTGGCGATTCTTTGCGTCAGTAATTCTTGCTGGCGTGCTTGTGGGCGAAGCGGCCGTGGCGGATGAGATCGTAGCGGATGAAATCGTGGCGGATGAAATCACGACGGATGAGGTCACGACGTCTCAAGAGCTTGAAAAGCGAATGGTCGAGCTGGTGGACCAACTCGGGGCAGCCGGTTTTGCTGACCGAGAACGTGCGGCGGCGAAACTAATGGAAATGGGGCCGAGCATCCTTGATCCGCTTCGCACGTTGGCGGAAAAATCGAGTGATCCCGAGGTACGCGATCGAGCCGAGGCTATCGTGGTTCAGATGGCCGAGGGGAATTTACAAATGCGTATCGAGACGTTCTTGTCCGGCGGCAAATGCACGTTTGAAGGCTGGGAAGAATTCAAAGATGCGATGGCCGATAACAACGTCACTCGCGATCTGTTCATTCAGATTATGACCGAGCATCCTACGCTATTGCCTTCGTTAGCGGGAACGACAAGGGATAGGATGGATGCTGTGGAATCAACGATTGGAAAGATCCAGCATCGTCAGTTCATCGAACGAACATTTGCGACCGCGGCGGACACCATTGCACTTTACCTGCCGACTCGTGATCCTGAATTGCCACTTCTGGCTGGACACGAGAGCGTGATGCTTAGATTGCTCGATCAAGAAGCGGCCCGGGTGATCCGACGCGAGACCAAATTGGCGGAACCGTTTACGAAACTGTTTGCTGGTTGGACTAATCGAGCCACGTTGACCAATCGAACGGAAACCTTGATCAAGGTGGTGCAGTGGGAGATTCCCGAAGCTTTGCCCTTGGCGGTTCGGACCCTTAGCGAAGCGAATCAAACTGAAACCTTAGCAATCGCTCTGCAAGTCGTGTCGCGGTTCGGAACGAAGAAGGATGCTCTCGCGGTGGCTCCGTTGCTTGGCGATCGGCGAATGACCGCGGAAGTGGGGTATGCTGGGGGGCGATTGATCGAAACTAAGATGTGTGATCTTGCGATCGCCACCATTGCGATCTTGCATGACGTTAAGCTGGACGATGTCGGTTTGAAGAACGCTCGCAATCGTCCCAATCTTGGCTTTGATTTTCGTGAAATCGGTTTTGCGCCGGATGAAAAGGAAGAGCGTTCCAAAAGCATCGAAATCGTGAAAGAGCTTTTGGATTCGAACAAGTCTTAGCTTCCAATCACTCCTGACCCTAAGTGGTGATGGAATCAACCTATTCTTAGGGCATAGGCTGCCCGCCAAAGGATTCTAGATGGCAACGTTAAAGTTTTGTGGTGCTGCTGGCACTGTCACCGGTTCTTGTTCGCTCGTGCGTAGTGAAACCGCCACCTTCTTGGTTGATTGTGGTTTGTTTCAAGGCAACCGAACGACTCAGGAACTTAACCTTGGTGAATTTCCCTTTGACGCGAGCAAGGTTGAATTTCTGGTGCTCACCCACGCCCACATCGATCATAGCGGGCTGCTTCCCAAACTCACCGCGGCGGGCTTCACGGGGCCGATCTACACCACGCCGGCAACTAAACGTTTGTTGGAATTCATGTTGGCCGACTCGGCGTACATTCAACAATCCAATGCCGAACGCGAAAATCGAAAGCGTGAGCGTCGCGGACAAGAGCCCGTCGTTCCGATTTACACGATCGAAGACGCGCAAGAGACTCTTAAACAGATCGTGACGCATGACTACGAAACCTGGTTCGAACCGAAACCGGGATTGCGAGTGAGGTTTTGGAACGCGGGTCACTTACTCGGTTCGTTATCGGCCGAGATTCACGTTCCCGAAGGCGGCAAATCGATCCGCATGCTCTTCTCAGGCGACCTTGGTCCCGAAGAAAAGGCGTTCCATCCCGAACCTGATGCTCCGCAGGGTTACGACTACATTATTTGCGAAAGCACTTACGGGAACCGCGACCGCGAAGAATACACCTTGAAGGCGCGTCGCGATGCGATGCGCGACGAACTCAAGCGAGCTTTGGCACGAGGTGGCAACGTTGTCATCCCATCGTTCGCCGTCGAACGTTCGCAAGAATTGTTGCATGACATCGCTGTGCTGCTTGATAGTGGTGAAATCCCGGATGCGGACGTCTACCTTGATTCACCGATGGCTCGCAAAGCGACCGAAGTGTTCATGGACTTTGCTGGGACCATGGAAGACATCGAAATTGATTCAGCGAAACTGTTTCGCCACAAAAACTTTCATATCACTCAGTCGGTTGATGAAAGTAAGGCGATCAACAACATCAAGAAAGGTGCGATCATTATCTCGGCCAGCGGCATGTGTAACGCCGGTCGGATCAAGCACCACTTGAAGAACAATATCTTCCGGCCCGAGTCAACGATTCTGTTTGTCGGTTACCAATCGCCCGGCACACTTGGAAACATCATTACCAGCGGTGCAAAGAAGGTCCGCATCCATGGAAAGGAATACGAGGTTCGGGCCCAAATCCGTCGTCTTGGTAATTACTCCGCCCACGCTGATCAACCTGAACTGGTCAATTGGCTGATCGAACGAGGTCCGGTCACGGGGGGGCTATTCTTGAATCATGGCGAAGACGATTCGCGTGCGGCGCTGCGTGATTTGATGGTGTCGAAAGGTTACGATCCCGAAAAGGTGTTTCTGCCTCAATTTGACGAAAGTTACGAACTGATCGCCGGTGGCACCGCTCATTCGACCGAAAAGCCCAAGCCAAGGATTCCGGTCGCTCAACTCGAACGGGATTGGCACAACGAGTACGCTGAGTTCATGATGGATCTAAGCACTCAATTGCAGGCGGCTAGCACGCCGGAGGCAAGACACCAGATCATGCAAAAGCTCTCCGCTGCGCTTGCCAATTAAGCGGAAGGGGCCTTCTGCCGACATTGATGGTCCACACCGGACGGTGCGCCCGGTAACCCATCGCGTGGGAATAACCCATAGCGCGGGAACTTGAAATTGTTGGTATCCTGAGTCAACTCAAACCCTTGTCCACTCCCTCGAAGGATTCACCGCATGACAGCGGCTGGCGACGATAACGAAATTCTTAGCGAAGCGGATGCCGCTCGCCTTCACGATGCTCGTAAGAAGATTCTTGAACAATTGGGGAAAATCATCGTTGGCCAAGAGAAGGTCATCGACGAGATTTTGATTTGTCTGTTCAGTCGCGGACACGTGATGCTTGAAGGCGTGCCGGGTCTCGCTAAAACGCTCATGATCAGCACACTGGCAAAAACGCTTGATATGTCGTTTAGCCGGGTGCAATTCACGCCCGACTTGATGCCCGCCGATGTGACGGGTACCGAGATCATGGAAGAAGATCGTTCGACCGGCCATCGCGATTTCCGTTTCATGCAGGGGCCGTTGTTTGCCAACGTGGTGTTGGCGGACGAAATCAACCGTACGCCACCGAAGACGCAATCTGCTTTGCTCGAGGCGATGCAGGAACGCCAAGTCACGGTGGGACGAAATCGTCACGTGCTTCCCGATCCATTCTTTGTCCTCGCGACTCAGAACCCGATTGAGCAAGAGGGCACGTACCCGCTTCCTGAAGCGCAACAAGACCGCTTCATGTTCAAAATCTATGTCGATTACCCAAGCTTCGATGAAGAATTTGAAGTGGCTCGGCGAACAACCGGTAGCCAAGTCGCCGAGGTGCAACCTGTGTTGCAAGGCGATGAGATCTTGCGTTTGCAAAAGCTCGTTCGCCAAGTTCCGATTAGCGACCACGTGGTTCGCTATGCTTTGTCGCTTGTTCGGCAAACGCGAGTGGGTAGCGAAGGTGTGCCAGACTTTGTCGACGATATGGTTGGCTGGGGTGCAGGACCTCGCGCCGTCCAGTTCCTTATTCTCGGTGGCAAGGCACGAGCTCTTTTGGAAGGTCGTTTCCATGTGCAAGTCGAAGACATCGCTGCGCTTGCCGCGCCCGTGCTTCGGCATCGAATGGTGGTCAACTTCGCCGCCGAAAGCGATGGCATCACCAGTGACGATGTTGTCAAACGAATTGTAGATGCGACCCCTACCACCGAGGATGAACTTTCACGCGATGCCCGATTCCAAAAGATATTTGCGTCCTGAAGTCACGGGGCGGATTCGTCGTTTGGAACTAACGGCGCGCCGCGTCGTGGAAGGCTTCCTCTCGGGGATGCACCGAAGTCCGTACTTTGGCCAATCGATCGAATTCCTGCAGCACCGTCAGTACACACGCGGTGACGAGATTCGTCATATCGATTGGAAGGTCTACGCGCGCCAAGATAAGTTGCATATTAAACAATACGAAGAGGAAACGAATCTTCGGCTCACGTTGTTGGTGGATCGCTCGGCTAGCATGGCCTACGGCGATGGTGATTCGAACAAGTTCGACTACTCCGCTTCGATTGCCGCGTCGCTCGCCTATTTAGCGTTACGGCAAAAGGATGGCTGCGGTCTGTTCACGTTTGACACGGAAGTCCGATCGAGTGTCCCGGCCAGAAGTAATCAGCAGCAACTCACACGGATCTTGGCACTGCTTGATAGCGTGGGTGCCGACGGTCGGACCGACCTGCCTAAAGTCGCCAAACAGGTTGCTCAGGCGATCCCCAAGCGAGGCTTGGTGGTGGTCATTTCCGATTTGCTTGGCGTCGACAACCTGATGGAAGGTCTTCGGGTGCTTCGTCAACGTGGGCACGACGTGGCTTTATTCCATGTGTTGCATAGCGATGAGTTGGACTTTGAATTCAACGGTTCAACGCGTTTTGAAGGTCTCGAGAGTGATGACTTTTTGAACTGCAATCCACGTGCCCTGCGGGAAGGGTATCTTGAGGCGTTGAACGAGTTCTTGAGTGAAACGAAGAAGTCCTGTGGGCGACTTTCTATCGATTACGTCGGCGTGCGCACCAGCGATCCTCTCGATGCGGTGTTAGCACGGTTCCTGGCGGCCAGGACAACGCTTCCCAACTTGAAGCGATAGTGAGTCCAGGACTTGTATGCCTGCGGTTTGTTGCCCGGTAGGCGCGATTTACCCGCTTCGCGAATTGGCTAACTCTGCTACAACTGCGCGAATTCGAAGATCTTTTCCGATATTGGAACCGTCCATCTGGCGATCCGATGTCACTACAACACCCCGCTGTGATGAATCATGGAACCTCTTGATCTTAGTACGTTCGAATACAACGTCGTAGAACGTCCACTGACTATCGATGATTACGACGAGTTGAAGGAGATGGCGGAACTCTGCTTTCCAGGAATCCCTTCTTGGACTCGCGAGCAAATTGAAAGTCAGATTCAAATGTTCCCCGAAGGCCAGTTCGTCATCGAGATCGACGGGAAGCTGGCTGCGTCGGCGAACAACGTCATCATCGATTACGACTCAAAATTAGAGTGGCACAACTGGAAGGCAATCTCAGACAACGGCTTCATTCGTAACCACAAGCCGAAGGGCGACACGCTCTACGGAATTGAGATCATGGTTCACCCGAAGTTCCGCGGTATGAAGCTGTCTCGTCGATTGTACGACGCCCGCAAGCAGATATGCCGCGACAAGAATCTCGCTCGGTTCATCATTGCGGGGCGGATTCCTAACTACCACAAGTATGCCGAAACGATGACGGCGAGCGTCTACATCGAAGATGTCTTGAATAAGGCCATCTTCGATCCCGTTCTGACTGCTCAGCTCTCCAATGGTTTCGCCGTTCGCGGTTTGATTCCAAACTACCTGCCCAGCGACATAGAATCTTGCGGCTACGCCACTTACTTGGAATGGACTAATCTCGATCACGTGCCCGGCGGTAAGCGAAGATTTCATTCGCTCGTCGAGCAAGTTCGAGTCTGTGTGGTTCAATATCAACTCAGAACGGTGCGAAACTTTGACGAGTTCGCCCAACAGTGCGAATTTTTCGTCGATACCGCGTCTGATTATAAGTCAGACTTCGTATTGTTTCCGGAGCTGTTCACGACTCAGTTGCTTTCCTGCGTGGAATCTTCGCGACCAGGCCAAGCCGCTCGTCAGCTTGCTGAATTCACGCCTCAATTTCTTGACTTCTTCATCGACCTTGCGGTGAAGTACAACGTCAACATCATCGGTGGTTCCCAGTTCGTAATCGAGGATGACATCCTCTACAACATCGCTTACTTGTTTCGACGCGATGGTACGATCGGAAAGCAATACAAGATTCACATCACGCCGAGCGAGCGGAAATGGTGGGGAGTCAATCCGGGTAAGAAAGTGGAAGTGTTCGACACCGATTGCGGTCCGATTGCGATTCAGATCTGCTACGACATCGAGTTCCCCGAGCTGACCCGCATAGCGGCAGCGAAAGGAGCTCAAATTGTGTTTGTGCCATTCAACACCGATACCAGGCACGGCTACTTGCGTGTGCGTTCATGTGCTCAGGCTCGATGCATCGAAAACCATATGTATGTCGCAATATCTGGATGTACAGGCAACCTTCCGTTCGTCGAAAACTCGGACATCCACTACGCTCAGTCGGGAATCTTCACGCCGGCGGATATGGAATTCGCGAGAGACGCTATCGCTGCGGAATGCAATCCCAATGTCGAGACGTTGATCATCCACGACTTGGACATCGAACAATTACGGCGTCACAAAGAAGCCGGCAGTGTACAAAACTGGAACGATCGTATGCTCGATTACTATCACGTCGCATATCACGAAGACGGGAAAGATTTTCGAGTTTAGGACAGCAATGGAACCAGAGTCTTCATCGGCGTAGAATGGGTTTTTGACAACCCATTTCACGACGAGATTACTACGTATGAGACTGCTGCTTCTGATTTTTGTTAGTTCACTCGGTGCATTGGCATGCGCTCGCACCGGAGTTGCCGAAACCTTCAAGGACGGGGAAACGGTGTGCTTTCTCGGTGACAGCATCTCTGCTTCGGGGATCACTCAAACGATCGTGTCCAACTATTATGCGACTCGGTTCCCCGATCGGACGGTACGGTTCGTGAACGCCGGTCGGTCTGGGGATACGGCGGGTGGTTCTTTGCAGCGATTACAGGACGATGTGATCGCGAAGCATCCGACCACGGTGGCAATCATGTTCGGCATGAATGATGTGAATCGAAGTTCTTACGTCGCCAAGCCCGGCGAATCCGAACAACAGGCTCAACAGCGGGCCCTCGATGCGTACCAAAAGAACATGAAGACCGTTGTGGAGCGACTTAAAAAGGAAGCAAACGATACGAAGTTCGTGTTCATCACTCCATCACCGTTCGATGAAACGGTAGTGCTTGATCGCGACAATAACCAACCTGGTTGCAACGACGGGTTAGCCCGTTGCGCATCGATAGTTCGTGAATTGGCGAGTCAGCATGGCGGATCTGTGGTGGACTATCACGGACCGATGACTGAGTTGAACTTGAATCAGCAGAAACTCGATCCCTCATGGACCATCATTGGGCCTGACCGAGTGCACCCTGGGCAGCCAGGTCACCTAATGATGGCTTGGCTATTTCTAAAGTCGCAAGATGTACCCGCGTTGGTTTCAAATGTGGAAATTGATGCAAGCGGAATGCGAGTCGCAAAGAACGATAACGCCGAGGTAAGTTCGTTAGCAATGAATGGCGATGTTCTCACGTTTTCCATCCTTGAAAATTCGCTGCCGTTCCCAATTTCTAAATCGGCTGCCGGTGTCCTGGATTTGCTTCCGATTGTGGCGGATTTGAATCAAGAACTGCTTAAGATTACCGGCCTCGACGGTGAACAGTATGAACTGCGAATAGATGGAAATGTCATCGGACGTTATTCATCATCTGAGTTGTCCGATGGGATCAACTTGGCAATGAATGATGCAACCCCGCAGTTCAAGCAAGCTCAAGCGGTTGCTACGCAAAACGAATACCGGCGTAGCAAAGAGGCTCAGGCGTGCAGCATGGTCAACACCCGACGTTGGTTAAAGAGCCGCGCTAAAGTCGACCCGGATGACACTGATGCTATTCAGGCCTACTACGACAACCTTGAAGTCAAGAACGATTACTACGCGACGATGACTCGGATTCTTCTTGAAAAGTGGAGTCAATACGACGAGCTTCTCGAAGAAGCCAAGCGTCATGAAGACGATGTACTGACGGGCCGCAAGCCAGTCTCGCACTCGTACGAGCTCGTTCAGGTATCAAAGCCTTAGCTCAGTACCCAACGCAATACAGCAGTGTCAACTAGCCAGCGAGCGTTCCTGGACGATGTTATTGATAGTTCAGGGGCTCCTTGGCGAATGGAACGGTGGTGACGGATTCACTCTGCAGTGAACGAGTCGAGACGCTGCTGTTCTGGTTTCGGTCTGCTCTGAATGGCAAATCAATGGCAACTTGACGGAAAATCAACGCCGGTCAATATCATGCGGGCAGGTCCACTATCATGGATGCCAACATCGAACATCTCGCGAAGGTCATCGGATGATTCACCTATGCTTCGAGATTTAGTTTGATCCCTATACCTGTCAGAACCAACGGTGGTTCGGTGCACTGTGTCAACGCTAACGATTTTTCAACTGAGTTCGCCATGCCTCGATTTCTTCCCATCGTGCTGCTCACGGCTCTGCGATTCTGTTTTGCCGACGACCTTGTTCAATCCGCTCATCCGCTTCGGTTCATTGACACCAGCTTTGCGAATGCTTCGCCAATTGATTGGGAGGTGTTGGAAGACGGCAGGGTTAGAATCGACATGCTCTACGATCACGAACGTGAATCGCCGAACCGCGCGGCCTTGCATTGGCATTTTCGAATAGAGGCGGATCCTGGTAGTGACATTACGATGCTGTTGAACAACTTTCACAACGTATGGAATGGGCGTCCGGGATTGGCGGTCGATGACAAGACAATCGCATTTACCAGTGAAGACGGTAATGATTGGCTGGCGAAGCAGACGGAGTTCCTTGAAGCCGATGGTCAACTGCAATTCACCGTTCGCGTTCCTGCTTCGGGCAGTCTGTATGTCGCACGTTTACCTGCATACCATGCCGAAAACTTAGATCGACTGATAAGCGATATCCGTAATCATCCAATGGTCGAGATCACCCCGATTGGAAAAACGGTTCAGGGACGACCGCTTGAGATCATTCGCGTTGGCGACGCCGAGGCTGCGAACCGGGTGTTCATGCGAGCTCGGGCGCATCCTTGGGAAGCGGGCGGGAACTGGGTGGTCGAAGGCATGATTCGACACTTAATCGAAGACCGCGGCACCAATCGACCTTCGTACTTTGATTCGTTCTGTTTGTATGTCATGCCGATGGCCAATAAGGACGGCGTAGCGATGGGTCGAAGCCGCTTCAATATGTTCGGCAAGGACTTGAACCGCGACTGGGATGCTCCCGCGGACGCAGCGTTATGCCCCGAGAACGACGCGTTGGAACGCTGGTTAACGACGATGTTGGCCGATGGGAAACGTCCGCACTTGGCATTGGAAATGCACAATGATGCGAGCGGAAAGTTGCACCTGAGCCGTCCCGTGGGAAACGAGAACAGCGGCTACTTGCAACGAATGGCCAAGCTTGAATCTTTACTTCGTCAGAAGACCTGGTTTCGCGAAGGAGCAACGGATCCCTCGTTTAACAATCCAGGAACGCTGGGCGACGGATGGTTGTCGCGGTATGGAATTGACGCGGTGGTGCATGAACTCAATGCGAATTGGATCGAAGGACTAGGTGAAACACCGTCATCCGAAAATTGGATGCTCTACGGACGTCAACTGTGTGACGTTTTCGAAGCCTATTTTGAATGACAAGGCTACTTAGCATCGTAAGTCCGATTGGGAAAATCAGGTTCGGCGATCCTGGTCCGAAGGTACGCGGCTTCCAGTTCTTCTATCACGTCTGGATGGTTACCTGCGAGATCATTGCGTTCTTGGCGGTCTTCATTGAGATCGTAGAGTTCCCAGGGTGTCGGTTGCTTCTTCAGCAGATCACGACGTACCGCTTTCCAATGACCGATGCGGATAGCGAGTTGTCCGCCATATCCATGGAACTCCCAGATCATCGGTTCGTGTCGCTCGATGGGTGATTGACCTAGTAGAACCGAGGTCAAGTCGACGCCATCAAGTGGCTGTTGATTTTCAGTCGCTGCCCCACAGATACTTGACAGGGTGGGAAACCAATCCGGGAAGTAGGATGCGAATTCTGTGACGCTACCCGGCTCCACGTGACCTGGCCAACGAACGAGACAAGGCACGCGGATTCCACCTTCATAAACGCTGCCCTTCCAGTCGCGAAGTCCCGCCGTGGAGTTGAAGAAATCTGCATCGACTCCGCCGATGTGGAAATCGGGGGCGCGACCGGGGTGGGTCGTCCCGTTATCGGAAGTGAAAACGACGATCGTATCGTTCGTTAGCGAGTGCTCTTCGAGTTTTGAAAGTACTTTGCCAACGTGTTCGTCGAGGTCCGATATCATCGCCGCGTATGCGGCACGAGGACGCGGGTGAGGCAAGTAGCCGTTTTGCCCTCGATAGACACCTTTCTCGCTTTCCCAAGAATCTGGATATCGGTCGATCCATTCTTGAGGCGGCTGCATGGAAACGTGCGGTTCAACGAATGGCAAGTACAGAAAGAATGGTTGCTGGTGATGTTCGTCGATGAACTTCAATGACTCATTGAGAATCATGTCAGGTGCATAGTTCGCTAGCCGGTAGTCGTCGGCATTGATGTCACCCGCTGGCTTTCGTTGGTGCCCGTAGATAAGTCCGCTATTAATCACAACTTCCTTTTCGTCAGAATCCAAGAAGAGCGGGAAGTAGCTATGGGCGTTGCGTTGGCAATTGTATCCGTAGAAGCGGTCAAAACCCTGTTTGATTGGCGAACCAGAAGTGTTGGAAGGACCAAGGCCCCACTTTCCGAACGCTCCCGTTGTGTAGCCGGAGTCTTGCAGCTTTTCCGCGATCGTCACCACACCGTCACTGATTGGCCACTGCCCGGGGAAGATGCGACCATTTCCAGAATCCCGATTCCCGCGTATTTCGGCATGGGCAAGGTTCTGTCCGGTGAGCAAGGTGCAGCGTGCTGGCGCGCAGACGGGGGCTCCGGTGTAATGCTGGGTGAATCGCATACCTTGCGCAGCCAAGCGATCTAGGTTGGGTGTCTTAATTTTCGCTTGGCCATAACACCCCAGTTCTCCGTAGCCAAGGTCGTCAGCCAGCATGAACACGACATTGGGTTTGTCGTGGGACGCTGCCTGAACCGTAGAGCAGTGGATGGTCAGCGACGAGACGACCATGCAGACCGTCCAAGCTAAGTTTCGCATTCGAAATCGCCAAGTGACTGACAAATTTCGAAGTTGCGAGTTTCGATGGCCAGGATTTTGAATAGGTGCCTTTCGAATGTGAGCCTTTCGAATGTGAGCTAGGTTGCTATGTGGAATTGAGTTCATGGTGTTGACGCTCATGGTGTTGATCCCGCTTCTGTGTAACTGTTCCACCGCCTAGGCAGCCGCTATCGGTGCAACATCGCGGCGAAGGACGGTCGAAAACCCGTTCATACGTTTCTTGGCTACCAGGAACGGTAGACAGCTTGGGGGGCATAGTTTCTTCTCTGGCAATTCTGAAGTCAAACTTCAGCGACATTCGCTTTACGTTTTACCAAATAGCGTGCGTAAAACTTGCTTGAAACGTCAACACGATCACGTCTTTGCTGGCAATTGAATTTGCTGGGAAAGATTTTGTATGTGAAGTGGCTCACAGCATCACGATCTGAGGTGGCGCAAAATTCCGCATCGGCCTGTCGCAAACTCTTGCGTCAGTAGCCCTTCTTTTCTTCCTTAGGATGAGACTCCAGAATGAAATTTGTGTCCCAACGATTCCTCGGCTTGATTCTCGCGTCGACTGTTGCTGTCTGCGTACTAAGTTCTGACGCCGTAGCTCAAAACGAAACGCACATCGACTACTCGAATGCGACGGTTTCGGTTCCAGCTACGTCGGCACCTACTCACGTCGCTAGTTCGGTACCACAGTATTCGGCGGATCAGCAGCACGTGGCCCACTACCCCGCGCCGATGGCAACGGGATCAGGTTGCGCGTCGGGGAATTGCGGAGGTTCGGTAATCGTATCGAGCTCGCCGGTGGTGAGCCCTGCAAGTAACTATCAAAGCTTCGCTAGCCCGTCTTTCTCCGTTCCCGTGCACACGACCTACAGCGCCGCTCCCGTTGTCCGCAATAGTTCGGGCTGCGCTTCTGGCACTTGCGGTCGGGCGCGAAAGTTTAGCCACCGGCATCATCGCTAAGCGTTAGCGTCGATCCCCACATCATGCAATGAGCACTAGGTGCTCGTACTATCGTCGCAGCGCCTACCTTTGGATTTATCAAAGGTAGGTGCTTTTCTAGAATTCGTACCGGTTGATGACGGCTATCGGTTGCGGATCCTAATCGCGAATCACGTGCAACCGAAGAAGCGAATGGTCAAGCAATGTGGTGTGCCGGGTCACAGTACGTTTTGGTCGACATCAGCTGATTTGAACTTGTTGCGATGAGATTGACAGTGTTGATTTTCGAGTGAGTGTTCATTGGATCGCCGCTTCAATACATGGGCGTACCAGTCGGATCCTGGAACGGCGGTGATACCATGAGCGAGGATGCTCATCACGACTGTCAAAACGGATAGGGTCAAGATCTGATCCGCATGCGGCAGATTGAATTCGCTGATCACGAGCAATCCAAATAATAGCGAAGCTAGCCCGCGTGGGCCGAACCAACCTAGGAACAACACGGTGGGAACGTGAAGTCGCAATCCGAATAGAGCCGCAGCGACTGGCAACATGCGGATCACCGTTAGACTCAGGATTGAATAGAGGTAACACGTTGCATCAGCGGACTCTATGGCCGGGACTAAAACGACCAATCCGAAGAGCAGAAACGTCACCAGCCCGAGCAGTTGGCCTTCCGTTTCGCCGAATTCTCTTAACGCATCGCCTACATCATCGGCGAAATAGGAGATACTCATTCCTGCCACGAATGCAGCAATAAAGCCGTTCCCGCCGACCTGGAGAGCGCCTGCCCAAGCAACGATGGCCAAGGCTACGCCAGACAATCGCAAAAAGTCTTCGTTGATGTAGTTCAACTTCTTGGCACCCGACAGAAGATAGCCACCCCCGAATCCGACAATGACTCCGACTAGCGGACCAAGCGAAACTTGCATTAGCCAATACACCATCCAATTTTTGTCTTCACCGTTCGTGCCGATGGAGGCTAACGCCGCGAGCAGCATCACCAGCGGCAATGCAATTCCGTCATTCAATCCGCTTTCTACGTTAAGTGATTGCCGAATACGAATGGGGACTTTGGGGCTCGATACGACCGCTTGGCCGAGCGCAGCGTCGGTGGGGGCGAGGATCGCTGCAACCAAAGCGGCCTCCCAGAACGAAAACTCGGCAAACATCAGTTTGGCAACGATGGCGCCGGCCAAAATGGTCAGCGGTAGACCTATGGCAAGCAATCGAACGGCAATCTTGTGTTCTCTTACGAAAAGCGACAAGTCGATTCGCGATGCGTCGATGAATAGCACAATCACGAGCGTGAACTCAGCGACGGCTCTCAGTGTTTCTTGAGCGGATTCTTGTTCGGCGAATTGGCTGGGCATCAACGCAAGCGTGACTCCCACGGCCGTGAAGATCATCGGCGGGGTAATGATCGTGCGGTCCATCCTTGCAGACACGAGCGCGTAGAGGAACGCGGCCACACCGAGAATCAATAGTAGTATTTCCATGGACCTATCGTAACGAATGATCCAGTGGCTCCGATGCGCTGATTACTCATTGGTCGCCGAGCATTCAACAACCCGCGACGTTCAAACGCAGAATTGATAGACCAACGCTTTCGAACCCATCGAAGATCGGATACGAACTGCAGCAGCGAAGGCGAAAACAAGTGACAGGAGCCAAACTGACGCGAGAGAATCTAGCTAGTCGTTCTGCGTGTTACGTCTTCTTTGCCGGCCAAGAGAATTAGGGCGTTGCTGGAATGGTCGCCAATGTGTCAACGAGTTCCATCAGGTCGGCCACAACGTAGTCAGGTTTCGCCGCGATGGGATACTCGGTTTTTCCAGGGCGACGAATAAAGGCCGTCTGAAGTCCAACGGCATCGGCTCCAGCCAAGTCCCACGCATGGGCCGCGACCATGATTGCCTCAGACGGTTCTATTCCCAGGTCATCCAGAACCATCTGGTAGGTGTCGGGGTGCGGTTTGAACTTCTCGACTGTATCAACGCTGTAACGCTTAACAAACATTTCAGTCAGCCTAGCGTTCTTAAACTGCGTTTCTACTCCCACTGCAGACGAATTGGTCAAACTGACGAGGGTGTATCCGCTTTCCTTCAATGCTTTGAGTCCCTCCAGCACGTCCGGATGGGCGGGCAAGGATCGAAGCGGCATAACGATCGCCTCTTTGGCATCTTCGTAGTCAAGGTCGATGCCCTGGGTTTCAGCGACCATCATTAATGCTGCTGTACCGATCTCTCCAAAGCTGTGGTACGTGCCACTTAGCGTTTCAACCAAGGAGTAGTGCAACATCGTCGAAAACCACAACGGCAACAAATCTTCCCGACCACCCAGAGCCTTTCCGACTGAGGACTTCAAAGGCGCAAGATCGAGCAGCGTTTCATTGACGTCAAAAATGATCACTTTGGGTCGCGGCATTGAATTGGGGCTTCCGTTCTCGGTTACTTGATTGGTGATCTCGGCCGGACTTTGCGCCGTTGCAGGTCTTCCGCCTAGCGTGAGAGCTAGCACGGCGAACGAAAGAGTGGCAGAGGTTCTCATTTTTGTCTCGTATGGAGTTCGCATAGTTGTTTGATGTCGCGGTGCTTTTGCAGATGCCGCTATTGATCAATGAGGTTTCAACTGTCGAGACCGACGGACTCGCTAGATTCGAATTGACTAAACGGTTTGTTGCGTTGATCCCTCAGCGCATAGGCTTCTTTGTAGAATCTTTCGACTGACCTCTGGCGTGATTTCTTTCTGTTCACCCAATTCAGTCATCTCGTGCGATCGAAGATTCGTGACCACTGCATCGATTGCGGCGTCATCTAGGTCGTAGTCACTGAGATAGGTCGGAATTCCGATACCTTCGAAGAAACTGCGGGTGCGTTTGATCGCTTCTTCGATTCGCGATTCTTCATCGCCTTCGTGAATGTCCCAAACTCGCCCAGCGTACTGCAGCAGCTTTTCACGCTTTGCCTCTCGCCGTTCACGCAATAGCGACGGCAATACGATGGCAAGAGTTCGAGCGTGATCAATGTCGTATAGTGCCGTCAGCTCGTGACCGATCATGTGCGAAGCCCAGTCTTTGGGAACTCCGGCACCAATCATGCCGTTGAGTGCCCAAGTCGTTGCCCACATGAAGCTTGCTCGCGTCGGATAGTCGTGGTTGTTTTCATTCAGTTTGGGGGCGAGCTCGATAAGCGTTTTGAGCAATCCTTCAGCGAAACGATCTTGAATCATCGCGCCAGTGGGATAAGTCAGGTACTGCTCGATGACGTGCACGAACGCGTCGGCGATTCCGTTGGATAGTTGCCGCTGAGGAAGCGTGTAGGTTTTGGTCGGATCGAGTACCGAGAATTGGGGGAAGACGTGAGGGCTCTTGAACGCAAGCTTTGACCTGCGTTTTTCGTTCGTGACCACGGCTCCTTGATTCATTTCCGATCCTGTCGCTGGCAACGTAAGGACCGTCCCGAACGGTACCGCGGATTGAACGTTGGCTCCGTGCTGCGTCAGGATCGACCAAGGATCGCCTTCAAACGTCATAGCTGCAGCAACGAACTTGGCACCGTCGATCACCGAGCCGCCACCAACTGCCATCAAGAAGTCGACCTTCGCTGTGTTGGCTTTCTCGACTGCTCGTATCAACGTTTCATATCGCGGGTTCGCTTCGATTCCTCCAAACTCAGTGATTCTTCGATTGCCCAAGCTCTCGACAACCTCGTGGAGCGTTCCATAGCGGCGGGCACTTTCGCCACCATACAGCACCATCACGTTGGCGTTGGGGGGCACGTGATCATCAATCTCGCTGATGCGTCCTTCGCCAAAAAGAATTCGTGTTGGGTTGTAGAAGTCGAAATTCTGCATGGTGCTGCTTGATTGCTTTTGAGTTGAGAACCCGCTAGCCAAAACGGGAAGGGCGAATCTATGTTTCCGAAAGTTGTATGTTTCCGAAAGTTGATCGATGAATGCGATCTTCGCAACGTTACCGCAAAACGCATGCCGTCTTTCGATGGGGCACATCCGACGAACAATCTTCTATCGCAACAGGGAACGCTGAGGGCACATGTCAACTAGCCTCGGTGCCCACTGACGCACGATTCGCAACCTGACTCGCCCAGCAGTGCACACCGCATCAGGTAAAAGAACATCCAGGCACCAGCAAACGCCCTTGATAACATGACGGAAATACTCGGCTTAAAGCGAAGCTAATATTTTATGGTGGTTCCAGCGTCATGCATCAAAACCAGCCAGCGACGTCTCGATTGCGCGCTTTTTCGAGGCTGTGGCTTGGGCCTACGCGTTGGATCCTTCATGTAGTGCGCTCAACACAGGTTTGGATCGTCAATGGAATAAGTGGTGACGGAGCTCGCTAGGTGACGGGCAACGCTAGTGATTCCGGTAATTGTCTTTGAACGCTATGGGCAAGCCGCTCGGGATCGGTCAACACTATTCTGCGGCGGCCTCCGCTGACGGCTCCTTCGCTCTTGAGTTGTCCTAAGACGATCGTGATAGTCTCACGCGTGCTTCCGATCAGATTGGCAAGTTCTTGATGAGAGAGTTTGATCCTAAGGCAAATGCCTTCGTCCGTTGCGATTCCAAACTGCTCGGCCAAATCGAGCAGCAAATGCACGAGTCGATCGTGATTCGATGAAAACAGCAGGTATTTCAATCGTCGTTCAATGCAATTGCGACGAGACGCCAACAAGGCTGCTACTTCGATCGCGAACTCATTTCGTTGCGTCATCAACTGCCGTATTTCTTGTGCAGGGATTTCCACAAGCTTCGATGGTTCCATGACTTCGACATATTCGTCGCGAGTCTGGTCTTCGAATATTGCCCTTTCAGCGAACAGTTCGCGAGGTTCGACCAAGGCAAGAATGGATTGCTTTCCATCCGAGGTAAAATGGCACAGCTTGACGAGTCCTTTTGACAAAACAAAGACACTGTCGGCGATTTCTCGCGGTTGGTAAATGCTTTCGCCGGTGCGAAACGAATGTGAACGGCTCTGCTTCGCTAGGTTCTCTATCTGCTCAGGCAGCAACGCGCCAAACAAATCGCATTTCTTCAAACGCGAAACTATATTTGGCATGCAGAATCCTTTGTTTTTACGACGAGACCCTTGGCAATGGCTTTCTACGTGCGTATGCCGCCATGGACGGTTCGGTCGCTCGACATGTACTGGCGTTGAGACTTCGTCAATAATCAATGGGTTTATCAAGCGAATGCATTCAGGCATTTATGCGATGAGGCGATGAGGTTCGGCATCAAATCGCCACCAAGCGTACGCTATTGCATCGTTCGACCAGCTTGCAGCAATGCGAGCGGTTCGGCTCGGCCGGTCTTGATCGCCGGCCAAAGCCCCGCAGCAAGACATAACGTCAACGCTAAGGTGAAGCCAAACGAGAGTTGCAGCCATGGGATTCGAAACGACGGTGGGCCGGCAAACCAACCACCGAACTGAGCCATCCCGACGCCGCACCATCCGGCGATCAAACCAAAGGTCATGCTCAACGCGCACGCCGCGATGCCTATCAAGACGGTTTCGGTAATGACCAGACGTACGAGTTGACTGCGTGTCACACCGATTGAACGCATCACGCCAAACTCCCACGTTCGTGAACGGACCGAAGCGATCACCGTATTGGCCACTGCCAATGACATCACCATCAGCGTAATCAACGGTAGGTAACTCATTCCCCATATCATGCCATCGGCTCGCATTCGAATCGCTTCCTTGACATTTTGCGTAGCAGTCATGCGTGCGAATGGCCGATACGCCTTGACTTCGCCAACGCCCTCTGCAGCGAATGTTTCCCCCGCGTGTCGTTCAGCAATCGCTTGCAGTCCAGCTTCGATCTCGGATATTTGGGAATCACCGAGAGCTTGATGGTCGGCCAATGTTCCACCAAGTGAATCTTTGTTGGCAAAGTTTAACCAGAAGAATTCGGTCCGCGGCAAATGAAAGCGAGTGCGAACGGAGTCACGACTAGCGAATAGGATTGTGCCCGTTCGAGTGAAGTGTCGACGCACCCCCGAGAACTTTGTCACCCACTGCCAACCCGGTAGCGAAACGATTCCCGCAATCCGATATTGCACACGTTCATTCTCAGCCGCCGGGGGAATCAAGGTCACTGAATCGCCAAGATGCAACCCTGCGGCCATGGCGAAGTCTTCTGCAACAACGCAAGAATCGCCTGTTTCAATTGATTTGATGACGGACTCGCGATCACCCGCGACGAACTTTACCGCTAAGAACGGATCAGCGCCGCCGAAAGCTAATCGAGGATCAAGACCGCAAACAATTCCGTTGTCACCGCCCATGCGTAATCGTTTCGGTTGCCCAGCTTCGCCCCAATCGAATTTGGCTTGCTCAATTGCCAATGGCATTACCTCATTGGCATCAACACCGTCCACTTGGTTGACCAACGGTTCATCCTCCGTCGCTAATCCTACGGGATGAAACGCAACAAGTGCGTCAGGGAGCCATTGTCCTGGTGTGAATGGAACGAGCATGGAATGACCCCAAGTCTGCGTCGAAGCGTAAAGCCCAAGGCCAACGGATAATGCCAAAGTAGCTCCCACTGAACGCCACAGGTTGTTTGACAGTTGCGTTTTCATCATGCGTGAATCCAACCGCAAGGCTCGCGTGAGTAGCGGCGCGAAAGCGGATTCACATGCTACGACGATTCCTGGTGCCAGCAGGATCATTCCGACAAGCAACATTGGATACGCAAGGAATGAATAGCTCCAAGTCCGCCATTGGTCGCTGATCGGTAACAAAAAGACCACAATTGGCGTGGACGCCGTCAACATCAGTCCAAGGAATGCCAGGATCATCCAAGGTTGAGAACGAATTGCTGTTGGAGGAACGGCCATCGCGTCAAGCGGTTGAATTCGCATTGCACGCCAAGCGGGCAAGATCGCGGCGCCTGCGGATCCGATCAACACCGTGATCCCGGTCAAGAGGATACAGCCCCATCCAAGGATTGCACCTGAGGCAAAGAGCGATGGTAGCAAGCGGCTTCCCACCATCACCATGATCCAACCGGCAAGCAAACCCCCAAACCATCCGACCAAGCCAAGGACAAAGCTTTCAATCGCAATCAGGCCGGCTATTTGCGTCCGAGTCAATGCAATCGCTCGCAACATCGCGAATTCTCGCGCCCGTTCACTCACGCCCATGCTTAGCGTGGAAAAGATAATGAAGATGCCTGCCAGCGATGCCATCCCAGTGGCCGCCCAAGCTTGCGATTGTTGTCCGCTGACCTTGGAACTTGACTCCATGCCGCTGCGGACCACGGAATAGTCAATGAACTTTAGCGGCGGTCGTTCCGCAGCGAGTCTTTGTCGCCATGCTTGGTGAAATTGATGGGAGGTAACCGTGTCGCGAAAGGCAATTTGCAGCACGTGTGGTTGTGTTGGGTAACCATTAATCTTTGCAGCCATCTCGGGACGAACGTAGATCGCTTGAGTGGCGATTCCCTGAGTCAACCCGCTCGGAAGTTTGATGCGATTTGTTATCGTATCGGCACCTGAATCTGCATCGTTTTGTTGTCTCGTTCGTTCACGGATAGGTGATTCCGATTGCGTAAGTTCTCTTGCATCGCGTTGGTCGATTTGGGCGTTTCGGCGTTGACTTTGGTTCTGGTTTCTTCCTCGCCGTCGCTCGCTAAGCATCGGTGCTTCGGGAGCCTGTTCCACAATTCCGATCACGTTCAAGACAACTTGATTGCCAAACGTGGTGATTCGAAATTGGTCGTCGACTGACAATTGCATGTCTCGCGCTACTTTCTCGCTAACTACTGCCGATGCTACGTCTGTTTGCTTGCTGAGCCATTGCCCGTCCACAAGGTCGTAGGGAGCTTGGTCCGCAGGTGTGCTCACCATCGTGGGGCCCAACGGGGGTGCTCCGTTGACCGGAGGTCGATCGCCGACGAGCAAAGTCAAAGATGATGTGGGTTGGTCGTCATTTGGAACGGCTTTGACCCGAGTTGCCGTGACCCGCGTGTTGCTTACGGGATTCACTTCCAGAACACCAGCGTCGTGTTTCAGAGTTTCAATCATCAACGGATCGATCGTCGCAGTTGGTGATCCAGGCGGTCCGCCACCATGGGAAACTACTAAGGCGTCGTACATGCCCAGATACTTTCCTGAGTTTTCATCAAACTGAGAAACCAGTGCGTCGTAACCGCTGACAACCCAGACAACCGCACATGTTGAGGCAATAATTCCCAACGTGGTGACGACAGCTCGGCCTGGATGCATCCGCATGTGAGTCGTCACGAGTCGAAAGAGAAAGCGAAGTTGAATCATTCAATTTCCAAAGTTGAAAAGAGCGTTCTGACGAGAACCGATCGTGCCTACGTTTGCAGTGCTTGACGCTTGTAGCCTTTGCTGATTAAAGCGTGTGGGCTTGTGGGCACGTTGCAATCAACACCGCTCGATAAACGACCTGCGGTGTGGATGGACGAATGCATTGACGACGGTCAGGTCGCAAAGAGGAATGCAATCGCTATGCCAAGGCAGAGATCCGCTCGCACAACGGACGAACGCTATCGAGTTGCTTGGAATCGGTGAATCACGCGACGCAATTTTCGCCAAGCAAGACGGATTTCTCGTCATCCAGTTCGTTGCATTCGCATCTGTGTTTCGGCAAAGGTTACCCCAGATGTCACTTCGGCAACGGTTCTGTAGTTCCTGTTTCGCAACGCAATTAAGGCGTCTGGCAGTGCTTTTGCTTTGGCACAAGCTTATGAGAGGACACTGTCGACAGCGCTGAAAGCGCTATCACGAAACATCGTTCAGAAACACCGATCAAGAACATTGTTCAGTGGTTTGGTACGAGCGTTGCTAACCAGCTTGCAAACCAGCATTGCATAGCCAATGCGAACCTTACTCACATTAGAGCGGCAAATTCGCATCCTACATGCTCAACTAGCGGTTGTTTGCTCGTTTGTGAATCGAACGCACTACTCCATAGTATCGAGACAACAATATTGATGAATGATTCAAACCGAACACCAATCACTGTCGTTCAGGGTGCGTCAAAGGTTTACCGTCAAGGAGATCGGACGATTAGCGCATTGCAGGGAATCGACTTGTCGATCTACGAAGGATCATTCGTTGCGGTGATGGGTGCGAGTGGGTCTGGGAAAAGCACTCTGCTGCACCTGATGAGCGGTCTGACACGCCCGTCATCGGGGACAATCACCGTCGCCGGGCATGATTTGGGAACACTATCTGATCGCCGAATGACACACTTCCGTCGGAATCGCATCGGGTTGGTGTTTCAGGCATTCAATCTGATTGCTTCGCTCAATGCGTACGACAACATTCTGTTTCCGCTCTATGCAGCCGGTGTGAAGCAAACGGACGATACGGTGGTCCACGAGCTGGCTTCGCAACTTGGAATTCAAGACCGGTTGACCCATCGCCCCGATTCGCTCAGTGGTGGTGAGCAGCAGCGGGTGGCGATTGCTCGTTCGCTTATCGCCAATCCTGCGATCGTATTCGCTGATGAACCCACCGGAAGTTTGGACTCCGTTACCGGCCAATCAATTTGCAAACTGTTGCGAGACTTATCTGATCAACACGGACGCACCATCGTGATGGTGACTCATGAACCGAGCGTAGCCGTGTGGGCGGACGATGTCGTTGTCCTCAAGGATGGTGAAATCATCGATCGGTTTCCGACCAATCGGTATGAAGACGCTCAATCGTTAGCGGCCCACTACCAGCAGATCGTTGGAGAGTCTGCGATGGTGACGTCTTAGCCGCCGGAGTCATCGTGCGCTCGCTGTGTGTGACGCATCGCGTCTTCTCGGGTCGCCGAGGCAATTCTCGTCGTCGGCATGACATCTAAGAAAGTTGTGGTCGTTGTCAGGCGTCTGTGACGCGAGGCTTGTTTCCTACTTCTAACAAACCATTTCCTACCTACTTACTATTACTGCCGCGTAGCTTTTCGACGAAGCAAGCGACGGGCAACGTTTGCCCTCTAGCCAGCCACGCTCGATCTGTCGCCGGAACCTGGAGTCCGCTCCGAACTGGAAGTCCCCGTTCGGCGGCTCCGTATTTTTCGGGTTGATCCCTTCTTGTGTGCCCTATTCGCTGGAGAACTTTATGTTGCGCTTACTGTCCCATCACTTACTGAGTTTCGATTCGTCATCACGCGCGTTTCGGCTTCTTTCGTATCCGTCGCATCAACCGGTGTTGGGGCATCGTCGAAAGAATACATCGGCCTTTACGCTGATAGAGCTTCTGGTCGTGATTGCGATCATCGGAATACTGGTGGGCTTATTGTTGCCAGCGGTTCAAGCGGCTCGTGAAGCAGCCCGGGCGATGCAGTGCAGCAATAACATGAAGCAAATCGGTTTGGCGCTACACAATTATGCGTCGGTGTATCGCGAGGCGATTCCCAACAATGGGTTTTCCGGCATAGGCTACCCCAACGACTATTCTCCTCACGCGAAGTTGCTTCCGTATCTCGAACAGGCTCAATTGCAAGACTTGATTGATTTCAGCCTCAATATGGGACACCCTGCGACAGCGGACTTGCCGGAAGGACTTCACGAAGCCGCCGGAAAGCGCGTGGAATCCTTTGAGTGTCCTAGCGATATTGGTGCTGCGTTGCATGGGCTGACGATGGCGTCCGGAAGAGAGATCCAGATTGCGGGCACCAGTTATGGAATGAATCAAGGCAGCGGTTTGGATGGAGTCTTTCATCCGGGCAACGGTGTTCCATCAGATGGCTTGTGCTACGTCGGTGCGAAAATGAAATTTCGCGATGTCCTAGACGGTACTAGTCACACGATCGCGTTCGCTGAAAGCACCATCGGGCTTGGGTTGAACACCACAACCGCAGAACCCAAGATGGATGGACGAGGGTATGCGGCCGCCGTCTCATCCGTCGGAGCGCCTGTCATTGAGGCCGCCGCACAAAATGACTATCCCGTCGTGGAGTCGTTCATTACAGGATGGAATGGCAGTCGCCAGCACTACTGGCTTCGTGGCAGTGTGCCCAATGGTCCCGTCATGAACGGCTACCTAACGCCCAATAGCTACATTCCTGACCTGACCTTTCGATCAGCCAAGGTCACCGGGGCAAGAAGCTATCACACCGGAACGGTCAAAGTCTTGTTGCTCGACGGTAGCGTGCAAAACGTGACCGATTCCGTGGACGCCGATGTCTGGCACGCGTCCTGGACGAAGCATGGCGGAGAAATTGAAACGGTATCCTCCCTTTAACCCCATCCGCAAAATAGGAAGTCGCTACCCCTTGTGCAGGAAAACGGTTGTTGCTAATCTTAATGAGACTGATTCTCAATAGCAGTCAGTCTTAGCGAACTAGCCAGCAACCGGCGTTTTGAAGCCTTTTAGCCAGCCACACGCGATCCCAACCCTGAAGGATGCCCACCGCCGTGGCGAGCAGAACCCTTTCCTTTAGGCTCGATCCCTCACTGTGCGCCATTGGCCAGAGTCCAAAATGACCTTGTTGAAGAACACATGTTCGTCACTCCATCGAACTTCTCAAACGTCTAAGCAACCCCCGCATCGGCTCGCGTTCACCCTTGTCGAACTGTTGGTCGTGATCGCGATCATCGGCATTTTGGTGGGTTTGCTTTTGCCAGCCGTCCAAGCCGCTCGTGAAGCCGCACGTTCAATGCAGTGCAGCAACAACTTGAAGCAGATCGGTTTAGCGATGCACAACTACGCCAGCGTGTATCGCGAGGCGTTGCCCAACAACGGCTTCACCGGAGTTAGCTACGCCAACGACTATTCACCACACGCCAAGTTATTGCCCTATTTGGAACAAGTTCAATTGCAAGACTTGATCGACTTCAAGGTCGACATGGGGCATCCTGGTCGCGACGATTTGCCGGCTGCCATGCACAAAGCCGCGGGCACTCGTGTTGAGACCTTTGAATGCCCCAGCGATATCGGTTCCGCGATCCATCACATGACGATGCCGTCGGGAGCTTCACTTCCGATTGCGGGCACGAGCTATTCAATGAATCAAGGCAGTGGTTTGGATGGCAAGTTTAATCCCGAGTACGGCCCCGCCGATGGACTGTGTTGGGTCAACGCAACCACAAAGTTTCGTGACATTATTGATGGGACCAGTCATACCGTTGCGTTTGCTGAAACCACGGTTGGTTTAGGACTCACCAGCGATGCGGCAACGCCCAAGATGGACCTTCGCGGTTATCGTGCTGCTGTGTCAACGATTGGTGATCCGATCATCACAGCCGCCGCTAACCAAGATTACGAAACAGTCGAAACGGCAATCACGAGCTGGAAGGGAGATCGAAATCAGTATTGGCTTCGGGGATGTGTACCTAACGGTTCAGTGATGGTCGGTTTCTTGACGCCCAATAGTCCTATTCCAGATTTGTCGTTCCGTTCCGCAAAAGTGACCGGTCCTCGAAGCTATCACACGGGTTCAGTCAAAGTGTTGTTGGTTGACGGAAGCGTTCAAAGCGTTACCGATTCGATCGACGCCGATGTGTGGCACGCAAGTTGGACGAAGTATGGACGCGAAATTGAAACGTTATCCTCGCTGCAGTAACGGTATCGTCACTGTCGAGTTGTCGGTATCGAAACGCAGTTAACTTTCGGACCACAACCTTCAAACAGACGAGTCATCAAAATGCCGGAGACACCAAAATAGATCCTGACCCATCGTCACGACCGAGATCGCGAAGTTCATGGTCGCGTACCATTGTCGCTTGGCATTGGATCAGTTCAGCGATCAGTTTGGTGGGCATGCTGCTCTTTGCGGTCACCGGTATCACGCTAAATCATGCTTCGCAGATTGAGTCTAGTCCGGTGACGACAACAAAAAGCATCGAGTTGCCACCTGGTCTACTCGATGCACTGAATCAAAAGGTTGAGAACGACGAAGCTGAGAATCTCGACCAACAAAGCTTCAGCCAAGAAACCATCAGTCACAGAATACCTGACGAGGTGGCGAAATGGATTGGCGGTCAAATCGGAAAACCGATTGTATCGCGACCGGCCGATTGGTCTGACGATGAGATTTACATGTCGATGCCTGGTCCGGGTAGCGATGCTTGGCTGGCCATCGATCGGGAAACCGGCAGCGTTGAATTCGAACAAACCCAACGCGGCTGGATCTCGTACTTCAACGATTTGCACAAGGGACGTAACACCGGGCCGGCGTGGAAGTGGGTATTGGACCTGCTAGCTCTGGCGACCCTTGTGTTTTGCATAACAGGATTGATGTTGCTGATTCAGCACGCACGTCGTCGCAAGATGACATGGCCGATGGTCGCCCTTGGCTTCGTAATCCCAGCGCTGGTGGCGCTGTTGATGATTCACTAACTCGCAATGACCCCTACGATTCAATGAAAACGAAGAATTCCACCGTGGTTTCGACTGCGATCTCATTCGCGGTCTCGCTTATCACGCTCGTGTTGTTGCTAACCAGCGTGGGCAATGCATCGGAGCCCAGCAACGCATTCACCGCGACGATTGAAATACCCAAGCTCAATGTCTCTGAATACCACCGTCCCTACGTGGCAGTTTGGATTCAAGATGAGAACAAGAAAGCTGTCGCGAACCTTGCGGTTTGGTATCAACGGAAGGCTTCCGCCGAGGGAGCCGGTACGAAATGGCTGCCTGATCTTCGGCAGTGGTGGCGTCGTTCGGGGCGTAGTTTAGAAATGCCAGTCGACGGTGTTTCTGGAGCGACTCGACCGGCTGGTACCCACACCGTGACGGTCGCTCTTGACGATCCACGGCTCGCTGACTTGGTTCCGGGCGACTACAGCTTGATCGTCGAAGCCGCACGCGAAGTCGGCGGGCGTGAAGTGATCGAGATTCCATTCGCTTGGCCGGTCGACCAAGACGAAACGAAGAATGCCGAAGGCAATAACGAACTCGGCACGATCACGCTTACGATTCAACCAGCAAACTAGAACTACCTTTCACCATAACCAAAAGCTTTTTAAGGAATCTTCGATGACTCGTTTTCTGCTGTCCATGTTGATGGTCGCCTTGGTCCTTCCGTCGACCACCTTCGCTCATAAAGTGTGGTTGCGACCCTCGCAAACTGTGTTTTCAGGCAATGACCCCTGGGTCACCTTTGACGCGGCTGTGTCGAACGACTTGTTCTACTTCAACCATTTTCCCTTGCAATTAAACGGGTTGCAGATCACTGCACCGGATGGCAGCAATGCCGAGGCCCAGAATTCATCAGTGGGCAAATACCGCAGTGTGTTTGATCTGTCCCTGGCTCAACAAGGCACCTACCGCGTCGCCATCGTCAATCGTGGTGTGTTCGCTGGTTACGAAGTCAATGGTCAACGGAAGCGATGGCGAGGAAAGCCCGAGGACATGGCAAGCAGCATTCCTGAGGACGCAAGCAACGTGAAAGTTACCGAAAGCATCGGTCGGGTCGAAACGTTTGTCACCAATGGTGCACCGTCTAGTGAGGCGCTTAAGCCGACCGGCGAAGGCGTCGAGCTGATTCCGGTCACTCACCCGAATGATCTTTACTCAGGCGAAAAGGCTACGTTCCGCTTTGTCGTCAATGGGAAGCCAACCGAAGGTCTGGAAATCACGATCATCCAAGGTGGAACCCGCTATCGCAATTCTCAGGAAGAAACGCACGTGACGACCGATGCCAATGGTGAGGTTTCAGTAACGATGTCCGAGCCCGGCATGTACTGGGTCGAAACGAGCACCGCTGACGAGAACGCAAGTATTCCGGAAGCACAATCGCGACGGCTCAGCTACACGGCGACTTTGGAAGTGCTCCCTCAATAGCGGAACGAGTGATGCAGGTTCAGTCAGTTATCAGACTCGTCAATGTCATTGCACTGACGAGTCTGGCTGTGGTCGCGATGTCGTTCGCATGGTGGACGAACGGAACTTGGTGGACGTCGCTGCCAAGCGAGGATCGTCTTTGGGTTGCGGTGTGCATTTCGATGGCTTACTTAGGTTTGCTCTGGTCCTGTTTGCACAGCACGCGGGTAACGAGCCAGCGAAACCGTACCGCGCGGGCGATTGGTTCTGTTGCCGATACAAAGCAGTCAGAAGCGGTTGTGCAAGGGTCGCAGAATCGTGAGTTGCCAGTGTTGGTGATTTACGCAACTGAGACTGGGTTTGCTGAAACGCTTGCGAAGCAAACTGCGTCTCGATTGGATGACCTTGGTCAAGTTGTTAATCTGTTACCCATCGACGCTCTTGATGTGACCCTTCTGAAGCAGTGCTCGCGTGCTTTGTTCATCGCCAGTACGGCTGGGCAGGGCGATCCACCGGAACAGGCTATCGAGTTTGCGGAGACGGTGATGACAGAACGTGCCGACCTATTGAATTTGAACTACGCCGTTCTGGCACTGGGCGATAGTAGTTACGACGACTATTGCGCATTTGGTCGCCAACTTGATCAATGGTTGGGCTGGAGTGGTGGCAATCAATTGTTCGAGTCGATCGAAGTGGATGACGCCGATGACGATGCCGTCGCTCGATGGTTCGCTTGTGTTGGCAAAGCATGCGGACTTCCGGAAGCAGTGCCCGCACATTCCAGCTAGTGAAGTCTCTATGACATCGAATCAAGCAGTTCGATAGGCAAAACGTTGAGCCGATTCGAGCGGGCAATAGATCGAACTGGGTTCTTGTGCGAGATTCCTAGGCCAGCTTGTAAGACAAATGGATTGCCGAGTAGCTTTGGGAAGTGTGATCGACAATCTGATCAGGTCTCGAAGGCGTTTAGAATCCGCCTCCGCCGAGCGCTTGATACGCATTGACGATGGCGGATAGCTGTTCTTGTTTGGTGTCAATCAGGTCCATTTTCGCTTCCATCATTTCACGTTGTGCGAGAAGCACCTCGACGTACTCGGCTCGAGCGTTTTGGAACAACTTGTTGGCAGCATCCACCGAGGCCTGCAACGATTCAAGCTGACGCTTTTTGTCTTCAACACTGCGGCGGTAGTTTTCAACCTTGGAAATTTGATTGACTACTTCGATATGAGCTTCCAAGACAGTTTGTTGGTAGTTGTAGATCGCCTGCAACTGTTCCGCGTTGGCGGTTCGATAATCTGCTTGAATCGCCCGTCTGTTGATTAGCGGCCCTACAAGTTCGCCAGCCATTCCATAGACCAGCGATTCCGGGGTGCGGAACAAGTATCCAGTGCTGAAAGCATTCCAGCCCAGTCCAGCGGTCAGACTAAGTGATGGGTAGAAACGTGCCCGGGCGACCTTAACATCTAAGCCAGCAGCAGCGACTTGTCGCTCGGCTTCGCGAATATCGGCTCGGTATTGAAGCAACTCAGATGGTACTCCGGCACCAAGGGTGTTCAGGTTCAAGTCAATAAATTCCACCGGAATGCGGTCAACGGGTTGAGGGTAGCGTCCCGCCAGAAAGTTGATTCGGTTTTCAACTTCCACGATTTCCTGAGCAATCAGTGATCGTTCGCTGACGTTCTTTTGCACCTCTGCTTGGAAGCGTTGAACCGCCAACTCCGTTCCGCGTCCTGCTTCCTTCTTGGCCTCGGCCACTTTCAAACTCTGTTGCTGAATTTCAATCGTAGCGTTCAAATTCTGCATGCGGCCGTCGAGGGCAAGCAGTTCGTAATACCGTTCTGCTACCTCGGCAACTACGCGGGTAACGATGTAAGTTCGACCTTCTTGGCTACCCAAGTAGCGCATTGCCGCGGCTCGCTGTGAATTGCGTAGCTTTTTCCAAATGTCTAGTTCCCACGAAACGTTGGCACCAACACCGAAGTCGCCCAAGGGATCTGGGAAAGCTCGGCCATCGGCAACCTCAAGTTGGTCTTCGACGGCACCCTCACGAGTGTGTCGCCCTGATTTTTCGAAACCCGCGCTCGCACCGAGCGAAACAAAAGGACGGTACTCGCCACTTCGTGCGTAGGCTTCATTGCACGCAATGCGAATCTCTTCCGACAGTATCTTCAGCTCCTGATTTCCCGTGATCGTTTCGGTGATCAGGCTTAGCAGATACGGGTCGCTATAGAATACAGCGTGCGGAAGCTGAGCGGAATTTTCATACGGCATCGCCGCAGTGGGGAAACTGCTCGGACCGATTTCCGTGTCAATGAGCCCAATGGCGAATGAGTTTGACATCGCAACTGAATCGTCATCGCCTATTGTGGAGCTCGATGAATTCGCCGTGGCGATGTCGTTAGAAGGTGCCTCATCGCTGCTTGCACTTGAATGGATGCTGTCCTCATGGAACACTCCGTCGGCACCGCCGGATTGAGTGACTGGACTTAAGTAGCTAGCCTCGTGAATCAAACTCGCCAATGACGTCGAACGAGTGCCAGAGTGCGGCGATGCGACTTCAGTGACTTGCCTCGTAGAAGACTCGGTCGGTAGCTTCGACGAATCTTGGCCAGCGGTAGAAGGCTTTACGGCATCCGCGGAAATCGCGTTTTCCTGAGACGTCCCGTAGGGAGCTCCATTGTTCCACTGGTAGCTCTGCGGCATTGCCGGACCGCACTGAGCGTGGCGAAGTCCGGGAATCTTACAGCCGGCGTTTGTCAGTAGAGTTCCGCACAATACCGCTGCGAAATAGATGCGACGGCGTGACTTGATAGTGGAATTCGTTGTCGGGTTTCGGCTCATGTTCGTCCCTGTATGTCTTCGCTTCAACGGCGTCTTGCCCAGCGAGTTACTGTCGTCCGACCTTAGGTTGTGCTAGTTCCGCTCGTGCGAGCTGGTTGGATGCTTATCGTCCTTCTGAATGTTCCCGAATTGCTTGTGAGTCACGTCGTTTTGATTGTGCGAGGATTTGCAGATCGGTTCTTCAGCGCATAGCGTTCAGGTTGACTTTGGCAGTTAGCGAAAATATTTCAACTGCGTTGCCCGAGCTGGCACGTGCGTTTGTCGAAGCCCGCGTTGTCGGCAATCCGGCTAAAGCCTCGCCCCTTAGACGTTGAACACATTGCTGAGGTGGTCAGCTTCACCAAGTGGCAGGAGGATCGCTCGCAGGAAACGATTCAGCGCTGGCTTCATCGACAGAGTCAACCACTCCGTGAGCCGCGTCAAATTTCAAGACGCGACGCGTTCTTCCATTGAGAGCTTTGGCAATTGCGGCGGACTTGGTGGATCGTATGGGTTTCGCAAACCGTACTTCGATCCCATGAACCGTTCGATAGACCGGCGTATTGGCATCCTGGTTACGTGCTGATTTGGCATTCGTAGATTTCATGTTCATCGGAGCCTTGAATGTGAGAGATCGAAAGTAAGAGGTGAGTTTCGTTTGCCAACCTGGCTGTGTCATTGCCTGCGGCATGACGATCGGAACCGGTTAGTGATTGCGCGGCGCGGACAGATTTTGGTCGGCATGCCGCAATGCGGCCAACCTGGTCGTGTATCAAACGCCGGTAAAACTTTTGAATCACCTGCTCGATACGACGCCGAGGTCTAACGCTCGAGAATCACGCGTGACCCACGCTTTGACGACCTTGGGTAACTAGTCAACGTGCGTTGATGATCGAGCAAGCCATCGGCTTATCCCCTGCAATCTGTGGACCATTTATCGCTTATCTGAAGGGTGTGAATGAGATAAGTGCTTTGCCAGAGCCTTTAGTTCGTTGCAACGACATGTGCATGTAATTGCAGGAGCTACGAAGAGACTTGCAGATTGAGCCTGGCAATGCGGGCATTGCTGCGGCAACGTTGAAAAATCTTATCCGTCGGTGATTCGCTAGGGCTGCGGCATAATCCCGACACCTTTCCCGGGGTGGAACCCACGTTTGGCACGACTGGTGCGTAAGCCGAATCGGTCAACGCTTTTGAAGGCCTGATAGGCTCTCATCTCGCCAGTCCCTCAACATTCTTCGGTATCGCCTGTTCTCATTCAAGAATTCTGGAAAAGCACTATTCATGCGCAACAACTTGGTATTCGCGGTCATCGTCGCGGTCGCTTCCCTGTCAATGTCGGGAGTTGAAACGATCAAAGAGACCTACCAAACGTACTTTGCCTCGCAAGAATCCGACGGCGAGGTTGGCAGCGATTCGCATCGAGCTGCAACTCCTCTTCACGCTAGCGATCACGAGGATGGCGGGCATGACAATGGCGGGCACAAAGAAGGTGACCATCATGCCGCAGGCGAACATCATGCTCAACACAAAATCGTTGTGACCAACCCGGTGTCCAAGGATGTGACGTTGACCCAGCAGTACGTCTGTCAGATCCACTCGCGTCGGCACATTGAAATTTGCGCCCTGGAAGGTGGCTACTTAAATGAAATCGGTGTTGGGGAAGGACAGAGTGTGAAGCGCGGTCAATCTTTGTTTCGAATACTCCCCACGCTTTTGGAGGCAAAGCTGGAGGCGGATCGGGCAGAGGCGAGTTTGGCGCAAGTGGAATACGACAACACTCAGAGTCTAGTGCAGCAGAACATCGTTTCGCCGCAAGAATTGAAGCTTGCGAATGCGAAGTTGGCGAAAGCTATGGCCAACGTCAAGCTCGCTCAGGCGGAGATGAACTTCGCCGACATCAAGGCGCCTTTCGATGGCATCGTCGACCGATTGCATGAACAGGAGGGAAGCCTCATCGAAGAGGGAGCGATGTTGACGACGATGTCGGACAACAGCGTGATGTGGGTGTACTTCAACGTGCCCGAGGCTCGGTATCTGGAATATCAAACCGCTTTAGGTGGTGGGGAAGATCAAAGCAGACTGAACGTTCAATTGAAGCTCGCCAACCATAAGATCTTTGAACAACCGGGCCGGATAGGTGCGATTGAAGCAGACTTTGACAGCGAGACAGGAAACATCGCTTTCCGCGCAGACTTTCCAAATCCCAACGGTCTTTTGCGACACGGTCAAACGGGAACAGTACAAATTCATAAGATCGAAAAGGATGCGATCGTGATCCCTCAACGTGCGACCTTCGAAATTTTGGCGAAGAAGTACGCCTATGTAGTGGATGCCGACAACGTCGTTCATCAACGTGAGATCACGATCAAGAATGAAAAGGATGACATCTTCATCATTGAAAATGGTTTGAGCGCGGGGGACCGAATCGTTCTGGAAGGAATCCGGCAAGTCCGTGACGGTGAGAGATTCCAGTTTGAATTTGTTCAGGGTGAGGCAGTGCTTGCCAACTTGAAGTACCACGCTGAATAGACGTCTTGGCGAGAGCACGCCGGTAGCTGGTTGCCAAATGCTGCAAGCAGACCACTCACTTTCCTGATTCAAGAATATCGCTTCGTGTATGTTTGAAAAGTTTCTTCACCGGCCCGCGTTGGCCATCGTGATATCGCTGCTAATCCTGTTCATGGGCGGATTGGCAATCAATGTCTTACCGATCTCACAATTTCCGTCGGTTGCTCCGCCGAGCGTTCGCGTTTCGGTGTCCTATCCCGGCGCGAGCGCAAAGATCCTTATCGATTCAACGATGGTGATCCTGGAGCAAGCAATCAACGGCGTTCCCAACATGCGATACATGCTGAGCGACGCTACCAGTGCGGGTGAGGGAACAATTCAAATCGTTTTCGAACCGGGGACCGATCCAGATGTCGCGGTAATGAACGTCAACAATCGCGTGCAGATGGTCAAGAATAATTTGCCGCCGATTGTCGAACGCGAAGGCATCATCGTGATGCAGAATATGACGAGCATGTTGATGTACGTGAATGTTTTCAGCACCGATCCGAATGTCGACCAGAACTATCTATACAACTACGCCACCGTCAACATTCTGAACGAGATCAAACGCATACCTGGGGTAGGGATGGCGTCGATCCTAGGCAACCGATCCTATGCGATGCGCGTTGAACTCGATTTAGATCGCATGCGCGCGTATCAGGTTGATGCTGAGGATGTCATGAAGGCACTTGATGAGCAGAGCATGATTGGTTCTCCGGGACGACTTGGTCAAGCTACGGGTAGTACTTCCCAGACTCTTGAGTACGTGTTGACGTGGATTGGTCGTTACGACAAGCCAGAACAGTATGGCGAGATCATTCTGCGAGCCACTCCCGAAGGCGAAATTCTGCGACTGGGCGACGTTGCCAAGGTTTCGCTTGGATCTTCGTTCTACGATCTCTATTCAGACATCGATGGACTTCCCGCTGCAGCGATCGTGCTCAAGCAGACGCCCGGTTCCAATGCGGCCGATGTGATTGAGAAGGTGAAAGCAAAGGTCGAAGAGATAAAGCAAAAGCAGTTTCCGCCAGGGATGGACTACGCAGTGACCTACGACGTTTCAAACTTTCTCGATGCATCCATCGAAAAGGTACTGCATACGCTCTTTGAAGCCTTCATTCTTGTATCGCTCGTCGTCTATCTTTTTCTCGGGGACTTTCGCAGCACGTTGATTCCGACGTTGGCGGTTCCGGTGTCGCTGATTGGGACCTTCTTTTTCATGCTGATGTTCGGCATGTCGATCAACCTTATCACCTTGTTCGCTTTGGTGTTGGCCATTGGGGTGGTGGTCGATGATGCGATCGTGGTGGTGGAGGCAGTCCACGAGAAGATGCACACGAAACACTTGGGACCTTATCAAGCAACGCAAGAAGTGGTTCGGGAAATTAGCGGCGCGATCATTGCAATCACATTGGTGATGACTGCTGTGTTCATTCCCGTGACGTTCATGACCGGTCCCGTGGGCGTGTTCTATCGGCAATTCGCGTTAACGATGGCGATGTCGATTGTGATCTCGGGTGTTGTCGCGTTGTCGTTGACGCCGGTGTTGTGTGCGATGATTTTGAAACCGATCGATGATACCCAGCAAGGTGGTTTGGTCGGTGCACTGAATCGTTCGATGGAACGATTTGCCGGCAAGGGAGCGTTCGTAGTTCGCGCAGGGTTGTGCTTGCTGCTTGGTTCACTGGTGGGATTGGGAGTGTACTTTCTTCTGCACGTCGAGATTGTTCACGAGGTTTTGTCTGAGCAGGTACAACTCACCGATCCGCGAGTGAAGATCATTTCGGCGGTTGTGGCAGTCCTAGCAGTATTCTCGTTTCGGTCCATGTTCTCGGGATTCAACGGCAACGTAAAGCGGCGCAGTCCGATTGGAATGCTGCTTCGCGGATTTGATCGCGGGGTTGAGAAAATCACCGGTGGTTACGCCAGTGTGCTGCGACGCATCATCACGCGACGTATGCTAACCGTCGTCGTGATCGGTGTGTTTTGCTATGGAATTTTGGTTGTCAACCGAGTCTTACCCACTGGATTCATTCCTTTGGAAGACCAGGGAATGATCTACGGCATCGTACAAACGCCTCCGGGGTCAACGCTTGAGTACACCAACGCAAAGTGTCACGAATTGCAGGCTATCTGTAAGCAGATGGATGAGATCACATCCGTGTCGTCGATCGCTGGCTATGAAGTTTTGACGGAAGGACGTGGTTCCAACGCAGGAACCTGCATCATCAATTTGAAGCCTTGGGCTGATCGTGAATTGACTTCGAAGCAGATCATTGAGGAGTTGGAGGATCGCGGCACTGACATTGCGAACGTGAAGCTTGAGTTCTTTGAACCGCCCGCGGTTCCCGGATTTGGTGCCGCAGGTGGTTTCGCAGTCAATCTGCTCGACCAAACCAATAGCGGTGATTACCAAGCGTTGGGTGAAGAGACCGACAAGTTCATGGAAGCGCTTGCCAATCGGAAAGAACTCAAAGGCGTGTTTACCTTCTTTGCCGCGAACTATCCACAGTACGAAATCATCATCGACAACGATGTGGCCATGCAAAAGGGAGTTTCCATTCGTGACGCGATGGATAACTTGTCGATCGTGATTGGTAGCACCTGGGAACAAGGTTTCGTTCGCTTTGGCCAGTTCTACAAAGTCTATGTCCAGGCGCTTCCGCAGTTTCGTCGCTATCCCGAAGACCTGGACAACATGTTCGTCAAAAACGAGTCGGGCGAGATGGTTCCCTACTCCGCCTTCATGCGTATTGAAAAGCGGCAGGGACTCAATGAGATCAGTCGGTACAATTTGTATCCCACAGCACCGATTCAAGGGGCTCCCGCCGCCGGGTACAGCAGTGGCGAGGCGATTGCCGCGATCAAGGAAGTTGCCGCCGAAACACTGCCCAATGGTTTCGACATTGACTGGCAAGGGCTGGCGTATGACGAAGCAACGGCGGGCAATACCGCAATCTACATCTTCTTGGTGGTCGTGATTTTCGTGTACATGGTACTGGTCGGCCAGTACGAAAGTTTCATCATTCCATTGGCAGTGTTGTCATCGTTGCCAGTTGGCCTGTTTGGCTCGTTCCTGTTCCTAAAGGCAATGGGACTCGCCAACGATGTGTATTGCCAAATCGGTTTGGTGATGTTGGTGGGTTTACTCGGCAAGAACGCGATTTTGATCATTGAGTTCGCTGTTCAGCGTCGTCAACAGGGACTCAGCATTAAGGAAGCTGGTATCGAAGGAGGCAAGCTACGGTTTCGTCCAATTCTGATGACCTCGTTTGCGTTCATCGCGGGGCTCATACCGCTCGTCCGCGCTACTGGCCCCGGAGCGATCGGCAACCGAACCATTGGTACAACCGCGGTTGGCGGCATGTTGTTGGGCACGTTGATCGGCGTTCTTGTCATCCCGGGTTTGTACTACCTGTTCGCTAAGTTCGCCGACGGTCGCCGGCTCATTAGAGACGAGCATGAGGAACCGCTGAGTGAGATTTTCGAACGACGCGATTCGATCGCACACCAACATCCTCCGACAGCGTAAGTAACGACGGGCGACGAATTGCCGAGTCTTCGTTCACCTTAGGAACGTTGTTCTGGGGTCTCGTTGTTCTGGAACCTCGTTGTCCAACTCTGAAGGAAGTCCGCTACCCAATGTCGAGTGTCCTCATGACAAGCGAATATCACGTTCTCGTTATTAGCAATGATCCCCATGCGCGGTTGAGGCTAGCGAATGGGCTTGGTCGGATGGCGGACCGGCTGGTGACGGTAGAATCAGTCGACGAAGGAATACAGATGCTTGTCGATGGCAGATTTCAACTCGTTGTCATCAATGTAGACGCGAATATAGACCAAGATTGTTGGGACGCAATATCGTTGGTGAAGCAGCATAAACTAGAGACCGATTCGGTGACGACGCTCGCTGAAATTACAGCAGCAGCCGAGCGAGCAGGCATTGTGAATGCCCTAGCTGCCAACGATCATCATCGCGAATCAACTGCCAAAGCGCTCGGCATAAGCGTTCGAACCTTGCACTATAAAATGAACAGGTACGATCTACATCAGAGAGCGTGACTGTTTGTCTAGAGGAATCTCTCATCAATTAGGGTAAGGCAAAGCAAAACTGGGCAATGCGAAGGATATGTCCTAGATCGAGCCAGGTGAGATCCGTGCCTCAATGGAGGTGAATTAGGTCAAGTCCGGAAAAAAGCTGGCTAGATCCAGGTCGTCATTCATATCGCGTTGCAATTGAATCAACCGCTGGAATAGCTCCGCCACCCTGTTCTTGTGTTGCGGATCCTTCGCGAGGTCGTTTTGTTCGAGCGGATCATGACCGAGGTCGTACATCCTGACCACTTTCGCCTGCGGATAGACGATCAACTTCCAATTGTCGACACGGACCATTCTCTGCAGGTCTTCTGCGTAGCATCCGTAAATTGCGTCATGACGACTCGACGCGTTCGAATCTTGGAAGAACGGAACCAGACTTTCGAAGAAAACTTCTTCAGGCTTTTCAGCTCCGGCGAGTTCTAATGTTGTAGGCATGATGTCTTGCAGATAGACCGGCGCGTCACGGCGTTGCCCAGGTTCGATGCCTGGTCCAACCATGATTAGGGGAGGCTTCATGCTATGCTCGTACATGTTCTGTTTGCCCATCAAGCCGTGTTGGCCACACGCTAGTCCGTGGTCCGCGGTAAACACGATGTAGGTACTGTCTCGTTTTCCTGTTCGGTCCAACGCATCAAGGATGCGGCCAATCTGTTCGTCCATGTGGGAGATGATCGCGTAGTACTCTTGGCGATTCACGCGAACGGAATAGGGTGTGCGTGGCCAGGGTGCCAAGTGCTCGTCACGCTGAAAAATCAAACGCGGCTTGCCAGTGTTGTGTGCAGCTTTCGAGGCAGGGACCTGATAGCACCCCATTTCTTGCTTGAACGGATACTCGACTTGGAAATTTTCCGGCAACTTGATTTCCTGTTGCGGATACATGTCGACAAACCGTTGCGGAGATTGCCGCGGATCGTGCGGTGCGTTGAATGCCAAGTACATGAAGAACGGCTTATCACGCTTCGCTGCGTCTTCAAGGAAGCCTGTCGCGTCATCCGCAAGCACTTCGCTCCAATGCTTTCCGCCCTTCCAGTAGCCCGCGAATTTCGGGTCCGACGGAGACCATTTGTCGGGCTGACCCTCGACGGGACGGTCGTAGCCTTCGTTGGTTTGATTGGGCATTCCGGGGCGTTCGTGCGCGACATGATCGAAAACGTCGGTCGTTTTCATTCGACCGATGTGCCACTTCCCAGCCATGTAGGTTTCGTAGCCCACATCGTGGAGCAATTGAGGCCAAGATTGACGTGATCGTGCGAGGTTAGGCAGTTTCGCGTCTTTGGCATTCCAAACGGAACGACCGGTGACCATCATCGTGCGCGAGGCGATACAGACCGCGCCGGTCCAAGATCCCATGTTGTACGCATTCGTGAAGGCGGTTCCTTCGCGTGCGAGCCGATCCAAGTTCGGCGTATGGACCTCTGGATTGCCAAGCTCACCGATAGTGTCGTAGCACTGGTCATCGGCAAAAACAAACAGGATGTTGGGACGCGTTTCGTCAGCGTTTGCCGTAGTGCCCGCGATCAGGAGAATCGCGATGACGGACTGAAAGATATTCACGTTAGTTTCTCGATGGAGGTTGAGTTGAAGTTTCGTTGGCGTCGCGCCATCCGATCGGCTGAGTCCAAGCCTGTTGCTGTTGGTTAGCGAAGGATGGATCACTGTGAGCTTCGCTGCTGGTGATGACCGCACGGACGTAGAGTTCGTTTCCCTTGAGCGTATAGCGAGGCGATAGCTCTTTCGAGCTAGCAACAACGACTCCCACGCGGTTCATTTCTTCCGGAGTGTCCGCTTCGGGTGAGTGAAGCGAGGCGATAAAGTCGGTTTGGTAGTTCACACCATTTTGCGCGTCAATTTGGATCGCTAACGTTTGCTTGGCCACATCGAAATGCACGTCTGTCAGCGATACGCCGCTGGATGCATAGAAGTCACCCTGCTTCATCGCGCGAATCAAATGCTCGGGCGTAAGGTAGTGACTGCGGACCATTACCCATCCACGCCCCGGATGCGAACCTGGTTGTCCGTGGTACTCGTGGGAATCGTCAGTCGCGACACCAAAAAGTGGCGGCGTGTGTAACGAGCCTAAGCGGATCGTGTTGGCAATATCCCAAAGTTTTTCAACACTGGGGTGGTGTTCGTCGCCAAGATGGTTCACACCGGGGTGCCCGTTGTAAACTTCGAAGAATTGTTCTGAGACGACTGTGGCTATGTCTTCAGCCGAGACGCCGTAAAAGAAGTTGGGGTGATTCAGGTGAGGCAAGACTTCGCGACCGTGCTCTTTACCGTGCTCGATAATCGCGCGTAGATTGTTCTCGATCGTTTGGCGTACGGTTTCGCCACCTTGCGGAGCTATCGCTTCGGCAAGGTTTGTTGCGTTGATATGGATTGGTTTACCCTCTGCCTTATCGCTGATTTCTTCGGCGGGTATCAGAATAAACTTGCCGGCTTCCTCGAGCAGATAGCGAAATTCATCGAGTGGTTTCAATCGAACTTCGTAGTCGTCGGATTGGGAATCGCCACGAGTTTCGACCCACGCGTCGCCGAACCGTTCTCGATATCGCGACAGGATTCCTTCGTCGCTGCGTTTGACCACTTCGTTCATTGGCATCCATCGCATTCCTTGACTAAGCACGTTGTGATCGGTCAAGGCGAGAAACTGGTAGTCCTTTGATCGGTACCAATCGGCGATCATTTCGGGGAACTGATCGCCATCGCTCCAAAGTGAGTGAGTGTGCAGGTTTCCCTTCCACCAACGAGCGTCAGTCCGAAACGATTTCGGTTCTTGGCTAACGACGCATGGGGTTAGCAACAGAGCAATTAGGATTGACAGCGTTACTCGTTGCAACGTCGTTAAGTTTGGTTGATTGTTCATTGGCCGAATCCTGCGTGCAGGTCGAGTAGAAAATAGCAAGCCGTTGTGATCACGACTGTTCCGATCAAGTTGAGTGCGAAACCATGCTTCGCCATTTCGCGGACGGTAATCTTTTCGCTACCAAAGATGATCGCGTTAGGCGGCGTCGCGACAGGTAGCATGAACGCGCAACTTGCCGACAAAGCCGCTGGGATCATAAGCGCAGAGGCGTCGAGCCCCGCGCCCACCGCAGCAGCGCCAAGAATCGGCATCAATAGAGTCGTGGTTGCCGTGTTGGACGTCATCTCGGTTAAGAACGTTACCGTGAAGCAAACGGCGGCGATTAGCAAAATTGGGTGGATGTCTTTCAACAATGCCAATTGGTTGCCAATGCTTAGCGACAACCCGGTGACTTCCGCTGCTTCTGCAATCGCGAGGCCACCGCCAAACAAGATTAGAATTCCCCATGGAATATCGCGAGCCGATTCCCAATCGAGCAGCGATTTTCTGTTTCCCTTTTCATCGACTTCGCCGTTAGGGACTAAGAACAAAACGACGACCGCCGCCAGACCGACGGTTGCGTCATGAGCCATTGGCATATCAAACCACGCGGCCCAACCGCCGTACGGTGCGCTGCGCGTGATCCACAACAAAGCGGTCGCCGATATGACGGCGAGCACACGACGTTGCGCTGGTGTCCATGGACCCATACTTTTGGTCATGGGAGCGACCGCTTCGCCCAAGCCTCGGGTCAACCAGAAACCCGCGGCCACCAGCATCGCTGCGGCGACGGGAACTCCGATCTTTAGCCAAGAAAAAAAGTCGACGGTACGTGATGTTTGCTGCTCGTAAATGGATACGAAAACCCCGTTGGGCGGCGTCCCGATGATTGTCGCCATTCCGCCGATGCTGCAACCGTAAGCGACTGCCAATAGTAACGGAACGTTCAACTTTGGATCGTTTTGCTCTTGAAGTACAGCGATGGCGACGGGCAGCATGATGAGTGCGGTGGCAGTGTTGGAAATCCACATGCTGCAAAACGCAGGTGCGAGCAAGAAGCCAAGCACGATTCGGCCTTGGGAACTGGTGCCCAGGAGCCGCATCATGCCATGGGAAACTCGCAAGTGTGTTTGAGAGCTTTCGGCGGCTCGTGAGATCATGAATCCTGCTAAAAACAACAGGACAAACTTGTCCCCGTATGCGGACGCTAGCTGTCCATGGTCAAGCACCCCGGTGCATGGAAAGACCACAAACGGAACGAGCGCCGTCACAGGTATGGGAACCGCCTCAGTGCACCACCAAACTCCGCACCAAACGGTGACTCCAGCGGCAATGGAGGCTGATGAGGTTAAACCTAGTACGCTCAGCCCAATGCCGTAGACGAGAAATGCCATTGCAATTCCTGAAGCGATGGCGACGGTGCGGATGGAAGGCATGTTCGAGTTAGGTACTGTTTGGGAGGGAGAGCGGCGGGAGCAGCATTCTAGCGTTTCGATGCGGCGTCGGTGACGTGGGTGTCAATCCAACGCAGATTGCGAAATTCGGGAGCCGTTCCGATCCAGCGTTTGCCGACAATCTTTGGCGAGCGATCGATACCCGCAGCAGGCATAAGACGTTCGGTATCGCTCAGTCTTAATTCGTGAACATCGTTCCAGCTTTTGAGCGGATCGCCTGAGCAGTCGGGGAAATCCTGAAGCGTCAGGACAACTTCGTTCCACTTGTCGCCGCTAGCGATTTCGACGACTGCCGCGTGTTGATCCAATGAGATGACAAGCTGGTTAGACTCTTCAGAACGTACTTGCAGCGCTAGGCTAGCCTGTTCCGGAGCTTGGTGGGATTGGTCTCGAAGTTTGTGAGTTGATCGAGGCCATTGTGCGGGGCGATACGAGAACCATTCTTTCGTCCATCCTGGTTCGAACGTTTCGATCATATTGGTACGTTGAAGTGATGCCTTTCCGAATGATTCGTTCCCAGGTGATTCGTTCCCAGGTGATTCGTTCCCAGGTGATGCCTTCAATCCGGCCGACCGCAGATCCTCCGGGGAAATCTTTTCTATCAGCGACGACACGTTGAAGCGATCGGTCGTATAGATGCGGTAGTAGTATCCAGCACCTGAAACTGGTTCGTCGAGACCATAAACGACGTTGGCGAAGACCCACAGCGGCTTGTCGACGGATGCCAGGGGAAGTTCGGCTGACCACTCGCCGTCAAGAGCTTTCGCGGCCGCATGCCGCCAAAAACGCGTGACAGTGTTTTGCCGGTCCGCGGATGTCTCTTCCGGCTTTCCGTGCTGAGTGTAATAGACGTCGACCGATTGAACTTCCTGCGACACGTCGGGATGGATCGTGCACATGGGAGTTCCATTGGCGGTTTTTAATTGAACCGAAGTTATGGGTGTGCTTGGGAATTGGAAGCGGTGTTGCAAGTGCTGGTCGAACCAAAGCAAACTTGCAACTTCGTACTCGCTAGTGTCTTGATGATTGTGGTGGGGTGAACACGTGACACGCCATTGGTCAGTCCTGATCTCGTCGATGGCTTTGGGAAGATCGCCAATCCGACCGTGAAAGTCATTCGCGGGACTCAAGAAAATGATGGGACAGGTAATCCTCTCTAGGCTTGCGTCGTCCCCCAATGTCGATTGAAACAAATCGCTCGCGTTGTCCCGATCACTGATTCCTCCGCAGGATGGGGCGGCGGCTTTGACGCGAGGGTCGGTTGCAGTCAGGACCGTGAGCTTGCCGCCCATTGAATGACCATAGACGCCCAGTCGGTCCCGATCGACTTCGGGTTGCTGTTCCAGAAACGTTAACGCTCGCCGGGCCGCCAGGGCAGTCAAGAACCAACCGCTGTTGCGCGGCGAATCCACCGTATCAAGCGTCCAAGGTTTGGGGCTAATGCTGGGGAAATGGTTGCCTGCGTTTCGACCGGGCGCGTGGTAGCCATCAACGGCACCCCAGTCAGTGGTGAGTTTGTAATTGGGGTTGTCCGTTTTCTTGTCCCAGAAGAGCTTTACTTCGCTCGGTCCAACTCGGTAGTCAGGGGCCGAAATGCGACCAGCCCACGCCAGCGAAACGGTCGCGTATCCACGTTTGCCATTCATCAAGCAAGCTTTGTGATCGGCATACTGACCACCGCCATGGATCTGAACGAGTCCCGGGAACTTCTGGTCAGGATCGCTTCGGCGTGGAAAGCCATACACCGCAGCCAAGGTCGCCGGTCGTCCCTTGAATACACCCACCCGGAACCGCACGATTCGCAGGACGACTGCCTCTTCTTCCCATTCTTGGATCACCTCTACTTGCAACGGTTCAGCACTTGCGTCGAAACCGCTCCACAATTCGTCCCAGTTTTGCGGTGGTTGGCCGTCGACCAAAGCTGGCAATGTCTCTGGGCCTTGTCCGAACGCAGTGCAGCAAGTCACTAACGTCAAAGCGAACGAGATGAACGTGCCGAGCGAGCAATGCAAAAGGAATCGGGATCGCTTTGAGTGCATGTTAATAAATTTGAATTGGATTGGATAACCAGTCTGGCGACCGAGCGAAGGATCTAATCCTAAACAAACTGTGTGGTGCCGATGTGCCGCCAATCGGGCATCGCCACTCTTTTTCATAGGCGATTCGCAAATCTGATTCGCAGCGAGGTCGCAACGGACATGTCGCGGCGAGTTTGTGTAGCCATCTCGCGATACCGCCGGACACAGAATAGTCAGCAGTCTGATGATGTGTGTTCAGACGTCACTGGGAAGTAGGGTGAGCCAATTATGTTAGTCTTAATGTTGAACGCTTCGCAGACATTGGTTCGTTCGACCTTCTTGCCCTGACGTTTTGATGACCAACCGCACCAGCAATTCAGACGTGATATCAGAAAGCAAAGGGAACCTGCGCTTCTTTGTTGCGGGGGGATTGGCATTGGTGATTTTCCTCGTTGATATGCAGTCCCAGAAAAGCCTTGCGGTTGGATATGTATTAGTAGTTGCGATCGCTCAGTGCTCGAAAATCGCACGCCATGTACTCGCGGCAGCGACATTGAGTTTGATTCTTACATTCGTCGCCGCAATCTTGGCGTTAAGAACAGCGGGCGTGGCTACGGTAGCAGTCCAGAACGGTCTAGCGCTCACGGCGATCGCCGTCACGACGTACTTGTGTTTACAAACGCTGCCTGGATTCCGCGGACGATTGAAAGATAAGGGCGAGGGGGTGTCGGACGCATCGTTGACTGAGTTGCAAGGCGAACGAGCGAAGTTGGCTGCCAGTCAACAGCGAAGTCAATTGATGTTTGAGGCTTCCTTGGATGCTGTCATCACAATAGACCAAAGTGGATCGGTCACCGATTGGAACAATCAAGCGGAGCAAACGTTCGGTTGGTCGAAGTCAGAAGCGACAGGTAGGCTACTAACTGATTTGATCATCCCGGAACGCTACCGGGATGCTCATCGGCGTGGGCTTGAGCATTACCGACTAACCGGTGAAGGTCCAATACTAAATCAGCGGTTAGAGCTGTATGCGCTCAATCGAAACGGGACTGAATTTCCTGTCGAGCTGACGATCGTTCCTCTGCCACTCGATTCGGGAGAACAGTTTTGTGCTTATGTTCGCGATGTGACGCATGCGAAGAAGGTTACGGCTGATCTAGGTGAACGTGAGTCGCGAATTCGAGCTTTGCTTGATTCAACAGCCGAAGGCATTTATGGGCTCGACCTCGAAGGAAACTGTACCTTCGCTAACTCGGCCTGTGCTCGCTTGCTGGGCTATGAAAGTGCGGATGATTTTGTGAATCAGAACATGCATCGTTTGATTCACCATTCTAAAACGGATGGCTCGGTTTATGCCGAAGATGAGTGCCAGATCTATCTTGCCTTTCAAAAGTGCGAAGGCGTTAACGTTGATAATGAGGTGTTTTGGCGAAAGGATGGGACCTCGTTTCCGGTTGAGTACTGGTCGTATCCGTTGACCGAAAACGGTGATCTGGTTGGATCGGTGGTGACGTTTCTGGATATTTCTGAGCGAATCAGTCTTACCGTTGCTCAGCGTGAGCTCACCGAGAAGCTCGAGCAACTCGTTGCAACTCGAACCGACGACCTCTCGACGACTCGGGATCGTTTGGAGTTGACTTTAGTCGGAGCCAACGTGGGTCTTTGGGATTGGAACGCGACCAACGACGAGGTTACCTATTCAACAACGTACAAACGCCAACTAGGTTATCCACCGGAGACCGATTGGAACAAGTTCCAGGACTGGGAATCGCGACTTCATCCCGACGATGTGGAACTGGCTCATCAAATGGTCGCTGAGTATTTCGAGCACCGGTCACCTGAGTACAAATCAACGTTTCGGATGAGGTGCAAAGATGGTTCCTATCGGTGGATGCTTGCGCAGGGAAAGGCGGTGTTCGATTCCGACGGTAAGCCTCTTCGTATGACCGGCGTTCACGTTGATATTACCGAACGTCGAGAATCGGAACGAGAGCTGAAGCGGCTTAATGACGCGCTCCAGGAAGCTAACTTGGCGCTCCAAGAGAGCAATGTTGAACTGCAGCAGTTCGCCTACGTTGCCTCGCACGACTTGCAGACGCCTTTGCGTGCTATCGCTGGCTTCTCTCAGTTCTTGCAGTCCGACTTTTCCGGCAGGTTGGACGCTCGGGCAGACGATTACATCTCACGAATTGTCAGGGGTGTCAAACGGATGCAAAAGATGATCGATGATCTCTTGCAGTTCTCTCGAGTTGAATCACGTGCGGCGCCGTTTGAGCAGATTTCGCTGAATGATGTCTACGCGGATGCGATAGAACTTTTGAACGCATCGGTTGTTCAGTTCGATGCTGAAGTCACGCGAGACGATTTGCCCATGGCGTTTGGCGATCCGGCTCAGCTAACTCAACTGCTGATGAACTTGATTGGCAACGCGATCAAGTACCACCGCGAAAAACCAGTCGTTCACGTTTCAACGACGGCCAACGATAACGAGGTGACTCTAAGCGTCAAAGACAACGGTATTGGAATTGCCGACGTTTATCACGAACGGATTTTCGAAGTGTTTAGGCGATTGCATACCAGCTCGGAATATCCCGGAACCGGGATCGGATTGGCGGTTTGCCGGCGGATTGTAAAACGACATGGTGGACGAATTTGGGTTGAATCAGCCGAAGGTGTCGGGAGCACCTTTCACGTAACGCTTCCGGTCTTGAAAGATTCCATTGACGAGGGCGCCTAATACGACTTTCGTGTGAAGGAACGTTTCCAGAAGTGCCACTCGCAAATTGTCAACAATTAGCCTCTTTCGTACCTCTAGTGTACATATTACAATCCCCCTGGATGATGCCTATTCGTTACTCGTTTTTGATTCATGATGACCGTTTTGAAGGAATCGAGAGATCGGGATGATAGTGATCTCAGTCCAACACGAGTTTCTTCTGAATCGTTGATTGATAATCTGCGGGCAACCAAGCAATTTTCCAGTGAGCAACTCCAGCTAATTCACAACGAGCTCATTGCGTGGAGCGGGTTTGATCCTGAGCTAAATCGCCAAGATTTGGTTGTTGCCACTGAGAAGGTGATCGGAAGGTACCGTATCGAAGCGCTCTTGGGCGAAGGTGGTGCCGGTCATGTCTATCGAGCGCGGCCCATTGCTGGGGGCGACAGTGTTGCGCTGAAGTCGATCAAGAACTTGCGTTTGAACGAGCGATTCAAGCGAGAAATGCAGCTCGCGCAGCATCTGGCGCACCCGAACGTTGTGATCGCCTACGAGGTGGGTGAGCACGAGGACGTCCCTTACATCGTGATGGAAGAGTTGACCGGTCCCGACTTGCACCAGCACGTCGTCCGGGCGGGGCCGATTTCCTGGGAAGAGTCCATCCACATCATGCTCGACGCAGCTCGCGGCCTTGAACATGCTCACGAGCGCGGCCTGATTCATCGCGACGTGAAGCCCGGAAACCTGATGTTCCACTACGATCGCGTCAAGGTTGCTGATCTTGGGTTGGCGGCGCTATCGGAAACTCAGGAACACGACTCGAAGAACCAGTTCAATACCGATGGTGAACTTTGCTTGGGAACACCTGAGTTCATGGCGCCTGAGCAAGCCAAATCACTGAAGGCAGCGACGGCGGCTTCAGACATCTATGCATTGGGAGCGACGTGGTTTTTTTTGCTGACCGGTCGTCCGCGAGTTCGAGGCGGTACGCTAGGCGAAAAACTTGCGTGTTTGCTCTATCAGAAAGGGCTGGAAGAATTGCCGAGTGAATGCGCGCCGGATGAAGTTCGCCGAATCTGGTCCAAAATGATTGCTCACAAAGTTGACGATCGCTACGCAACGATGTCCGAGGTCACCAAAGAGCTCGAGAACGTATGTCCGACGGTGTTTACTCAAGCCAAACAAGATGTGCACGTTCTAGTGGTCGAAGATGATCAGGACGACATGCTATTGACCGTGGAACTACTGAAGCGAGGCAATAGCTCGGTGACGGTCAATACGGCAAACACATTGCGAGTCGCCATTCAACAGGCGATGTGTCTCGATTCGCTTGATGTCGTACTTCTTGACCTTCGGCTTCCCGACAGTTCCGGTGTCGAGACGGTGAAACGAATGCGCGAAGCGGTTTCGAAAGCCGCGATCATTGTCCTCACTGGACAAGATGATTTGCAACTTGGTCAAGCCTGTATCGAAGCGGGAGCAGATGAGTTTGCGTGCAAGAACGATTTGAACGCTCATCTATTAGAACGCACCATCTTTATCACGATGAGCCGATGCAGTCACAGCAGTTAGACTGCGTACGGATACCGTCATGGAAATGAAACCAGAAAATCAAGTTCTGCTTGTCGAAGACAACCCGGATGATGTCGAGCTAACGCGCGAGAGCTTTCGTAGAACCGATCGTCGCCTCAACCTATCGCACGTTGGCAACGGAATTGAATGTCTGAAGTTTCTACGCAAAACCGAGGGCTACGAAGACGCGCCGACGCCTGATTTGATTCTGCTGGACCTGAACATGCCGATCATGGATGGTCGTGAAGTTCTGCGTGCCCTTGCTGACGATGACCAACTCAAACGACATCGTGTCGTTGTGCTGACGACCTCAAGTTCAAACACGGATTTGTTGGTATGTCACAGCTTCGGGTGCAATGCCTACGTGGTAAAACCCGTCGACGTCCACGAATTCCAAGTCATCGTAAATTCGATCTGCGATTTTTGGTTCGATGCGGCGATGGCACCTGAAATCCCTTAGCAACATTCGCGGTGCGACCAGTTGTTAAGGACGCGGAAATTGACGTGTAACTAACGTGAAAACTGATGTGTCGTTAGCGACCACGCCGCTTGCAGTCCGGTCAACGTCTTGGCAAATGCGTGGTGCTCAGTGCGATTCGACGACGCAACTACTTGTTAGGATGTAATTGGCCATCGAGTAAAACGTTTGCCTCTTGATTGGCGGTGTTGATGACTTCCTCGATCATGACCGCTTCCCCACCACGTTCTTTGCTTAGCGACGCGGCTTGCATGAAGGCATAGATCTCGATGGTTTCGGATGCATCGATCGGAGGCTTTCGGGTACGGAAGAACTTGGCGATCTCCAATAGCAAGGGTTGATACCCGTCGTACTTGCCGATCGGTTCAGTTGCCTTATCGCCAAAAACTGTGCCGCCGTAACCATGAGGACCTTTCCGCATGCCGTAATAGATCCCTATTCGCTCGTTGTTCCAAACACCGACAACGACCTCGCGATCTTGGGTGGAGGTATGACGCACCAATTGGCAATTCGGTCCCATGCAGGTGTAGAGCAGTTCGACGCCATGAATCCCGTACCAGAACAAATCGGTATGAGAAGGCTCTAACGTGCAAGGGCTATAGGTATTGCAACCCAGGACATCGCCCACTTTTCCGCCGCGTATCGCTTGTGCACCTTTGCTATATCGAAGTGAAGAAGCTGAGAACATCGGAACCTGATAATGCTCCGCCGCCTTAAAGATCGCGACAACTTCCGAAAGGTTTGAACCGGTTGGCTTGTCGATGAAAACAGGTTTGCCGGCACGAAATACTTCAAGCGCTTGTTTTAAGTGTGGCCCGCCGTCATTTGTTTCCAACAACACGCAATCGACGCGTTTGAGTAGTTCGTCGATCGAATCTACGATCTCTACGCCAAGCGATTGAACTTCCTCGGTAAATTTTGGAATGCGGTTGTAGCTTGATTCAATCGTGCGGCTGCCATAGGGATACGCTGCGACAACGCGGCAGTTTCGAAGTTCTGGGTTGGCCGGGGTTTGGTTCAATTCTTTGGTGAACGCCGGAACGTGGGATGTGTCGAGTCCAATGACACCCACTCGAAGTGTCTCGGAGTCATCTGCGCTTGCAAACGCACTGATCGCAACGATGCTGAAGACACAAAGCCACTGCAAACTCGGTAGTAGACGTTGAGATAGGTTCATCAGGTGGGCTTTCTATTTGAGGTGGGCATGAGAGCGGAAGCAGATGCTGGAATCGCAAGGTTAGTACTTTAACGGATCGTAGACGCGATTGTGCGATGATCACATCGCCAGGCGAGTCTTCGAACGTTCAATCGCGGCGATTCAGAACGAATTGATCGCGGACGTCACCTTTGACCATCAGGCACTTACCGGTCAGCGTGTCCGCTTCGAACGTAAGTATGAAAACGTGGTCTCCCTTGTCCGCCATTCCGGGTGATTGCAAGAACCAGCGGTCGGTCTTGGGAGTGCGCTGTGGCACGCCGAGACCGCCTTCGCCAATGTAAACGACGCCGGTTTTGTCATGCTTGTTGTTACGTATGGGGAGCGTCCGCTTGATGTTGTGTCCGTCCGCTTCGCAAACTAAGTCAACGTTATGCTTCTCGAACAACGGCACCCAGCTCTGCAAGCCAGCGCCTGGATTCTTCACCGCCGGATAAACCGGTCGATGGTACTGAGCGAGTAACCAGCGGTGTGAGCCCCGTGCGGATTCGAGTTCCTTATCAAGCCACTTAGCTTGCGTGCCTGCTGTGCTGATTTCGGAATTGAGCGTCACGAACCGAACCTCTGAACCCAGGCTGATGCCATAGTAGTTCTTGTCGTCATCTGGGAATGCAAACACTTCGTTGAAGGGTTTACCGTGATCATGGTTTCCGCGAGCGGGAATGATTGGCAACATGCGACCGTCGGTCCCGATTGTCAGTTCGTGATCTGATAACCACATCGACCAAAGGTTCATTTTGTTTCCGCTGACGATGTAGTCCCCGCCATGAGCCAACGCAATAATGTCGTCTGAGGGTACATCGTTCTCATGAGAATCTGCGACCAGTTTCGCGATCATCGCATTCACGCCCCGACGAGCTTTCTGATCACTACGTGAATCTCCGCCATGCAACAGGCTGAATGGACGATCGTCTGAAGGTGCCGTCTCGAAGTACAGCAACGGAGACTCTTCGCCGTCGCTGATCATTTGAACTTCATAGGCCGTCGAAGGCTTTAAGTCGGTTAAGCGAGCGTGATGGTAGTAGAGTTCGACTTCACCACCGGTGAAACGACCGCTAGCAGCCATTGCGATTCCTTGGTTGCTCGGGTCGGCTCGCTCATGGAAGTTCACGCGATGATCCGACCCACGCTCGGCGGTGCTCCATGATATCGTTGCCGTGGTAGCAGGATCGTCTGTCCAGATCACACGGTAGTGTGCGGGTTGAGTGCCTTGAAGTGGAGCATCTGCGGATGCCGATGTTGCAAGTGCAGCTCCGATACCAAGGGCAGCGACGGCCAAGAATGTCGAAAGTACTTTTTGAGTGGGCATGGACAGTTTCAGCACTTCTTTTTGCGTGAAAACGAGACAGAAGGCGAGGGCAAGCGGAACGCCAGCGTTAGCTGACCGAACGATTGTTTCGGGCCAAGCGGATAAACCAAACGCGGTCATCCGGCTAATCGCGGTGAGTGCTCCCCAAAAAGCCATGTAAAAGGCGATCGCGGGTAGGCGTGTGATTAGCAACAAGCCAGCGAGCAGAACATCGATGGCACCAATGGCCACGAGGGCATTCTCGACAAGGGACTGCTCGAAGTTCAATCTCAAGGTATTGGCATCAGTCAACAAGATCAAGTCGGTAAAGGGGCCATAGCATTGAACCGCTTTATACCCGTGCACCAGGAAAGTGGCTGCAACGGCGTAGATCATGACTTGCATCGCCGGCGCGTGCCGATGCTTTTCGTTACCGGTCACGCTCTCTCGATTGAGCAAAACTAAAGCGATGGGTGCAGCAATTCGAACAGCGTACTCGCCTAAAGCCAGTTCAGCGTAGAGCCCGCCCCGAACCATATGGGCAAGCGCCATGGTTATGACCCAACTCGAAACCGATATTGCCGCGACCGTATCGAAAATCCGAGTCAGTCGAGTGTTAATCGCCGCATTGATAGCGATCACTACTGCGGCCACTAGGCAGATGATCGCTCCCGCGTCGTCAATTCTTTGGGCTAGGATCTCGGGGTAACCTAGGTCGAAGAATAAAAAACCATAGATATCGCTTTCGGTTTCGCTAGCCGAAAAGACATAACGTCCGCCCAAACCGATACACTGGATCAAAACTGCGATTCGCAGGCAAAGGATGGCGGCTCGCTGCGACCCAGAGTGTAGGTGCTGCGACCCAGAGTGTAGGTGCTGCGACGCAGGGTCTACGTGTTGCGACGCAGGTTGTAGGTCGGGCAAAGCGGTCGTCGTCATGAATTGCGGAGCTGCTTTGTGGAAAACACCGTGGGCCTGCGGGATAGCGATAACTATAATTTGTTTGCGTTTGAATGTGGTGCTAGCGGCCACGCTTCACGCAAGATTCGTGCAACGTGCTGTTTCTACACGTGAATCTTGACTTACAACCTCGCCAGGTAAATGCTCTCTCGTGTCTGAATCTAACGCCGCGACCGAATTAGATGCGAATCGGAACGCACCCATTTATCTGGGCATCGATCTAGGTGGAACGTCGATCAAGCTTGCCTTGGTTCGTGAAGAAAAGATCGTCGCGCTGGAACAGGTGCTGACGAAAGACTTCCTAGGACCGCGAGAGGTGTTTGAGTTTGCCCTGTCCTTTGCGAAACGCCAAATCGAGACTTTGGGGTACCAGTTCGATCAACTGCAAGCGGCTGGCTTGGCTGCCCCCGGAGTGCTTGCCCCGGACGTGGATGAGCTACGGGAAGTGGCCAATTTGTCTGCGTGGACGAATGTTTCACTCACCGACGTCGCAACGCGAATCCTCGAGAAGCCAGTGGTGTTGTTGAACGATGCCAACGCGGCGGCCCTTGCCGAGTACAAGGCTCGCGATCTTGACGGTCGCTCGTTAGCCTTGGTGACGCTTGGTACCGGAATTGGTTGTGGACTGCTTCTCAACGGCGTTCCTCATTGCGGCGATTCGGGGATCGGCGGCGAACTAGGACACGTCGTGATCGATGCTGCCGACCATGCTTGGCTTTGCGGTTGCGGCAAGCGCGGGCACGTCGAAGCCTACGCCGGTGCCGGTGGTGTCGTTAGGATTGCTAAGGAAATGCTGCGAGACAATCCGGGCAGTGTGCTTCATCAAGACATCGATGACTTGAGTCCGTACCTGATTGCTCAAGCTGCCGAACAGGGCGACGCAACCGCAGTCGAAATCGTTTGCCAAACCGCTCGGTATGTCGGGCATGCAGTGTCTATCCTTTGCCATATCGCTGATCCATCCTACGTCTTGTTCGGCGGTGCGATGGATTTCGGAGGTCCGGAATCGACGGTTGGGCTACGGTTCTTGGACGTTGTCCGACAAACGGTGGTCAAGCAATCGTTGGTGCAAGTCGGCGAGCACTTGCACATCGAGTTTGCCACGCTGGGCAAGGATGCGGGAGTGATCGGAGCCGCCTTGTTCGCTGAGCAGGCCCGAGAGACGTCGTCGGAAGCTTGGGATGCAGCATCGTCGAGCCTGTTGAAGAACACCACCTCATTCGCGGAGCAAGGAACGTGAATTCTGCAATGTCGTTTCAAGATTCAAACGTGACCGAGCGAGACGGTGACCAACCCGGAAGTATCGCTTTCCGCATCTTTGCCGATTCCAAGAGCGCCAGTTCAGCCGTGGCGACCGAGATTGCGTCGTTGATTCGGACACGAGCATCACAAGGCAAGACTTGCGTTTTGGGACTGGTTGCGGGATCGTCGCCTATTGATGTCTATGTCGAACTCGTCCGAATGCATCGCGAGGAAGGGCTTTCGTTTGCCAACGTGACGACGTTCAATTTGGACGAGTACTTGCCAATGGAGCCTGATGGCCCGCAGAGTTACGTTCGATTCATGAACGAAAACTTGTTCAGTCACATCGACATGCGTCCCGAGAATATCCACATACCCGATGGTACGCTGGCTACGGAACAGGTTGCCGATTTCTGTCGTCGTTACGAAGGTATGATCGCGGAAGCGGGTGGAATCGACATTCAAGTATTAGGCATCAACCGGACCGGCCATATTGGGTTTAATGAGCCCGGATCAGATCTCAGGTCGCGGACACGAATGATCACGCTTGACAACGTGACGCGAACGGATGCCGCTAGCGATTTTTTTGGGATCGAGAATGTGCCGCGACGGGCCATCACGATGGGCGTCGGCACCATCATGGAGGCTCGTCGAATTCTACTGCTCGCGTTTGGAGACAACAAAGCGAGCATCGTTGCTCGCACCATCGAAGGTGGCGTCGATCCTTCCGTGCCTGCGACGTTTCTTCAATTGCACGATCAAGCCGAATTTATCATCGACAGTGGTGCAGCTTCGGCACTATCGCATGTGATCGCACCTTGGTCCTGTGGTGATGTGGTGTGGGATCGGGCGATGGTTCGCCGAGCGGTGATCGGGTTGTCTCAAGAAGTCGGTAAACCCATCTTGATGTTGACGGACGCTCATTACAACCAACATGGTCTGCAAGGATTGTTGGCCGAGTATGGAAGCGCCTATGAAATCAACTTGCAAGTTTTCCGGCAACTGCAAGCGACGATCACGGGTTGGCCGGCGGGCAAACCCGAACACGCTAAACAAGCGGGTGACCGCCCTTCGGTGGGCGATGATGTATTCCCGAAAAGGATCCTCGCGTTTTCTCCGCATCCCGACGACGACGTCGTTTCGATGGGCGGAACCCTGATCCGTTTGGCTGGCCAGGGCCACGATGTGCACGTTGCTTATCAGACCTCCGGCAATATCGCGGTGTTCGACGACGACGCGCTTCGGTTTGCTGACTTTATCACTCAGTACTGCGAAGAGTTCAGCATCAGTAGCCCGCGGATTGACGAGCTTGATTCGGCAATCACCCAGTCGCTTCGAAACAAAGATCCCAACCAGGTCGACAGTGACGAAGTGCGCCGAATCAAAGGGTTGATCCGCCGCGGCGAAGCCATTGCCGGAGCCCGGGTGTGTGGTATCCCCGAGGAAAAATTGCACTTCATGAATCTTCCGTTTTACGAAACCGGTCGTGTCCAGAAAGGGCATGTCACGGAGAAGGACGTCCAATTGACGGTTGATTTGATGCGAGAGATCCAACCACACCAAATTTATGCCGCCGGCGATCTGTCGGACCCGCATGGAACGCATCGAACGTGTCTCGACATCATCTTCAAAGCCTGTCGTGAATGTCAGAATGACGATTGGATGAAGTCCTGCGATGTGTGGCTGTATCGAGGTGCATGGCAAGAATGGGGACCGCACGAAATCGAGATGGCCGTTCCGTTGAGTCCTCAAGAGGTCGATAAGAAACGCGTCGCCATCTTCAAACACGAATCGCAGAAAGATCGAGCAATGTTTCCTGGATCGGACATGCGAGAATTCTGGCAGCGTGCGGAGGCTCGAAACGCTGACACCGCAAGAGTCTACGATGCCTTGGGGATGGCTCAATATCAAGCGATGGAAGGCTTCGTTCGCTGGAAACGCGACTAAGTCCGTTGAGCAAAGCCGAATGAAACTGGCCGAGGCAATCGTAATCGCAACTCAAGGAAGCTCCACTCGATGATTTTGACAACGATTGACTACGTTGTGATAGCCGCCTACTTCGTGGTCACGATCGGAATTGGTTTGTGGTTTCGATCGCGAGCCAGCAAGGACATTTCAGAATACTTCATCTCGGGACGATCGCTCCCCTGGTGGGTCGCTGGCACGTCGATGGTGGCGACCACGTTCGCCGCCGATACGCCGCTCGCGGTAACCGGGCTAACGATCCAGCACGGCTTAGCGGGTAACTGGGTTTGGTGGTCATTCGCGCTCGGCGGAATGGTAACCGTCTTTATCTACTCGAGGTTGTGGCGTCGTTCCGGAGTGATGACCGACGTCGAGCTTGTTGAGATGCGTTACTCGGGGAAGCCAGCAGCGTTGCTTCGCGGTTCACGCGCGATCTACATCTCGATGATCGTTAATCCAATCATTATCGGATGGGTCACGTCAGCGATGTACACGGTGTTGAACGAGACGATCCTATACCAGGTTCCTGCATCGAGCCTAGAAGTATCGCTTTTTGGTGAAAGCGCTCTCGCATATCGACCGTGGATCATCATCTTTGCGACGCTTGCGTTAGTGGGTGTGTACGGGATGATGTCGGGCATGTGGGGTGTTGCGGTCGCAGATGCGTTGCAGTTCTGCTTGGCCATGTTCGGTTGCGCGGCGCTAGCGTGGTTGGCGATCGGACATTTTGGCGGCGCTCGGGAACTGGAAGCACGAGTGGTCGAGAATTTTGGCGAGGGCGGCACTGCCGCTTTCGATTTGATTCCTGACTTCACGGGCGAAAACGCGTGGATGCCGGTGCACGTGTTCCTGCTCTTGTTGCTGGTGCAGTGGTGGGCCACTTGGTATCCCGGTGCCGAACCCGGCGGTGGCGGATACGTGGTCCAACGGATGGCGTCTTGCAAGGACGAGCGGCATTCGTTGTTGGCGACCCTTTGGTTTCAGATCGCTCACTATTGCGTTCGTCCATGGCCCTGGTTAATCGTGGCGCTGGCAGCCTTGGCGATGTACCCGGATTTACGGCAAGGTGAGTTAGCGGATCCTGCTTTTGACTCGGGAGTCGGCTTTCCCCGAGTGATGCGCGATTTGAGTCCGGCGGGTTTGCGGGGCTTGTTGACGGTCACGTTTTTCGCCGCATTCATGTCAACCTTAAGCACCCAAATGAACTGGGGAGCGTCGTATCTTGTTCGCGACGTCTATCAACGTTTTTTACGCCCCGAGGCCACGGAACGTCAATTAACCAAGGCCTCGCGGTTTGCGTCGCTGATTGTCTTAATCGGAGGCGGTGTCGCGTCGGTGTTGATGTTTGGCAAGTCGGTCGATGCAGCATGGCAATTACTGCTGGCGCTCGGCGCGGGCACTGGCGCTGTCTTCATGCTGCGTTGGTTTTGGTGGCGAATCAATGCTTGGAGTGAAATTGTCTCGATGTTTGGTTCGCTGGTGTTTTTCATCTCAGTAGGACCTGCCTTCAGTGCGATGGGCATGGACGCACCAGGACCGGAGGTCAAAATGTTTTTCGTTGCTTTGCTAACGATCGTGTTGTGGGTATTGGTGACATTCTTGACTCCGCCGGAAAGCGACAGCACGCTGGATGCGTTTTATCGAAAGGTGCGTCCCGGAGGCCCGTTTTGGAAACCAGTCGCCGAACGCAATCCCGGCGTGAATGTGGACCAGGACCTCGTGATGTCCTTGCTTGCGGCGATTTGCGCCACCGGAATTGTCTATTCGGTGCTACCCGGAATTGGAAACCTAATCTTCGGTCACTACGCCGCGGCATTTACCTGCGGTGCGTTTGCGTTAGTGTTCTCGATCATTGTCGCGATCCTAGTGCGTCGGCTCACGCAATCTGACGAAACGGCCGGTAGTCCTAAATAGTGTTCTTGTGGTTCAAGCAGAACGTTCGTTGTATCTGTGGCATTTCTGTATCACCCTTGGAGTTTGATTTCTGTGAGACATGTATTGATTCTCGTTGTGTTGTCGATCGTTGCCTCGCAGTTGCTTGCCGCTGAGAAACCGGACGCTCGGCCAAATATCCTGTTTGTGTTTTCTGACGATCACGCGTTAGAAGCCATCTCGGCCTACGGCGGACGGTTCAAGGACATTGCTCCGACTCCCAATCTCGATCGTATTGCTCGAGAAGGCGCTCTCTTTGAAAACTCTTTTTGTGCCAATTCGATATGTGGGCCATCGAGAGCCTGCATTTTGACGGGGAAGCATTCCCACGTGAATGGCTTTCGACAAAACAGCGACCGCTTTGACGGCGACCAATGGTGTTTCCACAAAGATCTGGGCCAGGTCGGCTATTCCACCTCGATCATCGGGAAGTGGCATTTGGGTGGAACGCCTAAAGGCTTTGACCACTGGGAGATCTTTCCGGGGCAAGGCAGCTATTACAATCCCGACTTTCTTACGATGGACGGAAAACGACATCGAGAAAATGGGTACGCAACCGATTTGGTAACCGACAAAGCGATTGATTGGTTGAACCGTCGTGACAAGTCAAAGCCGTTCTTGTTGATGTGCCAGCACAAGGCACCGCATCGTACGTTCGCACCAGCGCTGCGACACCTGTCGGCGTTAGACGGCGTTAAGTTTCCAGAACCGGCTAGCCTTTTCGACGACTATTCCACACGGTCTTCGGTATTAGGCCAGAATCAAATGTCGATCGCCAACCATCTTCGCTGGACGTACGACTTGAAGGTGCGACCGACGGAACACAAAGGTATTGTTTTGCCAGGTCCCGACAAGGGATTTGCCATTGAGTACCAACGAATGAATGATGATCAAAAACAGGCTTGGGATCAGCACTTTGCCCCACTCAATCAAAAGTTCATCGCTGACTTTCAAGATGGCAAGTACAGTGATCGGACTGATTTGACTAAGTGGCTGTACCAGCGGTACATGCAGAACTACTTATCGACAATCAAGGCGGTCGACGAGTCGGTCGGACGCTTGTTGGCCTATCTCGATGACAATGGACTAACCGAAAACACCATCGTTATCTACTCGTCAGACCAGGGCTTCTATCTTGGCGAGCACGGTTGGTACGACAAACGGTGGATGTTTGAGGAATCGTTCAAAATGCCATTGATGGTCCGTTGGCCGGGCGTAGTCAAACCCGGTATACAACCGCAAGCGCTTGTGCAGAACATTGACTATGCGCCCACGTTTTTAGACGTGGCGGGTGTTGCGATCCCCGACGAGGTGCAAGGGCGTTCGTTGTTGCCGATCTTATCTGACGCGGGACATCGTCCGAGCGACTGGCGTGAATCGCTCTATTATCATTACTACGAGAGTGGCGGTGAACACAACGTGCCCGAACACGACGGCGTGCGAACCGATCGATACAAACTGATTCACTTTATCGAGACCGATGAATGGAACCTGTTTGACCTCGAAGCAGATCCTCATGAGATGAACAATCTATATGATCATCCTGAGAGCAAGGATCTGCGGGAACAGTTGACGCGCGAGCTTCAACGCCTTCGCGACCAATATCAGGTCTCGTCGGAACCGGTGCTAGAACCAGTGCAGTAAGCTCACTTGGTTGGCCGCACGTAAATTCGCATTCGCTTGGTCTTGTAGGACGAAGCGTTCGAGTTGAAGGTCCAGTCTTTCGTCTTTCCTTCGCTGTTGCCGATACCGATGTCGGCTCCTGCGCCCGCTTTCCACTGGTTGACCGCAAAGATGGTTTGGCCTGCTTTGGTGTTGTGGACTTGCATACACCCGTAACCGTCGGTGGGAGGTGACGGTTGATCGCCAAAGTCGTAGTCGGAAGACGACGCCTTTGCGACACCCGCGGAGTTGCCCGGGCCGTAGTTGTTGGGCCAAAATTCTATATTGCCCGTTTCGATCCCCGTCCCAACGGTAACTTTGCCGGAAGTGGAAAACACGTCCATCGAAACAATCGGTTGTTGGAAGTGTGCACCCGAGCTAATCGTAGGTATGCCGATTTTTTGAACGTCGTCGGTGAAGGCATCCATCGTTACAAACAATTCATCGGCCTCGGAATCTGATGTTCCCAGTTGCAAGTAGTATCCAATCCGATCGAACGACTTTACTTCGTCGCTATTATCGATGTTGTACTCGATGTTGGCGGAGAGCTTTGAGAGGTCGAGTTCGTAGACGAGTTGGTAGTCGTCGTTGTGAGGGACTGTCTTGAAGAAGGACGGCAAGTCGCCACCTCTCATGGCGCCCACAGGAAGTCCAGTAGAACCGGTCAAGTTCGGCTCAGCCAACTTGTGCCAAGAATAACGAAAAGCGGTCGGGTTCTGAACCTTTTCGGAGTTGAGCAAAACGCTGTCGCCTTGGATCGTAACGTTTGCCGGTTGAAAACCGCCTGACGACGATCCGATCATCTCGAAATGAGTCGCGGGTTTTCCGTCGCGGGTTTTCAACCCCAACCCCGTGTTGGCAAACCGAATCCGGATGGTGTTGCCTTGTATTTCCATAGATTCCATCGTGGGGTTTTCGGCGATGACACCTTTGCCGTAGTCATTCTTAAGCGCTAGTAGAGCCAGTCGTTTGCCAACGTCTTGCTTATTCGTTGGGTGAATGTCATCAAGCATGGCAATGTCGTTGACGACCACCATCCCCGTGTTGGCAATTGCGGTCGCTTCCTGCTGAGCCTCCCAGAACTCGGGAAGGCGAGAAGGGTCGAGGTCGCCATAGCGGTAAGGAGCAATTTGAACAAAGTAGAAAGGGAAATCGCCTTGGCCCCAAAGTTGACGCCATCCGCCGATCAGTGCTTTCATTTTGTCGGTGTAGATTGCCCCGTCGCTGAGGTTTGATTCACCCTGATACCAGATCGCACCTCGCATCGCGATTCCGAGGATTGGATGAATCATTGCGTTGAAAAGCATCGTTGGGTCTTGATGCTGTTCGAATGGTTTGAGTGACTTCGGAAACTCAGGGCTCGTTTTAACGGGAACGTTTGAGGTGCGTGATTTCGCTTCACGTAGCCAAGCTTCGGTAGCATCCACGTGCTTTTTCAACGTTGATTCGTATTGTGGCGTTCCCGCGGTTCGCCCCAGCACTGAATTGAGAATTCCATGCAACGACTTCTCGGATTCGAATCCTGCTACTGGGGTCCAAGGTTCAATTCGAGTCCCGCCCCATGACGAATTGATCAGACCCACCGGTACATCGAGTTCGTTCAGCAATTCGCGAGCCATGAAGTAGCCTGCGGCCGTGAAGCTACCGACCGTCGTTGGCGAACACACTTGCCAACTTCCTTCGAAGTCGTCGAGCGGAACCATCGATTGGACATGAGGGACTTTGATATGTCGAATTAGCGGGTGCTTTGCGGATGCGATTTCATTCGCTGCATCGTCACTTGAACTTACTGTCCATTCCATGTTGGATTGACCGGAGCACAACCAGACTTCTCCCACAAGAACGTCTTGGAACTCGATGCGATTGTCGCCCTCGATGACCAACGTGGCTGCGTCATGACTAGCTTTCATCGCGGGAAGTTCAGCTTCCCACCTGCCGTTTGCATCGGGCTCGGCCGTGACCGAATTTTGCCCAAGGGAAACTTTCACGGTTTCATTCGCGTCGGCCCAACCCCAGACGTGGATGGGCTTTTGTTGTTGCAGAACCATGTGGTCGCCGAAAACCGAGGGCATTCGCACTTCAGCTTGACACGTTGAATGAAAAAGGACGCTCGACGAAAGTCCAAAGAGGGCGATGGAAAGATGCATCGCCATGCGCGATGCGGCGAGTAGATCAGTGTGAAAACGTAACATAGAGGCACCGAAGATGGTTGAAAGTGGCGAGCCCAGCGGGCTGGCGATCAAAACGGATAGCGATCTAGAATAGCCGAACCAAAGTCATCGTGGTGGCGACAGACAAAAAGCTTGCGTGAGAGCTACAATGAAGAGATGGATCAACCTTCACCAAGGCCGAACTTCTTAACCACGCAGTGGAATCTAGTTGCCCGATCAAACACGGATCATGCAAGTCAGATGACGGCTCGCATGGCTTTGGAAGAATTGTGTAAAGCTTACTGGTATCCGCTGTACGCCTTCGTGCGCAGTCGAGGCCACTCCGCAAATGATGCTCAGGATTTGACTCAGGCATTCTTTGCTAAGATTATCGAATCCAACGGACTTGCTTCGGCTGATGAATCGCGAGGTCGGTTTCGGTCGTATCTTCTCGGAGCGATGAAGCACTTTCTCTCACACCAACGCGAACGTGCTGCGTCGCTGAAACGCGGTGGTGGGACTCAGATCATCCAGTTCGATTCGCTTGATCCTGAAGCGCGATATGCGGTCGAGCCATCGGTGAATGAGGATTTGGATGCGGAGTTCAATCGCCAGTGGGCTCAAGAGATTACGTCACGGGCTCTCGATATTCTGCGGCTTGAAATGACGGAGGCCGGCAAGGCGAATCTCTTTGCGGTGTTAAAGGTGACACTAACTGGCAAGGAGTTTGATCGAAGTTTGGCAGCCGAGCAATTGGCCATCAGTGATGGAGCAGCGAAGGTTGCCATTCATCGAATGCGAGCACGTTATCGAGAAGTCTTGCGGATGATGATTGCTCAAACGGTAGCCGACGAATCGGAAGTGGACGACGAGATGCGTGACTTGGTGAAAGCTCTCTAGTGAGCGAAAAACCGGGTCAGCGTTTCGGAATCATTCGACGTAGGAAGTCCGGCATTCTACCGACGTAACATTGGCAATGTTGGCAAACCGTCGTCGATACGTTGGTCTGTCGTTGGCATCGGGGGCAAGGGCGAGTCGTAGGACGTTGGTTCAGGTTCGGTGGCGGTGGAAGCATGTCACAGCTTCCCAGAACTCGCATGATGCTGGAATCTGATACCGACCTTGGGTTTGTTGTAACGTTCAGTAACGGATGTCGAGCTGCGGCTTCGCTAGGAACCAAAACTTGCTCGCCACATTTCGGACAAGGTAGGGTTTGCCCAAACGACTGCGGGCTAGCCTTGAGCCGATGCCCGTTGGGGCAGTTTATGTACTGGTGCTTGACGCCTATCGATTGCATGTTCTTATCCTTTACTTGAAGTTACAAGCTGCTGTTGCCACTTATCCTTAACTGACGCTTTCGTCAGCATCGGTTACTGGAAATTGCAAAGAATCCGCTTCTTAAAGTCCAAATTATGACTCAACCGTGCCCAACGACTTGTCCGAAGTGCGGTCGTTCGTTGCGGGACGTTCAGTCAGACGGCCTTTGCGCTGCATGTTTGCTGACCTTAGCGATGGCGTCGCCTGATGAGACTCTCGACCAGCCATTGTTGGTGGCGATCGAGAATGACGATGAGGCGGATTCGCCAGTGCTGCCTCAAGAATTCGGTGACTATCGACTGATTCGGCTGCTCGGAAAAGGCGGCATGGGCGTCGTTTACGAAGCTGAGCGAATCTCAACGGGCCGACGCGTAGCGCTCAAAATGCTAGGCGCGAAGTTCGATTCCCCGGACATGCGACAGCGATTCTTGCGCGAGGGACGCATGGCCGCCGGGGTCAGTCACCCCAACAGCGTGTACGTTTTCGGATCAGAGGAGATCGAAGGTCTGCCGGTGATCACGATGGAAGTAGTTGGCGGTGGAACCTTGCAAGACGTGCTCAGCAGTCGCGGGCGATTGCCGGTTGTGGAGTCCGTCGATGCGATGTTGGATATCGTTGACGGATTGGAAGCCGCTTTGGCCGGCGATGTGCTCCACCGTGACATCAAGCCGTCCAACTGCTTTGTCGATCGAGATGGCCGAGTCAAGGTCGGTGACTTCGGGTTATCAGTTTCGGCAATTGCCTCCGTCGATACGTTTGCAACGCAAAGTGGAGTGGCGTTGGGCACACCGGCGTATGCTGCCCCCGAACAACTCCGCGGCGATGAATTGGATTGCCGAAGCGATATCTATTCTGTCGGCGCGACGCTGTTCACGTTGCTTGCCGGTGATCCTCCGTTTCAAGGCAACAATCCGGTGCAGATCGTTGCGGCGGTGCTGGACCAAACACCGCCCAAGTTAGACTCCCTACGCGTCGACGTTTCGCCAGAACTGGTAGCTTGCGTCGCGAAGTGTTTAGCCAAAAAGCCCGACCAACGATACGAAAGCTACGCGGCTCTTCGCGCGGCACTGCTGCCACATAGCTCGCGTTTGCCGGACCCCGAACCAGCCCCCGTGCTTCGTCGGGCGATGGCAGGAATGATTGACCTTTCGATCGCGTGGCTCATACCTCGCGCGATCGTTGCCTCCAATATTGGCGTACTCTCGTTGTTGGAGATCCGTGACCAGTTTGTTTACTGGACGGTGTTCTTGGCCATAGCATTGTGCTATCTCGGCTATTTTGCGTTGAGCGAAGGAGTGTATGGTTGCTCGGTCGGCAAATGGCTCTTAGGGATGAAGGTGACCTGTCGTCGCGGGCGTGCCATTGGCGTTCGCAAAGCGATCCTACGCGCTGCGATTGCCTTCATGTCACTACAAGGAATGTTGTTCCTGCAATTGGCGATAGAGTGGTCGATTGAGTTTGGTTGGAGTCGACCGTATTGGCCGAGGAGCGTCTACGCGGCGTTGTACGTTTTCGCCATGCTGATCGTCTTCGTTCTGCCAATGCTGACGATGCGCCGGACTAACCAGTACGCCACCTTTTGGGACTGGATCACCGATTCACGCGTCGTGCTCAACATCGGTCGTGCGATCCCGATTGAAACACCGACTAAGACGGCGTCTGAAGCCGTTAATTTGGATGTAGAGACGATTGGGCCTTACCAGTTCATTCGATACTTACGGGAACCAAGTTGGATCGAGACGTTGGATCCTGCATTGCAGCGATTGGTGTGGCTACGTCGTCGCGACCATGATGAAGATCGCTCTGATCGACAAAGGGTAGCTCGACACGAAGTGGCCCGGTCGACTCGTACCCGTTGGTTGCAAAGCGTCAGTCGATCCGATGGCGTTTGGGATGCGTTCGCTGTTGCACCAGGTCGACCGCTGCGTGAGCTCTTAGATGTCATGAAGCAGCATGATCGAGGTGGTTTTGATTGGCAGTCAACGCGTCACTGGTTGCTTGACCTAACGCTCGAAATCGCATCGGCCGTTGAGGACGGTACCCTGCCAAAGCGTCTTTCTCTTGATCATGTTTGGATCACAACGCAGGGGAGAGCAGTCTTGCTAGATCAACCGTTTCCGCCAACGAACTCAGCAAAGGTTACGGAATCAAGCTCAATTGACGTGACTGACAATTCCGGGCGACAACAATTTCTTAGTACGGTAGCCAATTGCACGCTGGCATACACGATACCGATCCACGCTCAGGGAATCCTGCGGAATCTATCCACCGGTTCGTTTGATCAGCTCACGTTTCTGGCGGGAAGCTTGAGGTCATTGTTGACCAAGCCGGCGAAGATTGATCGAGGCAGTCGCGTAACTGCTCTGCTAACGTTGCCTTTGTTTTTGATCGCAATGTCGCTCTTGTCGGTCCAAGCCACCGAACGGACCTACCGCGCTGCCGCGCTTCATTGGACAGAGCAGTACCCAGGGCTGCCTCCATTGAGCGATGTATTGCGGTTCCGCGATCAGATCAATACGACAGCGGGCACGGATGTCGTGGGAGTTCATGTCGCTGCTCACTATGCTGCGTTACGTGACCAGCTCAACAGAACCGGTGGCGTGCAGAGCGTGAAGGCGACCATCGGTGACAACGCGGCGGTGATGTATCTGCAACGTATACTTAACGAACCACAAGAAATCTCACCGCGTGAACTCGCTGTGGCAGATAGAAGTGTCGAGAGATTTGTTGGCGAACAATCAGATAGTCTGTGGTTGATTGGACCTACTGCACTCTATCAATGGCTAGTTAGTATGGTCGCTCTGATTGCAATTCTTCAGCTTCCATTCTTGATGATTGCGCGCACCACCCTTGGTCAACACGTGTTTAGCTACGCGGTCGTTGATAGCGAAGGCAGTTCTGCCGGGCGACTGCAACTGCTAGTCCGGTGGATAATCACCTGGACGCCGGTAACGGTTGCAATGCTTGCGAGTACGTATTGGCCTCTTTCTGTCCTAGCGTTGGTGCCATGGTTTGCCGGACTCGTGTTCGCCATTGCTCATCCACAACGAGGGTGGCAGGAACGGTGGAGCCGAACGTGGCTTGTTCCCCGTTAATGACGCGCTGCCAGAAAACCGGACAGATTTTTGGGATTTCACTGTAACTGGCGGCGGTGATTTGGTCAGGTAAGGGTGTGGCTACGCTTCATTCTGGTCGTAGCCAGGTAATTCAAGCGTACTTGTTTCGAGCTGATGCGGTGCCGTCGAACCGGCAACCGCTTTGAAATAGCTCTTACAAACTGGTCTCGTTTCTACTCACTTGACGGCAAATATGATTCTGCGTTCCACCTATGTTGCGCTTCTAGTAGTTACGTTCTGTGGGTTTTGTGCGCCTGCCGATGCGTTTGACGATCAAGTCAGTGCGCTGATCGAAAAGTCCTGTATCGACTGCCACGATGCAAGCACGGACACCGAACTCAATTTCGATTCGCTTGGCCATGATCTTTCTGATGCAGCGACCTTTCACGCTTGGGAGAGAGTGTTTGAACGAGTTTCCAAAGGTGAAATGCCGCCTGCCACCGCGGAAAGACCCGAGGCGAGACTCGTTGGCGTTGCTTTGGCGTCGCTCAAGAAATCACTTTTGCACGCGAGTACGGACCAGCAACGACGCGTCGGTCGAGTTCCCGCGAGGCGATTGACCAAGACCGAACTCAGCTACACTTTGCGCGACCTATTAAAGATCCAAAGCGACGTTACGAGCGACGTTCCCGATGAGGTGGAATCGGGAAGCTTTGATACCGTGGGCGCAAACCAACGGATCTCGGCCGTGCACATGGAAAGTTATCTGAAAGCAGCAAACCAAGCCTTAGATATAGCGATCAACCTCGATCGCAATCCATTCAAAGCTCGAGCAAACGATTTCGGGTACTTGGACGAATGGCACGAGAAGCCGCTTAATCTGGGTGGAAGCGTGACTCGAAAGTTGCCAAACCATGTTGGGTACGCGTTGTTTCGAGACCTCGACTATCTCACCCACTTTCAGTTTCCTGTAGCGGTGCCGGGCACTCACCGCATCTCGGCTGAGGTTGCTGCGTTTCAGACGGCATCGGATGTGACCGCAAAGCTAATCGTGAAAGATCAAAGCGGTAGTGCGAGACTTATCAAGGCGATCGACGTACCGCCGGGTGATCCCAAACCCATCGTAGTCGAGACCTTTCTGCAACCGGGGGACATACCGTATCTGACGCTCGACCTTGGCCCCAATAACTTTGGTGTCTTCGCCGCGGGCGGTGCCAAACACTATCGAGGTCCCGGGTTAGCTGTATTCTCGCAAAAAGTCGAAGGTCCCGTGTTTGCGTCCTGGCCTCCGCCGAGCACGTATGCATTGTTCCGAGATGCAGAAATACAATCCAAGGGGGATCGTTTCGAAGTGCGATCGAACGACGACGCGTTATCGACGCTTAGAAACCAGGTTGCCGATTTTGCACCGCGCGCTTTCCGGCGGCCTGTGACCGACGATGAAATTGACCGATTCGTCGAGCTGGCCAAGCCAGCGATCAATGAAGGACGCGATCTAGTCAGCGCTTCACGCATCGTGCTGTGCTCGATACTAAGTTCACCTCAGTTTCTTTTGTTCGAGGGTGAGCCCGGACGGATCAACGATTACGCATTTGCAAGTCGATTGTCGTACTTCTTGTGGAAGAGCATGCCGGATGACGAACTGTTCTCGCTGGCCGCAGAAGGGAAACTGTCCGGCAATGTTCTGACCGCTCAGATCGATCGCATGCTTGACGATGAAAAGTCTCAACGCTTCGTTCAGGACTTTCTTGGACAATGGATGCGTTTGAACAAAATTAATGCCACCACACCCGACGAGAAACTATACCCCGAGTACGACGAACTGCTCGCCAATGCGATCTCGCAAGAACCGGAACTGTTTTTCGCCCAATTAATTCGATCCAATTTGAGTATTCGCGAATTAATCGATTCTGATTTCACATTCTTGAATTCTCGCCTAGCTAAGCTCTATGGCATTGAGGGTGTCGAAGGATTGGAGTTTCGCAAAGTTCAGCTACCAGCCAACAGTCCACGTGGTGGAATCCTAACCCAAGCGGCAACGCTAAAGACGACGGCCAACGGCACAACAACGTCCCCGGTAACGCGAGGGAACTTTGTGTTAACCAATTTTCTTGGGACTCCGCCGTCACCTCCACCCGCTGGCATCGGATCAATCGAGCCGGATACTCGCGGGAAGACCACGATCCGCGAGATCTTGGCAGCCCATCGGAATATCGAAACGTGCAACCAGTGTCATCGCGAGATCGATCCACCTGGCTTTGCACTGGAAAGTTTCGATCCGATTGGTCAATTTCGAACTCACTATCGGGTCAGCGGTAGTGGCGGGTTTCTGGCCGCGTTTTCGGGTGCGACTTTCCACGATGGACCTCAGGTCGATGCCAGCGGCACAACGGCCGACGGGGAGCACTTCGACGGCATCGAGGAATTCAAGCAGCATCTAGTTCGGGAAGAAGATCAGGTGGCTCGTCATTTCGTTTCGCAATTGATCGCCTACAGCACGGGCAGCGAGATACAGTTCGCGGATCGAATGACAGTCGACGGGATCTTGGAACAAAGCAAGAACAATCAATATCGCGTCCGAGACATCATTCACGCCGTGATTCAGAGTGAAGTATTTCGAATCAAATAGGACCGTAGGTATTGGGCGACAATAGCCGGGCGAGTTTCAAGTTTTGGTCGTAGCGAGCGATTTCGGCGATGAGTTAAGGAACGTGTTGGAGTGATTTTTGAGCGAAACTTATGAACGGTTTGGCTTGGTGTGATTTGGTTTTGGTTTAGGAATTCTTACTAGGGTGTTCTGATGTTTTCTCGAGTCGATCGTCGTACTTTTTTGCGTGCATCGGGGGTGTCGTTAGCGCTGCCGATGTTGGAGTCGATGTCGCCGGCATGGGCGTCGTCGGCAAGTGAGCCTCCGAAGCGAATGGTGTTCGTCTGCACGGCGCTGGGATTGCACCCTCCGCACCTCTGGCCAACGACACCGGGTGAGAACTACGAGTCGACGCCTTACCTCGATCTATTGAGCAAACATCGCCAGGACTTCACTCTGTTTTCAGGCTTGCAGCACGAAGACCAAACCGGAAGGCAACCGCACGATAGCGAGATGACGTTTCTAACTGCGGCACGAAAGCCGGGGATGAGTGGTTTTCGAAACACAATTTCCGTTGATCAGGTGGCAGCGAATGCAATCGGTAACGTGACTCGTTTTTCATCGATCTCGCTCGGCTCGATGAAGTCGCAAAGCCAGTCCTACACCAGCGGCGGCGTGATGATTCCAGCCGAGACGAGTCCTGCGAATATGTTCGCGAAATTGTTCTTGAAAGGAAAACCGGAAGAGGTGATCCGGCAACGACAACGTTTGGTCGATGGACAAAGCATTCTTGACGGCCTTGGCAGTGAGACCAAACGACTAAAAAGCAAAGCCAGCGCGAGTGACAACCACTTGCTTGACGACTACTTCGAGTCCGTCCGCAAAGCAGAGTCGATGATTACGGATCGTCAAGGTTGGATGACTAAGCCCAAGCCCGTTGTCGATACCGAGGGGCCTAGCGATGTTCACGATCCTGCGGATCTAATTGGCCGTGCACAATTGTTGATGGATCTCGTACCGCTGATTGTGCAATCCGATTCAACTCGAGTGATCAGCGTGATGATTCAAGATCACTATGTGGTTCCCAAAGTCGAGGGTGTCACGGGCAACCATCACAACCTGTCGCATCACGGTCAAGATCCAAGCAAGATTGCCCAGCTCGAAAAGATTGAACGTGGCATTGTCGGTTGTTTCGATAGTCTTCTCAGTCAACTGAAGGCGAAGTCAGAGCAGGGATCAAGTTTGCTCGACAACACGTCGGTGCTCTTCGGTAGCAATCTGGGGAACGCAAACGCTCACCACGCCAAGAACGTGCCGGTCTTTCTCGCTGGTGGCGGATTCCAGCACGGTCGCTACGTCGCCAAGAAGGAGGGGACTCCGCTTTGTGACCTGTACGTCCGAATGCTGAACCAGAGCGGTATTGAAACCGAGTCGTTTGGACAAAGCGGTGGCGAGCTAAGTTGGTAAGGAATCGTTCTTTTGAGGGTTCAGTCACCCACGGCCGTGATGCCGCCAGTCTATAATGGTTCTCCTGAATAGTAATTTTCCATTCGCTCGACTCCCTTCATGCGGTATTGATGACCATGTCCACAACCGCCGATGGCTCTTTCCACGTTGTCGGTCACGCGTCGAGCCATCCAGTCGTGACCGACGGGCCGAAGTCCGAGAAGGCGAGGACGTCCGTGGACGCCAGCGGCAGTGGTCGTGATGCACTCGCTTCTCTTCGGATCGATCGCGATCCACCGCGTCGTCGTCGTCGCTGGCCTTGGTTGATGTTACTGCTGTTGGTGATGGCTGTTGGATTGGGTTGGGGCGTTGCCTCGAATCGAATTCCGTCGGGTCAATTGCTTCAGGAGTCGAGTTGGGTTCCTGACATCATGCAAAATCGAGTCGACGTACGTTTGACGGAGCTTGAGATTCAAAAAGGACGGTCAGCGGAGGCCGTTGTTGTTGCGACGGGATATCTGCGATCACATCGGCAAGCGGGGATCGGCGCACGTACTCCCGGACGTATCGACGTCATCAGTTTTGAAGAGGGGGATAAGGTGTCGCGTGGCGACGTTCTCGCCGAACTTGATCACAAAGATCTCGACGCTTCGCTCGCCGCAGCCGCAGCATCAGTCGCGAAGGCAGAGGCCGCGGTTGCCGAGCAAGAGATTCTTATACTGCAAGCGGACACTGACCGAGAACGAGCGCTCAAGCTACGAAAAGGACGCGGGATTTCCGAATCGGAATACGACCAAGCCCGATTTTCGCACCTGTCAGCGGTTGCGCGGCTAAAGTCATTGCGAGCCGACGTGGACTTGATGAAGGCTCAGATGAGACAGAGCGAACAATTGCTTGAGAACATGTTCATTCGAGCGCCGTTTGACGGAACGGTTATTTCAAAGGATGCGGAAGAAGGCGAGTCGATCTTGCCCGGTGGTACCGGCGGAAACTCGGGGCGTGGCAGCGTGGCAACGATTGCTGACCTGGATCATCTTGAAATTGAATGCGACGTGCAGGAAGGTTTCATCTCTCGTGTTAACGAAGGTCAAGAAGTTGACATCTCAGTCGACGCGGTTCCCGATAAGAAGTACCACGGAGTTGTGGATAAGATATTGCCGATGGGCGACCGCGCCCGCGCGACGATCAAGGTGCGCGTGAAAATCAGTGATGCGGACGATTTACTGTTCCCCGAAATGTCAGGAACGGTGTACTTCCTTCCGGATAATCAAATATCGCAGGTCAGCGAAGAGCCGCGAATGTTCTGTGATGAAGACTGTGTCACACGGGATATCGACGGTGACTCTCAAGTATGGACGGTCGATGAAAACAAACGTGCTCAGCCGGTCAGTGTAGAGATTGGCGAGACTAGGGATGGCAGAACAGAAATAATTAGCGGCGTTAGTGGGCGTCCTCGATTGATCGATGATCCATCAGAACTTAGTCCTGGAATGCCGGTACGAATTGTCGAATAGACTTATCTGGAACCTCTATGAAGTCTCCCGCTCTTAGCACCGATCCCGTCGTTCTTGTTCAAGACGTTTGCAAGGAATACCGACGCAACGACAACGTTCTGACTGTTTTGCACAACATGAACTTACAGCTCGCCGCTGGGGACTACTTGGCTTTGATGGGACCATCGGGAAGTGGCAAGTCGACGCTCTTGAATTTGATTGCTGGTCTGGATCAACCGACCTCTGGCCACATCTATGTTTGTGGGGAAGACTTGGCGACCGCATCGCAATCGAAGCTTGCCAAGTGGCGATCTCGGCACGTGGGCTTCATCTTTCAGATGTACAACTTGATCCCCGTGCTGACCGCGTACGAAAACGTGGAACTACCGCTGACGCTCACGCCTCTGAATCGCAAGCAACGGAAAGCTCAGGTGCAGACCGCTCTTGAGATTGTCGGTTTGGCGGACCGAATGGATCACTATCCAACTCAGCTTTCGGGTGGTCAGGAACAACGGGTTTCCATTGCTCGCGCTATCGCAACGGATCCGACGCTGATTGTCGCCGATGAGCCGACCGGCGACTTGGATGCTAAGTCTGGGACTGAGATTTTGGAGTTGATGGGGCGACTGAATGAGGAATTTGGCAAAACCATCGTGATGGTTACCCACGACCCTCGGGCCGCTGGATTTGCGAAACGAACGATGCACTTGGAAGATGGCCGATTGGTGGGTGATACCGATAACCCGGGTGCGGTCAGCGCGGTTCAGGAGCACAACGCATGAAACTGCTGGTCTATATCTGGCGTAACGTGACACGCAACAAGCTGCGATCGAGTTTGACGATTTTGTCGGTCGGATTTTCGTTGGCTCTGATGACGATTTTGTATGGGTACCTGACCATGCAGTCGCTAGTCGAAGCCGAGGCAGATAAGTATGACCGCGTGGTGGTGTTGAACAAACTTGGGTTTGCGTCACCGCTTCCCATCGCTCATGTGACTCGCATCCAATCGCTCGATTCCGTGGTCACGGCAATGCCGTTTGCTTGGTTTGGTGGAAACTACGAGAACAAGCAGGCGACGTTTGCACAGTTCGCGGTCGATCCCGATGTTGCGTTTGACATCTATGAGGAATACGAAATATCCGACGAGCATCTGCAGGCGTTCAAGAGCAATCGCCAAGCCGCAGTCTGCAATGAGCAATTGGCGGAAGACATGGGCTGGAAGTTGGGCGATCGTATTCCGCTGCAAGGAATGATCTTTCAGATCGACTTGGATCTTACGTTAGTCGGTACTTACAAGACGTCAGGAAATTTCAGTGCGATTTGGTTCGACTGGGAATACGCCGACGAAGAAATGAAAAAGAAGTTCTATGGCTATCCCATGGGGGCCGGCTCAATTTACGTCAAATGTGCTGACCGAGATGACGTTGAAGGAGTGTGTCAAGAGATTGACGAGATGTTCGCGAACTCGGAAAACTCAACCAAGACGCGTACAGAAGCTGCTTTCGCCCGTATGTTCGCTGACATGCTTGGCGACGTACAAACTTACATCCGGTACATATCGTTGGCGGTGGTGTTCGCGCTTGCTCTGGTGGCTGCCACCGCAATGGCAATGTCGATGCGGGAACGAACCACCGAAGTCGCGGTTTTGAAGGCCATTGGGTTTTCCAAGCAGCGAGTGCTCGCGTTAGTGCTAGGTGAATCGACGCTTATCGCGGCAATCGGTGGCCTTTTGGGAATTGCCGGGGGTTTGGGCGCACTGCACATGCTGTCTCAGGTGCCCGTTGCTGCTGCTCTTTTTCCTATTGCGGTTTCAGACCTGATAGGCGTTTGGCTTGTCGGACTAGCTGCCGTTGCTGGGGCGATTGGCTTTGTCAGCGGTGTGGTTCCCGCGATATTGGCAGCCAACTTATCTGTGATCGATGGCCTCCGCCGAGTCGTGTAATGATACCGCTAAAATATAATCTTCGATCGTTGCGTGTCCGCTGGGCTACGACGTTGCTGACTTGCGTAGCGATTGGCGTCGTCGTGTTTGCCTCGGTATTGACGTTTGGAATGATCGACGGCATCGAAAACGCCCTCACTTCGTCGGGCGATAGCGAAGATTTGATCATCATGCGTCAGGGCTCTAACGATGAGATGTCTAGCACGGTGGATCCGAACGTTGCACGCGAGCTTGTGAACCTACCGGGTATCGCGGCATCGCAGGATGGTCAACCGCTTGCGTCGCGTGAGTTCGTCACGATCTTAATCAAGCCGCGGCGAGGGGGAGACGGTACCGCAAATGTGATCGTGCGGGGTTTAGATACCATTGGTCGTTCGTTGCGGCCGAAGTTTAAGATCGTCGAAGGCCGTGATATCCAGCCCGGCGTCAATGAAGTCATCACCAGCCGAAACATTGCGGATCGTTTTGAGACTTTGGCCTTAGGTGAGTCATTCGAGATTAACAAGGTCGCGTTCAAAGTCGTGGGACTTTTTGAGGCGGACGGAAGTTCTGCGGAATCCGAAGTGTGGACGGACTTGCGAGATTTGACCTCGGCTCAACGTTACGACGGAGCGATCTCTGTGGTTAACATGCGGGTGCCTGATGCCGAGACACGACGCGAGATTGTCGAACGGGTTCGCAATGACGAGCAGTTCAAATTGAAAGTCGTTTCCGAGCAGGATTACTTCGAGGATCAAAAGTCGTCGTCGGTCGCAATCAAAGTGGTTGCCTACTTGATTGCTGGATTCCTAACGGTGGGAGCGATGTTTGCGGCGGCCAACACGATGTATTCAGCGGTTGCGAGTCGCGGCAGAGAAATCGGCACGTTGCGAGCAGTCGGGTTTCCACGTCGCGCCGTTCTGACATCGTTCCTAATGGAATCGCTCGTCCTATGCTTGATCGGGGGCGCACTTGGATGCTTAGCCACGATTCCCTTTAACGGAATCACCGGAGGCACTCAGAACCTAGCCACGTTTAGCGAGATCACCTTCTCATTCCGCTTCGGCCCTCGCGTTCTAGCACAAGGCATGGGACTCGCGGTCGCGATGGGATTGATCGGCGGAATTCTGCCCGCTGTGAGGGCAATTCGTCTTGAGATCACGGACGCCCTACGGCAACGTTAGTTGCCGTAGAGATGATGATGACATCGCTAACTGAACTTATTGATTCAGTTTTGAAAGTTCTGGTCGGGTCACTTCACCGTTTTGGTCCACGTCGATTCGATCGAAAACCGGGCCGGCGGCATGGGGGTCATCGGGCAGTGCTTGACGAACTTCTTGCTTGGTGATCACACCATCGCGATTCAAATCAAGACGACGAAAGAGAGCTTTGTTCTGCATCGAGCTTGCTGGACGAATCGAGCTTGCTGGTGCCGTAGCCTTGGCGTTCTGTAGCTTGGGCTTTTCACCGGGAACGTAGTATTCAACGTATCCAACTTGCATTTCGTCATAGGTCTGCTGGCCCCAGTAGACGGTCTTACTTGAATCTGGGTTGGCGGGATTGTTGTTGCTGTTGTCGTACCAAGACGTGAAACGAATTTTGTCGCCGAGACTAACGGCAATGGGGTCTCGGTATCGATAAAGCAATTGCCAATTGAAGTCATAGCGAGGGATGTCAAGTATAGTCGTCGAAGATCCATCGCGAATGAGTTCGTAGCGAGCCGCTTTGCCTCGCAAATGCATGTGCGGCAAAAAACCCATCACCCGCGCATCGCCGGGAACGCGAAGGGTGGCGACTTCGGCATGGTTCGATGCGCCCGGGGGAATCGCTATGTGCTCGTTAATGATTCCGGCGACTCGAACTTCATGCCGGGGTGGGGCCTTCGCATAAATCACGCCGATGCTTGTTTGATCCGTGGTAGCCGTACCGTTAAGCGTGTAGTGCATTTGGAAATGAAGCTTTGCATTCTTGGGTAATCGCTTTGCAAATCCCTCGGGGTAGATCAGCGAGCTGTTGCCCGGCACGTAAACGCCCCAAAAGCCATCTCGTTCGTCGGACGAACCGCCGGATCGGTTGGCAAACACAATCACATGGTGCACGACGCTACGATCACCAGGTCGAACTTCGATTGCCTGAACCCATTTGTCCTCATCGAGATGGGTATCAATCACAACATTCTGGTATGGCATTACGCCGGTCGCCTTGATCACCTGGGGTTCCGCAAACTGGAACACGGCGTCCGGTTCACCGATTTCCCATTCGCTCGTAAAAATCAGCGGTTGAGGAGCATCGTTAGGATCGCCCTCTGTTAGCGAGCCATCAAGCCATTCCAGCAAATCACGCTTTTCGCCTTCTTCGAGCGAGCAATCATTTGACCATGGCGACAATTGATCGGTATCCGATGCAGAGTCGGATGCGAACCAAGGCGGCATGATACCGCGACGAACCACTTGTTCGATCATGGCGGAGTGAGCTTCCACCTCGGCAAAAGTCGTCAACGCAAAAGGAGCGACACCGCCGTCGCGATGACAGTTCTGGCAACGTTGTTGCATGATCCGCGAGACGCGATTGTGATAGGTAATCTGCGTAGACGCTCGCGGAGCGTGATTCTGGGTCAAGACGCATCCGGGAGCGTCCGTTGCTTTGACTGAAACCGCTTGCCCAGTTTCGACAGCAGTCAACGCATCAGCCAGATAGCGATGGCGAGGCGAATCAATGGAATAGCCAAAGCCATATTGATCATCGATCGCGCCGTGGTAGACCACAGTACGCGAAGCGTCCAGGACGATGGTGTCGGTGGTCGTTACCGCTCCGACGGCTGACGCGAAACTTCCCTCCGGATCGTGAGCGTAGATGATGGGAGAACGAAAAGAACTTGCCGCAGCCTGCATAGCGGCCCGTTCATCAGTCGCGACCGGATTGACGAGCAACCAAGCCACGTCGTCATTGGATTGTTTGACTAGTTGTCGAAGGGTTGAAAGATACCGTTTGCTTAGCGGACAACTCGTGCTAGTCATCGCAATCACGACTGCCTGGTGGCGACTCGTAAGATCGCTAAGCGAATGCGATTTACCAGCCAGGTCGACTAGCTTTGCATTGGGCATCAGTTTTCCGATGCCACGTGTACTTCCGTTAAGCATCCGCGGCCCCTGACGTACAGGCACCTGTTCGTCTTCCGCAGTCGCGATTGTTAGAGCCGTGCAAAGAGTCAGCATCACGGCAATCGAGAAACGCATCATCATCGAATGGAATCCGTCTATCAGAATATAGGTTTTGAAGCCTCAAGGTTTCGTAACCTAAAGATAGACAAGGACAATACCCAGGAGTAGTCCGAATCCCAAGCGGGTCAGAATCTCACTATGCACCTACGGATTGATATAGCGCAAAACGGGTGACTTGCGACAAGCTACGCGGCGTTGTGGGTGATAGCTATCGACGCACAAACGGGCGTTTTAGAAAGTCGATCAGTCGATTGCTCGTCTGGCGATCTTGTAGCGCCTGGTCGATTTCCTCGTCCGACATTTCTCCGTTCTGATCATCTTCGATCTTCTCGAACTCTACGTTCTCATCAAGATCCACCTCATCGGCGTTTAAGAGTCCTGAGTCAGCTGATGATAGCTTGGTGACCGGATCTTCGAGATCAAAGTAGTCTTCCGACGGTTGATCTCCGCCTTCATACCGCGCCACGTTTGCCGATGGGGGCTGTGCCCGCGGATAACATTCCGGTTGGGCAAGTCTGCCCAACGGTCCGATCGAACGAAATCGCTCTTCGAAAAAGACCACATTGTGAGTCGAAAGAATGGTGCCGGTTTCCAATTCCAGATTGGCGAGTTCAGTGTTGTACTGGGCGAGCGCTTGAGCTTCGGAACTAACGGCGTTTCCCCAGTCGACGATCGCTTGCAAGACAACGATAAATTGCACAATGCCTTGATTGTATTGGGCAAGTTGTTGTTCGAGGTTTGTGCGAGCAGCTTGGCGAACTGCTTGGTACCGTTCGTATTGAGCAAAATACTGTTCAAGGTTGCGTAGGCGCAAAGCGAGCAAGTGCTGCATTTGATGCAATCCTTGTTCTAAGTTGGCTTGATCGCGAGTGATGATGAGCTGCCGTTGACGCAGCGAAGCTCTGCCGGCTCTCAGCCCGATCGGCACCGAGAAGTTAACGCCCAAAGTCCAGTCTTCGAAGTCTCCCGACCCGCTACGGATACGATTGCCCGCTGGAGTGGTGCCTTCCAATCCGTTCCAGCGATACAAGGCAACGCCGTCGAGTTGGGGACGCGCTAGGTTATTGGCAATCTGTAGTCGTTGTTGGTCCGCTTCGAGGATGAGCTTTAGCTCGATGATGTCGGGGCGCTCTTGCTGGGCCAGCGCATTGATGGCTTCCCAATCGACTTCTATGAGTTGGTCGAGCATGGGTGTCACAGGAACCATCCGCTCAGCTTCGAAAGGCGGTAGTCCGAGCATGTTCAGCAAAGCCGCTTGGCGTTGCAGAACGTTTGCCTGCGATTCCAGCAACACCGCTCGGAAGTTTTCGAGCGCTACTTGCGTTTGAGCGAGGTCGCCTCGGTTGGCATCGCCAATTTGTACACGACTCTCGGCTCTGCGGACTGCAAACTCGGCCTGTTCGACCTGTTGTTCACGGGCCCACAAGTCGGTCTTGGCAAACACCAACGACCAATACGCACCGATGACGCCCTGTACCGATTGTTGCACAGCGCTTTTGTATTGAAAGTACGATCGTTCAGTGTCAATTCTTGCCAGTACGATCGGCGCTTGGTTGAATGCCTTCCCGGCTCCCTGCAGCAACGGTTGTGTGTAGCGAAGTTCGGTTGCCGTACGATCAGACGGATTGAGCAAAACGTTGGACGGCGTGAGTTGCGTGGAGTTGCTAAGGATGCTTAGACTTGACGTGCCGCCGATCAGATTACGTTTGGAAAGCCCAAAGTCGAGCCCGTATCCTTCATTGGTAGTGCCGTCGATATAGACGGGCGATAGCGGGTCAAACGGATCGGTAAGCTGCCCGGTCGGAGTCTCGGTTTGATTCCAGGTGTTGTTGATCGCCAGAGTCGGATCAAAGGCGGCTCGTTCGTTGTCGATGGTTGTATTGGTGATAGCAGCGTCGTATACCGTGCGTCCGCTCGTGCTTGCCGTGACGTTGGAAAGGACTCTCACAACCTCTGAATTGGCAAGCGTGATGTTGATCGCGTCGTTCAGAGTCAGGTAGCGGGTCGGAGTTGCAGATCGAAGGTCGTTGACCGTCTCAGGTCGCGGCGTCGCGAGAACAGGGTACTGGCGCAGTGCCGCGGGGCTGCGAATATCAAGACAGCGTTGCTCGGGCAGGATCGGTTGGCAAGGCTCATCGGCGTGAGAGTTGACCTGGAAGTAAGCTGGGACGCATGAACCCATCGCCATGACCAAGCTGACTAAGACCCTTCGCGATGGGATTGCAATTGTCGATCGGAATAGAGGGATAGTAGAGGCCATGCACTTTCAAATCGGGCGGCCATAGCGACTGATCCCAATGATTTGATTCCGCCGTTACGACCGGAACTGTCGAGGGTACCAACTGATCCCGTCGTTCCGGTTGTGCGGGTTAGAACGATGGAAGTGTCAGGGTGTGAGCGGATGGTCCGAAATCGGATCGTACTCGAGGGCAGCCTTCGCCAACGCAAAATCGTCGGTGTCCTCGACGACTTCCCCGTCGCGAAGCACGATGGTTCGCTTCGCATTCTTGGCAACGTTTTGATCATGAGTTACCAGGATGACAGTAATTTGTTGTTCTTCGTTCAACTCGCGAAACAGTTCAATGACCTCGCGACTGGTTTTCGAATCAAGATTCCCCGTCGGCTCATCACCCATCAAAATGGAGGGACGGTTCACCAAAGCTCGCGCAATAGCGACACGTTGCTGTTGTCCACCGGATAGCTGGCTGGGGTGATGGTGATAGCGATCGGCTAGTCCAACCTTCCCCAGCATTTCCATTGCCCTTGCACGTCGTTCTCGCGATGGAACTTTCTTGCCATACATCAGCGGGAGTTCGACGTTTTCGAGAGCCGAAGTGCGGTTGAGTAGGTTAAAGCTTTGGAAGACAAATCCAAGTTGCTTGTTGCGGATCTTGGCTCGCTGATCACGATCCATCGTGACCACTTCTTCACCGTCGAGCAGATAGCTGCCATGCGTTGGACGATCGAGGCAGCCAAGCGTGTTCATCAACGTTGACTTGCCGCTGCCCGATGCTCCGATCAGGGCAATGTATTCGCCAAGCTCGATGTTCCGAGTGACGCTGCGCAGCGCGTGGACCTTCACTTCACCCAGGTCGTACACTCGCCGCACATCGTTCAGTTCGATCAATGCCATCGGTCTACTCATACCTTAGCGCGTCGATCGGGTCCAGCTTGCTTGCCCGCCGAGCAGGATAGTAGCCAAAGAACACGCCCACTGCCGCTGCGAATCCCATGGCCACAAAGGCGGCAGGAATCGAAACCACCATCGGCCAGTCGGTTCCTGGCTTGTAGGCATTGATCAAAACAGTAGCTGCCATGGAGGTCGCTGTGCCAAGTGCCAGGCCAATCGCACCACCGATGCACGAGAGCACTACGGATTCAATTAGGAACTGGCGAAGGATGTCTTTTCCTCTTGCCCCGATCGCCATTCGAATGCCAATTTCTCGCGTTCGCTCGGTGACGCTGACAAGCATGATGTTCATGATACCCACGCCGCCGACGAGCAACGAGATACCCGCGATGGCTGAAAGCATCAGTGTCAACGTGCCTGTGATGATGCCCAGCGTTGCAGCGATCTCGGTCGTGTCTTGGACGCTAAAGTCGGCTTCATCGGTCGGCCCCACCTCGTGACGTTCGTACATCAGAGCCTGAATTTGTTTAGTGGCCTTTCCCATTTGATCGGTGCTTCGCGCCGATACCATGATCGCGTGAACGGTATCGAGCGGCGAGCCATTGATGCGTTTGCGCACGGTAGTGTGAGGCATAAGGACGACGTCGTCTTGATCATCGCCCACCATATTGGCACCCTTCTTCTTTAGAATTCCGATCACGCGAAAAGGAACGTTATTGACGCGAACGGTTTCGTCGAGCGGATTGACAGTGCGAAAGAGCTTCGGAATCAGCGTCTGTCCAATCACACACACCTTGCCGTTCGCTTCAATATCGTCCTTCGAAAAAAAGCCGCCCGCTTCGAGTTCCCAGTTCCGGACCGTCAAAAAATCTTCACCCACACCCTGCATTTCCTTGGGGTTCCAGTTCTCGTTGCCGTAGATGATTTGACCACCAGTTCCAACGATGGGCGACGATGCCAATACCGCAGGACAATCTCGGCTGATCGCATCGGAGTCGGCTGCGGTCAGGGTGGGAGCGCCCGATTGAGTCACACCGCCTCGCCGAGTTTGTCCCGGAAAGACCAGGATGACGTTGGTTCCGAGGGCCTCGAACTCGCCGCTGACAAGTTGGCTGGCGCCTTGGCCGATGGAAACGATTGTCGTTACCGCAGCGATACCAATCACCACTCCAATGATCGTGAGTACTGCCCGCATCTTGTTCTTCAGCAACGCACGCAGCGCAATTCGAATGGTATCTAGAAACGACATGGGGTTAATCTTTCTTGCCCGTGACCACCTTGTCACCCACCTTCAAGTCACCCTTCGCCATCTCGGTAAAACGGTTTTCGGTCAGACCGATCGTGACTGCAACGGCTTTGAGGTGATCGCCGTCAACCACCCAAACGTGTCGCTCGTTCTTCTTCTTTTCGGCGGCTGCTTTCTCGGTCGCGGTTTGGTTGGCATTCTCGTCTTCTTCCGCATCGGTCTTGGGTTTGCTTTTCCATGCCGAGCCATCGATCAGATGTCGATCCGATTCTCGCACCAACATGACATCATCCGGAAAGAACCTTAACGCAGCATTGGGGATCTTGGGAACGTCAGTCGTAGAGTCCACTTCAAATGAAATGCTGGCCGTCATGCCGGGCAATAGCTTCATATCAGGGTTCTTGGTCGCAATCACGACCGGGTAAGTCACCACATTGGAAGTCGCAACGCTGCTGACGCGAATCTGTTCAATTTCACCATCGAACACTTCATCGGGGTGCGCGTCGACCGTGAACGTAACGGGGCGGTCGGCATCCTTCGCATCTTGGATCAAACCAATGTCGGCTTCGTCAACGGACGCAAAGACGTGCATCTTTTTGCGTAAGTCCGGAGCGATAATGAATAGTTCCGGAGTCTGGAATTGAGCGGCCAACGTTTGCCCAGGATTGATCTTTCGGTCAATCACAACTCCGTCGACCGGCGCGGTGACTTCGCAGTAGTTTAAGTTCGCCCGCGATGTTTCCAACGAAGCAGCGGCCTGTTGAATCGAAGCCTTGGCAAGTTTGCGTTGTGCTTGCAGCGATTTGACTTCATACGTCAACGCATCCATTTCTCGATCGGACATGAAGTCTTTATCGTCACCCCGAAGCTTCTTTCCACGCATGTAGTTGTTGAGCGACTGCCTCAGTTGGGCCTCGACGCGTTCGAGTTCAGCCTGACGAGTTGCCAGAGTGGCCTCGTCTCGATCAACGTTCGCTTTGAACAGCCTTGGGTCAACGCGCGCCAACACGTCGCCCTCTTTGACGTAATCGTTGAAGTCAACGTTTAGTTCGACGATCGGCCCCGACACAAATGATCCGATCGAAACGGATAGCACGGGCTCGATTGTACCGGTCGAATTGACGTACCGCGTGATATCACCCTTTTCGATCTCGGCGGTTTCCCACGATACCTTGTTCCGATCGGCCAGATACTGCTTCGCTGGCTTGTAGGCATACGCTGCAGCAACGCCCAGCAGGGAGAGAACAATGACGGTTTTAAGAACGGCTTTCATCCCGAGGGATCATCCACTTCGTTGATGAGTACGGCTGAGTGTATCGTCGCAAAACGCGAAGCTGCCAGATGTATCGCTTCTAATCGTTCGATCGGGCAGGTGAACAACTGTTGCCAACCATGGCGGTCGGTTCAAAGGCATTGCGATGGCAAAACAGGACCCGTCACACAGGCTACGGCTGCATGTCCTTATCGTAAGTAGCCGAGTCTCAAAAAGACACCGTGAAAACGAGGCTTTCCGGAGTCGAGAACCTACAAACGAATTGACCCTAAGATGGTACATGCCGTTACAAAGACTGGTGTCTAATGAGCGAATAGCTACGACGGTTCAGTCCTAGTCCAACTCACCTCTCACGGCATGAGAACACAAGTGGCACGTTTATTCTTCTTCGGTTGCTCGTTTCTAGTCACGTGTTGCATCGGATCGCAATTGCGAGATGCAATTGCCGAGGATCCCGGCTGCGCCGATTGCAAAGCAGCCGAAATGTTGCCTGAATCCGTCGTCGCGTACGCCAATGTGCCAGACTTTGGGGCGTTTGTGCAGACAGTGATGAACCATCCCCTTCGATCAAGAATCGAATCGCTATCTGCCTATGATGCGATTGTGAAATCCGGCCAGATGGGGCAGCTAGACATGGCAATCGACGCGTTTGAATCGAGCATGAAGTTGCCTTGGCAGGAAGCCGTGTCAAAGTTGACGGACCGAGGAGTCACCTTGGTTCTCGATTCATCAGATGGCGGCGCGGCAATCTTGGTTCACTCGTCGGATCCTGAAGCACTAGAACGATTTCGAACGTTCTTAATCGTGATTCGTGATTTGCAAGGAGCAGTGGGGAAACAGGGCGAGTACCGCGGGTTCGTTGCGGATAGCATCGGTGATAAGGTCAAGATGGTTCGCTTGAATGATTGGTTTGTGCTGACCAATAGTTCTGAACTGGGCAAGTCGATAGTGGACCAGTATCTCGATCAAGCCGACGCAAACCTCGCCAATGATGATTGGTTTCAGGAAGCTCAAAGCGATTTGGCGAACACCGATCGTCCCCCTCGTGTCGCTTCGGCAATCGTCGATGTGGAAACGCTGCGTGCTAAGGGAGTTGCACGAGAGGTATTCAACGAGAAGGTTGACAACTTCTTTGGTGAATTGGTGCTGGGCGGAGTGCTGGCAAATGTACGTCACGCTGCGTACGCGACGGCGGCGATCAGTATGACCGACGACGGGCTGGGGTTCGAATTGGCTACGCCTCACCAGCGAGATTGGGAAGCGCCGCGTGAGTATTACTTTGGTGAGCATAGTAGAGGGGCGGCTCCTCCTTTGCTCGACGTTGATCAACGTCTCTTTGCGTTATCTACTTATCGCGATCTGTCACAAATGTGGTTGCGATCCGGCGATCTGCTGTCCGATCGCGCGAATGATAAGCTTGCCGTCGCGGATACGACGCTAACGACGTTCTTTTCAGGTCGTGACTTCGGTGAAGACATACTGGGATCGTTTAGCAGCGAGGTGCAAATCGTTGGTGCGGTTCAAGACTTCACCGACGTGTTGCCACAACCCGCGATAAAGTTACCCGCATTCGCAATTCAGTTTCGCATGAAGAACCCTGAAGAGACACAGCCAGAGTTGCGCCGAGTATTCCAAAGCTTCATTGGTTTTCTAAATGTCACCGGGGCGCAGAACGGGCAACCACAGCTTGATCTTGGAATGGAAACCCTGGGCGCGGCTCAACTCGTGACCGCGACCTATGTGCCGGATCGAGATAAGCGAGAAAGCCTTGATGAGAAGATTCAGTTCAATTTTTCGCCAACCGTCGCGTTTGATGGTGAACGAATGATCGTTTCGAGTTCGACTGCGCTCGCTCGCGAACTCGTGGCCACAGAAGAATCTGAACTGACAAAAGTGCGAACGCAGTCCAATACGTTTGCAGAAGTTGATGCCGAGTCGTCAGCACTTTTACTGAAAGCCAATCGCAAGACATTGGTCGCGAACAACATGCTCGAGAAAGGCCACCCTAAGGAAGCCGCGGAAGCAGAAATTGACCTGCTGACCGATCTGGTAAGCCTGTTCGAAGGCGTGAGCGCAAAGCTAGACTTCAGCGACTCACGAATGTCCCTGGGTCTTAATGTCGATGTTCGGGCGGAGGCTCAGCCGTGAATACGATGACGCCGATTGATCCAGATTGGGCATGGTCGCCGTACGAACCATCGCCTAGTCAACCGTGGAACCATTCGCTGGCGGCACACCTCTACCGCCGAGCCGGGTTTGGGCACGATTGGCGAATGATCGAACTTGCGGTCAGCCAGGATCCCGGTGATTTGGTTGCGGACTTGGTTTCTCGCAATGTCGAGCCAGGTGAGTTTCGGGAGACCGCCGATGCGCTAGCCGAAGCGACGCTAGCGGGTGGGGATCCCGAACAATTGTCGGCGGCCTGGGTTTATCGCTTGCTCTACACACCGAGCCAGTTACTGGAAAAGACAACGCTCTTTTGGCATGGTCATTTCGCCACTGGCGCCGAGAAGGTCAACGACGCTCGCATGATGTGGGCCCAGAACCAATTGCTGCGCGACCACGCGCTTGGTGATTTTGCTGCGTTGGTGCACGAGATTTCAAAGGATCCAGCGATGCTGATCTACCTCGACTCGGCGGTCAATCGCAAGGCGCATCCTAACGAAAACTTTGCCCGCGAGTTGATGGAGCTGTTTTGCCTCGGTGAGGGGAACTACAGCGAAATGGATGTGCAAGAGTTGGCTCGATGTTTTACCGGTTGGGAAATCAAAAACAGGAAGTTTCGCAAGAATCGTTACCAACACGATGCTGCGAGCAAGACCGTCTTGGAACGCTCCGGCGATTTTGACGGCGAGGATGGCGTGCAAGTCGTATTACAGCAGCCCGGTGTGGAGCGATTCATTGTTCGAAAGTTGCTTCGGTTCTTTGTCAGCGATGAGCTGAACTTGACGGATCAGTTAGTTCAACCGCTGGCCAACTTATTTCGCGAACAAGATCTGCAGATTGCACCGCTCGTCAAACAAATTCTTGGTAGCAACCTGTTCTTCTCGAAAGTCGCTCTGGCGCAGAAGATCAAGTCACCAGCCGAGTTGGTCATCGGGATGATGCGTGTGCTCAACGCGACCACTAATACTCAACTGGTGGCTCGTGGACTTCGCGGGATTGGCCAAGGCCTCTTCTATCCGCCCAATGTGAAAGGTTGGGATGGTGGTCGTGCTTGGATCAATTCATCGACGCTACTGGGACGTTCCAATCTGATCGCGGACATCTTGGAAAGCGATGCCACGCGATTTGATGGAAAGAACTTGACGGACTACCTGACTGATCTCGACGTACGCACAACCGATCAAGCGATTAGCTTCTTTGAACGTAGCCTATTCGCCATTCAGCTTGATGATTCAGCAAAGTCCCAGGTCCGTGCAGCGGCCGATTCGTATGCGGGAGATCGCGAGCGGCAAATGCGGTCCTTATTGCACTCGCTATCTTCATTACCCGCCAGTCAACTGTCTTAACCTTGGAAACATAATCGCGATGTTGATTCATTCGGACTCCAATCGGCGTCAGTTCCTCAAGTCTTCCATTGGCGGAGCGGCTGCGATCGGTGTGGGAGCATCATTGCCTCGTTGTTTTTCTGATGCAGCCGCTGCAGGGCTCAACCAAGACGAGAAGATCTTGGTCGTTTTGCAGATGTCGGGAGGGAATGATGGACTCAATACCATTGTCCCGTTTGCGGACGAACAGTACCGGGCGGTTCGTCCGAAGCTGGCGATAGCTGAATCCGAGGTACTGAAGTATGACAACGACACGGGACTGCACCCCGCGATGATTGGGATGCACGAACTGTTGCAGGCAGGCCAGTTTGCCGCGGTTCGGAACGTGGGATATGAGAATCCCAATCGATCGCATTTTGAAGCGATGGACATTTGGCACACCTGTCGCCGCAAAGATGATCCAAGACCGGATGGTTGGTTGGGTCGGTTCCTTGACCAGCAACCGTCTGCGGATGGCGGTGACGTGCCGGCACTGCATCTCGGACGCGACCAACAACCCTTTGCGCTTTCATCGACGTCTGTGCGTGTGCCTACGGTGAAAGAACTTGCCGAGTTTCAACTTCGCGGCAAGGACAAGAAGGCGCTGAGCCTGCTTCTGCAATCAAGCAGTCCGGCCAATGGGAATGAAGAGAACGAGTTGCTCGGCTTTCTTCAGTCCAGCACGATGTCCGCGATCGCGGCAAGTGAGCGGGTGACGCAAGCGGCTCAGGATTACAAGAGTGATGTCGCGTATCCGGACACTGACTTGGGCAAGAAGTTGCGCGTGGTGGCTCAATTGATTGATGCGGGATTGTCGACTCGAATTTACTACCTGCAGCACGACGGATTTGACACACATGCTCAACAGGCCGCGACACACACCGTTTTGCTTCGCCAATGGAGTGATGCGGTCAGTGCCTTCGTTCGTGACTTAAGCGGCCAGGGGCACGGCCAACGCGTATGCGTGATGACGTTTAGCGAGTTCGGACGACGCGTTGCGGAAAATGCAAGTGAGGGAACCGATCATGGAGCCGCCGGGCCAATGTTCTTGTGTGGGGGCGGCATCAACGCCGGGATTATTGGCAAGCAGCCGGACTTGGTGGATCTACAGGACGGTGATCTCAAGCATGAGTACGATTTCCGACAAGTCTATGCGACGGTGTTGCAATCGTGGTTGGGGACGAAAGCTGCGCCGATCCTGGGCCGAAATTATGAGACGCTTCCGTTGTTCAAGCCGACTTAGATTAACGTAGACCGGCATCGCGCAGTCAAGGTGGCGATTAGCTCAGGAACCCGGGGCCGTTGCGACAGGTTTGACTGGCGTCCCGGGGTGCAGCGAATCACTGGGGTAGACAATGACACGATCGCCATCGACAAGACCGTCAATGATTTGAGTATGCGTGTCGTTCTGCATGCCAATGTTAACTTGCTGAAGCTTGGCTTCGCCGTCGACAATTGATAAGACGTGCCATTTGCGATTGTGCCGGAACAACGCGCTGTTAGGGATCAACAACGCATTGTCAATTTCGTCGACGGTGATTCGGGCTTCAACACGATATCCATCTCCGAGCGCTGCAATACGCTCGGGCGATTCGTCGAAATCGGCGATCACGTTGACCCGTTGTTCTTCGACCCCGAGTGACGAAACCTTGGTAAAAGCGGCGGGTTCGACGACTCTCACGTATCCAACCAAGGGAGCACTCCCGCCCCAGTGCTCGATCGTCATCTCACAACCAGTTTTGATCTGGACGGCGTCCGTTGATAGCACGTCAATTTCGATCTCAAGATTGCTTGGGTCGCCCAGCTCGATCAAAGGAGTTCCCACGCCAACGACCGCGGAACTTTCATGGATGACGTTGAGGACTCGTCCAGAAATCGGAGAATAGATTTCAAACGGTTCGGCAGCGGCTTCGGCATCGTCGCCACTGAATTGTCGCACTGCTGCTTTCGCCATTTCAAACTCGTAGGCGGCGATCTCTTGATCAAAACGAGCGGTCTCGATGGCTTGGACGCTGCCTAGCAATTCAGCTTTGGCAATGTCGTACTCGGTTTGCGAGACTGCTCGAGACGGCAGCATCTTCTCGGCTCGCTTGAACTTCTCTTCGTTGAGTTGGAAATTGATCTTTGCCTGCGCTGCATGCGACCTTGCCCGTTCGACGGCGGATTCTGCGGCTTTGACTCTCGCGAGTGCTTCCGCGCGAGCCCGCGCATCGAGGATGGCTGGATCACTAGGTAAAATCACCGCGAGCAGCGTTTCCTCGGTGCAGTAGTCGCCAGCGTCGAGCTCGATCCGTGACACGCGTCCTGAAACGGGAGTGGAAACCGTGTACTTTTCACGGATCCGAGTCTTGCCGTCTTCTTGGACGGTCACTTTCAATCGACCCATCGTTGCCGTCGCGAACTCCACTTCGACCGACGCCGGATGAAGCACCAAGTAGCCGACAATCGACACTGCGACCAACACCACGAATAGCAGGAGCGTTTTGATCGAAAATTTCATTCTCGGGTTTTTAAAACAGAGATGAGGTCCAGGTGATGGATGCGTCGTTGCACTACCAGCCCCGATAATACCGTAGCGACCGCGATCACCACCGCGGCCAAGGCATAGGTATCACGGCTGATGATTAGCGGAATGCGATAGTTATCCGTGTCCAATCCACTGGCCATCAATCCAGCGAGCCCATAGCCAATGATCCAGCCTAGCGGGATCGCAGCCAAGGTGAACAGCGTGATTTCCCCAAGCAACACAAATGAAACCTCACGTTTGGTGAAACCTACCACTCGCATCGTTGCCAAGTCACGACTTCGCTCGGAAAGCGATATGCGTGCGCTATTGTAGACAACACCGATCGCAATCACAGCAGCGAAGAAGATGATGAAAGATCGCATCACCAAAATATTCTCGGCAATCGTTTTGCGGAAACTATCAAGCACCGACTTCTTGATGGTAACGCTGGCAACGCCGGGACGCATTTCCAGCTCGTGAAATACTTCGTCAATGGAGTTGGAGTCGACCTTAAGGAATGCTCCCGATGCGACCGCGGATTCCTTCAGCAGTTTATGCAGTTGTGCTTTGTCCATGTACGCATTGAGACCGGCATACTCTTCCACAAGCGCGGTAACCTCGATGACCACCGTTGGCCGCTTGTCTTCGAGTACTTCGACGGTGACTTCGTCGCCAAGTTCAACACCTAGTAATTGCGCAAGCTTCGTATTGAGCATGAGTCCGAACTCAGGCACGTTAACGACACGTTCCTGCTTATCTAACAACCGGTAAAGCTGAGGCGAAGGTTCGAGACCGGTAATGCCTATTCTTCGCGATCGGTACTCGAAGCTCAGCCGAGTCGCCACACTGCGCATCGTTTCGCTGCTAAGCACTCCTTCGAGCTGTTGCATCTCGTACATCACCGTCGCCGTCGCTGGCTCGACAAAGGTCACGGTAAGATCTTGACGTTGAGCTTTGCTAAACTGAAATTCCATCATGTAGTTCATGGCATCGAGCGAGAAGTTTCCCAGCACCATCACGCTGACAGCCATCGCTATTCCCAGAACCGACAGCAAAGCTTTGACGGGTTTGCGGGCGATATTGCGAATGATCATCCGCATCTCAGGAGGCAAGGAACGGCGAGGTAAGATTCGTTCGAGCAGAGTAGGTTTGAAGCTCGGTGGCGGTTCCGGTCGCATCGCTTCGGCGGGCGGCAATCGAATAGCGTCACGAACGGATAGCCACGTTCCAAAGAATGCGACGCCGGTGGTTAGCAAAAAAGCAGATGCAATCGCGAAGCTATCGATCTGAAATTCGAGCACGGGGAAGCGATAGAAGGTGGCGTACATCGCAGTCATTCCCGATGACATCCAGAATCCAAACAGCGTGCCAACGATCGTTCCCGTCAACGAAATCAGGAGGACCAAGGATAAGTAGTGAATTCCCACTTCGACATTGGAGTAGCCAAACGCCTTGAGTGCTGCGATCTGCTCACGCTGCTGTGAAATGATGCGAGAGACCACAATGTTGAGTAGAAACGCTGCGACGGAAAGGAAGATCGCAGGAGCCATGATTGCCATGCCGCGAAGTTGTCTCAACTCGTCAGAGATGTATTGGTCCGAAAGTTGTTGATCACGTCCGTACGAACCGATTGTTCCGTAAGGTTTTAGCAACCGATCGAGCTCATCGATCACGGCGTCGACGTTGTGTTCATACGTTAGCTTTAGGGTCACGCTGTTGAACGCACTCTCCATATCGAATGCGGCTTCCAGATCTTGTTGACCAATCCAGAACACCCCAAAGCGTTGATTATCGGGGACGATGCTTCCCGGTTGAACTTGCATCACGTATTCAGGTGACAGTGCGGTGCCGACGATGGTCAGCGATTGCGTTTTTCCGTTGATGATCGCTTGGACTTGATCACCACTGACAAAGCCGTGCGCTTCCGCAAAAATCTCTGAGACGACGACTTCACCCGTTCGATTGGGTTCAGGCATCCGGCCGCGTGAAATGTAGAGTCGGTTGAGTTTGCATTCGCCCGATCGTGGTATGGAAATCAATCGAGCGACCGCTGGCTCTTTCATCTCGGGAACGTCAAGCAGCACGTCGTAGACCAATCGCGATTCGGCCGCTGCGACACCCGAAATTTCCTCGATGCGAGGCATCAGCGTATTGGGCGCGCGTCTCGTTTCGGCGAATACTTCCGCAAAGCGAAATTCGCGATAGAAGTAGTTCTTGCTCCACAACAACGATTGGTACGAACACATCGACATCACAAAGGTTGCCACTCCCGCAGCAATGACCAAGATGATCGCGAAGGCTTGGGCTTTGAGATGGATGAGGTCGCGGACGAGTTTTTGGTCGAGCTTGCGCACTGGCTCACCAACTCAATTCGTTCGCTTGGACCTTGCGATGGTTCGTCTCGACTCCTGCAATTTGACCATCGGACAACGAGATCACTCGATCGGCCATCTGCGATATGGCTGCGTTGTGCGTGATGACGGCGGTCGTGGTGCCGAGTTCTCGATTGATCCTTGCGATGGCTTCAAGCACCACGATTCCGGTGTGAACATCGAGCGCACCGGTAGGTTCATCGCACAACAACACCTTGGGTTGCTTGGCGATTGCCCTCGCGATGGCAACACGCTGTTGTTCGCCGCCGGATAGTTGGGCGGGGAAGTGATTCGCTCGCTCTTTCATCTGAACCAAGTCCAGAGCGTCCACGGCATCCATGGGGGACTGAGCGATCTCGGTGATCAACTCGACATTCTCACGCGCCGTTAGGCTGGGAATCAGGTTATAGAACTGAAAGACAAAGCCGACGTTGTCGCGACGATATCGAGTCAAATCGGCGTCGTCGCATGCCGTCAATTCCTGGTCGAGGTAGTGGACCGTGCCGGAGGTTGGCACGTCCAATCCACCCAGAATATTCAGAAGCGTTGATTTGCCGCTTCCCGATGCCCCCAGCAGCACCACGAATTCGTGTTCGTAGAGTTCCAGCGAGACCCCACGCAGTGCCCGAACCGAAACTTCGCCCATTTGATACGTCTTGGCAATTGCGACAGCGCGAAATACAGCAGTTTGCGTGGCAGTTTTCATCAACTGAGTGTAGCAAATTCACGACTGATTCTAAGACTGAGGCACCCGCACGTGATAGCCAAGCCGTCGCGAAGGAAGGTGCCTTGGGGGCACGTTGCGGGTTCAAATCGCGATCGCTTTTCACGCAATTCGCTGAGCGCGTGTCGAACGATTCGGCCCGTCGCTGGCGATCGGACAGAAATTCCGCACGAATCGTCACTCAATCAGCCGATCTTGCCTGTTCTGCCTCGCCCTTTGCCAGAGTGGTGAAGTATGAACATAATAGGTACGAAGCCCTTTCCCCCAGGAACCACTTATGTCGTCCGTCGTCGAGTCCAAGCCGGAAACTGATCAGCAAAACGTCTACTTCCGTTGCATTGCCGGATGCACGGCAAAACACTCGATTTTCGACGTGATTTACACCTGTCCGTCGTGCGGCAGTTTGCTGGAAGTTCATCACGAGCGAGAACCCCTGAAAAGGAAGAACGCCTACCAATGGCAACAGCTCTTCGATTCCCGCGCTAGCACGTCGATTTGGCCCTATGGAAGTGGCGTCTGGGGTTTGCGTGAATGGGTGATTCCTTCGCTGGCCGACGAGAATGTCGTCAGCATGTTCGAAGGAAACACGAACCTGTTCTGGGCAGAACGTCTCGGGAAGCAGCTCGGGATTCCTGATCTTTGGATCAAGTTGTGTGGAAATTCGCATACCGGAAGCTTTAAAGACTTGGGCATGACCGTGTTGGTCAGCGTGGTTAAGCAAATGATGGCTCGGGGCAGTTCCGTGCAAGCAGTCGCCTGTGCCAGCACCGGTGACACTAGCGCAGCATTAGCTGCCTACGCTGCATACGCTGGGATCCCGGCGATCATTTTCCTGCCCGCCGGGAAAGTCAGTACCGCTCAATTGATTCAGCCGGTGGCCAACGGTGCTCATGTTTTGGCCCTCGATACTGACTTCGATGGATGCATGAAGATCGTTCAAGAGGTCACCAAGGACAACTCGATTTACCTAGCGAACTCAATGAACTCGCTTCGGATCGAAGGCCAGAAAACAGTTGGCATCGAGATCGTTCGTCAGTTCGAATGGGAGGTCCCGGATTGGATCGTGATTCCGGTTGGCAACTTGGGCAACATCAGTGCTCTGCACAAAGGTTTTCAATTGATGATCGACCTCGGGTTGATCAACCGAATGCCGCGATTGGTTGCCGCTCAAGCGGCCAAAGCCAACCCGTTCTACGAATCGTTTAAGAACGGTTTCAAAGAAAAGATCACGATGACAGCGCAAGACACGCTCGCCAACGCAATTCGCATTGGCGATCCAGTCAGCTACGACAAAGCGGTCAAAGCAATCGTTGAATCCGACGGCATTGTGGAACAGGCGACCGAGAACGAATTGGCGGCCGCAGCGGCCCACGCGGACTTAACCGGCATGTTCACGTGTCCACACACCGGAGTGGCGTTGGCTGTTCTTTCCAAGCTCGTGAAGAAGGGGGTGATCAAGTCGTCGGATAAGACCGTCGTGATCAGCACCGCTCACGGTCTGAAGTTCACGGACTTCAAGGTCGGGTATCACGAATCGACGTTGGCTGACGTAACGAGCGAATATGCCAATCCTGCCGTTCACCTGCCTGCGAATGCGGACGCAGTAAAAGCGGAAATCGAAAAGCGATTGAAGCGATAACCGTTTCGTGAAGCACTAAGGCAGCTCGATGGTGGCTGCCTGGGAGCCGATGAGTTCGGCTTCGATAGAAGTGCCCCAATAGAAGTGCCCCAATAGAAATGGGGCATAAAAATGGGCCGGTGAAAATTTGCGTTTCAAATAGCCCTATGAAGAGTAGGCCCTTCACAGTGGGCCCTTAGCATCGAGCCTGGACATTCGCCGACGGCGCTAGCCGCGTGCCTCGCTGGCATCGAATCGCCAATTCGAGGACCGAGGCCAGCGCCGTTCGGCTCAGCCAGCCGAATTACGCCGTTTGGCTCACTGGGTTTGCTGCCGAAGCACCAGTGGAATTGCGGAGCAGCTTGGTGTACTCGTCCACGCCTTCTTGTTCTTGGATCAAGATGTCTTCCAAAAAGATCACCAAGGGGCGGTTGCCTTCCGCGAGTTCCAATGCCTTTTCGTACATCTCAACCGCTTTTGCTTCGAAAGCCAAGCTGAATTGAAGTACCTCATTGAGGTCGCGTGATTGCTTGATTTCGTTTCGAGTTGCCACTGGCACTCCACCGAGAGCAGCAATTTTATCACCGACGAGTTGGGCATGGCCGAACGATTCTTTGGCATCGGCGATGAACTTGGCGGCGTACACTTCACGCCACGGGCCCTCGGCGATAAAGCTGGCCTGGGAGTACTGAGCGACGCCGGTCCACTCGTGCTTAAGAATTTCGTTCAACTGTTCGATGATCGCTTGATTGTTCATTTAGTTTGATTCGGGTTGGAGTGGTTGTAGTGACTAACCCCTGCACGATAGCGATCTTGCCTTGCTTGTCAAATAGCTGTCTTTGGCCTCGCTAGGTCACGTTTAGGAAGCGGGACGGGATCATTGTTCCGGCTAGTCCGAAATTTCGGCGTAGCGGCCCGCGAGATAGGAACAATCGGAAACAATTCACCGGCCGTGCAACTTTGCGTAGGCCATATATAGAAGTTGAATTGAAGATTGCACACACTTTTGGGGCTTGAAGATAATCATGGATCGACCAAACACAGAACGAAAAGCGTTGGCGGTAAACCTGGACGCTCGCCGTTACGGTTCGTTCGCCGAAATCGGGGCCGGGCAAGAGGTCGTTCGTTGGTTCTTTCGTGTCGGTGGGGCAGCGGGCACAATCGCGAAAAGCATGTCCGCCTATGATATGTCCGTCAGCGATGCAATCTACGGCGAATGCGATCGCTATGTTTGCCGCCAACGGCTCGAACAAATGCTGCAGTACGAACAAGGTCTGAACCTGGAACGACTCAGCGGCAGCCGAGGTGACACGACGTCATTCTTCACATTCGCAGACACTGTCTCGGCTCGCAATTACCACGGCACCAATGAATGCCATGGTTGGATGGGAATTCGCTTTCAAGCTCACCCGCGAGACCAAGACAGCGAAATCATCATTCACGTTCGCATGCTCGATACCGAAAATTCGCTGCAGCAGGAAGCTCTCGGCATCGTCGGTGTGAACTTGCTTTACGGCGCGTTCTTCCTGAACCATGAGCCCGACATGCTGATCGAGTCACTGCTCGACAACTTGAGCACGCGACGTATCGAGATCGACATGATCGAATTCAAGGGCATCGCGTTCCGCCACGTCGACAATCGCGTCATGAGCTTAAGGTTGGTGCAATTGGGACTTAGCAACGCGGCAATGTTCTCGGCCGATGGTGAAGTGCTTCAGCCATCCGAGGTGTTGTACAAGAAGCCTATTTTGGTTGAACGCGGAAGCTTCCGACCGGTCACCAACGTTAACATCGACATGATCAATTCCGCCAAGGAAACGTTTGCGGAAGAAGAAGGCGTCGATGCGGACCAAGTGGTCACCCTGGCTGAGATTACGATGAAGAATCTGCAAGCCAACGGCGAGATTGATTTGCGAGACTTCTTGGCGCGGGTTGATATGTTGGCCGCTTGTGGAATGACTGTCCTGATCTCGGATTACTTCGAGTACTACCGTTTGGCAGCTTACCTGGCTCGGTATTCCAAGAAGAAAATTGGAATCACGATGGGAGCAGCCAGCTTGGTGGAGCTCTTTGACGAAAAATACTACACGGCTCTCGATGGCGGGATCCTTGAATCGTTCGGGCGTTTGTTCAAGAACGACCTGAAGCTGTTCATCTATCCGCTCCTGGATCGCGAAACGGGCAGCTTGACAACGGTCGAAAACCTGAGGGTGGCTGAAGAGCTTAAGACACTTTATCAGTACCTTGTTGACAAAGGATGCATCGAGCAACTGCAGAATCACGATCCCGATCACCTGTCGACGTTCTCCCGCGAAGTCTTGCGTCAGATTCACGCCAACGATCTGAATTGGAAATCGCATGTTCCTCAACAGGTTGCGGACCTGATCCAGCAGCGCGGCTTCTTCGGCTGTCAACGCGTCGTCTCTGTTCCCGTGGCGGAAGATCGTCGCGCACCAGTTGCCGCACCGATCCTTGCACCGGCGATCCCCAGCAACGCGATCACGCCAACGAACGTAGTTGGCTAACCGCGTCGTTGCCTCGAACGCGAAACCGTCTGCTAAAGATCCGCAAATATGACGCAAAGATGAATGAAAGCGGTCCTTCCCAAGGGACGCTCTGCAGGGTCATTGCGGATGCTGGCTTTGCAGTCGCATCCGCTCCGGGGCATGAGGCAGTCCGAGGCTTGAGGGATAGAACTTGAGTTTTGTCGAGGCTTCTCGAGGTGTTGTTGCCGCATCGAGGCGAGTTGGCTGGTGTACAATGGCTGAACTGTTCACCCTCGGTCATGCCTTCGCCCACCAAGAGACTTTCCTTCGATGCTTCTGTCCTGCCGATCTGATTTTGCTGTTTTGACACTTCGCCGATTCGTTTTTGCGAGTCTGTTTCTTTTTTGTGTCACGGTCGTCACGGCCCAGGATTCACCAGCGACGGCGAAGCTTGACCCCGCGATGGATGTCAATCGCGCAGCAGCCGACGGATTGGACTGGCATGACGTGACGCAGTGGGGAGTCGAAGGCCGAATCCTTGATGACCAAGAACGCGAGCGGTGGTTTGATCGTTTGCCTCAATCTGCTGAAAAGTCAGTGACCAGCAACGTTTGGAACCTTAGTCGTGACAGCGCGGGGATGATGACGCGTTTCAAGACGGACGCGACCGCGATTCATGTGCACTACAAACTTCGCAAGTCGAACCTCGCAATGCCCCACATGCCCGCAACCGGCGTTAGTGGCATCGACTTGTATGCTCGTGATACCGATGGAACGTGGAAATGGGTGCAAGTCACCAAGCCGGCATCTCAAGAGGTCAAGGCCGAGATCATTAGCGGTTTGGCACCGGGCGAACGAGAATATGCAGCCTACCTGCCGCTTTACAACGGCGTCGAATTCATGAGCATTGGTGTCGAGCAAGGCAGTAAGTTTGAAGGCTTGGCCGCACGCGAAAAGCCAATCGTGTTTTACGGAACGAGCATTACCCATGGTGCGTGTGCCAGTCGTCCCGGAATGGTGCACACCGCTATCCTCGGTCGGCGTCTTGATCACCCGGTCGCTAACCTCGGTTTCTCAGGCAACGGCCGCATGGACTTGGAAGTGGGTGACTACCTTGTCCAAGTCGATGCCGCAGCCTACGTGATCGATTGCTTACCCAATATGGGACCCAGTGACGTCGAAAAGAAGTGTGTTCCATTGGTCAAGCAAATCCGAGCTGCCAAACCTAATACTCCAATCATCTTGGTGGAAGATCGACGAAAGACAAACGACTGGATCATTCCCGCGATCGCTAAGTTCCACACCAAGAACCATGCAGCCCTACGAACGGCTTATGAGTCGCTGTTGAATGACGGTGTAACGGGGCTGCACTACATTCCTGGCGACCATCTGTATGGTGATGACACCGAAGGCGCGACCGATTCGTCGCACGCCAATGACTTAGGATTCATGCGACAGGCCGAAATCTTCGAGCCCGTGTTGCGAGAAGCGTTGGACCAATAGTTTTCGACACGCCATTAAATAGACAATGCCCTCGTAGGTCAGGTCTCAAAATGATGGGCGTCGGGAAGTTCAGATAGGTGCAAAACGCTAATTGACCTACGGGATTGACTTTGGCAAATGAAAGTGAGTGTGAATCCATACGAATCGCCGCGTCGACTGCTGCCAGCCGACGATCGTGAATCGCTTTCATTTTCAGGAACGATAGAAGAAGCAGACTACGCGAGCTTATTGTCGCGTCGGGATTCGGAGGCAATCCTATACGGTATCCTGTTCGGTCTGCTCATGGTGATGTCCATTTCATTCACCGGATTACTCATCTACGCATTGGTCAATCGAGGATGGAGCAATCTAGTCCTCCCCGCCATCTTGCTCGATGTGGTGCTGTCACTCGGAGCAGTATTCTCCTGGCGATTTTTCAGGCCTCTGCATCGCGCGCGTCGTAAGCTGAAACGCAATCCAGATCTGATAAGCAAAGCAAAGGGTCGACTATCTCAACAGGGCTTTGAGTTCTATGACGGCAGCACTCACTATTGGTTTGGGCCACAGCAACTTGTCCATTCTTCAGTCACCAAAACAGGTGTCCGCATTCCGGTAGCCGCTGATCCGTATCGTTTCCTGGCAATTACCGCGCGAATGATCGACAGCTACAGTGTGGATGTGGCTATGCGAATCAAGCAACACTGGATTGATCAAGCTAAGGTGAATGGAAAAGATTTCGACGAAGAGACGAGTTCATCAGTGGTGGAAACGATCTTTCCAATGCCCGTCAATGCAATCTCGTTTCGAGGTAGCATCTCGCAGCATCAACCAGCGATTGCCAAGGGGTTGCGTAATTCAGCCATCGTGGAATTGGTCGCCGCTATGGCACTAGTTGGTTTTGGTTATTTTCACAGCGACAGCCACACGTTCATGCGATACGGGTTGATCGCCTATGGCTTGCTTTGCCTCGCGAGCACTGTTCGCGCATGGTCGCGGTATCTAAGTTGCACGAGCATGGTGAGTTGGGACCAGCAAGGGTGGATTGGCGAACACGAGCTTGCATTGCTTGCTGGCAGTCGCAGTGCCAAATACTCTCTTACTAAGCTTCGTGAACAGATCGACCACGGCGAGGTCCTTGAGTTGCAGTTCGATGCCGCCGCGACCTGCCTGATCGCTCGTGATCACTTCAAGTCTGAAGATGAGTGGACGCGGGTTCGGACGTTTTGTTCGACGGGTAATTCGTAGTACTAGATCAACGGGAAGCGTTTCTATCGGACGCGGCGGCTTCATGTGAGAAAAAAACTTGCGATTCGACATGGCTGAATCGTTGCTGGTCGCGCCTTTCTGTTGAGCTGACCCGATACACTGGTGGATCATCTTATCCGCATCCGCTCCATTGGGAATGCTTCATGAGTTCTGCTCAACATTCTAGAATCTATTGCCTGATTATTGTTCTTCTCTGCACTGCATCGCTTAGTAACAGTCAGTGTTTTGCCGAGGAGTCGAGGCAACCGAATGTTCTGTTTTTGATCTCGGACGATCTCAATACACGTATCGGTTGTTACGGCGATCCCAATGTGAAGACGCCGAACATCGATCGGCTGGCGGCGCGAGGAACACGCTTTGAAAATGCGTATTGCCAATTCCCATTGTGTGGCCCCAGTCGGAACTCGATGTTGTGCGGGCTGTATCCTGACGCGACTGGAATATTGCGCAACGCGCAAATCTTTCGCGAAACGATACCCACACGTCAGTCGCTGTCGCACGCGTTTCGCATGCAGGGTTATTTCGCCGCGCGAATCGGTAAGCTTTATCACTACAACGTGCCCCGGAGTGTTGGTACCAATGGGCATGATGATCCAGCTTCCTGGGAGCTGGAAATTAGTCCTGCGGGATGCGACCGCTTGATTGAAGAGCCGGACATTTTCTCGCTGAAGAAGGGCAGCTTTGGTGGAACCTTATCGTGGTACGCGTCACCTCGTCCCGACGAGCTGCATACCGATGCGATACTGGCCGAGGAAGCCGACTGGGTGTTGGATCGTTGTGCCAAGAAGAATGATCGCCCCTTCTTTCTGGCAGTCGGTTTTTTCCGACCTCATACGCCGTACGTCGCTCCCGCAAAGTACTTCGAACCGTACGACTTAAAAGACATGCCGGTCATCGAAGGGGCTGATGTGGATGTTAGAGACGTTCCCCCACCCGCACTTTTGAGCCGAAAGAAAGAGCAGGACTTGCTGACCGATGATTTGAGTCGCCAGGCGATTCAGGCTTACTACGCGAGCACCACGTTCATGGATGCGCAGGTGGGCAAAGTCCTTGACTCGCTAGATCGTCACGGGTTAGCGGACAATACGATCGTGGTGTTCACGAGCGATCACGGCTACCACCTCGGCGAAAAGGGGCTGTGGCAAAAGCAGAGTCTCTTCGAGCAAAGCGCGCGAGTGCCATTGATCATTGCCGCACCCGGTTCCTCTGGTGGAAAGGTTGCGTCGTCACCGGTTGGATTGGTCGACCTCTATCCAACGCTCACCGACTTCTGCAACGTCGAAGTTGATGCTGAAATGCACGGCCAATCGTTGGTTCCGATGCTGGATGACGCTAGCTACCAAGGTCGAGGCTACGCGATTTCTCAAGTTCTGCGAAACGCTCGAAAGAAAGACAAGGAAATCAACGGCTATACCATTCGCACTCCGCGCTATCGGTTAACTCTCTGGGATGAGGGTAAGAAAGGACGCGAGTTATACGACCACGACCACGATCCGCTCGAACAGACAAATCTTCTGTACGGCGACGGTGCGAAAGATGCGAATACGGCGTCGGTGGAACGCGAGCTGACGAATTTGCTGCACGCCGAGATGAAGAAGGCGATGCCGGCAGATGGGCGTCCCGAAGTCAAGAATCAAAACTGGGTGATCGATCTTACGAATCCCTGATGACCTAGAGCATCAGGTCGTAGGCGTGGCGTCGGCTGCGCGTCATTGCCAGAAAGCGATGTAAGCAATGTGAACGAAAAAACCATGTGCTCGTCAACGGATGACGGAACACATGGTTCGCAATTTTTCAAATCGTAAGGCTAGCGATGGCTTAGCGGACCGTTGCGTTATTCTGCAAGTTGCTGGCCGACGACGCTTCGCTTTGCGTTGCCCCGTTGGTTGAAAACTGGCCCGAAGCACTGGCATCCAACTGAGTCCCAGCTTGAATAGCTTGGGCACGCTCGGTTGCGGTTGCGGCGGTGCTGCTAGCTTGATTCTGTCCTTGAACCATGACTTGTTGCTGTGCCGATGCGAAAGCGTCAAGTTGTGCTTCCATCGCGTCAGCTTGCGTCATCAACTGAGTGTTGGCCGAAGCAATCGCTTGGTCGCGAATCTGAGAAATTTCAGCACGACGTTGACGTGCTGCGACTTCAATCATGCTCGACAAGTCAACGTTAGCGGCCAAAACGCCGACAACTCCTACTTGTCCGCTGCTTTGACCAGACGCTTCAGCTCCGACCTGACCGTTCCAACGAGAAGATTGTGCACCTTCAGCAGATGCACTTTCAACCGCGTCGTTCGATTGGTTTTGTGCTGCTTGCGATGACGCAGCTACGGTGGCTGCGAGGTCCGCTTGAGTAGCAGCAGCGAATCCAGTTGCTGCACCAGATGTCGCATCGGCATGGGCCTGAGTCGTCGATTGAACCACGGCTGCCGTGCGGAGCGGATTGAATTGACCGAAGATGGTGTCGTAGGCGGTCACTTCGGTGGCTGTGATTTGAATCGGGCTGCTTGACGCACCAGCGGCTAGGTTAGCCGACGTTCCGAGGCGGTTTTGCCCCATTTGCGCGTTCGCATCGACATTAACATTGGCGGCCGCATTAATGTTGCTGTTCGCGGCTTGTGACGTAGCCGATGCTGCGGCTGCGTTCCCGGTGGCCTGAACACGAGCGGCGAGCCGTGCAGCTTGATTGGCGGTAGCCTGCAATTGGTTACCCAGTCGTGCTTCCAAGCCGCCGTTGATTTGAGCTTGGATGCGTTGTTGAACTTGGCCCTGCACTTGCGCCTGGACCTGGTTTTGAATCTGGGTTTGCACCTGACTCTGGACTTGCGTTTGCACGCGTTGTTGAACTTGAGCCTGGACTTGTTGCTGCACTCGTTGTTGAGTTTGAGCTTGAGCGGCAGGCAGGATCCCGCCGAGACCTTGCGCGTTGACCGAAGCGGTCATGGTGGTTGCGACAGCGACGCTAGCTACCATTCGAGCAACTCGATTAGTTGGGTTCATCATGCAACTTGACTCCATTATCAATTGGTTTGGGTTGTTCAGACGCTTGCCACTAAGCCGAGGCGATCACAGATTTTGTGAAATTCGACTGGTATTGGGGGGCGACGACTTGTTAACCATGGTTTTGAACGCGACATGCGTTCACATGAATCGGACTGTACCGAAAGTGAAATCTCGTTCGCCAGTGCGATTCTTCGCCAATATTGCAAGAGAGACCCTTGGTTTTCATTCGTCCATCGCGCCTTAATCCCCGTCCACGCCATGTTGCTGCTTGCTTCGTTGCCCTGGTGGCCGCTGTTTTATTGCCAGGAATGTTAACAATCGCATCCGAGCCTAATGGGTCTGCTGCTAGCACGGGCGAAGGTGCTTCTTTGCAAATGACGGACGCGCAGATGAAGATGCTTCAACTCCTTCAGCAACGCGTCGAAGCAAATCCTGGGCATTCCGAAGGTTGGCGCTCCTTGGGGCGACTGCAAAATGCTTTGGGGGATCATCAGGCGGCTCTCGCGTCGTCGATGCGAGCCATCGAACTCGACCCTTTCAACGCGGCAGCTCATTTTGACGTCGGTCAATTACTGAAGGCGCTGGGGCTCAGCGACGAGGCATCAGTCCACTTCAACCAAGTTCACAAGATTGCACCGGCCAGTTCTTATGCGGAAGACCTGAGGGCACAGGGTCATCCAAGTTTGGCACCCGCGACAGCTTCGTTAGGCACGCCACTGGTTCTCAAAAATGATTCCGCCACCGGCAACATGGCGGCGGACTCGCCGTATTCGGCAGTCTCCAGTGCTACCCCTATCGCGCGCGTTGAGGGCGAACAAGCAGTTACGCCGGTTGGTTATCAAATCCAATCGTTTGATGGATCAGACGACTTAGAGCAGCGCTTCTTGCAGCTCGAAAGTGAAGCCGAAAAGCCTTTGAACCGTTTGCGCGTCTTTATCGAAACGGGAGTGCTGTACAATTCCAACGTCACGTTGACGCCTGTCAGCCGCGAATTGGCTCAAAGCGATAGTGGCAGTTTCCAAGCGTTCGCAAGTCCTGACCTCGATTGGAAGTGGATTCGAACAGAGAACAGTCGTTTAGGGCCGATGTTCCGAGGCTACTTCACGGCCAACGAAAGTACGTTCCAAGAATTCAATATGGCTAGCTTTCAGCCGGGAGTCTTTGGCGAACGGGATTTCACCTGGGGATCAAGCGAAGCGATTGGACGACTTGAATACATCTTTTCCAATGATTTCTTCGATGGCGAACAGGTCGACGATCGTCATGCCGTGACGGCCTCGCTGACGGTGATTCGGCCCGATCTTGATGCGATCTATAGTTACCTGACCATCGCCCAGGCAAACTTTCGTGACGACGGGGTAATGCCAAGTCAGACGTCGCTTGACGGCACCACCATCACAGCGGGCACCAGTCGCTTTTTTCAGACCGGCGTCGATCGGCTTCCCATGTGGTCGCTCGGCGTGGATCTCGAATCCGCGGATACCGATGGCGACGACTATCGGTACAAGTCGGTGAACTTACATTCGTCGACCGGATGGAACGTCAGCGAACGTTGGAAGTTCATTCCTACCTGCGGCATCGGGTATCGCGACTACGCTGATTTCAGCGGACCGGTTTCTCGCAACGAATTCTTTTGGCGTGCTCACGGGCGACTGCAATATGCCGTGAGTGATTCGTTCGTGGTCGCGTTGGTCGCGGGACACGACCGTTTCGCGTCTGAAAACGATGACTACGACACTGAACGCACCGAGGGCGGTGTCACTTTGTCGTACACACGATAACCCGCAAGTGTTTGAGTGGGTTCGCGTTCTTGTCGTCGATAGTGAGGCCGAATCACTCGGAAATCCACTGTACCTTTTCGTCGATTGATCCGCGTTTGCTCGTCGGCCAATCGCTTTGGGGGTGTCCGACATAAAACAAGCCAAGCGCTTGGTCTTTAGGTCCTAGTCCAACAAAATCCCGCATCGCTTCGCTCGTTGCTGCGATGTTGGTCGACCAAAATCCGCCCAACCCATGCGCGGCTGCCGTTAGGTGCAAGTTCTGGACAGCGCAAGCGACGGCCATGATCTCGTCCAGTTCGGATATCTTCTCGATCTCTTGGCGTTTCATGCCCACCACGATTACAACCGGCGCAAGCGTCGCACTTTGGCGGATGCCCTCGTACTTGCTTTGCTTGAAGTTATCCGGCGTCGTCAATTCTTTGTACGTGCTCGCGAGGAAGTCGGCCAATCGCAGTCTTGCTGGACCAGTAAACACGAAGAACCGCCATGGTTCGGTCATTCCGTGAGTGGGAGCCCAGTTGGCGTTCTCGAGCATTTCGCGAAGGATCGCATCGTCGACAGCTTGGTCGGAAAACATCGCGGGTTTCACTGTGCGTCGGCAACGGATCACGGCGGTTATCGGATCTGCATTCATTGAAGCAAACTTAGCAAGGAAAAGGAAAGGCGATGAACGGAAATTGGGCGGGCGGATGACCAGGTCAGGATCACTTTGAGGCTCCAGAGTGTATGTTATTTGCTTCTTGTTTCTACCCTGCTAACACAAACGGTGCGATGCAAAGCTTGCTCGGGGGCACGATGTTTCGAAGTAGGGGTGCTTTCGAGTGTGGGTGCTTTCGAGTGAGGGTGCTTCCGAGTGAGGGTGCTTCCGAGTGAGGGTGCTTCCGAGTGAGAGGGCTTCCGAGGGAAATCGCGCAGTGCATTACGGTGATACGATGAGAGTGATGTTGGAATCAAAAGCCTGGATTGCGCTGAGTGTATTGTTTGTCTTAACGCTAGGATCGACCTGCGCTGGGAAGCCGCCCATCACTGCGGGAGAAACCTCGGCGGTGATGAAGGACCTCGATCCATATCTCATCGATGCTCTCTATGGCAGTGACCGCGATGGTCAAACCGGACGGTTCGGGGAAGAGGGTGCTATGGTGGATTTGTTGACCGAACCTGCCTTTGTTGCTTTAGTCGAACAGCACAACTTGAAGCTGTTCAATGGCCCAATGATTGGCGACATTCGACCAACGTCCGCCAAGTTCTGGATCCGCACGGCAGGCGAAGCGGATGTGCAGATACAGATTGGAGACATGACGTCCAACCAGGTCACGACTTCACCAAGCGGGGACTATACGGCGGTCATGACGGTCGATGGGCTCGAGCCTTTCACCGCGTACACTTACACCGTCATGATCGATGGAGAGAAAGTCGAACGCGAATCGTTCACGTTCAAAACTGCGCCCGCGGCGGGGCAACGCGTGTCGTTTGATGTGGCATTTGGTTCGGGTGCTCGGTACGTGCCGAGCAACGAGTACGCTTGGCGTAACATGGCCGAGTCGAATCCTCTGGCTTACTTAGGGTTAGGCGACAATGTTTACATCGACGTCATGAACCGCCGTGGAGCGCAGCGATTGTTTTACTACCGTCGCGGTTTGAGTCCGGCGTGGAGCGAACTAACCAGTAGCGTCGCTATCTACGCAGTGTGGGACGATCATGATATGGCGATAGATGACTCCGCCGGCGGTGCGGGTCTCGATGCACCATGGAAAGTCCCAAACTGGACCGTGTTCCGCCAGAATTGGAACAATCCGTACTACGGAGGAGGCGACAAGGTGCCTGGAACATGGCATTCGTTTTCACTGGGCGATGTTGAATTCTTCATGACGGACGGTCGCTTCTATCGCGAAAAGAAAGACCGAACCATGTTGGGTCCCGATCAGAAGAAGTGGCTCTTGAAGGCTCTGGCCGAATCGAAAGCCAAGTTCAAAGTTCTTGCATCGGGCACCATGTGGTCGGATGGGGCCGACAAAGATGGCAAGGACTCATGGGCTGGCCGTTGGGCTCGAGGTGAACGCAACGAGATTTTTGATTGGATCAACCAGAAGAAGATCAACGGTGTCATTCTCATCTCTGGCGACCGTCATCGTTCCGACATTTGGAAGGTGGATCGACCAGCCGGATACCCGTTGTACGAATTTGTTTCCGCGAAGGTGACCAACGAACACACGCACCAAACATTTCCCAATGCGATTTGGTCTTACAACGAAGGAAACTTTTGGGGGCAGTTGAGCTTCAATCTTCAGCTTAGCGATCCGGTGATGACTTTTCGTTGCGTCGATATCAGCGGTAAAGTGGTGAAGGAGTATCCGCTGAAGTTAAGTGAATTATCGCATCGCTAGCGAGCGTTGCTGATCAGGTGCCGGGAACGACTCGCACGGCGGACACCGTCACGATTCCTTGTTGACGAAGGGCTACGAGACGATCGATTGAAAGTTGAGTCAGCTCGGTGTCAGAAGCGAGTAGCAATCCGCGATTGCCAAAACGTACCGGTTCAGCGAGTTTCATTCCTGGCTTGAGCTGTGAGAACAGCAACGCGTCCTGCTTTCGCACGTTCGCTGGCTTCGCCGCAATCGGTTCCGGATCGCCGGCAGTCTGCGAGACCTTCGTTTCCGAGACCGTCGGTTCCGGAGGCGTCGTTTCCGATGGCGTTGTAGAAATTGACGTTGGCAAATCGTCATTGGTACATTCGACTTGCAAGAGATCGATCTGCGGAGCCGTTGGTTGAGAAGCCATCAGCAACATCGCCAAGTGCACCGAGATATCCTTCAAAATTGAAACGTGCGAATCATCGTAAGTGTCACACTCGGTGCTGCTGAAGAACAACAGTCCGATGGCTCGATCGCGAACGAACAAGGGGCATGTCATCGACGACCTTATGCCCTCTTTGACCATCAACTCAGTGGAACGTGAATTAGGCCGATGCTCTAAGTACTCGGGAAGGTTGTTGAGCACTCGCGGTTGTCGGTACTTTAAGACGACTGATAAGGACGAATGCTTGAGCGATGCGGCGTAACCGGTTCGAAGCAGAACACTGTGTCGCGAACGAGCCCATCTTGCCCGTGCCAACGTTTCGGTTTCGTCCACTTCCGCGTAGCCGATTCGATCATACGGTACGATGTGTTCAAACGCTTCGAAAACAAAGTCGAGCGATTCCTCGAGCGTTGCCCCCGCTACGATTTTCAACGACAGTTCATAGATCGGGTCGACGCATTCTTTCGTCGTGAGTGTAACGCTCATCTTTGATGCCCCAGAAGATATCATGTCCTAGATGGGCGACATCAGAATGTTCAAAATCTTAATGAACGAACGAGAACGCCTATTTATATCTACACCACTCTGTGGGGTGTGCGGTGCCTTTCTTTATTAAGTAGACAATCTTGAAGCCGTATTCGAGCGAACGTATCGCGGGGGCGGTGGCCGAGGTGGGGTCGCAACACTTGTACTGAATGGGGCGAAGTACGATGGACGATCGAAGAACGACAAACGAGGCTTCCATGTTGACGGTTGAGGCGACAAACCAATGAGATTGATATCCAACGCTCTCGCAATTCTTGCGATTGTTATTGCCTCACAAGCGGTGATCCTTGCGGATTCATTTAGCAGTGGTCTACCCAACGTGTTGCTGATCGTGACCGACGACCAGGGTTACGGGGATCTTTCGATTCACGGCAATCCTCACTTAAGCACTCCGCACATTGATGAATTGGCAAAGCAGAGCGTGCGTTTTGATCGGTTCTATGTGAACTCGTTCTGCGCGCCGACTCGAGCTGCGCTGCTGACTGGACGATGGCCACTGCGAACTGGTTGCCACGGAGTCACGCATAATCGCGAGGCAATGAAAACGAGCGAGGTGACCGTAGCTGAACTGCTAGGCGAGGCTGGGTACCGGTCCGCTTGCGTTGGGAAATGGCACAACGGTGAACAGTTTCCCTATACACCAAAAGGTCAAGGCTTTGATGAGGCGTTTGGTTTCAATCACGGGCACGTGAACAACTATTTCAATGCCGAACTGTTTAACGGCCAAACGCCTCAGCCGTCGCAGGGTTACATCAGTGATGTTCTGACGGACGAAGCGATGCGGTTCGTTGCGACCCATAGTACCAGTCCGTTCTTTTGTTACCTGAGCTATAACGCGCCGCACTCTCCTTATCAAGTTCCCGATTCGTACTTTGAAAAGTTCAAGTCATTGGGGTTCGATGATACGCTCTCGTCATACTACGGAATGTGTGAGAACATCGACGACAACGTCGGCCGGCTCTTGCATCGGATCGACGAACTCGGGTTATCCAACGACACCATTGTCTTATTCATGACCGACAATGGTGGAACGGCGGGAGTGGCGACGTACAACGCTGGTATGCGTGGCGGCAAGGCTAGCGTGCATGAAGGTGGAAGTCGTGTGCCGCTGTTCATGCGATGGCCGCGTGCGAATTGGCGGCCGCGAGTTGCGACACCGATTGTTTCACATATCGATATCCTTCCCACGTTGCTAGACCTTTGTGGCATCACGCCGGCGGATGAACTTTCTCTTGATGGCGTATCGTTGCGGCATCTACTGGAAGATCGCGGTGATCATAGCTGGCCTGAACGCACGCTCTTTACTCACAACCCGATCGACGAAACCAACAAGTTTCCGGGGGCGGTGCGTACGCAGCAATACCGTCTCGTCCATTCATCTCGAAAGCATGTCGGCCCAAGCGACGCTAAGGCCAACCGTGCAGGTAAGAACGGCTGGTTGCTCTTCGACATGCAACGTGATCCTGGTGAGACGACCAATATCGCTGATGAGAACCCCAAGGTCGTCGAGGAACTCAGTGGACGTTACGACGAGTGGTTTGCCGATATCTCGCGACACGGACTACAACGTTTTCCGTTGCCGATTGGTCATGACGAACACAATCCAGTCGAACTTCATGCCCCTCAAGCGTTCTTTGATCAGCCGATTCGTTTTTCCAATGGGCCGGGCTACGCACACGAATGGCTGACGGGATGGACAGATCCGAAGGCTCGTATTTGGTTCGACGTCGACGTCGCGGCCGCGGGCAAGTACGAGGTTGAGATCGCGTACGCATGTGATCCTGACGATGCCGGTTCATCCGTTCGGATTTCTGTCGACGATAAGGTTCTCGAGTCCAAAATTCCGGTCGGTTTGGCTCCGCAGATTCCTCTTCCACATCGTGATGAGAAGGGGCGTTCAAAGTATCGCGATCGGGATTGGTGCAAGCTGAAGGTGGGTACGCTCGAACTTTCGAAGGGGCCAACCACACTTTGGATCGAGCCTGTTAATCTAGCCGAGACTCAATTGATGGATTTCAAGCACGTGAGATTGTTCCGCTTGGATGAACCGTAGTCTTAGCTCTGTAGCCCCTGCACCCCAGTCTTCCGGACATAGCGAGATTCTGCTGAGAATTATGTGCTATTGGGGCGGGCTGTTCTATTTAGCGTCGGTCAAGCGGTCGTCCCAATGCGTTGCTCAATGAGGTATAGCGGAAGAAGAGGCTACGGATGGTTGGGCTGAAAACAAAACGGTCTTATCGTTCGTAGACGAAGGGAGGCATGAATCGCAATGAGTAGCTCGGATCGTTCGGCCTAACGTTTTGCATGGGCTAGGGCGTGGTGTTGAGCGAAAAGGAATCCGTTCTACAATCCTGATCCGTTTCCAGGTACGATTCCTCTTCGCTCGTTACTTACCCGCAACAAAGGCCTGACCGATTGGGTGATCTCTCTTCCTGGACCGGATGGCTATTGGCGGCGACGATTGTTCCGCCGCTGTTGATCAGCGCGCTATCGTTGTACCCCGTCCGAAAGTACGCCGGACGACTGGGCCTGATGGCGAAATTTGGTGGCCATAGCACTCACACCAACGTTACTCCGCTTGGCGGCGGCATCGGCATATGGCTTGGCGTGATGGTGACGTTTGCGTTGGGCACGTTAGCGGTTTGGTACCTGAAGGGTTCCAGTGAGTGGCAAGAGCGTTTGCCTGAAGCGATCTCGATCCACTTTAACGGAGTTTGGTCTCGCGTCGCGGATCTTTGGAAGTTGCTTGCCGCTGGCAGCGTTCTCGTTGCGTTGGGCTTTACGGACGATCGTCGCGGCGTGAATGAATGGCTTCGATTAGCAGTCGAGTTCGCGGTGGCAGCTTACGTGGTTTATGGACTAGGTTTGGGGTTCACGGCGTTCATCGAGGTGGCTTGGCTCACCAATTTGTTGTCCATGATTTGGATCGTCGGTCTGATCAACTCGTTCAACATGCTCGACAACATGGACGGTCTTTCCGGCGGCGTGGCGGCGATTATCGCTGCGTCAATGGCGATGGTGATGTTAACGACTCCGGACCCCGGTTCAGCGCGGCCGCAATTATTTGTTGCCGGTTTGTTGCTCGTGGTTTTAGGATCGCTGCTTGGGTTTTTGTTTCACAATCGCCCGCCGGCCAAAATTTTTATGGGTGATGCGGGAAGTTACTTCGTCGGATTCCTGATCGCGGTAAGCATGCTGATGGCAACTTACGCAGGCAATGTTGGCGAACGACCGCACGCGGTACTGGCGCCTTTATGTGTAATGGCGGTGCCGTTCTACGATATGACGACCGTGATCTGGATTCGTATTCGCGAACGTCGCAGTATCTTCAAAGGTGATCGCAGTCACTTTTCTCATCGGTTGGTCGACCTCGGGCTTTCACGCACTCAGGCCGTGCTGACGATCTACCTCGTCACCGGCACATGCGGATTGGCTGCGGTTCTGCTAACACTCGTATCAGTCACGCAAGCGATCATGGTTTTCGGAATCGTGCTTTGCATGTTGTTGTTGGTCATCATTTTGGAATCAACGGGATGGCAAAAAGACGAGTAGTCCGATCTGCCGACGTTGATTCGGTCCAAGTTAAGACCAACGTTCATCTAGATCACCGACAAAACCTGCGTGGACTTGCTAGGCATGTTGCCGCGGGTTGGTTGGGCGGGCTACTTGTATACGTGGCCTATCACACCGGCGATTCCATTGCGGTTGAACAAGGATCGGCGTTGTGGTTAAGTGTGTTTGCGTTTGCGTTTCTTGGTCTTGTAGCCATTAGCGGATGGTCGCCAAATTCGCATGTCGAGAAGGCTAACGTTTCCGGATGGCAAAGCGGTAAGCAATGGTGGTTGTTCGACATCGGTGTTGCGGCACTTGCAGCTTGGATGATGATGGCGGCTTTCGCCAGTTCGAGTGGCAACCTTCGCATGGCAACCAATGAAGCTTGGCTTTGGGTAGCCGCCGCGGCGATCATGGCAGCCGCTCGCCGAGTATTGGCGGACGGTTCGGTTCGTCGCGTCATCTTGGTTCTTGCGGTCGTCATCGCGACAGGATTGGCGGTAGAGGCGATCTATCAGGACTGGATCAGTATCCCTGCATCGCAAGCCGAGTATCGAAGTGACCCGGACCGTGTCCTCAAAGCCGCCGGTGTCGATGCACCGCCCCAATCATCACTGCGAATGGTGTTTGAGAATCGGTTGTTCGATGGTGGCCCCTCAGCGACCTTCGCGTTAGCTAATTCACTCGCAGCGGTGCTGCTGGTGGGAGCGATTGTTTCCTTTGCGGTATTGCGATCAAGCTGGAAGGACCTGACAAGGCTGCAACTTCAGGGGTGGAGTATCGCGTTACTGGGTTGTTTATCTGGTTTGTTAGCAACGCGAAGTAGGTCGGCGTTGGTTGCGATGATCCTGGGTGCTACCGTCGTCTGGGTGCTGTTCTACCGCGGCTCGCTGCGCCGCCGGGCAATCGCAAACGCCTTGCTCGTGTCTGGCGCGGTCGGCGTTGCCCTGGTTCTTGCGTTGGCCGCCTTTGGAAACCCAGAGTGGTTTGATAGTGCGCCGCTATCACTTGAGTTTCGATTGCAGTACTGGCGTTCGACTTGGCAGATGGTGCTCGATCATCCGTTGTTTGGTTGTGGGCCAGGCAACTTTCAGGCGATCTATGATCGTTATCGCGAGGCCAGCACGACGGAACAAATTGCGGATCCTCACAACTTCATTTTCGAGACCCTGGCCAGCGGCGGTCTGGTAGGGCTGGGGATTCTGACTGCGATAGCTGCTTCGGTGGTGCGATCGGTTCGGAAACGTCGTCTTGAAGGTGTGGCAAACGGGTTGGATCCGGATGTAAACTCGCTTACGTCTTCAGGGTATTCAGTGGCTTCGCCGGCCGATTTACCGAGTCAAGAAACGGCGATGTCCGCATCGGTTTGGATCGGATCAGCGATTGCGTTGTTCGGCATTTGGGCATGGGGATGGATCACTCGTCAGACTCCCGATTTCTCAGCGGCAAAGTATGCGATTCCGATTGCGGTTTGGGTGGGTTGGTCCGCAAACTCGTCATTGCGGCAAGTCACGGACGATACCGTGGATCGCATCTTCATCACGGTTCTCTTTGTTGTGCTTTTGCACTTATCCGCAGCAGGTGGTTTTACTGTTCCCGGGGTAGCCATGTTTGTCTGGGTGGGTGTGGCCGCTCTCGCTCGACCACAACAAACGAGTGTCATGTCGAACGAGTCCTCGTTGCCTGTAACGTGTGTCTCGTTGGCCTTGTTGGTTGCACTGATGGTGATGTCTCTGTCGCCGGTATCGAGTCAGCACGCTAACCTTGCAATAGCTGAAGCTGCGATACGAGATCGGATCAATCGAACGGCTAGTGATGCTTTGCAGGCAGCGGTTGATGCCGATCGTTGGGGATTCGAATTACCTCTTTATCAGAGTGAGTTTTTGCGGATGGAGTTGATCCGGACGAACGATGATGCGAATTACCGACAACAATGGGAAACAGCGATTGGTCGCGTGTTAGATCGAGCAGGCGAGAATCCGTCGGTTTATCGCCAGCTCGGGGTGCAACGATTGCACGTCTATCAAGTCTTTGGCAGGCAGGAAGACTTAAATGCGGCGTCGGAATTGATCGCAAAGGCGTACCAGTGGGCTCCCGCAAGCGTCTGGTTGGCGGCGCAATCGGCTGAAATCGCAAGAGAGCAAGGTGATTTGGAATTAGCTCTTGAGTTAGCGGATCGAGCTTCGTCGCTCGCGCAACTCGGTGAGAACCTTGAACGGCAATTGTGGCTGCAGCAAATCTACGTTGCATCGCCGCTCGGCAAGTCGGCGTCATCGCAAGCCGTCCGTGATCAAGCGTTAGCTTTGCTCGATCGATTGAAGTGATCGTCGTTAGGGACGAACGTTTAGCTTGGGATGTCGAGAACGAATCAGTTCGCTCTCGTAGGCGCGGCGAACGGTAACTCGTTTCGCGGGCGAATCTTTCGGGAAGACATGCAGCTCGACCGTAACATCGCCCTGCTCTGCGGTACGCAAATGCTCGGCCAGCGATACGCGATCACTTCCTGACGTATGTTGGGTCAACCGGTCTGACAAATCGACCGCTTCGCCAATGTACAAGTAGCCCGCCTCGGTACGAAACATATAGATCCCCGGCAAATGCGGCACTTCATCGGCTTTCAGCTTGGTGGTCAATTCAGCCAGCGACCAGGTCATCACTTCACGCTGCCAATCGGCGACCTGCAGGACCAATTCAGGTCTCAAAGCTCGTTTCTTTCGAAGCGATAAAACTGATTTGCGAATCGCGTAGGCGTCAATGCCTTTGGCGATCAACGTAACCTCATGCTGAAGTTCCTCTCTCATTTCGGCGTCTGCAAGCAAGGTGTCCATACTCACGCGGTGTCGGTCTGTGACCGCGCGAACGGCTATTTCAGCGATTGCGTCGACGTTCTCGTCTATCCGAGGACTTCGTTTTGTCGCCCGGTAGGTCAGCTTGCCTGCTTTTCTTGCGTTCAGCAAAGACAGAAATACTTCAGCTTCCTGCTCGCGAGCGATTGGCTGATTGAGTTGTTGACCAAGCTCCTTTAGAAAGCCGGCTCGTAAGTCGTCTCGTATCATGACCTCGTCGGTGCTAAACCCGTTTGCTTGATCCGCTAAGACGCGATCGAGCAGTGGACCGGTCAGCTTATCTCCAAGGTTCGACCCAAGTGTATCGGTCGCCCGAACCATAGCCATTGGCAAAGTTAGGCCAAGAATCATCGAAGCGATTACGACGAAAACGGTCGCAATGAAATTCTTGACGCTCAAAGTATTGGGTGACTTCGCGATCACAGAGGATACCGCTACATTGGGAACTAATTGCATTCGTTCCTAGTTTAGCCGAAGTTGTCATTGTGCGTATTGTTTTGTGCTATCCCGTTCTCGATCGACACATCGCGCAGATCCAAGCCGCTGCGCCAGACGCAGAGATTGTCGACGCAGGACAGGAACGTATCGATGAACTGCTGCCATCAGCAGACGTTTTCATTGGGCATGCGAAAGTTCCCGTTGACTGGGACCGAGTCTTGGCTGCTGGTAATTTGAAATGGATTCAATCATCGGCAGCGGGCCTCGACCACTGCCTAGTACCTGGCGTGATTGATTCAGACATTGTCGTTAGCAGTGCGTCAGGCTTATTCGCACCTCAGGTAGCCGAACAAACCTTTGCTCTGCTCTTCGGAGTGCTTCGACGATTACCATTATTTTTTCGTGCCGAGGCAACGCGAGATTTCACACGACTTCCAACCGACGACCTTCGAGGCAAGACAGTCGGGATCGTGGGATTAGGCGGTAACGGACGCGTGATCGCGAAGATGCTTGCTCCGTGGGAAACTCGTCTAATCGCGACGGACTATTTCCCAGTGGACAAGCCAAACGAGATCGATCAGCTCTGGTCGTCCGATCAGCTTCCCCGCTTGCTAGCCGAAAGCGACATTGTGATTTTGACCTTGCCGCTCAACTCACAAACGGAAGGTCTCTTCGATGAAGCGTGCATCGCGCAAATGAAACCCGGAAGCTACTTGATTAATGTCGCCCGCGGTGCAGTCGTCGTGGAGTCAGCCCTAACCGCAGCGCTGGCTAGCGGTCACTTGCAAGGCGTCGGTTTAGACGTGACCGAGGTAGAACCGCTATCGCCCGATAGTTTGTTGTGGGATGACGAACGAGTGATTATCACACCGCATGTGGGAGCCCAATCCTATCGCCGTGTCGACGACAGCACGGATTTGGCTTGCATCAATTTGAAACGCTATCTTAAGGGCGAGAGTCCGTATAATTTGGTCGACAAGAAGTTGGGCTTCCCGCATCCCTCGGTGGCCTATCGCGGAGAATCACAGTGAGTGATTTCCGGTTGGGTTCCAACAGCAGTTCTAACCAAACCCCTGGGCGATGCGATGCTGTCGTGTCTCATCGTGATCGCGACCGCGGACCGGTGCGCTTGCCGATGCGAAACGCGGGGTCGTTTGTCGAATCGTTTAACCGAATTTACCGCCGAGTTGGATTGGAGCTTAGATCTATCATGACTACTTCCTGCGATGTTCTTCGTCAAAAAAAATGTGTTCCCTGCGAGGGTGGTGTTCCGACGATCCAGCCCGATCAAGCCGCTGCGATGATGGAGGCGGTTCCGGAATGGACGCTCGATGATTCAGCCAAAATGATCTCGCGAAAGATCAACGCAGGCAACTTTGTTAAAGCTGTCGCCTTGATTGATCGAATTGCAGAGCTGGCTGAATCCGAAGGTCACCATCCCGATTTGCACCTGACTGGGTATCGGAACCTGCGGATCGATCTGACCACCCACGCAATCGGCGGACTTAGTGAGAACGACTTTATCGTCGCTGCTAAGGTCGATGCGCTCATCGGCTAGGCCAACACGAATACGGCTAGCCAGAAACGTTTGCGGTCGGAAGCCAGTTCTGTCGACATTGCTTGATGACTGATGAAACTACGCGAAAATCAGCAAGCCCGTGGTAGATCATTTCAGGGGGTTTTCGGATGTCTGCTGATGAGCCACACTTTGCGGCATGACTGCTACTTACTCCACGATCGCTCAACGGTTGCTGCCGTACCCTTCGAAAGAGTTCCCGGTTGCCGGTTCGGTGATGCGGTACTTGGATGAAGGCAACGCCGACGCCAACGAAACGATTCTTTGCGTTCACGGAAACCCAACGTGGAGCTTCTACTATCGCAAAGTGATTGATCGGTTTTCGCCCGATCGACGCGTGATTGCGGTGGACCACTTGGGATGTGGGCGTAGTGACAAACCCGCTCGTGATGAGTTCGCTTACACGATGGCAGCCCATCGGGACAACCTCGTCAGCTTGATCGACAATCTCGATCTGCGGAATGTGACGTTGTTGGCTCACGATTGGGGAGGAGCGATTGGACTGTCATCGCTCGTCGAACGGCGAGATCGATTCTCGCGAATCATGCTGCTTAATACGGGAGCGTTTCCACCGCCGTACGTTCCCGTTCGGATTTCCGCGTGTCGCTGGCCGCTCGTCGGGACTCCGATGGTGCGAGGTTTGAATGCGTTCGCGAAGTCCGCCGTCACGATGGCGATGTCGCGCAACCGCATGTCGAATGAGGTAGCCGAAGGCTTGTTGGCTCCTTACGACAACTGGAAAAACCGTGTGGCGATCGATGCCTTCGTTCGCGACATCCCCACCCGTGACGATCATCCAACGATGCCAACGCTGAGGAAGCTCAATGACGATCTTCCTTCATTAGCGTCGATGCCTAGTCTGTTGGTCTGGGGCATGAAAGATTGGTGCTTCCGGCCAGAATGTCTGCGTCGGTTCCAAGCCGTGTGGCCAAATGCGACCACCGTGGAGATTGCCGACGCGGGCCACTACGTTATCGAAGACGCGCCTGACGAAACTCTCGACGCGATCGATCAGTTTCTCTCATCGCACTGATCGGCAAGTTGACGATGCCAGATCCTTTGCAAACAATTCGCGACCAAGTGCATTCTGCCCAGGATGCCATTCGTTGGGCATGCGTGCTGGAAGCATCCTCACCGAAAGCGGGCAACGTTCATCCGAGTCAATCGTTTGACGACCTGAGTTTTCAAGATTTCGTTCAAGCGGCCCAAGTCACCGCCGATCGACTGCCTGGCAAAGTGGTCGGACTGAGCGATCGAATGCTCGACTGCGTTCGACAATGCCGATCTAGAACTGGGACCAACGTCAATCTCGGGATCGTTCTCTTGTTGGGGCCTCTCTGTGTCGCGGACGCCACGGACAGCGGTTCGGTGACAAGGATTCTTGCCTCTCTGGACGGCAATGATGGAGCGAACCTGTTTGCGGCCATCAGTGAAGCGGGAGCAGGCGGCCTCGATCGAGTTGATTCGTTGGACGTCAACGACACCAAAGAACCCGTCGACATCGTCGCCGCGATGAAACTGGCGGCGGATCGTGATCGCGTTGCGTTGCAGTACGCGACGAATTACCAAGACTTGCTAGACAATGTTGTGCCGTTGGTAGTTGCCTCGGTTAAAGAATGCGGCGATGTCCTAGCGGGAATCGCTCGGGCTCACGTAAGGCTACTCGCGGAAGCACCGGACTCTTTGATCGCACGAAAGAATGGCGCGGAGGTCGCCCATGCAGTACAACAAAGAGCCAGGTCGGTGAACGTCCACGATGCCACCAGTGTCGCCGAGTTTGACTGTTACCTTCGCACTGATGGCAATCGGCTTAACCCTGGCACGACCGCTGACCTCATTGCTGCAGCCTTGTTCGTGTTGTTAAATCCAGAACCTTCTTTACCTTAATGCTTGAAACCGTATGTCTCTGCAACCCACTTTCCGAGTCGATGTAACCAAAGAGCAATTCATCTTCTCGGCGGCTCACTTCATCACCTTCGCAACCGATATCTGCGAACGTCTGCACGGTCACAACTACGGAGTACGTGCCAGTGTCGAAGGCCCACTTGATGAAAACCGCTACGTCGTCGACTTCATCGCGTTGCGCGATGCCGTTCTGGAAGAGACTCAGGCTCTCGATCACCACGTGGTGTTGCCACGCGACCACGCTGAAATCAAGATCACCAGTGACGAAAAGGAAACGACTGCGACGTTTCGAGATCGTCGGTGGATCTTTCCCAACGAAGATTGTGTGATTCTGCCTGTCATCAACACCACAGCAGAAGAAATGGCTCGCGTGATCGCCGAACGAGTGATCGAGCGTACCAAAGATAAGTTTGGAAACGCGATCACATGGATCGAGATCGCTGTCGACGAAAATCAAGGCCAATGGGGCGTCTGCCGCATGCCATGGCCTCAGGTGTAAAGCCTCGAACGCAACGGAAAGCCCGCCGATGGCGAAGTGGACGCGCGTGACGCATTGTTGGTCATCAACCAACTGCAACGCGGCGAACCGTCGTTGGACAGCGCGAACGCGGAGTTTCGGTTTTACGATGTCAACGGTGATGGTCGGGTTTCTAGCCTTGACGCTTTGGTCGTGATCAATGACATGGCTAAGATTGAGGATCTCGTAGAAGCAGAGCAGGTACTTATCGAACTAGGCGTCAGCCCCCGTTCCGCGTCCGAGCTTCCGCCATACGACAACGCCAGAGAAGAAAACCACGAAAGCGAGTCCGGCGTAGAACAATGGACGCAAGTAGTTATCGCTAACGTGCTTGGCAGTGTCGGCCGCCATGACAGCGGGACGACCGAGCATCCCCGGCTTGGTGACGACCACCGGATTGCCGTCAGCGTCGAAGACAATTTCATCACCACCAAGCATCCGCTCGGACTCTTGCAAGATGATCGTGGTTCCCGCAGCAGTGAATAGAACTTTACCGGGATTGTTTTCAACGAAGCGACCTATGAATCCGAACATACGCTCAGCGTCCTTTCGGATGAGCGATAGAATACCCGATCGCTGAGTCGGCGGAAGTTTGGCGATGTCGTCTGCATGTCGAGCCAAAGCAATCGCTTGGTCGGTCGTTAACTCGGTGGCCAGTTCGCCTCCTTCACTGCCGAGTTTGCGAGCCAAGGAACCGCCAACGCCTGGGTGTTTGAGCTCTGCTTTTAAAACGACGGTGCCATGTTTAGCGACTGTTTCGCCAAGTTCTCGTCCTGTCGTTCCCGCAGCCAGTCGGGACAGAGCCTGCTTTGCTTGAGCCTCGGGCAACTCGTTGATGGCTTTCACCACAGGCGCGATCGATGGGACGTTGTCGATCGCGCTTATTGCATCGGGGCCATGAGTTTGCGTGATGCGAGCAACTTGCTCGAGTAATTCGTCACCGCCTTGGCGTGAAGCCGTCGACGTGACTCGTTCAATCACTTCTTTGCCACCCTGTTTCGTGATGTACTTCGTCGCTTGTTCGGTTCCTTCGCTCCCAAAGTACTTCATCACCGCTTTGACTACCGACGAACCCAGCATAGGAGTCAGTCGGGGTAATTCGTTCGAACGGCAAGGCAAACCAATCATCACAGCCAATCCCAGGCAGCAGAGAACGTGTTTGGTCATGCGTTTGGCTCGCGATTGCAGGTGACAGTTGTGGGGCGGTTTCAGAGCAATTTCAAGGCAACGTCACGGCAATAAGGATAAGCCGCATTGTTCGCACCATGGATCATCGCACCACATTTTATGGCGCTGCCCGTTGTCGAACGGCCCGTTGTCGAACGGCCCGATGTCGAACGGCCCGATGTCGTGACTCTCGTTGTTAAATCGCCCATCGTCGGAAACCCCTATTGTCGCAGGACAACGAGCGTCCCAACAAGAGCTTGCCGCCAAGGGATGGAGCAAACCGATTAGAAACTCGTGAACTCGAAGCTTCTGCTCCCGCGATGGACAACCGGTCCCGCGATCGACAACCGGTCCCACGATGGACAGCCAGTCCCGCGATGGACAACCGGGGAATGTCAGCCGTCAATTTATAGACCCGGGAGTGATTTAACTTTGGCAGACCCTTGATTACACTTCTCGCTTTCACCCTCAATCTTTTGCGAGAAGTTCGATGCAGGTAAACGAGTACTTCGACGGTAAGGTCAAGTCGATCGGTTTTGAGAACAATGAAGGCCGCGCGACCGCGGGCGTGATGGCCGCGGGTGACTATGAGTTCGGCACATCCGAGAACGAGCTAATGAAGATCGTTTCGGGCGAACTGTCAGCCAAGCTCCCGGGCGACGATAAGTTCGCGACATACGTTGCTGGCCAAGAGTTCAGCGTTCCTGCCAATGTGAAATTCCAAGTGAGCGTGAAGCAGCCAACCGCCTACCTTTGCTTTTACTCCTAGTAAGCATTCGCTCGTTGCAACAAAGAAAAAGCCCCGCTCGCTAAATCGCGAGCAGGGCTTCGTTGGACTAGACCGAAAGTCTAAATCGGTACTGAACTTTAGTCCTAGGACTACTGGTTCAGTTGTTCTTCGATGGTTTCACGGCTAGCACGAGTACCCAATGCACCCCAAAGACCATACGGGCTCTTCGATCCAGGCACTGGTTGAGGAGCAACGTTTCCTCTTCGGACAGGAACCGTTCCCGAATCCAGTTCGCCAGTGTCGACCGAATCCGTCATGAAGACAACGGCTCCGTCACCCATCATCACGTGAGCACCACCTTGGTGACGACTTCCGGGAGGGCAGACGCCTTCGCGGTATCCGGCGTGCCAAGACGAAGCATTTGAGCTCCAAAGCGTACAAGCTGAGTTCGGTGGACGAATCGTCTGTATTCCACTGTGGTAACAACCGCCAGCGGCCCACATGTAACCGCGGCCGTAACGATCGGTCCAGTTGCCTTGGCCGCAAAGATCTGGCACAGCCGGGTTCGGTGCAACACCGTCACTCCAGAACCTTGGACGTTCCAGATTGACTTGGTTTTTCCAAGATCCCAGGTCCGGTGTCGCACCATTAAGGTCCGTGAAGAGAGCCGCATTTGTACGGATGTCGCGATCACCGATGTCGGTGACAATCTCACCCGCAGCAATTGTGTTGGACAGACCATCGATGATGTCGCGGAACTTCGACTCGGTTCGAGCGACGAAGAAACCACGGCATGAGGCGCGAGCGTCCTGCATACGTCCGTTGTTGTCGACGTATGTATAGTAGGGGCCGGTCACGGTTCCAGCATTAAGTCGGTGAATTGCATCGCCCATGTTGGCCCCGTAATTGGTACGGCCTTGAGCAGGCAATCCCGAACCGGGATCGCTTGGGCAGCGGAACATTGGAATCTCGGTTAGCCAAGGCACATAGTTTCGCCCGCCACCGCCCGTCGTTCCGCCGGCATTGGGATCCGTGTCATGGGACGGGCCGTAAGCTGGGAATGGGTTTGGAGTTGGCGGAGCACCATTAGCACCTTGGTTGTCGGGATTCGAGATTCGCTCCCAAAGCCCCTGTTGCTCGACGAACGGAAGCAAGCCAACAAGGAAGCTGTTCTTCATGTTGTTGACGTTAACGTCGTTCGCGAACTCCCAAGACCCGATCAAAGCGGGGCCGGATTGCTGAGTCGGAATTTGCTTAAACGCTGCGTGGTAGTTGTGCAGGCCAATTCCGATCTGCTTAAAGTTGTTGCTACAGCTCATTCGGCGAGCGGCTTCGCGTGCCGCCTGAACGGCCGGCAGGAGCAACCCGACTAGGACTCCAATAATTGCGATGACCACCAGCAATTCCACCAAGGTGAAACCGGAGGTCCGTTGACGATTTCGAGACATAAACTGCTCCAAACGGAAATAAGGGAAAAGAAACCACATGTATAGGCGAGCAATGCCTACTATGGCCGCAGTGATTGTTGGGTATCGGCATCCTCCGAACAACCGATCATTTGACCGTACGGAATGACACCATGTGATTGGCACGGCAGTGTGCGGTTAACAATCAACATGCCTGATGTTCACTTGTTTGTGTCAGAAGTATCCCTATCGCCCATGTTTTGGGCATCCTAAACACCCTTGTCTCGCTACGAGATTCGGCGAAAAGGCACCAGTTTTGCGGTGCTAATTGCAATCAAGGGCGTTCCAAACCGACCGGCGACAGGCAGACAACCGCTGTCCGCACTGCTGTGGCGATCAAGCAGCCAACGCGACGTCTATTATTGCCTTCATAATGTTGCCAAAAGTTTCGCAAAAAAAACTTGGTTTTAAAAAGTTTTTTTTGGATCGAGTGGGAACAAAGCCCTTGCCAGTTCGTTCAGCGACGCAATCCAGACATCGCTTACGTCGGATTAAACCCGTAGCTCGACAGAATTGGAATGTTTAGGAGCTTCGATGGCTTGTTTGTGAGTCCGTTGAGATGCCCAGTTCGCTTCGGACTAAAGGGGCTAGCTTCAGCCGCTCAACGCGTTCTTGCTTGCCGAGTCTTCGACAGGGCCAATCAATCGTCGCAGTTCCATCACAGCGGATGTCGCACCGATCTTGCTGCACCCATCTCCCTGCACCCATCTCCCTGCACCCATCTCCCTGCAGCGATCTCGCTGCCCCCATCTCTCTGCAGCGATCTCCCCGCACCTTGTAACACTGCACCTTGTCACGCTGCTTTCGTGCATAGACCGTGCATTGACATCGACATGGGACATAAACATAGACGACGCAATTACCGCATTGCGATTCGCAATTCACGAACCAGTTGATGCTCACCACTCGCACCCTAGTTGGAAAGTGCGGCAAGTTGGATCAACGCCCGCTTATCGGTCAGCCTCTTGTGAAGTCACTGCACAAACCACATGCACGTGACGGCGAGTGCAAGTGGACTACAAACGCTGATCGTTTGCGAAATGCTCTATGCCAACTGTCGATTCACGTCCGCGGATGGCGTTGGGCGACTGACAACTTGAACGTGCTGTCCTAACACTCAATTCGTATCTCGCCACCTGCTTCGTAATATCGAGCGTCGCCAATGGGGCAAGGCAACCACCATCCTTGTTACCGCCAACGGGATCACTATCCATTAGGCCGCCGCTCATCAAGCAACCATCAATGTTGCCACCATCAACGCTGCCGCCCTCAACGTAGCCACCGAATCTCGCAGCGCCTCACCGCTTCAAGTAGAATTCAACCCCGCCACGTCACGGCTTTCGTCTCAATCGATTCGCCAGTCCTACCACACCTAATCGCTTCTCACCCATAGACCCCTCACCCGTAGACCCCCTAACCCATGGACCCCGTATGAATTCAATACTGCCTTCCTGTCGACGTTTACACTCAAAAGTTCTATGGGTGATTGGCTTGGTCACGTTCTTGGGGTTAGCTGAACTGCCAACGGTCCAGGGCCAGACTCGTCCAAACGTGTTATTGATTTTGACGGACGATCACGGTGCTTTGGATGCTGGCTGCTACGGCTCGGACGACCTTAAGACTCCTAATATCGACCGAGTTGCTCGCGAGGGCGTTCGATTTACTAACGCTTTTGCGCATACCGTTTGCTGTCCCGCTCGAGCGATGCTGATGACAGGACGGCATCCGCAACGTGGTGACGTCGGATCGTGGACGCAAGGTGGGAACTCACCGCAACCTACCGGTCGAAACTTATTGCTCAGCGAAACGACGATCGCCGAAGCGTTCCAGCGAGCTGGCTACGCGACTGCCCTGTTTGGAAAGTGGCATCTCGGCGGCGCGCAAACCCACGGTCCTTCTCGGCAAGGCTTTGATGAGTTCTTTGGCATCCGCGGCGGTTTCATTGACAATTACAACCACTACGGTTTGCACGGCAAGGGACACCACGACCTCTTCGAAAAGACGACCGAAGTATGGCGTGAAGGAGAGTACTTCATGGACATGGTCACGGATCGCTCTATCGAATTTGTGAGGTCTCACCAAGCCGAACCGTTCTTTCTCTACTATCCGATGAACCTCCCGCATTACCCCGAACAGTCGATTGAACCGTACGCGAGTGACTTTGCTGATCTGGATCCCGCCAGACAATCTTATGCGAGGATTCTTGCTTCGACTGATCACTACATCGGACGCATGCTTGACGCACTCGATGAGCTGAAGCTTGCCAACAACACGATCGTCGTTATCGCGGGTGACAATGGTTATTCTTCCGAGGACTATCAAATCACAGTCGACGGTCACGCCAGCGGACATCCTAAAGGTTTCAACTATGGACCCAATGCGGGCGGAGGCAACACGGGGAAGTGGCGTGGATCCAAAGGCAGTTTTCTTGAAGGAGGCCTGCGTGTTCCAATGCTCGTTCGCTATCCCGGAACCATTCCCGCGGGCGAAGTTCGAGATCAAACGATCACGCTGATGGATTGGTTCCCAACCGTTGCCGGTTACGCTGGCGTTGACACATCGGAAATCGAGTTTGATGGTCAAGATCTACGGCCAGTGATCGCGAAAGATGCAGCGTCGAATCATTACGAAACGATGCACTGGCACTGGCAAAACAGTTGGACCGTGCGACAAGGTGATTGGAAGTTGATTGTCAACGGAACGACGGGGCTCAATGGCGGTGGAAAGAACCGGATCGACAATACGCTTCCCGCAGTCTTTCTGGGCAACCTGAGCGACGATGCACCTGAGCAAGTCAACCATGCGGACTCGCGTCCCGAAATTGTTGCCAAGTTCACCGCGATGCACGCGCAATGGGCGAGCGACGTCGCACCACCGCCCGCCGAAGCGTGGCAGGAAAAGTAGGGGCAAAGAAATTGCAAAATCTTCACAGAACCGACCCGGCGAACCTTTCGCACGAATCCACGAGTTGCTATCCTACGCCCGCGGGATGGAGCAGCCCGGTAGCTCGCGAGGCTCATAACCTCGAGGTCGTCGGTTCAAATCCGGCTCCCGCAACTTCTCTGTTTGGTTAGGAAACTGACCGCCAGGGGTAAACTCCGAAAGCCGACGTTTTGCAAACCGCAGAACGCCGGCTTTTTTCGTGGTTTCTCGGCGTTTTGATGCTCTCTTGGGCTCTCTGGGGAGAGAGTTTTGGTCGGGTGGATCTTGGGTTTTGCGATGAATCTCGGCCGAGATCGGGTGAGAACTCTCGGTGCTCTCTGGGTGATGGGCGAGACGGGGTTTTGAGGCTGGGGTGATTCGCTGTCCGGCTCTCTCTGGATTCCTTTTGGGCACCTGTTCCGGCTCGGTCGGACGGTGGCGTTTCAGAAATTTGGAAATTCGGGTCATGCGCTGCCGTCGTCACAGATTGCATAGCTAAGAAAGGGGGACCGTCGGTGTGGCGGTCCCGTTTCGAGCTGCAATTCGAGGGGTGACGCTATCACTGATTTGGATGTTCCGGCCGCGACGCGGACCGATGCCGAGAAGGTTCGGTTTCGGGCGATCGCCGCCATCCTGGCCCGCGGTGTTGGGCGTGTGCGTCGTGCGGCGGATTTGTTGCCCAGCGACGAACCTGTTTTCGACAATCTCGCCGACTCTCTACCCGAGCGGCTTGAGATCGCCGGCGAACGACCGCTCTCTGTGTCTCACGACGTCTCCGATCGCGCCGAGCGAGACGAGACTCCGAACGACTCTGAACACGGAGAGACATTTTGAAGAACGAGATTCGATACCAAAAGATCGCCGCATTACTTGCCAATTCGCTGCAACGACGGACGCCGCGAGCGGGCGATGCGGTTTACCCGAAATCCGAGACCGAGCAGTCGGGTGATGAACGCCGAGATGAGACTGCCGAGGCAACCGCAGCGATCGGAGGTGAACGATGACACCGAAGATCGCAGCCGAGGTCGCTCGGCTTCCCGACATGACGGTCAATGATTTGGTCGGCCGATACGAACAGGTCTATCGCGAAGAATGTCGCAGCCGCAACAAGCAATATCTGATCCGGCGGATCGCTTGGAAGTTGCAAGCGAACGACGAAGGCGGCGTGACGTCGGAGATGATCGCAAAAGCGGAAGGCTTGGCCGCCGACGCTCAGACGCGAGTCACCGCGCCGCGGGACAACCGCAATGTTCAAGTCACGGTGACGCCGCCGAATGCTTTCGTTGATTGGGATCCGCGATTGCCACCGCCTGGCCAAATGTTGGAACGGCAATACAAGGGCCAGATGATCCGGGTCGCTGTTTTGCAAGAAGGTTTTGAATACGAAGGTCAGCGGTTTCGTTCGTTGACCGCGGTTGCCAAGGCGGTCACAGGATCGCACTGCAACGGGTTTCTGTTTTTTCGACTCGGGAGGCGTGAATCATGATTGCCAAGAACACAACATCGACGCCGGTGATTCGCTGTGCGATCTACACTCGCAAATCGACCGAAGAAGGACTCGACCAGGAATTCAATTCACTCGACGCCCAACGTGCCGCCGCTGAATCCTTCATTCGCAGCCAGATCGAAGAAGGATGGGTTGCGAATGAGGAACGATACGACGATGGCGGATTCTCCGGCGGCAACATCGAACGGCCCGCCTTCAAACGACTGCTGGCGGACATCGAAGACGGCAAGATCGACTGTGTGGTCGTCTACAAAGTCGATCGACTCAGCCGTTCGTTGATGGATTTTTCACGGGTGATGGAAACGTTCGACAAGTACGGCGTGTCCTTCGTTTCAGTGACGCAGCAATTCAACACCACGCATTCGATGGGGCGACTGACGCTGAATATCCTGCTCTCGTTCGCCCAATTTGAACGAGAAATCATTGGCGAACGCATCCGCGACAAGCTGGCGGCCAATTGCCGGCGTGGGCAATGGACCGGCGGCTATCCCGTCCTTGGCTACGACGTCGACCGAACCGAGCGACCGCCGAAGTTGGTCGTCAACGCGGAGGAAGCGGTTCAGGTGCGGCGGATCTTTACGCTGTATCTGGAATTGAAATCGCTGATGGCCGTCGCCACGGAACTCGAAAAGCTCGGCTGGCGGAACAAAGTCTGGACGACCAAGAAGGGTGATGCGAAAGGCGGACGCGAGTTTGACAACGGCAGCGTTCATGCTTTGTTAACCAACCCGATCTACATCGGTCGCATAAAACACAAGTCAGAAACGTTCGCCGGCCAGCATGACGCGATCGTCGACGACTTGATCTTTGAACGAGTCCAATCGCAACTGCGAGCCAATCACAACAACCGATCGAGCCGACTGCCGACGAAGAGCGGCGGGTTGCTCAAAGGCATCATCCGGTGTCCGCAATGCAACTTGGCGATGGTTCACAACATCAACCGCCGCAAGACCAAGAGTTACCGCTACTACACCTGCGTCGGAGCTATCAAACGGGGGCGCAAGTCATGCGAGCATCCGTCACTGCCGGCGGGTGAGATTGAACGTGCGGTGGTTGAACAGGTTGCCTGCATCGCACGCGACGCGGACCTTCGCGGCGAAGTGGTCCGGCAATCGCACGAAGCGGTCAAGCTGCAGCGGGCGGAGTACGAGACGCAGCGGCAACAACTGACACGGCAACTCTCACGCGACCATGCCGAGGTACGACGACTGTCGGTGGCCAGCACAATCAATTCCGTCACGACATTACGACTGGCTGAACTACACGAGCGCATCGAGCGATCCGAACGACAACTTCGCGTTGCCAACAAACGTCTGGAAGAGATTGACAGCGGGTTGCTCAACGAAGCCGATGTCGACAACGCGTTCGCGGACTTCGATGGGCTTTGGTCAACACTCTCGATCCGCGAGCAAGCGGAACTGTTGCAGTTGCTTGTCGCGAAGGTGGAGTTCGACCAGAGCGATTGCACGATTGAAATTTCGTATCACGCCAGCGGCATCGCGGCGCTGGAATCCTTGAACGCTGAATCGGAGACCGTCATTTGATTAAAGTCAAAACAAAACTGAACGTGGACCTCAAAGCCCGCGGTCGCAAAGTCATCTCGTCTGTAACCGAGGTGGACCTTGGCGACGATCGTCCAGTTCGCCCGAAGCTGCATCGGGTGACGAAGTTGATGGCGCTCGCGATTCGTTTTCAAGAGATGTTGCGAACCGGTGAGGCACACGACCTGACCGATCTGGCTCGGATGGGCAAGGTCAGCCAACCGCGGATGAGCCAAATCATGGGGCTGAATCTTTTGGCTCCCGACATTCAGCGTGAGCTGCTCGATCTGCCGCCCCAAGGTCGCGGCAAACCGTTCCTGCACGAGAAACGCATCCGTCCGATCACGGCGATCCTCGATTGGGCGGAACAGCGTCGGGCGTGGGCGGAGATGTTGACACAGCAGGCGGAGTTTGAGTCGGCAACAGAGGCATCCTGAGCCGAGATCTTGGAAATCCGGCCGCGGCGGACAGCCGTCAATCCACTTTTCAGATTCTGCCGGTAATTTTTTTCGCACCGGAATTTACGAAGGTTTTGGCGATTATTCCAAATATCCGGCCAGGGTGGTGACCAAACGTGTCCAGCTCCCTCTCTATCTATACCTCGATGCAACTGTCGCATTTGCTAGCAAGGAATGGAGCGCTGGCCGAGTCACCTGAACCCAAGGACGCTAAACCCAACGAGCGGAAAGTTAAGCCCGAAATGTCCCGTTTTCTCAAACACCTTACGGATCCCGAAGTCGTTCGCACCATCGACCCACGCCACTTGCTGGAACTGTTGTCGCCGCACCAAACGTATCTGTCATCGCGAGGGTTCAATCTGCCGGCGGTGCCGTCGGCGTCCAAACTCGATTACGAAAAACTGATCTACATCCTCGAAACACCGTTGATCGACGCGCCGCAAGATCTGCTCAACGCCCTCGGCATGATCAACGACATGGCCACGGAGCAGGGAATGGATGCCCTGCTATCCGCGGCCCAGCAAGCGAGCATTGCCTTGCGGTTGTCCGGCCAAACGTCGCCAGCCGACGTCGCCGTTCAAGTGTGGCTTGCCAACCCCGCGATGTTGGAAGCGCAACACACATGGCACACGTTCAAGATGCCACGACGAATGGAATGTTTTTCACCAGCAACCGACAACGACTCGCCGTTGTTGCAATTGACCAGCAACCGGATCGAAGCTTGCCGTGTCAATATCGGCGACTGGATGGACAACCACAATCGAAGTTCGGCCGCTCAGCTACTGTTGCGAGAGACCGGCGAAACGATTGTTGCGACCGTTCGGCGCGGCGATCCGTTTCGACGCGTCGAGACAATTGACAACCATGGCATTCGCGCAGTGCATCTGCGACCGGCTGCGAAAGACACGATGACGTTGTGTCGTCGAGAGAACATTTTTCAGATCAACTCGCAGTTGAAGAGTGCTCGAGAAGTCTATCGTCGGTGCTTCGGCGACCTGATGTACGGGTCACCAGATCACTTTATTGAATTGCCGCGATACAACTTCGACGCCTTCGTCGAACACGGCTTTGAAATGATCTCTCCGGGCGATCTAGATGCGATCGAATACATCGCGCTCACCGAAGTACGCTTCCGAAATGGCGGAAGCCAAAACCCGTACACGATCTACGGTGCCGATGATTTGATTGTCGACATGGAAGAACGCGGCTATGAAATCGCCCTGGATGACAGCATCGACAGCATCAGCTTGCTGTTCAAATTCCGCGACGTGCGATTGCAGCGAGCCATCAAGTTGTACGCTGGAAACGCGGCTTGCTACACCCGCGACGAACATGCTGTTTTGATCGAAGAGTGGATGAAGTTGAAAGGGTTCATGCTCGAGCGATCGCAAGTGCTGGGGGCGGCGAAGGATGACGGCGCTTTGGCAATCGCTTGAAGAAGTTGCCGGCCTGATGGATGTGGCCGACGGTTGGCGTCGGCGGCTTGGAACGGAGTTCGAGCCGCTTCGTCGATTCCTGCGAGTTACCGACAAGGTCACCGGTCGATATGACGTGGTCGGCCAGCGGGATCCATGGCGAGTGATTGAGGATGCGGGCCAGTTCGTCGCCGTGTGCCGTGAAACGACCGAACACCGAATCATGGAACGACGCGATGTGGCGTTGCACCGTTTCGACGTACGGCGTCTGGCAAGCGAAATTGCAGAGGCGATGTCGATCAAAGCGGACGTTGAGGTGCTGGGGACGACGCAGCACATCGTTCGCGTTGGCAAACTGCCGGCGGATTTGCAGTCCCGTCCCGTTTGGTTGTGCATTCGCAAGACGCACCAGGATGTAGCGCGTGCGATGCAAGAGATTCTGTTGCACGAAAGCGAACCATTCTTGGTTCTGCATCCCACGGGCAATCGAATCACGCCGCAAACCCGACGCCTACTTGGACAATTTGACAGCGAGATCGTGGCGCTGAAAAACCTGGTTCGGTTCGACGCTGCTCATAAGCTTATCACGACCAATCGTTGGAAGATCGTGGTGGCCGGAGCGTTGAAGATCGAGCTTGCCGCCGAAGTTCCGCTTTGCCAGTTTCGGCGTGATGACGACTTCTGGTGGGTGGCGTTCAACACCAAGCCGCGGCCGGTCAAGGATTCGACCGGAATGCCGTACATCGCTTGCTTGCTAATGCGTCCGAACGAGGTGCTCACCGCGATGCACCTCGAAGCATTGGAATCTGGACTTCACGAATTAACCCGAACCGGAACCCGCGGTGAGCAAACCGACAAAGAGACGTTGCGGGATTCCCACGAGCGTTTGAAGGCGATTGCGAATGAACTCGATGACGCAATCGAATTCAACGATGTCGCTGCGATCACCGCATTGCAGACCGAGCGCGAAGACATTCTTGGGTACGTCAACAAGGCAACCGGGTTGGCCGGCAATATCAAAGATAACGCCGATGCGAAGCGTTCAGGTGACAGTGTGTCGCGAGCGATACGGCGAGCCTTCACAGAAATCGACAAGAAGTGTCCGGAGGCAGCGGAGCACTTGCGGACGCACATTCAGACGGGAATCGACTTGCTTTATTCGCCACCTGAGGTAACTGACTGGCACCTGTAGCTGGATCAGAAAAACGAATTTGTCTCGCGGACACGCTTTGTCTTCAGCGGACAGAAGTTGTCTGGCCATGTTCTCGGCTGAGAGGACGTGAATGGTTCGCCTCGCCGTCGCCTGTGTTCAAACGTGATTCGGAATCACGACACAGTTCTTTTGCGGCGGTGATTGTGGCGGCGTTCGTGTGATCTTCCAGCCGGAGGAATACGCAATGGCTTCGACCATCGAAGAAATTCATCCGGAACTTTTCGCCTATGCCATGGACATGACCGAGCGAGTTGCCTCGCTGGTGATGTTTCGGCCCGAGTTTAAAGGCAACGTGCAGAAAGAAGATCTGCGGCAGGAGTTCTTGCTGCATGTTTTGGAACATGTTGACCAGTTCGATCCGCAACGTGGCGACCACGACGTTTTCGTGAACATGCTGATCCGCAACTGCATCGCCAAACTGATCCGGGAAACCAATCGGATGAAATCCCGTCCGCCAGCCGGCATGGGAATGGAGTCCACCGACGAGGTCGTGGAGACCGTCGATGGAACGCATGAAGAAATGTTTCGATCGCTGGGGATCGACGACAAAGATCGTCGGACGCTTGGTGAAACGAATGACGTGTTCGAGTTGATGGACATGACCGAGGGCGTCGAGCATTTGATCCGCACGTTGCCGCGGGGCTACCGCACGATCGCTCGCCGGTTGATGACTTGTTCGCGGGCTGAAGCAGGGCGCGAACTCGGCATCTCTCGTCGCCGGATGGCGGCTGCTGTCGAGGTGATTCGCGACCACTTTGGTCAAGCGGACTGGCTCGAAAACTAATTTTCTTGGGTCACCGTCGCTCTAGATCGCATAGCTAAGAAAGGGGCGAGTGGTTGTTTCACTCACCCGATTTCATCAACGATCGGAGAGCGCATGACGGGTTTGGACATCGAACGCCGAGTGGCAATTTCACTGGCGGTGGGGCGGTATCTGCGATCGGCAGATCGTTTCAACGACGCCTCGAAGGATTTCACAGGAGCGTGCAAGTCGCTCAGCAAACAACTCGGAAGCAAACAACGGTTCGTCGTCCAAGTTGATTTCAAACATTACCTCGTGACCAGCGATCGCGACGGCAATTTCGACATCGAGCCGATCACCTCGCTCTGAATCTTCAACGTCTCAATTCAACCATCCACAGAGTCAAACAACCAATGACCAATTTACTCGAAACCATCCAATCTGGCCGGCAATCGAAGCCGCCGCGTGTCTTGCTTTACGGCGTCGAAGGTATCGGCAAGTCCACCTTCGGCAGCGAAGCCCCCAAGCCGATCTTCATTCAAACCGAAGATGGGCTTGATGAGATCAACTGTGACCGCTTTCCGCTGGCGACGACGTTTGATGATGTCGTCGCGGCGTTGAAGACGCTCGCCAATGAGAAACACGATTACGAAACCGTCGTGATCGACTCGCTCGACTGGCTGGAGCGTCTTGTCTGGGACAAACTCTGTCAGCAGTATGCCGTCGAGTCGATCGAAAAGGTCGACGGCGGGTACGCACGCGGTTACATGCACGCCCTCTCTCTGTGGCGTGAAGTGCTGGACGTTCTTGGTGTGCTTCGATCACGTGGAATGGTGATCGTTCTGATCGCTCATTCCAAAGTAGAGCGTTTCGAGGATCCTGAATCCTCGCCATACGACCGCTACTCGCCGCGTCTTCACAAGCATGCCGCGGCCCTGATCAAGGAATGGTGCGACGCCGTTCTGTTCGCGACTCGCAAGATGCGAACGCAATCCGAAGACGGCGGTTTTAACCGCAAGCGCACCATCGCTCATGCGATTGGCAAAGACGGTGGCGAGCGTGTCGTGCGTGCCTATGGATCGCCGACCTGCGTCGCCAAGAACCGCTACGGCATCCGCGAAGAACTGCCGCTTTCGTGGACGGCGTTCATCAACGCCATGTCGGCCAACTGAATCAACGTTTGAACCATTTCCCTTCTTTCTTAACCAACCAAGGAACCAACCATGGCCAACCTCCAGGGCTTTGATGCCAACCAAGTCGAACCAGCCGACGACCTCGAGCCCATCCCGGTCGGCAAGTATGTCGCGGTCATCACGGACAGCGAAATGAAGCCGACGAAATCGGGAACCGGAAATTACTTGCAGTTGACGTTTCAGATCGTGGAGGGAGAGTTCGCAAACCGTCTTCTCTGGGTGCGACTCAACCTCGACAACCCCAATGCGACCGCGGTGGATATCGCTCGGCGGGAGTTGTCTTCGATCTGTCGGTCGGTCGGCGTCTTGGTGCCCACCGACTCCGCGGACCTGCACAACTTGCCGTGCTTGATCCACGTCCGCGTCAAACGCCGCAACGACACCGGCGAACTGCAAAACGAGATCAAAGGGTATTCCGCTCGCGACGCAAAGGCCGCGCTTACCGCGGCGAGCGAAACGCCGCCTGGCGTCGCAACGTCGGTGCAGGACGCACCGGCGGCGGAAACCCCTCCGTGGAAACGTTGAGGCGTGTCCTGTAACGCTGTTTCCACGGAACTGAGTCTTGGTTCGCCAAGGCTCCGCGCTCGGCTGGCAAGGATTGCCGGCCGGGCGTTTTCTTTTTACCGAAGTCCCACACCATGATTCGCCTGAAACTTCCCTTCCCGCCGTCGGTCAATCACTACTGGCGTCACGTCGGTCCGCGGGTGTTGGTCAGCAAGAAGGGTCGGCAGTACCGCGCCGATGTTTCTTCTTTGCTTCACCGCAAGCAAATCCAAACGCTCGAGGGCGACTTGATTGTCGACATTCGATTGACGCCTCCGGATCGTCGACGGCGCGATGTCGACAATTCGCTCAAAGCGTTGCTCGACTCGATGCAGTTCGGTGGCGTCTATCACGACGATAGTCAGATCGTTCGCTTGACCGTCGAAAAGGTGGCGGCTGACCCGGATGCGCCGCGTGCCGACGTGGTTGTTCAGCATGTGCCGGCGTCAATCGGCGAGGCCGGGTTTCGTATTTGTCTACGTTGCGATGTGGCTTTTGATTCCGGCGGCCCCGGCAATCGGATTTGTCCGACTTGCACGTTGGTCAACAACAGCCTGCCCGCAGTGAAGCCTATGGAACGCGGGCGAAAGTTTCGCAACGGGGAGCCACTGGTATGAAACGTCTTCATTCAAAATTGACGCAATTCAAATGCTTCCCAACCAAGACCGCCATGCTTTATCAGCGTAGTAGTCGCGTGCTTCACGAATGTCTTCTTTGGCCGCCGGCTCAACAACGACTCGCGCAGCAATCATCTGCCAAACAACTCGGCTTTGACATCTTCCCAAGGTTCGCCGCGATCTGGATTAGCAAAGAAAGCTTCTTCACGTTGCATGAATACAGCCTTTAACTCTTCGGAGATTGGCGGAGGTCCTTCGCTCGCGAGACGATCAAGCACGGAGTTCGCCAGTGCGAACTGGACGTCTTTGGGAAGCGACTCGATCCTCGTCATGATTTCTTGATGGGTCATCATTTTCTGCTTTTGTGTTGCTTTCACCTTACTCAATCGAACCATCCACGTGAAGCTCCGAAACTACCAGCAATCCGCCGTGGATGCGGTCTACGACCACCTTCGCAATCGCGACGACAATCCGGTCGCCGTACTGCCAACCGGTGCTGGCAAGTCACTTGTGCTTGCGAAGATTGCATCCGATGCCGTTGGTCAATGGAGCGGTCGTGTGCTGATCTTGGCGCATGTGAAAGAACTATTGGAACAAAACGCCGATAAGGTTCGCCGGTTGTGCCCAGACATCAAGGTCGGGTTGTATTCGGCGGGTCTGAAGAAACGAGACACGAACACACCTGTCTTGGTCGCCGGCATCCAGAGCATCTACAAGCGTGCGTGCGACATTGAACCGTTCGATCTGATCGTCGTTGACGAAGCCCATCTGATATCGAAAAAGGGTGATGGCATGTATCGGCAGTTCTTGGCCGATTGCAAAGTCATCAATCCGAACGTTCGAGTGATCGGTCTGACCGCGACGCCGTTCCGTCTCGATTCAGGAATGATCTGTTCGCCGGACCATTTCTTGAACAGCGTCTGTTACGAGATCGGTATCAAGGAACTGATCCGCGACGGCTACCTCAGCCCGCTGGTTTCCAAAGCCGGTGTCAACCGAGCCGACTTCTCTGGTGTTCACCTTCGCGGCGGCGAGTTCGTGTCCGACGAAGTTGAGCGGTTGGTCGGCGACGATGCCCTCGTGTCGGCCGCGTGTGCCGAGATGGTGGAACTGACAGCCGACCGCCGGGCTGTGTTGATATTCGCGTCGTCGGTGGCACACGGGCGGAAAGTTGTCGAGACGTTGCGAGTCAAACACGGCATCGAATGTGGTTTCGTCACCGGCGAAACACCGGCCGACGAACGCGACGAGTTACTGGCTCGCTTCCGTGGCGACGCACCAACATCATTGCTCGAAACCGAACCGCTGCGTTTTCTTTGCAACGTCAACGTTTTGACCACCGGTTTCGATGCACCCCGAGTCGACTGCGTCGTGATGCTGCGTCCAACGATGTCGCCGGGATTGCTCTATCAATGCGTCGGCCGCGGCTTTCGTTTGCACCCCGACAAACAGAACTGTCTCGTCCTGGACTTCGGCGGCAATATCGAACGCCATGGACCGATCGACCAAATCAAACCCAAGGACAAGTCCAAACGTCCCGATCAGGGGCCGCCGGCCAAAGAGTGCGAAAAGTGCCACGCCTTGGTCGCGTGTGGGTACGCCGACTGTCCCCAGTGCGGTCATCCGTTCCCACCACCAGAACGCGAACCCCATGAAGCACAGGCAAGTGAAGCCGGCGTGTTGTCCGGCGAGGTAACCGACACCGACTACGACGTCCAAGACATCATCTATCGAATCCATCGAAAACGCGACGCCGATGAAGACGCACCGCGATGTTTGCGGGTCGACTACATGATCGGGCTGGATCATTGGCAAAGCGAGTTCATCTGCATCGAACATTCAGGCTACGCGCGTCGCAAGGCGGAAGCGTGGTGGAGTGAACGCTGCCTTGATCCATGTCCAACCGAAGTCGAGGAGGCTCTCGATATCGCGGTCGCAGGATTGCTCGCAATGACCAACAGCGTGACCGTTCGCAGCGTTTCGGGCCAACGGTACGACCGCATCATCAAACAGAAATTGGCCGAGATCCCGAACTCATCATTGGAAGAGGCACCGTTTTGATCGCCATGCCGTGGGGGAAACATCGAGGATGCCTGCTCTCGGAGGTGCCGTCGGGCTATCTCGCGTTTGTGGTGGAAGATTCCAACGCAACCGAATCGTTGAAAGATGCGTGCCGGCGAGTTTTGGCAGACCGATTTGGCGACGCGTGTGATCCCGAGCCTCAACCCAAGTCTCCGCCCTGGCAGCAGGAAAGTCACTCTGCGTCAGATACCGATGGTGTCTCCCGCGAAAAGATCAAACGGTGGTATCGCCGCGCCAGCTTGCAGGCTCATCCGGATCGTGGCGGGTCGGCTGCCTTGATGAAACTACTCAACGAATTGATGGAGCTATGAGGCGGCCTGGCTCGTCGATCAATATGCAATCCACCGAATCCTTCCTCGATGCCGGCATGCGATACGTCGCCGCCGGCCTGCGAGTGCTTCCGGCGTGCCCAACAAGCAAGCGGCCGACCTTGTCGCGGTTCAAACCGTACCGCACATCGCCACCCACCGACCATCAACATCAAACATGGTTCAGCCACGCGAGCGCCATCTGCGTATTGACGGGCGAGACGTCTGGCAACCTCGAGGTGATCGACTTCGATCAACGCGGACGTGCGTTTGACGCTTGGTGTTCCTTGGTGAGCAGCCAAGACGCGGCGTTATTGGATCGCTTGGTCGTTCAGCAAACCCAATCAGGCGGCCGGCACGTTGCGTATCGGGTCGAGAAGCCTGGTCCGGGCAGCACCGTGTTGGCTCGCACGACGAATCCCGATGAACCAGGCAAAGACGTACTGATTGAAACCCGTGGTGAAGGCGGGTTGATCATGTGCGATCCGTCACCGGGTTACCGCGTCATCTGTGGCGATCTCGCGACCCTTCCAACAATCAGCGTTGCCGATCGAGAGTTGCTCATCGAAGCCGCTCGCTCATTGAACGAAGCACCCAACCACATCGACGCATCATCGTCCCAAACGAAATTCAGCGACGGCACGCAACCAGGGGATGACTTCAACGACCGCGGTGATGTTGCCGCGATCCTCGTCCGTCACGGATGGCGTTTGCTCCGCGACGGCGACAACCAACAATGGTGCCGGCCGGGCAAGACCGAAGGCTGCAGTGCGACGTTGAAAGACGGCGCATTCTTCATTTTCAGTTCCAACGCCAATCCTTTCGATCCCAATCGAGCCTACGCACCGTTTGCGGTTTATGCATTGCTGGAACACAACGGCGACTTCGCGTCGGCGACCCGAGCGTTAGCCGACGAGGGATATGGGAAACCCGCGTCATCGGACGTGGACCTTTCGCAATTCAAGGTTTCGTCCGCGTCCGGTACGCCGCCTCCATCCGAACCGCCAAACATCGACGACCCAGGCACGTTGCCGGACTCGATGTTGCATGTGCCCGGCTTTGTCGCCGAGTTGATGGAGCATTGTCTCGACACCGCACCGTACCCGAACCCCACGCTCGCGTTCTGCGGAGCGTTGGCTCTGCAAGCGATGCTGGCGGGCCGGCGTGTTCGTGATCCTGGCGATAACCGAACCAATCTCTATTTGCTCGGCTTGGCTCATTCGGCCGCCGGCAAAGATTGGCCTCGCAAACTCAACACACGGATTCTGCACCAAGTCGGTCTGTCCGATTGCATTGGCGAACGGTTTGCATCGGGCGAAGGGATCCAGGACGCGCTGCATCTGACTCCGTCGATGCTGTTTCAAACCGATGAGATCGACGGAATGTTGCAGTCGATGAACAAATCATCCGATGGCCGGCACGAAAACATCCTGTCGACGCTGTTGACGATGTATTCGTCGGCGAACAGCGTTTACCCGATGCGTCGAAAAGCCGGCAAGGAGTCGCCGGGTGCCATCGACCAACCCTCGCTGGTGATCTTTGGCACGGCGATCCCGAACCACTACTACGAGGCTCTCTCGGAGCGGATGCTGACCAACGGATTCTTCGCCCGCATGATGATTTTGGAATGTGGGCAACGTGGCCGAGGGCAAGAGCCGAAAATCGCCGACGTGCCCGATCGCATCATGGTGACGGCGAGATGGTGGGCCAAATACGAACCCGGCGGCGGCAACCTCGGTCCGTGGCATCCGCGGCCGGCGGTCGTGCCACACACCGAAGACGCCAGGCGACTCCTCGTGGATGCTCGCTACGCCGCCGAGGTGGAATACGATAAAGCCGAATCGAAGAGTGATTCAGTGGGGACGACGGTGTGGGGGCGAGTCAACGAACAGACCCGCAAACTGGCGTTGCTCTATGCGATCAGTGCCAATTGCCGTGATCCCGTCATCAACGCCGAAGCTGCTCGTTGGGCGATCGACATCGTGAACCATCTGACGCGCCGGATGTTGTTCATGGCATCGTCACACGTGGCCGAGAACCCATTCCATGCGGACTGTTTGCGTTTGATCACCAAGCTGCGTCAGGCACCCGAACACCGGATCGCCCACAGCGTGTTGCTCAAGCGGATGAAGATGGACGCACGCACGTTTCGTGAGTTGATCATCACGCTCGAACAGAGTGGCGATGTGTCGACGGTAACCTCCGTCACGCCTGGTCGGCCAAGCCGTGAGTACCAATTGCTCAACCCCGAGAGCCACGAACCGAAGGGGTGAAACGATTCACCTTGGGGAAAGAGGTTGGGTGAATTGTGATGGTCGGTGCGTGAAAGAGATTGAACGAAGGGGAAACAAGGGAGAAAGAGGTTGAGGGCTAAACGTAGTAAAAGAGAGAGATATTCTTCTTCTTTCACTCATTCACCCCTTTACCCCCACTCACGTCATTTTTGGTCTCTGAGCGGGTCGGGGCGAGACGGGGGTGAAAGATGAAAGAAGTCCAGCCACAACCGCCTGCACTCGGCCGCCGGCAACGATTAGGTACTCCCGGCGGAACGCATCGCTGGTCAGGGCCGCGGGAACAGCGGCGGTATTAGACACAGTTTGTTTCGCTTGTCCGAACGGTGCCGGGAGGCGTCGACGTAACTTTTCTGCAAAAATGTTGATCGGAGTGTCCAGACTGACGCGAGTTGCGCGTCATGACCGAAATGGGAACTCTTTCCACCCATCCCTTTTCCACGAGGACAAAAAATGACCAAGAAACTTTACCTATGCATTCAGCGGAGTGCCCCAGCCGGCGAATCCCAAACGAGCCCATCACCGTCTGAAATGGAGCAGATGTACGCAGCCTTCAACCAATGGCGAGAAAAGTTTGAAAAAAACATCATCGACATGGGAGGCAAGCTTGGGACGGGAGCCGTGGTCACCGCCGAAGGCAAAACCGATGGCCCGTTCGTCGAAGTCAAAGAAATTGCGGGTGGCTTCATGATCGTTGAAGCAGAGTCGCTCGCCGAAGCAATGCAGGTTGCTCAGGAAAGTCCGGGAACCATGATGCCCGGTTCCAGCGTGGAGGTTCGAGAGATCCATCAGGGATGACATCGACACCGCTCGGCGAAGATTCTTTCCGGCACGAACACGCAAGACTCGTTGCGATTCTCACCTGCGACCTTGGCATCCGGCATCTCGTGGATGTCGAGGACGCGGTTCAAGCTGCGATGCTTACAGCAGTGGAACAATGGCCGCTCCACGGCTCTCCCGACAACCCATCGGCCTGGCTTTATCGAGTCGCCCGAAATCAGTTGCTCGGCGATCTGCGGAAGACGAATCGACGACGACAACTACTGGCAGAAGATTACGCGAAGACAATCGACGCCAATCATTCGGGTGGCAGCACCGACGATGACGAACACAATAGGTGTCTGCTTCGCATGCTGTTTTTATGTTGCGACGACGTCGTGCCTGAGGAGTCTCGTCTGGCCTTCACGCTCAAGACCCTTTGTGGTTTCAGCGTGAAGGAGATTGCGGTCCGATTATTTGCCAATGAAGAAAGCATCTACAAGAGAATCTCGCGAGCGAAAACGAGTCTGCGTCAAACAAGACTCGCAGACGTTGACTTGACGACCGACGAATTCACGATCCGAATGCCCTCGGTCCAGCGAGTAATCTATCTGCTATTCACCGAAGGATACCTATCGGTCGATGCCGAAAGTTCGATTCGGATCGAACTATGCAACGAGGCAATTCGGCTCGCATTGGTTCTCGCGAGCCACCGCGACGGCGACCACCCTGAGACGTCGGCTTTGATTGCTCTGATGCTGTTCAATGCCGCTCGTCTGAATGGCCGTCAGGATCACACCGGCGGTTTGCTTTTGCTTGAGGAACAAGATCGAACCAAGTGGGACCGAAAGTTGATTTCGCAGGGAATGCTTTGGCTCGAGAAGTCATCCGCCGGCGAACATTTCAGTCGTTATCACTGTGAAGCCGGGATTGCTGCCGCCCACTGTTTGTCACCTTCGTTTGCGGAGACTCGTTGGGATCATATCGTCAAAAACTATTCGGTACTTGCGAGCTTCGTTGATGTTCCCGTTCATCGTTTGAATCACGCACTCGCGATCGCGGAGAACGACGGCCCCGCGTTGGGACTCGAGTTTCTAAACCGGTTTCGACCACCGAGTTGGCTAGCCGGATCATACATGTGGTCCGCGGTATCCGCTGACTTGCATTTCAGATGCGGACAGCCGCAGATTGCGATCGGGTTTTATGAAACCGCGATCGCAACCGCTCCAACGGCCGCAATCGGCAAGTTAATTCAGCGGAGGTTCGACCGCATTCGTCCGTAATTACATCCCGTCAAAATCACGACCGATTCAACGAAGCCAACCACCCAAACATCTAACCAACCACCCAGCGACCGACCCTTTTCCGTTTCTTCCCCTTTGGAAAAGGACTCTGCCATGCAGGTCGAAATGTGGACGCTTGATCGGATCAAGCCTTACGAAAACAATCCTCGCATCAACGACGACGCGGTCGCCGACGTCGTGCAAAGCATCAACGAGTTCGGTTTTCGCCAACCGATCGTTGTCGACACGGCCGGCGTCATCATCGTCGGCCACACGCGATTCAAAGCTGCCAAGGTTTTGAACCTAACCGAAGTCCCGGTTCACGTCGCGATTGACATGGAACCCGAGGCGGTTCGTGCGTACCGGATTGCCGACAACCGCACCGGCGAAAACGCGGAGTGGGATTTTGAATTGCTGCCGCTTGAGATCGGTGCGTTGCAAGACAGCGGTTTCGACTGTGAGTTGCTCGGGTTTGATTCCGACGAACTGGCGAAGTTGCTCGACCCCGGCGTCGGTCAGGGATTGACCGATCCCGACGACGTTCCCGAACCGCCCGACGAAGCGATCACGCAGCGCGGCGACATTTGGATCCTCGGTGACCACCGATTGATGTGCGGCGATTCGACCAGCGTCGAAGACCTCGACAAACTTTTGGCCGGCGCAAAGATTCAATTATGCAATACCGACCCGCCGTACAACGTGAAAGTCGAACCGCGAAGCAAAAACGCGATCGCGGCCGGCAATAGTTCGTTCGAGGCCGGCAAGGGCAAGACGAAAGAGGGCCCAAAGAAGATGCGGGCGAAGGATCGGCCACTTGAAAACGACTTTGTGTCCGACGATGAGTTTGACCGGCTGTTGAAAGCCTGGTTCGGCAACATCGCTCGCGTCCTGGAACCCGGCCGGTGCTTTTACATCTGGGGTGGGTTCTCGAACATTGCGAACTACCCGCCGGTGCTTTCATCGAACGGGCTGTATTTTTCGCAAGCGATCATTTGGGACAAGATGCATCCCGTGATGACGCGAAAGGACTTCATGGGGGCTCACGAGTGGGCGTTCTACGGTTGGCGTGAAGGGGCCGGACACAAGTACTTCGGGCCGAACAACGCAACCGATCTGTGGCATGTGAAAAAGATTCCGCCGCAACAGTTGGAACATCTCACCGGCAAGCCCGCCGAACTGGCGGTCAAGGCGATGCTGTATTCGTCACGCAAGGGCGACAACGTGCTCGATTTGTTCGGCGGTAGCGGCTCGACCTTGATCGGAGCCGAACAGATCGGGCGCAAGGCGTTCTTGATGGAACTCGATCCGCCGTACTGCGACGTGATCGTCGATCGCTTCCAACGCTTCACCGGCAAGAAAGCCGTACTCGAACGCACCGGCGAGTCGCCGATCCCGGTCGGCGCTCGCGAGGAGAATATGCGATGAGCGACGGTGTCAAGCTTTCTGATGCGTCCAACCATTTTCGTTCATCAGGTAAACATGCTCGGCGTTCAAATATCGAGCCAACGCCGGCAGTTCCGCTGCGGATTTCAGTTCGTTGGTTTGCCGGCTGGTCTCAAAATACTCCGGCAACGCCGGCCGAGGCAAAAGCGATCGAATCTCGCCGGCCTGGATCAATTCGATGGCTTCGTCGGGATCGACGTAGCCGGTTGTCAGAATCGGCATCACGTGGTCAGGGTAGCCGTCGAAGTGCAGGTAAGTTGCGACGATGGTTTCGTCCGGCAACCGGATGGCGAGGATGGCTCTTGTGGACATGGATCAATCTCCGTGGCGTTGAGTTGTCGGCGTGTCGTCGATCATGGCGACAACATCCGGTGGAATGGAAAGCATCAATGACCGGCCGCTGTCCCAATCGACATCGACTTGCATCCAACCTCGTTGTGGATACACGCCGACGACCGTGCCGGTGGTGCCGGCGGGAACCGGGTCGGGGTCGTCGGTCATCGAAACCAGGCGGACGCGGTCGCCCGCCTTGGGGATGGTTGGCATAGCAGTCGCCTTAGTTGCGAGCGTTGTTGGTTTCGTCGACCAGGGCGGCGACTTCGGAAAGCTGGGCGTTGATCAAGTTCAAAGCACGGACGTGCGTCCATCGCAGCGCTTTGTTGTCGGGTTTCAACATGCGATCGAGTTGCAATTCGATGTGTTGCAAAAGGTCGCGTGAAATTTGGTGAGCGTTGTCATAGGCCGCGGCCGGCTCGATCGGCCGCGGGGCGAGGGTTTGAATGTTGTCGTTCTTCATGTCGTTTCTCCGTTTGGGAAAGGAATCGTTTCGCGGTTTGCGTGTGACACATGGAGCCATGACGTTTCGCCGGCAGCAAGCGAAGTCCGGCAAACATTCCAAAAGTTCTCGAATGTTTTTCGCCGGCGGCAAACGGCCGCGACAAACGCCCCGTGTCGCATCGCTCCGGTGCGGCGGTTGGTTACCGCACCAACGAGAAAACGCCCGACCGTGGTCAAAGTCGGGCGAGTGTGGCGAAGCGTTCGCCGGCTAGAAAGAAAGTGGAACCAGCACGTGGCTGGCCGATCCGGTTACCGCGAACTCTTCGCCGGCGGTCGTTCGCGCGAAGATGGCGTCGCCGCGGCGAACGATCGAGGCAACCGTGCCGGTTTCAAATCGCGAACCGTCGATGGTTCGCAGTTCGTATCCCATGTCGGGTTCCGGCGTGGCCGTTTCCCCTTCGTCGAGGTCGTCAATTTGTCGGACGTCGCAAATGAACATTTTGCTGGCCTCCTACGCTCGCACCGTGAACCGGCCGCGTTCGGTTTTGACAAACCGGCTTTCGTCGCCGCGTTTGAGGTCTCGCAAAATGGCCGAGTACAGCGTCGCGTGGGGCGTCTTTCCGCCGGGGCTTTCCCAAAGGTTTTGTTCAACCATGGCGGTGATCATTTCTTGCGAGTTCATCGGTTCGCCGGCGGTCTCCAAAACCTGCAAAGCCGCTCTAACGCACGAAAGCTTTTTCTCGCCGCCGGTGGGCGTTTCGGTTTTTGCTTTCTTCTTCAACACCCGTTTCGTTTCACCGACCGCCGGCGTCGTCACCGCGCGGGCCGGCCCTTGAAGCCGGGCGGCGGTTTTGATGCGGACCTTTTTGTTGGTCGCCAAATTGGTCGCGTCCCAGCCGCCGGAGGAATTCTCCGCGTCGATCCGTACCGTGACTTTTTTGTTGGTAACCTTCGCGAAGTACTCGCCGCCGATTTTTACGTCTGCCTTTTTCATCTTCGTCTCTCCGTTTGGAATAATTCGTGGTTGGCTGCCATCGTCAGGCGGCGGGCACCAACCCGCCGCGACGCCGGCCCGAGGTTTCTGAAGAAAGGGGCCGGCGTTTCGGCTTTTCAAACCCAACGCATGATCGGGGGCACCCGTCGGCGGACCGGCCGGCGAAACATGTCGTACCAGCGGTCAAACGCTTCGCTGCAATCCGACCGTTTGATACCGATGGAGTCGTACGTGACGTGCCGGTTCGGGTCACCGTGTTCGGCGTATTTCTCTTCGGTGATCAGTTCCCATTCGCGGCCGTGGAAGGTGACGAAGTAGCCCTCGTCGCGTCCGTTGACCCAGACGGTGCCGGCGTAGCTTTCAACTTCAAAAGAAAAGTCCATGGTTTCGTTCTCCGGTGCGTGGGTGGGTTATTTCCCGCGGCGTTGCGGTGACACACATGAGCCATGGTTTTTCAAACAGCTCAAGCGAAGACCGGCAGCTTCTTGGAATGTTTTTCGATGTTTTGTTTCGCCGGCGACGTTGCCGCGTGTGGCCGGCAGTTGTTCGCCGGCATGATTTGCCGAACATGCCGGCAAGCGGGCGACACCGGCGGGCCGTGACCGCCGGTGCCGCGTCCGTGCGGCTGGCGGTTTAAACCACCCCGCCGAGGTTGCTTTGGCGAAGCAGGTCGTACATTTGGGCGAAGATGTAGTGTTCGTCCAAAAGCGGGCCGGCCTTCGCCCCCAGGTCGGCGTCGGCCATTTCAAGGGCGTCGGCGAGCGGTTTGAGGTTGTCCGCGATTCGGTAGAAGTCTTCGCGGATACGTTGGTATGCGTCCGGGTCCAGCTTTTGCATCTCGGTGCGAAGGTTGGCGATCGCGGTCTTTTGGGTTTCGTTCAAAGCCATGGTTTGGTCTCTCAGAAAGGGGTTTGAAAAAGGGTTTTGCCGTTCGGCGTTAACACACATGAGCCATGGTTTTGAAAACATCTCAAGCGAGTTCGGGCAGCTTTTCGCAGCCTTTTTCAATGTTTCTGAAATGCTGCGATAACTCGCGACACACGGGCGAGTTCAGTCTTTGAAATTCTTTTGGAACTTCGCCAGCAACCCGTCGACTTCGTCGTGCAGGTCGTCCAGTTCACCGAATGTTTCGGCCAGCCCGCGTCGCGAAACCGCGTCGGCCAGCGGCATGTTGGCGACCGCGTCGCGTAATTGTTCGATCAAAAGCAATGCCGAGGTTTGGGCGTAAAGAACGTCGGCGGTCGAAGGGCGGCTTTGGGTGGCGGTTGCCATGGGTGTGTCTCCGTTTGGAAGGGTTGGAAAGAACCGTTGCGGTGACACACATGAGCCATGCGTTTGCGAACGCATCAAGCGGAATCTGCCGGCGGTCGGCAATCATTCAAAAAGTTTTTCAAATGACCGCGACCGCCGGCGTTCGCCGCTGCCGGCTATCGCTCAATGTCGTCGCGAAATGCCGCGTTCAATTCCATCAGCCCGTTGTAGAAACGTTGCAGAGCCGGATAGACACGTTGGACATCCTCGGGGGCGTAGATGCCTTCGGGTTCAAAGTCGTTGACGTACTTGGTCAGCTCCGAAAGCATGTCAAGCGTTGCGGCTTTCAAGCAGCAGTTGGCTGTTTGCTGTTGCCGCGCCGCGTAGCGCTTTTGCAAAACTTCGAGGCGGTTGGGGCGAGGGCGGCGGCCGTTGATTTGGGTTGCGGTTCGCATGGGTGTGTCTCCGTGTGGAAAGAAATGAAAAACCGTTTCGGTGACACACATGAGCCATGGGTTTCCAAACAGCTCAAGCGAAGTTCGGCAGCAATTCGCAGGGTTTTTGAATGTTTCTTGATGTCGCCAACGTGGCCGACAAACGCGGCGTGTGGCGTCGTTTCAACTCGCCGGCGAACCATGCCCGAACAAGAAAACGCCGCGGCGTTGGGCGAACGTCGCGGCGTGTGGCGGTGCGGCGAACTCGCCGGCGGTCAGTCGTTTTCGTCGATCAAGTACTGCAGCAATTGGCGGCGTTCAAACAGCGCGGTGAGTTTTGCTTTCGCTTCGTTGGCGTGGCGGGCGTCTTGTTCGGCGAACTCGGTCCAACCCATCGAGCATGGTTCTTCGGCAATCATCGCGTGGCATTCCTTGACCGCCGCGATCCCGCGGGCGGCCAATCGTTCGGCGGCTTTGGCGAGGTCGCGTTTGGCGTCGGGAATCATCCATTCGAGTTTCGCCAACTCGGCGCGGATGGTGGTTTCGGGCGTTTGGGTTTCGTTGGTGGTTGCCATGGTGGCGTCTCCGTTCGAGGTGGTTTTGAAAAGTTGTTTCGACGACGCACATGGAGCCATGTCGTGCGGAACACATCAAGCGAAGTTCGAGAATGATTTCACATGTTTTCAAAAAGACCGACGCCCGCCGCGATTCCGTTCGCGACAGCCGCCGGCGCGGTGGTCTTGGTTAGTTGGCGTCCGCCGGCGAGAAATGATTTTTCAATTCTTGAAGTTGTTCGCAAAGATGCTTCAGCGATCCAACGTCGTCCCATCCGATCGCCGGCCCGTCGTCGGTCGGTGCCGGCGTGTCCTCGATGCGTTGGTGCAAGTCTTCGAGAAGCGTTAGCGCTCGGACGTGGGCGGCGGTGTATTCGGCTTTGATGCGTTGGCGGTTGGTTGCGTTGGCCATGTTCGGGTCTCCGTTACGGAAGGGAAATGAAATGCGTTTCGGTGACACACAGGAGCCATGCGTCGCCGGTGACAGCAAGCGAAGTTCGGAAAACATTCGAGATGTTTTCCGAACTTCTTTTCGCGGGCCGCGGCTAGCAATCGCGGCAAGTTTCCCAAGCCCGTTTGCTGCCGTAGCAGATCTGTCCGCCTTCGACGATGTAGACCATCGCGTCATCGGCAACGTCTTGGTCGTCGAAGTCTTCGTCGCCTTCGTTCATCTCCGCGCCGCTGGTCAAACCGGCGATGCGGTTTTCAAAGGGCCAGTTTTGCTGCGTCATCAACCGCACTTCGCAGTCGTCGCCGTGTTGTTCGCGGTAGTCTTCGAGAAGTTCAATCAATTGCGAAACCGTCATGTTTGTCTCTCCGTTTGGGTGAATGAAAAACCGTCTTGCGATGACACACATGAGCCATGCGTTTCGAGACGCAGCAAGCCGATCCCGGCAGTAATTTGCAGGGTTTTTCCATGTTTTTTGATGTCGCCCACGTGGCCGACAAACGCCGCGTGTCGGGCCGGCCGAAACAGTCGGCCCCTACCTATTACCTATGCCGTTTGGCCGACACGTTGCCCGCCGTCGGCCGACAAAACGAAGAAACGCCGCGTGGCAAACCGCGGCGTTGGTGATGCGGCAAGCCGCCGGCGGTTAAACCGCCCGGTCGTACTTGCGAGCCATTTCGAGAAGCTTCTTTTTGACCGGTTTCCAATCGCAGGTTTGGTCGCCGGCGGTCAGTTCGCCGAACCGTTTGTTACGAAGGTCGCCCTTGTACCAACCCTTCGTCCAACCGAGCCGGTAGAACAGCCGGTTCAATTCCGTTTCGCCTTCGCCGGCACCCGGTCGGTCCCAGCAAGATTTGGTGCCGGGCTTTTTGGCGTAGTCCCAGCCGCTGCACCGTTTGCTATTCAAAGCGAGTTCTACCAAGCCGAGTACGAGTTGCAGGTAGCCGGCGATTTTGTCTTTGTTGAGGCTGCCCGCGAAGGCCCGAATCTCAATGCGTTGTTTTCCGCGGGCAAGGTGGGTCAAGTTGAGCAAGTGGTAGCGGTCCGATTCGCATTGGCGTTTCGCGGCGTCTTTGTTGCCGTAGTCTTTGATCCGTTTGGCCCAGCGGTTTTGTTCGCGGCGTCGTGTGCCGGTCGAAGCGTAGATGGCCCGTTCGTGGTTGCCGATCAGCGAAATGAGTCGCGAAAGGGCCGCGGCGTCGTTGCCAAAGCTGACCGTTACGTGAATGCCGGTCGAATAGTTGACCCGGCCGCCGCGGGCCGCGATGGCGTCGACCGCCGTCATGACGCTTTGCAACCCTTCGTACCCCCGAAGGACCGGAGATACAAATTCGCAACCCTTCCGGCCGCGCCCGAGCGTCATGATGCTCGAATCGCGTTCGGCTTTCCAACCCGCCGGCAGCCAAGAAACCGGCAACCCGTTGTGGTAGCCGCCGATCGGTGTGGGGTCGTTTTCGGGCATGGTGGTTTCGAGTTCGATGCCGAAGGCGATGTCGTTGGCGTGCATGTTTGTGTCTCCGAAGGGGTGAAGAATTCGTTTCGTTGACACACATGAGCCATGCGTTTCGAGACACCTCAAGCGAAGCTAAGCAGCAATGTTTCAGTAATTCGCAGCTTTCTTTTCACGCCCACACGCGGCCACGTTTGGCCCTGTTTTGCCGTGCGAAACATGCGGCGAACCATGCCGGCGACGCCAATTCTTGCGACAGTCGCCGGCGTGTTGCCCGTGTCGCAATTCCTTTCGATGGAGCCCGTCATGGAAGACAAGAAACCGTCCGTCAGCCCCAACGCATTGACGGTCGAACAACTCGCCCAGGTTCTTTCCGGCGCGGCCCAACGGCGTGTTTCGATCGAGCACATCCAGGCCGATATCGAAGCCGGCGCACCGACCAACGCCGACGGAACCCTCAGCGTCCTCGACTACACCGCATGGCAATTGCAGGAGATGCACCGTGGCCAATGACATCCGACGTTTGAAGCCGAGCGAGTGCTGCCGGATGCTCAATAGCACGTCGCTCGGTGAGGTCATCAACGAACGGCAGCTCTACCGCTATCGAACGCGAGCCGGCAATCGCATCGGAGACGGTCAGCACGTCGATCTTCTCCGGTTCAGCCAATGGCTACTCGAAGAACGAAACAAACCGAAACCGCCGGCGAGCGAAGACCCGTATGCCGACGCAAAAGAGCGGGCACGATCACGCAACGCTGCGATCGCGCAGGCTGGCCGTGACATCGGCGACCTGCCCGTGGTCGAGGACGCCGAAAGAAAAACGAAGGCCGCCAGCAGCTTTCAGTTCTTCTGCGAGGCGTATTTCAAGCTGACGTTTCATCTTTCGTGGTCGCCGGACCACATCAAAGTCATTCGCAAGATCGAAGAGGCGGTCGTTCGCGGCGGTTTGTTTTCACTCGCCATGGCACGTGGATCCGGCAAAAGTTCGTTGGCCGAGGTCGCGTGCATTTGGGCGGTGCTCAACGGCTACCGCGACTTCGTTTGTCTGATTGGCAGCGACGAAGGTCACGCTTGCGATATGCTCGACTCGATCAAAACGGAACTCGACGCCAATGATCTACTATTGGCCGACTACCCCGAGGTCTGCTTTCCAATCCAAGCGTTGGATGGAATTGCGAACCGCGCCAACGGCCAGCTCTACCAGGGCAAGCGAACACAAATCGGTTGGACGGCCAAAGAGGTCGTGTTGCCAACGATCGCCGGCAGCAAAGCGAGCGGAGCGATCATCAAGGTGGCCGGCCTCACCGGTCGCATCCGCGGCATGAAGTTCAAACGGCCGGATGGCAAGACGGTGCGGCCGTCCTTGGTGGTTTTGGACGACCCGCAAACCGACGAGTCTGCTCGTTCGCTTTCGCAATGCGCGAACCGCGAAGCCATCCTCGCCGGCGCGGTGCTCGGTCTCGCCGGCCCCGGCAAAAAGATCTCGGGCATCATGCCTTGCACGGTCATTCGCCCCGGTGACATGGCCGACAACATCCTTGACCGCGACAAACACCCCGAGTGGAACGGCGAGCGAACGCGAATGGTCAACTCGTTCCCCACCAACAAAACGCTGTGGGAACGATACGCCGAGATTCGCAGCGAAGGATTAAGAGCCGGCGATGGTGGAGCGGCCGGCACCGAGTTCTATCGTCAAAACCGTGAAGCGATGGACGCCGGCGCGGAGGTCTCGTGGAAAGAACGCTGCAACCACGACGAATTGTCGGCGATCCAACATGCGATGAATCTCAAACTCCAAGACGAAGCTGCGTTCTACGCCGAGTACCAAAACGAACCGCTGCCTGCCGAGACCGTCGACGCCGACCAGCTCACACCGGAACAGGTCGCCGGCAAGATCAACAACATGCCGCGGCTAACCGTCCCCATCGCCGGCAACCATCTCACCGCCTTCATCGACGTGCAAGGCAAACTTTTATTCTACGTCGTTGCCGCGTGGGAAGACGATTTCACCGGCTACGTTGTCGATTACGGAACCTACCCCGACCAACAACGCCCGCACTTCACGCTTCGCGACGCACGACACACGTTGGCAAACGCAACCGATGGAACGGGACTCGAAGGCAGCATCTACGCCGGCCTCGATTCGCTCACCACCGACTTGCTCGGGCGCGAATGGCAACGCGACGACGGCGCGGCCATGAAGATCGGCCGGTGCTTGATCGACGCGAACTGGGGCCACTCCACCAACGTCGTCTACCAATTCTGCCGGCAAAGCCCGCACGCGTCGATCTTGCTACCGTCGCACGGTCGCTTCGTCGGTGCCTCGTCAAACCCATTCAGCGAATACAAACGCCGACCCGGCGATCGCGTGGGACTGAACTGGCGGATTCCATCCATCAACGGCAAGCGAGCGATCCGCCACATCATCTACGACACGAACTGGTGGAAGTCCTTCACGCACGCACGCCTCGCGGTCGCGATGGGCGACCACGGATGTCTTTCCATCTTCGGCGATCGCCCCGAACAACACCGCATGTTCGCTGAACAAATCATCGCCGAATACTTCGTCAAAACCGAAGGCCGCGGCCGAACGGTCGACGAATGGAAAGCCCGCCCCGAACAACCCGACAACCACTGGCTCGATTGTTTGGTTGGTTGTGCCGTCGGTGCTTCGATGCAGGGGGCGTTGTTGTTCGGGACAGATGTTGCCGCTCTTGCGAAACGCGATCGAGTCAGTTTCAGGGATCTTCAACGCAAAAAGCGAAGTTAAGTCTACCACCAGAAAATTGCTGTAAATCAAATTATCGAACATTCCGGTGTTCGCCACCCGAGCGTGTCGTGTTTGTTGGCCGACAACCACATTGAATCGAAATATCAACCCCGTCCCATTTCGACTCTCGAACGTCTCCAGTAAACATTTCACCGGCCTCCTTTTCACGCATTGGCTTTCTTCATGGCTTTTAAGTCGCAAAGGCTCGCCGAATCAGCTAGAGAAGGTTCCGCAGCAGCGGAAGACAAATGCGGCGATGACCGCCATTGGTGCGACGAACCAGTTGCTTGCCCCATTTTGGTTCGAGGGCGGCGAGCTTTCGCCGCACGGTTGCCGAACTCAGGCCCAGATCGTCGGCAACTTCCGAGACGCTATACCAATCAACGAGCAGCTCATATTCGTACTCGACAATTTCGGATGCGATCGTTTCGAGTGACTCGATGGACGCAAACGGATTGCGAAAATCCGTGGGGTCGGTTTCCGCGAAGCTGATTTGAACCCAGCGTCCGATCAAACGCTCGTTCACCCAGGACGAAAGGTTTGCAGGTTTTTGGAGATCCAACGCGTTGGCATATCGCTGGACGCCCGAGTCAAGTTTTGACCCAACGATAAGGTCTCGGCTGGCGATTTTCCCAGTTGATCGAAAGCGGTCACCCGACTCTTCGATCACAAAAATCTCAAACTCGAACCGAAGCAGTTGCAGAGACGAATCGCTGCCGTTTTCAATCGGACGCCGCGTGACGTTGAGCAAACGGCTCGGGTATGGCAGATCGGTTCTGAATTGATAACGAGTCATTGGGGCAGATTTTGGCGGAATCCTGGTTTCGCGACGATGGCCCGCAAAATTGTCACAAACTTGTCATCGGCTAGTGATCCAGTGGTGTCACAAGTAAGCTATTTCCATCTGAATTCCAGGATTCTTCGCAATGTGCGGAGCATTGCAGGTGTGTGGCGGGGACAACAACATGATGAATCGTACCAAACTTCAATTAGGTCTAGAACGATTGGAAGACCGCCGAATGCTCGCGGCCGGTCCGATGTTGTGGATGGAAGACAATAATTTGGGTCTTGCCGGAGGTATGCCTGCAGATTTCATCCAGCGATTTGAAAACACCGAAAGTTGGGCGAGATCCCTGCGAGCCATCGACACACTCATGATCCGCGAAAACTCATGGCGGAACGTAGACGGTGTCACGCGAGCTGAAGTTCAAAACAAGATTTCGCCGGTGCTCGATGCTAGCCAAGTGGACGTCGCCGTGGATACCGGAGCGGCGACATGGCTGCATCGTCGCATGCAAAACAATTCCCTGACAGCATCTCAAACTCTCCAGCCGCACTTTGATTGGCTGCAAACGCTCATAGACGATGGCTTGCGAGTGAAGACGGTCACGCTTCAAAGCGTGCTTTCTAAGACAGCACCCGGTGATGCTCAATGGCAAGATTACTCGATGGAAGCACGACTCGACGATGTGGTGACTTACAGCGAATTACTTCGCCAGCGTTTTCCTCATCTGGATGTCGGGATCATTGATGCACTGCCGACCCACGGTCGCGATTGGCGGACTCATTATCGCGAACTTGATAATCGGCTCGACGCGATCGGTATTCAGCTCGATCACGTTCACTTGGATATGCCCGTTGATTTCGTCGGACCGGCTCCCAAGAGTTATCAATGGTCGGATGTGATCGAAATCCAGCGGTTCGTAAAAGAGGATCTGTCGACAGAATTCGGATTCATGTTGACAAGCTCTGGCGGCGGCAATTCGTCAGCTCGGCAATGGCGAGAAGCATCAATCGCAGGGCTTGCCGACTATGTGACGGCATTGCAGCAATCTGCAACCGTTTCGCAGCCCGATCGAATCATTGTCGCGGCTTGGTTTCCAAACCCGGCGAGCAGTGTTCCCGAAAACCAATACGTTGAAACGAACGTGGGCGGAACGATCGTTCGCGAGCGTGTTGAATCGTTGACCGCTGCGGTGTTTGATGCCACCAGCATTTTGATCGGCCAGCCCACCGTTCCGAATCAAGTCATCGAGGAACTTCGGCAAGTCTTTCCCGACAGCATCACTGCAACGTCAGATGCCGAGGATGCCCAAGCGGTTGGTTTTGCGAGCAAGGTCGTTGATGCTTCTTCGATCCAGCGTGATGCGAGCGGCTGGAATCCTGCTTGGGAAGATTCCGATCGTTTCTTGATGCTTGCAATGCCAAATGCAGTTGAGCTTGATCGAGCTCGGGTGTGGGTCGATGGAGATGGTTTCGTTTCTCAGAATCAGATGACTACGTCGGTTTACGTAAGTCGCACCGGCGAGGGAAATCCTGCAACGAACCCTGATGGTTGGGAGAAAGTCGCTGAGGACACACGCCCGCGGCATCGCAATCAGATGATCGACCTCGAGTTTTCTCCGACATGGGCAAACCACGTCGCTGTCAGCAACAACCAAATTCATGAAGAAGCAGGCGGCACCCCCGTTGATGGAACGATGCAAGCTGTTCGCGTCTACGCAACGTCAATGGACTGGCCGTTTCTTGCCGCTCCTGACTCGAGTCAAACCACGCCAGCCCCGTTGCTATGGATGCAGGACAATTCACTCGGTCGCGAAGGTGGCCTGCCGGCTGATTTCTTGCAACGCTTTGACGAACCGGATGGCTGGGAACATGCACTGCGGGCGATCGACACGCTGTCTTTGAATGAGCACGCGATCACCAACGCGAACGGAATCACCGACGAGGTCTTGCGAGATACGATCGCCCCTGTCCTGAATCGCAATCAGGTGAACGTTTCGATCAATTCGATGGCTGCCAATTTTTTGAATCATCGCATTCGTGCGACGGGACAATCGATGGAGGAGTTGCTGAGCGAGCACTTCGCTTGGATGGATCGCTTGGTTGACTCGGGACTTCGCGTTCGCACTCTATCAATCAACGGTCCGTTAACACGTGTTCCGGCCGACCTAGGTGGCAGAAATGAGTATCCGCTCCACGATCGGATCGACGACATTGTTCAGTATGTGGACTTCCTACGCGCGCGATACCCGAACATTGATGTCGGGATTCAAGACAATCTCATTGACCTGGGTGCAGACTACCGGGCTGCCTACGGGCAACTCAACGCGGCACTGCAAGCGGTCGGTCACGAACTAGATCACGTTCACTACTACCGATTCGTTGACCTCATCGGTCCAGACCTTGCGATCGACTGGCCCGATGTAATTGAAATGCAGAACTTCGTGCAGTCCGAGCTTGGCAGCGAGTTCGGCATGATTGTCAATGGCAGCGGCGGTTCCACCTCGGCGGACCAATGGCGACATGATGTAATTTTCAACGGCATCAAACCCTATCTGGATTGGCTTTCACCTCAAGGCGGTCAAACCCCAAGGCTTCCCGATCGTTTCATCATCGCCGCTTGGAATCGCTATCCGGAACTGAGTTTCCCGGAGGATCAGGTTCTGGTGGACGGCAGTTGGCGCGGCCGCGATACGACCACGGGCGCGGTTCAACAAGCGTCTAATCTCATTCGCGGTTACGGCGACGGCCGATCATCGGCCATGGTCGACGAAATTCAGCAAGTTCAGCCGATCAATGCGTGGGGCAGCATTAATGACGAGACAGCACGACTCGTCGTGCTAGGCGATTCGTTAGTCGATGCAAATACGGTAATCGAAAGCCAACAATGGTTACCTGAAGTAACATCCGCAGACCAGCATTGGGTGAAGGCAGAATTGCCCATAGCCGCGAATCTTGATCGGATTCGAGTTTGGCTTGCCACTGATGGCGATCTACGCCACCGCGAGACTTTCATCCGCGTATTCGCAAGCGATACTGGCATCGGTGACGTTTTCAACAACGAGCATTGGGACATCGTGGGCCAAAAGTGGATTGATGGAAGAGAAGCTGAATCATTCGTTATCCCGGTCGAAATTCATCAAAAGCGATTCGTTGGTGTGCGAGTTTTCTACGGAGCAGATCGTGGACCGCATGAGGTCCGTGGCCTGGGAGCCGTTCGCTTCTATTCCCCCAATAACAACTGGAATGGAGACGACGACGGCCCCAGCGTCGGTGATCCTCCGCATGACCCGACTCGCCCTGTTTTGACTTACCAGCGTCGCGAGGTGACTTGGGGCGATCCGGGAGCGACGATCACGAAGGTGATCGCGGATGGTTTTGATGCGGCAGGTAAATATGATCTGTCGGTTGACAATGATCGTTTTGACTTTTTCCTCAGTTACTTAACGCTTAAACGAGGTTTCGAGATCGACAACGTTGAAGCTCCAGCCTTCACCGTCAACATCACTTTGACGGATCGCGAGGACCCACGCCGCGTCTTCACGTATCCTTTCACGTTCTCGGTGACTTCTCCACTTGATTCAATTGGAAATCGTAAGGACCGTTACGACTACGGCGACACGTCGTTCTACGATCTTGGCGGACCATTGGATTTGGTTGCCAGAAACCTAGTGGGCGATCTCTACCTTGGCGACCGGATTGACTCGGAGCTTAGTCCTCAGAACGATCATTTCAGTCGTGGTGACGACATGGACATGGATGGCGACGACGATGATGGTGTGGTGTTCGTCGGTGAAGTTGTGCGTTGGCATGGCAACCAAGGTGCGGGCACCATTCGTGTTCATGCATCTGGTGCAGGAATGCTGGATGGTTGGATCGACTTCAACGGCAACCGGGTTTTCGATCCCGAAGAGCATTTGTTCGGTGGTCAAAGCGTTGCGGTGGACCAGGCCAAGCGGCTGATTGATTTTGCCGTCCCCAGCACGGCGGTGGTCGATCGCAACACGTTTGCGAGGTTCCGAATCAGCCCCAACGGTGGCCTGCGTCCCTACGACGACGCGCCACGTGGGCCTGATGTGGTCGGCGAAGTCGAAGACTATATGCTTCGCATTGTCGATCGCGGTGTCATTCAAACTCCGCCACCGGTCGTGAGTTTCCAAATGTACCCGGTGCTGTCGGGGTTTGAAGGAGCTACGGTAGCCAAGGTTCTGGCCGACGGCTACGACGCCGACGGGAAGTATCGGCTGAGTGTTAATGATCCGCGATTCGAGCTTGAACGTAGTTTCTTACGGTTGAAGTCCGATCGTTTTCTATTGCGTGAAGAGTCGCCGACGGTCACCGTGCGGATTACGTTGACGGATCGAACGGATGCCTCCCGTGTCTTTCACGAAGACCTGACGATCACCGTCCGCGACAACACGCTTGACTTCTTCGATTACGGCGATGCACCTTACCGATTTGGCACCACGCGGTGGGAAGATGGGCCTCGCCACCGGGTGACAACACTCAGTCTTGGTCGGCGAATTGATGCCGAAGCGGATGGGCAAAATCAATATCAAGCACTGGGCGACGACATTGACGCTCAAGGCGATGACGAAGACGGCGTCGTGTTAGTATCGAACTTAGTTTCTAGTTCACGCAGCCAGATTGCCACGGTCGTTGTCGACTCTTCAGCCGATGCGATGCTTGATGCTTGGATCGACTTCAACGGCAACGGTCGTTTCGACCATCCAGAAGAACACCTTGGACAAAATCGTAGCGGCCAGAGTATTTTGGTCAGCAGCGGCATGAACGTGATTGACTTCGTCATTCCCGCCGGTGCAGAGCCCGGTTGGACCTTCGCCCGTTTTCGGCTCAGTTCCGCGGGCGGTCTGACACCGCTCGGACTCGCAGAAGACGGTGAGGTCGAAGACTATCGCTGGCGTATTGAAAGTGAATCCACCGCAGAATCTTTTTCGTTTGCCTGGCCTAATTTGTCGATTGCCGAACCGCCCGCAATGAACATCAGCATCCAAGCGGAAGCCCAAGAGCAAGTGATCCGAGACGGCGAGCGAGTGCTTGCAACGTTCCCCACCGCTTTAGAGGCACCGGTTCGCATCGTCGGTAGTCACGGTAACGATCGCCTGACCATGTTGTCTCTCCAGTCGATGGTTGACCGCTCGATTGAAGTTGATCTGGATGAAGGCAATGATGAAATCGAGTTGACTGGTCAGACGCAGGTTGATTTCTCTGACTTGCCTTTGGCTGTCCTTGCGGGTGTCGATCGAATCAATTTCCGACAGGCGTTTACCGATACTATCACGATTACACCTGAAGGTATTTCGGATGCCATCGGTCATTTTGAACCCGTCGAGCTAATTGTTGATTCATCCGACAGCATCACGTTTTCGGGACAATGGGAGGGAAGCAATTTGGTCATTCTCGACGGTGTTGTTATGCACAGAGTCAATGGTCTGGGCAGCACTGTCCTGCTGAGGAACGACCGCAATTGGACCAACCTGCTGACACCTACCGACGTGAATCGTGACGGAACCCCGTCTGCGCTTGATGCCCTGCTCATTATCAATCGACTCAACCGATTAGGCGGTACAAGCGAGCTTCCTGAACGGACTCAGCAGAATTTCGATTGGAACGACTTCGACGTCAGCGGAGACGGAAGCGTAACGGCACTGGACGCTCTACGGGTGATCAACCAGCTCAACCGAGTATCAACGAACGAAACAAACAACGCCAGTGGCGAATTCTTTGCCGTCGATTTGATGGATAACCCCGTGTCATTACCCGAGAATCGACGCGATCTTTTCAAAGACGCGATGTTTCCGTGCGATACGCCGGCAGGAACCGCGGCGTTTGATTCAACGAAGGCAGTCACCGCCGATGTTCTGTTCACTCGAATATCGCCGGGTCGGCCAAGCACTGCGGTCGATTCACCGCACGAAAAGTGCACGGACGCGGCCATCAACGAACTTGAATTGGATTTACGAACCGACAGAGTTGTCGGCCTTCTGGCCCCCAATCGCACCTGATGCGCAAGGCCGCCAACGCGTTGAAACCCCTCGCCCGATGCCAACTGGGGCCACTCCACCGACGTCGTTTACTAATTCTGAGGGCAAAGCCCTCACGCCTCGATCTTGCTACCCTCGCACGGCCGCTTCGTCGGAGCGTCTTCAAATCCGTTCAGCGAACACAAACGCCGTTCAGGTGATCGCGTCGGTTTGAATTGGTGAATCCCGTCCATCAACGGCAAACGCGCCATCCGCCACATCATCTACGACACGAACTGGTGGAAGTCGTTCACACACGCAAGGCTCGCCGTCGCGATGGGCGACCACGGATGTCTTTCCATCTTCGGCGATCGCCCCGACCAGCACCGTATGTTCGCCGAACAAATCACCGCCGAATACTTCGTCAAAACCGAAGGCCGCGGCCGAACGGTCGACGAATGGAAAGCCCGCCCCGAACAACCCGACAACCACTGGTTGGATTGTCTCGTTGGATGTGCTGTTGGTGCTTCGATGCAGGGAGCATTGCTGTTCGGAACGGATGCTGAGCGAGCTCCAAAGACGAAGCGAATCAGCTTCAAAGAGATGCAACAACGTCGCCGTGGATGATCTCCCAAGAATTTTTCTTGGGACACCGTCGTGATAGATCGCATAGCTAAGAAAGGGAGGGTGATCGTTTCTACGGAGTGAATTTCAATGCCAGACAACCTCGAAGACGAGATTCGCGAGAACGCGACTGGGCCGGCGAAAGCGTCAGGCGATGCCGGCAGCGTTGAACAACACAAGCTGACCGATCAGATCGCGGCCGACAAACATCTCGCCGGCAAGAAGGCCGTTGCCAAGCCGCATCGCGGACTTCGCTTCAACAAGATCGTGCCGCCGCCGGCTGGCTGATCTTTCTTTCAATTCACAACACGACCACAGGGCTGCCGGGGACGGCAACAGGAACAGCACGGATGCTGAAACGTTTGTCAGGGATAATCGAGCAATTGCGCGGGCGGAGTCACCTTCCTCCGAACGCCTCTGGACGCTCGCCCCGGCAGCCCTTTTTCTCACGATTGCGAGCGAAGTACGACGCGGCGAACACGACGCTCGACAACATGAAGCACTGGTCGCGGGCCGACGGTTTGTCGGCATCGTCCGCGAACAGTCCCGAGGTTCGACGCACGCTCCGCAACCGTTCGCGGTACGAAGTCGCCAACAACAGTTACGCTCGCGGCATAACGCTCACGCTGGCGAACGATGTGGTCGGAACCGGCCCGCGGTTGCAAATGCTGACCGCGGATGACGCAGCGAACCGGTTTGTTGAAGCTGAGTTCTTCGCTTGGTGCGAAGCGATCGGTTTGGCGGAAAAGCTGCGAACGATGCGGTTGGCCCGAGTCGCCGATGGTGAGTCGTTCGGTTTGCTGACTAGCAACGAGCGACTTGATACACCGGTCAATCTCGATCTACGTTTGATTGAAGCCGACCAGGTTGCATCACCGACGCTAGCGAACGATTCAGCACGCTACATCGACGGAATCCGCTTCGACGCCGACGGCAACCCAACCAGCTATGACGTCCTTCGTCGTCATCCCGGCGATGACTTCTTCGCGTACGAAGAAGAATACAACACGGTGCCGGCCGCCGCCGTCTTGCACTACTTCCGCTGCGATCGCCCCGGGCAGATCCGAGGTATCCCGGACATCACGCCGGCGTTGCCGCTGTTCGCACAACTTCGTCGGTTCACGTTGGCAGTCCTTGCCGCCGCTGAAACCGCCGCCGAGTTCGCCGGCATCCTGTACACCGACGCGCCCGCCAACGGCGAAGCCGACTCTGCCGAACCGTTCGAGCCGATCGAACTTGAGAAGCGAATGCTTCTCACCATGCCAGGCGGCTGGAAGATGGCTCAGATGAAGAGCGAGCAACCGGCGACCACCTACGCCGAGTTCAAGAAAGAAATCCTGAACGAGATCGCTCGTTGTTTGAACATGCCGTTCAATGTCGCCGCAGGGAATTCGAGCGGATACAACTACGCGTCAGGCCGGCTCGATCACCAAACCTATTTCAAGTCGATCCGCGTCGAGCAGACCCAACTTGCTCGCGTTGTCCTGGATCGAATCCTGACTGCTTGGCTCCGCGAAGCCATTCTCATCGAGGGCTATCTGCCCAACTCGCTTCGCACGCTCGATTCAACCTTCGAGCATCAATGGTTTTGGGACGGGCATGAACATGTCGACCCGGCCAAAGAAGCCAACGCCCAAAAGATCCGTCTCGCCAGTCATACGACAACTCTGGCCATCGAATTCGCGCGGCAGGGGCGTGACTGGGAGACGGAACTTAAACAACGTGCGAAAGAACTCGCACTGATGCGTGACCTCGGTCTGACGATCGAGTCCGACGAATCTGATTCATCCCCCGAAACCGAGGTCACGGAAGACAATGCCAAAGAGTCTCAAAGCCAACAACCCAATTGAAGCCGAAGCCGAATCGGTCCCCAGTTCGTTGCGTATCGTTTGCGATGACGCCGCGACGATTCAACTCGCCGCGGCCGAAGAAGCCGGTGAAGACAAACCGGCGCTTCGCAAGTTCAGCATGACCGCCTACACCGGCGGCGCGATGCGATTGGGCGGTTGGCCTTACCCTATCGTCGTTGACCTCGCGGGCATGCGAGTCACTCGCAAGTCGCGACCAATCCTAAAAGACCACGATCGCGGCAGCATCGTCGGACACACCGACGACATCACGATCAACGACAAATCACTCGTTGTCGCCGGCGTCATCAGTGGCGTTGGCACAACCGCTCAAGAAGTCATCGCGACCAGCGAGAACGGATTCCCTTGGCAGGCATCGCTCGGTGCCAGCGCCGACAAGGTCGTCTTCATCCCCGAAGGCAAGACCGCTCAAGCCAACGGCCGCGAACAAAAAGGCCCGGTCTACATCGCCCGGAAATCAACGCTCGGCGAAGTCTCGTTCGTTGCTCTCGGTGCCGACGACAACACCGAGGCCCGTGTCGCCGCCGGCAACTACGCCGACGTGGAAGACCCCGGCGATGAGCCCGAAGACACCACACCCGAAACCACCGACGACCTCGAACCTGTCAACGCAAGTCTGAGCATGAGCACGAAGCCAAAGACCGAAACGAAACCCGCCGAGAAGTCGCCGGTCGAGGAAATGCGTGCCCAAGCCGCTGCCGAGTCCCGACGCATCGCCGGCATTCGCAAGCTGTGTGCCGAGAACCATCCCGACATCGAAGCCGATGCGATCGAGCAAGGCTGGTCCATCACTAAAACGGAACTCGCCGTGCTGCGAAGCGAACGCCCCAAGGCTCCCGAGCAAACTCAAAACCAACCTCGTCATTCGCGTGAAGTCCTCGAAGCCGCCGCGTGCTTGTCGGTCGGCATCGAAGAAAAGGTTCTTCTTGCCAGCTACGGCGAGAAGACACTCAACGCCGCCGACCCGTTCCGCCACATCGGTCTGCGAGAACTCGTCGCCGAGTGTGCCCGCAGTGAAGGCATCGACGTCCCGCGAGTCTTCGGCGACGGAACGGCGACCATCCGAGCCGGTTTCAGTTCCATGAGCCTGCCCAGCATCATGGAAAACGTCATGAACAAGACGTTGCTGGCGGCTTACCAAAACACGCCAATCGCCGCATTCGATCTGTGCAGCGTCGGCACCGTCACCGACTTCAAAGAAGTCGCCCGCTATCGATTGCTCGGAACCGGTGGCTTTGAACAAGTCGCACCCGACGGCGAACTGAAACACGGAAAACTGTCGGAACAGAAATACAGCAACAAGGCCGACACGTACGGTCAAATCCTGACGCTGACTCGTCACGACATCATCAACGACGATTTGTCCGCGTTCATGGACATCCCACGTCAAATGGGACGATCCGGAGCGGAGTCCATCGACGACCTGTTCTTTACTCTGCTCTTGAAGAACGCTGGCTTCTTCTCGTCGTCAAATGCAAACTTGCTGCAAGGTGCCGACACCAAGTTTGGTCCCGACGCATTGACCGTCGCCAAGACCACCTTCCGCAAGCAGAAGGCTGGCCCCGGCGGCAAACCCAAGGACCAAAAGCCGATCAATATCCGACCCGAGTACTTGGTCGTGCCGGTGGAACTGGAAACGGAAGCCGAACTGTTGATGGGTTCGTCGCAGTTGATGATCGACGCTCAGGGGTCACCGACAAAGATCCCCGTCGACAACCCGCACCGCAACAAGTACCGCATCATTTCGACGCCGCACCTATCGGACAGCTACTACCCAGGTGCCAGCGCCGCCGCGTGGTACTTGTTTGCCAATCCGAACGTGCTGCCGGCGTTCGAGATCGTGTTCCTCAATGGTCGCCGCACGCCGATAATCGAACGCGTTGAAATGCCACCGAACACGCTCGGCATGGGCTTCCGGTCGTACATCGACTTCGGTGTGAACTCGCAAGACCACCGCGCCGCCGTGAAAGTCGCCGGCGAGTGATCGCCCGCTGACCTTTGACCTTCTTCCTCAACCGTAAACACCGAGACCCATGCAAGCTCAATACATTCACGACGGCAAGCAAGTCGACTTCACGCCCGACGTTGACGTGCCCGTTGGTTCGCTCGTCATCCAAGGCGACCTGGTCGGCGTCACCAAACGCGATCTCAAAGCCGACACGCTCGGTTCCATCGCGGTCGAAGGCGTCTTTGACTTTCCCAAAGACCCCGCCGACGCCGAAACCTACACCGCCGGACAGAAGGTTTACGCGACCAATGACGGCATCGTCACCGATGTTCCCGACGGCTCGGTGTTCCTCGGCAAGGTCGTCGACGATGCCGAGCCAACCGATAACGTCGTCCGCGTTCGCCTGAGCCAGTGATGAACCGCCGTGAACAATCCCATCATCGCACCCATCGGGGCGACGTTCGTCCACGAGGGCGTGGCGATCCCGATTGTTACCGAAGCTGAAATCCCGGCCGGCAACGTCGTCGTGCTGGGCAAACTGGTCGGCGTTGCCAAGTACGGCATCTGCCCCAAGTCACGCGGCAGCATCACGGTCGCCGGCGTGTTCAACCTCGTCAAAGACCCGACGACCAACATCCCGGCCGGCACGATTCTTTACTGGTCCAAGATCAGTCACCACGTCATCAAGAACGCTTACGAGCATTCGATGATCGGCATCGCCGTCGAAGACGCACCGCCGAGCACGCTGCGAGTTCTCGTTCGTCTCAAACAATAAGGAAGTGTCGCCGTCATGGAAGACAAACTCAAAACCCTCTTTGAATCGCGACGCTTCTGGGCGGCAGCCGGCGGTGTTGTTCTTGTTCTCTTGCTGCCGTTCGAGGTCAAGCTCTTGGCAACCATCCTCATCGCCGCCTGGATCATCGGCGATTCGATCCGATCCACCAAAGCGGTCTTGCTCGCGATCGCGCTGAGCATGTTCGGCACCGTCGCGACCGCTGGCGACTTGCACGACACCTGCCGCGAAGCCACCGTGCGTATCCGCAACGGCAACTCGATGGGCAGCGGCACGTTGTTCCGCGAAAGCGAAGAACATCTCTACGTTCTCACCAACGCCCACGTCGCCGGAACCGGCCTAGGCAACCGCGTCCAAGTCGAGTTTTGGAAAGAAGGACACCAGTCCCGGCCGATCGAAGCGGAAACGGTCGCGGTCGCCTACATCCCGCGAGCTTACCGCGACATCGCTGTCGTTCGCGTCGATCGTCGGGCACTTGGCAACTACCGCCCGCCGGTGATCCCGCTCGCCGATTCGCAAGACTCGTTTAACTACCAGAACATCTTTTCGGTGGGTTGCCCCAGCGGGCGATGGCCGACCGCCTTTGAAGGTTTCGCACTCCGCCGACAAGCCAACGGAGGCGACACGATCCACTTTGTGCCCATGCCGGCCGGCGGCCGATCCGGCTCCGCGATCTTCGACGTCAATGGAGGCGAGGCTCAAATCATCGGCTTGATCGCGTGGCGAAGCACCGACTCGGGCGGTCACGGACTCGATGGCCGAGGTGAAACGCACGGTTACGGCATCGCGATGACGCATCAAGAAGTCTGGGCAGGGCTCAGCGGCAAGCAAACGACCTCGTCCGTGCTACTCGTCCCGCCACCAAACGCCGTGCCACTCAGCACCAAAGTCGACGAGGACAAAACGACCAAACCCGAAGTCGCTGACGGTGAAGAGAACCAAGGCGAATCCGACGAAGTCATCTTGAAATACTCAGACCCATTCGCAATCGAACGCGATGTCGAATCCATTCGAGCTCAACGACTACCAAGTGGCATCCCCGCCACCGGTTCCGATCGCGACATCATGTTGCTCTATCAAGACTCCGTCACCGAAGGACCGCAATCCAGTCCGCCGGCACTCGCATACCAAGGAAGCTGTTGCCAAAACTGCGGCTGCTACCTGACCACGTCCGGCAATTGCCCCAACGGCCAATGCCCGCTTCCCGATCGCCGTCAGCAACAACCCCAGCAATACGGACAAGACCGTGGCGGCGGTGGACTGTTCCCGAGCCTGCCACGCAACCGCGAACAAGGTGAACTCGAAAACCATTTGCTCCGTCGTCCCGGCGAACGCTTGCGAGAACTTTGGCCGTTCCCGTCGATGCGAGACATCGTCACGTGGTCGCTCATCGCGTTCTTCGTCCTCTACTTCATCGGCAAGTTCGCCAAGGCCAAGGTCAAACGAATCGTCAACGACCTGGCCGTCAACTTGGCGAACGTCGATGACGAAGTCGAACCGGAACCGCCGGCACCAAAGCCACGAGCAAAGCCGGCGGCGACGCGAACCCGCAAACGCACCGCCGCCAAATGAGCGACATGCTTCACAAAGGTCAGTCTTGGCTCGCCGCCAAGCTGACCCGGTTCGCCTCGCGGATGGTCACGTACCAACGCGACGAAGTCTCCGTCGACTTGCCGGCGACCATCGGCAAGTCCGAATACGAGCAAGACGACGGCGAAGGCGTCATCACCCGCGCCCAAGTTCGCGACTTCCTGATCAACACCAAAGATCTGCTGGCCTCGCCCATCGGCACCTGGCCCCGCCGCGGCGATCGCATCCTCGAAACCGACGGCGACACCACGTTCGTCTACGAGCTGATGTCGATCGGCAGCGAACCGCCGTGGCGATACAGCGATCCCTTCCGAGTCAAACTTCGCATCCACACCAAACTGGTCGACACCATCACATGACTGCAACCGCCGCCACGCCCGCCACCGTCATCCAAATCGCCGACAGCGTCGTGGCCGAAATCAACGCCGCCGACCTGTCCAAGAAAAACATCACCGCGGCTCGCTTGTACGTTCCCGACTTCGACCTCGAAGACATGAAGGAACTTCGAGTCTCCGTCGTACCCCGCGAAGTCGAATACCTACCGCTCGACCGAGCCACCAACAAGTACCACGCCACCATCGACGTCGCGGTTCAAAAGAAGTTCAGCAAGGGCGACGCCAAAGAAATTGACCCGCTGGTGTACTTTGTCGAAGAGATCGCCGACTACTTCCGTCTCAAACGACTCAACTCCTACGTCGCCGCCCGCTGCATCAAGGTCGAGAATTCGGTCCTGTACTCTACCGAGCACTGGACTCAGTTCAATCAGTTCACCAGCCTTCTGACGCTCACGTTTGAACTCGCCAAGTGATGCACATCCGGACGCGAGTTCGCTTCAATGCGAACCGCGTCAAGACGAAAGTCGACAAAGCGTCGTTCAATTCGCTTGGTCACGCCGGCGGAGCGATCCGCAAGACCGCGTATCGCTCGATTCGCAAACGCAAGAACCCGTCGCGGCCCGGCACCGCCCCCAGTTCGCCGACTGGCCGGCTACGTCGTTCGTTCCGCTACGAAGTCGACCGCCGCGCACCGGGTGTCGTCATCGGCCCGGTCAACGAAATCTCCGGCCAACTGTGGCACCTCCACGAGTTCGGCGGCAAGGCAAAGAAACGTCGACGCCTCAAACGCCATCGCTTCCGAGTCGGTCAGCACGGCCCCATCCGAGCGATCCGGCCCGGCAAGTTCGCCCGCATCGAACTACGAACCTCCGCCCAAGCCAACCGCGCCCGCCGGCTGATCGACGAAGAAAACCAACGTCGCGGAGCAACCAAACCTGGCCGCTATCCCAAGCGACCGTTCATGAAACCGGCTCTCGACACCCACCGCAGCCAACTCCCCAAATTCTGGCGGGACTCCGTCAAGTAATTTCCCGACACAGGATGGAACCAAACCTCAATGTCCGCTGAAGTAAAACTCGGTCTCGACGCCGTCCTGACGATCGACGGTGCCGAAATCAAGAACGTAAAAGACTTGACCGTCACACTCGAAAAGGCGGAGGCCGATGCCTCAACCCGCGACAACAACGGTTGGCGAGCCACCGTCGGCACGCTCAAAGATGCGTCGATTGAATTCACCGTACTCAACAAATCCGGCGACACAGCTTTCGGAATGCTGCAAGGACTCTGGTCGAGCGGCTCACCCACCGATGTCGGCATCACCGACGCCGGCGGAGCACTGACATTGACCTGCGAAGTCATGAACTTCAACGTCAACCAAAACCTCGAAGAAGTCGTCTCGGCAGACGTGACACTCAAGCCGACTCAGTCCGCATCCGGCAGCGGCATGAATGTTGGCGGCGGTTCGCCATAGTGAATGCGCGAACGAAAATACGGCGTTACGATCCGATCATGCGTTCGTAGCTCGCATGGTCGCCGATCCAAAACCAAAGCAACCCCTCGTCGATCTCAACCGCCAAAACGCGATAGTTGAGTCCGACTCTTGCGGATCGAAAGCGTCCAACCTTTTTGAAGTGCAAAGATGGGTGTGCTAAGTCCTGCTTCAACAGATCGAAATTCTTGTCAGCGAGATTTCGGATGGCTTCAGGCAACTCACCGTAGAGCTGCCAAAAACCCGATGTCGTTCGATGATTCACAGCGACGAGGTTCGGCCGGCAGCGTGCTCTTTCAACGCTTCAGCGGCAAGTTGGTCCAAGCGACCACTCTTTGCATCTTGCTCAATGCGTTCGTCAAAACGCTTGGCATCGAATTCGAGAAACCACTCGCGAAACTTCGCCATCTGATCAGGCGGAAGATCAACGATCGTCTGTTCAATTTCTTCAAGTGTCATGATGTTCTCCGATGATTACTTGAACATCGTCGCGATCACACTCGACCGCTTCGACGCGAGTTTGACCTAAGTTCGGCTCTAGCAACTCGCTTGCCACCATTCTAGCCCAAACCACCTCAACCCCGAAGTCCCATGCAAAAGTTCGTTGACCGACACGGTCGCGTTTGGATCGTTGACATCGACAACACCACGCTTCGCCGCGTGAAAACGCTCACCGGCGTTCGCTTGCTCGATGCGGTCGACGGTGATTTGATCCCGCAAATGACGCAGGATTTCCTGTTGCTTGGTGAAGTCCTATTCGCGGTCTGCAAACCGCAAGCGGACAAGGACAGTGTCGACCAGGAGGTCTTCGAGTCCGGCTTGTCCGGCGATTGTTTGACCGAAGCACGCAACGCACTCGTCGAAGCGTTGTTGGACTTCCTCCCGGAGGACCAACGCCGTCTGCTGAGCAAAGCGGTGACGCATCAACGCGAGGTGACGGCACGCGGGATGGAGATGCTGCATCGGAAGCTGGACGATCCGACCCTGGCGGACAAGATGGTCGCGGAACTGGAAGCGAACCTGGAGGTGCCCGGCTTGAACGCGAAATCTGCCACCTCGCCGGCATCCTCGGCGTCGACCCCGGACCGCTAACCCTGCGGCAAATGGTCTGGATGATCGACGCCAAGCGTAAACACGATTGGCAGCTCGCCAGCACGCTGGTGTGGATCACCGCCGAAGTCAACCGCGACCGAAAACGACGCCGCAAAGCATTCAAGCCCGACGATTTCAATCCTTGTGTCACCACGCGGCCCGCCGCCGCGAAAGCGTCCGTCGAACAAGTGGCGAACCTGCTCGGTGCAAAATTCACGAAGGCGGCAACCTAGTTGTCGCCTTCCCAGTTCTGCAATCGTACCTTTTGTCGACGCGTGTAAACACCAATGCGGTCCTTCTTGCGACGCCGATGCCTAACGCGGTTCAGCCTCAAGAAGGTTTCCAATGACGACTGATTTCAGAAAAGATGGAATCGGCACTTTGATCGACGCAGTTCAGTTCGACGACAAGCAGCTTCGACCAGTGGTAGCGTCCGCCTGGTCGCGAGTGGCGATTCCATTCTTGGAGCAGACTGGAAGTCGCTCGCTTGTGGATCAAAAGACGATTTCCTGACCGGCGTACGTGCGAAACATCACACCATTTGAACGACCGTCGAAGCCATGCGTGATAGCCTTGAACGCCTTCATCAGTAATCACAATTGCCGTGGGATCGAGAGCTAGCCTGATTGTATTGAGCAACGCCTCTACCAGAGACATGCCGATCAACGCGAGCAAAATGTAGCTCATTACACTTCGTTCCCATGGTCCTGGCGTTGTGGCTCCCTTTCCGAGTGGAAAGTTGTCCCACACAGCATCGGTTTGAATGGCGATTAACGGAATTCCGAATAGCAGCAACAGGGGCGCGTGCGTGCGAAACAACACCCATCCGCTCGATACGACGGAGGCGACGAATGGATGTTCTTTGGCATGGCGATCGAAAGGATCGGTAGTGGGAAGAATCAATGGTTCGAAGAACATGGCGAGTGGTTTGTCAGAGCGATGGCGGTTAGATCTCGGCTTGAATGCGTTGCAGCCGATCGCGGATTTGAGTCTTGGTTCGGGTGATCTGCTGCTGGCTCGAGTGGGGAAAGAACGGTAAGTCATCGAGGGAAACTCCCATCCTTGCCAAAGTCAATCGCCACGCTTGCACATCATTGAAACCCGAAGTGATCGGTGACGGACGCTGCAAAATCAGAGTGCTGATCTTCGCGGCATCCTGTTTTGCGGCTGGTCCGAGTGACGCGTAAGCATCTCGAATCCCTTCCACCATCGCGCGTCGTTCGCTCCAGGTTTTCTTGGCCGAAACGTGATCGAGCGCGTCGCCCAGAATGGGCATTGCACGCCCAGCATCGAGGTCACCAAGCCTTGAAAGAAACAGCCCAGCCTGTTCGTAAATTTCGGGCCTCGTCCAAATGGCGAGGTGAGCTGGATCGGGTTTGGCGAACGTGCCCGGTGGCATCAAAGACAAGGCTTTCGCTAGCTGCGATCGTTCTTTTGCGGTCGCATCATCGGACGCAATCCGTCGTGCGTAGGCGGTGCTGAGTTCGATCGGTGTTTTGCCCTTGGAAAAGACGCTCTCGATCGGGCCGGCGATGTCTTTCACTCGCTGGTCACCGACAACGCGGGCGATCAATTTGTGGTCGTTCTCGGTCGCGTCGAAGAAAAAGAGCGAGAGCCAGCGTCTCGCTAATTCCAGCCTCGCTGGACTCGCGTCGGGATCGTCGATTGCGCGTTGGACTTCCCGGCGCAATCGTTCGCGTGTGTCATCGAGCTCAGCGAGAAGCGGCACCTCGAGGGCTTCCAACAATGTCGGTTCCAAATTGATTGACTGGTCCGACGACTTCCAATCACTTCCGCCGATGCCAAACGATGCGCTAGAGATCGTTCCGATCCCTGACTGAACATCAAAGCCGAAGTAGAAGAGGTTACTTGGAACAAAGTGTCGAACTTCACTCCTGCGAAATTGAACGTCATTGCCGGTGCGGGCAATCTCGACTCGCTCGATTCGTGGACTTTCTTTCGTGTGGGTTGAAACCAAACGCACGATCCAATCTGCTTTGTCGGCGGGTGTTGGCTTCACCTCAACAATTCGCTCCACCCCGGCAAGACGTAACGCCCAATCGGCTTCGAGCGATTTCTCAACCTTCAGCAACTCATTCCCTTTCACTTGTCGCATGAGCCCTGGATGTTTGCGAATCAAGTGACCAGGGTTCGACGGGAACACTCCTGGTTCCGCATCAGCACGAGTGCGGACCAAAGCGAACGCCGCGACGGATGGATCGCGTTTGCGGCCAGTCAGGCCGGTGCTTTCGACTGTGACAGTTTCCACGCCCGCTAAATCTAAAAGCATGGTGCATAGGTAGTCGCATTCGGGAGACCGGTAGAGATCGCCGTTCTCGACGTACACGTTTCCGCTCAAGATGACTGGTTCACCACGAAGAACGTCGGGCAAGACTTCCGCGCGGAACTCCGATATCGCTGACCAGCGAATCGGTCGCATGACCAACCAGCCCAGTCCGAATGCAAGAAAGATCGCGATCGGAAACGCGGCCCAACCGATCTTGGTTGGTAGCATTCGCTGAATACCGAGCGTCGTCGCAAGATAGACAAACACGGTGGGAGCCGAGACAAGCACCAATCCTGGAACGATGAGTGCCAAGAAGCCAAACACGACCAGCATCGGGCAACAGAGCGCCACTGCAGCGGTGACGCCTGTGAGGATTAGAACAATGTTGCGGAGTTTACGCATGCTGGATTCGATACCGTGACGGTCGGCGCATATCTACCGCGGCGACGACCGCAGGTCGATGAAGCTTAGGTCACGATTTGAACCCGCCAGTAACCTTTTCTGACGGCAACTTCACTTAAAGCGAACTTACCTGGTTCCGCTGTAGCAATGGCGACGGCCAGCATCGAATAAGTCGCATCGCTTCTTGGTGCTTCCTTCATCTCAACGGCAAAGCCTGAATGTCCCAAGTCCGTGCCGGAGCCGCTTTCGTCGAGCTGACGCTGAAGAACTCAGCGTTGGTGAAGGGTCTGCGTTCGGCACAGAAACAATTGTCTTCGTTTGCATCGTCGACGTCGATGATGGGTGCAAAGATGACGGGACTCGGACTAGCAATGGCCGCGCCCCTCGGAGCAGGCATTCAGAAGTTTGCGGAATACGACGACGCAATCCGCCAAGTGGGTGCGATCACGGGAGCGACCGGTGCCGCGTTCGATCGACTGAACGCGAAAGCGAAACAACTCGGAGCGACCACCAGCTTCTCCGCCGTTGAGGTGGCGAACCTGATGACCGAACTCGGGCGAGCCGGTTTTGACTCGCGGCAGATCGAGGACATGACCGGCAGCGTCATGAACCTCGCCCGAGCGACCGGCACCGATGCCACGCTCGCGTCAGGAATCTTCGCCGCCGCGATTCGCCAATTCAACATGGAAGCCGGTGACGCCTCGCGAGTTGCCGACGGACTGACCGCCGCCGCCAACAAGAGTTTCAACAGCGTCGAGTCTCTCGGCGAGGCATTGAAATACGCCGGCCCCGTCGCGGCCGACGCCAACATGAGCCTCGAAGAAACGCTCGCGATCCTGGGAACGCTCGGCAACGTCGGCATCCAAGGATCATCCGCCGGTAACGCACTGAAACGGTTGCTGACATTGTCGGCCGCCGAGTCCGAGAAGTTCCAAAAGGTATTCGGTGTCGCGACCAAAGACGCTGCCGGAAACGCTCGACCGCTCGTCGATGTTTTGGGTGAAGTTGCCGAAGCCACGAAAGACCTCGGATCATCCGACCGAGCCGCCAAGTTCAATGAAGTCTTCGGGATGCTCGGCATCACGGCCGCGTCCGCGATCGGCAAAACGGTCACGGACACTCGCGAGTTACTCGGTGAATTGGAAGGTGCCGGCGGCATCGCCAAGAAGACCGCCGACAAGATGGAATCCGGTCTCGGCGGAGCGTTCCGTGTTCTCGCCAGTTCCTTTGAAGCCGTCCGCATCGCGATCGGTGAGGCTCTCGAAAAGCCGATCCAGCGACTGACCGAAAACGTATCACTCGCTGCGTCATCCATCACCGACTGGATCGGCGAGAACAAACGAGTCGTCCAAGTCGCCGCAATGGTCGCGGCCGGAGTGATCGCCGCTGGTGCCGCGTTGCTCACGATCGGTTCGGCCGCCGCGGCAGCGTCGATGGCGGTTGGCGGCTTACTTGGCATCTTCTCCGCGATTGGAAGCGTCGTTGGATTGGCGGGTGCTGCCGTTGCAGCATTGCTTTCGCCCATCGGTTTGGTGGTTGCCGGCGTTGCAGGGCTTGGTCTGTACCTCGCCAAGGCATCGGGACTGCTCTCTCGAGTGTCCGCGTTCTTCAAGACCGCGTTTGCTCAAATCGCGGTTGATTCGCAAGCTGCATTCAAAGCCATCGCTGCTTCGCTTGCATCGGGTGACATCACTGGTGCCGCGAAAGTCATGTGGGCCTACCTGCGTGGCCTATGGAAACAAGGCGTCGCGGCTTTGGCCGACGCGTGGGATCAACTGTCATCAAGCCTCGATGGGTTCGCTGGCGGTTTGTTATCGGCGGTCGGCAGCTTGCTTCGCAGCACATTGGCATGGGCAAGCGAAAACCGAACTGCGATCCTGACCGCCGTCGCTGGTTTCGCCGCGATGAAGGTCGCTGCCGCCGGCGTTGGTGCCGCGATGATCGCTCTTAAAGGTATCACGATTGGTTTGTCCGTCGCCTCGAAAACACTTGCGGCGACTTGGGCGGTGTTGAAAGCCGTTGGCACAGGCATCAAAGCGGTTTTTATCGGTTTGGCCGCGCTCAAAAAGATCAACATCGCACTTGCTGGCGTCTACGCTGCGGTCACCGCCGGACTGTCCGGCGCGTTCGGCTTGCTAACCGGAGCGATCAGTGCCGCGGCCGGTGCCATGGCGTTGTTGTTCTCGCCGCTTGGCCTGGTCGTTGCGGGCGTTGTCGCTCTTGGTGCCTACTTCCTCTACACATCGGGAGCCATCGGCAGTTCGATCGACTTCCTCAAAGGTGCGTTCCAAAATCTGAAGGCCGACACCATGGTAGCGTTTGGTGCGATTGCCAACGCTCTGCGAGCCGGTGACATCAACGCGGCCGTCGATGTGCTGTGGTCCTATATCAAACTGCAATGGACCAAGGGCACGACCTGGCTCTCAGGCATGTGGTCACGGTTCACCGCATACCTTTCCGATGCTTGGGGCGACGCGGTCTACAAATTGGCCGATCAACTCATGCAGGGTTTCGGCGGCTTGCGAGCGATCTGGAATAGCACCGTCGCATACCTCGCCGACGGCTGGACGATCCTAACATCGGCCGTCCAGAAAGGTTGGAACAACACAGTCGGGTTTCTGAAGAAGGGTTTCCTGAAACTTCACGAACTGGTCGACATCGCCGGTGACGTTGCGATCCAGATCGGCGGCGTCCTGGTCAACGCACTGGCCGGTGTCGAAGGAGCGTGGGTCGAAACGATCGACTACCTTGCCGATTCATGGGCGGTGTTCGTCGGCGAAGTCCGCAAGATGTGGAACAGTACCGTCGGCTTCCTCCGCAAGGCTTGGGTGAAGTTGAAATCGCTCTTCGACGACGACATCAACGTCGAAGCCGAAGTGCGAAAGATCGACAACGAAACCAACGCCAACAACGCGGAAGAACAACGCAAACGCCAAACCGCGATCGCCGGCCGCGCCGAACGTCGCAGCAAACGCAAGTCGGAGATTGAAGCGAACCGCAAGGCGATGCAGGAGGATCTGCAACGCCAACTCGACCAGCGGAAGAAGTCCCGCGAGGGCCAAGACCTAGACGCTGACTTCGCTGCGATCGACGCCGAAACCGACCAGCAAAACGCCGCTGTCGACGCCGAACGTGATCGCCAATTCGACGCTAACGCGAAAGCCAACGAACAACGCACTGCAGACACCGAGGAATTCACCACAGGCGTCCGTGACACGCTCGACGAAATGCGCCGCCAAGCGAAAGCCGACGCCGCAGCCAAACGAGCCGAACGATCCCTCGCCGAAGCCGACCGTCAAACCAAAGTTGCCGAGGCCGAAGCGGATTTCCAAGCCGCCGTCGACAAAGCAAACGCTCTGAAACCAGAAGGCGACGAGCAAGCGACTGATAGCGATATGGAGTCGCCAAAAATCTCCGATGATCTGGCCGCAGCGATCGCCGAAGCCAAAGCGTCACTCGAAGCCGCCCAAGCCGACGCGGGCATCACCGGTGAAGATGCCGCCGGCGATGAGCGTCTCGACAAACTCAAGGCTGGCATCGCGGCGATGGAAGCCAAGGCTGCCGCAATCACCGATCGTGCCGGCAACGAAGGCAAACTGAAACTGCCGCCCGCAGAACTCGATAACGATTCAGTGGCCTTGGAACTCGACCGTGACGCTCAAGCCTCGATCGACAATTTTGCAGGCACCGACGTCGACGATCAATCGAACGAGTCGGTCACCGGCAAGTTCGACTCACGCGGCCTGAACATCGGCAGCGGTGCCCGCAAGCTGGAACCGATCGGTTTCGATGTTCCCGCTGAGAAGCTGAAACCTGAACCGCTCGACGAAGAACCTGAAGTCATCGTCGCACCCAAGCTGGCCATCGACGAACAACCCGATGATGCGACTGTTCAACAAGAACCTGATGCTGACGCCATCGCCGACTCTGGCTTGCAACAAATCAACGATCGCCTCATCGCCATCGGTCAACACTTGATGAAGTCCAACGAACTACTCGCCGGCGGAAGTGGAAACCTTAGCGAATCCGGTGAACGTTCCGGCCTCGGTCTGAGCGAAGACGTCCAACGGGCCATCGTCGAAACCGCAAACAACACTCGCAAGCTCGCCGAACGATCTACCGGCGGCGGGTTGGTGTTCAGCTAATGAGTTTTTCATACGGAGGCTACAACTTCGATGTCGCGGCTTTGTCCGAAAAAGCGTCACGCGGCAAAACCAATTCCGACTTCACCGCCTACGTCGCGACCAACGGTGGCAATGTCAGTCCGCCGGCCGCCGCGAGTGCCGCCCGCTCGTACTACGAAGACAACTTCCCCGACCTGATTCCGTTCCTGCAAGTCGATTCGGAATTCATCAACGCCAAGCACGCGTTGGTCAGCGTCACGCTGAACGAAACCAAGCTCGATCCGGTCTCGTTCAACACCACCGGAGCCACAACTCACATCAACCAGAGTTTGCTGACGCGCGGCATCTACGCCGCGCCCGGCAAGATCGCACCCGACTACCGCGGCGCGATCGGCGTCAGTGACTCCGGGGTCTCCGGCGTCGATGTCACGGTGCCGGCGTTCGAGTTCTCGGTCCGCAAAAAGTTTGAGTTCGTTTCGACGTCTTATCTGTTGGCGGTCGTTTCGATGACCGGGCGAACGAATTCGTCGGCATGGTCGATCTTCGGTCCCGGCGAAGCGTTGTTCCTCGGCGGCGAAGGAGGCGAGGACGACAACAACTGGGTCGACATCACCTACCACTTCGCCGCTCGTCCTAACCAACCGTCATTGCAGCTTGGCAACATCGGCAGCGTCAGCAAACGCGGTTGGGATTACCTGTGGGTGAAACATGACGAAGAGGTTGTCGGCGATCGCGTGCTGCAAACCCCGGCGGCGGCCTACGTCGAACAAGTCTATCCCGATGGCAATTTCGCAGCGTTAGGACTTTCGTAGGTGGCAAGACGTGTTCGACCCGGCGACAGTCTCAATATCACCGCGGTCGAATACAACCGACTGTTGGCGGCGGCCGAGGCGTCGCATCGCAACCGTCTGCCCGGCGGCGGCGGTCCGCGAACGCACTTGCGAAACGCATCGACCGTTCGCGTTCACAACACCTCCGGTGTCGTCGTCCCGATCGGCGGCATCGCCGGATTCGATTCGCCGATCACGGATCCCGAAGCCGGCCCGGTTGAACTGGCCCGCTTCGTTCGCGATGCGACGATCAAAACAGTTCGCCCAACCGAAGACGAACACACGGGCCGAGTCGGCGTCGCGATTGAACCAATCCGCGATGGCGAAGTCGGTCGAGTTGTCTTTGACGGTGTCGTCGCGGCCCAAGTCGACATCACCAAAACCTGGCACCGCTTCGCCGACGTGGCCGAGTCTGGCGGCGACTCGTTGCAGTCGAAGCCCGACGGTTCGGCACAAATCCTTTGGCGCAAAGATCCATCAAAGACTGGCCGACAATGGGCGGTCGTCCGAGTCGGCCGGCCCGCCGATCTGGTCTACCTCGTCAAAGTCCCATCCGGCGGAATCGCAGCCCGGCGTGGGATGCGAACCGGCAGCGCCGATTGCGACCTGTTCGAGTTGGACAAAGACGGTGAGATCAAACCGGTCGATGATCCTGCGGGCGGCGTGGTTCGCATCACCGCTCGCAACCATTCGGCTCAGCGCATCCGTGGCCCGATCGAAGGCAGCGGCGAAGATCAATATCTCGTCGTCAACTTTGATGGCCACCGTTCCTGGGTCATCGACCCGCCGAAGCAAACGCTGCTTTGCAAACCAACCAAGCGACTCAAGGCCAAGTCCTGGGGCACCGCCCGCGAACTGCGTTTCGACGGAGCACGCTGGCGACCGCTCGGCGTCCGAGTCTCGGTCTACAACGTCTGCGACTACGCCTTGCTCGCGTCGCAACAGATCATCTGCCACTTCCACGAGGACACCGGCAGCTATGTGACGATCGGATGCCGGTGCTGCGACGGAAGCAGTTCATCGAGCTCATCTTCATCGTCGGGAAGTTCGTCATCCAGCGTCTCGTCCTCGTCAAGCTCGTCGTATTCATCGTCGAGCAGTCCCTCTTCGTCGTCATCGAGCAGCCCGTCATCAAGTAGCAGCAGTTCATCACCAAGCAGCAGTTCGTCAAGTATCTCGTCGATCAGCAATTCCAGTTCGAGCCTCTCATCGTCCAGTTCCAGCAGCTCACCATCAAGTTCATCGACATCACCAAGCTCATCATCGCCCAGTTCTTCTTCACCTTCGAGCAGTTCGTCCCCAAGCTCGTCGTCCATCCCTTCGTCGAGCAGTTCGTCTACTTCGCCCTCGTCGTCTTCTAGCAGCCAGTCATCGTCACCGAGTTCATCCTCGGTCAGCGACTCATCGTCGAGCAAGTCATCAAGCGTATCGGACTCGTCATCTAGTAAGTCATCAAGCGTCTCGGATTCATCCAGCAGCACGCCGTCCGAATCATCCTCGTCCGCAACGCCGAGTTCCAGTTCCTACTCAACGGTCACGGATTCATCGAGCAGCAGTTCATCCAGCAACCCATCCTCGTCCGGAAGCCCAAGTTCATCATCAGTCGAGGATTCATCATCGAGCGACTCGTCCGCCCAATCATCGAGCGTTTCCGATTCATCGGCCAGCGATCCCTCGACATCGTCTGCATCAACTTCCGACGATTCCTATTCGACAGTCACCGATTCAAGCTCCAGCGGATCACCGTCGTCTGGCAGTCCATCTGACAGCAGCGGTAGTTCGGTATCGGATGGATCGCCATCAAGTGACTCTCAATCTGATTCCGGCTCCGAATCAACACCATCTGATTCTGAATCGTCCGAACCACCCAGCGGATCGGGCAGCCCGTCGTATTCAACCGTCGACGATTCATGGTCCTCATCGAGTCACCATTCATCCGATGCCAGTGACAGTTCCGTCTCAGATGGTTCGCCATCCAGCGAATCGACGCCATCCGATTCCGGCTCTGACTCAACGCAATCGGAGAGCGGATCGGATAGTGACACATCCGACCAAAGCACGTCGGATGATGGAAGCGGCTCGGTCGACGATCCGAGCTACTCGGTGTGGGACGGATCACCATCATCGCACGATTCGACTTCGGACGGATCCGATTCGGACGATTCAACGTCAGACGATTCCGTCTCAGATGCATCAACATCAGATGATTCGGGATCCGAAGACGAGTCGCAATCAGATGACGAATCGGACTCCGATGACGATTCCGGCATCGACGGATCATCCAACACGAGCGACGACTCGGGATCAGATGCCAGTGACGATTCCGTCGATTCAGACTCAGACCGCAGCGAAGACTCGGGCGACTCCGGTGGCGGATCCGACGGCGAAGATTCTGGCGGTGGCGGAAGTGGCTCCGGCAGCGGTGAAGGTTCTGAACCCGAAAGCGGTGAAGACTCCGGCGACGGAAGCAATGACACATCGGGCGGCGACAGCGGCGGAGGTTCCGAAGAACCACCATCCACCGACGGCTCCGAAGAGGAGCCGTCCGATGGGGAATCCAGCGAAGGCTCATCCGACGCATGCGAGTCGACCTGGATTTGGTCCTGCGGTTGGGAACTGCAAGGCAGCGACTGCGATGACGCGGGCGACCCGCCATCGAGCAGCGGTTCCTATGACGGCGAGATAGTTACCGTGTCGGCATAGAAAAGTAGTCGACATTAGCTGTCGGCCATCTTGTTCAGTTCGCTGACGGTGTTGAAATTCCTCGCGGTCGCCGGCACACCCAACTTCCTCTCGGCAGCTGCGGCAAGTTTCGATCGACCAATACCCGCGGGAGCGCAAAGGTAGAAGACAGAACCCACCAGAGCGTGTGACTCCGATTCGACCGCCAGCTCAGCAATCGAAGCCAAGTCGGGTGACTTCGGATCTTCATCCATGAAGAAAAAGTGCAGCGTCTTCCCCTCGGTCTCGGCAACTTGGAAAGGGCTGACTCGCATCGCTTCTTTCAGCTCGGCGTTCGTTAGAAGCATCAACGGCGGGCGAAAACCAAACTCGGATTCAACAGGATCAAGGATTCTCGTCGCGAGCGATTTCTTCGACTTCAGCGAAGACTCAAAAACAACATTGCCGCTTTGGATGTAGGTGCGAACATCTTTCAGTCCGGCGGATTCCAGCGTCGCTTTCAACTTCGTCATCGGCATCTTGTTCTTGCCGCCGACATTGATGCCACGAAAGAGAGCGATCCAAGTTGTCATGCGATGGAATTTAGGAAGGGTTGCAGTCGGGGATTGTGCTTCGAGTTTGACACCACAATGTAACAAGCCAGCTGGCGATCGTGCATGATCCATTGCCCACACCTCGGCGGCGACAACCAATGCGAGGTTGCCGCCGGCATGGCCGGTTGCACCGTGCGAACATCGCCGGCGGCCTGCAACGCGTGCCAGAACGAAACCAATCCGCGAGCGATTAACGTCGTCACGATCGGGATGGCGTTGGTCAATCGACGGCGTCGCAAACAGAACGTCGTCGAACTCGAAGCGATGCTGGCGAACTACCTGCCGGATCGCGACGAGATGCCGGCGACTTTGAAAATCGCTGACTTCCGTCCTGGCCCCGGCAATGAACTCAAGAAGATGCTCGCGTGGTTCGCAAAGCCATCCGACTCGTGCAACTGCGAGTCCCGCGTCGAAACGATGAACGACTGGGGCGTCGAAGGATGCCACCGAAACATTGACACCATCACCGATTGGCTTCTCGAAGAAGCCGAAGCCCGAGGCATGCCCCATGGAAGGTTTACCCGCGTTGTCGCCAAGTCACTCGTCCAAACCGCCATCCGAAAGTTCCAACGCAAATTCCCCGACGGGGCACCCGAGCCAGAGGACGACGACGATCGTGCGTGAAAACAAAATCGTGGAACGCTGCTTCCTGATCAATCTCGACCGCCGCGACGATCGCTTGAAAGATTGGCTCGGCCAACTCCCCGAGCCATGGCCGTTCCCGCAACCCGAACGGTTCGCCGCGATCGACGGCCGACGATGCGCGACGCCACCGCAATGGAAAGCCGGCAACGGAGCGTGGGGCTGCTACCGTTCGCATTGCTTGATCTTGGAAAAGTGTTTGCTCGAAGGCATCGACAGCTATGTCGTCTTTGAAGACGACGCGGGCTTCGTCGAAGACTTCCCCGAAGCCGTCCAAGCCTACGTCGACGAACTACCGGCCGATTGGGGACTGGCCTATCTCGGCGGGCAGCATCTCTATGCCGGCAAGCATCCGCCGCAACGAATCAGCGACCGCGTTTACCGACCTTACAACGTGAACCGCACCCATGCTTTCATGGTCCGCGGACGCGAGAACATGAAGGCGCTGTATCGGCACCTGCACTGGAACGATTGGCACACCAAGCACCACATCGACCACCACCTCGGACGCCTGACGCAACGTCGCTATCAGGCTTTGGTCCAAGGCAAAAACGTCGACAAGGAATCCATCGCTGTCTACACGCCGGATCGTTGGCTTGTCGGACAATTGCCAACGAAGTCCAACATCTGCGGACGCAAGTGGGAACAAACCCGCTTCTTCAACGACGCCCGCAACGCCGATCACAGTGACGCCCCATTCTTCGCAGTCCTCGGCCCTCACCGATCGGGCACGTCCTGTGTCGCGATGGTCATGCATCACCTCGGTGTTCACATGGGCAACCAACTTTCCGGCTACGAATCCACCGGTGGCGGGGAAGCGGTCGGCCTAGCCCAACTTTGCGAAAAGGCGATGCGTTTCCCGGCCGTCGATCCCGTCATGTCGGACGAACAGCTGACGCAGAAACTGAAATCCTGGATCGTCACCCGCAAAGCCGAAGCGAACCGCGACAAAACCGTCGCCGGAGCCAAGTACCCGCATCTCTGCCGCTTTGTTGAACACCTGCACCAGGGTCTCAGCAGTTCCCTCCGAATCGTCAGTGTCGATCGAGACATCGAAGCTTCGATTCGATCATTGCAATCGCGCAGCGAAAAACACCGAGGCCAATGGTTCGCCGCGACCGACGAGCAATGTGAACAACTCCAACGCAGCCTGCTCGATCACCGGAACGCTTTCATCGCCGCGCATCCGGACGTGCCAGTCTTCCGGATCGACTTCGCCGAACTGGTGACGTATCCCGAAGAAGTCATCAAGAACCTGATCGACTTCCTCGGCATTGAACCCACCGAAGAAGAGATCGCGTCTGCCATCGACCACGTCAATCCGGACCTACGCAAGCACGGATGAGCAACCACCCGAAGCCAACCGAGAGTCTAGGCGTGATGTACATCGCAATCGGCGGCAAGTCTCTGTGGCAACTTCGCCGGTCCATCGCATCGTTGCGGCATCATTGCCCGGACGTGCCGATTGCGTTGTTCACCAACCAGCCGGCCGATGCGTGCCCAAGGGTCGAGTACCGCTTCGACGTGTCGGCAACGGGCGGCTACCACGTCAAGCCACGGTTCATTCCTTGGTTGCCGTTTGATCGCACGGTCTACCTCGATGCTGACACGGTCGTTTTACATCCATCGGCGATCGACCCCGCTGGCTTGTTGACAGACCGTTTCGGCTACGAGGCCGCCTACGTTCATGGTATTTCGCGGCGGTGCGACAAGACTCGCATCTGCGGCGTGCCTTCGATGAACTCGGGCGTCGTCATGCTTCGCAAGTGCCAACGCGTCCTCGATGCATTGGCATTTTGGCGACGACGCTACCACGGAGGCAACGATGAAATTTTGCTAACGCGGTCGTTGCTTTTGCACGCCGTCCCCTCATTCGTCTTGCCGGCGGAATGGAACTGCCGCGATCGCTCGCAAGTCCGCAATTACTCAACCATTCGCATCACGCACCATCGGCACGTTCTGCGGTTGGTTCAGTCCGATGGATCGGTGCCGGAAGAATTACTTAAGCGTTGGTGGGAAACCGGCGTCGCTGAAAACCATGGAGACGTTGTTCGATGATCAGTTCTGACGTTCGCGGTGTGCTTGGTCGCATTCGAGCACGCTACCTGTTGTTCGGCACGTTCGCGTTGCAGGTTCACGGGTTCAGCTTTGGCAATCCAGACACCGATCTTTGGCTCGATCCGTCCTTGGGTATCGAAGGTTGGAAAGACGCGGTGCGCGAGATTGCCGGGCCGCACGAGATCTTGTTTCGCGATCATCCAGAAGCCGATCCACCGTGCCAGTCCGCTCGGATTTTTTGCACGCCGCACATGGACATCATCAGCCGACCGAGCGGCCACACCGACGCAGACTTCGATCCTCTGTATTGGTTGTCAACGCAGTCTCGCTACGGACGATTGCCGCCGGTGAAAGTGTTGCTGCGAAGCAAACTGCATGCTGGCCGACCAAAGGATTATCGACACGTAATGAGAATCGGTCGGCAAATCCTAAACATCTGGTGAAGCTATGATCAAAATCCCCGACATCACGTTTTGCATCAAGACGATCCATCGTCCCTGGTCCTGTCATCGGCTAGTTGAATCGCTTAGCAAACACATCAGCTATCCAAAGATCATCGTGGTCGACGACGGGCGGCCAGTACGTCGGTTCCTATCGAAGTATCCCGAAACGGCGTCGCAATGTACCGTGATTCATCCCGAGCAAACCGATGTCGGCGTCGGGATTGGGCGGAACATCGCCGTCGATGCGGTTAAGACTGACTACATGTTCCTTCTCGATGATGATCATGTCATTACCGAGAACCTCAACCTCGATCGACTTTGCGATCGGTTTGACAAGAACGACATCGACATCCTCGGCGTTCGCCAAGGCTCCGGCGGCCGGCCGACGATGCTCTCCAAGCTGATGAACGGCCAACGGATTTGGATCCACCGTGGCGAGACTCGCCGCAACGGTTACGTCGCTTGGTGCGATATGTCATCGAACGCTTTCCTCGCTCGCACCAAGACCATCCGTGCGCTGCGATGGGACGAAGCGATCAAGACTTTTGAGCACTGGGAGTTCTTCTATCGAGCCAAGCTCGCGGAATTGAAAGTCGCGGTCGCCGGCGATTGCTTCGTCAAACACGCTCACGTCGAATCCGAAGACTACCGGCGGCTTCGCAAGCGAGCGAAGTACCGTTCGATGGGGCTTCGCAAACACGGTTTCCATTCGATGCGATTCCCCGGCGGAGGTGTTGTTCGTGCGTGAAACAGAAGGTGAGGCGCGGCGAGCGAACCGTCGGGGCAGGACAGTGCATGCTCAAACCACGCCTCACAGCCAGATATTATCAAAAGAAACAGGAATGGCGATATGCGAAATGATGTCACCTTTTGCATCAAGACGATCCATCGCCCGCAATGTTGTGCGGCACTCATTCGCAGCATCCACCAACACTATGGCGATGACCGACCGCGAATCCATGTGATTGATGACGGCCGGCCCGAGTTGCGATTCTCGACGAATTGCCCCGATGAAGCGGCGTTGGTCGATCGGCTGATCGAGACCGACTACGACATTGGCCTGTCGGCTGGCCGAAACCAATTGCTAGACGCCGGCGACACGCCGATCGTAGTGTTTACCGATGACGATCATTTGGTGACGGCGGAGACACGACTGCCGGCATTGGTCAGCAAGCTGAATCGCCATCATGACATCGACTTGCTGGCGGCTCTGAGCAACCAACAAGAACGTCCCAAGATGATGAGCGTCGCGAACAAGACGCTTCGCATCCCGCACGGCAACTACAAGCGTCGCGGTTCGATTCGTTGGTGCCACTACGTCGGAAATTGCTTCGTTGCCTACCGCGACATCCTGCAAGCGATCCGCTGGGACGAATCGCTAAAGGTCGAAGAGCACTGGGACTTCTTTTGGCGTTGCAAACTCGCCGGGGTCAATGTCACGTGTGACATCGAACATTCATTCAAGCATGAACACGTCGACCCACCGGGCTACGTTCGCCGGCGTCCCGAGTTCCTCAAAGCCAGCCTTCGCAAACACGGATTGGAAAGAGTCGTATGGAAATGAATACGCCAACCAAAGTCATCGCAATGTTGGACCTAGCTCCACGCAAAGCGACGAACAACGTCCGGGCGAGCTACGAGTCCGCGGCGGAACGCTGGGGAGCGGAACTGGTGTGGATCGAGCATAACCTGCATCCGGTCCACCCGTTCTGGCAGAAGATGTTTGTCTGCAAACATGTGAGGCGTATGTTTGGCGATGCCCATGTTTTGCAACTCGATAACGACATGCTGATCCGGTCGGATTGCCCGTCACCGTTCGACTTGGTCGGACCCAAGCAATTTGGCTTGGTTGCCGAGCGACAATGTGCTCTCAACCGCATCGACGATGGTGGTTGGCAACGTCGCGCCCACGAGATCTGGGCGACACGTTGTGGTCTGCAGCCCGCGTTCACTTGGCTGCATCCCAACGGCGGTTTGTACCTGTACGAAACCGCGATGTACGAACCAATGTTTGACCGCATCATCCGGCACTTGATTCCAACGTGGGGAGCCAGCGATCAAGCGACCGACGAATCATTAATCATCAACCAGTTATTCAACGATCACGCCGGCTATATCAACTTCCTGCCGGGCGACTTCAACGTCAGCGTCCAGCAGAATCCAGACTGGGCCGCCAATCCGGTGATGCAGTCGTACATCTACCACTTCATCGGCAAGAGCAAGCCGTACATGAAGACGTGCCGATGGCGACGATTCGATCCGCCCGAGTTACCGTTCCCCGGCGATGCCAAAGCCAAAACTCTGATCCGCGAGTGGGTCAAGCAACCACCGGCCCAGTACGACATCGGCCCGGTGTTCACTCCGCGACACGCGGCGAACTTACTGGCGGTCTATTCAGACCTGGTCGTGACCGGCGATTGGTCGCACGAACCGCATCGCATCGAACAACGGATGATCAGTCACGCCGAGACCGCGTCTTCGCATCTCGTTCTCACGCGGTTCCTGCTTCGCCTTGGCGTGAACGCAAGACGATTCAAGCTGCGAGTCGGTCGACAAACTGAAGCTGCTGGCGTCTGACTTAGTCCTTTTTAGTCTTCTTCTTGAATCCGAAGCCGGGTTCTTCCTCTCGCAGAAGCATCTCCATGAACTTTTCAAACCGCCGCTGCCTCGTTTCTGGCTTTTTGGCGGTCGTCAGTCCGTAGGTGATTGCATATCGACTTGACTTATTGAGCGATTCGAAGAATCGTTTTGCTTTCGGCTTTCGGTTGACGGCAGAAACAAAATCCGAGGGCACTTCAGACTCGCTTGCCGGAGCGTAAGCGTTCTCCCAACGGCCGTCCGCCTTTGCCAGCTTAACTTGCTCAAGTCCCGCTTCCCGCATCCGTCCTTCACGGATCAATTGCTCAGCATGTTCACAATTCCGCTTTGACCAACTGCTTCGCTTCTTTCGCGGAGTGATCCGCTGCAAGTAAGTCTTGTCATCGACGGACTTTTTCATTCCGTCGATCCAACCCCAGCACAAAGTTTCAAAAACGATCTCCGCCCATGTCACACTTGGTTCACCTGTTTTCTTCTTGAACACCTGCACCCAAAGTTCGTCTTCGGCTTCATGGTTCTTTTCCAACCATCGCCCGAGTTTCTCTGGACTTGTGAAGCTCTTGGTTTTCTTCGGGTCAGGCGTGGGCATCAGGTTTTTTGGATAAACATGCAATTGATCGAAAACCAGAGTGTACCTGTACCGCAGACAAAACCATAGAACACAATCAAAGGACGTTGTCGATGGATCGACGCTTGCCGCTGCCGGCTCTTGAGTATCACATCGCCCACGGTTGCAACCTGTCGTGCCAACAATGCAGCCACTATTCGAACTTCCACGTCGCCGGCAAGTTGCCGACCGTGGAAGACGCCGAGGCCGATTACGCGAAGTGGTCACATCGCCTGAAGCCACGACGGTTCGCGTTGCTCGGCGGCGAACCGCTGCTGAACCCGCAAATCATCGAGCACATCAAGCTGGCGCGGAAGCACTGGTCCGACAGCAACCTAATGCTGGTCACCAACGGATTCTTTCTTCATCGCTTCCCAAAGTTGCCAGCGGTTCTAGTCGACACCAACTGCCGGCTCGAAGTCAGCCAACACGGAACGCACGACGACTACGTCAAACGATTCCGCGAGGTGAAGCGACTCGTCTGGAAATGGCGAGAAGAGCATCCCGGCATTCAGATCAAGATCCGCCAATCACATCGCGGTTGGATGCGGCAATACAACGTCGAAGACGGCAAACCGATGCCGTTCGATTCCAATCCGGATGCCGCGTTCAAGGTCTGCATGCAGAAGACTTGCACGCAACTTTATCGCGGCATGTTGTGGAAGTGCCCCGCACTGGCGTACTTCGCTCAACTCAAAGCCAAGCTTGACCTGCACGATCTCCCACAGTGGCAACTCTTCCGCGACTACAAAGCGATTGCCGCGACCGACACCGACGATGAACTTCGCACGTTCATCAAAACCAAAGCCATCCCGCAGTGCGGACTCTGCCCGAGCAACCGCACCGCCTTCGTCCACCCCAACCCGCTGCAAAGGACTGCCGAATAATGCCCGGACCCTACGAACCCGACATGCCGCCGTACCCGTTCGTCCCTCCGTTTGATCCGCCGGGCGACGATCCACCGTACGAGCCCGATGGCCCGATTATCCTGACGCCACCGCCCGAACCACCACCGCCGATTTGGCCCGACGACTATCCACCGGGCACACCCGATCCTGGCCCGCGTCCACCCTGGTGGCCGGACGACTACGACTGGCCGCCGCGACCGGAGGAACCAGTCGTGATCGAATCCCCGTTGCCACCACATATCTGGCCGCGACTCCCGCCGGACCATCCTTATCATTTGCCGCCGGGTCACTCTTACCCCGACAACCTGCCGCCCGGTCACCCCGGCAGCGCGTACCCCGGCATGCCAGACTACCCGGTCGTGCATCCCGGCGACTGGGGCGAAGACTGGCCCAGCTACCCCGGCATCCTCGACGACTGGCCACCGACGCACGAAGACGACGAAGATTAATCGTCAACAACAACTGAATTCACGCCACGGCTGCATTGGACAATCCAATGCGGCCGTTTTTCGTGGCGGGCATCGTTGGTGATGGCGAATTGCGTGATGACGGATACAGTTTGCCGATAGTATCCACCGGCGTGAGCTGAACTCCGTTCGATATTCACGCATCATTTCAACTGAGTCCTTTGGAGGTTACAAACACTGGCTCAAGGCAGTGTTCACAACTTTCACAAGGACTTTTGTTATGGCCAAGAAGAAAGCAACGAAGAAGAAAGCGGCTTCTAATCTCAACGACATCTACAACCAGGTGGCAGCCCATGCTGATACCGATGGTGTCAAGATCAACGTCGCCGAAACCAAACGCGTGTTGGCGTGCTTCTTCGACGTGCTCGAAGATCAAAAGCCCGCCGATGCCTTCGACTTTATTTCCAAAGGTCTGAAACGCGCTGCTGGTCGTCGTCGCTAAAATGACGGCAAGGCAGGTGCTTGCGACGCTTCGCGGCGTGGCTCGCGAAGACAAGGCAGCGTTCTTGCCGGGTTTCTTTCAGGCGGTTCCAGGTGGGTACGGCGAGGGCGATCAATTTCTCGGTTGTGTCGTGCCCGACCAGCGGAAGGTGGCTCGGCAGTTTCGTGATTTGTCGCGTGATGAGTTGGTGAAACTGTTCGCTTCGCCTTGGCATGAGTGTCGGCTGACTGGGATGTTTGTTCTGGTCGGTCAGTATGAGGCCGCCGCGAAGCCGAAGAACCCTCATTGCGAATTTGAATGCCGCGAGATTGTGGAGTTCTACCTGGCGAATCTGGATGCGGTGAACAATTGGGACATTGTGGATTCGACGGCTCCAAAGATTCTTGGGGCTTGGTTGGTTGAAAAAGACGATGAGCGTGACGTGCTCGATCGGCTGGCCGCGAGCGATGTGTTGTGGGAGCGACGCGTGGCGGTTTTGGCGACTTTCTCCCTGATCAAGAACGACGAGTTCGAGGAGATCATCGAGCTTTCCGAGCGATTGATGGACGACGGGCACGACCTGATGAACAAGGCGATCGGATGGATGCTTCGTGAAATGGGAAAGCGCGATCAGGCTCGCTTGGAGAAGTTCTTGAAGAAATATGCCAAAACGATGCCGCGAACCATGCTTCGCTATTCGATTGAAAAGTTGTCGAGGGAAGACCGAACGAAATGGATGAATCAGTGACGCAGCAACTTGTCAAACAAACCGAGGCGGTCGTTCGTGAGCGGATGTCGGGCCAAGCCGCGGGGCATGGGATGGACCATGTGCTGCGAGTGTTGGCGTCGGCTCGGGCGATTCAATCCGAAGTCGGCGGCGATTTGCAGATCGTGGAACTCTCGGCTTTGCTGCACGATGTGGGCGACGCAAAATTCCATGACGGTGTGGAACGGAGCGCCGAGTTCGCTCGTGAGATACTGAGCAGCATCGGTGCCGGCGATGATTTGATCGAGCATGTCGCTCACATCGTCGACAATATCTCGTTCCGCAAAGGGGACTCCGCCAAACCGCTGTCGCTGGAGGGCCAAGTCGTGCAAGACGCGGATCGGCTCGATGCACTCGGAGCGATCGGGATCGTGCGGACGATCGAGTACGGTGCAGCTTTTGATCAGCCGTTCTATCGACCTGACGCTGTCGATGCGAAGACAGGTGTTGGGCACTTCCACGAAAAGCTGTTCAAGCTGAAGTCGTTGATGAACACCGACGCGGGACGACGAATGGCGGGAGACCGCGAAGCGTTCATGCGAACGTTTTTGGATCAGTTCATGCGTGAGAACGGCCGTTAAATCGTTAGCGTTGTCTTGTTCGACTTTCTTTTTTCGTCGTTTGAATCCTTTTCTAAACTCGGAACGAAGGCTCGCTTTCAATCTGATTAGGGTACGTCGTTGGCACTTGTCTTGGATACGTTTCAGACAGGCGACGACGACAACTGAACAGATCTGGATACACCTTGGACGAAAATACTTATGAGACCGTAGCGGCAATTCTGGCGAGAGCCATCCGTCGCGACCGAGAGAAAGACCTTGCAGTCGACCTGCCCGCCAGCACCGGCGAAACGGCCCAAAAAGGATCATCGAATGAATCCTGAAGCGCGGCAGAAGTTCGATGCGATTAAAGACACGCGGATCAGCCAAGTTGCGGCTCTCTATGAAGAGCTGTTCGACGAACGCTGTCAAAGTCGGAATCGGCAGTTCCTATTGCGACGGATCGCGTGGAAGTTGCAAGCCCGAACGGAGGGCGGCTTGAGCAAGAAGGCTCGTTTGCGTGCCAAGGCGATCGCGAGCACTGCACCGATCCGAACCACTTCGTCTGACGTCAACTCCGGTGCGGATCTTCATCAACGTTCTGCGAATTCATCCGTCGATCGGTGCGATTCAACACCTGGTAGCTTGATCGAAGGAGCGTTTCAGGGACGACCCTTTCGCGTGATGGTGATGGACGACGGGTTCGAGTTTGAAAGCACTCGGTATGTTCGGCTGTCCGATGTCGCGATGCAAATTTGCGGTGACCGCGAACAGGCCGAATCGTTCTTCGCGAATTGGAAGGCATCATGAATTCCAAAGCTGACCAAGCTACTTCAAAGCCGATTCGATGTGCGATCTACACTCGCAAATCCACCGAGGAAGGACTCGATCAAGAATTCAATTCGCTGGACGCTCAACGCGAAGCCGGGGAGGCGTTCATCGCCAGCCAAGCCGCCGAAGGTTGGGTTTGCGTGAATACCAAATACGACGACGGTGGTTTCACCGGTGGCAATCTTGAGCGACCGGCCTACCGTCGATTGATCACGGACATCGAGGCCGGCAAGATTGATTGTGTCGTTGTTTACAAAGTCGACCGCCTGAGTCGATCGTTGATGGATTTCACAAGAATCATGGAAACGCTCGACAAGCACAGCGTGTCGTTCGTTTCGGTGACGCAGCAATTCAACACCACACATTCGATGGGTCGCTTGACGCTCAACATCCTGTTGTCGTTCGCACAGTTTGAACGAGAGATCATCGGCGAACGCATCCGCGATAAGATCGCCGCGACCCGGAAGAAGGGCCAATGGTGTGGCGGCTTTCCGATTCTGGGGTACGACATCGACCGCAGCGGTCCGACGCTTAAGCTTGTGATCGACGCGGACGAGGCTCGAAAGGTGCGTGAGATTTTCGATCTGTATTTGGAGCTTGGATCACTCAGTCCCGTCGTCCAAGCGATAGCGACCAAGGGCTGGAAAACAAAGTCTTGGCGAACTCGCAAAGGCAAGCTTCGCGGCGGTCGTGATTTCAGCAGGAGTGCCGTTCATGCGTTGCTGACCAACCCACTGTACATCGGCAAAGTCACCCACAAGGAGAACGTTTACGATGGTCAGCACGAAGCGATTGTCGATTCCGAGATCTTTGAACAGGTGAAGGAAAGGCTCAAGGCGAACTGCATGCCGGAGGCTCGTCAATTGGTCAACAAACATGCGGCGCTGTTACGCGGAATGATCGTTTGTCCGCTATGCGATCGTCCCATGCAGCATTCGATGACGCGAAACCGAAGCCAATTCTACCGTTACTACATCTGTCGATCACGACCGAACGAATCAGGGGACGACTGCGAAATGGGCTCCATGTCGGCACCGATGATCGAAGCCGCAGTCGTGGACGAAATCCGAGCCGTCGTTGCCGACGAGACTCTACGACGCACAGTTCATGAACACATCGAGCGGTCGTTGGCGAAGGACAAAGCCACCCTCCAAACGACTGTCACGCAGATCCGCGAGCAGAGGAATCGCGACCTCGCGGAGATGACTCGGATCAATCAACGCGAGACGTTTGAACGGTTCGCAGACGACCGACTGAGCGACTTGAGCGATCGCACCGACTTGGCGACGATTCAGCTTCCCGTGGCGATGCATCAATTGTCAACGTGGAATGACCGTCGGATCTCACGCGACGAACTGAACGCGATTCTGTCCGACTTTGACCGCGTTTGGAAAATGCTCACGCCGAAGGAATGTGTTGAAGTGATCGGTCTACTGGTCGATCGCGTCGTTTACGATCCCGACCAAGGCGAGTTAACAATCACGCATCGTTTGTCGGATGCCGCTGCGAATTCCGAAACGCTGGGCGAGGTCGCCGTATGAAGACGATCAAACGCCGAGTCGCCGTGAAAACAACTCGTCGCCGAAAAAAGGTCGACCAATGCGACCCGTTGCCGGGTAGCGTGCAGCGAGTTTCCGAAGTGATGGCTTTGGCGATCCGCTTCGATCAACTGATTCGATCGGGCGAAGTCAAAGGAATCCGACAACTCGCCGAGATCGGTCGCATTTCGCAACCGAGGGTGTCGCAGATTCTCGCATTGGTGTCGCTTGCACCGGACCTTCAAGAACGGTTGCTGTTCCTACCAAGACCAGAGAACGGTTCGGACACGGTGTTCGAGAAACAAGTGCGTCCACTCGCGATGGAAATGGACTGGAGCAAACAACGTCGGATGTGGAAAGAACTTCAGAGTGGCAAAGATGGCTGACCGTTTCAGTGACGCTTCTTGCTCTTCCAAGTGCCGCCGTATTGGTAGTGCGGGTTGCCCGGTTTGACCTTTTCGAGACAAGCCGGGCAGACGAAGATCCAATCGCCGTCTTCGTCGATGCGGACGCGGTAGAGAACGTCGTTCGTTTCGGTGCATCGCGAGCAGGGTTTGGTGCGGACGCGTTTGATCTTTGGCATCGTGTTAGCCGCGCTGCGACTTGGCTCGGAAGCGACGCGGCTCGTCGCCGGCGTCGGTCTCGGCGAACTTCGCTTCGTGCTTGGTGGTTCGACCGTGCGTTCTCTTTCGCCACATTTTGAACGAGTTCGCGGTCATCTCGGATCGCATCAGCTTGATCACGTCGCCGGGCGTTAGACCGAACTGCGTGCGGATCGCGTCGAAGCTCGTGCGATCCTCCCACGCCATCATGATGATGCGGTCGATCTCGCCTCGAGTCAGTTCGTTGTCTTTCGATTCGGTCATTTGCGTTTCTGTTTGCCTCGCCATGCAAGGCTCTCGTTGTTCCAGCGATTCAGCGTTGTTATGTCGCCGGTGAGCAGTTGCTCGCCCATCGCGATCGCTCGGGTGAGTTGTTCGTCGTTCAATTGTTTGTAGGCGACAAGGCGGCGATCGAGATGGTCGTACCAGCAGCCCTGAAAAAGCTGATCCAGAATGATGCGCATGAAGCAGTGGTCCTCGGTGACAACCCACTTGCCCAGTCTCGCCGCCGCCGGCAGTTCCGTGCGAGTCAGCTCGAGGTAGCGATCCTGAAGCTCGTAGCGGTGCGGTCGGTCGTGCCTTTGTTCATCAAACATAGGCGTCAAACCGAAAATCGGCACGATCCATTCACTCGGTCGAGGAATCTGATTGGTTTTCCCACCAAACCCAAACCATCCGGTCGATGAACCAAAGCTTGCCGAGCATCGTGATTGCCAGTCCGCTGAGTGTCGCTGCGAGGTTCAGCCAGACCAGTCCGGCGATGAAAACGACCGCTCCCAGACTTGCCAGCGTGGTGAGCACTCGGATGATCCGATGATGGTGGTTGGCGACGGTGCCCGGTTCGTCCGCGAGCCAGATGCGTTCGCCGAGGACGCCGCGTGACATCCAATTGTCGAGTGACTTTGGTCTCGGGAAGATTCTCGGGTTGATCCAAATCCACGCAACGATCGTCGCGATCGGGATGAGCGACCACCAACCGATCCAAACACGACTCCAAATCGCCAGTCCAAGCATCGGCGAGATGGCAACGCGAGTCCATCCGCTCCACGGGTTGGCATGACGTTCCCAGACAGCGTCGTCCATCCCCATCACGCGTTCGGTCGCTCGGCCGAGTTTGCTCATCCGGCTCAACCGCCCACCGGCGAGCAGATTTCAACCAGGTACCCGTTGGCGTCTCGAACGTAAGACACCGTTTGCCCCCACGGTTGCTGCGTCGGAGGTTTGGCGGAAGACGCTCCCGCCGCGATGGCTTTGTCGAATGCGGATTGCACGTCGCCCGTGACCAGCGCCAATTCGACGCTCGGGGGATCTTCGGCGGCGGTCGTCTTTCGGTAGGCAAACCCGTGCGAGTCACCGAGTTCTTCGGACGCAAACGCAAGCGCCGTTTCGCCAGTTTCCATCTCGGCATAATCGCCGCCTTCGTGGGTGAAGCGACACCTCAAACCAAACGCAGCTTCGTAAAACGCGACCGCGTCACTGACGTTGGGAACGTACAAAATGATGTATCCAAGTTTCATTCGCTCTTTTCCTCTGTGATTTAGACGCTGGGCTCGGGCAACTTCGTTCGATCATCTAGACTCTCGCCGTACAACTTACGGGCCGACGATTTGAAACACCATGAGTGACTATCCCTACCACTTCGACGCCGAGATCGTCACCTACGAATTTGGCAAGATGAAAAACTCGGTCGTCTACGTCCCCGAAACGATCACGTCGCGATTGACGTTTGGAAAGTCAAAGCGTTTGCGGATCGACGGTGAGATCGCTGGTATTCGCATCGAGGCCGCGCTGCTACCCACGCGTGGCAAGTGGCTGTTGATGGTGTCAAAGAAGCTTCAAAAGTTGATCGGCGTGACAGTGGGCGATACGGTGCCAATCGCTTTCGAGGTAGCTGACCAGGACGCAATCACGGTACCGACAGAACTGCAATACGCATTGGAAGCCAACGATGCCGCTCGTGAAGTTTGGGACAGCTGGACGGCCGGCAAGCGACGCAGTTTCTGCTACCGAGTCTGCAACGCGAAGATGATTGAGACGCGTGAGCGTCGCGTCGAAGAAGTTATCGACACCTTGATGGAGCACGCCGAGTGAACGAATCAGGCATCATCACTTGGCAAGAGTTTGAAAACGTGGACATGCGAGCGGGCACGATCACGTCGGTTGACGATTTCCCGGAGGCTCGCAAGCCGGCATACAAGGTTACCGTCAACTTCGGTTCCGAGATTGGCGTCAAACGCACGAGTGCTCAGATCACGGTGAACTACAGCAAAGCGGATCTCGTTGGCCGGCAAGTTATTGGCGTGGTGAACTTTCCGCCCAAGCAAATGGGCCCGATCATGTCCGAGTTCCTGATCGTGGGATTCTACCGCGACGATGGATCAGTCATCTTGGCGGTGCCCGACAAGACAATTCCCAACGGTGCCAAACTGGCTTAGCGAGACAGATCATGACCGACGCAGAGAAGACCAACCTGATGGATTTGCTCGATTCGCTGGTGATGGCGGCGGTACCGAAAGCGACGAAGGTCCCCAAGTACGGAGGGACGCTTTACACGCTGAAACCAGAGGAGAAGGAAGGGCAGTTTTGCGGCGTGTTTCCCTACAAAGCACACGTTCAATTATCGTTCGCGCAAGGTTCGTCCCTCGACGATCCTGATGGTTTGCTCGAAGGTGGCGGCAAGTTTCGGCGGCACCTGACGTACAAAAGCCTCGATGATGTCGATGCAAAGATCGTGAAGCGATTTTGCAAAGCCGCCATCAAGCTGTGAGATGATCGAAAGGTTTGGTTTGCTTCGTCGGTATAGTTCACTGCCCGCCCCAATCCTCTTGCCGTGATCACCAAGCATGAAACCGCTCTTTCGATTTGCCGCCGTTCTCTTGTTCGCTGTCCTCACGGTACCGGCCGCGGAAGCACAAACGATGACCAGCCTGTTCGACTTTGCCCAATCTGCTGACACACAGTCCAGTGACGCGGCCAAGTGGCAGATCGTCAACGACGGAGTCATGGGCGGGCGATCAAGCAGCCAAGCGTCGATTGTCAAATTGGACACGGGTGAAGACGCGATGCGGTTCGCCGGCAACCTGTCGCTTGAAAACAACGGCGGGTTCGCGTCAGTACGCTCGCGGCCCAGCGGTTCACTCGGTCTCGATCCCGGCGAGACGATCGTGTTGCGAGTCAAAGGCGACGGACGTCGCTACACGTTCAATCTCTACACGCCCGATCGCCGGACGGCATTCTCCTACCAGATGGAATTCGCCACGACCGCCGGCCAGTGGACGGAAGTCAAACTGCCGATCGACCAGTTCGTCGCTCACTCCTTCGGCCGCCGCATACCCGGCATGAAGCTGACGCCCAGCCAAGTGCAATCCATCGGTATTTTGCTCGGCGACAAGAAACCGGGACCGTTCGAGATCTTGATCGACTCGATCATGGTTCAGTGAGATGAGCGAGAAGCAAAAGATGCTCGCCGGCGAACCTTACGACCCGGCTGATCCAGAACTGACGGCCGATCGCCTGCACGCGCGGACGCTAATCCACACGCTGAACCACGCTGAACCACGCCGAACCGGGCGACGCCGAACGCATGAGAGATGTTTGCCGCAAACTGTTCGGCAGTGGCGGAGATACGGTTTGGCTCGAACCACCTTTTCGCTGCGATTACGGGACCAACATCTATCTTGATGAGAAGGTCTACTTCAACTTCGATTGCGTCATCCTGGACGTTTGCGAAGTCCGGATCGGGAACCATGTTTTCATTGCTCCTGGCGTTCACATCTACACGGCAACACATCCGCTCGAAGCCGAACTGCGTCGAACTCAAGAGTTCGGTAAGCCCGTCACGGTCGGCAACGATGTATGGATCGGAGGCAAGGCGGTCATCTGCCCTGGCGTGACGATCGGAGATTGCAGCGTCATCGGTGCCGGCAGCGTGGTTACGAAAGATGTGCCGCCCGAAGTCGTCGTTGCGGGCAATCCGGCCAAGGTGATTCGTAGGCTTGATTGAACAATCCGCTCGCCTGTCGATATACTCTCGCACGCGAATTCAGGCTGGCTTATTCTTTCGGTCGTTCGTTTGCAGACCGAGCGTTCGACGAATCGTTACTACTAGAGATGCGATTGCTCGACCACGTCACTCAACACACGCATCGCGTGTTCAGCTTTCTCCGTCGGAACAAAAAGGTGATCATGGAAGTAGGCTGAGATTGCATTGACGCTGATGCCGTGTTTAGCCAGCTTTTCAGTGACGACGGCAAGGAACCCAATCGCCTCAAGGCTGGAGTGCACTTTGAGAGTGATCTTCCTGCAAGGAAAAGTGAAGTCGAGGCCTTTCGCGTCCGATTCGTCCTTCGCAAGAATCAGCGTCAAACCCTCCTCTTCAAGAAACTGTCCGATGGGGGAAAGGCATAGTTCGGACGCGACTGCCGGTTCCAATGAGCAAAACACAAATTCGCCATCTTGCAGTTCGGGCCGCATGTTTTGCAGCAATGTCAGCAGATTCGCTTCGCCGTTCATCTATTTTCCCATCGTGTTTCTGCAGCGGTTGGAGCTGAATTCATTCTCGTAGCTCGCGGGCGACGGTGAGGTAGTAGTTGCGAGCGGTTGCGTTGACCATGTTGCTGGCAAGTTTTGTTAAGGCGTCAGCTTTGATTTGCTTTGCGTTTGTGTCGTCAGCGTCGATCGAAAGCAAGTGATCAGCGAGCTGCGCGGCCCATTGATTGTCGTCAGCGGCCAGCGCTTCGCGGGCGGATTCCAATAGCTTTTCCGTTCCGCCTGCCAGCTTTGCGACCCGCTCGGCTTCTGCCTGGGGCGGCAGCGGAAACAAGTTGGACGGATTTCCGTCGAACCAGCCGAGGTAGTAGTTGAAGGTCGTTCGGACGCCCCAGTCCGGATGTCCGTAGAACGGTTGCAAGTATTCTTTGCCTGCGAGTTCCTCAGGAAGCCGCACGTACTCAACTAACTCGTCCGGCGTCAGTCCTTTGTTGATCCCTTCAACTGTTTTGTCGTGGATGAATTGTACCGCGTCGCGGTAATCGATCAGAACTTGCTTGACTTGGACTGCTCCGTGAATCGGATTGGTGTGACCGCCAACCAAGGCAACCGCATCTGTGTCGGCCATCTTGCCGAGGCTTTCGGCCCACAGGCGAGTGCTACGATTGGGAGTTCCACGAATTGCGTACAAGTTAGGAAATGATCGGTAGAAGTTATCGCCAGCGAACACGACTTTGCCTGCCGGATACCAGACGAATAATTCATCGTTGGTCTCGCCCGGTGCGGCAACGAGTTCGATTTCCACTCCGCCTACGTTGATTGATTTGCGGTCGCCCTTCAGAAAATGGGTCGGCACCGTTTCTCTGCCAGATGAAAAGACGGCTCCACCGCGTTTGGGGTATCGGGCCGGTGCAACGCCGTTGTTGATCCGCTGCTCGGGCGGCAGCTTGAATCCGGCTTGCCTCGCACCGCGAACGTTTTGAAACGTCAGCCCCCCGGCTTTCCACGGACCGGCTTCGCTACCAAAATTCTCGTGCGCCCAAATCTGCGGTCGCTCGTCACCGAGAAACGCCGCCGCGCCGCCAGTGTGATCGCCGTGGGCGTGGGTGAAAATGATCGCCTTGACCGGCTTGTCACTAAGCTTACGGAATTCTTCCATGATGCGAGTGCCATCATCAATCGACATGCCCGTGTCGATGATGATCAGTCCATCATCGCCTTCGATCATAGAAACATTCGCGGGGCTGAAGCCGACGGCGACGTGGACTTTGTCAGCGACTTTGACGACTTGTTCTTGGAACTGGACGCCCTGGTTTCGCAGCCGCTGGGTTGCGTTTGTCGCTTCCTGAGCAACGCCGACGCTGACCCCGGATAGCACAAGGCAGAGAGAGAAGATGATTTTGTTCATGAGACTATTCCTTTGAAATGTGTTTGATTAAGTTCTTCTGCATCTTTTGCAGAACGTTTTGCGTTGCTTCCAGTTCCGACTTCGAGATGCCTTTAAGCGTGGTTTTTCGCAAGTCGTCTAACAGCGGCAGGACGGTTTGAAGTTTCTGCTCGCCGCGGCGAGTCAATCCGACCATCACGATGCGAGCGTCTTCACTCGATACGCTTCGCTCGACAAACTTCTGTTCGACGAGCCGATCCAACTGGCGTTTCACAGTCGTTGGATCACGAATCATCAGTGACGCCAGCTCGTTCATGCTCAGCGGCTGGTCGGCATCCAGCAAAGTGATCAATGTTTGCGTTTCCTCCGGCGAAAACGGCCAACCCGCGCTCTTCAGCACCGCAGCCATTCCCGAACGGATCAGATAGGCGACACGCCCGATCGCGAATCCAGGCGAGGATTCCGAGTCAAACTGCATGTTCGCCTCCGGAAGAATCTTGAGACGAGACGGGCGTCGGCCCAGCAAAGATCGGGCGATACCAATCGAAGTAGCAGTAAATCAGCAGTGCGCACGCTGCGAAATCGGGAAGGCCGACAACGAGGTATTGATGAGCAAAGAAGATGACATACAGCAAGATATTGAACGCATAAGGCAGCGCCATCAGGATCGCGAGTGGCGTTGTCCGCGGGAAGAACATCAGCCCGCCAGCGACCGTCTTGAGCAAGCCAACCCAAAAGATCAGGTAGCCTGTTTTCTCAAGCGCGAGCATGAATTGATCGAGCTCAGTTGGCGGATCGCCCACCGGGTACCCATTTATGCCGAAACCCATCGTCATGACCCCGGTTCCGACAAGGAACAACGCAAAGAGTATCCGCACCACGAGGGCGAGACGCGGGAGTCGAACGCTGCGTTTTTCTAAAGTGGACATATCACTCGGTTCAGTCGCGGGCAAGGCATGTAGCTGTATATTACAGGTATAGATCGGCGAGTCAATGCTTATGGAGAGAAAAACGGATGCTGGCTCACTCAAGCCAGTATTTCGGATGGTCCAAGGCTTTTGAGCAGCGAACGGTTCCCTTGCAATTCTCGATCGTTCCTGGCTTCAATTCCGTCACCATCCAAGCGTCTGCATTTTGCGGTGGGATTGGGTAGGTTGCCTGAAGACCCTGAACACCTGCGGGCTTGAACCCGAATCGCGAGTAGTAGTCGGGATAGCCCAGAACGAAGACGAGGTCGACGCCGGATTCCTCCAACAGGCGTAACCCCGTTTCGATCAAACGACCGCCAATCCCCCGACGTTGTCGATTTTGCACAATCGCCAGCGGTGCGAGAATCCTTGCACTGACTTGGCCATGGTCCGGTTCGAGTTTCGCGGACGTAAAGAGTAGGTGCCCGACGAGTTCGCCGTCCGTTTCACCGACAAGAGATAGCATTGGCTCGCCGGAAGCGTCATTGAGCATCTCATCGACGAGCTTGGCGATCACCGTACCTTCGGCCTCGCCAAAGGCATTCGTGTGGACCACAAGAATCGAATCGCGATCCTGTTCCGTGGCCTTGCGAATCTCCACTTCGGCTTGCGTCATGATTGGCGGGCCAAAAGCACGAGAATGCAACTGCCGTCGTCGATGACGTTGATGCCGGCTTCGCGTGCCGATTCACTGGCCTGCTCGTGTTCCGCCCCCGGCTGCATCCAAATGTTCTTCACGCCGGCAGCGATCGCGTCAGCGATGACTTTCCGGGTGACTTCTGGTGGCGTGATGATTGACAGTGATTCGGGGACGATGGGAAGGTCCGCCATTTTCGGATAAGCCTTGTGGCCTTCAATTTCTTCCGTGACCGGGTTCAGCGGATACGTCTCGCGGCCGGCGGCGAGGAGGGCGCGGAAGACTTTGTTGCCGTACTTGTGTTGGCGATTGGATGCGCCGGCGACTGCATAAGTTTTTGCGGCGAGAAACTTTTCGATTGAGTTCATAGGGAGTTTCGTATCGAGGGTTGGCTCTGCATCGACAATGCTTGCACTTCGGTTTCAACAATGTCCTATCGCGTTAAACTAACCGCATGGAACAACTGCGGGAACTACACTTCGACGATCTGAACGCGGCGGCCCGAGAGGCACGATCGCTACTGCAGAGCGGATACAACCAGAATGGCAATTGGTCGCTGGGGGAAATCTGCCGTCACCTAACGCTCGTGCAAGATCCGAGCGTCGATGGCTATCCGAAGTGGATGTCATTCTTCGCGTTCTTGCGTCCTGTGATGCGACGGATCCTCTTGCCGAAAGTTCTCGGCGGCGATTCACCTCGTGGAATTCGCACAGCGTCGATGTTCGTTCCGCCGGCGGAGCTGGACGACGCTCGTGAGGTTGAAGCTTTTGCTGCGAGCGTGTCTCGGTTCTACGCTCACGTTGGTGACTATGCTCCGCATCCAGCGTTTGGGCGACTGCCACGTGAGCGAATTGAGCAAATTCATTCTGCCCATGCCGCTCATCACTTGCGTTTCCTTGCACCCCGCGATTGATCTTTTTTCGCGTCCTATGAGTACTTTCGAGTCTGAGCGGTGTTTCATGTTCGTGTGAGGCAGCATCGGCCAAGAATGTTTTTCGCAGAAGCTGACATTTTTGGCGAACCATCTGGCCGCGAGAGAGTCTATCTCTCCGAACACACAAGTCACATTCACAGACGAGCGAGTATCGAGCTTTCTGATGTTAACGAATATTCAATCCAGTCGACTCGAACAGATACACGAAGGCAATCTCTTCGGCGGGACACCGTCGTTTGATAATGCCCCGGCGTATCCGCGTCTGATGTGACACTCGCTTTCATTAGCGAACGACTTCTTCATGAAGGCTCGGTGTCACGCAGACATTGAGCCTTTTTTCGTGTCCGCATCGAACGGGCAACCCCAACAACGAACCCAATTTGGGCTGGTAGCTGAGACGGTCTAGCGGCGGTCTGAAGAACCGCAGACGAGGATTCGAGCGCCTCCCGGCCCACTGACAAGGAAGATATGCGCCGACGGCAACCGCCGCGGCGATGGAAGAAACAGAACATCGGATACAGGTGCAGATGGAAGCACGTCCGCTTTGGGAGCGGAAGGCTCTCGGTTCGACTCCGAGGTGTCCGACTTTTGAAACGACAACGGTAGTCGAGGGCTGGTCGCCCAAATCCGCCTGATACGCGGGTCGCGCTGAGTTCGATCCTCGGGGCTACCACTTACGACAACGACACGAAAGGAAAACCAACATGCTGTCTGCACTGCGATTGAAACGCATAGCCGCGATCGAACATCGGGGCTGTGGTGTAACTGGCAGCATGACGGACTTTTAATCCGTTCGGTGAGGGTTCAACTCCCTTCGGCCCCATCGCTACGCATCGGCGTGTAGCTCAGGGGTGAGAGCGGCGTCCTTATAAGGCGACGGTCGCGGGTTCAATTCCCGCCACGCCGACTGAAACAAAACAACGACGACGCCGAGAACAACAACACATGGGATTGTGGCAGACAAGGTAATGCATCGGACTCTTAATCCGAGCGATGTGAGTTCGATTCTCACCGATCCCACTTGAGACATTTTGAAGCAAGCACTGATGGTCTAACGGCAAGACTCCTCCGTCGTAACGAGGTGATGCGGGTTCGATTCCGGCTCGGTGCTCTTGAACGCTTCGGCGTATTGATCTTTGACAATTTGGTAGTGATGCATTTTTGCGCCCATGATGTAGCGGTAGCCTGCTGCCTTGCCATGGCGGAAGTGTGGGTTCGACTCCCACTGGGCGCTTGCAAAATTCCGGTGTGGCCCAATGGTAAGGCGGCTCCCTGTTAAGGAGACGAGTGATGGTTCGAGTCCATCCGCCGGAGCTTCGCGAAGTTTGAAGGGTGAAGCGAGAAGTGTGGAATAGCTCGCTTCGTTTCACACCTCGCCCTTCAGACTTCCGCATATTCAGTGTCCTTGGCCGAGCGGCAAAGGTTCCGGACTTCCAATCCGGCTAGGTGGGTTCGACTCCCACAGGACACTCTTTCATTGTTGAAAACTCTCTCCGGCGCGTAGTCGCGACGTGAGCCTTTGAAGCTCGCAGGTCGGGTTCAATTCCCGGACGGAGTGCTGATGAAACGAAGACACCGAGGCGGCAACTGCTGGTCGTTGCACCTGACTCTGAATCAGGCACACACAGGTTCGATTCCTGTCCTCGGCGCTGTGGCTAGATCTGGTGCTGGTTTCCAGAGACTCACTGTGAATGAGTTTGTCGCCGGTTCAATTCCGGTTAGTCACCCTGAACCGATACGGTGGTAAGTTCCTCTGGGAAGGAAGCTTGATTGTCTATCAAGTCGCTGCGGGTTCGACTCCCGTTGCCATCGCTTTGCAAACGCCGCATTCGACTACTGGCTAGGTCGGCTGCTTCTCAGGCAGCAGGAAGGAGATCGAAACTCCTATGCGGTACTCGGCTGGCGACAAGGCTGGCCAACAAAACGGCGTGGTAGATTCTGATGGCAGAATCGTCTGGTTTTCATCCAGGAGTCCGCGGGTTCGATTCCCGCTCACGTCACTGCGTTCAATAACGCAACTACGGAAGTCACCCGGCCGGATGAGGACACTGTCTTGAAAACAGCTGCGGGTAAGACCGTTGTGGCTTCGAGTCCCACGGCTTCCGCTTGTTTGACGACAACTTGGGAGCGTTTCCACACGGGAGGTTGTAACCCTTCTGCCTTTAATTGTGTGGTAGTCGGCGAGAGGTGCGATTCCTTGCGTTCCCACTTGTTTTGAAAAGTTTCTACGTCTCTGGTGTAACGGTAGCACTACTGATTCCAAACCAGTTAGTCAGGGTTCAAATCCTTGGGGACGTGCTCTTCGGATCGACATTTTGACAAAGTCCTGTGGTCCAACGGCTACGACACCTGTTTTACACGCAGGAAACGATCGTTCGATTCCATCCGGGACTACTTCGACCTTCGCTACGACAATTTTCATTCCGCCTAACCAGGAGACGACGATGACCAGAAACGTAAAGTACGCGCAATGTGCGATGAGACGCATCGTCGCTGGTGCCAGCGTCGTGACGACTTCGTACATCCCGACGCAGTTCGCCAAAGTCGGCCGAGTGCTAAAGCTGAAAGATAGCGACGACAACTGGGTCGATGGCTGGGTGGTTGAAACGGTCGGCGACGTGATCGTCGAAGGCGAGCGTGTTCCGGACTACCGCAAGGCAATCCGAAACCACCGCAAGTCAACGGGCGATAGTACGCCGCGACTCAGGGCATGACACGTTGGCAGCCAACGGAAGGGCGTGAGCAATCGCGTCCTTCCCACGGCACCAAACACAAGACGCCTAGATACGCCAACTGGCCGAGCGGCTCGACTTAAACCCGAGTGTTTGCAGGTTCGACTCCTGCTCTGGGCACTGAAACGAAACAACAACATGGGGCGCTCGTCCAACGGGAAGACGTCTGTTTTGCACGCAGAAAATCGGGGTTCGATTCCCCGGTGCTCCACTTATTCGCAAACGCTGAGGTAGGCCAACGGCGAGCCGCTTGTCTTAGGAACAAGTGCTTGCGGGTTCGACTCCCGCCCTCAGCACTGACTCAACTTGCTGTGGTACGCAAACCGGCAAAGCGGCGAATTTCAAACGTTCGTGTTTGAGGGTTCAACTCCCTCCCGCAGTACTTCGATTCATACAGCCAACTGGTGGAACCGGTAGACACGCGACACTCAGAATGTCGTGCCCACATGCGGCGTGCGAGTTCAACTCTCGCCTTGGCTACTTTCACTTTCAGTAGTGAAACAACGATGCGGGTGAGCCAGGCTCATCCGGGCCTCATAAGCCTGGACCGTCGGGTGCGACCCCCGAACCCGCTACTTCGATGCGAGAACAATGCGGATGGGCCAGAGCTCAGCCAGGCCTCATAAGCCAGGACCGCCGGGTGCGACCCCCGGATCCGCTACTTCATTCGGCCGGGTACGCAAACTGGCAAAGCGACGAGGTCGAGAGCCTCGTGACTTTGTGGGTTCGACTCCCACCTCGGTCATGACAAACGATCGCGTGGTCCAGCGGCTAAGACGCCTGCGTGACAAGCAGGAGACCGATGGTTCGATTCCATCCGTGATCACTGACACAAACGGTCTGTAAGTGTTGCGGCAGCACGCGTCTGTGGTATGGACGAAGACCGGGTTCAATTCCCGGACGGACCTCTGAGTGACGTTTGAAACAAATGGGCTGGCATGTTCCAAGGAGGCGACTGACTTTTGCAAAGTCGGTGGAAGGGTTCGATTCCCTTCCGGTCCACTCACGATTGTTTACGGAAGGCAGCCGGATACGGTTTGCCGGGCCGCACTGCTAACGCGTGCCACCTTCGGGTGATGAGGGTTCGACTCCCTCGCCTTCCGCTTGTTTGAAACGGCTCGATGGTGAAACGGACATCATCTCTGGCTTCTAACCAGAAGTTCCGGGTTCGATTCCTGGTCGGGCTACTGATGCGACAACCCAGGCCGACGTGGCTCGATGCAGAAAGGCACCGCTCTTGTAAAGCGGCTCATGCTGGTGCGAACCCAGTCGTCGGCTCTTGTGACTATGAATGAAGAAAACAACGAAATGACTCGCGGGTGTGCTGGATAGCATGACAGTCTTCGAAACTGTCGGACCAGGTTCGATTCCTGGGCGGGTTACTCCAAATGTTCTCGGAGTGTGCTGGATTCGCACGCGACTTTGCGAAGGTCGTAGACCAGGTTCGATTCCTGGCGAGAGCACTGACTGATCGACTGCAGACTCGGATTACATCTTGAAAATGTGAACCATCTGAGTTGTACCTTCGCCGATTGGTCTTTGCACAATTAAACGTTTTCACACTCAAACCGGAGCAGAACGATGCGATACGAACACCAATGTGACGACGACAACGCCCAATGCTTTCGAGCCGATGAGCAAACGTCGTAAAGGCTACCCGTCAGAAACGAAAGTCAAACGCGGAGTCCGAATCATCCAAGGCAAGCAACTCGAGGAGAAACTCGGCCGAAACGACCTGTGCCCATGCGGCAGCGGTCAGCGGTTCAAACGTTGTTGCCTACGATCGGGGCGTCTGTGATGGCGTCAATCGCGACGACTACTTTTAGAGACGACGACTGAACAACACACGCTCGCGGCAACCCCGCGAGCAATAAAACGCTGGAGCCAGATGGCCAGGCAGCCGGTTGCAACCCGGCCAAAGTGGGTTCGACTCCCACCAGCGTTTCTGACTGATCGACTGCAGGCTTGGATTACATTGCAAATGTGAAACATCTGAGTTGTCCCTTCGTCGATCCGTCTTCAACCAAACCACGGCGACTGCCGGTTCGGACTACATGGGTAGAGCGCGTCGCAATGCGGCGAGGTCGCGGGTTCAAATCCTGCTCGGCATCCGAAAGGATCGTCGATAGCTCAGTCAACAACGTCTGACCAAAACTTCGTCGCCAACCGCACACGATTGACTGCCAGATTGGACTACATCACCTCGACGGCCGTGGGTTCGAGTCCCACCAAAGCGATCCTCGCGTTCGCTTCGTAGCTCAGTGGGTAGAGCATCGAATTTGTCTGGTCGACCCACTTCGTCAATCGCGTTTTCCCCAATCGTCTCGAGAGATCGAACTATGCGTGTTTTACATTCCTGTTTCGCCATTCCGACCGGCCGCGAGTAATCCCCACTCGCGATTCAGCAGAGAACACACATGCACCATTCAATCTTTCAACGATTACGGAAACATGAAAACCACAACCGAAAGCCGATCCAAAACCGTGACCACCGTCGCGGCCAGGATCGCTGGCGAAGATATCGCCAAAGGTGACTACGTCACCATCCTCAGCGAGATCATCGAACTTCCATCCTACTTGTGGGACTGCTCTGGCATCTCGCAACCCATCGACGAACTCGTTCGACTTCGCTACTTGCCTCGCGCAGCCGGCGAACCGCACAAAGTCGTTGCCGTTTGCTTGCCGTTCGTTTACGCGAAGCGACCCAAGGGAAACCTGATCGCTTTCGACACACGACAGCAACAACTAGTGCGACTCGACCGAGACAACGGCCGTTCCCTTTGGAAACAAATGGGAAAGACCACCAAGAAGAAAACGAAATAGAAAGCGCACACGATCGACTGCCGATTCTGAGTACATGCTTCAGGAGCCGGGTGTCGTGGGTTCGAGTCCCACCGCCCCAACTGCTTGTCAAACTCGCAGGGGCGTAGCTCAGTGGTAGAGCGCCGTAACAACCTCTGGTCACCACTTCGTCGATCGTGTTTTTCTTTTCATCAAGTGCATCACTGCCTGTGGGATAGGCATCCTGCCTGTCATTCAACAACCGACAAGCTGGAAGCTTATCCCACATTCAACCGCACACACTCGACTGCCGGCACGGAGTACATGGCTTTGCAGGTTCGACTCCCGCCCCGCTAGCTCGGAAACGATCCTGCGGGATCTCTGTCCAACAATTCGTCGAGTGCGTTTTTCACTTCGCCGCCTTGGGTCTTTTCCAAAGACTGGCGGCTGCCCGGATGTTCAAACACATCCGTTTTCAATCGAGGAGGTCAAACATGGCCAACAAGTCTCTATTCCAAAGCATCACCAGCGTCCTGCCACGAGCGACTGTCGTCAACGAAGCAGGCGGCCCAGCGTACAAGATGTCAGCGAAGCACGCGCTTGCCCAAATGGCGGCGACCGGCACGTTCGGCAACGTCTACTACGCGTCCGCACAAAACCAACTTGACGCAATGCGAAAGCTGATCGACGAGATCCACGACAACGAGTTCCTGGCAAAGCTGGCCGTCTACTCACGTGAGCGTGCTTACATGAAGGACATGCCTGCGGCGCTGCTGGTCGTACTGTCGACGCGAGACACCAAGCTGATGCACCAAGTCTTCGACCGAGTCGCCGACAACGGCCGCGTTCTGCGCACCGTTTTCCAAATGACTCGTTCAGGACAGTTCGGTCGCAAGGGCCTGTCGTCATCGCTGCAGCGTGCGTTCCAACGATGGCTGAACGACGCGTCTGTTGGCAAGTTGCTCTCAGCTTCGATCGGAAACGATCCAAGCCTGCGAGACATCTTGCGAATGGCACGTCCAACGCCAAAGGATGACGCGCGTCGAGCGTTGTTCGGATGGTTGACCGACAAGCCAGTCGAGAAGTGGGCACCAGCTACGGCTGACCACCTGCCATCGACGGTGCAGTCGTTGGTCGCTTACCGAGCAGCCGACACGGCCGAAGCCCAAACGTTGATCGCCGGCGACCTGCAAGTTCGATGGGACTTGCTGGCCGACGCAGCCAAGGGACCGTTGGTTTGGAAGGCGATTGCCCGACAAATGGGACCGCAAGCACTGCGAATGAACCTCAACACGCTTTTGCGTCACGACGCATTCAAGAAGCCTGGAATCCTCGGATTCGCAGGAACCGACAACGCGATGATCGACTACGTGGCCGGCCAACTGGCTGACCGCGACGCGATCGCTCGCAGCCGTCAGTTCCCGTACCAGTTCCTGGCGGCTTACATGAACGCATCGGACGAGGTTCCAGCCCAAATCAAGACGGCGTTGCATGACGCTGCCGAGATTGCGTGCGGAAACGTGCCAACGCTGCCTGGACCAGTCATCATCGGACTCGATACGTCAGGTTCGATGGGCTGCCCAGTCACGGGAAACCGTGGTCGCGGTGGAATGTCGAAGATGCGATGCGTCGATGTTGCGGCACTGTTCGCAGCAGCGATCCTGCGTCGTAACCCAGACAGCGTCGTGATTCCATTCGATACTCAAGCTTACAAGGTCAAGGTCGATCCAAGTGATTCAATCTTGTCACTGTCAGCACGCTTGTCGAAGTACGGAGGCGGCGGAACGGACTGCTCGTTGCCATTCGTCGAAGCCAACACACGTTACGCGAAGCAAGCCTTCGCCGGCATCGTGCTGGTCAGCGACAACGAAAGCTGGATCACCTCGGGACGACGTTACGGCTACGGCCAAAACGGTTCAACCGGAGTGATGACCCAATGGGAGAAGTTCAAGAAGACGCAGCGCGGACACGGCATTGTCGATCCAAAGCTAGTCTGCATCGACATCCAACCCTACGGAACCAGCCAGGCACCCGAGCGAGACGACATCCTGAACATCGGTGGCTTCGGTGACGCCGTGTTCAACGTCGTCTCATCGTTCCTAGAAAACGACGCATCCCGCTTCGTCCGCGAAGTCGAAGCGGTCGAACTGTAAGTCGAACGACGAACAACAATAAACGCCCGTGGAGGAGCAATCCCCCGCGGGCGTTTTCATTCATTTACCGCTGATTGCGTTGGGCTTTAACAAGTCGTTTACCGCAGCCTCGTGATCCGACAATTTGGCTACCGTTAGTACTTTCTAGCCTCTAGGCCTAAACGATGTCCTTCACCTTGCCCATCAAGGAACTCAAGAACTGCCCCCAGTAGCTTCTCAGTTCACCATATTGCTCCTGCGGATCCTCATGCATTGATTCGGCCTTACCGAATGCAATCATCATCAATGTCAACGCTTCGATTGTGCGACGCGCTGCCTTCACGGCATCGGCACCTGAGACGCTCCCGGCATCAAGAGATGCAATCTCTCGAACTGGTGCCCACATTTCTCGGTAGAAACGATGCCTGGTATTCAGGCGAATCAGAACCTTGCCAGCAACGTGTTGGATATCGACGAACTGCGTGCCAGGAAAATCCACCGACTCAACCACGAAAGGGAGTTCCTTCAAGCGTTCAATGTACTCAAGTCGTTCCTTTTCTTTATCGACGTCGGACCCCACCACATCTCGTGCGAGATCGTCCAATAGTTGGTCTTTTTCTTCTTGGCTTTCCGGGCCTTTCGCTCGCCCACTAGGAAGTGTTCGACCGGCATTCTTCGCGGCATCAAGGATGCTGGCATGTTCACCCTGCGTGCTTAGCGTATCCCTTGCAGCTGCACCCCAGACTTCGTCAATCTCTTTCCGAGCGGTCGTGACATATTTTTTTATGATCGTTCGGATTCTTTCGCGAAGTTCGCCGTGTGGCTCAACACCGCGTTTGACGTTGCGAATTCCAAAGTAGTCATCCAATTCCGGCGTGAACGAAACCTCGATTCCTATAAAGCGATCAGGCTCCTGGACGGCCCGCCCAAAAATCCGGGGAACATTCGTGTATGAAACCTCCCGATCAAGTCGAACAAATGAGATTTTGCCTTCGTTCTCGGGAAGACGAAGCTTTTTTGCGAGCTTATCACCGCCGGTCCCGCGTTTTCGCAGAACTTCGCGAGGGTACAACGTGATGCGAACCAAGGCTTCGTGCCCCTCAATTTTCACTGGCTCTTCCCAAATCAATTTTGAGCCGAAGTGCTCCTCCCGTGGTTTCTTCTTCGCACCTTTGGTCGCTTTTGCGTTGCTGTAATGATCACTCAATACCTGGTCTGCCCAACTCTGATCCATCGACATTAAAGGGTCAAAGAGAACTAGGTCAGTCTCGTTAACCGTGATCCTTCGCCCTCCGTGAAGAAAGTACCGAAAAATTCGCGACAGTTCCTTTTCGACTTCGAGCCGAAGCTCGTTGGCGTCAGGTGCTCGCCGCCCATCCTCCAAGCGGTCCACCTTGGACCAAACGACAATCGTACCGCTTGACGAAGGTAGCTTCAGTTTTAGTTCAGCGGGTACCTCCATCTCTTCCGGCTGGGCGATCCCTGGTACTTCGCCACCTTGTTCACCCTGCCGCACTTCATCGAGGTCAAAGTAGACATGCCGCCATGGACCATCGGCCGTTCGACTCCACACGTCGATTCGTCGTGCGAAGTTCAGCGCAGCAAGTTTTGCACCTACGCCGTACTTACCGATAGTCTTCTTGCTCATGTATCGCGAGGAATATCCCAGTTGCAAATAGTGCCACAGGGTATCTTCGTTCATTCCATCACCGTCATCGGCAATGACAATCTGATGAATGTGCTTCTTGCCTCGATCGTTGGTTGATTGATCGAGTCGAATTTGGACGAGATTTGCATTCGCTTCGAGACTGTTGTCGACCGGTTCGCCTAAAGCTGTCGCAAGGTCATAACCTGAATCGCGAAGTGAATTTAGGGCCTGGCCGGCAAGGACCATTGGAATGGCTTTGATTGTTGTGTTCATTGAAAGACTCCTGTTTTTGAGCCGATCGGCATTCGCTCGACCAGCACCGGGTGACTTAGCCGGCTACCGAGAGTAGCCGGCTTGGAAAAATGGTTTGTGGAACTAACTGTCGGACGTTTCATCGCGACAGGTCATGTCTTGATAGGCTTTCCGGATCAAGCCGCGCACGTGATGAACACGACGCTCGGAAACCACCATCGCGGTCGCCGTGTCTTTGACAGATTCGTTCGTCAGCATCCCATCGAGGCAACGAAGCGCACCCGGAATGTGACCGACGCGTTGACTTAACCGCGAAAGCAGTTCAAGTGCGATTGCTTCGTCTATCGGTCGACACGAAGAACGCTTCGGCGAAGCTACTTCGCAGGCAGCGTCACCGTCATCCTTTTGGGGATCCTTCAGGCTGCTGAAGGTGACCGGTTGATTGGGTTGCCGAACAAAAGTTCGGCGAGCATCACGTCGAAGGTTTCGCGAGAAGAACTCGGCGGGCTCAGTAGAGCGCCGAGGATTCAATGCGAGCCGGCAAGCAATATCCGCCTCTTCGTATTCGGGAGAACCGGGTGAGAAGTGGCCTAGCCGCTCCTGAAACTGCAGAAAGCAATCAAAGCGCAATGTTGGCGCAGAAATCATGTAAACAGCTCCTTTGGTGCCCAACCGCCCTGAAAAGATAGGTGCAGTCACGCCCAACAGTGGAATCATTGGTTTGCTCGGTTTTTGCCAAACCCGCCACGTCGGTCGAATCGGCCAGAGCACATGGATTATGGGACAGCCCAAGCATGCTCACAACAAGGGAAAGCATGAAAAAATGTATGCGCGCGTTAACGAACACGAGCGCTGGTGGTTCCAAGTCGTTTGCGGGCAATGACTTATGGTTTTTTCCGCTTAGCCGAGATTGTTGTCGCAGCCAATGTTTTTTCCGTCCGCACCCTTCGTTGACTCCCTTTCGGAGAAGGCGTAAGCTGTAGTGCAGATGATATAGCATCTGCAAAACTTGACGGAGAGCCGATGACTGCAACACGATCAAGGGATATTGGGCAATTGATCAAATCACTTCGGGGCCAGCTGGAAATCAGCCAAGAGAAGCTGGCGGCGAAACTCGGGGTGACCTTCTCAACCGTGAACCGTTGGGAAAATGGCAAGGTCCAACCGTCTCCTCTTGCCATCAAGCAGATCCAAAAACTCCTCGTCGATTTGGGTCCGGCTGGGCAAAGGCTACACGACGAGTTTTTCGGAAAATGAACGGCGAAGGAAATCGCCTAGTAAGCGACGGAGCTGCCAGAAATGGCCTCGAGCGTGTGCTGGCGCGAAGGCGACAACCTCTCGCCTCATTGCCACTGCCGGACCAAACGTGTCACAGCTTACCTGTATCCTCCAACCGGTCGGCCATAACACCGGCTTGGAGATCAAGCACGCTACGCCCGTCGCAAGTTTCTCACTCATTCCGTAAAATGCTAGCAAATCAAAGCCCGTGAGGGACGGAGTCCGAATGAAACCTGAGATTTACCTCGACAACAACGCCACAACACATCCCTCGGATGAGGTACGTGAAGCGTTGTCGACGGCAATCAATCAGGATTTCGGCAATGCATCCAGCGAACACCGTTCCGGCGAGAAGACTCGACGGGCGATTATGCAGGCTCGGGACTCGGTGGCGTTGTTGTTGGGGGCCAAGTCCGAAAGCATTGTCTTTGGCAGCGGTGTAACGGAGCTGAATTATTGGGTATTGACTAACGCCCTTCGTGGTCATCAATCGCCGCATTTAGTGACCAGCCAGGTCGAACACTCCTGCGTGATCGAAACCGCAAACATTCTAGAGGCGGAAGGGATTCGGGTGACGCGAATGCCTGTTGGTCGTGATGGTCGCCTTGATATTGACTCACTTACTGCCGCGGTTGCCGATGGTGGGACATTCGTCTCGGTTCAATGGGCAAACAACGAAACCGGTGTGATCCAACCGATTCGCGAGATCGCTGCTATCTGTCGGCGGTTTAAAGTGCCCTTTCATTGCGACGCAGCTCAAGCTACGGGCCGACTGCGCGTTAACTTCTCGGGGACCGGTATCGACTACTTGACCGCATCAGCTCACAAAATGCATGGACCGACCGGCATTGGCGCTTTGTGCGTTAAAGAGCCGCGAACGCTTCAACCATTGTTTCGTGGAGGCAATCAAGAGACTGGACTTCGTCCAGGTACCGAAAACACGCTAGGCATTATTGGGTTCGGTCGAGCCGCAAGTGAAAGGGAAGGATCATTTGACGCAGCGGTTGAGGTCATCACTAAATTGCGAGATCAATTTGAGTCTTTAGTTCTTTCCGCGATTCCGCAGATTGAAATCAACGGCAGTACGGAAGATCGGCTCTGCAATTCGACAAACATGATGTTTCCAGGACTCGACGGCGCGGCCATAGTCGCGTTGCTCGATCGCGAGGGGATTCGCTGTTCACAAAGCTCAGCTTGCACAAGCAATCGCCCTGAGCCGTCATATGTTCTTCGCGCGATGGGTTTAAGCGAGGATGAGGCGTTCGCGAGTGTGCGGTTCAGTTTTTCAAATCAAAACACAATGGTGGAAGTCGAAACCGCTGCGGCGAAGTTGGTTTCGATAGTCGCCCGTCTCTCGGGCTTTCAATCGCCGCCGTCGCAGTCGGATTATTTGCAAGGAGCAGCCAAGCATGAAGTTTAGCGGTCACGAAACATTCCCCGTTCGCGAAGGGTGGCTTCACAAAGGCATGAAGCTGGTAGCGGAAACGCCAGAACAATTCCTCGACGAAGAAGTGGCCGACTATCTCGGTGTCGGCCGCAACATGGCCAAGTCGGTTCGTCATTGGTTGATGGTCACCGGACTTGCTGAAGTCGACGGTACAGAATCCCGTGGGCGTGCGACGCTACTTCAACCGACCAAGCTCGGGCAACTCATCTGGGACTACGATCCGTTCTTCTTGAACGAAGGCACTTGGTGGATCCTGCACGCGAATCTCGTTAACAATATCAACGCAACGACAACCTGGTCTTGGTTCTTCAACAACTTCAGTCACGACCGATTTGATCGAGCTGTTTGCCTCGAGTCGCTTCGCCGCTTCATCGAGTCGTCGCAAAAACGTGTCCCCAGCACTTCGACGCTCTCCCGTGATCTTGGCTGCATGCTGCTCAGTTACGCCCGTGCAGTGCCCGCCGGAAACGACGACCCCGAAGACGGCGCTGATTGCCCGTTCCGAGAACTGGGTCTGCTCAGCTACTACCGGACGTCCGGTTACTTTCACGTTCATCAAGCAGCAAAGCGAATTCCCACCAACGTTTTTGGCTACGTCACATCGCTCGCATTCCCCGAAGCCATGCGGGAATCCAAAACCACAGACATCAAACTTCAAGAAGCCGCTCGCAAATTCGGTGGTCCCGGTCGAGTGTTTTGCTTAAGCAGCGAGACGCTCTTTGAAACCGTGTCGCAAATCGAACAACAGTCCGACCACTTTATCCAGATTGCGGGGATGGCTGGCGACCGCACCATTCGGCTGCACTGCATGCCAGCCGAAGATTGGGCGACGTTGTTTTATGAAACCAGCGAGGAGCTCGCTCATGTCTAAAACACGAAACAAGCCGTCAGCTCAAAGCGTCGATGCCGAATTGTTCTTGCGTTCGATCAACATCGCGTTCGACGCCGACTTTCCCGAACGCATCAGCCATTTCCGGCCGACCGCTAAATGCGTCCCGCTGATCCGAGCTTTGCTAGGCAGCGAAGACCAACGTGCCTTTTTCTTGGTCGCTCCGTACGGCTCCGGCAAATCGCTGACTGCTGCATACGCCGGCCACTTGGTCGAAAATAGCAAGTCTTCCGGTCCTGTGCGTCTGGAGATTAACCGGCGTCTCGAAGTCGTCAGTCCCGACTTGGCCGATTTTGCCAAACGACGACGCGCGAGCACGAAGCAGAAAGGTTTGTCACTTTGTCTTCACGGACATGTTGCCAACGTCGGCCAGCAGTTGAGGCTAGCCGCAGCAGACTCGCTTAAGCGGATCGGCGTTCGACGCTGGACTAAACTTCGCAACTCAGACGAGAACGACATTGCCGAAGTCATCAAGCTGATCCGAAGCATTTGCGACGAAATGGAATGCGATCGCGTCACGATCGTTTGGGACGAATTTGGACGCCATCTCGAAGGCCTGGTCGCCGAAGGCCGAGGCGACGAGTTGGCTGAAATCCAATTGCTCGCCGAGATCGCCTCTCGCACCAAAGCGTTCCCAATCACGTTCTGTGCGATCCTTCACCAAGGACTCTCGCACTACGCTTCCGGTCTGCCGCAGGCGATCCGATCCAACTGGAAAAAGATCGAAGGTCGTTTTGAAACGATCCAGTACGTCGACGACAGCAAAGAAATCTACCGATTGATCGGTGAAGTCATTCAGTCGCGAGCGCCGTCGAACATCGAATGCAAAGCAACACAGGCGACTGCAAAAAGTTGCCTCTCGCTCGGCCTGTTCTCCGGTTTCAGCGTCCGAGACTTGTCGGCTCTGCTCAAGACGGCGTATCCGATGGAGCCGACAGCGCTCTACTTGTTGCCGCGAGTCTCCGCCCGCGTCGCCCAAAACGAGCGAACGCTATTTAGTTTCCTTTACAACTGCGACTTGAACACGCCTGTTCGCGTCAGCGACCTGTACGATTTCTTCTCACCAGCCATGCGAGCCGACACCGCCGTCGGTGGAACTTATCGGCAATGGCTCGAAACCGAGAGCGCCATTTCAAAACTCCCCGACGACGAATCCGCCGTCAACGCTTTGAAGACCGCGTGTCTACTTGGCCTGGGTACCAGCGGCGCAAGATCGCGAACTACCGTCGATCTGATGAAGTTCGCCATCAACGGATACGAACCCAAGCAAGCTGACAAGATCCTTCGCGACCTCTTTGGTCGCAAACTCCTGTTGCACCGCGTCCACAACGATGACGTGTCGGTCTGGCACGGAACCGACCTCGATCTCCGTGGCCGACTCGATGAAGAGCGTTCCAAGCTCGGTACTGACTTCGACTTGGTCACCTTCTTGAACCGGGAAGCATCACCGCCCGTTTGGAAGCCCGTCGAATACAACGACACCCATTGCATTCGTCGTTTTCTGCCTGGGTCGTATCTCACAAAGGACCAATTCAATAGCATCGAATCCTGGGTGATCAATCACATCGCAGACGACAGCGACGGGCATATCGCCTACTTGCTGGCCGACAGCGAAGAAGACCTCGCGATGGCCGAAGAAGTCGCGTCCAAAGCCAAGACCGAAGAGCGACTCTTTTTCGCCGTCCCCAGTGACCCGCTACCGCTACGAGACGCCGCCATCGAAGTCAGCGCCCTGCAACGAATGCAACAAGATAGTGAGTTGGTCGAATCCGATCCGATCGCGTTATCCGAATTGCAACAGATGACCGACGACGCACTGGAGCATCTGCAAAAGCTGATTGATCGCCTCGTCACACCATCGGCATCGGGAGCCAAGTGGTTCCACGACGGCAATCGAATCGACGGATCAAACTCACTCGAGTTGCGACGATCGTTCTCCGCCATCATGGCCAACGTCTTTTCCAAGACGCCGATGATCAACAACGAAATGATCAACCGACGAAAGCCATCGCCCGCGTTGGTCAACGCCCGCAAGAAGTTGACGATGGCGATCCTTGAACGCCACGGCCGCGAACGTCTCGGACTCGAAGGCTTCTTCCCCGATCGCTCGATGTTCAACACCGTGCTCTTGCACACCGGCCTGTACCGCAAAGACGAGGCCTCCGATCGTTGGAGCTACGTCCACGAAAATTCACTCAAAGACCCTGGAATGAAAGCCGTCTGGGGAGCTTTCCGAAAGTTTCTGACCGAATCATCGGATCGCCCCACCACATTCCAAGCACTCTTTGCGCGACTTCAATCGCCGCCATTCGGATTGCGACTCGGCGTCATGCCGATCCTGCTCGCCGCAGCACTTCGCGCTTTCCCAAGTGCGATCTCGTTGATGCACAAGGGCAAGTATCTCAACGACGTTTTGCCATCCGATATCGAGAACATTTGCAAGTTCCCCAGCGACTATCAAATCCTCGTTCTCGACATCGACGCATCCAAACAGAAGCTGTTACGCGGCCTCTACAAACATTTCAGCAAGGTCGCCAATTACGAGATCGAAGAAAACGATCTTGTCCGCCACTGCTTCGACGCATTGGAAGCCTGGAAGCACCAACTTCCCCCCGCCGCGTTCACCACCGGCCGGCTCTCCGAAGACACCGACAGCTTTCGTGCAACCATCACACGAGTAAACGACCCAGTGCAGCTTTTCTTCACCGAGTTGCCCAAGGCGTTATCGAAGTCAGTCGATAAACCCACATCGCTAATCAACGTAATTCGTAAATGCGTCGATGAACTCGAGAATGTGGCGTCTTCTTACACCGAACAAGCCAGCGAAATTGTTCGAGCATCTCTGACCGTCGGCAATGACCCCAACTCCGACCAAAGCGTTCGAGCGATCGCCAAGCAATGGGCCAGCTTCTTCCCAGGTCAGTTCATCGAGAAGCTTAGCGATGGCGTCGCGAAGGGAATGCTGTCGCGAATGTCACTCGAGTACGAGTCCGATTCGCTGCTAATTGACTCCTTGGCGAGCTTGCTGGTCAAAAAATCGGTACGGCGATGGGACGACAGCATGGCCGCCGCGTTCGATCGCGAATTCACCGCCTACGTCAGCAAAATCGAGAACTCCGCCCGAACGTTCCCAGCTCCCACGCCGCAGCTGCAGGAAGGGCTATCTCGACTGGTCCTCGGCCGCATACAAGAGCTCTATCATCAGCTTTCCGATCTCGTCGGTGAAGATGAGGCCAAGACCATGCTGAAACAATTCAACTCAATCAAAGGAGCAAACCGCCATGGCGTCAATCACTGATGCACTCGAAAGCGTTCGCGACAAAAGCGATGAGACGCTCCATATCGTAAACATCTCCGGTGGAAAAGATTCTGCCGCGCTCGCCGTTTACGTCCGAACGAAGTATCCGGAAATCCACGCCTGCGCCGAATACGTTTTCTGCGACACCGACTGCGAGCTTGAGGAGACTTACGAATACCTCGAGACCCTCGAGGACTACCTCGGTAAAACAATTCGCCGTTTGAATGCAATCACACTGCTCGACATCCGCAACAAGCCCGATCGAAATCCGTTTGACATCATTCTAAACGAAAAGTTCGGTGGCTACCTGCCAAGCCCCCGAAGTCGATGGTGTACAAGGGCTCTCAAGATCGAACCGTTTGAGGACTTCATTGGCCAGCGGCAAGCATACAGCTACATAGGCATTCGTGCCGACGAGAATCGGGACGGCTACGTTACCAAAAAGCCCCCGTCGCTTTCCAACAAGCAAAACATCATCCCTGTCTACCCGTTTAAAGACGATGGAATGGGCTTGGCCGACATCAAAATGCTGCTTGAAAGCAACGGCGTGGGGCTCCCCAGCTACTACGAATGGCGTTCACGATCCGGCTGCTATTTCTGCTTCTATCAGCAGATCGGAGAATGGCAACGGCTCAAGAAGTATCACCCTGACCTATTCGACAAGGCGAAGGAATACGAACGACTTTCAGACGGATTCACTTGGTGCGAAGGCAGGACGCTTGACGAAATTGCCGACCTCCCCGAGCAACCCCTGCCGATTCTTGATGAATCACAGGGTTGTGCGATCTGTCATCTGTAGAACGCAATCGTGCCTGAAAAACCGACTTGTGCAAAAGCAAACTTTGGGATTTCATGATTGGAGTAGTGCAAGTCGGCGAGGACTATAGTGTGTGGATAGACAAAAGAGAATTGGCATGTCATTACCAAAGAAACACTTCAAGATGCCATCAGTTTTCGTCTCCCCTTGTCAAAGATCGTATTACGTTTGCAGGTTCATCTCGGGCACAGACGACGAACGACGACTGACAGATATCATTTTTTGTTGATCCGAAAAGCATGATCCATTTCAAATATGAACGATGAAGAATTTATCTCAGCTGTCCATCGTCATCGCGATGAGCCTGCGGCTTGCCTTGAGTTTCAGCCAAGAATTGAAAAATTGGTTGACTTTGAACACTGCCGACAAATTTGCGATTTCGTTCACGGGTTTGAAGCAAAGTGGGAGCGCCATGTTGCTACATCTTCACTTCACACCACACTTCCAAGGGAACGTGGTGTTTACATGTTTGTTTGGCGTCCCCCGTTCGAGTTTGCGTTCGATCCGAATGGCAAAGAGTGTGTGAACTATATTCTCTATGTGGGTAAAGCCGGAATTGAGAATGGTACAACGGACACAATTCGAGATCGGTACTATTCAGAGTACCGCAAATTTGTTAACTGCGATCCGAATACCCTTTGGGATCGGACAGCTGATACTACACGAGAGCAACGCCTGCGGAAATTCTTGAACCTACGCCCGTTGGAATTCTGGATGCTTCCTCTACCGTTGATAGACGCGAAAGAGATTGAGCTTGTTGAGCGTCAGCTTATCAGGGTTTTCAATCCGCCGATAAACCGAACACACGGAACGAGACTTCGCCCGAGTAAACCTGAACCTGCTTTTTAACGAGACAAACATGAGCAACAAAACTTTCATTCCCGCTTTCCAATGCTCTGTCGGCGATTGGAAGTACTACATTTGCATGATGAAGTACGGCGAAGTTGCACGGCAAGTTAACTTTGCTTTCGAGCTTGGTGCAAACGAAGAACTCGGACAGCTAATTCAGAGAGGGATTTCAAGCCGCACCAAGGGCATAACTGAGTACTTAGTGAAGTCTGAGCACCGGTTTTTGGGTTCGATGGTTGTCGCGGCTTGGGGAGGCGAGCCTGAGTACACACGGCTCTCAATGGACGATCCCGATGGAATTCTCAACGGCTTAGATCGTGAGTTCGGTGTTCTGACCTTTGATGGAACACAGCAGTACTTCGCTTTGGATGGCCAGCATCGTTTAAAGGCAATCAAAGATGCCATCAAGCAAAAGCCGGAAATTGGCAAGGAGGATATTTGCGTGTTGCTCGTTACTCATTACGACAACGATGAGGGTCGCCTCCGCACCAGAAGGCTTTTCACGAATATTAATCGGAATGCAAAACAAACCGGTGCGGCCGAGAATATCGCTCTTGATGAGGACGATGCGTTTGCTGTTCTGACGCGAAGAGTTGTGGAAGAGCATCCGTTTTTGAAGGAAGATGGCAGGGTTCGCGTTATCCTTTCGCAAGGCGCGGAGGGCGAGCTGAAACTCGCGTCAGGTAGTGTTCCAAAAACGGAGGCGAGAGCACTGACGACTTTTACGGTCCTTTATGACGTTATCAAATCTCTATCGTGGGATCAGCCAACAGTTTTACATGACCGTACACGCCGACCGAGCGACGTAATTTTGGAAGCGGCTTACGAGTTGGTAAGTGCTCGAATTGATGAATTGTTAGTTGCTTGCGGTGATGTAAAGAGCAAACTTGAAGCTTGCTCATCCGCGCGTGAACTACGTGCACCGAAGGATGCAGAGGGCACGGGGCATCCTTTCATGAGGCCCGTGATCCAGAAGGCGATTGCTCGAGTTTCAGCGAATTTGATGGTGCAAAAAGTTCTTAGTTGGGATGAGCTGCTCAAGAGGCTGTCGAAGCTTCCGTGGCAACTTTCCGAGGCTCCATGGCTTGCCGTCTTTAGCCCGGACGCTGGAAAAATGCTTACTGGCAAGGAAAACACCGTGTTGCTTGAACAGCTACTGAAGGTCCACCTTGCTCCACCTAGTATCCAAGAAATCAAAAGAGCCAGAAAGAATTTTAAGGATGTTCGTGGATCGCAGTATGAGGTAGCCGAATCGGATCTCAGTGTTTTGGTCGTTAAAGAGGCGGGTTCCCATGTCACTTCAGGTGAAGACACCTAGGTGTCGCGTGGTTTAATCAGTTCAAGGCTATGTGTTTTTTGTAATTAGCCTATGCCCCCGGAGTTGCAGCCCAGCTTGCTCAAGCTTGGCTTGCCACTTGCTAGCTGAGAGTTGGCTGTCGGCGGTGGGCAATAGACCAACGCGTTCTTCTTGTTTCGCCAATGCTTGAAAGAGTTTCGCTTTCGGGTGTTCATTGTGCAGCAGCTCATCCTTGCGGAACAGGAGCGGAGGATCTTGCCAGTGCGAGTAGTCGAACAGGTCGATCGAGAGGGTTGGCAGACTGACCTTAATTCGTTGACGAAGAGGTGGGTGAGGCAGCTTCTCGAAATCTGGGTAGGCAACGTAGCTCACTTTGCCTGAAAAGCGATGCAACTTGATTACGTTCGCCTCGTCGATTTCGCCGACGAGGGCGCGGGCACATCCTTCGTAGATTCGCAGTAGTGGCTCGAGGTAGTCGAGTGAGCTTCGATGGAGGATGAGTGCGTTGTCGACGAGTTGGCCTACCGTCGCTCGTTGGCAGGCTTGGTCGATGGCGTCAGGATCGCCAGCTCGGAAGAGTAGTGCATCCGCTCGCCCGCACGCGATCTTGTAACCACCCAGGAACGACTTAACATCGTGCTGGATCGTTACCGGTAGCTTGGAAAGCGGTGGCCGCTTCTTGAATCGAGCTAACGCAAGATAGACCAACAAGTCTTCGGTTCGCTTTTGAGCGATCTCTTCCCATGGAGATTCGTCGGTCACCTTCTGAATCAGTTTGAATGCCCGTTTAAGCGATCCAAAGCGGTCGACCAACTCGGCTGTTTGCTCACATTCTTCAGGAGCCGGGAGTCGCCCGTACTGCGTCAAACACCCCATCAGGGGTTCGAGTACGTCTTGGTTCTGCTCAAACAAAACCTCCGATATCCGCCGACGAGGAACCGTGATCCGTCGGTGGAATCGGTTCGCGATAAACTGTTGCTTCGCTTGCTCGTCTTTAAAGACATAAAAGACGCCTGGCGCGGCGGTGATCGCGTCTTCGCCCAACTCGGATTCGATGTACTCCCGAAGCTCATGCTGGTTATAGTATTTCTGAAAGGTCTGACGCGAGGTCAGCACACCATCCCCGAATTGCTCCTGTTCTTTATCGGGGGCAGCAAACTCAATTTGTGCTGCGACGGTAAGCAAACTGTCACAGAGGGACCATGCTTTGTGAAGTGCCTGAGATCGCTCGTTGATATCTTCAATCACGTTGAGGACGTAACTCAGATTGACGATCTCGGCCCGTGTGATGGCCGCATCGGGGCGGAAGCTCGGATCCCAGCCCGTGCATTCGATTTCCATGTTTTCGAGCAAGTCGAGATCACGACCGTGCCCGCATCCGTAATCGAACATGGTCTTTGACTTATCGAGCAGGCCGTCCCTGAGCATGCACTTCACGGGAAGCGAAAAGCTGGCTCGTTTGATTGCCGTCCGATGACGCTTGATTTTTACCGGCGTGTTCTCGATCACGACCGCTTTCCTGTGTTGACCATGTGATGTCGCAAACTGCTTTGCGCGAGCGTAGAATGCTCGAAAGAGGACAATTCTAGCCTGTAACAAGCACCGCGACGACATGACACGCGAGCCGTCTTCATGAATCAAAACCGCAATCAAGCACTCCCTGATGTCATCACGCGATCGCACTTACTCACCTTTGCCGGCGAGTTTGATGAACTCGGCATCCCTTTAGGCTACAGACCTTCGCATTCGCACGACGTCGAAATCGATGGAAAGCTTTACCCACCACCGGCGATCGTCGCACTCGCGGCCAAGGCGATTACGGGATCAGTTCCAGAGCCTGGTTTCTGTGCGGGGAAGGGGACGAAGTGTTTTCAGATCCTGGAAGATGCCGGTTTCTCAATCCGGCGAAAGACGAAACATGTCTAAATTGCCCAAACGCTCGAAAACGTTCAATGTCGGCAAAGACATCGGCGGCGCGGTCTACATGCATCGCTCTTACATGGATCTACTTCCGGGAGTCGTGGCAGAATGCTTCAAACTGATTGAACACAAGATGCAATTCTCTGTTGTGAAGTATGCCGAAAAAACGGAAACCGTTTCGTTTATCGAAAGCTCCGACTTCGATTTGGTAGATGAACCCACAGTCGGTGAATTTGCAACTGTGACGTTTGGTGGCAAGGTCAAACGCCGAAAACGCTTGTCAGACCCGTACATCTATCATCACAAATGGTTGTTCGTCAAAGATGACTACGTTGGTTTCGACGTCGAAGAGAGCAAGCAACGGTCACTCGCATGGCTTGCCCTTGATGGAATCGACAAGAAGCGAATTGGAAGACTCAGCTACTGGCAAGAGCACGTCCTACCGAGATTGACACCCGGCAAGGAAACCTGGCTGAACAGCGAGGAAATGGCGTCTCGCTTAGGCGTATCTTCGTGCGAGCTTTCGCACCTTCGTGAGGCAGGTAAACTCTCGTATAAGAAGAAGGGCAATGCCTTTCTCTACATCGTTGATGATGAGGTGAACGAATGAGCGAACGCGAATCGACCAGCGATCCGATCGTTGATCTTGCGAGGCAGTTGCTGTCGCTGAATAGCCAGGCAGTCTCGATCTATTCACCGATCGTTGAGCAGATTGTCACTCAGCAGTCGACTGATCGCAGTTTGATTGAATCCACGCTCGATGGTTTGCTCGGATTCGCAGGGACGGAAGATGGACTGGCACTATTCAAAAAGCTCTGCCGCTATTACTGGGATCTCGGTCCGCTCGCAACTGCGAGCTACATCAGTGCCTTCCGCGAGATGTGGGACGAGGAATCGCTGGATGCATAAGCGGGGTCGCTTCGACGCCTCGATCATCTGCAATCCGGCGGAGGTGTCGGCGAACGAGTGGCTGACGATCGACGCGGTTCGCGAACGAATGACCGCGAACTCAGATCGCAAGAGAGAACTCTTGAAGGTGTTGTTTGACCGACTCGCTCACACCGAACTTTGAACGATGAAGATCTACCTCGAGGACGAGCGAACCACGCCTGACGGTTGGCACCGTGTGTATTGGCCGGACGAGGCGGTTGAGTTGCTGAAGACTGGATCGGTCACCGAGATCAGCTTGGATCATGATCTGGGCGACGATGATCGCGGGACCGGCTACGACGTCGTGCTTTGGATCGAGGAGCAGGTCGCGTTGCACGGCTTCGTGCCGCCGGCGATGAAGGTTCACTCGGCGAACGTGTCGGCGAGGACGAAGATGGAGAATGGAATTCGGGCGATCGAAGCGATGATGCGTCGGCGAGTCGATTAGTTTGAAATTTGATACGAAGCGATCGTTGCCATCAAAACAACAGTTGTTCTTGGTGGTTTAGCTCCAATTTTTTTCCGTCGAACTCAGTGGCTGCGTCGCTTGTTTTCCGGCGTTCGATGAATGCCTCGATGTCGTTCTCATAGGGGAACCAGTGAAACATGAGTTGGGTGTCAGCCTCGTTCGCGATGGCATTGAACCACTCGCACCGCTTTCGCATGTCTTTGAACATCGCGTGCCACTGCTTCTCTTTCGCGCCGGCTTCCAACTCTGACATCGTTTCGATGTGTTCCACCTTGAGGCGGAACGGGCATCCCGACTGCAGTTGGTTTCGCCGTCGTGCGATGTTCGTGGAACGACCGATCTTCACGAATCGTTTACCAAGGAACTCGCAGGTGATGAAGTAGACGCCAGAATTCGACAAAGTTCATGAGTCCGATTTTGGTGGAGAACGGGTTGTTGGCAACGAGATCGAGCGAGGTGAGTTTAGGACGTTCGCAAGCTGACCAGATGCTGGCCGCCGGTGGTGGCGATTTCCGTACTCACATCGAGCCCCGGCGCAAGACGCGAGAGGCGGTCGACGAGCCACTCGGCAACCGCTTCGGCGTCTTGGCGGGTAGGACAACGAGCCATCGCCTCGCGGCCACCCTTTCGCTCCAATCGTTCCGCCGCAGCAATGATCGGAGCCGGGTCGACGACGATCAGATGATCGGGCCAGGGCACGACCGGGTCATTCGATCCCTTGCCGGTGTTGCAACTCTTGTGAGCCAAACGCTCGGTCGGCAAGTTGCCCTTGTCCTGTTTCTTCTTCTTCGCCCGGCCCTTACTCGTCCGAGTGTCCAAGCTCGCTCCGCGGGGATCGTTCGGCGACATGTCCGGCTCAACCGGTTCGTCACACAACCAACATCGCCAACCGTCCGCCTCGCCCACATCCTGAAGTTGTCCCATTCGTCTTACGCTCTTTGGTGAATACTCGATATCGTTCGATTCCCTTTCAATGTATCACCTGGTCTGAAGTCGCAAACGGACAAGCAAGTCATTCAGAGCTGGCCTTGCCGACGGCAGGTCGGGTAGTTTGCTTTGATCGTAAGCCGCTTCCAATTCAGCAGTCAGTCGTTCGTACTGCTTCGTGTGAAAGTCGAGATCAGCCGCGTCGAGGGTTCCCTTCTCGGGACCAGTTCGCTTTTGGGCAATCAGGTCGTCGAGGAATGGTAGCTTCGCGGTTTCGTTGAGTTTGATGAGGTTGGCTTCGACTTCGCCGGTGCGCACCAGATGGATGCCGGTCAGCAGGACGCGGTAAACGTACAGCAACGGTTTGACCCTTGGCGGCGATTCTTTGCCGAACAGTTTCCATTGGGTTGCGGCGAAGCCGAGGTAGTGATGGGCGTGATGCTTGGTGATGCAGTTGGACGCGATTGATTTCAATTCATCGAACTCGTCGCCCGCGAACACAACCAACGGCGAAAAGATCTGTTCGAGCACGTAGCCGTTGCGACGCAGCATCAGAGCGAAGAATTTGGATGCGTCGTGTGTGACCAGGTCGATTTCTAGCCCGTCGTACATGCCTTCCTTTTCGACCGTTTGGTCGCCATCATCCAGGCTGACGACTGTTTCGATCGGCAGCAGGTGAACGCCGCGAAGATCGAAGTCGGAATCGGGCGACGGGAAGCCGTACAGATGCGCACCGCTAATCGTGGCGAACAGCAGCGGGTGTGGATGCACGCTGACGTGCTGCATCATCTTGTCGTAGTCGATCGTGGTGGCGTCGGTCATGGCAGGTCGGATTGGATGGCTCGCCGGCGGGCGTCGACGAGAAACGCATTGGCGCGTTCGTAGTCGGGACGGTCGGGGAGTGTGGTGGTTTTGAACGCGGATTCAAATTCGGACTGCAGGCGTTTTCGCCATCGGTCGGCTTCGTCGAACGACATCTCGCCGCGTTTGATTGTCAGCAGTCTCTCGCGATGCTCGCCGACATCGACGATCATCGCGCCTTCGCGAAGAACATGGGTGCCGGACAACAACAATCGAATCAAATGCATGACGTGCTTCCACTTCACGCGGCCTTGGTTGCGGATGTCGGTTTGCATCTTCTTGAATTGTGATGCAACGTAGCCCGAGAACGTTTGGAAAACGAGCTTCGACAAGAACGCTTCTCGCATCGCCAGCAGTTCTTCGCCGAGCGGCGTGACGTTTTCGACGATCGGTGAATAGAGGCATTCCAGAACGTTCGGGTTCGCCTTGAGCGCGAGCACGATGAACTTCTGCAACTCCCAGTACACTTCCTGCGTTTCATCGTTTTCGAGTTGCTCGGGAACGCCGTACAACGACCAATGCAGATCGGCGGTCGGTAAATAGATGCCTCGACGATCGGTGTCGGACGCTTCATCATCCAGTCCGTAAGCCCGCGAGCCGATCACGCAGCGATAGATGACTCGTTCGTACAGCCCGGCACTGGCCAGCGATGCATCGGCGTCGCGAATCGTTTGGCTTTTGAACTCCGCAAGCCGAACGAGTTGGTCGTGATGGATCGGAGCCTCGAAGCCGTCGCTGAACTTCACTCGGTAAGCATGCGTGCGATCGACTGGGCTGCGGACGATGACGCCAACGGCACCGGCCGGATGAGCAATGCGATCGTTCGCCGCCATCACGTCTTTCTGAGCAACGACCTGCGTGCCGACGGAGTAGATCAGGTTGGATTCGTTCGACACGGACATGCATTCGCTCTTGGCCAGGATGGACAGACAGTATTCTGTCGACACAAAACCATTCTGGCTAGTTCGCCGGCAATGTCCGAGAAGCCGGAGTGCGATGCGAAAGTTAGCTCACTTTGCAGGTGTCGGTGGTGCAGCGGCCGGTGAGGCGGAGGCGGTTTTTGGCGAAGATGTGGTAGCCGAAGTTCATGGCGTGGGAGACGCCGGGCAGGCGGGTTGGCCAGACGAGTAGGCCGAAGCCGACGGCGGCGTAGAGCCGGCGGAAGACTTCGACTCCGATGATCCATTGGGCGGGCTGGCCATCTTTGGCGGGTAGCCGGCCGTGGATTTCGTCCATGAATTGGTCGGGCGTTTTGCCGTAGTTGGAGGCGTTGAATTCAGCAGCGGCGATGTCGGTGAAGCGAATGTTTTGCTTGCGGTCGAGCCAACGCAGGAGTTTGATCTCGCGGACGCAGAGTGGACATTCGCCGTCGTAGAAGACTTCGACAGAATGGTCCCGAGTAACACTGTGATCGGGATTAGTGATGTCGGTGCTCATTCTGGTTGCAACCGGATGAGGACTTCGTTGCGACGCAGCGGGCCAGGTGTGAAGGGTGGATCGTAGGAGGCGGATTCGACGTTGGTGGATTCGGGATCGTCGGAATTGGTTTGGGCGGCGGTGAGGTTTTTGGTTTTCATCCACTCACGGAGTTTGGTTTCGTTTTCTTTGGCGAGCTTTTCGCTGAGGCGACCGGAGAAGCGGATGACGGCGAAGCGTCCGCCGGCTCGTTTGCGGATCGCGACTCCTTCGCCGGTTGGTTGTGGAGTGCCGGCGACGGCGACTTCTTTGGGCATCACGAATCCCATTTGGGCTTCGGTTTCGTCTTTCTCCATGAACACGGGCGTGGTCATCGAGATCTTTTGCTCGGCTTGGTTCGCGCCGGAGATGTAGCGGAACAGTTTCATAAAGCTACCGTCGCGGCCTTGGGCGTCTATTTGAGTGGTCGTCGACGCGAGCATCAGGTCGGGGTATTCGCGGATCTCGAACTTGCCGTCTTTTTCGATCACCTTGTATTCGGCGGATTCGTAGCCAGCTCGTGCGGTCATGTTCCAGCCTAAAACGCCGATCACAGCAACGGCGGCGATCCCCAGCATGTACGTCATTCGTTTTCGTGTCACTCGTTCGGCCCTGAAATGAATTGGCTTCCGTGAATAGTCGTCCGAGTAAGGATAGCCGAGCGGCTAGGCGGGGCGTCGATACATGTAAATTCCGGTAGGATACAAGTAACGCCGTCTGTCGTCCCTCATTCGTGACTTTCACTCCTCCGAGCCATGTCCGCTGAAACAAAACCATCGCCGCAAGAGCCGTCCGATCCCGCTTGCCCGGTTTGTGGCGGGGTGATGATCGACATTCGGGGCAAGCTTCAATGCACCAAGTGCCATCGGATTTGCGAGACTTGCTGCGAAGGTGGTCGTGGGTAACGACGACGGGATTTGAATGTCACTCGGTGATCTGATCATTCGTCTTTGCGATGCCGGCTTCGGTGCCTTCGAAGCGGCGCGGCGGTTGCTTTGCCAAAGAAGGGTGAAGACGATCACGACCTCGGATCTGCAATCCGCAATGACCTCGCGCGAGACTTCGCCGGTGTTAGTCGATGTCCGCAGCGATTCGGAACATGCGGTGTCTCGAATTCCGGGTGCGATCACGCAGCAGGAATACAAAGCCGGCTCGGAGGAATTGGCGGGCAGAAGGGTGGTGGCTTATTGCACGGTTGGCGGACGCAGTTATTTGTTCGCCCGGAAGCTGGTGGCCGGCGGCGTCGATGCGGTGAACTATCGCGACAGCATCCTGGGTTGGTGCCGTGCCGGCTTGCCGTTGGAATCGCCCGACGGAAAGGCAACCAACGACGTGCATCCCTACTGGCGGATCTTCCATGTCCCGGACGAGTACGAAGTGAGAACGAACGCCTCCCAAGACGCCCAATCCGGGTTATGAAGTCGACGTGGTTCCGCTCGCTCATCACCCAGAGACCATTTCGCACCGTGATTTACCGGGTTATTCGCGCAAACGAAGGCTTTCCCATAACCCACGACGAGAGACACCTGAGAAGGTTTGAAAAGCGCCCGGTTCGCTCAACTCCAATTAGACCCTTCGGTTTACTCCGACCGTCGGGTTATCGAACAAGCCGACGTTGGTCCCATGGACTGACGCCGGCTTTTTTCGTGGTTTACCGCAGTCCTGGCAAGGACTTACGTCAACGACCGATCCGCAGAGATCTCTCTGAGTGTCTCTGGAAAAGTACTATCCGGCCACCGGCGAAACGGTCTCTGGGCCGATCTCGGCCAAAGGTCTCTCTTGTCTCTGTACTATTTGACCTCAAGGTTATGAAGTCCCAGAGTGCTATCGGAAAAAAGTGGTCAACGTTGCTGGTGGCGGTCTGAGCCGAGAAGTGCAACGCAAAACCATTTCCGATACCTTATATCGGTTCAGCGGTGCTCACACAGGGCTTCGATCAAAACCTGGCTTTGCGTCTTGGAAACTACTTGGAGATCACTTATGCGTGCATTACTGCCTATCACTTTGGTGTCGATTTTTGTTTTCGCTAGCCTCGTGAACGCGGACGACCCGTTACCACCATGGGACGTGACTCCCAGTGCTTCGGCATCGGATCAAAAGAATGGCTCAGTGATCATCAAGCGGTACTCTTTTGTCACAGGCTTTACAAGCAACGGACGTCGAGAACAGATTCCAGCTTCTGCCATTTGGTGGTGGGGTGAGCCGCAGCCAAATTCGGATGCTTTAGCCGAAAGTGGTACGATCAGCTTTCGAGACGATGATGTGCTGGACCGACCCATTGGAGAATTCAAAAAATCCGCCAAATCTGTAACTGCGACACTTCCAGCAAGTTATCGCGAGTCAGTTTTACATTGCCTGCAGTCGGGAACCCCGGTCCAAATTCAGTTTCGAACAGCAGACGCAACAGAAAAGTCAAAGCTGATTCTATTATTCATGTCCATTCGGTCACCGTCTCCAAACGACGTGGTCCCAAAACTGAAAGACTTGCCGTACCCATTTTAGCGGATGGATGTTTTCAAAACCGAATCGTCGCAATTGCTGAATGACGCCATCGGCAAAGCCATCAAAGAAGCTTGGCCAAAGCCTGGGCAACTGACGCTCGATGAAGACATCGTCAACAATGGGTTTTAGCGGGTTCAAATCGTGACCTAAGCTTCATCGACCTGCGGTCGTTGCCGCGGAAGGTGTGCGCCGATCGTCACGGTATCGAATCCATTATGCGTAAATTTGGCAACATTGTTTTAATCCTCACAGGCGTCACCGCCGCGATGGCGCTCTGTTGCCCGATGCTGGTCGTGCTTGGCTTCGTGGCACTCATCATTCCAGGATTGGTGCTGATCTCGGCTCCCACCGCGTTTGTTTATCTTGCGACGACACTCGGTATTCAGCGACTATTACCAACCAAGATCGGTTGGGCCGCGTTCCCGATCGCGATCTTACTTACGCTTGGACTGGGCTGGTTGGTCATGCAACCGATTCGCTCGTCAGCGATATCGGAGTTCCGCGCGGAAGTCTCACCCGACATTCTCCCTGGTAAACCGATCATCTTGACAGGAAACGTGTACGTCGAGAACGGCGAACTCTACCGGTCTCCCGAATGTGACTACTTATGCACAGTGCTTCTAGATTTACCGGGCGTCGAAAGTGTCACCGTCGAAAGCACCGGCCCGACTGGCCGAAAACGCGATCCTTCGGTTGCGGCGTTCGCTTTGGTCCGGACGGGTGATGATGCAGAACCAGGCGTATTCCCGTCAAATCCTGGTCAATTGATTCGCAAACATCCGGGACTCATGCGGCGAGTGAGAGGCAACGAGTTGCGACAGGTTGAGAAATCGCTCGAAGCCGATTGGGCGCTACGTCTTGCCGGTGTGGAGCGAATTGTCGAGGTTGAGCCAACACCCGCCGAAGAAGCGGATTGGGTCGTGCGTTTGGTTTCGACCCACAATAAAGAAATTCCACGAGTCGAACGAGTCGAGATTTCCCACACCGGCACGGACGTTCAATTTCGCAGGAGTGAAGTTCGACACTTTGTTCCTGGCAACGTCTTCTACTTCGGCTTTGATGTTCGATGGGGTGCCGGAACGATCTCTAACGCATCGTTTGGTATTGGCGGAAGTGATTGGAAGTCGTCGGACCAACAGATTGATTTGGAGCCGACGTTGTTGGAAGCCATCGAGGTACCGCTTCTCGCCGAGCTTGATGACACCCGCGAACGATTGCGCCGGGAAGTCCAACGCGCGATCGACGATCCCGACGCGAGTCCAGCCAGGCTGGAATTAGCGAGACGCTGGCTTTCGCTCTTTTTCTTCGACGCAGGCCCCGACGACCATCAATTGATCGCCCGCGTTGTCGGTGACCAGCGAGTGAAAGACATTGCCGGTCCGATCGAGAACGTTTTTTCCAAGGGCAAAACGCCGATCGAACTCAGAACCGCCTACGCACGACGGATTGCGTTCGATGATGCGACCGAAAAAGAACGATCGCAGTTAGCGAAAGCCTTATCTTTGATGCCACCGGGCACGTTCGCCAAACCCGATCCAGTTCACCTCGCCATTTGGACAAGACCCGAACTCTACGAACAGGCTGGGCATTTTCTTTCAAGGCTTGCTGACCTCGATGCTGAGCGTGCCATGCCCATTTTGCGCGACGCACTCGATCACGTTTCGACCAAAGACAACTGGCGCCAACGACGTGCGATGGTGGAAGGCATTCGAGACGCTTACGCGTCACTCGGGCCGGCCGCGAAGCAGGATGCCACGAGGATCAGCACTCTGGTTTTGCAGCGTCCGTCACCGATCACGTCTGGTTTCAATGATGTGCAAGCGTGGCGATTGACTCTGGCAAGGATGGGAGTCTCCCTCGATGACTTACCGTTCTTTCCCCACTCAAGCCAGCAGCAGATCAACCGGACCAAGACCCAAATCCGCGATCGGCTGCAACGCATTCAAGCCGAGATCTAAACACGATCGCTCAAAGAAACCACTCGCCATGTCTCAAGAAAAATTCGATCTTTCTGCTACCGATCCTTTCGATCGCCATGCCAAAGAACGTCCATTCGTCGCCTCGGTTGTATCGAGCGGATGGGTGCTGTTTCGCACGCATGCGCCCCTGCTACTGCTATTCGGAGTCCCGTTGATCGCCATTCAAACCGATGCTGTGTGGTTCAACTTTCCACTTGGAAAGGGAGCTACCATTCCAGGACCATGGGAGAGAAGTGTCATGAGCTACATTTTTCTCGCCTTGTTCGGCATGTGTCTGGTTGAGGCGTTGCTCAGTACAGTCAGGCTGGCTCTCGATCCCACGGCAATTGTGATCACTGAGGAAGGCGTTCAAGGCTACCACGCGTGGCTTCGCAGGTCATTCAGGTGGTGTGATGTCTCGCACGTACGCAGGTCAGGAAACCGTCTTTTGATTCATAAGCGAGCGACATCCAAGCTGCTAAGAGAATGGAATCGCCACTCGCGACCGGGCGGACGCTACCACTGGTCGAAGCTGCTTGTCGTCGAACTCAACTGCGTCGACCAAAGTGCAGACTCCATTTTCTACGAGATCAATCGCCATTGGAAACCTTCGTAATACTCAACCTCGTTCAGCCACCGGGACGGCAAGCCTAGCCATCGCACAGTCAGACACTCGAACGAGCGAAGAAGCGACCGTTTGTATGCAGACGCCTTATCCAGTGAACGTTCACACTTCAGTTTGAAACTGAATCGTCAATGACGCGGCGACGTTCCATCAATGCCAGCGGCGACAGTATCGCGGCAACGGGGACACCGAAGGCAGCGCCGTAGAGGCCGCCTTGGAAAAACCACTGCAAGCTTCCTGGCGGGAGGATCTCTACGGTCGAAATCGCGAAGAAGCACGCGACGATCGCTCCGATTCCGCTGGCGACGATCGAAATTGGCTGGCCAAGCTTCTTACGCAACAGCAATGCAAACATGGTCGATGCGATCAAGCCGATCGCGATTCCGCTCACGCCTCTAGCCAGTGGCCATGACATCAGCCCCACCAATTGCATGGCCAACAATCCAATGGTTGTCGCCAACATTGTCCCCGATGCGATTTGAACTGCTGTTTTCATTGTGCTCTTTATCATCCTCCAAAAGAGCCCGCCGGTGGCGGGTTGCTTCGCAGTTTCTGGTTAACCCTATCGAGTTCTCTCCTACATAACCCTGAGGGCGGGACCGTTTCGTTCGGTTCGCTAGGGAATGGTTTTAGGAGGAAGGGTTATATGGCGTTGGACTATATCCAGCCCGCCGTTCAGGTACGGAAAGTGGCAAAATTGCTGGAGTTGGTGACGATTCGGGTCAAACGCGGCGAGATTCCAGAGACGTTGGAAAGTTCTCGCGAGATTGAGGAAACGGGACTTGAGATCTCTCCGCCGTCAGTGATCACTGTGTCTCGCGGTGACTGTTTTGCAACGGGCAAGACGGTCCGCGATGAACTCTCAAACAGTAACGGTGATCCAATTGAGCGAACAACAACGCGAAGAGATCGCGACCATTTTGGCGCGGGCGATTCGACGAACGCAAGAAAAGAAGGCGGCAAAGAGCACGCAAGACGAACCTCAACTTCCGAGCCAACCGGAGGTAGCTGATGAGTCCCAATCCTAAAAACAGTGCAGCATTTGAAATCGCCGAGTTGGCCGACCTGACGATTGACCAATTGGTGGCGAAGTTTGAGGTCGTTCATCAAGAGAAATGTCGTTCCCGAAATCGCAACTTCATCGTCCGACGTATCGCTTGGCGAATTCAAGCGAGTGAAGAAGGCGGACTGAGCGAACGGGCGCTTCGCGACCAGCCAGCGTTCGTTTCGCCACTACATGAATCGGCACGAGAAACCGATGCCGTTTCAGTTGCCGACCACGGTCGTCATCAATGCGATGGAGAAACGCTTGTCGACGTTCAACCGCGATCGGCACCGTGGTGGTGGGACAGCGTTGTGGATGCACGACGTAGGCGACGTCCTGGCATTCGTTGTCCGACGTGGCGAGAACCTAAAACGCGGCGAATACATCGAGGGCGAAAAGAGTCGCTATCAAGTCCAACGACCGGCCGGCTACGACACCATCCTCGTTCAAAAGCAGCTTGGAGAATTGCACGTTCACGCTTCGTTGATCAGCGAGCACCGTGAGTATTGCCGTTTGATCGGAGAGTACCTTTTCGGTGACGAGGACTTCTTTCCGACATCGTAGTTGTTTGACCTGTCTCCGATTCATGAACTCGGTGAAGACATTGAATCGCCGGCTTTCATCGACGGAAGCCGACGACGTCGATCGCTTGCTCGCCGGCGCAAAGATTCACCTGGTGAATACCGATCCGCCGTACAACGTCAACGTCGAACCGCGAAGCAAGAACGCGATCGCCGCCGGCAACAGTTCCTTCCCGGCTGGCGAAGGAAAGACGAAGGCCGGCGAGAAGACGATGCGGGCCAAGGATCGCGTGCTCGCCAACGACAAAGTCAGCGACGATGAGTTCGCGTCACTACTCGCCGCTTGGTTCGGTAACATCGGCCGCGTGTTGGAACCGGGGCGCTGCTTCTACATCTGGGGCGGCTTCTCCAACATCGGGTGCTATCCGCCGGCACTGGCGGCCAGCGGGCTGTATCTTTCGCAGACCATCATTTGGGACAAGATGCACCCGGTCATCAATCGAAAAGATTTTATGTCGGGACACGAATGGGCGTTCTACGGTTGGCGTGAAGGAGCCGGCCACAAGTTCTTCGGGCCGAATATCGCCGCCGTCGATCAAGGTTTCCGCTTCTTCGGTTGTTCGGTAGTTGGCCATCAAAAGTGCTCCGGTGTGTTCTGGGTAACCGTCGTAGTGAAGGTAGACCGCTGCATACGTTCGGTCGGCGCGGCGGACGGCGATCGTCGCTCGTGTGGACATGGTGGTTGCTCCTTAGTTCGTTTTGTCGGCCGGCAGTCGCTCGACGACGTCCGGGGGAATGGAAAGCATCAGCGACCGGCCGTTGTCCCAGTCGACATCGACTTGCGTCCAATCGCTTAGCGGATACCCGGCGTCGCTAGAATGACAGCGAAGCAGGTTCTTTCGGCACTTCGCGAGGTGGCTCGCGAAGATAAGGCTGCGTTTCTGCCTGGGTTCTTTCAGGCGGTGCCCGGTGGATACGGCGAGGGCGATCGGTTTCTCGGTTGCGTGGTGAGTCGGCGTAACGGCTAATGCTCAGCCGGGCTTCAGCAATCGACGTATTCGAGTTGGTTTCCAATACGTCGAACTCGCCTCTTGAGCTTGAGGCCTCCTTCGTCCGCAATCAGGCTGAAATAGAAGTCCCTGCTTAACATCTCCAGACGAAGAGCGGATAGATAGTGTGCTCGAGTGGTAACCCAGGCGTTGACGCCAACTTGGGAGTTGAAAGCGGAAATCAGCTCGTCGTCGGTTGATTCATGGAACCGAGCAATTAACCCGTACCGATCTTCTTCTACACTGCTCATCATTTTCTCCACACCTGCTTCCACTCACAACGAGTTCAGACACGCTGCGTTCAGCTCGGTTCGCGTCATCGTCAATGAGTTGCAAAACCTCACCCGACTTCGCAAGTCTCTTTCGTGCAGCGACCGGTTAAACGGAGACGGTTCTTGGCGAAGACTTGGTAGCCGAAGTCGAGGGCGTGCGAGATGCCGGGGAGGCGGGTTGGCCAAACGAGCGGGCCGAGGCCGACGGCGGAGTAGAGTTGGCGGAAGACTTCGACGCCGATGATCCACTGGCCATCAGGAAGTCGACCGTGGATTTCATCCATGAATTGAGCGGGCGTCTTTTCGTATTCTGCCGCGTTGAAATCGTCCGCTGCGATGTCAGTGAATTGGATGCGGTTTTTGCGATCGAGCCATTTCAGCAGCTTGATTTCTCGCAGGCACAGTGGGCACTCGCCGTCGGGGAAGAAAACGGGACGGGGGAAGAAAACGGGACGGGGGTGGATTCGCCGGTTCTATCGCGATAGGTTGGGTTGGTTGCGTTCAAGATTTACCCCGGGCGGTTCCGATGCCACGTCAAAGCCGAGATGATCGAGCAGGGCAGATCTACCATGCTCTGAATCGTGGGAATCAAAGACAAGAGATCTTTCACAAGCCAGAAGACTACGAGGGCTTCATCCGTGTGCTGGCCGAGGGTTTGCAAAAGTATCCTCTTGAATTGTTCAGTTTTACTTTGATGCCGAATCATTGGCACTTGGTCCTTCGCCCGGCGAAGGACGGACAGATGGGACGATTGCTACGTTGGGTCACCGCGACACACACCCTTCGATACCGGGGTCATTATCACAACCGAGGCGACGGGCATCTTTACCAAGGAAGGTTTAAAAGTTTCCCGATCGACGACGACGAGCACTTCTATGTGGTCTGTCGCTATGTCGAACGCAATCCTCTGCGGGCCAAGCTGGTCAATTCCGCGAAGGACTGGCCTCACGGTTCGCTCTACCGCTGGAACAAGTCATTCGAGCCGGATCCAAAGCTGCTTTCCCCGTGGCCAATCCGTCGACTCCCCCGCTGGAATGAACGGGTCGATCAGGCTTTGACCGCTGGCGAGCTGAAGGAGTTGCGAACGTGTGTTGGTCGCTCTCGTCCCTATGGAAGCGAAGAGTGGGTTGAACAGGTCGCTGAACGCTACGGGCTTTGGCACACTCTGCGTCCCGCCGGTCGTCCACGCAAGCGACAAAAGTCAAAGGCAACCGCCAAGTGATCAATTCAACCCCCGTCCCGTTTTCTTCGCCGCAAGTGATCAATTCAACCCCCGTTTCGTTTTCTTCGCCAGGGAGCCGATTCGTTCTGGCGTCCAGCCCTTGGGGCCGAACTTTGTTTTGGTACTCACTGTTGAGACTCCTTTGTTGTGGTGAGTGATGGTAGTGGACGAGGTGACGAGTCCTTCGCGAGCAAGGGGACTCGTGGCCTCGTCCACTACGTTTGTTGCTCTGGCGACATGAAGGAATACAGGACGGGGATGACGAACAGCGTCAGCAGAGTGGCGAAGGACAGGCCGAAGATCAGCAACCACGCCAGCCCTTGCCAAAGCGGTCCACCGCCAAGTGCAAGAGGAACGAGTCCGCCGACGGTCGTCGCGGTTGTCAGAAAAATCGGCATCAGTCGTTGCCGTGCAGCGTCGACGATCGCAGCGTGATAAGCCTCGCGCGAAAGGGGCTGATCGGTTCCGGATGTTCGTTCCTTCATGACAATGTCAGCGAATTCGACAAACAGAATGGCCGAATTCAAAACGATTCCGAATAGCGCCAGCACGCCAAGTTGCGGCATGAATCCGAACGCGTTACCCGTCACCCACAGTCCGAACAGTGCGCCCACGAGAGCGAGCGGCAGCGTGACCATGATGATTGCGGTGCGGGCGAGGCTGTTGAATTGGAAAATTAACAACAAAATGATTGCGATGAATGACATGCCGAATGACCGGAACATTTTCCACTGAGCCTTCATCGACTCTTCAAGAGCTCCCCCGATCTCGATGCGATATCCGGCAGGCAACTCGGCTTTCAGCTTTTGCATCGGCTCGGAGTTGAAGACGCGCGTCGTGATGTCGTTGCCGGACGCCCCGTAGTTGATCTGTGATCGGACTTCGATCGTTCGATTCCCATCGCGTCGATCAATGGTCTCTAAACGCCATTGCGGTTTCACGCTCGCGATGGCTGCCAGCGAAACCTTGCCGACGCGGCTTTCGATGTGTGAACCGCTCACGGCACCAAGCGACCGGCGGCTTTCGGGATTCAACCGAAAGTAGACCGGGATTTGACGGTCGCTCTCGCGATAGGTCGTCAGCAGTTTGCCGGAATAGTAAGCATCAAGCGTTGAGGCAACTTCCGCGTTGCGAATTCCTGAAAGGCTGGCCCGATCTGAATCCACATCGACGAACAACTGCTGGCCCGACACGCCCCACGAATCATTAACGTCCCACGTGTCAGGCTCGGCGTCCACAATCGACTTGACGCGATTCGCAATGCTCCTGAGTTCGTCCGCGTCGGCGAGCCCGTTACCCATGACGCGCAGGACGACAGGATCCGCGGGCGGGCCAAGCACCAGTTCAACCGGAACGACTCGGGCGCCGGCGATCGGCGACAGCCCCAGCGATTCGTCACCTTGCCTCGCCACGACGCGCAGTTGTTCGGCGAAGTCGTGAGTGAACTCTCCCTTGGTCGTGTGAATCAGGATTTCGGCGTAGTTTGGCTTCAGGGTTTCCGGTTCCCATGCGAGATACCAGCGCGACCCGCCTCCGCCGACGATCGTGCGCATGTTGTACAAACGCTCGTGCGATTCTCCTTCCTCATCAACATGCGGGCTCAGCGCGCGGATCATTTCTTCGACCCTACGAGCCACTTTGTTGGTTTGTTCGATCGAAGCTGATTCGGGTAGATAGATTTCAACGGCAAATTGGTCACGCTCCGTGAGTGGAAAGAACTCGCTTGAAACCGGAAGCTGAGTCGCCAGCAGCAACGTGCCGATGGATGCGAAGATCGTGACAAAGCGATGACGCAGAGCCCATCCGACGGCGATGGCGTAGAGTCGGTAGAAGCCACCTTGTAGCTCAGTTGTCCCAACTGAGTGCTGGGGAACAGCTGGGGACAACTGTTCTACATTCTTTGGCATGTTTTTCTTTCGGCGAAGCCTGCGCCACACGGTTCCCAGTTTGCTCATCAACCAGGGCAGCGGCGCGGTGGGGCGACTTAAATCTTTGGGAGGTCGAATGAACCACGCGGCGAGGATGACGCAGAAAGTCATCGCCAAAACCCAACTGACGGCCAGCATCACGGACAACGTGATTGGCAGGCTATAGATAAATTCTCGATTGGCACCGTCCATCGCGATCAGCATTGGAATGAAAGCGGCAACCGTCGTTGCGGTTCCGCTTAACATCGAAATGCCAAGCATCTTTGCACCCGCAACGGATGCTTCGCGTGGACTCATGCCGGCGATCTGGTTCGTGCGACTCTGGTCGCAGACCTGAACCGCATTGTCGACCAGCAGTCCCAGCGAGATGATCATCGACGCCAGTGACATCTGTTCCAGTTGCACATCAAAGAGTGTGATGATCGCCAGCGACGAAACAACAACGAACGGGATGTTGGCGGCCATGACGGCTGCCGTGCGAAAGCCAACGACCAGATATACCAGAACGACAACGACCAGAATCGCCTGGACGATGTTCACGCCAACTTCGCGAATACGCTGCTTCACACTATCCGACTGATCGGAAATGATGGATACGGCCAGATCGGGCGGCAACACGCCCGTGCTTTGCAACTGCGCGACACTTTCTTTGGAACGGTCGCAAATGTCGATGATGTTTGCACCGGATTTCATCGAGACCGCAAGGGTGATGGCGGGTGTCTCGAACTCGGGCGTTCCGTAACGACAAATCCGCTGAGCAGGGTCGACGTAGCCACGACGAACGTTCAATCCCATGTTCTTGAGTTGCACTTGATTGAAGCCTGCGTCGCCGTTCTCCTCCGCGGTCGCCACGACACCAACGACCAATGAATCAAAAGCCTCCACCGCGCCGACATCACCACTGGGCTTGACGAAAAAACGTCCGTCTTCGGCGTCAATCTTTCCACCCGGGGCGACGATGTTTTGCGATTTTGCAAGCGATTGAATTTGTGCGGTCGTTAGATCCAGCGTTGACCAATTCCCTTCATCGGTCTCGATATAGATGGCTTCTTCTTGAACTCCGAACCGACCAACCTGCGAAACGCCCGGTAGCAGCCTCAGCGAATCACGAATGCGTTCCGAGTACAAATCGAGTTGTCGCGATGAGTAGGCGTACTTTGGATCAACGACCGAGTCCCCATCGAGCGGCCGTTGGTGGACGGCGTACAGCAGGACGCTGGTGTCAGCAAATTCATCGAATAGAAACGGCGAAATGCTTTCGTCGGGCATCGTCACATTGCGAATCCGGGCCCGAACGCGATCCCACGCGTCGTCGACTCGAGCACCCGGCACGTTGTCTTCGAGTTCGACGAAGATGACTGACTGTTCGCTGCTGGACGTCGATCGAATCAAGCGGACTTCTTCCAAACCGTCGATCGCATCTTCCAATGGATCGGTGACCAGTTTTTCCATCTGCTCCGCCGACGCACCTTGCCACCGAGTCGTCACGAGGGCGATTTTGAGTGTGAATTCAGGGTCTTCGCGACGCGGCATGGTGAAGAAACTGACGCTGCCCCAAGCGACCAGTAGCAACACCAGCGTGATCGTGATCGTCGGCCGGCGCACCGCGAAATCGGGAAGGCTTCTCATGGATGGCCTCCCACAAGCGTCGAAACGACAATTCGGTCGCCGTCGTTCAGATAGTGCGTGCCTTCGACAATGACCTGCATTCCCTCACGCAATTCGTCTGGCGAAGTCGACGTGATCCGCAGTAAGACGGTTTCACCGAGCACCGATTCACCTTCAGCAACGTCGACGAAGACTCGCCGTGCGGTGACTCGATCCGCAGTGTCATCAATCACGTGGATGAAGGTCTTACCTTGTTCTTCGCGGACGGCCTTCATCGGAACGAAGAAACCACCGGTCGGTTCGCTGGCGGTCAATGAAATCCGCGCGATGTCGCCCGACCGCAATAGCCACCGCTGATCGTCAAGCATGACTTGGCAGCCGGTCCAAGTCTCCAGATTTTGTAGTGGACGAGGCAACGAGTCCTTCGAGCTGGTTCCAATGCTGGGACTCGTAACCTCGTCCACTACGGGGGAACCGGAATTGGTTGGATTGATGCTGGGACTCGTAACCTCGTCCACTACGGGAGAATCGGAATGGGTCGGCTTGAAGTAAAGTTTGCCGGTGATTAGATCACGGTCGACATTGATCGGGACGTTCGGATCGGTGAACTCGATCGCGACGAACTTCCAACGACCGAGATAGGGAATCACATCACTGGTGATTCGCACGGGGACTTTGGTCACTGAAAGCAACCGATCGCCCGGCGGCGACGGAGTTCCCCAGCGACGATTGGTCACTTTCCAAACAAACGTCTCGCCGCCGATCATATGAACCGCTTCGCGAACGACAAGTTGTCGCCGGTCGCCGGTAATCATCGGGCCAATATTTAGCGGTGTGATCTGATCCGTCCAAGCAATCGGTTCGTCGGTGTCGGGCAACGTGTACGCGGATTCGTCGATCTCGTTTCGCACGTGCATCGTGACCGTGAACGTGCGCGCCGCCGGGTCAGCCACCGTGTCGACTCGGTAAACCATGCCGCTAAGCTGGCGAGAATTTCCGCTGCCATCAGTGACTTGAACCGGCAACATGTCACCGCGACGGTAGCGGCGAGAGTCGCGGGCAGTGACTTCAAATTCGATGGTCATCGGATCCATCATTTGCACCGTCACCACTGGATCGCCTTCTTTGACATAAGTGCCAGGAACCGCGTGGATCTGGGAAACCTGGCCGGGGAACGGGCTGAACAGCACCGCGTTTCGGAGGCTGCGTTGGGCTTCGGAAAGTTGCTGCCGGGCCTGCAGGATCTGAGCCTCAAGGGCAAGCTGGCGGGCCTTCGCCTGAGCCAACTCGGCATTGGAACTTGCCAGACGCGATTTCGTCGTCGCGGCGTTGGTCCGAGCGGCGTCGAGTTCCGAACGTGAAATTGCATTCTGTCTTGAAAGCTCCGACGCTCGAGATAGTTCAATGTCGGCAAGGTCGGCTTCGGCCTTTGCAGATTCGATTTGGGCGGGCAACTGCTGCTCAATCGTCACCAAGTTGGCATCGCGATTCAGCTTCGCAACTTCGACGCTGGCAAGTGCCGATTCGACGGCGATTCTCAATTCTTCGTCATCGAGACGGGCAAGCGGAGTCGCATCAGGTGTCCGTTCATCGGCTTCACTACCGATTTGTGGCGTCACGAGCTCGTTGGGTTCGATCACTTCAGCGACGCGCCCTGCGACCTCAAACCCGATCTGCTCGGATTTCCATGGCACAACCGAACCTGTTGTGAACTGCTGGTTTATCGGAGAAGTTTTCTGCAAGACAGCGATCGAAACCGGTTTGGGAGGTTTGTCGGGTGAAACCGATTCCTTCTCCTGCGAACACCCCGTCATTGCGAGACCGCAAAAGCACAACAGTGCCATTACGAAAAGGTTGAACCTCTGAAAACGCATAAGTTGCCCAACGCATAGATAGAACAGGCAGCCTGCCTGTTGCAAACTGCGAACGACAGGCTGGCAGTTCTACTTGAAAACAGTAAACTGTACGGTATACTTTACATCATGCCAGGAAAAAGTAAACCGCAAAGTGTACCTTCTGAGCCAGCGCTCCATGGACGCCTGACCGATCGCAAGCGAGCGTCGATCGTGCAGGCGGCCGTCGAGGCGTTTCAGCAGTACGGCTATTTTGCTGCCAGCATGAACGGCATCGCTGAGGCCGCCTCGGTCAGCAAACGCACGCTGTACAACCATTTCGACAGCAAGGAAGCTCTGTTTATTGAGATCATTGAGGAACTAAAGTTCCGCGTCGAGCAATTGCCGGAATGCAAGTTCGACGATTCGCGTGATCTCGCCGAACAGTTGACGGAGCTTGCACAGTCCGAGATTGACTTTTTCACGTCGGAAGACGTGCAGGCACTCGCCCGAGCCGGATTGTCACGCGTGCTGGGGGAACCGGATGCGGGACAGCAGGTCGATCAGCGATTCTTCATCCGGCGAGTGACCACATGGATGAAGAAAGCGCAAGCTTCCGGCTGTCTACTTGAAGCCGACGCCGAGTTCGCAGCGATGCAGTTCGTCGGGTTGCTGCGGACGTTTGCTTTCTGGCCAACCATCGTCCACGGCGAGCCTCCACCCTCACGCCGCAAACGCAATCAAATCGTCGCCCAAACGGTCGAGATGTTTCTTTCTAGGTATGCAGTGAACTGAATCCACGATTTCCATAGTGGACGAGGCGACGAAAGGTAAACTGCGAAAAGGGCTTTCCAAAGCAGCGATCAAAGAGGCGGAAGAAACCTTTCCGAATCACGGGTTCCACGAGAGCCTACTGCGTCTGGCCAATGACTACGGTGGGGCCACGATAGTGGGTTGCATCAGAGTCACTCGTGGAATTGTCAAGTTCTGAAAAACGAAGGCCGGATATACTGAGACGTAGCAATCCGCCATCAACCTTACGCGTCTTTCGTGCCAGATGCAATGTATTTCGTTTGCAACCTGTCGCTATACGGGCTTATGAAGCTTGGTGACTTCAGTCTCAAGGTAGTCTGCTAACGGCAGTTGTTCGAACCAGTCCTGGAGCTCCGCAGCGTCAGTCGCACGCAACGTCATGAAGACTCGCGGATTCGGATCGTCCATTTCCGAACGAGCAAACTCGAGCAGCCGACCATCGCGTCGCCATTCGTCGATCATTTTGTGTTCGGCGGGTACCAGTCGATGAAATTCCTCGTCGAATGGTTTGACGAATTGAACGACCACCTGAAATCGGTTTTTCGTATCGACGCTAAAGCTAGGAAAATCCGCAAGGGGCGGGAGCGTCAACAGAGCTACATCGAAAAGCGACTTCATCCTTCGATCGAGTTCCCGCAATTGCTCTCGGCGGCCTTCATCGCCGATGTGAGCGGGTGACCAGGCAACGAAGGGATTCAGCAGACGAAACCCGTTGAACCAAGAAGTGCCGTGCTGAATAGGTGTCATCATTCGATCGAGTGCTGGGTTCACTCCCCAGCCACCATACGTCGCTTCACCCCCGCCGGTCGTCATCAGGACTAGACCGCGCTTGATGCCTCCGCCAATGCCGCCTTCGAACAATTTGGGACCACCGTAAATTCGTCCAGCTGCCAAGACGCGGTCGGCCCAACCTTTCAAAATGGCAGGCATCCCAAACCACCAAAGTGGAAAGCTGAAGATGACTGAGTCGGCAGCTTCGAGCTGTTGCATCTCAGCTTCCACATCAGGAGCGAACCCATCGTTTTCGGTTGCGTGAACTTCTTTGGCCTGTTGCTTGAGATAACCGGAGTCCTTGGTCGTCGTGAAGTTGCGACGGTCCGAGACGGGATCAAACTTCAACGCGTACAGATCGCTGAAGGTGACTTCGTGACCGAGCGAAAGAAGTTTCTCCTTAGCGCGCTTTGCGAGCGACGATGAAAAACTTTTTGGCTCATGGTGAGCGTGAACAATTAGAACTTTCATAGGGAATCTCTATAGATATTGGAAAGACGGCAGCATCAAAATCAGTGAAAGAAAATGAACGGGCCAGCGTGTGGCCGTTCCTTTCCGCGGACAATTGGCTCGGGGCAAATGCTCTGCGGAAACACCCAGCCTCGCTGGTGCATGTCGATGCCGGTCAGGGTTCCCCCTTTTCGGTTACTGACTTGGTTACACGTTTTTTTTAGGACGATAAAGTTTTGGTACGAGAAAAAATTATTGGTTAAACCTCAACAACCACTTTGCCCATTGCTTTTCCGCTCTCCAAGCGGGCGTACGCTTGCCCGACTTGTTCGAGCGAAAACTGTTCTTCATCCAGTACAGGCTTGAGTCCGCCAGACTCGCAAATCTGAGCCAGGGCGCGGAGTATTTCTGCGTGTTGCTCCCGCTTAAAGTTGTGCAGCATCGGAATCAGCATGAACACGACGTGCAAAGACAAGCCTTTGAAGTGAGCCGGAGTCAAATCCAGCTCGCACATCGAGACGGTCGTGGCGACTTGACCGTTCAGTGCAGCCGCTTCAAATGAGTTCGTCAGGTTCGCACCGCCAACCGAGTCGAACACGACTTCAAACCCCGCGCCGCCGGTGTGCTTGGCTACGTACTGCTCCACCGTTTCATTTTTGTAGTTGATGCCAGTTGCACCGAGTTGTTCGATCAGAGCAAGTTGTTTCTCGCCGCCACCAGTCGAGTAGACTTCGGCGCCCCAGTGTTTTGCCAGTTGCAGCGCGACATGGCCAACTCCGCCAGAGCCACCATGCACGAGAACTTTCTGGCGTTTTTGGATGCCGGCGCGTTTCAAGCCTTCGTAGGCCGTAATCGCGACCAGCGGCAATGCGGCGGCTTCTCGCATCGACAGGTTCTTCGCCTTGTGGGCAATCAAGTTGCTGTCGGCGACGATGTATTCGGCCAACGTGCCAGGCAAGTCAGCCAACCCGCCGGCACAGCCATAGACTTCATCGCCGACTGAATAGTCTTTCACACCTTCGCCGACTGCCTCAACCGTTCCGGCGAAGTCCATCCCGAGAATGGCTGGCGTATCGGGCGACAAAGGTAAGTCCTTCCCCATGTTGCGAATCATCGTGTCGACCGTGTTCACGCTCGAAGCGGCGATCTTGACCAACACATGGTCTGATTTCACTTCGGGTTTCGCAACATCTGCAGCGTCAAAAGTCGCGTTTTCGCCATAGGCGTTAATGAGCATCGCTTTCATTTTGTTTCTCCTGTTTGGGTAGTGGATGAGGCAACGAGTCCTTCAAAAATGCCAGAATCGGTGCAAAAGGTTGTACTTGTACGCACGCTTCTTTTCGTCGGAAATTGTCTATTCTGTCGTTGGGACTCGTTGCCTCGTCCACCACGCGAACAACTTCTACGTTCGCAGCAGGCCATCCTTGCGTAGGAAGGATATGACCTTGTCGAAGTGATCCCAATAGTCCGCAGCGAATGGGCGTAGTTCGGGGTATCCAGGCACGAGGCAACCAGTGAAGCTATACGAAGCAAACTGATCGGGCTCCACCAATCCTGCACGCTCAGGATTTCTAGCGATATATTCGCAAACGTTTCTGAATTCGGTATCCCGGCGCTCTTCTTTTGTGAATACGTGGTCGTGAGCTTGGTCTTGAAGTTCAAAGCCAATCCGATTCAAGGATTCGTTGCATCTTGGACGGAAGTGTTTCATTGCATTGAGCTGATCGCTTCCATCACAAAGCCCCATCCATACCATGTGAAAATGATCAGGCATCAGGCAGAACGTCGGACATGCTAGACCGTATCGGAAAAGCGTATGCGTTAGCAATTCGCGAAAGCGATACAGGAAGGTTGGAGACAACCAACCCTGTTTTCGATCGACCGTGGTGAGCGTCCAATGAACAATCGCATCGGCCTGATATTGCTCTCTTGGGAGCCGCCGAAGGTGATCTCGCTTGTTCATATAGTCTCCCTGATATCTTGTAGTGGACGAGGCCACGAGTCCCGTCTTCGTTTAATGATGAGGACTCGTTGCCTCGTCCACTACCTTTGGCCGTCTCTAAGCACATAATACGGGTACGACTTCAACGAACAAGTACGCACATTTCGGACATGTAGGCACCAAATGGATACCGCTAACAAGCCCCGGCACACCAGTTACGTGCTGCCCGCCTGTCCCGTTGAAGCGACGTTGGAGCTGATCGGCGGGAAGTGGAAAGGGATCGTACTCTTCTACTTGCTCGACGGCCGGCTTCGTTTCAGTGAACTCAAGCGGAAGATCGGTTGTGTCACACAGCGGATGCTGACCAAGCAGCTTCGCGAACTCGAAGCCAGCGGTTTGGTGAACCGAATCGTCTACGCTGAAGTGCCGCCGCGAGTTGAATACGAACTCACCGAAGAAGGCAAGTCGCTCAAGCCCATTTTGAAGTCACTCAAGAAGTGAGGTGAAGAGCACGCAATGGATTTGATTGCCGCACGTGAACAAGTAAGCGAATGATTTGGAAGGTCGATGGCAACTCTGCGACTCTTTCAGCCTGATGATTGGCTGTCTGTTTGGCAAATCCTCGAGCCCGTCTTTCGGGCGGGCGAAACGTATCCGTATTCGCCGAACATCACGCAATCGTTGGAATGAGACCACCGTCGACTCGTATGGGCGCTCCGTTGATCGCCGATGCGAGTGGGCTGGCGACAAACGCAACCATGTTGGCAATCTCTTCTGGTTCGATCAATCTCTGAATCAACGAGGTCGGCCGATTGTCTGCCATGAATCGTTTTTCGGCCGATTCATAGGGCTCATCCGGAAACAGATTGCTGACGAATTCCTTGACGCCTGGGGTCAACGTCGAACCCGGCATCACGGTGTTCACGGTAACGGAGCTACCTTTGGTCAATTGAGCCAGACTACGTGAGACGGCCAGTTGTGCTGTCTTCGTCATCGCGTAGTGTGGCATTTCAGGAGCCGGCACGACGCCGGATTCGCTGCTGATGAAAATGATGCGTCCAGTGTTTTGCTCCAGCATTTGCTTGAGGTAGTGCCGGGCAAGACGCACGCCACTCATCACGTTGATGTCGAAAATGTGTTGCCAGGCTTCGTCCGTCAGGTCGAAGAAATCGACCGCCTCAAAAATGCCCAAGTTGTTGACGAGGATATCAAGCTGTGGATGTTCGGCGATGGTTTGAGCGACGCCTTCGATAGTCCCGTTGTCGGACACCAGTCCGATCAGGTCGGCCTTCGGATTGCTTTTGCGAATCGTTGTTATCGCTTTGTCAACGCTCGAATTGCTGCGACCGTTGATGATGGTGGTTGCCCCTTCGGCAGCCAAGCGAGTCCCGATCGCCAGGCCGATGCCACCCGTCGATGCGGTGACCAAAGCAGTTTTGTTGTTGAGTTTCAGGTCCATCGGGTAATTTTCCTATTTGTGATTTTAGATAGTGTTTTTGATGACCAGATTACGGCACCATCTTGAGTCTATGGAAATGACGACATCGCTTCTTGAACGATCTTGCGCGCAACCAAAAACGCGGATCGCTAGCTTCATTCGTTGACGCCACCCTATGCAGAGGCGAGCGACGGCTTGCGACTTGAGTCAAGAGGACCCAGCTGTGCCAATGGCCCTGGAATAGGTTCCGGGCGGAACACCAATGAGCCGTTTGAAATGCCGCGTGAAGTGCGATTGGTCCGTGAAACCGACGGCGTAGGCGACATTCGCCGGAGTCTCACCGGCCATCAGCATCTGCTGCGCGCGACGCACTCGGACTTGAGAGAGATAGACCTGGATAGGCATGCCGACCTCTTTGGAGAAGACGCGGCTTAGATACGGGGCAGAAGTCCCTGCCAATTCAGCGAGTTCGTGAAGCGAGACGTTCTCATTGAATCTCGCTTCCAAGCTGTCCTGGACTCGGCGGATGTTCGCACGCTCTTCCTTCATTGGTATGTCGGGCAATGATGCGTGTCGAACCAGGACTTCACAGATTGCATCATAGAACGCAGATTCCTGATCCAATTGCGAAGCTCCGTCGTCCATCGCCCGGTGAGCCTGCAAAACGAGTTCTGCAAGTTGAGAATCGTCGATGACCGGAGGCAGCAACAAGGGTTCGATATCACCATTGCGGTCAAACGCTTTTACGATGCTTGCGATGACGCTTGGGGCAGCATAGAGATACCGCCATGCCCCTGTCGCTGAGCACGTATGCGCCTCATTGGGGTGGATGACAAGTAGCTTTCCCGGTCCAGTGTGGTATCGCTCGCCCCGATAGAAGAACGTGCCCGTCCCGCCTTCGGAGACGCCCAGTTTGTATTCGGGGTGTGAGTGACGCGGCCAAGTGTGTTTGACCGACTCCCACTGATGGACCGTAATTTTGTCGTCAGCAGAACCGCGAACTTTGAAATGCTTCACCTTGAATTCGGAAGCCATCCTATCCTCGCTGGCGATTAAACAACTTGAAACCTGACAGGCAGTCTACGTCGCACAGTTGGCGCGAACAACCAAACGCTGGCGTAGTGGACGAGGCCACGAGTCCCTCCACTGGTTATCGAAAATCGGACTCGTTCGGCTACCGTCGTCGATGACGTTGTCGTTCATAGACGTTACTGCGAGCGAAGTGATTTTCTGACCACGTCGCCCAATACACGCATCGCGTCTTCAGCTTTCTCCGTTGGAACAAAGAGGTGGTCATGGAAGTAGGCTGAGAATGCATTGACGCTGATGCCCTGCTGAGCGAGTTTTTCAGTAACGACGGCAAGGAAACCGATAGCCTCGAGGCTGGAGTGCACTTTGAGAGTGATCTTCCTGCAAGGAAAAGTGAAGTCGAGACGGTTCGCTTCCGCTTCGTCCTTGGCAAGAATCAGCGTCAAACCCTCCTCTTCAAGAAACTGACCGACGGGGGAAAGGCAAAGTTCGGACGCAACTGCAGGTTCCAATGAGCAAAACACATATTCGCCATCTTGCAGTTCCGGTCGCATGTTTTGCAGCAACTTCAGCAGATTCGCTTCTCCGTTCATTTGTTCTACCATCCTGTTCTTGCAGCGTTTGGAGTCTGTCGCACTGTGCTCGCCTTTTGCATCATCTGCGTTGTCGGTTGGTGTTCTGATAAGGGGAAGCTGCAAAATTCACGTTGCCTTTGTATTTAGCTTACCAAAACAGTCTGACCAACTCTGGTGACTACGACCCGCGGCTTGCCGGAAGTGCCTTTCGTTGTTCGCTTCTCCGTTGCGTATGCCTGCCTGATGAAAGCGATGCGAACAGGTGACGTGTCAGCGGTGACTCCCTTCCGATATTCTCGCCTGCTGTTTGGCGTCGGCTTGGGAGTCTTCTGGTTTCAAGAAACTCTCAGCTCGCAAATGATGGCGGGTTCCGCACTGATTATTGTTTCGGGGCTGATCATTATCAGCCGCCGCTCCTGACTGCTGATTCTTTGCGACCTGAAAGGCGCTCAGATCACAAACGATCCAATTGCTGTCCGTTGACTCAAGCATCATCTGGACCGGCGAGAAGAATTTTCATTGTGTAATCCATTGTTTCAAGTTGAAATCTAATGGGTTGCCTCCGTTTCCAATTTGCAACGATTACTGGGACGCTTCCTTCAACTTTTGCAACTCCTGCAAGGTAGCCATGCCAACCTCTTTCGCCGACTGGGGGTTCTGACCTGTTACCAATCTCTGATCGACAGCAACATGCTCGGTAAAAGGAGCAGATTTTTCAAACTTCCCCCCACGCTCAATGAGTTTGTCCTCCAACATAAACGGAACAACGTCTTCGAGTCCGACCTTGACTTCTTCTTCGTCGGTGAAGCCATTTACTTTTTTCCCGTCTACAAGATACGTTCCATCGCTCAGTTTGATATTCACAAGACCAGCCGGTCCGTGACAAACGGCGCTCACGACACCATTGTTCTCATAGATCGTTTTTGCGATCTCCGCAATTTCAGCGTTGTCAGCGAAGTCCCACATGGCTCCATGTCCGCCTGCATAGTGAATCGCGACATACTCATGCGGATTTACTTCGCTTGGCTTTTTTGTGTTTTCAATTTTGGTGCGGTACACGTCATCGTCCCAAAACTTTTTGTTAATTGGATCATCCATGTCAAAGGCATCCATGGGTGCTTTTCCGCCTTGGGGACTGACGAAATCAATTTCGTATCCAGCCGAATGCAAGACTTCCCACGGGTGAGATACTTCTCCCAGGTAGTAGCCAGTCTTTTCGCCGGTGTCCCCTTTTTTGTCATGGCTAGTCACAACAAAAAGCACTTTCCCTCCTCCTCCGTTCTCGACTTCTGTCTTTTGGGTTGTGGTTGATTCACCTGATTCGTTCGTACAGCCTGAGAAAATCAAGGCGAATGTGGCGAGTAGTAGTGTTGCAGTTTTCAAATTGCTTGACCTGTTTAGTTTGGTTTCAGAATGGGTTAAAAAATTGTTGTCGTACGTGTGTACAGTTTGGTGTGTTTACAGCCTGAGGGAAAAGTTGACCGGAAACTGGTTAGCGTCGCGCGTGTTCTTGGGCATCGGCGCGTTTGGCTTCCTTGTGTTCTTCTTCGGTGATCCCGAGCTTCCAATAGCTTGATAGATAAAGCTGCTCCTTCCCAAGTCCACGCGTGCCCTTGAGGTACGTGCGAAGCCCCTGCATGGTCCCAAACTCGCTTGCGGCCCACACAAAGGGATGCCCCTCCTTCCACTCGAAGTCCTCAACTGCCTGGCGGAGCAGTTCGGGGTGCTTGCCCGGATGCGGATTGATGAGCCAATGAATTTCGATGCCTTGCGGAGCATCCAGAAGTTGTTTGTCCTCCTCGGAGAGGACTTCGATGAACGCGGCACCCCGCGCATCGCGGGGCATCGTCTTCAGGTTGACGCTCAAGGCGGGCAAAGCTGCGAGGTCTCCAGCCAGCAGGAACCAATCCGCCACTGGATCAACCAGCGTGCCGGGACCTGGGCCACCGACAAGGATGGATTCCCCAAGCGGACATTCCTGCGCCCACGTTGCAGCGAGGCCTCCGTCACCGTGGATAACAAAGTCGACGTCGATTTCCTCTTCACGCTGCTTGCGAACCGTGTAGGTCCGGAGCTTCGGGCGCTTTCCATCACTGGGAAACATGAGCTTGATGTACGAGCCTTCCGCTCCAGCAGGAAACGTCGCCATTGATTCGCCACCGAAGGTAAGACGCAAAACATGCGGGCTGATCTTCTTCTTGCAAAGCACCGTCAAAAGGCGGGGGTTGGGTCGCTTCATGTTCGTCCTTTGTGATTGAATGGCTTGATCTTCACGAGGCCCTTATCGCAGCCGAACGACGACGTCACTCCCCGCGAGTACCCGCACATCGTAGGCGGCTACTGGCGAAAGATGCATTGACTGAATTGCCCCGCAGGTCGGACGCCGCAATGGTGCCGAGCGGCTCACTTCCCTTCCCGTAGCTCGCGGGCAACGGTGAGGTAGTAGTTGCGAGCGGTTGCGTTGACCATGTTGCGAGCCAACTTCGTCAAAGCATCGGCTTTGATTTGTTTTGCATCGCGGTCGTTCCTGTCGAGGGCCAATAGATGGTCTGCAAGCTGCGCGGCCCATTGGTTGTCATCGTTAAGGAGCGCGTCTTTGGCCGCAGAGAGCAGTTTCTCTTTTCCACCCGCCAACTTGGCAAGATGCTCTGCTTCTGATTTCAGCGTTAGGCGAAACAGATTGGATGGGTTGCCGTCGAACCAGCCAAAGTATTGGCTGAAGACGGTCCGCACGCCCCATTCGGGATGCCCGTAGAACGGTTGCAAATAGTCTTTGCTGGCGAGGTGTTCAGGAAGCTGCACGTACTCAACCAACTCATCCGGCGTCATTCCCTTGTTCATTCCCTCGACGGTTTTGTCGTGGATGAACTGAACGGCATCACGGTAATCGCCGAGGACTTGTTTGACTTCGCCCGCTCCGATAATCGGCTTGGTGTGGCCACCGACCAAGGCAACCGCATTGTTGGCAGACATTTTATTGAGGCTGTCGGCCCACAGGCGAACGCTGCGGTTGGGAGTTCCTCGGATTGCGTACAAGTTTGGAAACGATCGGTAGAAATTGTCGCCAGCGAAGAGTACTTTGCCAGCCGGATACCAGACGAACAGTTCGTCGTTGGTCTCACCGGGAGCTGACACGAGTTCAAGTTCAACTCCGGCCACTTTGATCGTCTGCCGCTCTCCTTCGAGTAGATGTGACGGTTTCGACTCCGCACCTGACGCGAATGCGTGGCCGCCGCTCTTGGGGTATCGAACCGGGGCGACGCCGTTGTTGATCCGTTGCTCCGGTGGCAACTTGAATCCAGCTTGCCTTGCTGCTCGAACTGATTGAAACGTAACACCGGCATCCGTCAATGGACGGTATTCGCTTCCAAAGTTGTTGTGAGCCCAGATTTGCGGTCGCTCTGTTCCAAGAAACGAAGTCACGCCGCCGGTATGATCACCATGTGAGTGCGTAAAGATGATCGCCTTGACCGGTTTGTCGGTGATCTTGCGAAACTCCGCCACGATACGGTCGGCGTCGTCTCGGGTCATACCCGTATCGACAATGACAACGCCATCCTCACCAACGATCATTGAAACGTTGGCGGGGCTGAAGCCGACAGCGACGTGGACGTTGTCGGCGACTTTGACGACTTGCTCTTGGAATTGGACGCCCTGGTTTCGCAGCCGCTGAGTTGCGTTGGTCCCTTCCTGAGCAACGCCGACGCTGACACCGGACAGGACAAGGCAGAGAGAGAAGATGATCTTGTTCATAAGACTATTCCTTTGGAAATGTGTTTGGTTACGTTTTTCTGCATCTTTCGCAGAACGTTTTGCGTCGCTTCCAGCTCCGACTTCGAGATGCCCTTGAGCGTGGTCTTTCGCAAGTCGTCTAACAGCGGAAGGACGGTTTGAAGTTTTTGCTCGCCGCGGCGAGTCAATCCGACCATCACGATACGAGCGTCTTCATTCGATACGCTCCGCTCAACAAACTTCTGGTCGACGAGTCGATCCAACTGGCGTTTGACCGTCGTTGGATCACGAATCATCAGCGACGCCAACTCATTCATGCGCAGCGACTGGCCGGCATCCGACAAAGTGATCAGCGTCTGCGTTTCCTCGGGTGAAAACGGCCAACCAGCACTCTTCAGCACCGAAGCCATTTCCGAACGGATCAGATAGGCAACACGCCCGATCGCGAATCCGGGCGAGGATTCCGAGTCAAACTGCATGTTCGCCTCCGTGTGAATCCTGAATCGAGACGGACAGTGTTTCCGCAGAGTCTTGGGGCCCAGCAAAGATCGGGCGATACCAATCAAAGTAGCAGTAAATCAGCAGAGCACAGGCTGCGAAATCGGGAATCCCGATGACGAGGTATTGATGTGCAAAGAAGATGACGTACAGCAAGATATTGAACGCATAGGGCAGTGCCATCAGGATCGCGAGTGGCGTTGTCCGAGGGAAGAACATCAGTCCGCCAGCGACCGTCTTGAGAAAGCCAACCCAAAAAATCAGGTAGCCAGTTTTCTCAAGCGCGAGCATGAATTGATCGAGCTCAGTTGGCGGATCGCCCACCGGGTACCCATTCATGCCGAAACCCATCGTCATGATCCCGGTTCCGACAAGGAACAACGCAAAGAGTATCCGCACGACGAAGGCCAGACGCGGGAGTCGAACGCTGCGTTTTTCTAAAGAGGGCATATCACTCGATTCAGTCGCGGACGAGGCCTGTAGCTGTATAGTACAGCTATAAGTCGGTGAGTCAATGCTTACGAAGAAGAAACATTCGCCGAATCACACAATCGCGTATTTCGATTTCGCGTCAAAATTGGCGGGCAACAAACACGAGAGTGCAGCTACTCCTTGAACGAATCAAAAGGTGCTGAGTCAGCGGGGTTCAGCGGGCGATAGAAATTGCCTTCGCTTGTGCCGGTTTGAGCGACCGCGTTTCCGCCGTCTGCGAACGTGATGATGTTGTCCGTGATCACTGAATTTGACACGTTGTGAAGTTTGACAACCGTTTGGGTCTGGATGGTATCGACGGCGTTGTGGGAGAAGACCAGATTGCGAGCATTCTCGATGTTGATGAAGGCGCGGCCGTTGGGTTGCTCGTCGACGGTTCGAGTCTTCGTTCGCGAATCAAGTTCTTGCTTGATGGTGTTTCCCGTCATCACAAGGTTCTGCGACGATCCAACATGGACGAAGCCTCCGAAAGCGGCTGCGCCCGTCGAAAGCTTCCAGTTCAGCAACGTATTGTTGTTGATCGTGGTCTGCTGGGCGTCCTTGATCACGAAACACTTGCTGACATAGGCAAATCCGTTATCGTTCAATCCGGAAGAGGTCACTTCACCTAGCGTGATCCCCGTTTCCAGATCGGCAAAGCAGTTATTCTTGATCATGCAGATCGGGTTGTGCCCCTGCATTCGGATTCCATAGACCATCTGCGCAAACCAGCTATCGGTGATGAAGCACACATCGCAGTACTCGGTTTCGATTCCTGAATAGAGATCGGTGAAGACGCAACTGTTGACCCGCAGCATTTCATTCTTGCCGGGACCCTTGGGGAAGAAGAGAGCTCGCTGGCCTTCCTTCTCCGCATCCTTGTACCTTCCCTTGGAGGGATACCAGTTGAGACCGCGGAAGTTGGGTTCATCGCCCCGAAATCGGCTGTACCCATTGGCAGTGTCAACGTCTGTGTTGTTGTAGCCCACAAAAGTCATGCCCTCCACCTCGACCTTGGAATCGAAGTGATCCCACGGGGACTCGCCGGAAGGAAACGACTTCGAGTGTGAGGCTCGACGGAACGTGATGCAGTTCGGACCGGTATTCTTGCCGAAGCGAAAGATCGTGCCACTCTTCAGGTTCATCCCAAAGATATCGAGCCCGCCGTGAGCGGTTCCTTTGAGCTTCAAGCAAACCATCTTCACCGTGATCGGTGCGTCGATGGAGTAAACACCAGGCAGGAAAACGAACTCCGCCGACACATCACCCAGCGCCGCGGTCCGGTCAAAGACTTCTTGCAACGCGTTCGACACATCTCGCTCGCCAGTGTTGTCGAGGTGGTATTCAAACTCGCCCTGATCGGTCAGCACCTCTACGGTGGCAAAACGGTCTTCGGTGACTTTAAGTTCCTCAAGTGGCTGGATCGGCTTTGCCAATAGTGAGGACGGCAGTGCCGAAAAGAAGGCGACCGTCATCAGGCAGCGTAGTGTTGTGTTCATCGACAATTTTTTCCTCTAGCGAAAACGGCGAACCGGCACTCTTCAGGACCGCAGCCAGTCCCGAACGAATCAACAAGGCAACGCGCCCTATTGCAAATCCAGGCGAGGTTCTGAGTAGAAGTGGATGTTCGTCTCCATGCAAATCGTGAGACGATACGGGCGTCGGCTCCGCAAAGATCGGACGATACCACTCAAAATAGCAGCAAATTAGTAGTGCACACGCTGCGAAGTCGGGAATCCCGACGACATAGTGTTGCTGAGCAAAGAAGATCACGTACAACAAGATATTGAACGCATAGGGCAGCGCCACCAGGATCGCGAGTGGCATTGTCCGCGGGAATAACATCAGCCAGCCAGCGACCGTTTTGAGCAAGCCAACCCAAAAGATTAGGTAGCCAGTTTTCTCAAGCATGAGCATGAATTGATCGAGTTCACTCGGCGGATCGCCCACTGGATACCCAATCACGCCAAAACCCATCGTCATGATCCCGGTGCCGACAAGGAATAATGCGAAGAGTATCCGCACAACGAAGGCGAGTCGCGGGAGTCGAACGCTGCGTTTTTCTAAAGTGGGCATATCACTCGATTCAGCCACGGACGGGGATGTAGCTGTGTTTTGCAGGTATAGATCGGCGAGTCAATGCTGAGGGTGGAAAAAACAGACGCCGGATCACTCAGCCCAATATTTCGGATGGTCTAAAGCTTTGGAGCAGCGGACGGTTCCCTTGCAGTTTTCGATCATTCTGGGCGTCAGCTCCGTCACCATCCACGCGTCTGCGTTTCGAGGTGGGATTGGGTAGGTTGCCTGGAGACCCTGGACGCCTGCGGGCTGGAACCCGAATCGCGAGTAGTAGTCGGGATAGCCAAGAACAAAGACGAGGTCGACGCCACATTCTTCCAATTGGCGTAACCCGGATTCGATCAAGCGACCGCCAATCCCCTGACGTTGTCGATTTTGCACTATCGCCAGCGGTGCGAGAATCCTTGCACTGACTTGGCCAGGGTCCGGTTCGATGCTCGCGGACGTAAAAAGAAGATGCCCGACGAGTTCGCCATCCGATTCAGCGATCAGCGACAGCATTGGCTCGCCGGAAGCGTCATCGAGCATCTCATCGACGAGCTTGGCGATCACTTCCCCATCGCCTTCGCCAAATGCATCCATGTGGACCGCAAGAATCGAATCACGATCCTGCTCGTTGGCGTTGCGAATCTTCACTTCCGCTTGTGTCATGGTTGGCGGGTGCTTTACGAGTTGCGGCGAAGCAGCCCTAAGGTTCAATCGTTGTGAGCGAAACCGTCTGCGCGGCCCGCTTCATTCTCACGTCAGCCGTGACGAGCAGTGTTATTCCTGCCGAGTTCATTGCACCTAGATGCAGACCTTCCAGCGAACGTAATGGAACTGGAGACGTGATCCCCACGCATCGGTCTAGAACTTGGCAAGAAAACGTTGTCGCTTTGGCATCAATCGCAATCGAGATATAGCGTTGCTCGTCGGCATGCCGCATGAAGGACTGGAAAAGAGACTTCGCTGCACCCACCTGAATCTCATTTCGCTTTTCTTTCGCTACGAGCGCGTAATACAGTTCGACAAAATGCAGCGTGCTAACCGCGATTCGTTCTGGTCTGGAGATCAGAAGTCGGCGGTAGTCACCCGAATCCGATTCAGGCGCGTACAGCTTCAGCAGCGCTGACGTATCCCAGTAGATTGCACTGGTCATCGCTAGAACCGGTCGGCACGTGAGTCATCCCAGTACTCCTGGGGTGTTACGGCGGCATCACCGCACGCAGCAGCGTTGGCTTCAGCTTCTAGCTCAGCGGCCCACGTTGTACGATTCTCCAGCATTTCATCAAGCAGGTCACTGTTGGCCTCGTCATGCGAAAGCACCTGCCCAACGTTGGACTCAGGGGCATCAAGAACACTCTGAGACTTCGTCGAAGCACGATGTTCGCCGACACGTTGCGTCAACCAAACCAGCAACTCTCGCTGTTGCTCGGGAGGCAAAGAGGCTGCCGCAGCTTCGATTTGACTTAAGTTTTCCATGACTCTATTTTCATCTGTCGTCTGCCACATTGCAAGTCAGTATTCTTGCGTGTCTGTGCCACAGAACTTAGTTTCGCCAAGGAGCCTGTCGCATCTGCTTGTCGATACCCAAAACAAACTGCCTGACGCATTTGACCGTCGAATTGAGATCAGCGACGTCGAGTGACAGTGTGACACCTTTCTTATTTCGCCCATTTCGATGCACGATATGATGGCGTTTGTCAATTGATTTTTGCAAAACGCGAAGGTCTTCTTCACTTGGGAACTGTACTCGCAGAACGGTCTCAAACATCTTTTGCACCACGAAAAGGTTGTGATAGATTACATCCAAAAGATACTTTTTGACGTTGTTCGTGGCGTTGATGTCCCAGTCGACGATTTCCGCGATGCTGTACTTCTTTTCCTTGAAAGCCGGCGTTGTCAGCATCACCGAGTTCCGCAGTTCTTTCGAGGGAACGACAGTGTTAATGAAAGAATCTGACAGATACGTTTCCATTGAAGCAATCAATCCCGCGTGAATCAGTCGGTAGAGAGCCTGCTGTGAGTCTTCATCGGCGATTTGGACGAACACCAACTTCGACAAGCTGGCGACTGACTCTTCAAATGTTTCAAGGTAAGTCACATTGCCGGCGACTGACTCGCTCAAGGCTTCCTGAATCAGCGTGTCTCTCGCAATTCGGTTGCACTGTGGGCAAGTGCGCCGATTAACGCGATTCTGAACGGACTCTGACCAAACATGATCAGGATTGACGTCGCATTGCCACCAGAACTTCTTAGCGCTCTGTCGTCGGACATCGAAAGGAGTGTCCGGAACGTTCTTGGTCGCGTGCCAGGACTTTGCAATCTCAGGTTCAACAGTTGCAAGGCACGTTTTAGAATCCGCTAAATGTCCACTGCAATAAGGGCAACCCGATCCTTTCGTTCGTTGCCAGACGTAAGCCGACCAGACATGTTCGTGGTCTTCTCTGCATTGCCACCATACTTTCTTTCCGCTGCCAGGCCCCAAGCGCTTTGGGTCCATTGTCTCGTTCTTCGTCGGATGCCACTCCACCATTAGCTCGGGGTATCTTGCGGCAACGGATTTTTCAAACGAAATTTTGCTTGGCCTTCCAGATGTATCAGGAGCACATTCTGGGCGAGGATGTTTTCGGCGAACTTGATTCTTTACAGACGATTGCCACTCGTGCGCTGGTTCATCAGGACATTGCCACCAGACAACCAATTCTGACCCTTGAGAAATTCGATCGGGATCGAAGTCGACGTTTTTCTCTGCATGCCAAAATGCAAGTAAATCAGGATGTGATTTGCTAACCGGTAGTTTGCCTCGGCGCAGTCTAGGAGAACCAGGCTTCGATGAACTGCGTTTTCGATTTTTACTTGACTTTCCTTGGCAAAATGGGCAGTTCTTTCGGCCATCTGTTCGCGTCTTGACCATTGCGGTCCATTCATGAGCGGCATCTTTCTGACACTGCCACCAAACGGACTTCTCGCTACGGTTGGGAACACTCTCGGGTAATAAGTCTCCATTCTTGGTTGGATGCCACTCGGCGGCGACGTCGGGAGATTTAGCTGCCACGGACATTTGCAGTCGTCTGCATTCAGGGCAACCACTAGACCCAATGGCTCGACCTGCAACCGTCGCCTGCCACTCATGATGACTGTTGACTCTGCATTGCCACCATACCTTTTTATTCGATTGAGGCGCAAGTTCACTTGGCTTCAACTCTTCGTTCTTGTCCGGATGAAACTCACTAGCCACTTCAGGATGTAGCGTTTCAATCGAGTCTTCGACAACAACTCGGCGTCCTGAGCAATACGGGCAACCGTGGCCCTCATAGACTCTGGCTCGAACTTGTGCTTGCCATTCGTGACGAGAGTCTTTTTTGCAACGCCACCAAACTCGGTAGCTGCTATTGGACGGAAGCTGATCTAGGCTGAGCGACTCGTTCAGCGTTGGATGCCACTCTTCGGCCAACTCGAGGTCGTGCGAAACCAAGAGTGGTACGTGAATTCCAGCTTGTTGTAGCGTTTTCATAGACTTCCGATTCCGATTTTGTGCCATACAAGACGACAAGGCTGTTTGGCAACGCGTTCGCTTCGATCAGCAATTTTCCTAACACATTCTAAGAGGAGACCGGGGGTTCTAACACCGCAAGCACGCCTTCGCTAACTCCGCGCCAAAAGCACAAGAATGCAACTACCGTCGTCGATGACGTTGATGCCGGCTTCGCGTGCGGATTGGCTGGCCTGCTCGTGTTCCGCTCCGGGCTGCATCCAAATGTGCTTCACGCCGGCTTCGATGGCTTCGGCAATGACTTGCCGGGTGACTTCTGGTGGCGTGATGATTGACAGTGCTTCGGGGATGATGGGAAGGTCCGCGATTTTCGGATAAGCCTTGTGCCCTTCGATCTCTTCGGTGACCGGGTTCAGTGGATATGTCTCACGGCCAGCACCCAGGAGTGCTTTGAAAACCTTGTAACCGTACTTGTGCGTGCGGGCCGAGGCACCGGCGACCGCGTATGTCTGCGCGGAGAGAAAATTTTCGATCGAGTTCATGGTGGTGAGTCTCTTAGTGGTTTCTCGACACGTGCTTACGACGAAACATGGTGCGCGTGCTTGTTTGTCTCGAGAGGCAGATTCTACGCGAACCACCGCGTTACGAAAGCGTCCATCGCTCAGAACACGTAAGCAGCATCCTCTTTAGAAGCTTGTCATGAGCGTTGAACGAGTGGTGAATGGTGTTATATGGTCAGCGAGTTGGTGAAGGCGGTCCAATTAGTCGCGACATTCCATCGTCTCTTTTTTGGAGTCGTTCCCAGCTAGCGTCGGGTAGTCGATGTATCCTTGCGGTCCCGGCGTGTAGTACGTGGCGTCATCGGGATCATTGAGTGGTGCGTCGTCGCGCAGACGTACTGGCAAGTCGGGATTGGCAATGAACTTTTGCCCGAACACGATTGCGTCAGCTTCTCCGTTGCGAATCGCCGCTGCCGCCGTTGGCTTGTCGTAACCACCATTGGTCAATAGCACACCATTGAACGCTTGGCGAATATGAGGTGTTACGCGAGGGGCGTACGCATTGAAGAGACGTCCTGGACGTATGGCTTCGGCTGTATGCAAGTAGGCCAAGTTGAATTCGTTCAGCATCCGTGCAGCTTGCGTGTACAACCCAACCGCGTCGATATCACCCATCCCGTTGCCATTCATGGTCGGACTCAAACGAAGTCCAGTGCGGTCGGGTGACCATGCGCCGGTGACCGCCTGCACGACTTCTTTCAGAAAACGCAAACGATTCTCGATCGAGCCGCCATAATCGTCGTCGCGTTGATTCGATGAATCACGCAAGAACTGGTCGATTAAATATCCGTTGGCTCCGTGAATCTCCACACCATCAAAGCCAGCATCTTTCGCACGCTCGGTTGCGATGGCATAGTATTCCACGATGTGGCGAATTTCTGATGGGCTGAGCGACCTTGGAATGACGTTGAGCTTCTTTCCGTTGGGTGTGTGAGCCTCACCTGTTGCCGCGATTGGGTAGGGCCTACGGGAAGGGCACCGCCCTGGAAATCCGGGTGAGACACTCGGCCCAGATGAGAGCCGCGCTGGCTCGTTGCCGGTAGTACTCTGCCATCATCGCGCGGGGAAGTAGGCGAGTTAGCCATCGGGTTCTTTGCGTCGCCCATGATGCATAAGCTTCCCGACTTGATCCGACGTTATCGTGCCGTCTAGAGGATCTGCCAGATCGTGCCGATCGTCGAGGGCTCAGGCGTCCAAGCCGGTTTATCGAGGGCGTCGTACCAGTCTCGCCAAGTCATGTTGGGAAGTTTGAAGAGTGAGAGGTGAGGTGTGAAATGTTCGAACGTGGAGTCTGTCGCCATCCAGGACGTTTCGCATTGTACCGGATTGTCGACGTTTGGCTTCCGGGCGATTGACGAGCAGGATGCTCCGGCCGAGATGCACCGGCAGTGGACGGGATCGCAGCGGGCTACGCTTGAACGTTCGCTACGACTAGCGGTGACGTGATTAAACGCCAGAACGAAATGAGCGAACCCAGCGTGAATTGGTGCCCAGGACATCGGTCACGATCTCCCTGGTTTCCTCAATCTCAAACGGGTCGTGTTCGAGTTCGTGTTCGAGCAGCTCCAGCTTCTTGCGAATCAGATAACCCTGCATGCGTTGGTAAGGTCGGATTTGTCCGGTGCGGATGAACGTGCCGACTTCTAATCGACGACTCCAATCTTCCCACACCGGCAACCAGAACAACGCGTGATCGACTTGGCCACTGTTGGCAGCCGACAAGCACTCGGCCCGCGCCATGCTGATCTCCTCCAGACACTCGTCAGGCGAAGGGTAATAGGCGTAGCACGCCACCACGCTGAGCGCAATCAACCCGGCCAACATCGTCGCTCCGATCACGCCCGGGGGGACGATGATGTCCAACCCCCGGCGCGGTGCTGCGTCTTCGTTTTGCATCGACGATGCGAACGATCCCGCTTTGGCACCGGCGATCAGCGACGCTTCGTCGATCTTCAACAGCCGAAACAACACCCCGAACACGGCGACAATTCCCAAGACGATCAACGAAGCGATCACGCTGATGTCCATTTCTTTGGCCACCATCTCGCTGATCGTCGCGACGCTGAGATTGTGGTACGCGGATAGCGGGTTGGCGTATACGTCGAACGCGTGAGTATGACCGGCTGGTTCGACGCCCGGCGGGACAAGCGGTTTGTTGATCGCGTACGACAACCCCAGCACGATCAACAGCAACGATGCAAACCACATCGACGCGGTCTTCCAACCGTAATGACGTCCGAACCAAAGCGGCGTGGCGAAGTTCATGCCTGCGCCCAGAATCAACAACGTGAACGAAGCGCCCGGCGAATTGGCATGTTGAAACATCATTCCCATCTGACTCATCGCTAACATCGGCGTCGCGTAAACGGGCACAGCAACAAACAACATCGTTAGCGGCGCCCACCAATCGTCTCGTTCAACAGAGTGCTGCATCGCCCCGTAAGGCAATACGGCAGCCAGCACAGCGAGTCCCGAAAACGCGATAAGCGTGATCAACAGAGGCACGCCAGTGGCACCGCGTGCGAAGTGAACCATGGTGGCAAAGACGCGGCGGAGACCGATGAGGTGGTCGGTTGTGTTTGGGTCGGTTGTATTTGGAGCAGTTGGCTCGGCGGGAGCCTCGCCCTCCCTTTGTTTTGCGAATGTGTCCCAGAATAGGCCTAGGGCTGTGACGACGATCAACGACCCGAGTGCGAACAGGATGATCACCAAGGGGCGACTGAGCGTCAGTCCGTACAGCAGCGACAACGGATTGAACAACGGCGCCGACAAGGCGAACGCGGACATCGCGCCGGGTTTCACTTTCGCACGCCGCATCTCAAACAGAATCGGCAATACGCCAATCGAACAAACCGGCAACAGCATGCCGACCAGCCACGATTGCGGCAGCGAACGCCATCGGTCACCACCAAACAACCGACGTGTCCCTGCGGCACCGAGGTAATAACGCAAAACGGACGCGATTAGTAGCCCGACCAACAGTGTCGGCGCGGCTTGCGAGAATCCTTGCAGGACACGAATCAGTCCGCCCACAAACATGATCGAAACGGATTGGTTCATGAATCTGTCTTTACAAAGAGAGGCAATTGTTCAGGGATCTTCTTCGCCGTTTGGTCAATCAATTCGCAAAGCGATTCCAGCTGCTGTCGATTTCCTTCGCTCCACTCGCCATTGGCTGCACGCAAATTCGCGGACAGCGATTCGGATCGTTGATACAGCGGCAACCAGTCGGCTTCGGCCAGGTTCGTGTCCGCAGCGATCTCGGGGATCCAAGACACCAGCTCAACAATCTCGTCCCAGGGATTGGTCTCGTGCGAGTGATCGTCGCCGTAGTCGTGCTTGTGATCATGCAGTGTTAGAGTGTGTTCATTGTCCAGACGCGCGACCCGATCGCGGATCTTCGTCGCCGCGTCTGCCAAACCATTGGGCCAGTGCGACGCGACAACATGATCGTGTTCAAAATGGGACGCTTTGGGTGCTGTGTCCGTTTCGCAGCCCAACATCAGCAACAGCAGCAAGAGTGGGAAAGATTTCCAGCCACTCGTTCTGTTTTCACCGCAGGCAAGAAGCCTGTTCCACGCATAAATAGACATCATCGGTACTCCGGTGCGGGGACGGTATCGAGCAAGCAGTCGATCACGGCGTCGACATCATCGTTGGTAGTCAGCAACCGGACCGACAACAACGGGCGAGCGACGTGCAGCACATCGCTGGGCGTGACAAAGTCGCGGCCTTGCAACATCGCCCACGCTTGAGCCATTCGTTGCCACAGCAACATGCCTCGAGGACTAACGCCCAATTGAATTGCCGGGTTCTCGCGAGTCGCTTCAACCAAATCGACCAAATACTCACGCACGCGTGGATGCACACTGATCGTTCGCACTTGTTCTTGGATGTTTGCGAGTTCATTCAGCGATAACGCGACCGCCGATCCCTCATGCGAACCTTGCGCGCGAGATGCCGCTTCCAGAATGTCGATCTGTGAAGCGCGATCGGGGTATCCGATTTTCAGTTTGATCGAAAAACGATCCAGTTGAGCTTCGGGTAGCGGGTAAGCCCCGTGCGAGTCGATCGGGTTCTGTGTGGCGATCACAAAAAACGTTTTCGACAGCGTGTACGGTACCGCGTCGATCGTGACTTGCCGTTCCGCCATCGCCTCCAGCAATGCGCTCTGCGTTCGCGGCGTCGTGCGGTTCAGTTCATCAGCCAACAGCACGTCGGAGAAGACCGGACCTGCGTGAAATTCAAACTCGCGAGTCTTTTGATTGAAAAGATTGAAGCCGGTCACATCCGATGGCAACAAATCCGGCGTGCACTGGACCCTGGCAAGCTTGCCACCGACACAGGCGGCGATCGCTTTGGCCAACGTCGTTTTGCCTGTCCCCGGCAAATCGTCCATCAGCAGATGACCTTTGGCCAACAGACAGGCGACCACCAAGTCGACCGCTTCGGCCTTTCCCAGCAGCACACTGTTGAGCCGGCAACGCAGGGTCTCCAGCGTTTCACCGATGTTTTCGATCGCGATGGAATCTTCGAGCGTGTTCATGCGGTGACCTTCATCGTCAATTGTCGGAGGACTCGGATTTTCAGTTTCATCATCAATTCCTTGGAAACGGCGTGTTCGTGAAAGCGTTCTTGGTCGAGTGCGAATGCCGCGCGATCGGCGGCGTCACAGAATCGTCGAGCGGAATGCTGTAGTTGATCGTGCGCGGATGTGATTGCCAGCAACCAATCGCGTTGCGGCCGACCCGCGACGCGAGGGCAACCGGCATACTTGGCTCGTGCTTGCAGTACTCGCATCGCCAGCGACATGCGACCGCGGGGCCAAACGATTGCCCCGGCGAAATACAGAATGCTGAGTCCGATTTCGATCCAGAACAATCGCGTCGCGAAGACCAAACCCGCAGCAGCGAAAAGCCCTACGGCGTGCGGCCACTTTGCTGCTGCAAACTGTTTCGCAACCAACCAAGTCGATGGCGTGTAGATCGGTTCGCGGTATCCTGGCGTCGGTTCGATTTCAAACCAACGACCATCATCAAGTTGGATCTCTACCCAAATATGAACGTCTTCGGGCAACACGTTGGTGTGACCAGCGGCGATGTCGACGGCCGACGGTCGAACGTAGAACCCCGTCACCAATCGTGAACGCAACCCAATCTCGCGAGCCATCAAGGCCGCGGTGGTAGCAAACAAATGATCGCCACCCCGCCGCGTCCGAAGAAAGTCTTCCACCGCCGTAGTGGATCTTGCCAAAGATCCTTCGGCGATTTCTTCAGCAGATCCCCGTGCGTCGGAATCGAGAGGAAGCTCCGCGGCAGCCGAACGATCAAAAGTGAATTCATCGCGAAGGTGCGAGACAATGGACTGAAGTTTTTCGTATGGGTGGTTTGATTGAGCGGTCCACTCAGCGACATGGGCATTCAGCCTGTCGTTTGCGCCGTTGGTAATTGAACCCTTGCCGTCTGGGATTCGCTCCCACAGTTCGTCCTCCATCACTCGCGTGGCAGCGACGTTCACGACCGTTAGGTGCGGCACTTTTTCGCGACCCGGCATGAAGAACGAACCATCGGCGTCGATCGCGAAAAAGTCTTGGCGGTCGACGTCTTTGATGTGCAGAGCCGACGTCATCATCGGCACTGGCAATCGCGTCGAATTAAGTCGCAGAACCTTCAGCAAGTTCACGTCGGTTGTGAATTTGTCGAAGGCCTTCGTCATTCGATCGCAGAACCAAGCCGCACCCGCGATCTCACGCCGCGTCAACTTTTCGTTGCGGTGCTGGGCTTCGTTCGTCCAGTCCACGCCGTCGAAGGTGTCATAGCGATTCATCGCCAATCGAATTCCTGTCGGGCCAGCCCATTGGATCACCGCTCGCTCCGCTGCGTCGTCCAGATGCAAATGCTTCTGTGCCGGCATGCGGTCGGTTGAAAACGAGCTACCGCCTTTCTCGCTCTTGGCCGTCTTCGTGTGAGCTTCCAGAACTTTGTCAGCCGTCATTCCTTGACGTCGTTCCCACTTGTTCTTTTTTTTGGGTTCGCCGATCGAATCGCTGAACATGTCGAACAAAGTCGACTCGGTCGATTCCAGAAACAGGTCAGACTCCACCGCACCGAACGATTCCGCGTGATCCTGCGCAGCGATCGCGGCATCGCCACTTCCAACGCCGCTACGTGCCGCTGGGTTCGACCACTTCCATCCGCCGCTGGTCGGCATGAACCCGCCAGTCAATCGATGAGATTCACCGAAGAGATCGCGAACGACCAAGCCGCTGGCAATGCAAATCGCGATCGCGACAAAAACCGACAGCGGCCGAACGCCAACTCCGCGGCGCACTTGATGAGCTGCACACAGTTCGATTCGTTCCCAATGATTGGCAACCAAATGCCATACGCAAACGGTCATCCAAGCGATCGCGATCCACACGGAGTGGAAATTGTCCGAGATCGCAACGGCAAACAAAGTTAAGAAGCCCGACGCGACGATCGACATCGCTCTTAGTCGTCCATTGCGTGTTGACAAGACTAATGAGGCGGCACCGAAGGTGGTGAGCGCCGTCATCTCAAACGCAATCGGTGAACCAGCAAAGCGGGCGATGATCGCAAAGAGTACCGGAACTGCAATCGTAGTGGATCTTGTCAAAGATCCCTTCAGAGTGCGATTGCCGACAGGATCTTTGACAAGATCCACTACCAATAGCGTTGCCAACGTTAGCATTTCGGCGGTGAACAGGACTTTTGATTCGATTGGGAACCTCAGCACTGCTACGGCTGCGATTGACAGTAACGCCAACCCGATCGCCTCTTTGGTTCTTCGTTCAAGCGGCTGCGGCGACATCACGTACCTCCCGCCATAGATCGGCCATCGCTGCTTGCAAATCTTCACGCGGCCCAATCACGATTTGCCGTCGGTTGCCACCCGCACGACGCCCGCCGCGTGGATTCTCGATCGTGACGACCACACTTTCGCTTGAAGTGTCGTCGTTGAGTGCACCGGTGATCCGCACGCTCGCATGCGCATGGTTCGGTACGTGGTCACGACATTCTTCGCCATCCATTGGCACACTCGCCAAAGCGTCGAGCATCCGACGTCGACCACCGGAATCAGGTCTGTATTTCAAAAGTTGATCGCCCAAGCGTACACGCGTTTCGATTCGCGATTGATGAAGCGACGACAGCACGCTGGCGGCGGCTCGGATTCGCCGCGCCAAAGCGTCGCGACCAGAATCATTTCGCGTGTCAACAAAGACTTCCAAGGTGACGGACTGAGGCCCACCGCGTTCGGTGACGATCAGTGAATCCGATCGAGCCGACGCGACCCAATTGATATGCTTGGCCGAATCGCCACGACGTAGCGACCGAACCCCGACGAAGTCACCGCTTTGCCCGCCACGACTGCCATCGCCTTGGTCCGCATTGGCTAATCCCACCAGTGGTAACATTCCCGCGATGCGATGCGCGATGGGCCAAACGGTCAGCGATTGAACTTCGCGGACCGGTCGTCGGGCGGTCCAAATTCCGAACGGAAACGAACACGCGACTTGCGGAACCGAGACCGGATAATGGCCTCGCATCGTCGGTGTGACTTCAACGGCATAGTCCGCGACACACAGTGGCGGGACACACGCCAGACCGACGGTGGGCGCTGATTCACTCAGGTCGGTTGTTGAATCGCAATCCAAGTACCCTTCGATTGCCAATCCCCACACGGTCATCGGAATGCGATTGTGTACGCTCAACACCATTCGGCACGAAGCATCTTCGTGAACGGCAGCGGTTTCCGGTTGTAGTCCGCAAACGGTTACGCGAACAGCGATCCACGGCCAAGCCATTCCGATTGCCATGATCGCGGTCAGTGACGCCGCGAGCGTCCAACCAATGGGGCTGAAGTACAACCCGATCATAATGCTGATGGCAGTCGCCAATGCGAACCAGCCGATGGGTTCTTTCAACCAATAAACAAAACGATTTGCCCACGGGCAGAAATCAGTCGTCATCAAACGCGACAACCAACCTTGCTCGTCGGGCGCAGCATGGACAATGGCCATGGGAGCGGACCTTCGGTACCAGGATTCTAAGGGGTCGTGGCGTAGACAGCAGATCTATAACGGAAGTCGATTCAGTAGCCGAAGCATTTCAGACTTAGCGAAACGGCGTGGGCCGTCAGGTGCCGCGTCAGCAAAACGGTCAGCACCGTTTCACCAAATATGCCACGAAAACAATCAATGTTCCATCAAGAACCACTGCAGCTCGGATCGCGAGACCACAGGCTGGCAGCCTATGCCACAGAAGAACAACAAGCGTCCTTAAACGCTCGGCGGTCCTCGACCAGAGAGTCCGCTCAGGAAGATCGGCTCGAAAGAAACTTCATCAAGCTCGGGACGCTCACTAGGAATCGCAAGCGGTTCCCAAACCATCGTCGGGCTAGTTGTCAGAATCGCATGCCGAAACGCAAACAGGTTCTGGCAGACATGGCACGAGTCAGAATCATGCGGTACCGAGTCTTGCGGCGTCGTGGATGACTCGCCCGGGGGAGTCGTGTCAGTTGGTTGCCGCGAATGGCAATGGGAATGACAGCAGCAAGAAGCCGTCGTGGCTTCACTCTGTTCACTAGCGACCGAGCTGTCGGGACTCGCGTCACAGCAGCCCACATGCACCCAACCGGCGACGTTGCTGAGCAACAGGGTCACCAGCAAAAGGCAAGTCGTCAGAGGCCGAAGGGAAAGCACGGGTCGGTGATCACGCATAGGAGAGAGTTGCGGCGGCGTTATGCTGAACGCCTGAATCCACTCAACGGTCCGACCAAGGATTGAGCGAATTGTTATGAGGGCTTTACGCACCGTCAAGCGATTGCGTTCGAGTGATTGAAAGTTTTCGACGACTTCACACAACCTAAATGATAAGTCTTCATTGCCTTCACTACACGCCCAAGCCAGAAAGAAAGTTTTCAAACTGACTTGACGAACCCTAAGCCGCTGGTCATCGTAATGAGCAGCAATGATCTTTGGTCGGACCATTTTGCAACGTGACTGTTTCATTCTCTCTTAACGAACGTCCCCTGATGACTTCGCTGGTTCGGCCCATCCTATCGAGCATTCTTTGCTGTGTGATTGTCTTCGGACATGCACCGGCATGGTTGCACGTGGCCACCTGTGACACTTGCTGCGACGATTCAAGTGGATCGTTAAGTAGCTCAGGGATCGTTGGTTCCTACGCGTGCAGTTGCCACTCGCACCATTGCGACACATCGCACCATCACGACTCAAAGAAGACCGAGTCAGCCGAGTGTGGTGACGCATCCCCATGCGATACGCCGCAGGAAGGCGAACCGCACGATTCGGACTCCTGCCCGATCTGTCAATCGCTCGCGTCGCCGTGTGGTTTCGTCGACGCGTATTCAACGTTGCTTATCTCTGCACCTGCTTGCGAGAGTTTCGTCCTGCCCATGTGTTTGGATGAAGTTTCGAGCCTTCTTTTGTTGCCGCCATCTCGCGGACCGCCGGCGATGATGTCCTAGATCGCTGATGCATTTCCTGCAGCAGAACACCAGAGTCGCTGCCTGATGCGCTCGAAGTGAAAGTCTTTATGGCTTTTGCCGAGTCGTCTGGTTACGCGTGCGCTTTGTCGGTTTCGCTGCGTGGTGATTGTCAGTGTCTGCATCCTTTGCCCCGCGCAAGTGTGCGCGGTTGTCCGACACTCGGTCCGACCAAAGCCGTGTTGATCAACTCGTGTTTCGTGCGCGGGGCTCTTCTCTCTTTGCGCAACCACCCTTCCATTTTAAGTCGAAACATGTCTCCCACTACGAAACCTCCCAAGCACTCGTTTGGATTCACACTCATAGAACTGCTGGTCGTGATCGCCATCATTGGCGTTCTTGTCGGACTCTTATTGCCGGCCGTGCAATCCGCTCGCGAGGCCGCACGGCGTATGTCCTGCGGCAACAATCTGAAGCAGGTGGCGTTGGCCACGCATAACTACGAAAGCACGTTTAAGAAGATCCCCGCGATGACGGGCTCAAGCAGCTATTCGGTCCAAGCACGAATCCTGCCGTACATCGAGCAAGCGGGCTTAAGCGATCTTATCGAGTTCGACACTCCACTCTTGCTAGGTCCAGCCTGGATGGCTCGCTTTAACCCAGACCTGCGCGATGCTGTGCAAACCGTCGTGCCCACCTTCCTATGCCCTAGCGATATTGGTGATCCGAATTTCTCGACCTCGTTTTCTGATGGTGAAACCGGCACGTCGGGCGGCCTTAGCTATATGTTTAGCTACGGCAGTGGCACCGATACTAATTACGACGACCGCTATCGGACCGACGGCATGGTTTGGACCGATTCATGGGCCCGCTTTCGCGATTGTTTGGACGGGACTAGCAACACGGTTTTGTTGGCAGAAACCGTGTTGGGTGATCAAACCAGCGGCATGATGGAACCAACACCATCAGGACCCCATCGCCGCATTGCGAACTGGAGCGGCACGTCGGGGAATGTTGCACCCAACCCTGGTTTCTTGGACGGCGGGTCGCTGATCCTTAACCCTGATCTTGACGCAGTCTTTCCCGCACGAATTTCGTCGTACTCTGGTGACCGAGGTGCGTCGTGGATTCGCGGAGTCCCCTACGCCACGGTGATCAATGGCTACATGACACCGAATTCACGCATACCGGACATCGGCATCCACGGCCGCGGGTTCTACTCGTCGCGATCCTATCACACCGGCGGCAGCCATCATGCGATGCTCGATGGCAGCGTCCATTTCTTGACTGATTCGATTGATCGCGATCTTTATCACGCATTGTTTTCACGCGATGGTCGCGAGGTAGTAGCACTACCATGATCGGTCATTCCAGCTACCCGATGATCGGCAGAACGGCAGCGGTCAATACGCGTGCTCGGTCGTTGGCTCTGTCGCCGGCTCTGTTGCTGCTTTGCATCTTCAGCGGTTGCGGTTCGCCTGAAACCGGGACTTCAACCAGTAATGCGTCAGTGTCGGTTCGATATCAAGGGCAACCCATCGCCGACGTTGTGGTTCGTTTGCATAGCGAACTCAACGGTCCCCCGCTAACGCAAGCGATCACCGATGCCAGCGGAAATGCGAGTCAGTTTCAATTGCCATCCCCTGAACCACCTAAGTACTTCGTAACGTTGGAATCGGTCAGCGATGGGGGATGGATCTTAGACCTAAACGCAATTGAGCGTACCGGCATCGTCTTAGAGTTGTCGTCGTTCAACTTGAATCCCATACAAAACATCGAGCTTCCACCTCAGTCGGTGCAGCCTCTCTAAGCCCTCAAACATCAAGCAAAGTTACCAGTCATGAACAAAACTCTATTCACGATCGTCGCCTGTTTGGCAACTCTTTCAATTTCTTCAACCGCACAAGGACAGGGCCGGACGCTGGCTCGACTATTCTGGCAAGATGATGCCGATGCGAGACTTCGTTGGGGAGATCTTAAGAAGAACTCCGATGGCTTTCATCTGATCGCCAACGAAATCGACCAATTTCCCGATTTGGATCCTAGCGAGCAATCGTTGGTTCAAATGCAAGGCCAGGATGGCATGATCGTTCTAGGCATTCACGACCAGGACAGTGGAACGATCGGCAGCGGTTGGGTGGCAATTGAAAGCGGTGTGATCGAAGAACCACATGGCGATCACTCGCACTGGAGATATAAATCGCCTCCGTCCGTGACCCATACCATGATCGATGACGCTCAAGGAAATCCCGCACACGTGTATCGTTACGGCAAGTCCATTGTTCTGGCCAACGATAAGCACAACGGTTTCACCATCGTTTCGTCCGACTCGATTCGCCAAGCCAAGACACCTGAACAGGCAGCAAGCTTCCACGCCGGAGGAAACGGGCACATTACATTAGCAGTCGTTGACGATCGAGTTGCCTACGCCACCTGGATCGCTGGGGCTGATGAGGACGCGGGGCGAATCGACGTTGTCGGACTAGGCAATAATGCTGGAAAGCAGTACGCGATCCATTGCCCGACCGGTACTCTACATGGCGCGACCACCAATAGCGGGAAAGTTTTCTTTGCCCCGTCCGATGGGCTGTGCTGGGTGGATGCCGACCTCGACATGACTGGAAGTTCCGAGACTGTTGAGGTGAAGCATCTATCGCTAGGCGAAGACTCTGATTCAAAGCCCCTTCGCACCGGCGCTTTCGCAAACCTCGATTCCCACGTTCTTTTTACGGCGGGCAAGTCCGAACATTCAAAGCTTTGCGTTGTGAATGCAGCGGACGCGCAACCGTCGTTGACCGAGCTCAAGCTAAGTTTGTCCGAAGGTCAGTCGGCAGCAACACCGATTGCAATGAAAACCGCGACGGCTGATTTGGTGGCATGTTTGTTTGTCGAATCGGTAGAGAATCCCGAGACCGACTCATTGATCATCGTTCGTCTCGACCGCAATCGTGACGGTGACTTCCATGACCTGTTGATTCAAGCGACCGTTCCGGTCGGGCGAAATCAGATCATCGGCCATGCCGGTCACCACGACGCGGTACTGTTGCCCGGTGGTCGACGGATCGCGATCACGAACCCTGGTGACCAGAGTGTGTGGGTGTTGTCATCGTCAGACTTTTCAGTCCAAGCGAAACTGCCACTTACCGGCACGCCAACACGCTTGCTGTCGTTCGGTGGCTAATGGCAAAATCCACTTGGTGCATTCCAAGTTGGTTTGGGCCGCACTGATATCGGGACAACAACGCGATTTTCCGACGTCGTGTTGCTGAATGTGATCGTACACGCGTCTATCACGCGTTGCGATCGAACGAGCCAACCTAATCGACGACATCGCGATTGAAGAATGGGGTGAGTCGCATCACGGAGCCTTGCCAATGGCCGGCACGGTGATGCGATGCGACGCATCACCGTTACGAAACGGAGAGCCTCAGTCGTGTCATCTGGAATGGATTAGTTCGACTTGCGTTTCACGCTGCTTGCGTCGGCGGGTTGAACGTTCAATTCTCGCAGCATGAAATTGTGAGCCTTGTGGACGATTGCCGTTCCATCGTGCTTGGCTCCCCAAGCCGAGTGGCCTAATCCTTCCAGAGTATATAGTTCGACTTTGGCTTGATATCGTTTCTGGATGTCGAGTGCATTGCTGTAGGGCACTCTGACGTCATCGGTCCCGTGAATCATCAGCAAAGGGGCGTCTTCGGCGTCAAAACGACTGCGTCCATCATAGCGGTTCAGTAGATCGAGCAGTAATCCCGATCCCCAGTGGCTAATGACGACTTGAGCTCGCGACGACTGATCGCGATGGCTGTTTTCTAAAAGCGGTCGTTCGCGATCGTTGTTCATGAGTTCGTCTCGGAAATCTTCTTCGTCCGAGGATCCCAGAGCGACCGAGATGTAGGCTCCCGCCGATCCCCCGTAGGCGACGAGGTAGTCAGGATGGATTCGGTATTGTTGAGCGTTTGCTCGAACCCAACGGATTGCAGCCTTCGCATCTCGGGTTGCGGAGTATGTCGGCTTGTTGGCGGGCCATGCATCGGGAGCGATGCCACGATCTCCCTGCAAACGATAATTGATGGAAAAGCAAACCCAGCCTCGTTGAGCAAAGTATTGAGCTCCATTGACCATCGACCCCATCAATGAATCGCCGGTCCAGAAACCACCTCCATGAATCAGCACCACCACGGGCCGCTTCTGATTGTGATTGTCTTGGGGTTCGTAGATATCGAGCGTTAGGTTGCGAGGATATGATCGCGATGGGTCGGTCGGATGGTAAATCATGCCTTGCGCGTACGGCTCACCTTTGGTCACCTTCACTTTGTAGGTCGGACTGCGATAGATAGGGGCTAGTCCGTTTTCGGATAACTCGCTGCCGAAATTCGTTTGGTTGGCATTGGGTAAACCATCGTTGGTGCCTTCAGTTGCGTTTGACTTTCCTAAAGCACGCTGGGGCTCATCGGCAGTCAACGGGTTGAGAATCAAGGCATGGCACGCCGATAACAAGACAACGGATCGGAGGCAAGTCACGGAGCGAAAGCTCAATGTGGACATAAAGGATCTCATGGTAGGGAGCGAAATGACGCTTGCTGACGAAGTCGATGTCGCGACTCTTTCCGCCGATCATAACCAGCGAATGCGTTGGTGTGGGTAAGACAGAAGAAACCATTCCAGCGTGTTTGCGACACGTCTATTGCCTTGCAATTCGACCGATTCGAAAGCTCAATGGTCAGGTTGTCATCAGCACATTGTAGATGAACAAGGTGCTGAGCGTTTTGCATACCACTGAGGAAACGTTGATCATCGTCGTTCGTACCGAAAGGGAATTCAACTGATTGCTTGGCCCGCTTAGTACCGACGTGGTTTAGAAAACGCATGTTCTTGATCAATGGATTGAACCAGTTCGCATCATGATCCAAGCGGCAGTGACCATTCGTCCCCGACCACCGTATCCGTTGGTATGACGCCTGAGGTGTTCACTATGTCGCGAGACGCTCGAAAGTGTAAATACAGGTCGTATTGAGCCTGCTTTTTGACAGGCTTTACCGGGCAGTCGCCGTCCATTGACCGGGCGATCTACGGAACTCGCAGTTACGAAGAAATATTTCTCGAATGCGTGTAACAACGCCATCAGCATCACGCTTGCTAAAGAGTCACACAAGTTTCGCCTAAGGGCCAATCGAAAAAGGAGCTTCCCATGTCCACTCTTAAACTATCCCCTGCTCGACTGCTTACTCTCGGTTTCCTGTTTGCGGTAACCATCCCCCTTCAAGCACAGGACTTCCAATCGCTCTCTGACGTCTTGCCCCCGCAAACAGAGGACGTTGATGACATCGAACTTGTCGACGATTGGGGCAACGGCATGATCGCTCTCGTCGGTACTCCCGACGACGACAAAATTTTGATCGAGATCGACCGCAACTCCATTCGATTTCACGTAAACGACAAGTACGTCGGACGCATTCGCGAGAACGACCTGCCATCGGAACACGACGACGCTCCCGATTCAATGGATTCCAGTCCATCGCTTCTTCTCAAGGTGTTCGTATCCGGTGGCGGGGGCGATGATTTCATTTCGGTGTTCAATGATCCGGACGGTCCCTCGCTCAACCTGTTTGATCGCGTCAATTTTGTACTCTATGGTGCCGATGGTTTTGACGTTCTTGTTAGCGAAGGTGTCGACCAAGTCCGTTTCATTGGAGGTCCCGGCACGGACATCCTGATTGGCGACGGTTTTGGAGCCGAGTACCTAGGCAGCGAATTGCTCGTTACCGACTGGGACAACTTTGAAGCCGTCGCTGCTCCCGATGGTTGTCGCGACCGAATCTTTCCTGGTCACCCCGAAAGCACAGCCTATCGAAACTACTTTCTAGACATTGCACCGGTGTCGTACGTGAGTCCAAGTGTTCAAACACTGGACAAGAACCCTCCCAAGCTTCCTGGATTGGGGAACATCGCAAGTCGCGAAAAGGGAGACGTGGTGACTCCGCAACCCATCGTTTACGATTCGATTCTTCTTGAGCGTGATGAAGTGAACAATGAAATTGGTTGTCTCGTCTTTGACCTGCACTTTCGCGAAGACGGCACCATGTTGCCGCCAACGTTAGCCGAGTAATCGCCGCGGTTCGAGTTATCTGATGGGTGGAATATCTTGGCTCGATGTCGGAATTCAGCAACGATCTGATTGGCAGGTCGGCTCCGTCATCGAAGCCGTCGCAAGAACTGACTCTTGATCCTAATCGTATTGGTAGTTTCGATGGTCAATCTACTGTGTCACGACATCGAACTTGCCGACACTTCGCACGTAGATGATGCACTCAGTTTGGCCGTGCGTCGATATTCGATGCGAGAAGTTATCCTGGGAAGCGAAGTAACTTCCGGGTGCCAGAATCACTTCATCAGTGTCGCGATCTGACAAATATTCAGCTTGTCCCTGGATCACAACGGCTCGCAAGTGTGATCCGTTTCCGCGAATGCTTCCTTTGAATCCATCAGGCAGCTTCACAAGAGTGCCATTGGGCTGGTTGGATTGTGGGTCGCCCCACAAGAAAGCTAACTGGGGCTCGCCGGTAGGTTGAGAGTTTGGGGAGGCTTCGATCCACGTGGTGCTGTTGGCACCGAGCCAAACGATGTTGGATGCATCGACGTTTACTGAACTTTCACCGGTGTCGAAAGCTTCGTCAGTTGGCATGACAAGGTACGGTCCTTGATCAATTTCAATGTACGCCATGGTCGACCCTCGAGCAGTCGTGATGTGAGGTTCACCGGCTGGTTGGGTCCAAAATGATCCAACGGGCATCCACATCGGTTCGGCTTGGGGATCATCGTTGTGGACGCCGCCTCGGATCACCACGCCTCGGTAAGTAATATTGTGAATGTGTGGCGGTGAGGAAAAACCGTCGACGAACTTCACCACAAACCCAGTTGCTTGTTGGCCAGCGCGATCGCCCCAAAGCGTTGCGGCTTGCGGGCTGGCGTCCCCACGAGCCGGATTGAGCGGTGTCCAGTTGACATCTGTTGCTAAGACCACTTCGGAAACGGGTGAGGTAGCCGGCTCTTGCGCTACGATGTCAGTCAAATTTGTGTTGAGAGTAATCGTAATGGTGAGCAGCAAGGTAAGAATTCTCATGTTGGTCCGCTTGAGTAGGTGGCAACAGCGTTTCGCATTTGGCAATCGTATTTCATGTTATTACGAGAGCCATGTTTTATCACGACTTGAGAAGCTTCGTTAGAATGCACCCGATCGCATCCATAACTTTTGGATGCGGTTGTAAGCAACAATAGTCAATTTCGTTTCACTCGGAGGAATCTGTGAACCATTCCATCATTCGCGCTTTGGCCGCGACTGTTTTTCTATGCATCGCCCCGACCGCTAACGCTCATTACCTCTGGATTGCCGTCGATCGAGCAGGTGCCGGTAATGGCGTTGCCAACATTTACTTCGAAGAGGCTCCTGAACCAGGCGATGGCTCGTACTTGGATCACTTTCTTGGCAAGAGCGACGTCTGGGTGCGGACGATCGAGAACCCATCGCCAGACCCCATTGAAGCTGACGAGGTAAAGGATGGAAACAACCGTTGGATGCGAGTCGCTGCGTCCACGGCAGATGAGTACAGCGTCGACGCCTACGGTAAGTTCGGCGTCTATGAGTACGGCCAAACTAAAGTTCTTCTGCATTACTACGCTCGTACCCTGGCCGTCCAGTCTCATGATGCGATGCACGAGCTAGGGCGTGCCGAGCAGATGAACCTTGATCTGGTGCCGCATGACGTTGGAAGCGAGTTTGAATTCACGCTACTCTGGAAAGGCAAGCCGGTCGCCGATCGCACGGTGTTTGTCCGCGGCCCTGATAAGTTTCGCAAGAATGTTCAGACCGACTCACGCGGCAAAGTACGTCTAGAGCGACCCACATCCGGCAGGTTGACGCTGCGTAGTAGTGTCGAATTCGCGACCCCCGGTGAAGACCAGGGTGAAGCTTACGAACTCGTTCGCCACAACATTACGCTGGTGCTGCCAGCTACCACGACAGCCGAAGGGCCGTAGTATAGGGAAGCTGCATGGTGCGTCACTTGGAATCGTTGACGGTCTTCGGGTGGTCTAGAACCACAGTTCACTCAACTCGCCTGATTCAAGTTCGTTGGCGTAGCTGAGGTAGTAGTTGCGGTTGGGGGCGTTGTACTCTTTGGCGGCTAAACCTCGAAGCGCGGTGATCTTCACTTTGCGGGCGAGCTCCGCATCCGCATCGTCTAACCATTTCACGTGGTCCGAAAGTTCCAACGCCCATTGGAAATCTTCCTTCGCGAGTGCATCCTGCATCTTAGCCACAAGCGCTGATGTGCCACCCGCCAACTCAGCCATCTTCTTCGCTTTGACTTTAGGCTCAAACGGGTTTAGTGTCGTGGGGTTTCCGTCGTACCAACCCAGCAAACCCACGTAGATAGCGCGCACCGCGTGGGGAACTGATCCATAGAACTCAATCAAATACGGCTTATCGCTCAAATTCCCAGGAAGTTTGACTTCGTGTGCCAGTTGATCGGGACCTTTGCCAGCGTTGATCCCTCGTACGGTTTGGTCGTAGACACTGCGAATCGCTTCGCTGTAGTCCTTTAGCGCCGTCGTAGCGGCTTCCTGTCCTTGAATAGGCATCGTATGGCCGGGCACGACGACGTGCGGTTCCAACTCGGCCATCTTTCCAACACTTTCGGACCAACTCAACACGTCGCGGTAGGCCGTTCCTCGAATCGCGTACAAGTTGGGAAAGGAACTGTAAAAGTTATCGCCCGCGAGCAACACCTTTTGCTTCGGAAGCCAAATGAACATCGCATCGTCCGTTTCACCTGGCGCGACATGGAATTCGATTTCGACACCCGCGATCGTCGTTTTCAATCCCTCGCCGGGGACCGTGATGGTTGGTGGCAGAAAGCCTTTGCCACGGTCGCCGTCTTCGGTGCCCGCCGGTGCAACACCACGATTGGTTATCTCTGACGCCGAAAGGTTTCGACCGAACTGACGAACGTTACGTTTTGCTTTCACGGGATCAACTGCTTTGTTGACTCCTTCAGCAGAACCAAAACTTTCGGTTGCATAGATGTCCGGATGGTCATCACCCGCAAAAGCACTACCGCCGCCGATGTGATCGCCGTGACTATGACTGTAGATAATCGCCTTCACCGGCTGATCGCTGTATTCCCGAAACGCATCGGCCGCCTTGCCGGCACTGGTCGGACCAAAAAGAGTGTCGACGATGATCACTCCGTCGGTGCCGACAATCATCGTTGTGTTCGCACCATGGAAACCAACCGCGGTGAAAACGTTGTCTGCGACTTTCACGATCCCTTTTGCGAACTGTTGTTGCTGAGCGTTGAGCATTCGAAGCGCAGTTTCGGGTTCGACCTGAGTCTGCCCACTTGCAAACCCTACGGGCAAAGCAACCAGACAAAGTAAACTCAATGCGATGGAGCTGTTATAGCAGCGGCGCGAGAAGATGTTCATGTTCATAAGACAATTCCTATACTTGAGGGGAAGAGGATTGTGTCGATGCGCGAGAGTCGTTCGGTGACGCAATATCTCGAAGGTGACGCGATACCGATTGGCTTCCGCTGGCTTCGCTAAACGTTTCTCGCCAATAGATTCTTTTGCATTTGATCGAGCACCTTTTGAGTTGCGTTTAACTCCGACTTTGAGATTCCTTTCAACGTTGTTTCTCGCAAGTCGTCCAAAAGCGGGAGAACGGTTTGAAGCTTCCGCTCGCCACGGGCGGTCAACTCGACCATCACAATTCGAGCGTCTTCACTCGACACGCTCCGATCGACGAACTTGTGATCTACCAATCGGTCCAATTGGCGTTTCACCGTCGTTGGATCTCGAATCATCAGCGATGCCAACTCGTTCATGCTTAACGATCGCCCTGCATCCGAAAGAGTGATCAGTGTTTGAGTTTCTTCGGGTGAAAACGGCCAGCCTGCATTCTTGAGCACAGCAGCCATTGCCGATCGAATGAGATAGGCGACACGCCCTATTGCGAATCCAGGCGATGATTCTGAATCAAAGTGCATGTTCGCCTCCGGATGACTTTTGAATTGACAACGCGGTTGGTCCCGCAAAGATGGGGCGGTACCAATCAAAGTAGCAGTAAATTAGCAGTGCACAGGCTGCGAAATCGGGAAGTCCGATGACTAGGTACTTGTGCGCGAAGAAGATCACGTAGAGCAGAATGTTGAATGCATAGGGTAGCGCCATCAGAATCGCGAGCGGTGCCGTCCGAGGATGGAACATCAAAGCCCCGGCGATCGTTTTGAGGAAACCCACCCAAAAGATCAGGTATCCCGTGTTTTCGAGCGCAAGCATGAATTGATCGAGTTCATCAGGTGGATCACTAATCGGATATCCATTGATACCGAACCCCATCGTCATGATGCCGGTGCTTAGAAGAAAGAACGCGAAGAGCACTCGCGTGACGAATGCGAGACGTGGGAGCCGAAGGTTACGTTGTTGAGATTGAAGCATGTCACTTAAGTGCAGTGGTGCGCGATGTACTTAAACCAACTCTTAGGCCGTAGCTTTGTGTGCTGACAAATTCATTAGCTGTATTGTACAGCTATGGGTCCGTGAGTCAATAGTTGTTGATGGTTAACTGGTTCGCGATGCCGCCATTGTTGACGAGTCGCGAGCCTTTGATCCCGGGACGACAATGGTGCAATATGCCAGCCCAGGCGGCAGTGTGCCGCGATGTGACACTTCACCACAGAACGAAAGTCCTGCCAAACCTACACACCGGCATGCACATTAGGTTAGGCTGTACTGGTGCGAATGAATCAAGAAGACATTTACTTCGAAAAGGCAACTCACAATGAACAACACGATTTCAGCCGGCCAATTGATTGACCTCCATGATGTTACCGGTGACGGTCAGCCAAAACCGAAATTGTTGGTGCAAACGGGTCCCATGAACGTCATGCGATTGGTGCTACCGGCGGGTAAAGCAATTCCAGAGCACAAGGCCGCGAAGGACATCACCGTTCAGTGTGTGTCTGGCAAGGTCGAATTCACAGCCATGGGCACCACGCACACGATGACACCAGGAACAATGTTGTTCCTGCCCCCGGAAGAATTGCACAGCCTGACTGCGATCGAGGATTCCATCATGCTGGTGACGAAAGCAAACTGAGACGAACGACCAAGAACAAACTCGTCCACGAAGCGTTGACCACGCCAGAGAAAAGAAGCTGACGCAGAGTCGCAAGAGACGGAGAGACGCAAAGGAAGAAACATCAGTGACATCATATCTCTCGCTTTCTTCAAACTCTGCGTCTCTCCGCCTCCCCGTCTCTGCGTCAAACCTCTTCGCCCCTGCTCAACAGAAGCCCTATCGTCAGACAAAAGAAGCTGACGCAGAGACGCAAGAGACGGGGAGACGCAAAGGAAAATATTTGACAACCAATACATCCTTATCCCCTTCAAACTCTGCGTCTCTCCGCCTCCCCGTCTCTGCGTCAAACCTCTTCGCCCGTGCTCAACAAAAGCCCTATCGTCAGACAAAAGAAGCTGACGCAGAGTCGCAAGAGGCGGGGAGACGCAAAGGAAGAAACATCAGTGACATCATATCTCTCGCTTTCTTCAAACTCTGCGTCTCTCTGCCTCCCCGTCTCTGCGTCAAACTCCCTCCACTAACTTTCCGGAACTCCTTGCCGCCGCAAACCTCTTTCGTCTAAGCCCATCTGTGACGAAATGATGTAAGGTAGTGCTACTATTCATTCTCTCTGTCGTAGGTCATTCCATGCATGAAAATGACATCAGCAAGATTGTCCTGAATGCGTCGATTGAAGTTCATCGAACGCTCGGTGGGCCTGGTCTGCTCGAAAGCGTCTACGAGGAAGCGTTGGCGTGGGAACTAGAACGTGCTGGCCTTGATGTGAAACGACAAACGCTCGTGCCGATCATCTACAAAGGGAACCGGCTTTCGACACCATTGAAGTTGGACCTTCTGCTCAACGATCTCGTTGTGATCGAGTGCAAAGCCGCATCGAAGTACAATGACGTCTTCGCCGCGCAAGTACTCACATACTTGAGACTGATGGAGCTGAAACTTGGTTTAGTCATTAACTTCGGCGAAAGAATGTTGAAAGATGGTTTTCATCGTGTCGTGAATCGTTTGTAGGTTTGCACTCGCGGAACAGCATCAACATCGCTCTCTGCTTCCGCCTGCGAAAGCTTCGTCGCGGCGTATGCGTCAGGTGTGATCCCTCTGGATTGCACTTTCACGAAGGGTAAGTCGCGACCGGTACGCTCAACGTCCGCGTTCGCCCATCGCTGAACTGCGTTTCGACAAATGCAATGCCATCGCAAAACATGCACCTTGACATGCACGATGAATTGTATACCTTTTGGTGATTGTATTGAGGCGGCGTTTCTGACGTCCGTCTGACACTTCCCACGTAGCGTTCCCTTGAGAAGATTCATGCCCATGCTGAGCGAAAAGACGATTCGGATTGTCAAAGAGATCACTCCCTTGGTCGCTGCGAATGCAGAAACGATCACCCGTCGGTTCTACGAACGAATGTTCGAGGCTAATCCGGAAGTGAAGGCATTTTTCAACCAAGCTCACCAGCACACCGGTGGTCAGCAAAAGGCTCTTGCGGGTGCGATATGCGCCTACTTCACCCATATCGACAACCCAGCCGTGTTAATGCCGGCAGTGGAATTGATCGCTCAAAAGCATGTTTCATTAGGAATCAAGCCAGAGCACTATCCGATCGTGGGAAGCAATCTGCTCGCCGCGATCGGCGACGTCATGGGTGACGCGGCGACACCGGATATCGTTGAAGCCGTTTCCGAAGCTTACGGCTTCTTGGCCAGTATCTTTATCGGTCGTGAAGGTGCGATCTACGACGAGCAAGCTTCCGTACCAGGCGGATGGAATGGAACTCGCACGTTTGTCGTGACGAAGAAGATTCCTGAAAGCGATATTGTTACATCGTTCTACCTGAAACCTGAAGACGAAGGTCCATTGCCACCGTTCAAGCCTGGTCAGTACATCACGGTCCACATTGATCACCCGCACACGCCGACGTCGCCGCGCAACTACAGCTTGTCAGATTGTGCTAGCCAACCGCACTACCGAATTAGCGTCAAACGTGAAGAACGATTAGCTGCCGACGCGCCCGATGGATTGATTTCCAATCATCTACATGATGGCATCGAAGAAGGGCACCGCATTGAACTTGGTCCTCCGTGTGGTGAGTTCACTGTCGATCCAAATGCTGTTGAAAGATCAATCGTCTTGATTGCGGGAGGGATCGGTGTGACACCACTGTTGTCGATGGCGAAGTCGATTGTCCATGCCAATCCTGACGCTCAGGTTTACTTCCTTCAAGCCGCTCGTAATAGCGCTGTACATGCATTCGCCGACGAACTTCGTTCTCTCGCACGCATCGGAACCAACGTCCACATCAAGGTCCTATACGATTCACCGCTTCCCGGCGATCTTGACGAAGGCAAATGCGACGACACGGGCTTCGTGACGACGGAGATGATTCGAACGTGGACGCCGTATGCCGATGCAGACTTCTATTTTTGCGGCCCCAAGCCATTCATGAAGAACATCCACTCGTTTCTCCAAGAACTCGGAGTCGATGAGCACCGGGTTCGCTATGAGTTCTTTGGCCCCAAAGAAGAGTTGGTTGCGGTCTGACACGCTGAAGTTGGCCGCGTATTTTGATCGCCAGAACATGCTCGGCGTTTCCGTCAAAAAGCGATACGTATGCAGGAAAGCGAAAATGAGTGCGGCTTGAGGCCCAAACGCAATCTAGATTTCTGAATGGTACCGACTCGCGATGGTTACGGGTGTTGGTTCATCGCGATTAAAGCGATTGCGCCGATCGTTTGCAATTAACCGTCTACTGGCAGCCAAATTATCGAGACGATACCAAACGGCTGTTGCGGCAAAGAGTGATGCATGATGGGAAACTTGGTACTTCAATTGTTCAGTTACAGCTTGCCGATCGGCATTCTGTGTGTGATGTGGAAACTAAACGCTCGCCGCTGGACCCGCTTGGCTAGGGCGTATCGCACACGAGACGAATCGAACTGCTTCGCGAAGCGGACGATGCAGACAGTCATCCTGGTGGCAGGAGATATCGGCTGGAATTCCTATAAGGGCATCGCTACGGTCAGCGTGACTCAGGAAGGAATCCGTTTGCAGTTAACGCCGCCCTTCTCGCTTTTTCATCCGCCGCTGCTGTTCCCGTACCAAGATTGTCACGTCGAACCGAAGCGTTGGTACTTGATTGGTAAGACGTGTCAGTACACTCTGCGAGGTGTGAGCGATGTGAGGATGATTGTTCACAACGATCTTCAGGACTGGATCGAGTTGCAGGTAGCGAGTATTTCACAAACTCTCGAAGTGGGTTCGACAGTCGTGGATACTTGCGCCGAATGGCATACGGCTCACTGACCTGCGACCACAACGCCAGTTCGCGCAGGCCGATCCTTTGTGTCTCACGAGTCCTCAATGACGAGGGCAGGAACGGTTGGAACGAAGAGCCACAGTTCCCACATCCTTCCGCTCTGTTCTGAGCAATCCGCAGTTGTTGTTGTTGTTGTTGAGATGGTCGACCCGAATACTTGATCGTCTACCCTTGGCAGTGCCTATTGCGGTCCGCATTTGCAGAATTCTATGCGATGCACATCATGTAGAAAGCGAGTGAACTTAATGCTGATATCTGCATGACAAACAGTAGATAGGCAATTGTTCGTTTGGGACCTAGTCGCATCATCCAAATTCCTACAAAGATCTCTGCCGCTGTCAGTAAGTACGCCACCCACTGTGAATCTTGGAAATGCTGTCCGAAAAGCTGACCTATCAGAGCTGCGGGAACAAATGTCGGCATGCCCGCGAGCAAGATCGCCAGCGTAGGCAAGATGCGGTCCAACTCTTCATAGCTGACTACCCAACCGTACGGAAAAATCATGCAGGCAATCAGTGCGAATCCTGCAGTGCGATGTTGCCGGTTTCGTAGGCAGAACGCGATCAAGTAAACGTATGCAGCGGCGCATGTCAGCCCACTAAACACGATCGGGAACACCGCGATCAACGCGATTGCGATCGCTACGCCGGCGGTAACGGCCAACAGTGACCGTAACGAAAAACGTATCGCTTGCCGTGACGATGCACCTACTGTCGATGCATTGACAGGCAACCACGGCAACGCGGCGCAGAATGCGACCGAAGCAATCGCCACCCACAGTGGCACTTTCCAAAGTAGCGGAGAAGGCCGGCTTTGGTCGGAATCAGTCCAAGCGTAGAAACCGGGCATGAACCAGCCTACCAGAACACTCGCTACGACCAAAACGACCAAGCACAAGAGAACTGTTGAAAATCGCGATCGTGCGTGTAAATCGTCCATACGTCGTCAAGAGCCCGTTGCCACAAACCCACTGCGCACGAGAAAAGAAGATTTCCAATCGCGGCAGCGCGATGAAGGTTTCTGTCCCGCCGACTCTTGGCAGAACGGTACCAACTACGTTTTCACTAAATTTAGATTTGCTTTGACCGCTACTCATCGCGTCATAAGCGTCGATGGCCTTTTTTGGTGATGGGACACCGTTGCCGACTGCGACCGCACCGAAGCTAGTGATTGCTGGACCTTACCGATTTGTTCGTAATCCGATGGCATTGGCTGGCATCATACAAGGGATCGCTGTCGGCTGGTTTTTCGGAAGCTATGTCGTCGTTAGTTATGCTGTCGCCGGAGCGTTTGTCTGGCATTGGTTGGTCCGACCTGTTGAAGAGAATGATCTGCAGCAGAGATTTGGCGACAGCTACGCGGACTATCGACGCCGCGTGCGTCTGTGGATTCCAACTTTGCCTACGATCTGTGAATCAGAAACCAAGACGTGAACTGATCCAACTCACGCGAATGGATCGGGAAGTTAAGGCGCTTTTCGATTTGGTGTGCCCGTCTTGTCACAGTCTAGTTACCGTCTGGTGATACCAAATCCACGCTCCCACATCACGTCTGCCCTACACCGACAACTCACTCGTTGCGAGTTCAACGGCTACTACGCGAAACAGTCAATTCATACTTGATCGCGGCTGTCGCAGTAACCGCTCCAAGAGATAATCAAGTCGAACGCGAGATCCTGCCGCCACTCAGAACAGGTTCACTAAATCATACTCGGATTCATCATCGGCAAAAATGTGGTCGACCGCCTCGATAGGTGGCAAAATGGTTGCAGTATGCTCTGATTCCAAAGGAAGTGGGGCATTGTGTTCTCGGAACACTTGGTTGATGACTCGAAGTGCGTCGAGCGCTGTCAATCTGCCATCGCCAGTCACATCGAAATACTGATGGTCTTCTCCAGCAATTCTAGTGGCGTCAGGAAGCCGATCCGACCTAGTTCGCGCAAGTTGATTGATGATTCGCAAAGCATCGATCGCAGTTGACTTTCCGTCCCGATTCACGTCCGTGACGCGAACCGGGTTTTGCCAAGGTGTGTCTGTCGTTACTTCAAACACGCGATCAAGTCGTCGGCGCTGACGATGACGGTATCGCCTGCAATGGCAGAGAACGTGAAGTTGTCTACGTCGTCGGCACTGGTCATCGTGCCAGCAACTTGCGCGGAAAGGATTCGTGGATCAAACGCGGTTTCTAGTTGCACCGGAGTCGCTTCGGCGAGCTGATCGTTAGGCTCCATTTCGGATACGACAGCCAATAATCGTCGATCTTCGAGCAACTCTGCCCTAAGCGTCACCCGTTTGTCGCGGCGCTTACTTGGCTTGCGGACTTTCCTTTGCGGGCGGGGTAAAAGCGAAGGACTGGGGCCAAAACGACTAGCTAAGCTGTTGGACATAAGAAAGCCAGGAAAGCTAATGCCTCGCCAGCAATCTTCCACATTGAAAATCTTTGGCGCGCAAGCGAACGAACGAAAGAGGGCGGCAATCCTCACCACCCATTGAGAGTATAAAGAACTCGCCCCCGTGACCGTACGGTGGCCCGATGTACACTGCCCGCGTTATTGATACGCTTAATCAGTGTCGTGCTAATTATGGCGACCGAATATGCACCTAGCATCTTGAGTCAGCATGCATCGACGGAAACGTTGCCATGATCTTTAGCGAGAGGGACGTGAGCCAAATCGATCGAGCGATAAGTTCTTGCTCGGACACTCTTGGCTTAATCGTTTGGTCGTGGTCGTGGAGGTGAACGTTGCTTCTAAACATTTGATTTTGGATTGATGTCAGATGAATGTCCGAATCTCGACTCGCTGAGATAGCAGCCCCCAACTAAAACGCAGACGTTTGAAATTGGCGTCACAAATGCAATCAGGTTGATTGCTTTCGCCAAACTCCATGCTGTTCAGGCGGTTCTTATCGTCTATCAAACTTGGTAGCGTACGTTTGCCTAGGTCTGATGGTGCTAGGTGAGTATGCCTGTAGGGTGCTGAAGGAAGGTCTGGTATGGTCGGCAGCACTGGTTACTTTATGAGCGCGCAGTGCTCTATGAGCGCCCGGTTCTTTATGAGCGCGCAGTACTCTATGAACGCCCAATCGCTTCCCAATGAATGAGACTCCAATGCAAGTTATCGACGCTATCTACAACCGCCGAGCAATCAAGCAATTCGATGCCGAACACCGGATGACCGATGCTGAGGAAACGGAACTGCTTGAAGCGACCATTCAAGCTCCCACTAGCTTCAATATTCAACACTGGCGTTTCGTGATCCTTCGTGATCCAGAACTACGTTCGAAAATTCGCAAGGAGTTTGGCAACGACCAAGCTCAGATGACTGACGCTTCCTTGTTGGTGCTATTCACAGCCGACATGAAAGCATGGAACAAGGAGCCTTCTCGCTACTTTTCTAACGCACCGAAAGAGGTCGCCGAGATGTTGGTCAACTGGATGGGCCCCTTTCACGAAGGTCGCGAGTGGCTACAGCGCGATGAAGCTCAACGTTCCATCGGGATGGCCATGCAAACCATGATGTTGGCCGCGCAAGGAATGGGATATCAATCGTGCCCAATGATCGGCTTCGACATCGAGAAGGTTGCTCAGTTGATCAACCTTCCCGCCGACTATGTGATGGGACCAATGGTTGCCATCGGAAAAGGCACCAAGGAGGCCTGGCCTAAGCCCGGACAATTGCCGCTCGGCGACGTCGTTTTTGAGAACGGTTTTTGATCTGCCGAGTTTTGTTACTCACACTGCTTTGTCTATCGCCAGGAATCCAAGATGTCGCGTCGAGATATCGTCATCGTTCTTTGGGCAACTTGCCTTTTGTCATTCGCTCGTGTGCGCGCGGACGAAGCGCAAACACGCCGTGATGTGGTCACCAACACTCCTGGCCTGGTTGCGTTCTGGGACTTTCAGAAACGCGAGTCTGAGGGCGAACGAAGATTTACTGCTCACGTTCCACAGGGTTCCGCCACTGACTATCCGCTAGATGCGTCGAATTACGTACGGGATTATTGGGGTGAGGGACGCGAAGCAACCTATTCCGACTTCCCCCTCTTGAATGACGGGCCGTTTGGACAAGCGATACGAATCCGCGACGAAACGGATCCAAGCTTTCGGCCTTTTCTTCTTGTCCCTCGATCACGCATCCATGACACCCCACTGGATATCAAGGGGCAAGACAAGTCGGTGACAGTTGTCGTATGGGCAATTCGAGAGAGTGGTAACCACGCCCTTGCTGGAATTTGGCATGAGGGCACTGATCTGAAGAGTGCTGCGACCACAGGCAAGCTAAAAGTTGAACGAGGGCAGCGCCAGTACGCTTTGTTCGCTGGATTGAACAAACCGGGTAGCGCGTGCGGTCATGTTTCGGAAAATGGGGCGAGCTCCTTTTTGAACAAGTACGCGTTGCACAAATGCAATTCATTGCCAGTCGCCCCAGCGGTGTCCGCAGAATTACCGGCGAATGAATTGGCTACGTCGTGGCAGTGTTTCGCGATGACGTTGGATCACAACAACGATGAATTGACGGGTTGGCTCAATGGAGTCTCCGGTGACCGATGGCTGGAGCACCTCGAAGCAGATTCTCTGATTTCTTACGCTCGCAACGCATACATGCAGGGCTACTTCCATCGAGTCGATGGTAAGCAAGCGGACGAGGATGAAAGCTTCCCAGCGGACCAGTACTACAACCCGCCCGAGAAGGAACCGGTGTCCGTGGAAGTACTTCGTCAATCAAAAGGCGAGCGCGTTGAAATGCGAGAGTACCGTTACACCAAAGTCAAAGTCACGCTTCGCGAGAATGTCGACGGGGCGTACTCGGAAGTTGGTCGCGACTTGATTGCGTTGCGACTCAATCCGTGGTGGTATCCCCACGGGATCTACTCGCCCAAAGATGCCGAAAGCGGTGGACCGTTCACGATTGGTCGAGTTTATTCACAGTGCACGCAGCGTTGGTTTTACCGGGTGGATTGGCGGAGTAGCGGTGTTTGATCGAGCTCTCAACCCGATCGAAATCCAAGAGTTGGCGAACCTTCGCAATGTTGCGGCGAAGCAGGACTGACCTTGCATCGCTCCATCGGTCCACCCGCAAGTTTGAAGCATTCGATGTTTGACAGTCAACCTTCAACGTTGAACTATCAGCGATCGAAGTGCATCGAATCAATGACGGTTCCATCCAGAGTCTTGATGTTGACGGTCATCCCGCCGTGTCGCTGGACTGACAAGAGAATGTAGTTGTCTTCGCTCGCCAAAAATTCGGAGTCGGGATCAGGATACTGATCGCCTTTTCCACTCAGAGACGTGTTGTAATAAGTGAAGTCGTCAACCACAGCTCGTTCCGCGAAGTAGCCAAATCCGCTGATGCAGCACGTACCACGGCGGAATAGGTCGTGCCATTTGTTGTCGGCTTTTCTGCGTATATTCGAATTCTGCTCGTTGTACAGAGTTACCATGAACTCATCATTGGCAGTGGGTAGCGACTGATACCAACGAAATTGTTCCGAGTCGTCGCCGTAAGCATGGCAGGTTTGCCAGGTTGTTCCCGAGTCCAAAATGTGACTAAGATCCAGACCGACAAGACGCAGTCCAAAGTCGGGAAACGCGAATTGCCATTTCCATTCTTGGTCGGGAAGTTCAAAAAAGCGTCGAAACGCCTTCGCATCGACATCATAAACCGGGACGTCAGGAGCATGCGTGCCACGCGGTCGAATTTCGCGATCGTGGTTTCCCAGCACAGGCATCAAAGGCGTCGAACGAAAGAGATCCGGATAGGCGTCGATCAGTTCAAGGTAGGGAACGATACAATCGTGGTTATCATTGCCGCACTTGCTCCATAAGGACGTGATGTTGTCGCCGGCGGTCGCGATGAGATGCACGTCGTCATCACGGATTGACTTTAGGTCAGGTCGTCCCTGCCAGTCGGCAATCACTGCGATCCGCAGTTCGTTAGTGGGATACGTCTTGAAGACTGCATCGGCAGAACGCTGGTCACCCGTTTTGACACGGTAGTGGATCACCCCGTCTCGACTATCGACAGGTATCTCGACGTGATGGAGCGACGTTTCGTCATCGCTGGTAACACGCTTGCCATAGTCCGCGGTTGGTCCAAACTGAACCTCCGAAGTTCCTGGCAAATCACTTTCCCAATTGACCACGATGCTATCTGGGACATTGGTTCGATGCGTCAACCAGATCCGAGTAATCTCGGCGTAGGTTGGAAGCTGCATGCCTACAGCAAACAGTAGGACCCCAAGAATTCGTTTCATGGATGGCTGCGACCTCGTTGATCGTTGCTCGGTCATCGGCGGCTACAAATGTGTTTGGCTACGACACTACAACTTGCGAACTTTGTTGGCGATGGTCACCGTTAGCGATGGTCACCGTTGTTCTTTAAAGAGCGAAAGCTCAGGCTTTGAATTGCAGTTTAGTCAAAGGTGGATTGCTATGAATGATTTCGCCTTCATCAGAAACCTTCAAGTAGAACGAAGCCCCAATACGAACGAGCGTCGTGTAGGCGGAGTCGCCGGTTGGTTCCAGCTTTTCCCAAAGGTTAACTCGATAATTGCCGTTGTGATGCTGATTCACTTCAACATGATGCAAACGTGGGGGTGTGCCTGTTTTCTCCAAAATCTGGGACTTGATTCGTTCTGTGTGGTCTGAATCCGCCGCGGGCTTCTCTTTTTTCGGGCTTGCTTGATCGACTTTTGCCATGTTTTCCTCGGCGAATGAACTGCGATGGGACTACGAACTGTATCGTAATGCAGTTCTGCGGGATACGAGTCGAGACGCGAGAATGCGTTATCGAGCGACCATCGCTCCTCATGCGGGGCAACTTATTGGTCGCAAACAACCTAGATCCCCAACGTGAACCACTATTTACACGTGAGTTACGATGCGGACGTTTGTCTTGAAGTCGCATTTCTAAACGGTTCGCTGGCCCGTCGATCTAGTGAACCTTCAGGATTTAGTGAACCTTCAGGCGGTTTGACGACAATCGTTCTTGTCCTATTCATAATTTTCGGATGCTCTCATCATGGTTTACCCACGAACATTTTCTCACTTGGGTCTGTCGGTGACTGACCTAGACCAAGCCGTCTCGTTCTATTCTGAAGTACTAGGCTGGTACGTGATCATGCCGCCCACCGAGATCGTTGCCGACGATTCCGCCATCGGGATCATGTGCACGGATGTTTTTGGCGAAGGTTGGGAACGGTTCCGCATCGCTCACATGTCGACTGGCGATAAGATCGGAGTCGAAATCTTTGAGTTCAAGGACGCCGAGCGTCGTGAGAATAACTTCGAGTACTGGAAGACTGGAATCTTCCATTTCTGCGTGCAAGATCCCGATGTCGAAGGATTGGCGGCTAAGATCGTGAAGCATGGCGGAAAACAGCGAATGCCAGTTCGCGAATACTATCCCGGCGAAAAGCCTTATCGAATGGTCTACTGTGAAGACCCCTGTGGTAACTTGATCGAGATCTATTCGCACAGCTACGAACTGACATATTCCTCCGGTGCGTATAGCGGTGATTCCACCAAGTGAAACGTTTCGCAATGCATCTAGTGATCGCGGTTTCAGTCAGGCCAATGCTAGAAACCGCCGTAGATCGGTGAGACGCGAACGTCCAAATTTGAATGTCCAGCAGATTCCCCAAATGCGAAGTCTTCGTTGATGCCGAGTCGACTGGAAGCAGCGTGCTAGCCAACGATGTAGAATCCTGTCCGATTGAGCAATGCCCTCGAAAGTGCGTGTGCTAGTGCTACAATCTGGACTCGTACATTCGCGCGATGCGAGTGCGGTACCAATCGGTGAATCCATCTGCAAATCGTTTTCGATAAATCCATGACCACTGTCTTTCATAATCCACGTTGCTCGAAATCTCGCGCTGCAGTGGAGTTGCTTGATTCTCGAGAGATGCAGTTTGAGATAGTGAAGTATTTAGAAACGCCTCCGAGTGAAAAGGAACTCGCCAAGATCCTCGCAATGCTCGGCATCGCGCCGGAACAATTGGTTCGCAAAGGTGAGAAGGTCTTTAAAGAATTGAATCTTGATGACCAGAAATTGACGGACAAAGATTGGATGGCACTACTCGTTGCTCATCCCAAATTGATGGAGCGACCGATTGTGGTTCATAAGGGCAAAGCTGCAATCGGCCGCCCGCTCGAGAACATTGTCGAACTGCTCAAGAACTAGTTCGTTCGAATCGGAAAACCAGGGCTACTCACCCGGACGTCCAAGTCACAACTGCCGAATCTTGGCGTTTGAATCCGTGAAGCTCACACAGGGCGACTTGGCTTACCAGATTAGCCGCGACGATGGATATTTCGGATTCGCGATCGAATTGTCTGGAAATGTTTGAAATACTCGAGTGCCCGGCAAGGTGAAGTTTTCCAGGCTCTGACGCGGTTTTTACGTGATTACCTGTTCGACAAACGGTCTGCCGGACGCGACGGGAGCCACATTGCGTCTGAATTGAAGATTAAAAGTACGGGGGTTTGGGGGCCGCGGCACTTCGTTGCCAAAACCGTTCTGCGGTTTTACACTGGCTGGCCTTCACCGAATCTTAACCGTTCTTCTCCAGCATTGATTGTCAGTATCGTGGCCTTTTCCTCGTTGATTGAAATGGTTTTTACGCTCGCTGGCGGGTTGGGGATCTTCCTGTTAGGCATGAAAAACATGTCGGACGGTATGCAAGCGGTAGCCGGCGCCAGCTTGCGACGACTGATCGGTGCCGTCACGAATAATCGGATTTTGGCCGCAACTGTCGGCGTGGTGGTGACCTGCATCGTTCAGTCGAGCTCGATCACTACCGTGATGGTGGTGGGATTTGTGAACAGCGGTGTGATGGGGCTGGCTCAAGGGATTGGGGTAATCATGGGTGCCAACATTGGTACCACCATTACCGGCTGGATCTTGGTGCTTAAGGTCGGAAAGTACGGGCTGCCCCTGCTGGGTTTTTCCGCATTCGCGTATCTGTTTTCCAAAGGAGAACGCTGGCGCTATTGGGCAATGTTCCTGATGGGCGTCGGGATGGTTTTCTTTGGGTTGGAAATCATGAAGGACGCGTGCTCAGTGATCAAGGAAGTCCCGGACTTCGAAGCTTGGTTCGCAAAGTTCAATGCTGACAACTACTGGGGCGTGCTTAAGTGTGCTGCCGTTGGCTGTGTGTTGACGACGCTTGTTCAGTCTTCATCGGCGACTTTGGGAATCACAATCTCGTTGGCGACTCAGGGTGTGATTTCTTATCCCACGGCTGCGGCACTGGTGCTCGGCGAGAACATCGGAACCACGATCACGGCTTTCCTCGCGTCACTTGGCACAACGACGCATGCTCGACGCGCCGCTTACTTCCACGTGATCTTTAACCTCTTCGGTGTGCTTTGGATCACGCTCATCTTCCAATGGTACATACGGCTGATCCAATCCATCATCGGTGTTGATGTGGCCGAGGCCGTGATGGTGGACGGCAGTGCAACGTTTCCCAACGTTGTCGCGGCAATCGCAGCGACCCATAGTGTGTTCAACGTGGCCAACACGCTTCTGTTTCTTCCGTTTGCGACGCCAATGGTTCGATTTTTGGAATGGATCGTTCCCGGGCGATCATACAAGGAAAAGCCGAAGTTGACTGACCTTGATGTGTTGATCCTTGAAACACCATTGTTGGCAATCGAGCAGTCGCGGCGAGAAGTCCTGAAGATGGGCGATGGTTGTTTGAAAATGTTGGATTGGTTGCTGCAGTTGATGAATGAGGAGCAACCGGACAAGGCACTCGCCGACCGCTTGAAGCAACGTGAGCGGGTACTCGACAGTGTTCAAGACGAGGTCGCTGAGTTTATCACCGGACTGTTGTCATCGGGCAACGTTTCGCACTCGACTGCCGAAGAGGCGAGACTTCAATTGCGACTTGCCGATGAGTACGAATCGATTAGCGATTACATTGCCAATCTCGACAAGTTCGACCGCAAACTTCGCCGCGATGGGTTCCGCTTTACCGAATCTCAGCGAGAAGACTTGGGGCAACTCAATCGTCACATTGCCGAGTACGTCGCATCGGTGCACGAATGTTTGGCGAAGAACAATCGAAACGTATCCGCATCCACAGGTGCGGCCGCCAAACGCATTCGAGACGAAGTGAAATCGCTTCGACGAAAGCACTTGGAAGAACTTTCCACCGGTCCGATGCCACCGGTGGTCAGCGTTGCGTTCTTGGCTGCGCTAAATGCCTATGTTCGAGTTCGCGATCACGCGCACAATATCGCTGAGACGATCTCTCGCGAAAAATAGCAAGTTGGCAATTTGCAGTCAGCCTTGATTCCCCGTCCAGTCATTTTCCGTCGCGGCATCGCACACCTTCACGGACACAGAATCGTCGCGAACGATTGGTTGACGACGTTGTATATGTAGGCGATAGGATCACAGCAAGAAATCAACGTTGGCTTCCAACGTTTCACTTCTTTTTCACGGCTTCCAAGAACGTCTCGGGCTGATCGAGGTTGAAGTAATGACCATGATCAGCCGTCAAGATTAAGGCTGTGTCGTCCCAACCACCATGCTGTTCGATCCAGGCGACGATTGCCGCAAAGGCATCATCGCCGCTATGCACGGCGCCAATTGAGTTGTCAATGTTGTTGGAGTGGTTCGCCCAGTCGACGTCGCCACTTTCCACCATCAACCACCAACTATCTGAGCGCGAATCGAGCACCTCGACCGCGGCTAGTGCCATGTCTTTGAGCTTAACGTTTTCAACCAAATCAGCTTCGCTGTAAACTTCCGCTTTGGCCGAACTGGGATTACCGATGCTATCGACGGGGTTGTAGTTGCCATCGGCTGTTTGATAGGGCAAGTGTCCGCCTTGAACACCAAAGTAGCCAAACAATCGATTGCGATTTGTCTTGGCGAGTTCAACAGCGTTAGCGAGCACTTCAGTGCCGGCGACGCCAGCGGTTCGCTGAGCGACAACGTACTTTCCGCCATTCTCGACGTCGATCGCAGCGAGATCGTCTGCGGCGATGTACTTGTTTCCGGGGACATAGTTCTTTCCCTGGGCGGCGTCGGTGTCCTTGTCGACACCCCATCCGCCACCAATGAGCACGTCGACGCCAGACAGCCCACCGGGGTGATAGATTGACGGGCGACCGATCAAGTCACGCGTTAAGTCTTGATAGTCGTTGCGATGCACGTTGTTCGCGTAGGCGCACCCTGGTGTTGCGTGGCTGATCGGTACGCTGCTGACCACGCCAATCGCGAATCCTTCGTCCTGTAGAGTTCTTGCAATTGGCAGAGCCTCGCGCCCCATGAAATCTACGTTCATTGCATCGTTGTACGTTTTGATTCCGCATGTCAGTGAAGTCGCGGTCGCAGACGATTCGGCATAGGCATGCTTAGTCACGCTACTCTTGCCGATCGGATAGTTGGGATCCGCGATGGAAAGCCAGGGGGCTTGCCCACCCAAAGCCGGGTCGTAGCCGCCGCGAATGGTTCCCTCGGGATTAATCACGGTCTGCTTATCAACACTCACATTGGTGCCATCGACGCGAGGGCTGGTCACGCAATAGCCATAGTCCGTTTTGGTGCCTCGGTAATCCAGGAAGCTCAAACCTTCGCCGCGACCTTCGTGGTAGATCCTGCCGGTCTTTGTGATCGCAGCGACGCGAGTGGTATCCCAATCCATTCCGTCGAACACGAATAGGATCACGCGTTTCTTGCCCGACTCGATTGCCGATCTTTGCAGTCGATAGACATCGGTCTGGTCAAAGTACTCCGCATCGGGATTAACGGTTTGGTCAGGAAGGAAGCCGTACAGCTTTTCAAGTGCGCTCGAATCGCGGTACAGACTATTGCGGCCGCCCACTGATTCGAGGTCGATCCCGAAGGTGTAGACCGGAATCAATCGATTGCTGTGTGTCGTCCAACTCGAATACGTTTCGCGATCGGGGCCCCAATGACCCCAGTCGGCTTTCCGGCTAGCGACTGCGTCGGCTTGCATCTTTGCGATCGGGTCATTCACAAAAGCGGAATCGGTTGGCTGCCCCGACGCGGCTTGCAGAACACCAGCAGAGTCCTCGGCTAAAGCTGTACGATACCCCCCCAGGAATAGCACAGACGCGAGGGTAAATGAACAGAATGACCCGAATCCAAAATAGAGATGCATTACTTAAGCTTCGATCGAAAGGTGGGAAATCAAGGCGGAGAGGCCACGTTAACTCCTTGTAACGTTTATCATAATCTTCATTGGCCGTTCAGGCCCACGCCACAATGGCGGAATACGTGCGTTTGAACCCGCATTCGATGGCACTTCAATTTGCCTTAACTATTTTTAGATGGCCGGAACGACGTTGATGGCTCTCCCAGCACTTCGATCGACGAATCATCGACTGATAAATTGATGGACAACACACACGATCAATCACTCGCCATCGACGGGGTGCATCTTGGCTGGGGTGAGCCGAAAAAAGGTGGTGAGCCGAAAAACGGTAGCCCTGCGATAGCGATCGTGTGCCTTCGCATCGGAGCATTCCTGTGCTTTGCCGGATGGACTTGGGTTCATTGGTATTGGGAAAGCCCTTTGGGCGTCCTTCTATGGCAGGATTCCACGCTGGAGCTTGCGGAGCGATTTGGTCTGACGTGGGATGACTTTGTCGGAACCGGAGCTGACGACGGAGTCATCCAACAGTGCATGGGAAACCTTTGGTGGGCTTTCTTGGCTTGCTGTGTGATGACGATCACAGTGCGAAAGCGGTCATGGGTCCAAATGATCGGTTTGTTGCTCGGCAGCGGACTGCTTGGCTTGCTCGCTTACGCCGCCTACGTGCGATCACAATATCAATTGCCAATGTTCATCGAGCATGGTGGCCAGATGCTAAGCCCCATTCTTTTAGTAATTGCAATTGCCCTTGGTGCGTCACACCGGGTGACTGTCTTGACCGCAATCGCCGCGACGGTCATGACCTTTGCAGGACACGGTTGCTATGCGTTCGGATTCTGGCCAACGCCGGGGAACTTTTACGCGATGACGACGTTAATCCTTGAAGTGGATTATTCAACATCACAAACGATATTGCGAACGGCGGGGATCCTAGACTTTCTAGTTTGCATTGGAATTTGCGTTCCGAAAGTGCGTCGACCGTTTGCCCTCTATGCCGCAGCGTGGGGTTTTCTGACTGCGATCGCACGTCCGGCCGCAGGCATGTCATGGGAACTGAACTACTGGGGATCCGACCAGTACGTTCATGAGGCCGTGTTGCGGGCGCCTCACTTCTTAATCCCCCTGTTTCTGTTTTTCATTTGGCGGCGTTCACGTCCGTCTGGCGAATTCGATAGACTAGGTGCGACGCCCAACGATCAATAGGCGAACCGAATGAATCTATTCTCCAAACAACCCTCGCTTCGAAGTTTTCCGATGAAACCAGACACTGACGACACTCCTCAACAACTCTCGCAGCGCTCCCCCCAGGGTCTTGGTCAGCGACTTCGTTTGCGAAGGCATGTGCCATGGTTCGCCATCTTGGTGTGCTGCTTTGCTTCGCTATTCGCGAGCCCATTGGTTCACGCTCAACAAAACGGAAAGCGACGACCAGGGCGTATCGATTTGTCGATTCCCAAAGTGGAACGAAGCGAGGTCATCTGTTTTGCGTTGTATACGGTTCACGACAAAACGCTAAAGCTAACCGCTCAGTTGTACCCGCTTGAAGAAGGTGACGACGAGTTTGCTCGACTCGAGATAGAAAAGAATGGCAAGTGGATCGAAGTGGCGCGAACCGACGTGGAGAAAGCCGGTTGGACTGCACCGTTTCGTGTTGAAAAATGGGATGACTCTCAAGCATGGAAATACCGCGTCCTGCATGGGGCCGAAGCCAAGTACGAAGGCACCGTTCGTAAGAACCCGGTGGACAAGGACGAAATTGTGGTCGCTGGATTCACTGGTAATTCAATTGCACCGGCCCACGGCGGCGACATTTCGCGCCAGGATTTGATCGACAACGTGAAGAAGCTTGATGCTGATTTGTTGTTCTTTTCCGGTGACCAAGTTTACGACCACCATCGCCACTACGCGGCTTGGCTCAAGTTTGGAAGAGATTTTGGCGACATCATCAAAGATTGTCCGACGGTGTGTTTGCCAGATGACCACGACGTGGGGCAGCCAAATTTGTGGGGAGAGAGCGGAAAGGTTTCGACGCTAAGTGGCGCCGCTGATGGTGGCTACTCTCAACCGGGAATTTACGTTCAGGAAGTCGAGCGTGCTCAAACGAGTCACCTTCCCGACCCTGTTGATCCTCATGAAATTGGGCAGGGAATCGGCGTCTATTTCACTAACTTGAATTGGGGCAACATTGATTTCGCGGTGCTTGAGGACCGCAAGTTCAAGACAGGGCCGGCTGGCAGAGTGCCGAAGCAAGGCCCTCGACCTGATCACATCCGAAACCCGCAGTACGATCCCGCCAGCGTCGATGTCAAAGGTGCAATTTTGCTCGGTCAGCGTCAGTTAGATTTCATTGATGCTTGGGCTTTGGATTGGCACGACGCAGAGATGAAGGTCGCGCTCTCGGCAACGATTTTTTGTGGCGGCGCTCATATTCACGGGGACGCGAATGGACGCTTGCACGCCGACATGGATTCCAATGGTTGGCCACAGACGGGACGAAACCTCGCGTTGAAAGGACTTCGTAAGGCGTTTGCGTTTCACTACGCCGGCGACCAACACTTGGCCACTATCTTCCATCACGGCGTGGATGAACATCGTGACGCGATCTGGTCATTCTGCGTTCCTTCGATCGCGAATCTCTATCTTCGCTGGTGGGACCCAATCGAGCCAGGAAAGAACCGAGAACCGGGAAGTCCTGAGTACACCGGAGACCTTCTCGACGGCTTCAACAATAAGGTCACCAACTACGCAGCCGCCAACCCAGAGAAACATCCCGCTGGCAATTTGCTGAACACGCGTGCCGCTGGCTTCGGCGTCGTTCGTCTCAACAAAGCGACGCGTGACATCACGATGGAATGCTGGCCCCGAAATGTTGATATCAGCGATCCCGAGGCAGAGCAGTATCCCGGTTGGCCTCGGACGATCTCGCAGTTCGACAACTACAATCCACCTTCTTGGGGCGAATTAGGTGAGATCACCTTTGACGTCGATTCGCCCGTGGTTCAATTGGTGGATGCTAGTAGCGGCGACGTTCTCTACACCGTCCGCGTCAACGGCGCTTCGTTCGTTCCTCATGCTCCTCAAGGAAAGACGTTTCACGTCAAAGCAGGGATCGACGCACCCGATGCAATCGTCGTTAAAGACGCAAGCGTCGGCAGTGAACCGCAGGACGTAAAATTGGCCAATGGCAAATAGCGTCAGTCATCAGTCATCGGAAGTATCCAGTCGTTATTGGCAGGGCTTGCATCGTGCGAGCGTCACGATCTGGCTACTCAATAGTGGCTGATGCAAAGCTGGACATCGCGACGTTTCTTGCAGTGCAAGCCATACCGAGATTTCGACTCCTTAAGCTTGTCGAATTCGAACCGCTTGGTAGCTGCGAACGGTCATTTCAGCTCTGAGCGTGCAGCTTGACCGGCCAAACTTAGTTTCGAATTGCACGAGGAGCTCACCGATGTTTCCAATGGCTAGATGGATGTTTAGGTCGATCGAGTCTTCGCTTGTGCTAGGATTGTCAGTTGATTCTGTTCCTGTTTCCTTTAACAACGCATTGCGTCGGTCGGTATTTGCTTATGTCCAAAAGCACGAATGTCAGCCACTGGATTGACTTGGTGAAGGAAGGAGATTCCGTCGCAGCGAATCGTATTTGGCAGCACTATTTCAATCGCTTGATCCGCAGCGTCCGGGCGCGGTTGTACGGACAGAATCGGGCTGTCTCTGATGAAGAAGACATTGTGTTGAGTGTTTTCGACAGTTTCTATGTCGCAGCCGAAAATGGACGTTTTCCGGATCTGTCCGATCGTGACGATCTATGGCAATTGCTGATGAGAATGGCAGCGCGAAAAGTGATCGACAAACGCAGACGCGATCACCGACAACGACGTGGGGGAGGAGTTACGATTCATCCGTTGGGCCAAGGGCGAGAGGATCAGGACATCATCGAGGCGATTGGCGATGATCCATCCCCGGAGATGGTCCTGATGATGAAGGAGTCGGCGGAGCAGTTTTTTTCTCATTTAGGTGTCGGGCAGCTTCGAGATTTAGCGGGTGCCAAGTTAGAAGGGTACTCGAATGCTGAAATTGCCCAGCGATTTGGGTGCTCTGAGCGAACGATTGAACGTCGTTTGAACCTAATCCGAGAAAAATTTCAGCAAGAATTATTGGAATCCCATGAGCATTCGTCAAAAAAAACTACCGATCGCAGCCCTGGAACGAATTGACGATCTTTGTGCTGATTTCGAACGCCATTGGCAGTCCAACGACCCGCCATCCGTGGAAGCCTTTTTGCCCGAAGGCATGCCGTCGGACGAGCGTGACGTGTTGCTGGCTGAGCTAATCGTTCTCGATGTCGACTATCGACGACGACGTGGGGAGGTTCCAGCGAAACAGGACTACCTCGATCGTTTCCCGGACTATGCGGTCGCAATCGACGAAGCACTCGCCGAAAACGACAAGCGCGCAGGCGCGTTCGTTCCGCCGTCCGTGGGCCGAATGGCTGAACTATTCCCAAGCTTAGAAATCATCGAGTTGATTGGTGCCGGCGGCATGGGCGCCGTTTACAAAGCTCGCCAGTCCGGCCTCGACCGTTTAGTCGCGCTGAAGATCTTGCCAGAGGAATTCGGTCATGACGTCAAGTTTGCGTTACGATTCACTCGAGAAGCGAGAACGTTGGCGAAGTTGACCCACCCCAACATCGTGCCCGTTTTCGAATTCGGACACGTCGAAGACACGTACTACTTTCTGATGGAGTTCGTTGATGGGTCAACACTTCGTGATGTTGTCAAAGCAGGACAGCTAGACCCCGAGCACGCGTTGGCGATCGTTCCGCATCTTTGCGATGCACTTCAGTACGCTCACGACAAAGGAATTGTGCATCGCGATATCAAGCCCGAGAACATTCTGATTGCCGTCGACGGTTCGGTTAAGATCGCCGACTTTGGACTTTCGCGGATTTTGGGGAGCGGCGGGCAGCAAGATACTCTCACCGGCACGCATCAAATCATGGGAACCCCGCGCTACATGGCTCCCGAACAAATGGAAGGCTCACACGGCGTTGATCACCGTGCAGACATCTATTCACTCGGCGTCGTGTTTTACGAAATGTTGACCGGCGAACTTCCCATAGGACGATTCGAAGCACCGTCAAAGAAGGTTCAGATCGACGTGCGGCTTGATGAAGTGGTGCTGCGGACTCTCGAGCGGGAACCCAATCGACGCTACCAACGGGCGAGTCAGATCAAGTCGGATGTTCAGTCGATTACGTCGAGTCATAACGCGGCGTTAGCACCAACGATCTCGGGTGAGGCTAGCTCTTACGACGCAAAGGATCCGCAGGCGGCCGCGAGTTGGGAACAACAAGCGTTGGCGGGACGTCTATTGCTGACTCGTCGTCAATTGATGGATCGAATTGAAGATTCGCTACGCCCGTTGTTTCGATGGCAGCTAATTCAAGTGCTCGTTGGCATCGCGTTGATTGCGCTGGGCGCTCAGTGCTGGGCCAGAAACACTCAGATCCCACATCGAGTGGTCAACGGTGGGATTCTGCACGTGTACGGAATTTTGGTAATTGCTCAGGCGATACTCGTTTGCACACGCATTCGCAAAATCGACTACTCGAAGTCAGTAGTCGAAATTCGAAGCAAGCTTGATAGTTTGCGGTCGGGGTACCTACGAGCGAGCGTGCTCATTGGGTTCATTTGGTGGTTGATGTGGATCCCCGTTGCCGTGGCGTTAGGTTTTGACGAGGTGCTTCTTTCTGGGCCACTCTACATCTCATTGGCGGTAGGAATAATCGGATTCGTCGTCTCGGTATGGTTCTATTGGCGCGCCATTCGTCCCGCTAACGCCGATTCGGAAACCTGGAAGACGAAACTTTCAGGCGGCAGTATCTCGGCCGCCTACCTAGCGCTCGATGAGATCGAGAATGCTCGCATCCGCTGACCTGACACGCATCAGACTGGCCGCGTCGCCACGATTCAGGTTGAGTCGATTTCGTTAACTGGGCGATCGTGTCCGTGACTTCGGGGCTTCAAGTCGTTCGCGACAATTCAGCGTTCAAGGTTGTTGGATTCGCTTCGCGTTCTCGCTGCCAATTCGCTCGCGTTGTCGCTTGCTTAATCCTTGACGAAAATAAACATCGGGTTTGTGGTTCACACGATGATGTTTCATGTCTGGATCGTGAACGTCGAGACTAAGATCGCAATCGAAACGCACGAGCATCGAGTGATATTGGCCCTTGGCACCGAGTCCGATGAAGTGTGCAAGTCCCCACGTGATCCCTCGGCCATCTTGAGTGTTCGTGAATGCATCCGGCACGTAGGGAGCTGCCGCGTAAGGCATTAGTTCCGTGATCGACGCAATCTTGAAGTTGACCCAATCGTCCGCATATTGAATCGTGTTGTGTTCGGGACCGTCTTTGTAGACAAGAGCGGCGACACCTTTGCGGAACGGGAACAACGACGTTTCATGGCCTGACGTGATGACGGGATTCAACGGGCTCTTGGTAAATGGTCCCAACGGATGACTTGCCGTCGCCAAACCTTGCATACGCACTTTGTCGGGTGCCTTTCCAAAGTCGGACTTGTAGTAGATGTAGATCTTTCCGTTGTGCACCAGCGGATAGGGATCATGAATTGAGTATTGGTCCCATTCGCCTTCTGCTCCGTTGGGAATCACGATTTGATTGTGGGGAGTCCAGGGACCATCGGGCGAATCCGCGTAGGAAACCGCAACCGGGCAATCGTCGCCTCGCTTGCCGCTGGCTTCCATGAATCCTTGGTAGTAAAGATAGAACTTTCCGTCCCATTCCAGGATGTCCGTCGTTGTCACAGAACGCCAACCGACCTGTGGCTTTTCAGGTCGCTTGATCGCGATGCCTTGTTCTTCCCAAGTGAAACCATCCGTAGATGTCGCGTACCATATTTCCGATAGGTCCCAGTCGGTCGATGGAATCGTATCGGAACTCTTGTCGGCGCCTTGCGGTGGTGTTTCGGTTTTACGATGCGTGTACCAAACGTAGTACTTTCCGTCGTGCAGTAAGATTTTGGATGGATCGCGACGCGAGACTGTTCCGTCGTGATTGCTGTAGTCAAAGCCTTCCAGCGCCGTGTACTTGAATTGACTGAACAGCTCATTGTTTTGCGGCTCCGGAGCTTCATAGTCGGTATAGATGCGTTCCATCGCCGCACTGAGTTCGCGATCAGGCTTTTCGCTCGGCAAATGAAATGGAAAGGCGGTTTGGCCCAGGGCAGCCTGCTGAACAAACACGACCAGTAGACCAATGGTGGAAAACGAAACGAGATACTTCATCGAAACCAAAGTAGGAAATAGGATTGAATAGGGGCGAAACGACGCAATAGCGAACGATCTCTATCATAGTTGACACGGTTCATCGCTGGTATTCAGGCAGTTAATAACGTCAGCTTGCTGATGAGATAACTGATTCTACGGCGAGTCGTGACGCCTAACGATCGTCACGTTCGGTCCGATGGAGCGGGCACTCTTGGTCCGATGGACCGGGCACTCTTGGTCCGATGGACCGGGCACTCTTGGTCCGATGGACCGGGCACTTTTGGTCCGATGGACCGGGCACTTTTGGTCCGATGGACCGGGCACTTTTGGTCCGATGGACCGGGCGGCTAATTGCTTTACACTGTCTCGCCATGGAAGAAGCAGAGGCACTCATACCGGCGATTTTGTTATTGGCGATTGGCATCTCGTCAATTGTGTTGATGCGTCGCCTAGGGCTCAGTCCGATTGTCGGTTACATGCTCGGCGGCATGGTAATCGGAGGCCACGCGCTTGGTTGGTTCCATGAAAGCAGCACCGTTCACCTGCTGGCGGAATTGGGGGTCGTGTTCCTGCTGTTTGATATCGGGTTGCACTTTTCGGTACAGCATATCTGGGACGCGAGACGCGATATCTTTGGCCTCGGCCCCATCCAGATAACGCTGTGCAGTTTGGCGTTCATCGCAATCGCACTCTCTCTGGGCTATTCGTTTGAAATCTCGATGATCGTAGGAGGCTCCCTTGCGCTATCCTCGACCGCGGTTGTCAGCCCGACGCTGCAACAGAGACAACAGAACAATTGTCCGGTAGGGCGAACGGCTACCGCGGTACTGATTCTGCAGGACATTCTTGCAATCTTTCTCTTGGTGCTCGCGTCATCGTATGGCGGCAACGCTTCCGATTCAGTCGAGCAAAGTCTAACGATGACCATTTTCATGGCGGCGTTCAAAGGTCTGCTGGCCTTCGGATGTTCGCTGTTGTTGGGACGGTACGTTCTACGTCCACTCTTCGCTGTCATCTCGCGCACGAAGAACGAGGAAATCTTCACGGCGATCGCGTTGTTGATCGTGTTAGCGATGGCGGCTGCCAGCGGATGGCTAGGATTGTCGCTCACCCTTGGCGCGTTTTTGGGCGGAATGATGCTGTCGGAAACTCCGTTCAGGCATTTGATTCGCACCGAAGCAAAACCCTTTCGGGACCTATTGTTGGCGTTCTTCTTCATCGCGATCGGGGCTTCGCTTGATTGGCGAATTTTGTTGAGCCATGGCTGGCAAATCATCGCGTTTGCGAGCGTCGTTATCACGATCAAAGCGGTTGCTATTTCATTATCAGCGAGAATCGTGGGTTGGTCGGTTCCAGGTTCGATGCAACTCGGTTTCTTGTTGGCGCAGGGCAGCGAATTTGTGTTCGTCATTGTTTCCATGCCGAGCATCCGATCAGCTTTCGGGGAAGAAACGGTCAGCGTCGTGTTCATTGGTGTCGCGCTTTCCCTTGCACTAACGCCGACGGTAGCCGAGCTCGGTAATCGGTTGGCTCGCGAGATCCGAAAACGGTCATCAGTTTTGATTCCGAAGTCCGAGTCGATTCCGATCGAAACGGTGGCACCAGTGATCGTCTACGGTATGGACGAAGTCGGACGCACGGTGGCGGATGCTCTCGAGGCTCATCAGATCCGGTACGAGGCGGTCGAACGCGACTACGATCGATTCACGGCTGCGAGCGTCGATGGATACCAAGTTGTGTTCGGAGACTTAAGTGACTTGCGGCTGGCTCAGTCGATGGCAATGGATCAACGCAGATCGCTTGTGCTGGCGAATGTCAGACACGATCGCGTAACCGACTTGATGCCGATCGTGAACGAGCGATTTCCCAGTTTGACGAAGTTCATTTCAACGAAGAACCAGGATCAAACCTCTCATTTTGAAAAGCTGGGTATCCGCGCCGTGGCTGAACAGGATGAATCGGTGGGAATATCTTTGGCTCGTCAACTTCTGCGCTCCCACGACATCGATGAGGCTCAAATTGAAAGCTGGATTCAACGTCGTCTGGAACACGAAGAGTAGCTTTACCGACGTTGCGACCGTCGTTGCGACCATCGTTGCGAGTCGTTCAGCCGAACGCTCCGGGCGAGCTCGCCTAGAAACTCTCCCGCTATCGCTTTGCAATACTCGAGCAACAGATTGTGAACCGCGTGCTAGATACTTCGCAAACTAATTATTCGCTTCATACCGGTTTTGAACGTGAGGACGCTTGGTGGAAAGCAGAGGTGTTGTCCAAAGAGTGACAATCTGCTTGATGTGGTGGGCACATATGGGCGACTCTTCGTTTGATGCAGCCTAAGGCGATTGCGTTCACCGAGTTGAACAACACCTTAGAAGTCTCCGTCGAAACGAGGCTCACCGGTTGCGATCTTGATCGCCGCGTGAACTGATGTTGTTGCAAATTTCTAGACAGTGACGCTTAAGCAAGATTGTTGGCACACCAATTGCTTTCGATCTAGCCGCAGATGTCGCTGGACCCTGCAGGTACATCATTCTGTAGTCGTCTGCCTTTTCGCATCCACCGATTAGGCGACGTCACTCTGCGTATGGACAGTAGAGCATTGGGGGCAGTTGCTCTGCTGTCCGTTCGCAAGGGCGTGTAATCGTGCACCTAGAGCGTGAATGCCGAACTTCGTTGTGGCAGTCGGCCCGCTTGCCGATCCGCGTGTCGACCGAGCGTAGCTGTTGGGTATCTCGGCTGACGGGGCCATGACGGTAGAACGTCCAAACCATCCCATCGTCGGTCGTTTGTGGACTAGGTTGCATAACACGCTTCGAGTCTAAACCCGTATCTGAAATAGTCGCATTGTCACGAAGCCGCGTTGTCACGAAGTCCAGACAACAATCGGTGACGTTCGTTTTGACCCGTGCGGTACATTGAGCCATCAGATCCGTTTCCACGAGTCAGTTTCCTGAACTAGTTCCTGAACTAGGAGTAATCATGCCCAAAGTCGCCGTCACCGCTGCAAGTGGCCAACTCGGATCTCAAATCGTCACATCCTTGATCGGCGCGATCGGCAAGGACAATGTCGTCGGTCTGGCTCGAACTCCACGCAAAGCCGAATCGCTAGGAGTAGAGATACGCCCAGGTGACTACACGTCCTTCGATGATCTGGCTAGCTCGTTGCGAGGCATTGACGCGGTTGTCCTTGTATCAGGCATGGACGCTCCTGACCAACGAATCACGCAACACCGCAACGTTATCGAAGCAGCGAAAACGGCTGGCGCGCGGAAGTTGGTTTACACAAGTATCCAGGGTGCCGAAGAAAACACTGCGTTTTCGCCAGTCGTTCAGAGCAACCGACAAACCGAGTCGGATGTACGTGAGAGTGGTTTGGACTGGGTGATTGGGCGAAACGGAATCTACATCGAACCGGATGTGGACTATGTGGACACGTACAAACAGCGTGGCGAAGTTGCAAATTGCGCTGGCGATGGATTGTGTGGCTACACCACGCGACCCGAATTGGCATTTGCGTATTCCCAGATGGTGATCGATGACAAGCACAACGGACAAACTTACAATCTGCACGGCGTGGCGATTACTCAAACGACGTTGGCTGGGTACTTGAACGAGGCGTTCGGAACGAATTTGAAGTATCGCGAAATGACAGTGGCTGAGTTCCGCGAAGATCGCATCCGTGAACTCGGCGAATTCTTGGGCAACGTTATCGCTGGCATCTACGAGGGAATTCGAAACGGCGCGTCAGACAACGAAAGCCACTACCCGCAAGCAGCCGGTCGTCCTCATCAAAGTTGGGACGACTATTTTCGGCAAGTAAGTCAGGCGTAAAGCTCAGCCGCGTTCCCCTGAGTCACACCGCTTCGACAAGACCGGTGTTGTCAGCAAACGAGTCGGTCGGAACTCCAAGTCGCTGAAGCATGGTCGCGTAGAGATTCGACAATGGTACGTCTTCGCCCTTCGCTTCGTCTTGCCATGGCTCACCCTCGCCCATCCACGGACCGCCTTGGAAGTTCATGCCTGCATGGTTGATGTATTGTCCGTGCTTGAATCCCATGTGTTGGCCACCTGCAAGGATGAGCGGATAGTTTCTCGATAGGTGAAACGCGCTCGACGCTGAGCCGAAGAGTAACAGCGTATTGTCGAGAAGGTTCCCGGTTCCACCTGGTTCCGGCGTCGACCTTAGCTTTGCAAGGAACCGACCGTATTCCTCGTTGAGGAATCGGCAATAGATGCCAAAGTTTTTCCAACCATCCGGGTTCTTGGTCTCGTGCGACAATTGATGAGCCGTGTTGAATCCGACGGCTCTTGCCAAATGGTCGCTACGTCCCACTCCGTTTTCACGACCGATCTGATACGTGGCCACTCGCGTTGAATCGGTTCTGAATGCCAAGTAGATCAGATCAAACATTGTCTGCAGGTATTCCCGGGGTTCGTCGGTGGAAAGTTCCAGGTTGAGCTGGTTTCCGTCGACCGAAGGCAACGGTGCGCCCAGCCATCGTTTTGCTTTCTCCACTTTGATCTCAGCCTCGCGGACCGAGTCGAGGTACTCATCGAGGCCACGTTGATCGTCACTCGACAACGTTCTGCGTAACCGCTGGGCATCATCGAGCATTTCGTCGAGCGCACTTCGAGTCAGCGCTAGTCGACGCGTAGAATCGACATCGGTTTTCACAAACAATTGATCGAAGATCTGTTTCGGTCGATGCTCAGCAGGAATCGGGCGGCCTTGTTCATCGAATGAGATCGTGTGGGTTCCCCGTGCAGTTCCCGTTCCTCCGTCCGTCGACATCACTAACGACGCAAACCGCGTTTTGTCGCCCACGTGTTTGGCGTAAACCTGGTCTAACGAAATCGTATTTGTGTACTCGCGATCGCCACCACCAGTAAGCGCAGCGGTCAGAAACTGGTCGGCGTTGTTGTGTCCGTGAACACTACGTGACTTAGGGTGCGAGAATCCGGACAGTACCGTCAGGTCACTTTTGACGGCTTCGAGTGGTTCCATGCACTTCGAGAACGTGAACTCTTTGCCGTTACCATGAGGGAACCATGCCCATTCTTGATAGGCGGGGTCTTCGGGCAACGGCATCGGAACACCATCCGGGAAGTAAAAGCACCCCAGACGCTTCGGGTTCTCTACTGCATCAGCACCCCGCGCAACGTTTTGAGCGAGCGAAGCAAACATAGGTAGGGTCAATGCAACGCCACTGCCGCGAAGGAATCGTCGGCGATCGAGGGTGTTCAAGTTTCTTGCCATGGTAGTGTTCCTGGAACTAAGACTTGTGTTCGACAGTGATTATTGAAATTGGAACTTCATTGGGGCTGATACAAGTCACTGGTGACGATCGCCTCGATAAGCGTACGCAGCCCATCTCCGTTCTGGCGAACTTCGGCAGTGATCGCGTCCATCTCGGCGCGGTCCGAAAAATTGAGCTGGCGTCCCAACGCGTAGGTCGTCAACTTTGATGCCATTGCTTGGACAAACTGATCTTGGCGACTGTCGAGCAGAAAACGCTTTAATCCGTTCATTCCATCAAGAGTCTGGTGATTGAATAACTCACTTGATGCATCGACTGGTTTCCCGCCGATTTCGTCACGCCACTTCCCCAAAGCGTCATAGTTTTCGAAGGCGATGCCCCAGGGATCAATCTTCTCATGACAGGACATACATGCCGCATGGTTGCGGTGGTCTTCAATACGTTCCTTCAACGTCATCTTGGCAATTTCGGGGTCCGCCAAATCGATCTGCGGAACGGCGGGCGGGGGAGGCGGAGGAGGATCCGCTAACACGCTTTCCAGTAACCAGATCGCTCGTTTGAGCGGATGAGAATCTGGCCAATCGGAGTTCATCGCCAAAATGCCCGCCTGCGTTAAAATGCCTCCGCGACGATCGTTGCCATGAAGCGGGACTTTTTGAAAATGGTTTCCACGCACATTTGGGATCCCATAATGCCTTGCCAACCGTTCGTTGACGATTGCATAGTCGCAATGAATGAAGTCCAGAACAGTGGCGTTCGACTTAAGGAGTTCACTGAACAGGGCGACGGGTTCCCACAGCATCGCCTCCTTCAATAGAGGATCAAAGCCACGCACATTCTGGTTGAAGTTTTGGAATTCAAGAAGTTGCAGGTCTAGCCATTGATGCACAAAGTGCTCAACAAAACGCTGACTGCGGGGATCGTCCAGCATCCGCCGTACCTGACCCTTCAAAACGTCCGGATCAGAAAGCTGGCCACTGTCGGCTAGATTCAACAATTCGGTATCCGGAACGCTGCACCACAGAAACAATGCCAAACGAGTGGCCAAAGCATGGCGGCCAAGCTGTTCTTGTTGCTCTTCGGTAACAAGTTCAGGACCAGATTCGTTGGCGACGTACAAGAACTGAGGTGACGATAACACTGTCGCTAGAACTTCGAGCACCGCATCTTCCACTGACTCGCAAAGAGGACGCATTGCGTTGAACAGTTCCAACTTGCGGCTCACTTCTTCGTCACTTACCGGGCGCCGCCATGCTCGTTTCATGAACGCAGCAATCGTATCGCGGGCGTAGTCATCCTCACTTAGGCTACTGTCACGTTCCGGAAAAATGCGACGGTGTGATTCCGGAGGCCACTGGTCGTAAACAGGAGCCGCGACTTGGACGTGCGTGATCTGAATCTCGCTCGCGCGTGCGGAGCTATTCACGAGGCGAATGTACTCCGATGGACTGGGCAACGCTCCCATCGGGGATGTCTTGCGAACGTTGTTACGGGGATAGATCTCACCAAGCGGTACATGCCACTGTACGATCTGCGGATTCTTAGGGTCGGCGGTGATGGGTGTGTCACGCTTACTTACCCGAAGTAACGCTCTGCCTTCATTGCTGGCTTGCCATCCGAACATCAGCTGCAGGTTCGGTACGTAGTCGTCGTTCGAGTCCGCCCTCGCTGCTTGGACCGTCACTCGCATCGTGCCATCATCGGGCAACTGATTTCCAAGCTCGAAAATTAGCTTGGGCGAGCGACCATTGGGGAGGACCGCGACGCAGTCGTGTTGGTCCGAGATCGAAGCAAGTTGATCGGCCTCGCCAAACGCAAACTCGGCCCGTTGATAATTCCACTGTGTTTGAGCAGTACGATCACTGCTCAGATCTCGAAAGTACGCAGCTTGACGGGGCACTTCGAAGCTGACGCGAAGCTTCTCGAGTTCGGCAGTTAGTTTGTCGGGCTCGTCCTTCAAATCATTTTGCAGTTTTTGAATCTGATTGTCCTGTCTTGTCCATTCACGCTCGGCGGCTCTGCTGACCGGGATATCCCAGTAATGCGTTTGCGGCTTGGCTCCTCGGACCGTTGCTTGAGCGAGAGCGTTGCGAGCAATTCGCTGATACATTTCAAATTGCGACACCGACAAATGCAACAAGTCAGAACGATTCTGGAATCCTTCGTCCGAATTTGCCTCAGGTGGCAAGTCCTTCGCAAAGTCAAATTCGAGGCCGAGTAGGTCCTGGAGCGCATAGTTGTATTCGTACCGCGTCATGCGTCGGAATGCGGAACGCTTACCCGTTTTGCTGCGCACCAGGGACGCGGTTTGCAGTTCAATCGACAGCCAATCGACAAGTGTTTGCCGATCTCGGTCATCCAGGTCGCCATCATCAGGTGGCGGCATCTCTCCCTTCGTGACGACGGCGAAAATTTCGGACCACCAATCGGTATCCGCACCCGCGACCAAATTGGGGTCGAGCGTGTCTATCCTTAAGTTGCCCTCGCTGATTTCTGAGCCATGGCAATCGATACAATGCTGATCCAATAGAGGCTTGATCGTTGACTCAAAGGTCGACAAATTCGCTTGCGGCAATGTATATGATTTTGCGTCCTCAGTTTTGGGTACGTCTGGATGGCTAACGTCTTGATGGCCAGCGCTTATAAACCGTGACCGCTGCAGACCAGTGGCTTTAAGCTCTGCAAGTGATGAAGGCTCTTTCGCAATAACGGATGGTGCAATCGCGCTTGCGCACAGCAAGACCAACAGACGTACGGCTGTTTGCGGAATGATAGGCATAAGGTGAGGTGACCAAGAAAGTAGGTCATGGGTTGCAGGCGGGATCCGAAGCGACATCGCGTGTCGTAGCACAAGCCGAAGATTGGCTACGCGAGTATCGTCCTGGACGTTACCATCTTATCACAACCCGCAGGCTGGCAAGTGTGGTTTTCAACGTCTTGATCGAAGATCTGATCCGTAATCGGATGTAAAAAATGTCGATCTACTACCTCCGCCTCACTGAAGTCCGGATAACCAACCGTTGGACCGAGGCCGTTCCCGGCGGCGAAGGGCCCCATCCGCTGATTCAGGCATGACAATGAACGAAAAGCAAAAGATGCTGGCGGGCGAGCCCTACGATCCAAACGATTCCGAACTGGCGGCTGAACGCTTGAAAGCTCGCTTGTTGTTGCAGCAGATCAACCTGAGTGACCCTGGCGACGAATCAGGCCGACGTCGTGACTTCGTGAGACTGTTCGCTAGCGGAGGCGATTCCGTTTGGCTGGAGCCTCCGTTTCGATGCGACTACGGTTCGAATATTTATCTCGGTAGAAACGTGTACTTCAACTTTGATTGTGTCATCCTTGACGTTTGCGAAGTTCGGTTTGGTGATTGTGTGTTTGTGGGGCCAGGAGTTCACATTTACACCGCGAGTCATCCCTTAGATGCGATAGCTCGACGCACCGTTGAATTCGGTAAACCCGTGACGATTGGCAACGATGTTTGGATCGGAGGGCGAGCTGTCCTTTGTCCAGGAATCACTGTCGGCGATCGAGCTGTCATCGGCGCGGGCAGCGTGGTGACAAAGTCTGTGTTGGCCGATCAAGTTGTCGCGGGGAACCCAGCCCGAGTCCTCCGCCAACTACCGTGATTGCATCGAGCCATTCGATTGCCGTCGACATGCGAGCCGTGCATGCCGAATCATGCATGCCGAATTTTCATTCTTGGGTGAAGAGAAAAGTGTCGCTCTCACTCGCTCGTTTGACGAGACTCTAATTGCGCGACGCTGCTGACCCCTGCTGTCCAACATCGTTTGGTCTGCAGAGTTACATCCTCTGGCAAGTGGCATGATGACTCTCGGAGCCACCACGCCCGGGAACATCCCGTGGACGAAATCATCGTTGACGCCGGGCCAGTCGACACTTGGGCAAGAGTTAGGTCGAAGCGTAGTCGGGCGAAGCGTTGTCGGTCGATAGGAACTTGACGTCAAACGCCTTCAACTTCGTGCCTGGCGAAAGCTAATCTCGCACGTTTCTTCGCGTTCCTAGCGGTTCTCGACCACCACTTTACCCATCGCTTTTCCGCTTTCTAACCGAGCGTAGGCTTGGCCGACTTCTTCAAGCGAATAGGACTCTTCATCTAGAACCGGATTCAACTCGCCGGCTTCCGAGATCTTGGTAAGACGGTTCAGGATTTCCGCGTGTGATTCGCGATTGAAGTTGTGAAGCATCGGGATCAGCATAAACACAACGTGTAGCGAAAGGCCCTTGAAGTGAGCCGGTGTCAGGTCAAGTTCGCACATCGAAACCGTCGTAGCGACTTGCCCGTTCAGTGCAGATGCTTCGAACGATTTCGTAAGGTTAGCTCCACCCACTGAGTCGAAAACCACGTCGAATCCTGCGCCGTTAGTATGTTTTGCGACATACTGATCCACCGATTCCGTTTTGTAGTTGATTCCTATTGCTCCGAGCTTTTCAATCAACGCAATTTGCCGCTCTCCACCTCCGGTCGAATAGACGTCTGCTCCCATGTGTTTGGCGAGCTGAATGGCGATATGGCCGACGCCACCGGAGCCTCCATGGACGAGAACCTTCTGGCCAGATGTAACTCCCGCTCGCGTCAGCCCTTCGTAGGCAGTGATTCCCACCAACGGTAACGCCGCGGCTTCCTTCATTGACAGATTCTTGGCCTTGTGAGCAATCAGGCGGGTGTCGGCCACGATGAATTCAGCCAACGTGCCAGGCAAGTCGGCTAAACCTCCGGCACAACCATAGACTTCATCACCGACCGCGTATCCGCTGACGCCATCGCCTACCGCTTCAATCGTTCCGGCGAAGTCCATGCCGAGTATGGCGGGGGAATCCGGGGACAAAGGTAGGTCCTTGCCCATCTTGCGAATCATCGTGTCAACGGTGTTCACACTCGAAGCAGCTATCTTCACCAGCACATGCCCGGATTTGATCTCGGGCTTGGCCACATCCGTAGCCTCAAATTTTGCGTCTTCACCGTATGCGTTTAGTAGCATCGCTTTCATGGTTGATCCCTCTCCAGTTTGGTTCGTTGAGAGTGGATTTGCGTGACAACGAGACCGAAGGCCAGCGTTGAGTATCCAACGAGTTGTCACCATTGCCGCTTCGTCGCCGCGTCAATCTTTGATCGGAAAGTTCGCTTCCTACGGAGGCGAACCTCGCGGATTCAACAAATAGACGCTGGTCAACGCAGCTCGATGCTCACATACTAGGAGTAGCGGCCATTACGACAAGTACGCACATTTAAGGTAGGTAGGCACATAATGGATACTAAGACCAACGCCCGGCACGTCAACTATGAACTTCCAGCGTGTCCTGTCGAAGCAACACTTGAATTGATTGGCGGCAAATGGAAGGGGATCGTGCTGTATTACCTGCTTGAAGACCGTCTTCGTTTTAGTGAACTTAAGCGAAAGGTCGGCTGCGTGACGCAGCGGATGCTGACGAAGCAACTGCGAGAATTAGAAGCAAGCGGATTAGTCAACCGAATTGTTTACGCGGAGGTTCCTCCGCGAGTGGAGTACGAGCTGACCGCCGAAGGCAAATCACTCAAACCCGTCTTGAAGGTGCTAAAGAAATGGGGCGAGGAACACGCCATGGATCTAATCGTAGAACGCCAGCGGGCGGCCAACGAAGCAGCGGCGAATGGAAATAAGGTGCTCACACAATAGGCTATGTTGCTGAGCGACTTGGCTATTCGCATTGCATTGCGTCATCGTCATTGAAACAGCGACTTCAGAAGCATCCGCGCCGATGGCATCCAGCGTTATGAGGACGGTGGTTCAATGCCGAGACTCTTGATCCGCGACGATAACGTCGTTGGCTTTATGCCCAGCAACGTTGCCGCGCCGGATGCCCCGTAGACTTTCCCCGCTGACGCTTTGAGCGCTCTGCGAATGTTAGCCGCTTCCAATTCACGCAACTGCGACGCCGTTAGTATCGGCGTCGCTTCCTCGCTGGTCGGAGCCGATGCTCGATCCTGGGACGGGCGTGTGCGGTGGATATCGAGGCGCAGTTTGCCTGGAGGCGAAGATATGATCGCTCGCTCAAGTACGTGCTGCAGTTCGCGAATGTTTCCCGGCCAATCGTAACGTTCTAGTTCAGCCACGTTCGCTTGAGTCAGTCGTGGTGGCTGCTTTCCGAACCGTCGCGCAAGTGATTGCAGTATGTGATCGGCGAGTAAGACGATGTCTTCGGTGCGTTTACGCAGTGGTGGCAATTCGATGGGAAACACACTGAGCCGATAGTACAGGTCCAACCTGAATGCACCGGCTTCCGATTCGGCCCTCAGATCTCGGTTGGTCGCTGCGATGATCCGGACATCAACCTTTCGAGTCTTCTCTTCGCCGACACGCTCCAGTTCGCCTTCTTGCAGGACTCGCAACAACTTGCTTTGTAAGTCGAGCGGAATCTCACCGATCTCGTCTAGAAAAAGTGTGCCCCCATCGGCGAGTTCAAATCTCCCAATGCGATCTCGCAAGGCGCCCGTGAAGCTTCCTTTGGAATGGCCAAAAAACTCACTCTCATACAGCTCGCGTGGGATCGCGGCGCAGTTGACCTTAATAAGCGGCCGTTGGTGTCGAGTCGAACGGGCGTGAATCTCACGAGCCACAAGCTCTTTTCCCGTTCCACTTTCCCCCATGACCAATACGGTTGAGTCAGTCGGCGCCACCAACGAGATCTGTTGCGAAACGGTCTGCAATGCCGCACTTCGTCCGACCATCTCGCCAAACGATTCTCCACGAACTTCCTGTTGGAGATAATCGTTTTCAAGTTCGAGTCGTTCGCGAAGGGTTTCGATCTGTTCCCATGCTTGAGTGTTCGCGATCGCCAGTGCCACGTGATCGGAAATCATTCGCAACCATTCCAGACATGTATCGCCAATGGTTGTTCGGCTGAAGACGCCAAGAACCCCCAGCGTCTTGCCACGGTGTACTAGCGGTTGGCCACCAAAGCCGCGAATACCTTCTTCCTGCACCCAATCAGGACAAGCAACCCAGTCCGGTTCTCCAGCGATGTTTTGAACCTCCAGAGGAATTCCCGTCGCGGCGATGCGTCCGACCTTGCGAACGCCAAGAGGGAAACGACGGAACGCTCCGTCGATCCGGTGCAACGGCTCGCTCGGCCCAACGATTGACGTTCCCGCACTGGCCGCTAAGTGCAGGCAATTCGTCTGGTCAGGACATTCCGATCGCATAGGACAACTTTCGCATCCGGAGCCAGGTCGAATTAGCCAAATACGCGCCAATCCAACCGCTTGCGAACTGGCTATCTCATCCACCACTAGGCTCAGAACGTCAGCGACCGTGCGCTGCTGGGCCATCGCCAAGAGCAACGATTTGGGGTTGGGAATCAGTGGAGGTTGAAGCTCGATCATACGCATCTACTTACACGAAATATCGTGACACTGCAACGAAATCTCGCGAAACCACGAGTTGTCGTGCTGGACCGTCCTTGCACCTGATTGGACGTAAGGTCTTTCCCGCAAACAGCTTGGGTCAAACTTTGGGACTGTGGCACGGTGAATGCGAAAGGACCTTTATAACGCCAACGGATGTCGTTGGCGTCATTCTTCTTTACCTCCACCATGGAGCCCAACGATGTCCCGACTTGAAACCATTGATCCCGCCCAAGCCACCGGCCGCAGCAAGGAACTTCTCGACAGCGTGAAGGCCAAGCTCGGCATGACACCCAATTTGATGCGAGTGATGGCAAACTCGCCAGCCGTTTTGGACGCCTATTTGAAGTTCAGCGGCGCGTTGAGTGACGGCGAACTGCCCGCTACGACCCGCGAACAGATTGCACTGGCGATTGCTCAAGCAAATTCATGTGACTATTGCCTCAGCGCTCATGCCGCCGTCGGCAAGATGGTGGGGCTTACGGCTGATCAGGTGCGTGATGCACGGCGGGGAACTGCGACGCAAGCGAAAGAGAACGCGATCCTAGGATTCGCGACCGCAGTCATCGAAAAGCGTGGCTTCGTGTCCGACGCCGATATCGTGTCTGCTCGCGAAGCAGGCGCTAGTGACGCCGAGATTGCAGAAGTTGTTGCCAACGCGGCATTGAGCGTCTTCACCAACTATCTCAATCATGTTGCTCAAACGTCGATCGACTTTCCTCAGGTCGAGAAGCTCGATCCGCAATCGTCGCAAGACAATTGCGGATGCCACACTGACGCTTGCAGTGTGGCCTAAGTCGTGCCGACCCCACCCTTGACCATTACGACAACACGCGAGGATTCCACGATGCCAAATCCCACCTCACTACGGCCACCGTTTATCCACGAGACCGCTGTGATGAAAGTGCGCGCGGCGGAAGATGCCTGGAACTCTCGCGATCCCATACGAGTGTCGTTGGCATACTCGACCGATACGCGTTGGAGGAATCGAGATTCCTTCATCAATGGACGCGATCAAGTGGTTGCGTTCTTGGCGGACAAGTGGAATCGCGAGCTCGAGTATCGACTGGCGAAGCAACTTTGGGCGTTCTCCGACAATCGAATCGCAGTGCGATTCCAGTACGAGTACCACGACGCCTCCGGGAATTGGTTCCGTGCGTATGGCAATGAGAACTGGGAATTTGACGAGGATGGTTTGATGCGTCGCCGAGAAGCCAGCATCAATGACTACGCAATCGAACCACACGATCGTAAGTTTCATTGGCCGCTTGGACCACGTCCAGTGGATGACCCGGGATTACTCGAGTCGGTGCGTTGATCGTCCACTCGTCATTTCAAGGAATAGGCCAACACTTCGTTGGCCGTTCCTTTCTTTTGATTTCTATTCTCCAATCAAATTTGAGCATGCCTCGAGCAAACCTATGTTCCATTTCAAAACACTCTTACTCGCCCTGATCATTCCGGCTCTAGCGGCCGTTTCAGAAGTAGCAATCGCCAACCCGCCGTCGATGGTCACGGATCCATCCGGACGTACGACTCCATCCGGACGTACGACGCACCAAAATGTGATGCATCGAACGTTGGACGTCGACGGCATAGATGTGTTCTATCGTGAGGCCGGCCCCAAGGGCGCGCCGGTGGTGCTACTGCTTCACGGCTTTCCGACCTCCTCGCATATGTTTCGCAACCTGATTCCTGCCCTGTCAGACCGGTATCATGTCGTTGCACCGGACTACCCGGGGTTTGGATATAGCTCAGCACCTTCGGTTGATGACTTCGAGTACACGTTTGACAATCTGGCAAATGTGGTCGAACGCTTCACGCAGAAGTTGGGACTGACGAGCTATTCAATCTATGTAATGGATTATGGCGCTCCCGTGGGTTTCCGACTCGCAGCAATGCACCCTGAACGCGTCGACTCATTGATTGTTCAAAACGGCAATGCGTATGACGAGGGGATCGAAAACGAATTCTGGGAACCAATCAAGGAATATTGGAAGTCGCGAACCGAGAAGCAAGGTGACCTTCTGCGTTCACAACTAACGCTCGAGGCAACCAAGTGGCAATACCTCGAAGGCGTTCGCAACTCTAACGCCATCAGTCCCGACACTTGGAATCACGTGCAACCACTGCTGGAGCGTCCCGGCAACCAAGAGATTCAATTGGCGTTGTTCCATAGCTATGGAAGCAATCCACCTCTTTATCCGAAGTGGCAACAGTACTTTCGCGATCACCAGCCCCCCACGCTCATCGTCTGGGGACGCAACGACAAGATCTTCCCTGCCGCCGGAGCGATTCCCTATCTAAAAGACTTGAAGAACGCGCAACTGCACTGGTTGGACACGGGGCACTTTGCTTTGGAAGAAGACGGCGACGTGATCGCAGAGCTGATACGAAGCTTCCTTGCAACGAACGTAGCCTCGGGCAACGATAGCGATGTTGGCGAAGTCTCCAAGCGTTGATCTGAACTATCAAACGAGAAACGGCGATTCGGAAGCGAATGCGGTTCCCAATCGCCGAGTGACTCGGTCGCGTTGAGCGAATGCTAATCGATAGCTGGTTTCAGACTTCAAAAAGTAGTACCGACCATCGACGCCGTGGACACGCATTTAGGTAGTTTTAAGTAGTTTCCTGTTCGATTTGACCCTAGTCGCTCGTAGTTCAAGCGCGAGTGTGATCCGGGGCATGCTTAATGGCCGAATCAGTCCGACAGCCAACGATTGCAGGTGCTTGTTGGACAAGCTCGTCGTTAGTGATCGCTTCGACCATGAAAAGTGCAAAGTCGATCCGACGAGTGCGATTGCTTTCCAACACCGCATCGCCCACGTGCTGACTCCACACTGGCAACCCTTGGCTTTCACCTTCTTCCAGATCGCTGCCACGAACTACCGTCCATCGCGTATCACTTGCGAACACGCGGCGACAAGCTTCCACCTGATCGTCGAGTTCGACCATACGTAGTGCTCTTGCGATAGTTCCGAACACGTTCACCATGAAACGTAACTTCCATGAATAGACGTCTTTGCCATCTCTTGAGATGTGCCAACCACACGAGAAAATCAGACGAGCGTCTTTCTCGGCGTAGTCGAGCACTGCTTGCGCAGTACCACTGGCATACTGTTGCACACCCCAAGGAACCAAAACGGTCAGGACTGCATCGCAACCCTCAACCGCTTTTCTTATGACGGTTCGATCGTTTGTGGCACCCGCGACAATCGTGATTGAATCGCGAAAGCGGTCCAGCTTAGCAACACTCTTTTCACGGCAAACACCAACCACTTCATAACCACGGTCAAGCGCATGCTGCACCGTGTACTGCCCAAGTTTTCCGGACGCGCCGACAATGCAGACCTTCATCTCTCTCCAATCTCACCGTGAATCTCAAGACGAGCTGCAACCGCTCGCGTCGCTGCCTACTCTAACAAAATGCCCTCACACAAATAATGCCCTCACCCAAATAACGACCTGTACAAAACATGAACACGTCGCTGTTTCGGATCGCTCTTGTCGTGTCGGCACTTTGTAAAGATGTCAGTTGGAAATCAGTCGGTGTTTGCGAGTTGCCCATTGCGATATCGATGGCGGACATGCATCAAACCCAGATATTGGCTGCTGTTGAATGGCCGCTCAGGAAACCAATCAAGCAATTGACGCTCGAAGCTTTAGGCAAAAGCTCGTTTGTTGGCGTGGTTTGGATTGGTAGTCGAGATGCCTTATAGAAGTAACTCGAAAGGCTCTCAAACATAGCCTGTTGTCCTGATGCACTTCCATGGTTCGTAAGATAGAGGGTGATCGCCGTGTCGAAAGGAATGTAGTACTCGCCTTGCACCAAAGCGTCATCCCACATCGCTTTGGTGTCGCTTTACGGAAAGACGTCAATTAGGCAAGAAACTGCAGTTTTCCGCGCGGCATGTGATTTGCACGACCGGCATTTTCGAACGTCGCGGTCAAGCGAAGGTTAATCATTAATGACATTTATGATTGATCGCCCCCCATTTCCGCATTCATTCCCTCGCTACTTTTGAACCTGAGACAACGAAGTGATCGAGCAATTAAGAGGAACCGAGGTCTTTCGAGCTGACGTGGTGGAGGGTCTTCGCAAAGTGAATAAGACGCTGCCTTGTAAGTATTTTTACGACGAAGTTGGATCGCAGTTATTCGATCAGATATGCGAACTCGATGAGTACTATCCGACTCGGACGGAGCTCAAGATAATGATCGACCACGCTGATGAAATGGCCTCGCAGATTGATCGAGATGTCATGCTGGTCGAGCTAGGAAGCGGAAGCTCGATTAAGACGAAGATTTTACTGGATGCCTTGATTGACCCCGTCGCCTACGTTCCCGTCGACATTTCTGAAGAGCATCTGTTAAAGACGGCGGAAGGTCTGCGATCTCGTTACACCGATCTGGAAGTTCTGCCGGTGGTGGCAGATTTCACCAAACCATTTGAGCTTCCCATCCCTTCTCAATCGTACTCGCACGTCGCGTTGTACTTTCCAGGCTCAACAATCGGAAACTTCGAACCGGACACCGCCGTTGAGATCTTAGGTTCGATGGCCGAACTGCTGGGACCGCAGGGAGGGTTGTTGATCGGCATTGATCTGCAGAAAGACATTCGCACGCTTGTTTCTGCTTACGACGACGCTTCAGGCGTGACTTCGCAGTTCAATTTGAACCTGCTATCGCGAATCAACCGCGAGCTAGATGGGACATTTGATCTATCAAAGTTTTCGCATAAAGCAATCTACAACGAGGTCGCTCATCGCATCGAAATTTCCATCGTCAGTCTTGAAGATCAAAGTGTTTCGATTGGCGACGATGTATTCCACTTCTTTAAAAATGAAGAAATCTTGACGGAGTATTCCCACAAGTACAGCATCGATGGATTTGCTAAGCTAGCCGGGCAGCATGGGTTTAGCCTGCACCAACAGTGGACGGACGAGGATGGCTTGTTCGCAGTGTTGCATTTGGTTTTGGACGGAGAAAGTTCATGAGTGTGGTGGTGAGATCGAAGCCCAGTCTTCGCGAGCGTTTTGTCGACGTGCGAGATTTCTCGGATCGGATCACTCGGTCCTTGTCGCCCGAGGATTGCATGGTGCAGTCAACGGAAGACGCAAGCCCTATTCGTTGGCACCTGGCGCACACCACTTGGTTCTTTGAAACGTTCGTCTTGAAGCAGGATCCGACGTACCAAGAGTTCCATCCTGAGTTCGCGTACCTGTTCAATTCGTATTACAACGCGGTTGGGAAGCAGTTTCCTCGACCGCAAAGAGGAACGATCTCGCGTCCCGGGTTGGATGGTATTCGTGATTACCGAGCGTACGTCGACCAGCAGATGATGACCCGTATGGAGTCGGCTGAGTTCTTGGGGAACCACAGTCATACCATCGAGGTTGGGCTGAACCACGAGCAGCAGCACCAAGAGTTAATTTTGACGGACATCAAACATGCGCTCTCGGCGAACCCGATGTTGCCAATCTACGAGGATTCTGTGTTCGATGATCGCGACAGTGCATCCGGTAATTGGGATCGTTTTGACAGTGGTCAATACGAGATCGGTCATCGCACGTCGGAATTTTGTTTTGACAACGAGGAGCCGCGTCACACGGTGTACTTGCCTGAATTCTCGATAGCTGCCGACTTGGTCACATGTGGGCAATTCATCAATTTTATCGAGGACGGAGGTTACCGTCGTCCTGAGCTCTGGTTATCGCTTGGTTGGAACGCTGTGAACGACGACGATTGGGCCTCGCCACTTTACTGGGTTTGCCAAGACGGCCAATGGATGCAGTTCACGTTGGCGGGACTAGTCCCCGTGAATCGGGATTGGCCGGTTTGTCACGTCAGCTATTTCGAGGCGGACGCTTACGCTCGTTGGGCTGGATGCCGTCTTCCGACCGAATTTGAATGGGAGTTTGCTGGCAATTCGGCTGCCTCCGTTGAAGCTGACTCTAGTGAATCCATTGAGAACCATGGACAGTTCGCCGACAGGTTGTTCCGCGATGACTTGGCTATCCATCCGACACGCTCGTCTAGTGGAATGGCGGGGGCCGTGTGGCAATGGACATCCAGTAGTTATCAGGCTTACCCTGGCTACCGACCGCCGGACGGAGCGATTGGCGAGTACAACGGCAAGTTCATGTGCAACCAGTACGTACTGCGAGGTGGCAGCGTCGCGACATCGTCGTCTCACTACCGAAATACTTACCGCAATTTTTTCCCTGCGAATGCTCGTTGGCAATTTTCTGGATTGCGTTTAGCGAGATAAATCAGTGGTGCCCTCGCCGAGGTGTTGGCGGCAACGATAGACTCTGACCATAAAGTCTTCGTGAACTTTCGGCATTGAAAAGGGAATAATGCAACCACTGGAAATTTCGGCCTATCCCGTCGATATTGCTGCTGCTTTGCAGAGGCGTTGGATATCTCGTGAACTACCGTCTGACGCAATTCCCAGTCACGACGTTGTCGTCGTGCTTCTTGACACGATGTACCAAGCGAGTTTGCTACGTGAAGAGAGTTCACCAGTGCAATGTCGCGTCGTCTTGGCAAACGAGGACGACTTTGAAAAAGATTTTTCCGACGGTTCTAGTTCGCTGCATGTTCTGAGGTTCAATGAATCGCTGCCCTACACCGCTCACAATTTGCGCAAGCTAGCTGCGGCCGCTGGGTACTACCGGGCCTTGTTAGCGGTAAAGCAAGATTCGCCGGGCGAGCTGAACATTTGGGGCATGGTCGTCACGGGAACTCAATGGGTCAATCAACTCGAAGGCGGCAAACAACACGGGGTGCCGCTGCCAGACCGTCTCGTGATTCAAATTCTGGCTCCAGGGCATATCGTAGCCGCGTCTGGCTACACGCGCATTCTTGAATCCGATGGTGGAAAGCTACTTACCGAAGGCTTTGATCCGTTTCATTCAAATTGGTTGCCGCAAAGGTTCGGGACGATTCGCGCATCGCTGCTTAACGAATTCGACCCGGAAACGACACCACAATCAGGCTGTCAGATTTGTGACGAATTTGTGAAGGACATTGCTCAGCGTGTCGTGCGTCGAGTTCTTCGCTTGGTTCGGATGCGCGGACATGGCGGAATGCTGGTGTACCTTCCCGACAGTGCTATTGAGACTTCGCTACCAGATGACTGGTTTCGGTTTCGCGTTCGTTTCCAACCGGACGATTCAACGCTTCGGTTTCATCGCTTGATGATTCAGGTCATGCAACGCGTTGCGGTTCTTGGCGAAGCTCGAGGTTTGAAGGTTGTGACGCTGAACGATTATCTCCAGATGCACGATGCTGAGCTTGCTGTTCTGGACGAGGCACTGATTGAGTTCAGTCATTTGCTCGCTGACATGATGAGCGTAGACGGGTCGTTGGTTCTTGACCGTGGCTTTCGATTGATCGGGTTCGGTGGCGAAATTCTCGGTGATTCGCATGTCTCGATGATCCATCGAGCACTGGATCTTGAAGCAAAGCATACGAGACCGGAACGAAGTGACGCTTCGGGAACCAGGCACCGTTCGGCCTACCGTTTGGTGAATGGGCTCAACGAGGCAATCGCGGTTGTCGTATCGCAAGACGGAGATGTCCGATTCGTAGCTTGCTTGAACGACAAATTGACTTATTGGCCTTATCTGCCCTAATCGCGAACATTATGGCGACAAGCGAATCAGTGATTTAGGCGTTGCTACGCCAAACGGCTCTACTTCGGTATCATAACGTCTTGCCTTCGTGGGCCTTCCTGGTTGCAGTGCCTCGGCGGATCTTCCTTCATCGGAGATTGAGCACCCATTCGGTCAGCGAACTTTTCCTCGGATTGCTTGACGTTTGGAGAATCAACACCGTGCTTACCGCTAATGATCAGGACATTGCCTTCCCTTTCCTATCCGATCATGAAATGACTTGTCTTGCCGCGTTGGGCAAAGAACGTCGTTTTGCGGATGGCGAGACCATGTTCAGTTCCGGTGATCGAGACTACTCGTTGTTTGCGATCCGATCGGGGGAAGTCGTGATTCTTGATAATTCATCGGGCGGGTCAACCGAGATTGTCACTCACGTCGCAAACACCTTTACCGGCGACGTCGATCTATTGACGGGCCGTCCAGCAATCGTGTCGGCAGTTGCTCGCGGTGATTGCCAGGTGATTGAAATCACAGCCTGCAAGATCCGTCGAATGCTCGGTGAGGTTCCAACGCTTAGCGATAAGCTGCTCGAAGCGTTCCAGGCACGTCGCGCACAGCTTGAACGAAGCGGTTTCTTGGGCATTCGCGTTATTGGCGAAACGGATTCCAAGAAAACTCTAGAACTGCGTGAGTTCTTTTACAAGAACAAGGTACCCCACACGTTCTATGAATGCGATTCCGATGAAGGCCAATCGCTGCTATCGGAGCACGGCGTGCCTCGCGACGAGACTCCGGTGCTTTGGTGTGGCAAGAATCTGGTCGAACAACCCACGCTCGCAAAGGTCGCGGATTGCCTGGGCATTTCTCGATCAATTAGAGATGAACTGTACGACGCGCTAATCATCGGTGCTGGACCGGCGGGACTTGCGGCGGCGGTGTACGGCGCTTCGGAAGGACTCAAGACCTTGGTGGTCGATCGCATGGGGCCGGGTGGGCAGGCCGGTCAGAGTTCAAAGATCGAGAACTACATGGGCTTTCCATCGGGATTGCCGGGTGCTGAATTGTCGAACCGCGGCTATCTTCAAGCCTTGAAGTTTGGCGCGGAGTTCACGGCGCCGGTGTCGGTTGTATCCCTTTCGACCGATCAAAGCGGAGTGCATTGCGTTGAGTTCTGCACCGGACAAAAGGTTCGCACGAGAACAGTACTGATTGCCACCGGAGCATCGTATCGTCGCTTGCCAGTCGATGGATGTGAACGATTTGATGGAGCCGGTATCTATTATTCAGCCACCAGCGTTGAAGCAAGGTTGTGCCAGAACGCTACCGCAATCGTGGTTGGTGGTGGGAACTCGGCAGGTCAAGCGGCGATGTATTTGTCGCAGCACGCCAAGCAAGTCAAGTTAATGCTGCGAGGCAACAACTTGCGAAAAAGCATGTCCGACTATTTGGCGACTCGGATTGAAAAATCGCCTAACATCGAACTGGTATTGAACACCGAGATCGTGGACGTGTACGGCGATCGAAGGCTTGAACGCGTCGAAACGCTTTGTCGGCAACCCGAATCACGGCAAGAGATCGCTTGCGCAGCAGTATTTTCCTTCGTGGGTGCAAAACCGCATACCGAGTGGCTGCCGGAGAGCGTGGCGACGGACGACAACGGGTTTATTCTCGCAGGGTCATCGGTGCGAGATCACACGCTTTGGAAGTTGGATCGAGCACCGTGTGAATTGGAAACCACGATGCCGGGTGTGTTTGCTGCTGGCGACGTTCGACATGGCACCACCAAACGTTGCGCGTTCGCCGTGGGCGACGGGGCACTTGGAATCACCTGCGTTCATCAACACCTGGGGCGAGATAGTTGAAACAGCATGACGGCGAAACAGATTGAGTTATCACTTCGTGAACACGCACGAGAAGACAAAGCAAAGTTCTTACCTGGCTTCTTTCAAGCGGTTCCCGGCGGGTATGGCGAGGGCGACCGCTTCTTAGGTTGCGTCGTTCCGGATCAACGCAAGATTTCACGGCAGTTCCGGGATCTTCCCCGACCTGAACTGAAGAAGCTTTTTGCATCACCGTGGCATGAATGTCGCCTGACGGGAATGATGATCTTGGTCCTTCAATTCGAACTTGCGGCCAAGCCAACCAATCCACACCGCGAGTTCGAGTGCGGCGAGCTTGTTGAGTTCTATTTAGCCAACCTTGATGCGGTCAACAATTGGGACATCGTTGATTCGACGGCTCACAAGATTCTCGGTGCGTGGCTCGTCGAGAATCCTGATCAGCGAAGTGTCCTGGATCGGTTGTCACGCAGCACGGTGTTGTGGGAACGTCGCGTGGCCATTCTGTCTACCTTTGCGTTAATTAAGAACGACGAGTTCACCGAAATCACGACACTTGCTCAATCACTTTTAAACGACCAGCACGACTTGATGCATAAGGCGATCGGATGGATGCTTCGCGAGATGGGAAAACGCGATCAACCTCGCTTGGAAAGTTTCTTGAAGAGGCATGCCAAACGAATGCCGCGCACCATGCTTCGCTATTCGATCGAAAAACTGTCCAGGAAAGAACGTGACCGATGGCTTAGTCACTAGTCGATCGACAACTTTGAAGACTAAGTGCATTGCCAAGAACCACGCGGCACAAGCGGCTGCTCTCCGCTGCATGCGCGAGCTAGTTTCTTCAGCTTACTTCTTCGAGTAGTCTTCGCACTGGGGACAACTCTTTCCGTTCTTCCAGCGAATACTTTGCCTGATGTCTTCCGCTAGTGTCATGCTAGGCACATAGATCCGATCGCCCGGTTTCAATTGGTAGTTTGTCGAAACGTCGCCGAGCTGCAACACTTGTTGGTAGCAGACCGGCAGAATCACTCGCGGTTGACCACCATGTTGAGGACGAGTCAGGATGATCTTGTGATCGTTCGCTCGGTCGGAAAGACCGCCTGCAGCGATCAGCGCATCGAGCACGGTTTCGTATCCCACCAACGGGTATGAGCCCGGCGCGTTCACCTCGCCCATCACGTAGAACATGGCACTGTCTTGGTTGACCACTCGAACGGTGACCCCATAGTCAGCGGATTCGTTGGAAGGGGCACCCGAGTATGATGCCAGCCCAATTTGTGTTTGCCGTTTAGCGATCTCGTAACGCGATACCATTTCGCCCACGCGACCTTGAATGTCCTCGGCGGAAAGTCCCGCGACTTGGATACGTCCGTAACTGCCAAGTTCGATGGTTCCATCTTGCTGAACCGTTTGATCACCTGGCAATCGCACTGGCGAATTAAAGTCGTTGGGTTCGATCACCAGGACGTCGCCAGCTTCCACGCGGTGGGGCGCCAGCGTGACTTTCGAAAGTTCAGTCGCCACTCCCGAAGGATGCCCCATCGTTTGACGAATTTCGTCAGCATCCGAAAGCAGATAATTTGAGCCTGCGGAAACGGGTAGTCCCAGCGAGGCTGCGGTGCGGCACCCTGTTGGAATACCAACAAGGATGGCGAGCGTGATGCACATGCAGGCTGCATCACGAAAATGGCGTGGATTGATAATCATTCGATAGAATTCGGAAAGAGGAATGGGTTATCGTCGAATTTGAGTGTTGGGCCTGGTGGCAATGGCTGCGGGTAAATCACCGAAGCCAGCTTTGAGAAAGAATCGCACGGCGTCTTGGCTTAATTGTTTTCCGGGTTGCAGCCGCAGCGTCGGTCGAGATGCGATGCCACCGACGTGGACGTGAACGACACGATCCTTCATGAGTTCATTTGCTTTGGCGACCAGAGTGATCGGGGCGGGTGCTGCCAGCATCAACGGAGAGTTTGCGAGTTCGAGTATTTGGTCCGCAGGCCCATCGGATTGGGTGCTCGCGGTGACGTCGAAGTTCAAACGACCATCCAGCGTCGCATTGCCCGACATGAGTACCTGGACATTGCTTTGAGAAATCGCGAGCTGATCGACATGCACCAGGCCGCCCGAAATGCGTCCGTAAACTGTGCCTCCGTCTTGACCCTGTCCCGGTCGTGGCGGGGAAAGGCTCACGAGGTTGGGAAGTTGGTCCAGCACTGGCATCTCCATTGACTTCACGTTTTCCAATGTTAGGTCGAACGTGCCAGAGATCTGTTTTGGCGATTGAGCACGCTTGGCTCGCAGGGAGACGTCACCGCTGATCACACCGGCTCCGACTGACTTGCCTTGAATGAGTTTGGATGAATCCACTCGCTCGATGCGCAGCGAGGTCACCATATTGAGATTGTCGCCGAAGCTTCCCTCCGAGCTGATTCGCACGTTGCCTCCGCCCGCTGAAACTGCACCGGAACGGCACTGCCATCTCGCTAGCTTTGAAGGTTGCGAGTAGGACCAATCCACTGGCAATTTAGCTTCCGGAATGCTCACACCAGCGAACACGCCGTGGCGAAGCGAAAGGTCGGCGCGACCCGAAATTACTTTTCCAACTCGACCGCGAATTTGCACGGTGCCACTACCCGCGATGGGTTGCGCTGAAAACGGTGCAGCGATACGACGCAAGCTGACGCGGTTTGCCGCCAACTCAAACGTACCGCTGGGATGTACCCCGAGTCGGATATCGGCCTTTCCGGATAAACGACCGTCGGCGAAGCGTCCATCAATGCGTCGTAGTTCTAAGCGGTCGCGGTAAACAGTGATCTCGCTCGTGATTCGATCCGACAACCCAACACGATTGACCTGCAATTCAGACACCGAACCGCTTGCCTTGCAAAGTGAGATTCCGTCCAGCATCGACGAATCTCGCTCGAGTGTCGCAGCTAATGTTCCTCGCGTGGTCCTTAGCTCTTGAGGCACATCGATGTGTCGTGTGAGCGATTCGATCGGCAAGCGTTCGACCGCGCATTGAAAAACAATCGGAATGCGATTCAGATTTGGATCGTCAGATTGAAAATGATCTCGCAAGTTTGGCAAACTAGCGTTCGCCACTCCCTCGAAACGCCCGTCTGCGATCACGCCGCTGCCTTGCACGATCGCTTGAGCCGATGCGATGGAAATCTTTGCCGCGGACAACTCCATCGGAACTCGGTGAACCGAAAGTCCACGACTCTGAACCCACGCCTCACCCTGAAGCGTTTCCAAACTAGCAATGGAGGTCACCTTGATTCCTCCATCCAATGATCCGCTGACAGGCAGATTGCGATCAACGATAGCAGCCAAGCGTGCCGCTTGAATGTCTCGAAAACGGCCTTCCACGACTGCGGTTGTCCAGTCAAGATCCTGGATCTGGGCAATTAGGTCGTAACCGCCACCGAGAAATTGTTTGGAAGAGCTTTGGATCCGAACACCCTGCGGATCGGCGTTCCAGTCCAGTTGCGCGTGCCCAATTTTTGACCCGGCGTACATCGCATGATTCAGATCCATGCGTCCCGATGCAACGAAGTTAAAGGGACTAGTGACAAGCTCAAACTGACCACTTCCTTGTGCGGTACCAGACGCTGGCATTCTGGTGCTTGAGAACTGACTTGCCAATTCTGCGACGTCGGCAACGTCAAATGATTCGGTAAGTAGGCTTCCGCGTATGCAAAGGCGATCTTGGACCGTTCCTTCCGCCTGTACCAAGCACTCGTTCATCCGCCAACGCATTGCGAATGGCGGTACCGACACTCGGCCTTCGGTCAATTCGCACGTTGCGTCGACATCCGCGAACGATTCGCCCGCAAATGCTAAATCGCGAGAACGTAGAGACGCTTGAGCAACCCACGATTCTGGGCTGGCAACATCCGCGACCCTGCACGACGCGGCTCCCGCAATCATCAGCTCACCTCCACACTGCCGAGCATCAACGGACAACGCTTGCGCCAAGGAAGACGTGGGCAACACTGAAAGTAGCAGATTGCACGTTGCTCTTTCTTCAGACGCAAGCGGTACACGAATCACTGCGTCCGATTGAGCTAGCAGGTTTGAGTGAGAATCTAGCACTACCACGTCTTGGCAACTCGCACTCGCGATACCGTCTTTCACGGTCAAGCGAGCGTTGGTGTCTTGCAATCGCCATTCACCCATGGCTAATCCGGATGCGTTCAGCGAGGCATCAAAAGTTACGGCGGTTGGAGATTCAAGGTCGCTAAGGTCGACGTCGAATCTGGAAGCCAAGCCAATACGTCCGGAAGACGTCGGAAGCTCAAAACGCTGAGCGAGGTCTTTAAGACTCAACCCTTTGGAAACAAGAGAACCTGACAAACTGCCCGCTAACGAATCCTTATCGAAGTTTTGTAGCGATCCGACGCACTTGATTTCACCGGCGAGATCTTCGACAGGAATCGCATCGGCCCGAATGTCTGACACTCGATAGCTGATCACATGAGAGAACGATGATGTATGCGTATCAGCAGTTAGCTTGAATTGCGTTTGGAGTGCGAATTTGCCGCCGAAGTCTAGGTCGGGATCTATGCGAGACGCGATTCGCCCTAGATCCGATTGATCGACTGCGATGGATGCGGTTGCCGACAGCGGTAACGTGTGCCAGTCGCAGTTTGCTGCAATGTCGACGTTCCCGCCTGACATATCTCCGCTGCCTTCAACTGCCAAGACCGCATCTCGGTGCACTGAACGTATCGTGAACTCATTGCAAAGAGTTCCCAAAGATGACGACTCAATGTCTTTGACGGATATTAAGCACTGCAGTTCGTGCTGTCGTAAATCAGATGAGTTTGCTGGATGCTGGGTTGTCGCGTGGACCGTTAACGTTGCCGATACGCCTTCTTGATTGATCTTCGCTGGTGTTAACGGCAATCGTGCAAGTTCCTCGGAATCAAGTCGCACATTTTGGACCGTCAGTTTCGTCCATCCTTGAAGCGTCGTTGCGTCGACCAACGCCTTCACCTCAATCGTACCTCCAAGAAAGTCGGGAACGTCGCCGTGCATTCGAATCTCTTCGTCGAATCGAGCGGCAAGTCTGGCGCCACAAATGGTGAAAGTTTGCTTGCCGGATTGGTGGATGGCCAACGTTGCATTGCGTACGTCGAGTTTGCCAATGGGAATCTTGGCAGTGCCCGACTTCGATTCACCCGCCGATGGAAACTTCGACAGCAGTTTTCCATCGCTGTCAAATCGTAAATGAAGCGTTGGGTCACTTAGGGAGACGTGCTCCACCCAGACCCCGCGAACAATTCCTTGCCACGGTGTCAATGCGAATGCAAGACGACCAACGGTGGCTTGGTCTTGGTCGCTGCCCGGTTCCGCAACGCGGATATCTCGGACGTTGACGGCAAATAGCCCCCACTCGATGGAACCAACCTTCAGCTCAGTCTCTAGTAGGCGCGAACCGATCGTTGCAGTGGCATACCGGGCAATCGAGTTTCGAAATACCACGGCAACAAGCGTGACCGCTAGCACTGTGTAACAGCACCTTCTCGCTATCGCGTATCGCCAAGGATGTTTCATGATCGCGTTCCACCAAGTTTCGTCACAACGTATGACGGCTATTGCTAGGAGGTAGGCAATCACTCGCTCAAGCGTCAACGGATGAACCGAGTTTGGACGACGAATGCAGTCCTTTCCGCCAACATTTTGATGCTAGGCTGACCCCCGTCACCACGAACCGCCGTGAAACACGCATTCTGGGGCGCTATCCAGCGATTCCTTGGGCGGTGACAAGGCTCCCGTTCAATCGAACTTCATCTTGCAAGCCGCTAAGGTTCGGACGGAGCCGACCGATTGAAGCAAGGGCGACAGGGCCAGAGAACGCCGTTGCTGGGAATGATGTCAATTTGCAATCGCGTTGTCGCGATCGCTAAGGAACGCCTGCGTCCGCTCGGTAAACGCCATACATCCGACGCCAAACCCCTCGCGAGGCGATGGATTCGCAAACTTGATGTCTCGATTCTCAGGTGCATCCCCTCGCTTCTTCCCTGCTGCTTGGGGCAAAGCTATCGCAACCCTTAGGATCACAAACGCACCTATCAGCGTTTCACGCAATGTTCTAGGTAAACGCATTTGAATAGGCGTTCAGGGATTGCATTGTTTTCGTTTTGTGTCTCCGCATGTTGATGACTGCAGCCGTTGGTGCACTCGATGGCTGACTCAAACTTATGAGAGTGGATCGACCAGAGTCAGATGGTGCAGGGGCCTTGGTCTCCAATGGATATGCCGTTAGGGTACCTCGCTATGTCTAAACGCTACCGCATCCAGTTTCCGTCATCCAATTCCGAAAGCCTAGGACAAGACGAGGTATTCTTCACGCTCATTGAGGATGGCAGAGAGAAGCGTCTACGCTTCCATGACTACGATGAGATCTACAAGCGTCCCGGTTTGTATGAGCAGCTTTTCTACGAACGCCTGCGTTGCAATTCTCCCGAGAAACTTGCCGATCTCTTGAGACGCGCCCTTGATACAGTACGCGAACCGGTTTCCGAATTGCGTGTGATCGACCTCGGCGCGGGCAATGGGATGATGGGAGAGGTCCTTAAACGTGATGGAGTCGCTCGACTCGTCGGTGCCGACATCATTCCGGAAGCAAGAGACGCAGCCTTCCGTGATCGTTCAACGGTCTACGATGATTACTACATCGAAGATTTCGCCAATCTAAGCGACGATGTGAGTGAAGAGCTGCGCGATTGGCGTTTTGATTGCTTGACTTGCGTCGCAGCTCTAGGATTTGGTGACATTCCACCGCGAGCCTTCTTCAATGCAATGAAGCTGATCAGCACCAATGGGTGGCTGGCGTTCAATATCAAGGAGACATTTCTCGATCACAATGAGCAGTCTGGTTTTTCGCGTTTAGTCCGAGAGTTGATCTTTTCGAAGTACCTTGATATTTATCACCTCGAACTCTATCGACACCGACTTTCGATGGAAGGAACGCAGTTGTTCTACTATGCGTTGGTCGGACGAATGACCGCTTCGATTCCCGCAGACTTCCTTGAGCGGTTCAATATTGACAGCTAGTCGAGCGTAAATACCAGCATGAGGCACGGTTGCTCAATCAAGCCGCTTGGCGTTGCGAACGTTCCACGATTCGAAGAAACATGATCGATGCCACCAAGCCAACTAGTGCAGCTATGGTGAGTACCAGGAAGACGTATTGATGCCCTCGTTCCCCAGGCCATCGATCGAGCAGGACTCCCATGACCGGGCCCATGAAAACGTCGGGCGTGTAGCCGACGACCGATACGATGCCCACGGCAGTACCGGTGTCTCCAAACGGCACGCGTCCCTCTTCCATCATCGCGTAATAGAGACCGCGAAGAGCAAATACCGCAGCACTCGTGGCGATCAGCGTCGCGAAAAAGAATGCGGTCACGCCAGGTTGGAAAGGTCCGATCGCGATCACGCCAGTGCCGATCGCAAACATAGCCAAGCTTGCGATTGTCATTCTGGCAACGCCTACTCGATCCGCCAGCAAACCTGCCGCGATCGCCGCGAATGGACGCACCCACATAGACAAAGTACCCACGGTGGCTGATTCAACTTCGTCAAACTCAAGAACTTCGTACGCATAAAGCGAAATGTCGTCCAAGCCTTTGTAACCGACATAGGCGCAAACCACGACAACAGATTGCAACCAAACGGTCGGCATGCGAAGCACACGTACGATTCCCTGCGACTTCAACTCGCTGGTGGGCGCGATGTGCCGATGGCTATTGTCATTGATCGCAAACCAAACGAGGATTGCGGCGGCGAATGTGATCGTTGAAAACAGCAATACAACTTGTCGAAACGCATTCGCCTGCTGGTCAGGTGTTGCGATTTGAACGTCGTCGGGCATGAAGTACGAAAATAGTGCAACGGCGCTGCTACCAATCGCAGCGGCAACAAACCCGCGTCCGCCATCGAGAAATCCAAACGCACGACCGGGTAACTCTGCACCGCCCCATGCACGCGTTTCTCGAATCAGCGGTGCCCAGAACAGTAAAATCGTGGTTAAACCCCAAAAACCGTATAGCATTTTCAATACGGGAAACGAGGGCAATGAAGTCATGACTATTCCGCCCAACGAGGTTGCCAACAACGCAAATGCCATCAGCTTTCGCGCCGAGAATCGGTCTGCGAGGGGCCCGCCCGGAAAGTACGCCAGCAACGCGACCAGACCATAAATTGAAAACGCAACGCCCAATTCAAGATTGGTCAGTTGAAACACTTCCAACAACGTCGGTCGGAATACTCGTGGTAGAACGAACGGCAAGAAGAACACGGTCTCACCCGCCACAATCAAAACTAAGATCGTGACCAATCGACGTAGCGAAGAAGGTTCCCGGTCGTGATTTTGCATCTGGGACACCTTGCGAGTTTGAATGCCGATTTCATTCAACGATGAGGCATGGACGCTGCGTTGTCAATCAAACGCGGTTGTTCCGAAGATGGGAATTACGACTGCCACGCGAAGAAATGAATTTGTTGAATTGGCTGATCGTTGTTCTCGCGATGTTTGCTTTGCGTTACAAAGAGCCACTCGTCGACACGCCTTCCTACTCGATCAAGAGAAGTCTTCATGGCCAAGAAGAAAGCAGCTCCCAAGAAGTCCACCGCAAAACCGAAGCCGTCTTCCTTAGGCGACATCTACAATCAAGTCGCCTCTCGTGCGGACACGGCAGGCGTGAAGTTGAACGTTGCTGAAACCAAACGCGTTTTGGCCTGTTTCTTCGATGTGCTCGAAGATCATAAACCGGTCGAAGCGTTCGATTTCATCGCCAAAGGCCTCAAACGCGCTGGCACGCGGCGTCGCTAAACTGGCCAAGTGCTAACCGGGCCAAGCGTACGATCACAAACTCACTAGCCGATCGCTGTCGCCTGAAGAGGCTGCCTTGGCGAAGTTGCCTGCCGCGGGCAACTTCGCGATCAACTGATTTGAATCTCTAGAACTTCTTAGCGAGTTCTCGAGCTTTCTCTGCGGCAGCTTTTTCCGTCGAAGCAACGTCATCAGGACCGGCGAGCGTGGGCTCAACGACAACGGATTCAATATCGGTAAATCCGAAGAAACCCAGCATCTGCTCGACGTAAGGTTTCTGGTGATCCATCTTTGCGCTGTCACCGTCGTAGGTACCGCCTCGTGCGTAAACCACGACCGCTGGCTTCCCAGTAACAAGCCCCGTGTAACCCGTCTCAGGATCAAAACTGAACGTCTGGCCCGGTTGGGCGATGACATCGATGTAGTGTTTTAGCTTGTAGGGAACACTGAAATTCCACATCGGCACGCTGATCAGAAACTTGTCACCGCTCTTGAATTCATCACAAACGTCAACGACGGACTGCCAAGCTTTGGCCTGGTCGTCATCAAAACCTTGACCATGTAGCACTTGATACTTGGCATCAATGGTATAGCCATCGAAATCTGGCAGACGCTTGGTCCACAAGTCGATTGTCACGATCTCATCGTCTGGATTGTTCGATTGGTAAGTGTCGAGGAAAGTCTGAGCAGCCGCGATCGACTTAGAACGCGATTTTCGTGGCGACGATTCGATGTACAGGAGTTTGGCCATGTTAAGTTTCCTAAGTAAGAGAGTGATGCGTTCATAGCACCCATGATAAATGAGAACGGGCGATGACCGGCATCGCCCTACCGAGAGAGTCAAAATGCTTTAAGCGAGATCGAACAACAGCACGTCGGCATCTTGAGTTGCCACTACGTGCAAGGCTGTCGATCGGCTCGATGCCACCGCATCACCGGCGGCAAGCGTCGTTCCGTTGACGATTACCTCACCCGTGGCAACTTGAAGCCACGCGTGACGATTGGCTTCAAGCGTGTAATCAAGACTCGATCCACCTTGTAATTTGGTCGCGAAGATTTTGGCGTCTTGATGAATGTCAACCGCCGCGCCAGAGTCTTCTGGGCCTGCGATAAAGTTCCAGACGTTAAGTTTTTGCTCCGTCGTTACTTTGTTGTCGCTGTACCGCGGCTGCACACCACGCATCGCCGGCTCAATCCAAATTTGAAGAAAATGGTTCGGTTCGGTTTGCGATGGGTTGTACTCACTATGTGTGATTCCCGTTCCAGCCGACATCATTTGAATGTCATCGGGACTAATGATGGCACCCTTGCCCGTGCTGTCCTTATGCTGCAAAGCCCCCTGTAGCACATAGGAAATGATTTCCATGTCGCGATGCGGATGAGTTGGAAACCCTCGACCGGCGGAAATCTTGTCATCGTTGATCACACGTAGGCTACGGAAACCCATGTGCCGTTGATCGTAGTAGTCACCAAACGAAAATGAGTGAAAGCTCTTGAGCCACCCCAAATCTGTATGCCCACGTTCGGTCGCTTGACGAATCAACCATTGGTTATCCGCCGTTCCATCAGCAAGCGAATCACTCGGACTAGCGGCAACGTGAATCAGTCCGGCCGCCGTTAAGGAAAGCATATTTCGACGTGAAGCGTTCATGAGGTCCGGTCCTTAAGGTAAGTGAACAATTGCGAGCCACAACGAACGTGCAGCCTACGCTTTACATGTGAACTATTTGGGTAAGAAAACTACTCCGCGATCCCTTCCCTGGTCGCTTGCAAAATTGCGTTGAGCATTTTCAATTCTGACTTGGGCACGTGTCCCAACAGCGTCTGATGCATCGTTTGAATTGGTTCATCAAGTTTGGATAACACACGCAGTCCCGGCTTTGTGATCTCCACAAGGTACACACGGCGATCTTCGAGTGATTGTTCTTTACTGGCGAGCCCCTTGGCGACCAATTGATCGACGACGCGAGTGATCGCGGGAGCAACCTGAATCATCCGTTGCGCTACTTCCAAGCAGGGCATCGGCTTGCCCTCGCCACGCATGATGCGAAGTGCGTTGTACTGCGACGGCGTTAGGTCGTGATCACGCAACAATCTTGCGAGGCGATTTTCGAGCAGGTCACTCGTGCGAAGGATGCTAAGCATTGCCTCTTGTTCGAGCGATTCAAACGGACCGCGTTTCCCGAGTTGCTGGCGTAGCGTGATGGGGGCCATGTTATTGATCTCCGTGTGACAACACATTTACTTTACATGTTAAGTAACGGGTTGTCAAGTGTCCGTCGAGGTCCCGTTGTCGAACGGCGTAGGGCTATCGAAAGGAACGTAATTTGCCACGGTGCGGCAAACTGCGTGGAGTAGGAGGGAGCGACAACGTCAGAAAGCTGCAAATTGCGGAAGTTTGTTGCGGCCAGAGTGCGGTTCTTATGCGTGCAATTCGCTTATCACTTGTAGCAGTGGAAACACGATCTCAACCTATTTGTTCAAGTTCAGGAAATAAAGAATGAGTTTTATCCAAGACTTCAAAGACTTCGCATTCAAGGGAAACCTTATCGACATGGCCGTCGGGATTGTGATGGGCACGGCGACGGCGGCAATCGTGAAATCCTTTCTCGAGAACATTATTAGCCCACTGATCGCAGTGGTTGCTGGTGTTCCCGATATGTCGGCTCTAACCATTCCGCTTGGCAAAGAGATCACCAACGATGCTGGCGAAACTGTGACCGCAGCCATTCATTACGGTTCTTTCATCCAGAATGTGATCGACTTCACCATCCTTGCCTTCGTGATCTTTATCGCATTGAAGGTAGCGAGCAAGTGGATGAAAAAGGCAGAAGCTGATGCACCACCACCAGCCGATATCGTGCTTCTGACCGAGATTCGTGACTCACTGAAGAAGTAGTTTCTTCTCTACGATGTCGACCAGCAACACGACATCGTTCTCGTAATGCTGTTTTGCGTTACGCACCCGTGAGCAGACCTTGCCACTTACAACGCTTTTGTCAGCCTGTGACAAAAGCGTTTTTTCATGGAGTTGTCGCTCAAAACCAGCCGCAACGACGAAACATGTTGGATACCGACCACGCAGACGCGTCAAAAGGTGTTCGAGGACAACTCGCTGTTGATTCGTTAGTTTGGGTCGGCTGCGAGAGTGAACTTGAGGCCAATGATTCCCACGACGATGAGTGCGATGCAAAGCAAGCGGACGAGGTCTCTTGATTCTGAAAACAACACCATCCCCGCAATCGCAGTGCCGACAGCTCCAATCCCCGTCCACACCGCATAGCCGGTGCCAAGAGGAATGGATCGCAGAGCGAATGACAAGAGAGTAAAGCTAGCGATCATCGTGATGATGGTTACGACCGACGCGATCGGTTTGGAGAATCCATCAGAGTACTTCAGTCCCACGGCCCAACCGATTTCCAGTAGTCCGGCGAGAGCGAGATAAATCCAAGGCATATTGTCGATGAGTGAATTGGGTGAAGGTGCGAAGACGAAGGTGGGAGGGCGAAGGTGCGAAAACAAATTGCGAGTACAAAGTGCGAAGCTGCGACGTCAGTCTAGCCAGGAACTTTGGTCTGCATCAGGGCACGCCGCTGTCGCTGGATTCGCACTCGCGTGAGATTCAAAGAAATGCCCCTAGACTTCAACATCACTAGGACTAACGGCCGATCTTGATCGTTGGTTGACTTGCTACTTGTGTCTGTTTTGCGCGGCAACCGCGAAGCTCGGACTAGCGGGGCGATGTTCTTCGTACTAGCGAGAGCGAAAGATTTGGCTAGTCATGACTTCGACGACCAACGTTTGCAAACCATAGTCGTCTGCCTTGACGCGAGCAAGAATATCGTCGATCTCGTACTGGTCGGCGCGTTCCATCAATCGGCCGGATGAATACGTTAGAAGCTTTTCAATCAAATGGCGAGTGAACAAGTCTCGTCGGTGTTCCAGCAACACAAACTTGAAACTGTCAAAATCTTCAAACGTTTCGCCCGACGGTAGTTTGCCTGACGGGTCCACTAACGCGGCAGGCTTATTCTTTTCCCACTTTGGCCGAGCGTATTCGGTTCGCCAACGCCCAATCGGATCAAACGTTTCCAACGCGAATCCGAGCGGGTCCATGTTTCGATGGCACACGTAGCAAGCCTTATCCTCGCTATGAATGGCCAATTTTTCGCGAATCGTAGTTGCTCCGCTAACGTTTGCATCGATCGACGGGACCTCATCGGGTGGCGGCGGCGGTGTCACGCCCAGAACGTTTTCAAGCACCCAGACGCCACGCGTCACCGGAGATGTGTCTACGCCATTCGCGCTCACCGTAAGAACGCTTGCCATGCCCAGCACGCCGCCGCGCTGGTGGTTACCCGCCAAGCTAACTCGTTGGAAACCATCCGCTAACCGAAGCGTATCCTGCTCAGGCAGTCCGTAGAGCTTGGCGAGCTTCTTGTCGACATATGTGTAATCAGCGTCCAAAAAGTCAGTGACCGAGCCATTTTCATCAAGCAAGTTGCGAAAGAATAGACGTGTCTCTTCTTTCATCGCTTCGGGCAGGTTTTCGGCATAGTACTCATTGACGCTATCGCGAGGCGGGGGCAGGTTTCCGATGTCTCGCAAGTTCAACCAACTATCCAAAAAACCAACAACGAACTCACGCGATCTCGTGTCATCTAGCAGCCGCTCAATCTGCAGCTTAAGTTCGTCGGTGTCAGTCAGGCGTCCGGTTTCCGCGGAATTAAACAGCACATCATCGGGCGGGGCAGCCCAAAGCGTGTACGAGAGTCGCGACGCCAAATCAAATGGACGAAGTTCACTTTCATCTTCAGGAGTGATCTCGCTCAGGTACAAGAACGAAGGCGAACAAAGAATCATCTTCACCGTATCCAGCGCTGCTTGCCGTGGCTTGGCGTTTTCAGCTATCCGCCGCGTGTAGATCGCTTCGATACGATCTTGGTCGGTTTGATCAAGCGGGCGTCGGAACGCCTTCCTTGCGAACTCCTGCAACTGTTCGAGTGCAAGGTCGGGTTGAAATCCGTCGTCGCCGAAGACCGCTTTCTCTTCATTGCTGCCGCCGCGCTCTTCGATAGGTCCGTTGATCTTAATCTCGTCGATCTTGATATGAGGCAGTGCGCCTTCAAGAAGAATCTGAGTTCGATCAACGCCCTTATTGCCTTGCGACAATTCATCCTCGTAGCGTTCATTCACTTTTAGAACCGAAGCACGCGATTCATACGGACCGTTGGGAAAGATGAAACGAGGGGTTTGTCCGGCTTCAAGCCAAACTCGAAAGCGAAGCCATTCCTGTTTCTCGTCCGGCACGATCGTGCTGCCCAGAACTGGCTCAATTGCTTGAGGGTAATGGATATGGCCTTTAGTCACGTCACCGGGAACCACGGCCAATTGGAAAGGTTCAGTGAAATCAATTCGGAATATTTCTGGGTCGTAGTGAGTGTCTCGGTGCATCGCTTGAGCAAGGACTTCGATGTCATAGAGACCCGATACTGGTACGCCACGAAGGAAATCTTCGATGTGTCCGTAGCCACCTTGTCGTGTGTCAGTGTTGGGCTGTTCGTACAGACAAAGAAAGCCGTACTTGAATGCCTTTCGGTGAGGTCCGCTGAGTTCTTCGTACTGTCGAAAATTATCCGTAAAGTGCCACGACTGCGGCTTTGTCGCCGGACTGCCAAGCCGCGCTTCGACCAATCGTGAAGCAGCTTGAAAGTACTGATCCAATAGAAACCCGGACGTCACCAAACTCTCGCCGATTGTGTCGACGTGGTGGATGGTTGTTTCTTTGGGAAAGTCTGCGGTCAGGCCCAACGTATCGACACGTCGGCCGAACAGTGTCGCCAGCGTCACTTCATACTCGCGGTTGGAAAGGCGACGCATGACAGTACGCCCACCAGTGCTTGCGAACAGATCTCGCGCTTGCTGAATTTGGTCTCGCAGTTCACCTACGAATGCAAGACGTTCCTCGTCGCTCGGCTGCTCTGAATCCTCAGGCGGCATCACATTCAACGTCACCTGATCGATCATCTCATCAGCCGCGATCACGAGCTGCTCGGACGTCAGGGGTAACTCGAACGAATCAAACTCTCGGTCGCCTTCTTCGGATTCAGCGTTATGGCAGTCCAGGCAGTAGTTTGCCAAAAAATTGGCGACCGGGGTCGGTTGAGAGGGACTCGGTTCGATCGCCTCAACGGAACGCTCCGTTGCAATAGCGAAAGCAAACATCCACGCAACGAGCGTTACTCGCCGGTGGCCCATTCGAGAGAGATGCATAGCGATCGCGTTTATGAGAAAGTGCCGGTACTGGAACCGAACGAGTCCGTTTCGACTCCCATTCGCTGAGCAATATCGACAAACAAGTTGCACAGTGGGACGCTGTTCTTGCCTTTGGTGCCGACCTGCTTGAACTCACCAGCGCCATACCCACCACCGGCCAACACAATGGGAAGGTCCGTGTTCTTATGTGAATTTCCGTCGCCCATGCCGCTTCCGAACAACACTGCTGTGGAGTCGAGAAGCGTTTGTTCGCCATCCTGCATTTCAGCGAGTCGCGACAGGAACTTACCGAATTGCTTAATTTGGTAGGTTTCTAAGGTCACGAGATTTTCAATCGCTTGTTCATCGTTGCCGTGATGCGAAAGACTGTGATAAGACTTGTCGATTCCCAAGTTTTGCGGAAGGAAGCTGCCTCCGATTTCCAGCGTCGCGATTCGGGTTGAGTCCGTTTGAAGTGCCAACGCAATCAGCTCATACATCATGGGCAGATCGTCGACCGTGTTTCGGTCCGATGGCTTTTCGAAAGGAGGTTCCGGCTTAGGTTGGTCCGCCCAACGCTTTCGCACTTCTAATCGCTTCTCGACATCTCGAATCGCAGTAAAGTACTCGTCGAGTTTCGCTTTGTCTTCTTGATTGACTCGTTGGGATAGCGATCCCGCTTCATCCATGATTGAATCAAGAATTGATGACTGTAACGAGTTTGCCTCGATCGACCGAGCCCGTCGATCTTTCGATTCAGTCACAAACAACCTTTCGAACAACTCGGCGGGTCCGGTGATGGGAGGGACTCGGACGCCTGACTTTGTCCAGGACATTTGGCATCCACCGTGGATGCCGCCTTCGGATCCAACCGTTAGCGAAGCGAATCTCGTTTGATTGCCGATCTCATCAGCAAGAAACTGGTCGATCGTGACATTGCCATCGCGACGGTTCTTTGATTCGTGATGCAACACGCCTGATAAAAAGGTATGCACTGCGAAGTGACCACCGCGCAAACCATGATCGAGCCCACGGTAAACCTTGATTTGGTCACGATTGGCGGCTAGCGGTTTAAGCAGAGTCGTTTGCTCATACTCACGACCGGGCGTTTCGGGAAAAAAATGCTTCTGCTGAAAACCCAACAGATTGCCGACCGCGACAAATCGACGAGCACCAGAACCAGCTCCTCGTGCTTTTTGAACGACGGAATTTCCGCCGACTGAATCCGCCATCAAAGATGGCAAGCCGGGTAGGGCCAGGGAACCGGCAACCGATTGAAGGACGAATCGTCTGCGATGAAGATTGGTTTGCATTGACATAGGACCATTCTAGCCAACATCCGAGCGTTCATCCAATTGCGGTTCTCGATAGCGACCATGTGTCCTCCCATCGCTTCACCCATGTCGAAAGCTAACCTCGACCATCGCTTCTTCGAAGCGATCATTCATCGCCAGAGGCTTCCACGGTTGGGTTTCGCTAAGAAAACCAGCCACAAGGGATCATCCAATCGAGTTGCGATGGCACGCTTCTTAACCTGATTAGTGACTAAACTTTGTTGCGGAAGGCGATCACCCGCATCGCATGCCGCCTATTTTCAAGACGAACCAGAATTGCAGAAAGCGAACAGAGTCAACACCTAGCTTCGATTGAGTGCGTGAAGGCGAACTATTGATTCTTGTTGACGTCTGGCAATCCTTCCTCCAAAACTCGCTGCATCGCATCGAGCGTTTCCTTGCTGACGTGATGCTCCATTCCCTCGCTGTCGACCTCAGCAGTACGTTCGCTGATTCCGAGTCGCTGCAGGAATGCTTTGACAATCTCATGTCGTTGCTGTGCTCGATCAGCCAGACGCTTGCCCTTGGGGGTCAACGCGATCGGTTGGTAGGGCGCCGTCTCGACGAACCCATCACGTTGCAACCGTCCGATGGTGTTGTTGACCGTGGCATGCGTGACGTCGAACTGAGCGACCAGATCCATCGCGCGACACTGGCCGTTAAGCCGAATCGCCTCAGCAATCGCCTCGACGTAATCTTCGGCGACCTCGGTAGCGTGATCCTGACGCGTTCGATGAAAACTTTTCGGTGGCAATTCCAGGGTCTCCTACCATTCGTTCACAGCCGATGCTCGGCAATCCAGGTCAGCCAAAACGCTCGACCTTCCCATCCCACAGTGTAGCGAAGCCCCACAGTGTAGCGAAGCGGAAAATGGTTCCGTACCCCCTTGTCGCTAGTCGCCACGGAAGATAAAAACCGAGACTTAGCCTAAGCTAACTTGCGTGTTCGATCGGAATGGTCGAACACGCGTTTCTTGGCACCCTAAGTTAGCCGGTGCTAACTTACTTCCGCAGGTCATTTTCCAAGAGGCGCAGATGCAAAGCTATCCTGTTTCGTATTGTTCATCTCGCAATCCTCGCATTGGCTTTACTCTGGTCGAACTATTGGTCGTGATCTCGATCATCGGCGTTCTTGTGGGACTCTTGCTACCTTCGGTTCAAGCGACTCGCGAGGCGGCGCGGGGTGTGACGTGCAGCAGCCACCTCAGACAAATTGGGATGGCGGCCCACCACTATCACTCAGCGTTCTCTCGCTTGCCGTCCGGCTACGTTTCATACGCCACCAACGACGGTACTGCTCCCGCGAATGTTGAGATGGACGCCGTGACCTGGGACGCGAGCCCAGGATGGGGTTGGGGCTCGGGGCTATTAGCGTTCATTGAGTCCAACGCTTTGGTTGAAAGCCTGCGTGCGAACGAGCCGATTTGGTCTCCGGCGAACGAAGCGTCCGTCGCTTCTACCGTCCCCCTGTTTCTGTGCCCAAGTTCAACGGGTGGCGATGAACCGTTTGAGTTGGTCGACGACGTCGGCGATCCCTTGGTCGTTGCCAATCGCACACCGCGTCTTGGACGCAGCCACTATGTGGCCAGCCACGGACAAGAAAGTTGTTGGGGTGAATGCGGATCGGTTGCTACGGGTGAGATTTTTACGAACATCTATACGTCCGCGACTCGAATTGTGACGATCGAGGGCGATGCGGGTCGTGTCGCGGATGGACCTTTCTTTCGCAACTCAACGACTCGCTTTCGAGATGTGACGGACGGGTTGAGCCATACGATTTTCTTCGGCGAACATAGTTCTGCCCTAAGCGATAAGACGTGGGTCGGTGTTGTTACCGGGGCGTTCACCCATCCGAGGTTCCACTCCCCAGAGAATGGTCCGGATGCTGCCGCGACTCTGACGCTGGTGCATGCCGGGCCGTCTGGTGGCGAGCTCGACATTACGGGGTTTCCGATCGTTCATCCGGTCAACTTCCCGACCTATCACGTTGGCCAAATGTTTTCGCAACACCCCGGCGGTGGTTACATATGCTTGGGAGACGGCTCAGTTCGGTTCGTAAGCAACTCGGTTGATCTTTTCCTATGGGCTGAGCTTTCAAGCATGAATGAAAATGAGGTGATCGAGTGGGATCGACTTTAAGATCGAAGCACGGATCAACATCCCGATGGAATGGAATACGTATCTTTGCGGGTGCAATGTTCGCCTGCGTTACGATTATCGTTGTTTGTGTTTGGTGGATGCAATCACGAGTCGTCTTGGACGACCGCGGGTACGACGTTGCCATCGCGCTCTACCGCGTTTGCAATCAGCACAGCGAGACGGGTCTTGAACAGCTTGAGCGCACTCTGGTCGAGTCCACTGAATCGTTGACTTTGAGCCAAGAATCTAACGATGCGATCAGAGGTGTTTTCGCAACGGCCAAGAGCGGAAACTGGACGGATGCTCAACGGCAGTGCCGAAAGCTGTTAGAAGATCAAGTGACTAGATAACGTTTCGTGGTGTGTCCGAACGCTAACCAATATGCGATTTGATAATGCGATCGCGAACGTAAACGCATCGCTAACGAAGGCGAGCGTGCGAAATCGCAACCTCATCCACCCAGACTTCAGCGGCTTCATCCGTCGCAGTGATTCCAACTTCAAGAGCGTTGAGAAGCGAATCCGATGCGGCCAATGTCGCAACGTTTTCGCTAAGGACTAAGTCATCATCCTGCCAGATTTCAACGAGACCATCGCTTTCATCGAGCAGCAAATGAACGGTCAAGACAAACCAAGTGTCGATCGGTATCTCAAACTCTGTCTGACGTCGCTTTGGCTTCCATCCCGACTTCAGTTCGTACCCGAGGTACTTCTTGTCCCAGATCGTGATCCGTGGACCGGGACTGTTGTAACGTCCCCGTTCCTGGAAGTCCGCAATCGTGAACGGCACACCTTTCTTCAGCAGGTACTTACCCCGGTACCAAAGGTGGTCCCCCTTCACGAACCAGAGTCGATTGTTTTCTAACATTGATTTCGACGTCACCATTTGTGGCGTCGGGGCAACCGCAGTGAATTTGGCAACGCCGTCCCCGGCTTCGATTCGATTGTCGAGGAAGTCGCTTTCGCCGCGAAAGATCTTGTTCCGAAGCGAAACATATTCTTCTAACGATGGTGACGAAGGTGAAAGTGTATCGATGGTGGTCCACCGGTCTTCGCCAAACCAGCTTAAGAACTGAGGTTCTGAAAAATCATCAACGAACGATTTGTACATTCGTCCGGACTGCCCGTCATGACGGACCAAGGTGAACTGCTCGGTTTCTCGTAGCAATTCGATATCGCTCACCGTCGTGGTAGGCCACCTCAAGAACTCGGACGCGGCAAAGAGTAACGCTACGCACAATCCTAATCCGATACTGAACTTGGCAAGTCGGCTCATCGTTGTCGCTTGGTTAATAAATGAATGATGTCACGGCGCGTACGATCGTTTCGCACTGAATCGTCCATTCGTTCCAGACGTGGTAGCCTGTAAACGCAGGCCTTGCATGTTGTGTCTGCCATTATCGTTGTGCTCGCGAGCAATAACAACAGATCATCCCGCCAGAGCAGAGCTGCCAACGATACTTGATAGCGTAGTTTCCGATGCTTGCGTCAGGTGCTTTCACGGCGGTCTACGCGAGTTTCGCACCGTTGGGAACGCGGTCGTCGGGCACAGCTAGAACGACGGTGCCGTCTTCACGATAGAATCCGACGATGAGAAACTCTGACATGAACTTTCCAATCTGCTTCGGTGCAAAACTAAGAACGCCGATGATTTGGCGGCCGATGAGTTCGTCCACGCTATAATGGTCTGTGATCTGGGCGCTCGTGCGCTTAAGTCCGATCTTCCCGCCAAAGTCCACACTCACTTGATAGGCTGGCTTGTGAGCATCTTTGAATGGTTTGGCCGCCGTGATTGTTCCCGCACGCATGTCAAGTTTCTGGAAATCTTGCCATGTGGTCACGCCAGTCTGCATTCCTCTTTCGGCCAACAGGATCGCGATCACTTCGTCCACTCGCTTCTCTCGTGTTTCCGGGCGTTTTGCTGAATCGATACGAAGACAGTAAGCGCGTCGCTTTCCCGCGGTCCATTGTTGCCAGACGCTCATTGCCGAATTGTTGGCGTCAAGTGAATGTTGCAGTTCAACCGGAACAACGACCGATTCGGAATCCGCGATATCGAAACTGATGCTCGCCGTGTCGCCTGGCGAAATACCGCAAAGCTTTTGCAACTTCTTTGAAACTAAGAAGCCCCATTTTCCCTTGTCGGGCATCAAGCCGCATTCGATTCGAATGCCGTTGATCTCCCCGTCGATACGCAACCGCTTCGACTTGCTGAAATCTATCTTTGATACGATGTGTTTAGGCAGATAAACCAGCGTGCTGTCGATCTTCACTTCAAAGTTGTAGGGATACTCACTCATGCGGGTTTCGCACCAAACGTTTGGGATGGGTGGCAGTTCAATGATGCTGATTTAGCATCCGTCGAGTCACGCGTGCTATTGTAGTAGAGAATACCGGGGAATGAGTTTGCGCGAAGCGAAGATGGATACGGACTATCACCTACGTCACTTCGTCCCAGAGGACGGTGAAGCGTGTTGGCAATTGTTTCAGGATACGATTCGACGCATCAACACGCGCGACTATGAGCCTGAACAGATCGCCGCGTGGTTGAATGCGAGTTCCTCATTCGAACTTTGGCTACAACGGTTCGAGGGCAAGTTCGCGTTCGTTGTTGAGCGAGAAGGGAAACTTGGCGGTTTTGCCGACATGGGCCTGGACGGCTATTTGGATCGCCTATTCGTTTCGGCTGATCACCAGCGTCGAGGAATCGCGACGATGCTAACACTGGCGATCGAAACCAAGGCTATGGAAGTCGGTTTGCGGCGCATCTATACGCACGCCAGCCTTACCGCTCGACCATTCTTTCAATCACGAGGCTATCAAGTCACAAAGAAGCAGTCGGTCGACTGTAAAGGTGTCTACCTAACTAACTTCGTTATGGAAAAGCGCATGAATTGATCGTTTCGCAAAAGCGCAATGCGGTAACCGGAAAAATCAAACTAAGTTGCCTTCAGTGATCTAGCCGACGGTTCCGATATTTAACTTGGCCTCAGTTTTTCCCAGGGAGCTATCAAGTTGAAAATCAACGAGCAACAACCCGCCGTGATGACACTTGAGCAGAAGCGACGTGTTCAGGATAGAAACATCCAGAGCGTGTTCAGTGAAGTGCTAATGGAATCAGGACGCGCAGGCTACGCTTCAGCCGAGAGTTCCGATACTGCGGTGCCTCTTGCCGATCTCGTTGAACAGTCTTGGCACCAATGGTATCAGGTGGAACGCCTAGGTCGATACGCAAGTCCCGAAGCGCCTCAAGATCTCGGTCAGACGTTCGGCAACGTTCTCAACAAGGCTTACAACGAAGGCGCCTACGTTGATCCTAAAGCGTTTCTCAGCGGTCTATCAAGCGAAGAACTCGATAGTATCCAAAGTGCTCACTGGCTAGCGAATTCGATCGAGGTCAATTCGTTGAGCGAAGAAGGGGCGTTGAATCTTTTGCTACCCCCTGCGGCCCAGGTCGATGTCAATCGAGATGGACTGACCCAGTCGGGTGCCGCCTACTCCATCCGTTTTCCTAACAGCACGACGCCGCCCGAAGTGGTGGTGGCTTGGGATGCCGCGACCGCTGACCTGACCTTTCAAGAACGCATGACCTACGAACTGGAAATGATGCTCCCGGCGATTCTTTCCAACATCGTCCTTGCACCGGATGGTTCCTATTCGCATACCAGGTCACCGGGTGATCCCGATTTTTCCAATCCAATGGCCGCTGACGACTATTCCTACGTGAAAGTCACTCAGGATTGGATTGGACATCTCGACTACTTCAAAAGTCAGCTCGATCCCGTGCGATACGAGCGAGACCGAGGCTTTTGGAGTTCGTTCCAGGAACAGCTCCACAATGCGGGCGCTAAGTAGTTAGCAAGCTTCTCACACCAGCACCGTGTTGAACTCTTACCAAGCGAAACATCTTTCCGGTGAAGCAACACGAGCGAGCAGCACTTCTTTCGCTGAAACCGACGCATCAATGCCCACCGATGGGAGTACGTTCTCAGCAACACGAATAGGTAAAGGTGAACAATAGGGTGGCTGATAGAGGAACCGTCATACCGCGTTGAATTCGATTCACAGATCTGCTGCGAAGACAAATTCTAAAACGACTTGCTGGTCACCACACGAAAGAGATCGGGATTCCAGGCTTTTGTCTCAACGGACGATTCGCACGGCGAAGCCTAAGTGATGGGCGGCTCAGATGACTCAGACTGACGCAATACAAAACACTGCGAACGACATGCAATCACCCTATAGAGATTGAAGCGGAGCAATCAAAAAGTGTAATCGAGGTAAGCTTCGGCGGCATCTCGATCCGCGAACCCTCACGTTTCACCCGATCCTCCGGCCGGGGTTTCCGTTTGGCTATCTTTGCCTTTACATCCCCGACCTATTGGAAACGGCGTTAGATCCGGCTCGCAGAATCTCGTTTTCGCCTCTGGAGACATAAACCGCTCTTTCGAATAGAAAAAACGGAGTGTCTTCTGTTGCGATAGCTCTGGATGATTCTCGTAAAAGTCATCCGCGTTCGCTGATGGTCCGTACTCTGCAATTGCAAATTGGACTAGGCACAACCACGCGTGGGTCATCGTTTCGTGAAATCCACTTGTCGACGAGTCCGGCAACTGATGGGCAGCGTTATGCGCCTTGATACCGTCACGAATTCTTGAAAGTGCCTCTCCAAACGAATATCGACAGAGATAAAGATAGGCAAGTTTTATATGGTCTCGATGGTGCCATCTACTGAGAGGCCAACGACATCCTTCGAACTCGGCTAGGAATGTTTCATCGTCTGTCATAGGTTGCTTTAATCTGTCAGACAGCAGCGGAATGCGTCGAGTGCGAGCGAACGATGAGTAATGAGCGAGACTCCTCGTCAATCTTGCGGCATCCATCAACATTGCTTGGGTTTGTCATGCGGCAATCCGCGATCCACACGTCCATCGCGTGAAGGTATTCATCGGATGCGGGCGATTCATCGGATGCAGGCGATTCAACGAACGTCCTAAATCTTGTCCAAGCGCCCAGGGCCACCATGGTAACAAACTATTAAACAGGTACCGACTCAACGCAACAGCCATCGGTAGGACAATATACAGTGTCGGTAGGATTAGAATCGACCAACGACTTAAGCGAGGCGAATGATATCCAGTGATCGATGTTGAGTATCGCATCAGCAGGTACAGCGGCACGACGAACACAAATGCGAACCACAGCGAGTGATCACCGTACGCGATCGAGCCTACCAACGCGATTGCGGCTAGGAAGACCGACCAAGTGAGGAATCGCTTGTCCCAGTCGCGTCGAGTTAGAACATGCTTCGAGATTGGCATTCAGTTTAGCCTCAAGTCGCTACCCACCACCTGAAACGCTAGACCAGATCAGTCGCCGACGGTCGGGTTTTTGCGGGCGGCAGCGATTGACTTTCAAGCAGACGAAACTACCTGCCACCAACGCTGCGTAACACCCATGGTCATGCGAGGTTTGGTTGTGTCGGTACCTTCAATACCGGCAAGTTCCGCCCTTTTGGTAATGATTCGCGAAGACCAATGCGAGTGCCGCCAAAACGAAGGTAGAACCCCTCCGCGTTTGGGTCAGACACAACCGTAACAAAATCGAACCCCGCTCGAGACGCTAGCGCGAGGGTGTATTCTAGCAGTTGCCGACCAATCCCCGTGCCAATGGAAGAGGGATGAACCCAGAATTCATCCAGTTGACATTGAGTGTCCGCAATGCAGAGCGAGGAAACGGCAACAGTGTCGCCAGAAATCTGTGCCACGGACACTGTGCGAGTGGCGATATTGTCAGGAGTGAAAGTGAACCCCGGAATCCAGAGTGACATCTGCTCTTCGTCGTAGCCCCATGTGCGTTTCGATGCCGTAGCAATCCTAGTCAATTCGTTAGCCTCATCGGGCCGCGCTGGACGAAAGCGTAACGTTGTCATCACAAGTATTGGCTACAGGTAAGCGTCACCAGGCGGCGGAAGCAAGGCAACCATTTGCAATTAGTCTCCACCGCCGCTCCGTAGGCACGCGATAGTGATCCGCAGGTCTATTTGAGCAGTTCTATTCGCGAATCGCAAAACTCACAATCCGCATCAAGCGCTGGAGGTAACGTCTGGTCACGTTGGTACAGCAAGAGCATTGGAAAAACTTCAGTATGCTGCTTGAACAATGGGTGTGGCTCTATCTCCGCCAACCGTTCGATCCACGACGTCATTGCGACGGGTACGTTCGTGTTGATCGCCTGTGCAAGGCGGTCCCAGCCATCGAAGTACGGAGCGTCAACAAAGTCCTCGTGAGCTGAGTCTCCTTCGTAGACCTCAAGGCAATTCATGATTTTGCCTGAGGGTTCATACAAACGCCGAAACGCGGTAATCGCACAAATTTCGCTCCAAGCATATTCGCCGTAACGGTCTACATCGGGCGGGTCGCTAGGTGCGAAGTATCGCACACGAAAGCCGTCAGCGGTCAGTTCAATTTTCTTCGTGACAAACAAGAGTTCACTTACAAAGTCGGATAACTGTGCTTCGCACCGTTCTGGTAGGGCTGGGCATACAGGTGAGAAGATGTGCGATACAGGTTCTCAATCCTGATGGCACCTTCGGCTGGGAGCGAGCCAGACTTATTCTCACGCGGGCGAGAGGGCCACGTCAAGCGATTAGCTTTGGCTGCAGTGGTCAGCTAACGTACCGTTGAGGCGATTCGAGGTACCGTAGGGATTTATGGTGTCTTTGGTGCATGTCGTGCAACTGTTAAATGGACGTTTTATCGTTTCATAAACCTTGCCTCGATGCTCACCTGGCAAAGGCATTTCGCAAATCGGCGCTTCCGCTAGGCACCTACCGTTCCCGCGACGGCACCACGTGAACTGTTGACGAGCGATTCGTTCTATCGGTGCAGCAACAAGTTCAGCATGCAACCATTCATTCGTCTCACCCAACGCATCATCGCCCACGCCAAATTCACGTGTGCAAATCGTCGTGTGGATTTGCTCGGGTCATAACGTGACTGCTTGTTGAGCCATGACAGCAACGGCCCCGGCGATATATCCCGCCATGGCCCAAGGGGCGATTCGTTTGGCGTACCACAAGAAGTCAACATTTTCTAGGCCCATGGCGGCCACTCCTGCGGCCGAGCCGATGATCAGACAACTTCCGCCGGTCCCTGCACTGTAGGCCAACAACATCCAGAACGGATCATTGATTGGCAGGTCATACATCTCAATGCCAGCGGCGACCAGTGGCACGTTATCGACAACCGAAGAAATCAAGCCAATGGCGACGGCAACGATGTCTCGATTCGGAAGAACCTTATCTAGCCACATGGCCGCCGATTGCAGGACGCCGGTTGCGCCCAGAGCACCGACCGCCAACAGGATCCCCAGAAAGAAAAGGATGCTGGACATATCCACTCTTCGCAGCGCCGCTAGCACTCCCGTGGTCGACCGCGTTTGTTCGTCTAGCGTATGGCCAACAACTTCGGACACCACCCATAGAATCGAAAGACTTAGCATCATGCCCATGTACGGCGGCAGATGGGTGTATGTCTTGAAGAGAGGAACACTGAGCAAGCCCAGGATTCCCAACGTCAAAAAGAGCCATTGGTGCCATGGCCGTATGTCCTTCGCGAGATGATGTTCGGAAACGGTTGGTGGAACGAACTGGCCAGACATCGATCGCGAGAATCCAATCATCGGCACAATCAAGCAAACCAAGCTTCCTAGAAACAGCTCGCCCATTACTTCCATGGTCCCAAGTTTGTGCTTGATCCAGAGCATGGTCGTCGTCACGTCGCCGATCACGGTCCAGGCCCCGCCTGCGTTCGCTGCAATCACCACAAGACCAACGAATCGCAACCGGTCGTCGCGATCGCCAACCAACTTGCGTAGCAAAGACACCATGACGATCGTTGTCGTTAGGTTATCCAGGATGGCCGAAAGGAAGAACGTTAGCAGTCCCACTGTCCACAAAAGCGTTCGCTTGTTTCGAGTGCGGATTCGGTCAGTGACCAGTGCGAACCCTTCGTGCGCATCGACAAGTTCGACGATGGTCATGGCGCCCATCAAGAAGAACAGGATACTTGCGATCTCACCGGTTTGGTGTAAGTGCTGAGCGTCAATCGCGTAGTGCAACGCGACATCGGTCGCATTTTCCGCAATTGACTCTTGTTGAAACCAATATGGAATCGAGTCAGGTGGCAATAGATCCGAAAGATTGACCACATAAAGTGACCAGCAAACGACTCCGATGAACAGAGCGCTGGCAGCCTTATTGATGTGCAGTTTGTGTTCGAACGCGATGGCTAGGTAGCCGAGGACAAAAACGACGAGGATCAGGTTGAGCATGAAGGAATGAACGATGTAAATTCAGCCCGGCATGTTGGCATGGACCAAGGAGATGATCCCTTCCGACGCGTCGAGCTGGAAGCGGTGTGGGAAAGATTTAGTGAACGGGCTGGCGTTTTCGTGCAGCCATTGGATGATCAGAGAGCGGTGTGTGGTTGTCGAGTCCAACGATCGTCAGTTCGACGCCGGCTCGATGGAATTCGTCTTCCAATTCATGTAGTTTTTCCATCACGCTATGGTCCACCAAGTGAGCGTTGGAGAAGTCAATCGTGGCGCCTTTGCCATGCACCAAACTTGCACTGACGAGTTGTCGACGGAATGCAATCCAGTTGCTGAACACAGCTGATTCGGCAGCATGGACTGTGATCTCGCCGTCGACGTTTTCTTCAATGTCGAGGTAAGGAAACAGAAGCGAGCGTGGTGATACGCCATTGAGGTAGTGAATGGCAAATTTGGTGGCGATCCCGATTCCAATCCCGATCAACAAATCGGTGGAAAGCACAGCGATAATCGTTGTGACGAAGATCACGAGCTGCTCTTTGCCAACTCGGTAAACGCTCATGAACTCACTGGGTGAAGCCAGGCGAAACCCGGTAAACACCAGCATGGCTGCCAAAGCGGACAACGGAATTCGGTGAATCAATGCGGGCAGCAGGGCAACAAAGCCCAAAAGGAAAACGCCGTGCCACATGTCCGCGAAACGGGTTTTTGCTTGGTTGTCGATGTTGGCCTTGCTACGCACGATCTCCGAAATCATTGGCAATCCGCCGATGCATGAGACAGCGGTATTGGCGATGCCGACCGCGACCAAATCTCGATTCAAATTCGTTTTGCGACGGTAGGGATCGAGCATGTCCACTGCTTTGGCACTGAGCAAAGATTCAAGTGAGCCGATCAACGAAAACATCACGATCCACTTCAATGCTACTGGCAGGGTCTCGCCATTGGTGAATACACGAAAGTCCGGAAACGCCATCGCACCGACTAGATTGAAAGGAACGTTGACGAGAAACTTTTCGCCAAGTGAGTACTCATGCCCAAACATGGAATAGGTGTGTTCGTGCGCAAGGTCAAACCACACGCCCATCGGCACAGCGACTAGCAGCACGAGCAGCGGTGCTGGGACTGCTTTGACGATCGTATTCTTGGTTCGTGATTTCCAGAACGACATCCCAAACAGAATCACCAAGCTGACGATTCCGATCGCAGCGATTTCAGGATTGGCGGCCATCAACGTGTGGGGCAGTTCGCGGATGATCTCTAGCGGTTCACCGGATGCGGTTTGACCGACGGTGACAGGCAATTGCTTGGCGATAATGATCACGCCGATCGCCGCGAGCATCCCGTGAACAGCGGAGGTAGGAAAGAAGTCTCCCAACACACCAGCTCGCAGAAGCCCAAATGCAACTTGACAGAGACCAGCAACCACACCCACCGCTAATGCCATCTGATAGGCTTGCATGTCGGCCGCAGCATCGACGCCGCCTGTATATCCAAAGCTAGTGACCGCGCCCAAGACAATCACGATCATCCCCGCCGCGGGGCCTTTGATGGTCAGTTCGCTGTTGCTCAGGAACGTCGTCAGGACTGATCCGACGATGGCGGTGAAGACGCCGGCGATTGCGGGGAACCCAGATGCGATCGAGATTCCCAAACACAGCGGTAACGCAATCAGGAACACCAGTCCTCCGGCGACCAAGTCATCCTTCATGTACCTCTTGAATCCAGACAAATTTCCTCGTGGAATCTCTGCATCGTTTGAAGTGGCCGCTTGATCTAGGCTTTTTGTCATTCTGGATGGGCGTAGGCATGGAGGAATCGATGGGCTCGGAGCGAGTCGACTTCCCTATCGCACGAATCGTGCCGTATCGCGTCTGACTCAGAAAACGCCGTTGGAACCGTCAATGCAGTTTGTTTGCGGAAGAATATTGATCGGCGCGACCAGAGAATGGTCGCGTCGACGAGAGAACGTCTTCAATGACAAGCCCAAAATTGGCAGATGTACCGGGCGAGAATGTCGTTAACGGTGCCGGGCATCCAGTGTGGCACGTTCATTGCGTCAGAGATTCGGCACAAGATCATCAACGACCGAACCCAAAGGCGGATTCGGTGAGGTAGCAAGTGATGCACAATCGGGTTCTTTGACTGACGCGTTTGGCGGCTTGATGGTCTTACCGATTGTTTCAATAAAGGTTTCCAATCATGACACGTTTCGTACGCAGCTTGATCGCAGTCGCCACCTTGGTAGCGGTCTTAAGCACCTCCGGCGTCGCCTCGGCCGACCGCATCAACAATCCGATCTTGCGCCGTCAACATCCCAATGTCGGCTTTTGGCAACACGGAACCACTCACCACGTGCAAGCTCAGGCTCGTCCGTTTGTGAGTTGGCTGCGCTAGTGTCGGCTGAGCCAACGTCGAAAGCCTCGCGTCGGAATCATCCTTCGCGGGGCTTTTTCGTTTCCCAACCATATCTGGGCGTCGTCGTCACAACCTGACTGGTAAAAGCGCACGCGGTTTGACGAAGCCGTGCAAGCTAAGGCTTCGTTAGAAGTCAAACTGCACGCGGCTGGCAAACGTATTGGTGTGGCTATCCCCCAAAACCAGATCATTTAGCTGTCCGTGCACATACTCGAACTGGCACTTGCCGTTAGCCCACCAATACCAATTCAATGCCACCGACGAAGACGTCAACTCGCGACCCTTGCCAGGCACACCAGGTTTGCCAAAGAGAGGGTTTAGATCCAGGTAGCTCAGTTGTCCCGCGATTTCCCACGCCCCCCAATCACCCTTACAAATATCAAGGGGGTGATCGGGTTTGATTCGGCCGAATACCGCCGCGGCTCGGTTGTAAGGAATCACTTCACCGGTCAGGACATACCGGGCTCTCACGTAGCCGCCCTCGACGGTCACGTTTTCGCCGGTCGGCAAATCGAGGTTGGACCAACGGTATTCCGATTGGATGAGGCCTCGACCCAATGACGCTGCGGCTTCGACATTGAACAGGTTTGCCGTGTCGACTGCAAACACACCCGAATTGACAAACGGCGGAACCCCATCGATCGGAAGAACGCTGAGGCCGGTTGGACCTAGGTTGGGTTGTTGCCCCACAAAGATCTCGTCTTGGCTAACGTACTGTAGTTGCCCACGACCGGGATTAAGAAAGCTGTGATCAAGTCCGACATGCAGCAGCCCACAATCTCCACGGTCGACCAGCAAGCCCGTAATCCGTTCGGCAGTTCCATAGCCGCCGTTGTCAGCGTAGACGTTTCCAAAGTTGTCCGACAATGTCCGGAATCCAGATACCGCCCATGTGATCTGGTCATCGACGGCAGTATCCGAAAGCATGATTCCGGTTTGTCGGAAGGGAGCAAGAGCAAAGGTGGTAGGACGTTCCATGAACGTCAATTCTCGTACGCTCGTTAGTTCGCTCATGCCGAACGGTTGGCGGAAACGTCCAATACGCAGATTGCCCAGCGGCGTGTCGTTGATCTGAGCCCATACGTCGACGAATCGGGCTTGGGCCTGAGCGAAATCGAACTCCATCAAGTACGAGGCTCGCTCGGTCAAGTTCCCCGCCGCCGCAATGCGTGCACGTCGAAACCCAGTCCCATCTTGGATATCACCGAGAGTGGCAATGCTTTCGTCTGACTGATCGAAGTATGCGGTGTCGAGTTGAAAGAATCCGGTAACCTTGAAGTCCGGGTAACTCTTCTTGTCTTCGCTTTTTGTTACCGGAACACTCGCGACGTTGCTGGCCTTGAGTTCGTCGATCTGCTTTTGCAGCGCTTGAATCTGGTCGCTTGTCGCCAGTTCCACAGCTTCTTCGTCGATCAGCATCTCCGAGAACTCTTGGCTGGATGCAACCGACGCCCCCATGCTGAATGCTAGTCCCAAAGCCAATAACAGTTTCGCCGCCTTCATGATCGCTTGCTCATTCGTTATTGCCATCTGAAAGGGAGTTCAATCGGCGTTAACCCGACGCCCCTTCTTCATGTTCGTCATATCCGGGGACTTGTCCGAGCTGCATTGAAAAGACGTCGCAGTCTCTTCGCAAACTACGCATGGCCCCTATTTTCATGGGCGAAGGGCTGAACCTGCGTATTCCGGTGAGTGTTTCAGCCTCGCCGATCGTGGTGAGAATCACCAAATAGCGGCGGAGAACGTGAAACCAAGCGTTTCGATTCTACGAAGCGGTGCCCGCAACCCGTCAATGCATGCGATTTGCGATGTTTACGTTGCCGTCGCTGAAACAGCCAACAACGCACCGACTAGCGGATCTAGATCTAGCCCACTCTGTTTTACAACCACTTGGGTTTCGGACGCGAGCTTTTCGAGTTCGCCGCGGACGACTCGAATCTCCTTGGGAGCTTCGATTGCAAGTCGCACTCGGTTTCCCTGCACACGAATGACCTTGATGACAATGTCGTTACCGATTTGGATGGACTCGTCTGCTTTTCGACTCAGGACCAACATGAGAATTCCTTTTCGCTGGCGTTTGATAGGGGGGAGCGTGCCTGAAGCCGATCAGCGAAGCACACGTGCAATCATCTGCACGCTACGTGCCAATGGCTATAAATCGTCTATTTATGCCAATCATCTGAGCAAAGCGGCTAAAGATTGGTCGGCCTGATCAATTGTTATCCGCCGACGGCGTCTCGCAACAACGTCCAGACAACGGGATCGCGATACTTGGCTTCAAGCTCAACTGCCCGATCGACCATGGCAATCGCTTCGTCGGTCTTGCCGAGACACATCAAAGCCATCGCGGTTTCGGCAGACTTTCTTGCCGCTAAAGCGTCGTTCTCAATACTGGCGAGAAACTCCATCGCCAGATTCCATGCCGCAGACTCATCACCCGAGGTTGCTTCAGAAATCAGTCTCGCTTGCCTGGCCCGGACATTCTTCAGGTTAAGCCGAAGTGGCCCGACCGCGGTCTTCCAATTGCACCCGGTCCATTGATCGCATAAATGATCAAAGACTCGTTGGAGCGATTCGACGGATCCGTTTCGAGTAGCCAGGAGTTCCATGACGGCGTTTCTTAGACGGGTGTTTTGGTCGGAGGACCGAGAGATTGACTGATGCCTATCCCTTGATGCACATCGCATGCCGACGCGAGTGCGTTTGCAAACAGATTGTTTGGTCCAACGCGGTGATGCGATCGTCCATCGGTGACGCCATGCTTTCAGATCAAGTGGTCGATGATACAATCGATGCACATGAATGTTCCAAGCAATCGTAGCTACTGGTTACCCATCGCCATCGCCGCAGCATTCTTCGCGGTCGCGATCTTCGGTATTGTTACCTACGTCAACACGCTAGCGATTCGGAACAGCGAGAAGGCTGTCGCTCATTCTTACGCCATTCGCGAAGCAGCACAGCAATTGTTGTCGGCGATGAAGGACATGCAGACTGGTCAGCGAGGGTTTCTATTGACCGGCGACGAATCGTTTCTTTCGCCCTATGTGTCCGGAGTCGATAAAGCCGAAACGGAGTTCACCACACTTCACGCGTTAGCGGAATCCGACCCGAAGCTGAGTGACCGCGTGAAACGTTTGCGAGCTTCGTTCGATGAACAGCAGGCGCACTTCATCGAGACGATCGAGCTTCGCCGTGCTCAGGCGACAACAAGTGTCGACGAACAGGTTTTGCGTTTGGTCAAGAGCGGGCGCGGGAAGGCTGCAATGGAATCGGCTCGCCAAGTCGCAAAGCAGATTGTTGAAACCGAGAACGAGCAACTGCAAGAATCCGAGACCCACAATCGTTACCTCTCGGCAATGTCGCAGACGACCATCACGGCCGGTCACCTCATAGCGCTCGCGCTAATTTTAACGACGGGTTTGGCAGCCTGGCTCGATCGACGCAAACGAGATGCTGCTGAACTAGCATTGTTGAAAGAGCAAGACGAACTGGCCGCCGTGATCGATGCGGCTTTTGAGGGGATCGTTGCTTTCAACGATGATTTCTCGATCCGTTTCATGAACCCGGCCGCCGCAGATATCCTGCAAGTCAATCGGGATGACAGCTTTGTTCGCTCGATTCTTGACTTTGTCGTTTGGCCTAACCGTCGCGATGATCCATCGTTGAACCCGGCATCCACCAACGGGTCCGGCGTGCATGCTGCGAAGGGAACCGCGGGACATGAAATCAATAACCCTTTCGCCGTGGCAGCCAGCGAACCGATTCGCGAGTTTGACAACCAGTTGATGGTGCGAAACGATGGGACTGAGTTTCCTAGCAGCGGCACCGCAACTCATACCGTTACCGAAACCGAGCGATTTACTACGGTTCGATTTCGTGACTTGACGGATTTTCACACCAGCTTGATCAAGCAACGCGAGTACTCGGCGATCTTAGAACAGATTAATGACGCTGTTCTGGTTTGTGACCTCGATGGGAAGGTACGATCTTGGAACAGTTCCGCCGAGCAATTGTTTGGCCTGAATGAATCACAAATGGCTGGCTCGCATGCACGCACCCTCATTTCGGCTGAACCTGAACAATGGGATCGCGAACGCCAAGAACTATTAAGGACTGGCCGCGTTAGTTCTCAATTTGCTTGGAAGTCGTCCGGCGGTCGTGACTACGTGCTCGAACAACGCCGTTCATTGATTCGTGACGAAAGTGGCGAACCGTCCGGGAAGTTGCTTTTCTTGATCGACATCACGGATCGAGTTCGTGACGAAGAAAAGAAACGCCGCACGCAACGACTCGAAAGTATCGGCACGCTGGCCGGAGGGATCGCTCACGACCTCAACAACGTACTGACTCCTATTGTTATGAGCGCCAAGTTGCTCAAACGAGGCAGCAAGACCCCTGAACGCTTACTCGACAACATCGTCACCAGTGCTGATCGCGGCGGGCGAATGATCAAAAAGCTGCTTGCGTTCGCTGGCGGTGACGAAGGTCAACGCACACAGGTGGATCTGAGTGAATTGCTGTTGGAATTGGAGGAAATACTGAGTCATACGCTTCAGCAAACGATCGATCTTCAAGTGCGAGTACCCGAACAATTGCGAAAAGTGGACGCGGACTCGACCGAGCTTTCCCAAGTCATTATGAACCTGGCTATCAACGCTCGGGACGCGATGCCCGGCGGTGGGCGACTCGAAATAGACGTTGCGGACTTTGACGTCGATGAATCGCGGGCCGCTAGCAGTGATACCTTGTCCGCAGGTCCGCATGTGTTGCTGACCGTCACAGACAACGGTGAGGGAATTTCGAGCGATATCATCGACCGCATTTACGATCCGTTCTTTACGACCAAGGCTCAAGGCAAAGGCACCGGTCTTGGCTTGGCGACGACGTTAGGCATCATTCGTTCTTACAGCGGCGACATCACGGTTTACAGCGAACCGAGCGTTGGCACCAAGTTTTCGATTTACTTGCCGTCTTCCAAACTAACGCCAAACCCGGTTGGTGCCAGTGAAGCGACGGCGTTGCCCACCGGTAACAACGAAACCATTTTGATCGTCGATGATGAACCGATGATCCTGGATACTGCCCGCGAAACTTTAGAGTCGTTCCAGTACAACGTTGTTACCGCCACCAGTGGCGTTGAGGCCGTTGCCACTTTCAAAAGCCAGAGCGATTCATTGAACGTGATTCTGCTTGATATGATGATGCCGGGCATGGATGGTTTCGAGGTCAAAGATACGATCCGGTCCATCGCCCCCAACGCTCGCATTATCGCCACCAGCGGTCTGCGGCGTCCGGGGCACGAAGGGGGCCGACTGCTTGACGTCGATGGATTCTTAGCCAAACCTTACACCGATGAACAACTCCTGCGAATCGTCCGCAAGGTGATCGATCAACCCAACCGGATGACCCCATGACTCATTTGCTCGTCATCGACGACGAACCACTCATCCTCGAGACGATCGAGATGGCGTTTCCCGATGACAAGGTCACCACTTGTCCCACTGCCCAGGAAGGCGTCCAAGCGTTCTTAGATTCCAGTCCCGATGTGGTGCTGTGCGACATTCGCATGCCGGATATGTCGGGAATGGAAGTGTTTGAGAAATTGCATCGCATCGATGCGAAGGTACCGATCATTCTCATGACTGGTCGAGGAACCGCGCAAACGGCAATTGAGGCGATGCAGCGGGGTGCCTTCGAGTACATCTTGAAACCGCTTGACCCGGACACCTTGATTCCGTTGATCGAAGACGCCGCCGAAACAAGTCGCATGACTCGGGTTCGTGCTGTTGTTCCTGACGCATCGGTCGAGGATTCGCTGGCCGACAGTGACAACGACCTGTTGATCGGAAATTGTCCGGCCATGCAAGAAGTTTATCGCTCGATCGGCCGCGTCGCCCGTCAGAATGTAACTGCTTTGATCTTAGGTGAAAGTGGAACGGGCAAGGAAGTGATCGCTCGAGCTATTTATCAATACAGCGAACGCTCGGCCGGGCGGTTTCTGGCGATCAACTGCGCCGCCATCCCCGAGAATCTTCTTGAAAGCGAACTGTTCGGTCACGAGAAGGGTTCATTTACCGGTGCGGACCGCAAGAAGGTTGGCAAATTTGAATTGTGCAACGATGGTACACTGTTGCTTGACGAAATTGGCGACATGACACCGCTAATGCAAACCAAGATCCTACGCGTCCTACAGGATCAAACGTTCGAACGCGTGGGCGGCACAGAAACGATTCGCACCAACGCTCGTATCATCGCTGCGACCAATCGCAATCTCGAGAAGGCGATCGAAGACAAAGAGTTCCGAAGTGATCTGTACTATCGGCTAAACGTGTACACGATCAAGTTGCCGCCGCTTCGGGAAAGAGGAAACGACATCGCTCTGCTTGCCAACTACTTCCTGAAGCGTTTTGCAAAGGAACTCGGCAAAGAGATGACTGGGATAGCGTCCGAAGCCATCGAAATTCTTCGATCTTATGCCTGGCCGGGCAACGTTCGAGAACTTCAAAGTGCGATTAAGCACTCGCTTTTAGAAGCGACCGGACCGGTAATCGTTCCGGCTTATCTGCCGGAAGGGTTACGGAATCACTCGATTCAAGCGAATGCATCGCCAACGGCTAACAACGCCGCGCCAGCGGGAATCGACTTCGCAGCGATGACAAGAGATCGTCTCGCCGCGGGGAGTGAAGATATTCATCGCGAATTGGTCAGCATAGCTGAGCGAGAGATTTTTGCGGAAGTGCTGCGTGCCACAGACGGCAACCTCACCCAAGCCGCCAAACGGCTCGGCATCACTCGAACCACTCTGCGAGCTCGACTTGAATCGCTAGAAATGAGCTTAGAGCGGTCTGCGGTGATCAACGATCATCACAACGACGATTGAACGTAGTTATTGATTTGTGGCAATCACGATCGCAACCGGCATGGTGAACAATCCCATCCGTTCCTGCGTTGTGATTGTGAATCCCGCGTCCGTAATCATCGCTTCCACCGGAATCGGTTGGCAATCGACAATGTGCGGAAAGTGTGTGTGCATCCAAACGTAGGAGTGTTCCAAGATGCTCGCATGATCGTCGGGCAAGACTTCCGCCATGCTGACCACACTCAGCCGACCATTGTTCTTAAGTACGCGCTTGCACTCAGCGAGAACCGCCGGAATTTCAGCGATGGGAAACAATTCCAGAGTGAAGCTCATCACCACGGCGTCGAATTGAGCATCCTCGAACGGCAATGGCGGCGTCTCTTGGACAACCAATTCGACATTGTGAGCGTGACCGGACTTTTCGAGTCGCTTCTGCGCAACATCGCGCATCCCGCTAGAAATATCAACGCCAACAACTTTCCCCGTATCGCCGACTGCTTTGGCCAGCGACACGAGTGAGTGCCCCGTTCCGAAACCGACTTCCAGAATGGATTCACCAGGTTGCGCAGCTAGCAGTTCCAAACCGCGTTCTCTCGCAACGTGCTCTCCTCCATCCGCGATCATGTCATAGGCGTGGCTGATACGGTCGTAGAATCTTTGAGCTGGATTGCTGGTCATGTCGGCTCCTTAGAATATGCACCGGTCAGTCGTCATTGTCTCAGTTTGACCGATGTTCAAAATCGCTCCCAGTCCGCCCTCGAACTGGTGAAGTAGAATCACCGGGGGCACCCAATCAGTCCCTCCGATGACGTTGTCGGAAGGTTAGCCTATTTCCGTACACTTTCCGCCCCGCCCGTCTCGCTGAGCGACGCTAATCCATGCATCGCTAATCCGTGCATCGCTAATCCATGCATCGCTAATCCATGCATCACTGTCGAACGCATAAGAAATGCATCCAACCGACCAAGGACTGTCCGCGACGAGCAAACTTTAGTCAGCAATGATTACCCTTTGGGGGATGCTGGCATTTCGTTGTTCACGCCATTTCATTTCGTTCGGAATGATGGATGCCCTGGAAAATGGCTTGAGTTTTTGAACGGCGGCATCTCGTCTGCGTTTGCGAGAGCTAGGATTTGGCGCAGTTCGTGCACCACCGATCATGCCGTTTCAATGATCGTTACTCTTGCAAAGGATTCCACGATGCGTCGTTCACTCGCACTTTCCCTTCTCGCTGCACTTACCGGCAGCACCTATGCCGAACTCCGTACCACGTCTTCCCCAACCACCACCAAATCCAACGTCGCTCATTCCCAAACTACTGAGCAAAACGAACTGAGCGAAAAGCAGCAGATCATGCTTGATGTGCGACGCCAAGTCGGAAGTGAACTAAGCGATCAGTAGTCGCGACTTCTTGGTCAGCGTTCTTGAGTTTCGATCGGTGACTTAGGCAACCAACAGGACGTTGCGACACTCGCAGACATGATGAACATTCAACGCTTGAGCAGCGTTGAATGTTCGCTCAAACGTCAATCGCTGGTCGAGCCTCAGCCGTATGACCAACTTCGGTCAACTCAACCTCGTTGTTTGATTCATTCACGACGCGAGCGGCCGACTTCATTCCGAACAACCAGAATAGAGCCGGATGCACGAAGAAGTCCAAAGCCGTTGAACTGATCAAACCGCCTAGGATGACGGTTGCGACGGGGTAGAGGATTTCTTTACCAGCTTCACCAGCGGATAGTACCAAAGGAACCAATCCGATTCCCGATGTGAGTGCTGTCATCAACACGGGAGCGAGTCGTTCCAATCCAGCTCGAATGATCATCGTTGGCGTGAACTGCTCGCCTTCGTGTTCGACCAAGTGAAGATAGTGTTGAAGCAACAGAATGCCGTTTCGCGATGCGATACCTGCGAGAGAGATGAATCCTACCATCGCAGCGATCGTGAGCGTTTGTCCGGTCACGACTAGCGCAACTACTGATCCGATGAACGCCATTGGCAGGGCTGCCATGACCTGAAAGGCGAGGTTCACGCTACGGAAGAGTGTGAACAACACTAAGAAAACGCCCGTCATCGAAACAACAAACAAAACTAAGATCACTCGGCTAGCCGACTTCTGGCTTTGGAATTGCCCACCAAACTCGACGAAGTATCCGGGTGGCAAATCGTCAACGATCGGCTGGATCGCGGTTTGTATATCCGTCACGACATCAACCACTCCTCGATCGGCCACATTGCACTGAATGACGGTGCGTCGTTGGACGTTTTCGCGGTTGACCACATTGGGTCCTCCGGATTCGTAGATCCTTGCTAGCGCCGAAAGAGGTAACGTTCCGCCCTCGGGCAACTGAATCGACAATCGCTTCAGTTCTTCGATGTCTTCGCGATACTCGTCTTTCATCCGCACGACTAAGTCGAACGTTCGCATTCCGTCGAGAACTTCCGAGACAACTTTGCCATTCATCGCCGTTTCGATGTACTCATTCACGCTAGCGGTGGTCATGCCGTACTGCGTTAACATGTTCCGGTCGAGCTCGACTCGTAGTTGCGGAATGATCACCTGAGGTTCAAGCAAGGCGTCGGTCACGCCCGGGATTGTTTCCATCACTGCTTTGACCTGTTCAGCCCTTCGCCGCAACAAGTTCAGATCGTCGCCGTAGATCTTGATACCGACCTGAGCCTTCACACCCGAGAGCATGTGCGAGATGAGGTGAGCGATGGGTTGTTCCACCGCAGTGACCACGCCCGGAATGTGGCTCATCGATTCGCGGATCTCGGCTAACTGTTCTTCGCGTGATCTGGGTGAGTCGGGATCAAGCTCGATGATCAACTCCGACATGTTGACGCCCTCGGCATGCTCGTCAAGTTCAGCACGTCCGGTGCGTCGTGCGAATCGCTGCACATCGTCGATCTCTTGCAAAGACTTCTCAACCGTGCGTGCGATAGCATTCGAAGCACTCAACGAAGTTCCAGGCGGCAATACGACGTTTAGTTGAATGGTGCCTTCGTTAAATGGAGGCAAAAAGTCCTTTTCCAGTCGCGACACAACCACCGCCGCGATGGCAACCATGGCAAGCGTCACGCCAAGATTGAACCTTGGAAAGGCCAAGCTAAACCTTATGACTTTGTCCGCAATCCTTTTCAATCCACGAAGCAAGAATCCATCGCTTTCGTGCCCCGTGGACTTGTTCAGTCCTAACAACCAGTACGACAGCACTGGTGTCACCGTCAACGATACGACTAGCGATGAGAGAATCGAAACGATGTAGGCAACCCCCAGCGGCGCGAATAACTTGCCTTCCATTCCGCCTAACGCAAACAGCGGCAAGAAAACCAGAATCACTATCATCGTTCCGAACACGATCGATCGACGCACTTCGGTACTGGCGCGATAGACCACGACCAATGGATTGAGTGGATTGCCTTGGGAGCGGTTTTCCTTGAGACGCCGAAAGATGTTCTCGACGTCAACGATCGCATCGTCAACCAATTCCCCCATGGCAACCGCGATTCCGCCAAGGGTCATGGTGTTGATCGACAAGCCGAAGATGGCAAAAACGATCGACGTCATCACTAGCGACAGCGGAATCGCCGTGAGCGTTATGAACGTCGTTCGCAAATTCATTAGGAATAGGAACAGCACCACGACAACGAGAATTCCGCCATCCCGTAGTGCTTCGGCCACATTTGCGATCGCCCGATCAATGAATGACTTCTGAGAGTAGACAGTCGAGATCTGCATACCGGGCGGCAGACTGGGTTTGAGGTCTTCAATCGCCTGCATCACTCGATTGGTCACCGCACGAGTGTCAGCCCCGGGTTGCTTATTGATGGTCAGCACAACGGCAGGTCCACCCATCCACATCGAACTTATATTTTGGGACTGCGCATCAGTGCCAAGCGTTTCTCCTTCGTCCACTCTTACGAACGCTGAACTGTCACCGCGTTTCACCTGAGCTCCCTCGACAACGTGTGCTACCTGTGATAGCAACACAGACCGACCTGCGCGGATTTTAACCGGAACACTTTGCAAGTCGTCGATGGACTCGATTCGTCCTAACGACCGGACAAGTAGCTCATTAGGGCCTTGTCGATCGAGATAGCCCCCCGTTCCGTTTTCGTTGCTTTTCGTCACCGCCAATTCAACTTCAGCGAGCGTCACGCCGTAGCGCAGCATGGCATCCGGATCAACCAAGACTTGGAACTGTTTGCGTTCACCCCCCATGGTGAACACTTGTGAAACGCCCGGAATCGTCAACAATCGCTGCCGCACAACCCAATCGGCGGTCGTTCGGAGTTCCATGGGATCCGCGTCGGGACTTTCGTTCCACATTCCCAGCATCAAGACTTGGCCCATGATGGACGAGATCGGCGCGAGCTGAGGCGTGATGCCTTGCGGTAAACGGTCTTGGACCATTTGCATACGTTCGGCAACGATTTGCCGATCCGTGTAGACGTCGGTGCCGTATTCGAATTCGACATAGATCACGGACATCCCCACCCCAGACGAACTGCGGACGGCTTCGACACCACTGGCACCATTCATCGTCGTTTCGATTGGAAACGTGATGAGCGATTCAACCTCTTCAGGCGCCATGCCGGGCGCTTCGGTCATGATGACCACTCGCGGTCGGTTCAAATCGGGAAAGACGTCAATCGGCATCACCAAGGTTTGCCAAGTTCCATAGGCAACGAGGAACAAAGCGATGGCGATAACCAGCAGGCGCTGTTGAAGCGCGAATCGGATGACTGCGTTAAGCATAAGGTTGCGACTTCGTTTTAGTGGTTATGGCCGGCATGTGGATCGACTGCACCACCCGATTGATTCTTGATCGCCATCTGCAATTGATGAGCAGCGCGAAGAGCAATGACATCCCCGGGATGGATGGACCCATCGTTGGCGACGACCACCGAGCTTTGGTCTCGGTAACGAACATGCACGGGAACTCGAATGAACCGATTGCCGCTTTTCTCGAACACAAACCAATCGGCACCATCCTTGACCACAGCGTCGACGGGAAGAACGATTTGGTCCTGCCACTCTTCCACCGGCACCCGCAATTCGAGGCGTTGACCTAGTCGATACTGCCACGACAGAAAACGTTGATTGCTGGCGTTGGTCTCGTCACGGACAATCTCGTTGGGCAGTTCGACGAATAACGACAACGTTCGTGATTCAGGGTCAATCGAATTCGAAACAAAGACGACCTTCAAATCTGACACTATTTCCTGTCCCGACGAGCCTCTTAGGACGGCGTCTACGTTCCATCCGCGTTTGGTCGCTTCAGTGATCGCGGCCGTATCCGTTTCAAATGCTTTACCTTCGATGAAAAGCTGTGAATAGTCTGACAACGAACATAACTCCTCACCCGCCATAATGGCCTGGCCTTTATGCACCTGCAGTTCATCAATGACCAGCGCATGCTGCGAATGGTCATCGGCGTGGCTGTCTTGCGCAGCGATCAACTGCGATGCGGGCGAAAGCGTGTACGAAACAGTTTTCGTTTGCAGTTGGCTCAATTGCAGTTCTTCATGATGGTCGTGAGTATCCACATCCGGTGCGACGATCTTAAGTTCTCGCAGCAGCTTGCCGTCCTTTCCTATCGAATCGACTTGACGGTCAGACAATCCGTGCATTCGCAGTGCTTCTCGTTGTGACCTCGCAAAAGCCTCCAACTTTTCCCTCGCGTATCGACGTTCCAGAAGTACTTTGCCCGAAATAGCACCTGATTGTGTTGCCTGTTCGAGTCGAGAGATTTCACGTTCCTCGACCTGCAACTCGCTGATGGTTTTCAAGTACGCGGTTTGAGTTTCGACTAAGTCTTCGTAGGTCAACCGAACTTCGAAGAGTAAATCTCCCGGTAAGACGGCTTCGCCCGTCACCGCATGGACATGCGTGACGACACCATTGAGCGGCGATGAAACGATGATTGACGACCGTCCTGGTTTCGCGACGACGACGGCGGGAACCGTGATGGAACGTCGATAGGTGGAAAGTCGCACGGGGCGAAGGTACCGCAGCGTTAGCCCCAGGTTATTCATGGCCTGAGGAGTCAATTCCAACGAGCTGCCAACGTCCCGGCCATCGCCGGTTGTGCCATGTGAGTCATGATCGTGACTATCGTGGGCGTGTTCGTCGTGATCTGTATCACCAATGGTGACAGGGGCTTTTTGAGAGGCCAGTGTTCTATCGATGAAGTTGGACAGTTGTGGCCATCCAAAGAATGCAGCAACTATCGCCACCACAATCGCGAGCAAGCCAGCAGCCCATCGAAACATTGATGACTGTGTATGGGAAACGTTCGGTCGCATTGGTCGGACCCTGTGAAAGAGACAATAATGTCCAACGTTGAGCGTTGGTTTTGGTCTGGGGCGCAGCAGAGATCGCTATTGATAAGCCATGGGCCGCACGAAAATTTGCAGAACATCAACGCGCATGAGCCAACAACGACTCAGTTTGCGTTTCTTCGATCAGCTACCCAACTACAACGGGCATAGAAGAAGGGAAATCGAGAGCGTCTCAGATTTGCCAAGTCTGTAAGTCGGCGCAACGCCCCAATGCGGTACGCTTGCAATTACACGAGCCGTTGGATCGGCGGTACACGCCATACACCGAAGAGCGTCCCGAAAACCCCAGCCGATCAGTATCGCATTGCGCCAACGATAGGAAGCAAGGAACCAATTCCAGATCGAGCAACCGCAACTTGACGACGATATAGGTGCAATGACCTTCGTGACACGCATGCGAGTGACCAATTGGCTGTTCCAAACACAACAAATCGCTTGATGCCGTCGTTGGGTTGCGACGATCGTCGCCGGTCGGTTCACCATCATGATGGTGATGACCTTCATGTGATCGACACTCATCGACCTTGGAGTGGTGTGTGCCACTGCAACAATGGACAACGTGTGCATCATGCGTCTGACCACACTCGTCCGCAACCGCATGCGTGTGATGCCAGCAACAACCCAACACCGCGTGCGCGGTGAACGCGAAGAGCGTCAAGCGTTGAATGAAGCGAGCAATCACCGTGAAACTACTTTTAGTGGTGCGGATAACTATGCAAATTGTCCCCAACCCCTACTATCGGGTCAATGAACATAAATATTGAACGAAGTGGAGATTCAACTCCGTTTTTGGGTCTCTGCTGGTTTGCAAGCAGAGACGTCGATTGATTTGTTACTAGCAAAAGGCCTATATCGAGTGATCGCTGCAACTCCTGGACGCTGCGGTTACCTCGTCCAACTACGATTGTCGAAGTGCGTCGACAATCGGGACGGTTGCTGCCTGAATCGCGGGCGCTAAACCTGCTGCCATTCCGACGACTATTGACACACACACTCCGGAAATGGCCAGTTCGACCGACGGTCGGAATGCGATCGTCGCCCCTTCGGCCCCGATCGCAAAACCACTGATCGAAAGTAGCACCATCGCCAGTGCTGTTCCCGCGGTGCCGCCCACGACACATAAGATCGTACTTTCGGCAAGAACCAACTTCATTGCTCTCAACGGTCGCAAACCGATCGTTTGCAGTACCGCGTATTCCTTGATGCGATCCTGGACGCTCATCACCGTTGTCGTGGCCACCAAGGACAACACTAAACCAACACAGGCGTATCCCAACCAGTGAGCGAAACCGATCAAGTCGACGAGGTCAGAAAGAGTGCTCGCTTGAAACGCTCCTTTACGCCGAGTGGTTGTTGCGACTGACGCTGCACTTAAAACAGAATCGATCTCGTTCGCGACTCGGTCGGGATCCGCATCTTTGGTCAGCATAACTTCGTGTTGAGTGACCAAGCCCGCCGCATCGAGGCCCCGGGTGTACTGCAAAAACGCGAGGCTGGTGTAAATCAAATTCTCTTCCGCCGGCACACTGGATTCAAAAATTCCTGCAACCTGCACCGAGATATCACCAATCGTGAACTGCTCGCCCGTGACCAAGCCACGCCGCTGCGCGACGTTGCGGCCAACGATGGCGGCATCACGCTGCGAAGCAAATCGGGCCCAATCACCTTCGACGAGTTTGAGCGGTCGTGCTTGTTGAATTTGCTGGGGGTCCGCTCCATTGAACACGACGATATCTAGACTGGCTCGGCAATTATTGGTCCATACTTGGATCGGCATCACGTCGCGTACGCCTGGAACCTTCCTGATTTTGTCAGAGTAGTCCTCCGGTAGGCGGCTCGTCGTGGGACAGAAGCGATTCTGTTGGAAGACAATCAAGTTGCGATCAGCGTCGCTTCCAGAAGTGAGCCGATGCAGGCCTTCTTGGACCGATCCAACAAAGCAGAACACGAACATGGCAACCGCCGCACCCGTGACAGTTAGGAGCGTTCGGGTCCGGTGTCGCCAAAGCGTTTTGATTACATAGGTCGTCATTGTGCGGATCCAATCGAACGTTCCAAAAACTTTCCGCGATCGAGAACTAACTGACGAGACGCAATGCTCGCAACGTTGGCATCGTGGGTAACCATCAACATCGTGATATCGAGTTCTTCATTGAGTCGCTTCAAAAGCACCTGCACCTGATCACTGGTTTCCGTATCGAGGCTTCCGGTGGGTTCGTCTGCGACCACGACCTTGGGGTGCGCAACGATCGCGCGTGCTATGCCGACTCGTTGTTCCTGACCGCCGGAGAGTTGACGTGGATAGTGGTCGGCGCGATCACTCAAACCCACCGCTTGCAGAGCCAACTCGACACGCTCGCGACGCTGCGATGTCGACAACTTCAAAAGCAACGTGGGCAGTTCGATGTTCTCGTACGCAGTCAGCACGGGAATCAAGTTATGAGTCTGAAAGATGTACCCCAAATTCGCCGCCCGCCAATCGGCAAGCTTGCTACGAGACAGCTTCGTGACGTCAGTCCCATCAACGGTGATGGTTCCCGAGTCGGGCCGATCAATACCGCTAACCAAGTTCAGCAACGTGCTCTTGCCTGTCCCACTGGGTCCCATCAGCGATAGGAACTCTCCCGCTTCGATATCCAGATCAATGTTGTCGAGCGGTGTAATCGTTTCGTCGCCTTTTTGAAAGCTTTTGCTCACACCGCGAAGTTCTACAAGTGCCATCAGTTCATTCCTACAATCGGGTCGTCGCCAGTGATCTTCACAAAACTTCCCTCGCTCAAGCCCTCATACCCACTCGCAATCAGTTTGTCGGTCGGGTTCAAGCCTGACGCAATTTCAACCAAGTCCGCACCGGATTCACGACCGACCACCACCGATTGGCGCCTAGCCGCGTCACCTTCATCCACAATCCAAACATACGCTCCACTGTCATCTGAAAGGACCAGCCGCCGAGGTGCGAGAATGCTTTCGGCGCGGGTATCAGAATCGACTCGGATGTCTACTTCGGGTGCTAAGAAACTTGCCGTCACCAACATTTCAGGACGTATCGTCAGAGGCGGATCGATCAATTCCACTTTCACTTCCAAGGTGTTCTTTTGAATATTCGCCGAGCTGGTGACCTGCAGCACACGACCTTGGATCGCAACAGATGACGAAGCGGTTTCGATTTCCACAAGCTGACCTTGAGTGACCATCGGAACATCCTCGAGTCGGACGTCGGCGCGAATTTGCAATCGGTTTGGATCATACATCTCAATCACGGTGCTTGAACTTTGGCCAGCATTGGATTCGAGCCCCATGACACGGGTTCCCGGCGAAGCGATCAACCGCAGCACACGTCCATCGATCGGCGCACGCACGACGTTTCGATCAAGTGTTAGTTCCGCTTGTCGTAATTGAAGAGCCGCGTCGTTTCGTAAAGCCTCGGCCGATTGAACTTTTGCCTCGGCTTCCTGGACCTGTCGAGTTTCTTCAACAAGCAAAGCAAGTTGGCGATCGAGAGCCTCGACTTTGCCTTCGAGAGCACGAGCCTCGCGTTGCACGTTAGGCATCCGTTGACGCAGTTCTTGTAGCGTCGCAACCGCGACCGCATGCTCGCTTTCGGCGCGAGCTATGATGTTTCCCGAAATAGCACCTTTGGCCGATTGTTTTCCTTCCATGCTGCTGAGCGTGTAGCGGGTATTCGCTTCAGCGCCCTCGATCATGAACGGCAGCTTCGCAAGCTCCGTTTGCACGTTCGCCAGTTTGCTACGTGCATCGGCGAGTTGGACTTGCAAGTGCACGGGGTTATCAAATCGAACTCGCGCGGCACTGAGTTCCGCGTTTGCTCGAGCGAGTTCACCTTCGCGAATTGCAAGTTGGTTCTTGGCCTGCTCGACGTTTAGCTCAGCGTCAATCGAAATCAGCCTCGCGATCGGCTGATCCTTACTGACCGGCTGACCCTCCACGACCATCAATTCCTCGATCACCCCCGGCGCAAGTGCCGCGACACTAATCGCGGTCGGGCGAGGCTCGATCCATCCAGGCGATTGGAACAAAGCAGAGCCCGAGGGTTGCTGTTCCGCTCGTTTCACCACCACGGGAACAACTGTCACTGGTTGCGCAGGCATTAACCGACGTCCCGCCGCGGTTGCCAACAGGGCGATGAAACCCACTAGGATGCCAAACGGTATAAGGTACCGAACGATCCAGCGGTTGCGACGTGGTCGGGTGTGGGTTGCCTGAGAATCGGGAGTCCGATCCAGTGCCAGTTGGCTCAGGTCCAGTGGAGGATTTGTCATCGCTACTTGCCTGGACGAATGAAGACTTCATGAGAAGAGACGGTCAAGTTTCCGTGTTGATCCCGTTTCGCATTGCCCTTCACAACGACGGTCGACAATTCTTTGACGCCTAAGAGGCCACGTGCACTGTGAAGCACCGGACGACCTTCTTCGTCGACAATCTTCACTGTCGCAACGTTGTCTTTGACTTGGCCTTGGGTGCAGCAATAGTCCCAGGGAGTCGGACATCCTTCATCAGCAGCGCAATATGGAACCTTGGGGTCGACGATCGTGAACGCTGCCAAGCCATCGACAAACGGCTTGCTCGATCCACCAATCAATCCCACCAATGTCACCTCTTCGCCATCCTTGGTCGTCTCTCTCGCTTTACCGACTGGAATTGCACCTGCGGGTTCACTCGTAACGAGATACTTTGACTTAGCAGCCGAATAGGGCTGTACGACGTTCTCTTGAGTCTCCGTTGTGACATCGGCTTGAGGGTCACTAGCAACATCAGACGACCCACAGCCAATTGCAACGGCGGATAAACCAACCAATGACAAACCGTAAAGAATCTTCATTTCAAATCTCCAGTAGAGGGAATCAAATCGCTTTCAAACTCGTTGCAACTTCGGCTTGCAACGCTTTCCACGCCGGGGGCAACGCACCCACGACACCTAATAACAAACCCACACCGCAACCGATTAAGATTGCGACGCTATCGATGCGTAATGCGAATGCACCCATTGTGAATCGAACCGCCATCCCGTTCAGTAAAGCCAAGGCGATAATGCCGGATAGTAACGATCCAGCAGCCGCCAAGAGCACACCTTCTTGAATCAGACTGATCAGAATGGCGCGTCTACGGTATCCGATTGCCTGGAGCGTCGCGATCTCGCGAGTTCGCCCGGCCACCGCACCAAACATCATGTTCAAACCGGCGAAGACGCCCGCGCCCGAAACCAACAACACCACGAACCAAGCTAAGATTCGCACCGGTTTGTAGTGCTGTTGCAAGGACGCGTAGTAATCCGTCTCGCGAATCCCTCGCAACTCGAGATCCAACCGTTCTTTGCAGAACAATTGGACTTCGGCGGCAGAACTTTTCGGCGACAACAACAACGCCACAAGACTTAAGTCCTGTCGTTTGGTCGCCGTTTGGAAATCGCCCAATCGGCACCAGATTTCCGATTCATAGGCCGCGCCGCCAGCGGAGAAACGACCGCTGATTGTCCATGTACGTCCTTCGAATTCGAGTTTCTGTCCGACCGCCAACGCGGCGTCCGTGCTGCCCAGTTTTGCAGACACCAACTTGCCGACGATCACTTCGCCGTCGGACGGCCATTCGCCTTCCATTATTCGTACGGATCGGCGAACCAAAGGCGCCGCTGTTGTGACGCCTCGAACAAGTCCCAGTCCACTTCTCTGTAGTCCACTTCTCTCTAATCCACCGGTCTCTAATCCATCAGTCTCAAGTTCATCAGCGCCGGAGACAACTTTCACACGAGTGCCCAAGTACAACTCTGGTGACGAGTGTGAGACTCCAAAACGGTTGACGGTCCCGCTCAAACTTGCTGACAATAACGACGGCGTTCTCGCTGGGATGGATGAATTCTCGATGTTCTCTTCTGAATTGACGGAGTAGACCAGCACAACATTCTCGTCGCCACTGACGGATAACGAACGTTCCAATCCGCGAATGAAGCCGACGACGACGAATACGAGCATTACCACCGTTGCCAGAGCAACCAGCGTTAGCGCAGTCCGGACTGGCCGTCGAGCCAGGTTCCGAACACCGTATTCCCAAGGAAGTAGCATGTGTTTGAACGGATAGGGGGATGGGATCACGAGCGTCAAGGACTACGGCAACTCAGTTCGATGGAAACCAAAGAGCTGCCGAATGTTCACCGCGCGGCACGCAATTCAAATGCGATCAAGCGAAGTGACGAGGATCAAGTTGCAACCGTCAAGCTGCATGGATCGAAGCCAAGAGAGCAACCGAGCAAAGCAACGTTGCGGTTGGCGATCCTAGAAGTCCAAGCGAATCAAATGAGCCAAGATTGATACGCAATCCGCGCATCTCTTCCGCAGACAAGTGAACTCGTTGGACGCTGAAGAGCATGATCCGATGGAGTAGACGCGAAGTTAGCAACGCTAGTCGACTGACACGCATCTGCTAACCATTGAACAACCATCGCAGTCGAACACGATGATAGATCGGCGTCGTTCTCGACGATGGCACCGTCGCAAAGACAATCGGGGCAATCACACTGATCTTGCGGAACGTCACCCGGATTGCCGGTTGGCGTCGTTGTGCCTGACGCTTCACCAGCATGGGGACAGCACTTGCAACCGACGCTCGAAGGCGCAACATCAGAAACATCACTCGCCTGACAGGCTAAGCAGCGAATCGGACACGCCAGTAAACTGGCGATCAACAATACGGCGAGAATGGCTCGGAACATGATTCGAATACTACTCCGATCCAAGCGTCCAGCAAAGTCCAAATCTGTTTCGCGACAGCAAGTTGGGGCTAGTTTGCCGCCGGAGAGTTCGGTTTATAGGCCAGTAAACGCAGGGCATTGAAAACGACAACAAGAGTGCTGCCTTCGTGTAACACCACCGCTGGTCCAATGTTCAAACCCAAAATCGTGGCCGGGACAAGCAGAACAACCATCCCCAAACTCATCCAAAGGTTTTGTTGGATGATTCGCCGTGCCTGACGACTAACCCCGATGGCCAATGGAAGATTTTCGAGCTTATCAGCCATCAGTGCGATATCAGCAGTTTCGAGCGCCACGTCACTGCCGGCGGCTCCCATCGCGATTCCGACCGCCGCGGATGCCATTGCAGGTGCGTCGTTGACTCCGTCACCCACCATCGCGACTCCACCATTCGCTTGCAGTTTGCGAACCTCAGCGACCTTGTCTTCGGGCATCAGGTCACCAAACGCTTCTTCGATTCCTATCGCCTTGGCCACTGCATCAGCGACTTGTTGGTTGTCACCGCTAATCATGACCATCCGACGGATGCCCATCTCACGAAGCCGCAAGATGGTTCGAGTGGACGCTCTTCGTGGGGCGTCCATCAAACCAATGACACCTAGGTAGCGATTCCCACGGCGCACCACCATGGTTGTCCGCCCGCCCCGCTCAAGTGTCTCGACGATGTTCCGGATCGCTTTCGACAGTGGCTCGCCCGCGACTTCACTAAACAGGTCGTCCTTTCCGACATGCACCACTTCACCGTCAACGACCGCTTCGAGACCGCGGCCGGTAATACTTTTCAAGTCGCTTGCATGAGGGATGCCTATCGGGCTTTCTGCGTGGTCAGACGCTGATGTGTCATTCAGTGTCGCGAGCCTATTTCGACCATCGCGAACCACCGCGCGCGCTAGCGGATGTTTGCTTAGTTCTTGGACAGCAACAGCGTTTCGCAGCAACTCGGCTTCGTCGACATTATCAGCAGGATGAACATCGGTAACTTTGGGTTTGCCTTCCGTCAGTGTTCCCGTTTTGTCAAACGCGATAGCGTCGAGACTCCCGAGTGCTTCCAAGGGGCCACCTCCTTTGATAAGCACTCCGTCACGCGCCGCGCGAGCGATTCCGCTAAGGACCGCGCTAGGCGTTGCAATCGCGAGCGCGCACGGACTTGCCGCTACCAAAACGGCCATCGCTCGGTAGAACGATTCGCCAAAAGATTCCTCCAATACGAGCGGCGTGAAGATCAGCAACAGAACCCCCGCCACCACGGTTGGAACAAAGTATCGCTCAAACTTCTTTGTGAACTTCTGAGTCGGCGAAACTCTCGTTTCTGCCTCATTGACCATGGTCACGATTCGTGACAGCGTGCTCTCCGATGCGATCTTCGTCACCTGTATTTCAAGCACGCCGGCTTGATTGATGGTTCCAGCGAAGACTCGATATTCAGAGGAAAGGTCTTCCACATTCAGCGAGGCCAAGTGCACGTCACGAACCGGTTGCTTCTCGACGGGCATGCTTTCGCCAGTGATGGGAGATTGATCGACGCTGCTCTCGCCCGCGACCACAAACCCATCGGCCGCGAGTCGTTCGTCTGGTTTAACAATCACGACGTCACCCACCACAAGGTCCTCGACGGCGATTTCAGATTCCGCACCATCTCGACGAACACGAGCGATACGCGGGGCTAACTGCGACAACGACTCGATGGCGTGCTTTGCACGGCCCATCGCGTATCCCTCCATCGCGTGGCCGATACTAAATAGAAACAGCAGGAACGCCCCCTCGGCCCATGCCCCAAGCGAAGCTGCACCTGCCGCGGCGACGATCATCAAAAAGTCGATCTCAAACTTTCCAGCGCGAATCTTTTCGATTGCTTCCGTGACGGTGAAATATCCACCAAATCCGTAGGCAAGGATGTAGAACATCCAAGCGACCCAAGGGTCGAACGTTTCGAGTGTCGCTATCAGCCATCCGGAAACCAGAAAGACGCCGCACAACACTGCGAAAATCAATTCTGATCGGGGCCCGAAGATTCCACCGTGTGAATGATCGTGGCCAGCGTGGGCGTGACACGTTCCATCGTCTTTCTTGACGCTCGGACTGCCGCCCTTCAACGAAACCTCTTTCGTCCAACTTGCCAGTGTGCTCTCGATCGTCGATGCGTTGGTCAATTGTCGATCGTATTCAGCACGAACCATTCCTTCGGCCGTGACCGACGCTTCGATCACACCTGGGATTCGTCCTAATCGCGATTCGATTGCACTGGCCCGCCTCGCGTGCATGGGCGAAGCCTGACTTAGCCAGTGTCCGTACCGCTGGTGCAGTTCGACGCCGGCGCGGTGCGCGAGTTCACGAACCTCACCGATCGATACGATGCGAGGATCGTAGTGAATGCAAATGCGATCAGGTTGCTCTGCCTCGGACGCGGATATATGTGCCGCATCAACACCAGCCTTCGACTGCAGCAATTCAGATAGACGGGTGATGCAGGCATCATCGGAATGGGTAACGGTTGGCAGCAGTAAACGAAGTTCAATCTTTTCTTTGTTCATACGCGACTGTCTTCGTTATCTGAAACCGATTGCAACAGAGCGATGCGATCGAGAATCTGGCGATGCAAAAGACTTAGAATACCGCGATACGAAAGTACTTCTTCAATGCCGCAAACCGATTTTTGAATAGTAACTTGAGACGGCAATTGGCATGCGTACAACCAAACTTTTGGTGGAATTGTAAACATCTGCAATTTGCTGGCCACTAACCAGCCACTTTGGTCAGCGAAACGTTCGTTCACCAGCACTAAATTGGGGCGCAAATCGTGAACCATCGACGACACCATTCCACCGAAAGTGGCGCGAGATACGTCATATCCCAGCTTCGCAAACAGGCCCTCTAGATCAGCGAATACTTCATCCCGAAATTCGCCAACAAGCACTCGGCGTTTGGCACCGACGGGCGTGGGCGCATCGGTCTCAAACTTCCCTGCATCAATAGCATTCACGTCGACCAATCCTCTTGTACCAGCGCATGTGAAACCGACAGAACCTTGAACCATGACAAAACTCCAGATTGAGACCTTGGGGCGCAAAAACACTCACGCAATCAGGGCACAAACCATCGAACGAGACGGTCCGTGCGAAATCCAATCTCAAAGAGTAAATCGCGATAGCAGGATGCAGCGATTTAGCGCTGTCATCTGGGGCCGCTGATGGGTTCCCCTCCGAGTTAGCTGGCATTGCGACATGCCACTCAAAACGGGACTCGGCAAACCGATGTCGAAGGTTTGCAGTTCGTCGGCTTCTGGTAAACGCTGAACCCGAAATGCGATAGGTAGTCGATCATGCCGGCACTGACACGACTTTCCGTCGCATCGGTTGGCGATGTTGCCATCACTGACCTCCAACGACGCATCCGCTTGAAAACCGGCGATGTCGGCTATGTCGCCGCGATGGCTCTCACTTACTAACGCATTTGCCGCCACGTCGATTTGCAATGCATTGACTTCCAACGCAAGAATCTCTGATGCAACGCTAAAACAACAATGATTTTGACACTCAAAGTTTCCCCAACATTGAGGAAACTTCGAGAGCGAAGACGTGATAGCAATCACCAGCACGAACATCCATGTAAGCGTTCTTAGTCGACTCGGTTTGATCAAGGTTGGTGGCATGTCCCAAGTGTAGCGACGAAATGAAACGAGGCAAACAAGGTCTACGCGGACTCAATTGCTCAGTTAATTTGCTAACAATGCACAAGTGGGGTTAATGTGCGAGGCCGTGAAAATACGTTCGTAAACGACACACTCTCAAATTTCTTTCGGGTTCGTAATGCCCCGGTATACGTAAACGACGATCTAGAGATAATTGGAGCATCATTTCAATTCCTCTAAGCGATCAAACCATGAGCGACCTTCCTCCATGCCCCGAATGCAATTCTGAATACACCTACGAAGACGGTGTGCTGCTGGTCTGCCCCACCTGTGCTCATGAATGGACCGCGTCGGAACCGGAACCAGTCGAAGATGACGCGACTCGTGATTCCAACGGGAACGTGCTTGAAAACGGTGACACGATCGTGGTCATCAAAGACCTGAAGTTTAGGGGCGGCGTCGTGAAGGGTGGCACCAAGGTCAAGAACATTCGCATCGTTGATGGTGATCACGACATCGATTGCAAAATCGACGGAATTGGAGCCATGGCTTTGAAATCAGAGTTCGTGAAGAAGGCGTAACGACCTCGTAAGCTGGGCATCAAACACACGAAGAAGCCAAGCATTCAATGCCTGGGCTAGTTGTTTCATCAACAGCAAGCGTATCTCAGTGCGGCCCGTACGTCTTACAGCGACCGACTGATATCGACCTGCACAACGCCCGCAATGACTTGCACGTACGTCTCAATGCACCCGTGCTTTGCAATCAACCAACGTTCTCGTTGATTTTCGGAATACGTTTCTTGCTACGCCAAGATCTCAGTCACAATTCTTGATGGTTCGACCCCGGTCAACCGAGCGTCGAGCCCTTGAAACTTGACTGACAGCCGGTGATGGTCGATTCCCATCAAGTGCAGCAAGGTTGCGTGAAAGTCACGAACATGGACTCCATCGGATACGACGTTGTAACCAAAGGGGCACGTTTCACCGTGGCTAATTCCAGGTTTGATGCCGCCACCGGCCATCCACATCGAAAAACATCGTGGATGATGATCGCGTCCATAGTTCGTCGCGGTAATCGCACCCTGCGAATAATTCGTGCGTCCGAACTCTCCTCCCCAGATCACCAACGTGTCTTCAAGCATCCCGCGCTGCTCTAAGTCTTGCAGCAAAGCGGCGGAAGGTTGGTCGGTGTCTTTGCATTGCCCCTTCATGCCGCCGGGAATATTTCCGTGATGATCCCATCCTTGATGGTACAACTGAATGAACCGCACGCCCCGCTCGGCCAAACGACGAGCCAACAGGCAATTAGCAGCGAATGATCCCGGCTTCGCGACATCAGGACCGTAAAGGTCCAAAACACTCTGTGGCTCGTCTGCGAGATTGGCCACATCGGGAACGCTCGATTGCATCCGATAAGCCATTTCGTACTGTTCGATGCGAGTGGTCAGACCAGGGTCGCCCAGCCGATCCTGTTCGAGTTGATGCAAGTCGTTAAGTCGATCAAGCATATTCCGTCGGCTCTCTGACGAAATGCCCGGTGGATTAGCGAGGTAGAGCACGGGTTCCTTGCCCGCACGAAACTGAACACCCTGGTAGCGAGCCGGTAAGAAACCAGACCCCCACAATCGCGAGTAAAGCGGTTGGCCGCCTTTACCTTTGGTGACCAGCACGACGAAAGATGGCAAGTTGTCGTTTTCACTTCCCAGCCCATAGTGCAGCCAAGACCCGATGCTCGGCCGACCCGAGATTTGATTTCCGGTCTGCAAGAAGGTGATGGCTGGATCGTGATTGATCGCTTCGGTGTACATGGACTTGATGACGGCGATCTTGTCGACGTTCGCTGCCATATGCGGCATCAATTCGCTGACCCAGGTTCCGTTGTCACCGTGCTGATTGAACTTGAAGGTTGACCCAGCCAATGGCAAAACCGCTTGGTTCCCCGACATTCCAGTCAGACGCTGACCGTTGCGCACGGAATCCGGTAAAGGCTCACCCTGCTTTTCGTTCAGCAATGGCTTGTAATCCCACGATTCAAGCTGCGACGGACCGCCTGCTTGAAAAAGGTAGATCACTCGCTTCGCTTTGGGAGCATGGTGAGTTGGGTTAATCACTCCGCCGCTTGGAACGCCAGGTCCCAACGACCGTTTTGTCGCCGCGCTGGCAAGATCACGGTGCAACAATTGCGACGCTGCAATTCCCCCCAGACCCATGCCAAAGGTTTGCAGCCAGTGTCGACGCGATAGGGATGTATTCATGGTGTTTATTGAAATAAAAGGTAAATCGCTATTAGCGAAGCATGATCGTTTCATCGTAGGCAAAGATGGTCTGCACCACGACTGAAGTTGCCGCTAGGTCACTCGGTGAATAGGAACCCTTGGTTGGCTGAGTTCCGACTTTGGAGTAGTCGTCGGCCTGAGTTTGATTGTCGGCAAAGTAAGCGTGTTGCTCTTGGTACAGTTGGTTGAGAACACTCCGTTCGCGTTCACTCGGCAAGCGACTCACTAAGCGTCGGAACAATTCGTTCCAGCGAGCATCGAGATCGGAACCGTTGGTCTCGATCAATCGTTCGGCCAGCACTCGCGAGGCCTCGACGTACTGCGGATCGTTCAGGAACACCAAAGCTTGAAGCGGAGTGGTCGTCAATTCGCGACGCGGTGTGCAACTTTCGCGACTGGTCGCATCTAAAGTCAGCATGGTTGGTGGCGGTGACGTACGTTTCCAATACGTGTACATGCTACGTCGAAACAGCCCGTCACCGGTTGATTGGTTGTATGTCTTTCCGGTGCCAGCTTCTTTCCATAATCCAGCAGGTTGGTAGGGCATAACGCTCGGTCCGCCAATCTTCTTCACCAACAATTCCGACGCCGACAAAACGGTATCGCGTAACTGTTCCGCTGAAAGTCGATGCTTGGGACCTCGCGACAACCAAACGTTTTCGGGATCAATTTCATATTTCTTTGGATCGCTTACCTTCGAAGATTGCCGGTAGGTCGAGGAAAGCACGATTTCGCGGCACAACCACTGTAAGTCCCAATCGTTGTCCATCAATGAACGAGCCAAGTAGTCCAGCAGTTCCGGATGAGCAGGTGGCGACCCCTGCGAGCCAAAGTCTTCGAGCGAAACAACAATCCCGCGGCCGAAGAACAGGTGCCACATGCGGTTAGCGATCACCCGTGATGTCAACGGGTTCCGCTCATCAACCATCCAACGAGCCAAGTCCATGCGATCATCGCCGGCAACCGGTAGACCACCTGATAACGCCGGCGTACTCGCGGTCACGACTTCGTCCTTTTCGGTGTACTCGCCGCGAATCAGCACGTGTGTTTCAGGAGCGTCGTCGTAGTGACGCATCGTCATGATCTCACGCACCGATGCGATCAGTTCATTCTCGGCATGACGCGCCTCTGCCAACGCATTCCTCGCATCAGCGATCTCGTCGTTTGATGTCAGTGCGTGATGTTCAAACGCTAGGTACGTGCCCAAATCACTTGGCTTTGCATCTTCGCGTACGTTTGCATAGATCGCGAGAACTTCAGCGCGTGAAAGCTCCAAATCATAGACTTTCAAATCGTCCAGTTCCCCGTCGCGGAAACCGATATCACGAAAACGGGCACCTAACGAAAGCGAAATCTTTTCCAGATCCAAGTCGTGCCAATCGTCGCGGTGTCGAATGTCGCGAGTCAACTTGTCACGAATGACATCGACCTTCGCCATTTCGCCGTTGACGAAAATCCGAATGCCCGACGCTTTCCCGCTGCCGTCGTGAGTGACCGCGAGGTGAGTCCAATCGTTCACGGGAATCGACTCTATCGAACGAACCCTTACGGCATTGCCCGGCCAAAAATGGATCATTGAGAATTGAGGGTGTCCATCGTCAAGGGTAAGTTCGAGTCCGCGGAATCCAGAATCTTCAGCGGCTCGCGATTGGTGCAGCACAACCATTCGAGGCGTTTGGACGCTTGGCTTCACCCAAAGGCTATACGAGAACGCAGAGGTCCGGCCGAACTGTGGCGATTCCTTGCATTGGATTGCCTCATCGCCGTCGCAACGTGTGGCATTGCCGACGACGCCATCAACTTCGCCATCGAGCGGTAAAGCGAACGCGGGTTCGCGAGGAGTTGGCAACTCATTCGTCTTGGACTCAACGCTGACTTGCCAAAGTTTTCGTGCTTCCTCAATCACGTCCTGGTGGTTCTGCTCAGCTACCGTAATGGCCCGTTTTGCTAACTGATGCTGTTGTTCCTGGTCGCCTTCGTAAAGCAGCATTGCTGGCGTTGGCGCTGAAAACGTGAAGTGCGAATAGAGCCCGAATTCATCGATGTCAGAAAAGTACGCGGACAACGCGTAGAACTCTTTTTGCTTGATGGGATCAAACTTGTGATCATGGCACCGGCAACATTCCATCGTCAGACCGAGAAACGCGGTTGCCGCGGTGGTGGTTCGGTCCGTGATACCGGTCAATCGAAACTCCTCAGCAACGCTGCCGCCTTCGTTGGTTTGCCGGTGCAATCGGTTAAAGGTTGTGGCGAGCTTTTGGTCGCGGCTCGCACCGTCGATCAAGTCACCGGCAACTTGTTCGATCAGGAATTGGTCATAAGGCATGTTTTGATTGAATGATTTGATCACCCACTCTCGCCACGGCCACACTTCCATTTCAATGTCGTTCTGATAGCCAAACGTGTCAGCGTATCGTGCGACGTCCAACCACATTACCGCCATACGTTCGCCATACGCTGGTGATTTCAGCAACCGTTGAACCACTTTCTCGTAGGCATCCTCGGAATCATCGCTCTCAAACGAATCCAGCTCGTCAATCGTTGGAGGCAGTCCCGTGAGGTCAAACGTTACCCGTCGAAGCCACGTCGCGCGGTCGGCTTCTTCGGCAGGTTCAAACCCTTTCTCGCGATGCGTTTGGGCAACGAAAGCGTCGATGCCCCGTCGCGGCCACGATGTTGTGGTTTCAGGAATGTTGACCTTTGCCGGCAGTGATTCGAAGGACCAATGCTTTTGATATTCCGCTCCCTGGCGAATCCACTCGGCAAGCAACTCCTTCTGCTCGGCGCTCAACACCTTTCCTGAATCCGGTGGTGGCATGATCAAATCAGGATCATCGGACACGATCCGCTCAATCAGTAGACTCTCGTCGGGCTCGCCTTCGACGATTGCGCCGTAGTCAATCGCAGGCTCTCGTTCGTCAAATCGCAGATCAGCCGCCCGGTGTTCTTCGTCAGGTCCGTGGCAGGCATAACAGTATTCCGACAAGATCGGTCGGATGTCGGAGTTAAACGATAGAGGCGCACCACCGCTGGCAATAGTGGCGAACGACGCGCAAACAAAGAGGACCGCTGCACGTAAACAGGTTTTGAACGAAGACATGCGTGAGCTGCAGAAATGAAATTGTCGACAGTGAAGAAGCATTAACTCATTATCGCACAAATCTGACACGACGTCTGGTAGTACCATCTTTCGTTTTGGTACGAATTGACGCCTTCGCCGCACTCCAAACACACTGTCTGTCGGCCAAAACGGTCTTGCCAAACGCAAAACGAGCACCGAGCGAATATCACTCGGCACTCGTCTTTCCTGCGTATTAACGACGCTGTGTCCAGAACAGCTTTCCGAGTCCGCTTACTTCGACGTCAAATGGGTTGCTTCTTCGCCACGTCGCGATGAAGGATCCAAGTCGAAGCGATCGGAATTCATAACCTTGGTCCACGCAGCAACGAAGTCGTCCGCGAACTTCCGCTTCGAATCATTACTTGCGTAGACTTCCGAGATCGCTCGCAATTGCGAATTCGATCCAAACACAAGATCTACCGAAGATGCCTTCCACTTCAGGTCGCCCGTTTCTCGGTCCACTCCTTCGAAGAAGTGCTCACACACATTGGACTTTTGCCAGACCGTTCCCATGTCAAGCAAGTTGACAAAGAAGTCGTTCGTTAGCACTCCCGGCTGGTCTGTCAAAACGCCAAGGTTCAAGTCGTCGGCGTTCGCATTGAGAACTCGCAATCCGCCAACCAGCACCGTCATTTCGGGTGCGGTCAGATTCAATAGACTTGCCCGGTCAACCAGCGACTCGCTGGCGGGGCGATCGAGCTCCGTGTGACCAAAGTAGTTACGGAAGCCATCGGTTCTGGGTTCCAGTGGTTCAAATGAATCCACATCGGTTTGTGCCTGCGAAGCGTCGGTGCGACCTGGTGCAAAAGGAACTTTGATTTCATGCCCAGCGTCCTTGGCCGCCTTTTCAACCGCGGCAACCCCACCGAGCACGATCACATCGGCTAGCGAAACTTTCTTTTCACCGTTGGCAGCATTAAAATCCTTCTGCACCTTGGTCAACTTATCCAACACGTCACCGAGTTGTTCGGGTTGATTGACCGCCCAATCCTTTTGTGGTGCCAAGCGAATTCGTGCACCATTAGCACCGCCTCGTTTGTCACTACCACGGAAAGTGGACGCTGACGCCCATGCGGTACGCACGAGTTGTGAAACCGATAGCCCAGAGTCCAACAACTTGCCCTTCAGTTCCGCGACATCCTGTTCGTTGATCAATGGGTGATCGACCGCAGGCACAGGGTCTTGCCACAACTGAGGCTCGGCAACTTCAGGCCCAAGGCACCGCGAGTAGGGACCCATATCGCGATGAGTGAGCTTGTACCAAGCCTTGGCAAACGCCGCTTCAAACTCTTCGGGGTGATCGTGGAAACGTTTCGAAATCTTTCCGTAAGCTGGATCCATCTTCAACGCTAAGTCAGTCGTGAACATGATCGGAGCATGGGATTTGGAATCGTCGTGCGCATCGGGCACCGTGCCATTGGCTTTGTCGCCCTTGGGAGTCCATTGATGCGCGCCAGCGGGACTCTTGGTGAGCTCCCATTCGTGCGCGAACATGTTGCTAAAGTAATCGTGCGACCATGCCGCTGGAGTGGACGTCCAAGCGCCTTCAAGACCACTGGTGATTGTGTCGCCCGCGTTTCCAGTGCCGAAGGTGTTTTTCCATCCCAAGCCCTGTTCTTCTAGGCTGCCACCTTCCGGTGCCGGTCCCACATACTTGCTTGGGTCCGCTGCCCCGTGGGCTTTCCCAAACGTATGCCCGCCCGCAATCAGCGCGACTGTTTCTTCATCGTTCATCGCCATTCGGCCAAACGTATCCCGGACGTCCTTCGCAGCGGCAAGTGGGTCTGGCTTGCCGTTGGGACCTTCCGGGTTCACATAAATCAAACCCATCTGGACCGCAGCGAGCGGATTGGCGAGTTCTCGATCACCGCTATAACGCATGTCGCCGAGCCATTCGGTCTCAGGCCCCCAATTGATGTCTAGTTGAGGTTCCCACACGTCGGCGCGACCGCCCGCGAAGCCCATGGTTTCGAAGCCCATGTTCTCAAGTGCGCAGTTCCCGGTCAGCACCATCAAGTCTGCCCACGAGATGCTCTTTCCGTACTTTTGTTTGATCGGCCATAACAGACGACGCGCTTTGTCCAGGTTGCCATTGTCCGGCCAACTGTTCAACGGCGCGAATCGCTGGGTTCCATAACCCGCACCACCACGACCATCGGTGACACGATAGGTACCGGCACTGTGCCAAGCCATCCGTATAAAAAACGGACCGTAGTTTCCGTAGTCCGCCGGCCACCAATCTTGCGACGATGTTAGCAACGCGTTGATGTCCGCTTTGACCGCCTTCAGATCAAGCTTGCCAAACTCCGTGGCGTAATCAAAGTCGTCCCCCATCGGATTGCTCTTTCGAGAATTCTGATGAAGGATTTGAAGGTTGAGTTGGTTCGGCCACCAATCGCCATTGGAATAGGCGCCCGCGGCGGTGTTCCGAGTGCCAGGTTCCGCAATGGCTCCCATGACCGGGCATTGGCTAGTCGCTGGACTGCTGTTCTTCGCGACCGTTGATGAGGATGCTTCGTCGGCATGAACCGCACAAAGGCTCCCGATCAACGTGCTGCACGTCATCGTGACACCCGCCACGACGCGGGCAAAGGAATAAGTTTGAGACATCTGAAATCCTTAAAATCTGGACAAGTGGACGGAATCTCGTTCGACTGATGAAGTATCTCGTATTTCCAAGTAGTCTTCCAATGAATTATGGTGATACTTGCTATGCATCTGACGCATAGCCGCCTAAAGCCGCCTTACCAGGAGCTTGATCCCTTTGGACATGAGCCAACTATCGCATTTCCAGGCCCTCGCGGAATTGCGCAACTTCACTCACGCGGCGGAACGATTAAGTATTTCGCAGTCCGCACTGAGTCGCTCGATCCAACGATTGGAAGACGAGCTAGGGCAACCATTGTTTGAACGTAAACCTCGATCAGTCGACCTGACCGACGCGGGACAGTTGTTCCAATCACGGGCCGAGCAGATCTTGTTGATTCTAGAAGACTGCAAAGCGGAGATCAGCGACGACGGGCAAAGTGGACGCATTCGCGTGGCTGCGATCCCAACGATCGCACCGTTCTTCTTGCCCAACTTACTACGGACCTTTTCGGACGCCTATCCGAAGGCGACGCTGATCGTACAAGAAGATACAACCGATCATCTGATGAAGCGATGCAAACAGGGCGAACTTGACGTTGCTATCGTGGCGCTTCCGGTTCCTTCAAAGTATGTCGAAGTGGAAGAACTGTTCGAGGAAGAGTTAAGCCTCGTTGTGCCTAAGCAACATCCCCTTGCGACAAAAAAACAAGTTCGCCTCGCTGATGTCGAGCATTATCCGTTCGTGCTTCTCGACGAAGCGCATTGCTTGTCCGACAACATCACGACGTTTTGCCGACAAAGGGCGATCCAGCCTGTGGCGGTCGAGCGAGCCAGCCAACTGGTCATGGTCCAAGAACTCGTATCGTTGGGGCACGGAGTCTCGATGATCCCAGAAATGGCGAAGAAACTTGACCGAAGCAAACGACGCGTTTACCGTTCGCTTCACGGAACCAAGCCGACTCGTACCGTGGCCGCCGTTTGGAATCCTTACCGATTCCAAAGTCGATTGCTTCGCGAGTTTCGAGAACATCTCCGCGAGTACGCCGAAACCTACTTGGAATCCTAATTTCCCTCTGCTTGTTCGTGTTCATTCGCGACGTTACTTCCCTTCCACCCTGTCCTGCCTCAGCCGACCATCATGCCAACTCGCTGCTTCCTGTGCTTTGTAATGTCCATAGCTCTTGCCGTTTCGACGATGAGTTCCACCCGTGCCGAGACCGACGTGCTGCGACGCTTGGATGAATTGGGAGCCACCGTGACCATGGACCACGGCGACGCGGTAGGCCTAAAGATCGACTGCACTGACTTGACGGACGCTGACTACGGGCTGATTGCGAGTCTGAAGTCCTTAAAATCAATTTCGATCGATGGCAAACCCTTGCTCGATCATCATTTGCAAATCCTTTCCCAGCTTTCGGATCTGCAAGCCTTTCAAATTAACGGAACAATGCTGACTGACGATGGGTACCGTCACTTCGCAGCCCTCAAGAACCTGAGACGGCTTTCGCTGTTCCATCCGTCTCGTGATGTTGAAGAGTTCACCGGATCCGGGCTAGCACATTTGAAGACGTTGCCCAACCTAAAACAACTTACTTTCGCCGGTGCCACCGCGGGCGACGAGGCACTCAAAGCCGTGGGCCAACTCACTCAAATTGAAGAGTTCCGCCAATGGCACAATTGGGATTCTCCCGACGGCATCAAGCACTTAGCTGGACTCGATAACTTGCGAACTCTGAAAGTCGGTCAACGATTGCCGAACTGGAGCACGGTACGACCGGCGAGTTTGGATGATGCTACGATCCCTGTTATCGCGAGCATGAACTCACTCGAAACCGTAGACCTTCAGGAGGCACGCTTGACGTACGCGGGACTTATCAGGCTGAAATCGCTGCCCAAACTTAAGACGATCAAGTTGAAATGGGTGGATATCCCCGAATCCGATATCGTAAAGCTCAAACGCGAATTGCCTGACGTTACGATCGACTGGGTACCGTTGTCAGCCAAGGATGAACAAGACTTGCTCGTCAAAAAACTGAAGCTCTAGACATGCCTTTCGAGCTCTCGGTTGGCTTGTTCATTTCTAAACTTGGAAGCCCAACTCGCAAAACACTGTGCGGTCATTGCGTGGGCGTTGGATTTGCACTGGGTGTGTTCGATTTGCCGCGGTTCTTGCCCGCTTGCTTTCTCTTGGCTTTTGGCCGTGGCAACACCTGAGCTCTTTTTGCCCAGGTCCGCCACCGTTTGACAAGATCCGCCACCTCATCCGGATTTTCCGCCGCCAAATCGTGCTGCTCGGTTCGATCCTTGGCCAAATCGTACAGTTCCCACTTACCCTTGTTCCCCAAACGCACGAGTTTTCGGTCGCCAATACGTATCGCGGCATTCCCTTCGTGTTCCCAGAATATTGGACGATCAGCAAACGCGTCTTTGCCAGTCAAAAGCGGCATCAGACTCTGACCTTCTGCGGGAATCACCGTGTTGCCATTAAAGGTCTGCGGATAAGTCGCGTTACCGATATCCACACAAGTGGCCATGATATCGATGAGATGCGTCGGAGTCGTGATCCAATCGTTCGGGCTCGATCGAGGTTGTACAACAGCAGGCCAGTGAGCGATCAAAGGCGTCGCAATCCCACCTTCGTGATTGTAGTGCTTGTACTTTCGAAACGGTGTGTTGTTCAAGTGAGCCCAACATTGCCCGATGAAGACATTCGAGTGAGGATCGCCAAGATGATCTCCCTCACTACGGCCATTAACGCCCGATTCCGCGTTCCCACCGTTGTCCGACATGAAGAAGATTAACGTGTTCTCGAACTGCTGACGTGACTTCAATGCTGCAATCAGCTTGCCTACGTTTGTATCAATCTCCTCGATCATCGCCGCGTAGACCGCCATCATCTCGTCATACCGAGTTTGCTCTTCAAGACTCAATGAATCCCATGCGGGAATTTCATCTGGACGTTCCGGAAGTTGCCAGGACTCATCGATCAGGCCCAGTTGCAACTGTCTGGCGTATCGTTCTTCTCGCAACTTGTCCCAACCGCTCATGTACTTCCCTCGGTACTTTGCAATTGTCTGGGCGGGAGCCATGCAAGGAAAGTGAGGTGCTGTATGGGCGAGATACCAAAAGAACGGCTTCTCGGCCGCTATGGCTTCGTCAATGAAAGCGATGCCCTGCCGCGTCCACAAGTCACTTCCGTACCAAGGCGGAGCAAATCGTTGATCGTCCTTCGCAACAACTTGTCCGTTAAGGAACAGTTTAAAGTTTCCTTTCGTCCCGGTTTGGTTAGAAAAGTGAACACCGCCCGCTCGAAGATTCAAGCTGCGATCGAAACCGCGTTGCCACGGAGTGGATCCGCCGTCAAACCCAACGTGCCATTTGCCCGTCATCGCCGTGAAGTAGCCAGCTTGCCCCAACACTTCTGCAATTGTTACGCAGTTGCCACTAAGTCGCCCCGCATAACCCGGTTGACCTTGATCCTCGGTCATCCACCCCACGCCGGCTTGATGAGAATACAATCCCGTCAACAGTGATGCTCTGGTAGGGCAACATCGCCCGGTGTTATAAAACTGAGAAAAACTCACTCCGTTCTCGGCCAATTCATCAAGATTCGGTGTCGGAATCTCGCTGCCGTAACGCATGTCCGAAAATCCCATGTCGTCCACCAAGATCACGATGATGTTGGGACGTTCTATGCTATTGGGCTTGTCCGCGATCACTGCGGACACGCACAAACATCCGAAGCAAAAAAGGGCGATGCGAATGTTCATGAAATTGAGCTTTCGTTGAAATAGCGAACGATTCGGTGCGCAGGTTGATTGGGTGCGCAGGTTGATCAGGTCCGCGTCATACGAACTGGTGAGCGACTAGTCTACCGGAACGGATTGCCAGCATCAGCCAATAGGCTCGAAGCTTGCACCAAATATTTGCGGTGCATGACCGGGTGAATCCTTACCGCTTGAAGGTGCGTGAACGCTACAATTAAGGAGCCTAAGAACAAGTGTCCAATCGCGGTGAATGGGCACAACCGTCTCTCTCCGAACCTACCGAAGCACTCTTCATGAACACCGATCCTCGACTTGATTTCAACCGCGGCCGTTTTCCCGATCGTCGTCAGTTCTTGAATCGACTAGGTGGAGTTTCGCTTGCGTTAAGCGTGCCTGCCTTTTTTGAACGACCAGGTTTGTTTGCCGACGAGTTGATGCGAACGCCGCGTCAAACCGAAGGCCCGTTTTATCCTGTTGATCTTCCGCTCGACACGGACAACGATTTGCTTATTGTGAACGACGCAATCACACCGGCCGTCGGCGAGATTGTGCATCTTTCGGGGCGCGTCCTGGACACCTCCGGTGCACCCGTCCGCAACGCATTGGTCGAAATTTGGCAGGTGGACAACCAAGGCGTGTACCTTCACAAGGGCAGCAACGACTTTGAAAAGCTTGATCGCAACTTCCAAAGCTTTGGCCGTTTCCTGACCGGTTCCACGGGTGAGTACTACTTCCGCACGATCAAGCCGGTTCCCTATCCCGGTCGCACTCCACACATTCACTTTGCCGTGAAGAAGAATGGCAAAAAGATCTTGACGACGCAGTGCTACATCAAAGGCTATGAGGGCAACGAGCGCGACGGGATCTGGAACCGTGTCCCGCAAGGTGTTGCTCGCGATTCAGTCACCATTGGGTTCACCCCCATTCCAGATTCGACCATTGGGGAACTCGCCGCGAACTTCCGAATTGTGCTTGGATCAACCCCGGAAGGCTGATTTACAGTTTGCTAGGTGATTCCTATCACTTAGAAGATTGAGGCTGTTCAGACGCCTCGGCCTTTGACGGCAATACCCAATTGGGTCTAGCGAAATGGCACGTGTAGCCACCAGGATTCCTCAACAAATAATCCTGGTGTTCGGGTTCCGCTTCCCAAAAGTCACGTAACGGTTCAACTTCCGTGACAACTTTCCCAGGCCAAATCCCTGACGCATCGACATCATCGATCGTTTCTTTCGCGATTCGCTGCTGATCCGGGTTGGTGAAGTAGATAGCTGAACGGTACGAAGTCCCACGGTCATTGCCTTGGCGATTTGGTGTCGTGGGATCATGAATCTGAAAAAAGAATTCCAGGATCTTACGGAAACTCGTCGCGTCGGGATCGAATATCACTTCAATCGCTTCGGCGTGAGTACCGTGATTGCGATAGGTCGCATTGGGCACATCACCACCGCAGTAACCCACACGAGTGGAAACGACTCCGGGTTGCTTACGGAACAAATCTTCCATGCCCCAAAAACATCCTCCCGCCAAAACGGCTTGCTCAGTCATCTTAATATCCGTGCCTTTCTTTTACTCGTTCATTGAGAAATAGAAATTGTAATCGTCGTCGGTAAGCGGTCGAAGCGTCTTATCTTCACGCGTGGCGGCAACCAAGGTAACACCCACCGATGTCATTCATTCTATCGAAGCTGGAAAGCTTTAGAAAATTTGCCAAGCTTTGGCATCAAGCTGCTGTTGAATTTCCGGATCGTTCGCCCGCTCAAGCAAATCGTAATAGGCATACGGATACTTAAACACATGACCGATTCCGATGGTTTTGTCGCCTCTTTTTTGCCAGTAAGCCAAGTCTGACGGTCTTGTTTTGCTTGGAGAGTGATCCTTGATCTTTCGGTCACCATCACGGGGTCCCCTTCGCGTAACCGTAACGTACTTGCAAAACGCGACGCGGCAGCTTTCCGCCCACTCGACGTCTCCCATCGCAGCAAGCTCGATTAGCGATTGACCAAAGGTAAGCATATGCCCCGCAAACCCCTGACCAAATCCTTGGAACCGATCAATCGCCTCACTGGCTTCCTTCAAAACATAACGCGAAGCTTGCTGCGAATCGGCAAACGCGGGCGGATCCACCTCAGCATTTGGCTTCACGTCTCGCCATGGCTTAATAGCTCGAATCAAATCGCAGACGCCATCCACACGTTCGCGCGTCGCAGTTTCTGGCATCAATCGAAAGCCCTTGATCGCGTGCATTGCAAAGATGGCATCGTGACCGACCTCGCGAAGTACACCGTTCCCTTCCGCAAGGGTCTTTCCAACACGTTCCGTCGCGTCCTCCACGTGGTCGCCCACGGGGAATGGTTTGCAAAGATCCGATGCTGCCCAATTGAGGTCGAACAACTCAATGATTCGATTCGAAGTTTCGTCGCCCAGTTCGTTGTCGACGCACATCAGGTGGGCCGAAATCATGGATGCCCCGCGATGGCCGTCCGCAAAGTAACTGCGTTGTGGCGATCGCGCCAACGCATTAAGACCAAGTTCAATCAATCGCTTATTCTGAAGGCTCTGCACTTCTGCGAGCGCAACTTGGTCTAAGTGCGATAACGCGCATCCAAGCATCGCTGAACTCGCGATTGCAAATTCTCGACGGTCAAGCATTTGTTGGGCACCAGGCTAAAGAGTTCATCCGTGGAGTTGTTTCCTCTAGTATCACCGATCGCTTGGCAAACGCAAACGCTTATCACCTAGAGAGTGGGTGTCGGTTCCTTTGGCCGGAGCGACTCTTTCAATCGTTCTAGCTCGAGAATCCGTTCCTGCAATCGAACGATTTCTTCATCAATGGAGGCCATGTTGCGCTGCTCGATAGGGCTAGCTAAAGTGCCCGATCCAACTTCCATTTTGCTGATTCGATGCAGGATAGGAATCACGAGCGTGATAGCCATCACAATGATGGAAAGCGCCGCGATGAAACGCCAAATATCGGGACCGTCAATTTCACCAATGATCACGCCGCACAGCAACATCGCGTAACCGAAGATAATTTGACTACCAATCACATAGACCCAGCGGAAGCGGTTGGCAAGCCTCGCAATCGAAAGTAAGCAAACGTGCACCGTTGTGACCGCGAGGATCGAAGCGCAGATGGTTGTTTTCCAATACAGTTCCGAGTCGTTCTCGATCCACAGACCACCAAGCAGCAAAATCGCAGCCAAGCCGACCAAACTCAGTCCCGTTTTCGGCATCAAATTCATGCCCTTGGGGGTGCGAGACAAGTCACACGCCAAGCCACACAAGCTCGCCCCCGCGATTACCACGGTGGTCAACACGACTCTTAGTTCAAACCATGTCCACGTATTGCGAATCACGAAAAGGATTCCGACCGCCGCACCTATTAAGACTGAACCTATCAACCCGTAAAGCAATGGTTTCTTGAGCCTACTTGGATTGCTCATCAGAGTCTCTCTTTTCGTACACGGAATTTCATCAAGGTCCATTTGATCTTAGTGCCCGTTGCTGCGCAACTCATACGGCGAAAACATTCTCCGTGAGCTGCTTCCCACGCATTCGCCGAGCATCGCCTTCGCGTCATGCTTGTGTTGAGCTCAGATCGCCAAGCACAAAGCAAAAACGTGTGCCTCCTTCGGGTGAATCTTCGATCCAGATTCTACCTCCACTGCGTTCAACGATGCGTTTGCAGATGGAAAGTCCGATTCCTGTTCCTCGATATGCGTCTTGCCCGTGCAATCGTTTGAAAATGCCAAACACTTGTTCCCGAAATCGTGGCTCTATGCCGATTCCGTTATCGTCCACTTTGAAGAGCCACTGATCCTTTGACATCTCGCAACCAACTCGCACTCTTGGGCTAGCTTCCGTTCGATACTTGATGGCATTGCCGATTAGATTCTGAAAGAGCTGCGTCATCTGGGCTGGATCCGCGTCAATCAATGGCATGTCGTCCACGGAAACGACAGCACCAGATTCCTCGATCGCCGTTGAAAGGTCACTCAATGCAACGTCGATCACTTGATTCAAGTTCACTTGCTCGATTCGATCGCTTCCACTTTCGATCTTTGAATAAGCCAACAGATCCTGAATCAACGTCCGCATCCGATTCGCACCGTCGGTGATGTAACCCAAGTACGTTTTGCCATCGTCACTGATCTGATCCTCGCAGTCTTCTACCAGAAGTTCGCAGAACGAGGTTACCTTGCGAAGCGGCTCCTGCAAATCATGAGACGCAACGTATGCGAACTGCGCAAGTTCTTCATTGCTGCGTGCCAATTGTTCGTTCGACTTGCGAATCGCTAGATCAGCCTTCTTTCGCTCAGAAATGTCCGCTGCAACAGCTAGATATCCAGTGGTCATTCCGCCGGCGTCTCGCAAGGCCGTGACCGTCACCAAGGCAGGGAATTGGGAGCCATCTTTGCGAACGTAGGTCCACTCTCGCTGCTCGACTTCACTATGCGTAGGATTGCCTATGATTGCTTCAAAACCGCTATCAACCGGTCTTCCATGGGCTTCAGACAACTCGGCAGCACGGGATTGAATCTCGGACGTTTCATGCAAGAGTTCCAGTGATTGCACGTTCTCCAGTTCACCCTGCGAATAACCTAGCATGACCTCCACCGTGCGATTGACTGAAAGAATCGTCCCTGAAACGTTGGTCACGATCATCGAAACACCCGCCGCATCCTGAATCGCTTTTTGCATTCTTTGGGTAACGTCGAGTTGCCGATTGGCTTCGATGGTTTGCGTGTTGTCGATGTTAGCACCAAGCACGCGATTCGCAGTACCTTGAGCGTCTCGGAAGACGACCGCGCGAGATAAAAGGTGGCGAACTTCACCGCTGGGCAGTATCACCCGGGGTTCGGAATAGAAAACTTCGTCTTCGCTGATCGCTTTCTTGAAACGCTCGTCGACTGACTGACGATCCTCAGGATGAATGCAACTAAGCACCGCCTGATAGCCTAGCTCAAACGAATTTTGATCTCTGCCAAAGAGTTCATAGGCAGCGTCGTTCCAGGTCATTTGGTCGGACTTGAGGTCATAGTCAAAGATTCCAACGCGATTTACCGTAGCGGCAAGGCTGAAGCTTTCCAGTTCCTCCGTCATCGCGTCCGCGAGACCCAACGATATCCGCGCGCTGCTCGATACCGAGTAGAAAAGGACCAACAGCAACGAATCAATCAGCAATCCAGCCAACAAGATCCAAGTGGACTGACGACGACTGACCGACGCGCGAAACGACTTCGTGGACCAAATGTCAAAATCCCAAGTTCGCCCGTAAAGTTCAACGCTCTTGCGTTTGCGTAGTAACGGGTCGGGATCGAAATCAGGTTCGGTGGGTACGTTCTCGTCAAACAGGCTCTCGTCCTGATCCGAAATGCGGATCCCCACTCGTCTGCGATCCTTTTCCAGCACTCCCTTCATCAACTCACGCACAACAAACGGTGCGTAGACCAAACCATCGAGCACCAAGGATCCTGTGGGGACCTGGTCGATTTCCTGACGATAGTAAGGCACGAAAAACAGGAACCCGGGAGTTTGAGCCGAGTCTTGAACGAGAGTGATAGGACCGGTGACCTGAGCCGTACCAGTATCCCGCGCTTTACGCGCGGCGCGGATGCGGTTTTGTTCATGGGCCATGTCGAGCCCGACCGCCTCCTCATTTCCTTCCACTGGTGCAATCGCGACGATGGGCCAAAGCTCGTCTCCGTCATGTTCTGGGTGAATACGAAAGTCTGGCCGATCCTTCCGTTCCCGATCTATGAACGCGTCTTGATCGTCTCTGTTTAGAACCTCAATCAAACCAATTCCGTTGACTCCCGGATAGCGTTCCTTCAGTTTTAGATTGGTTGCGTACTCGCTCCACTTTTGCGAATCGACGTCGCTATCAGTCGAAGAAACAAATGCCACTCCCGCCCAAAGAGCCTCTTCGTACGTGGACATTCGATCGACAACGAGCGAAACGACTTGTTCAGCTTCACGATCAAATTGAAGTTGAACCTTGTTGTCTTGCTGAGCAACGGCGTAACGCCAAGCGAGGAACGTAAGGCCGAGCGACAGTCCGATGACTAGCCAATGGAACCATTGCAGTGAACCCGCTTTCTCGAGTCGCTGACGGATGGCACTGATTGTCTGGCGTCGCGTGTCAGTCATACGACCACCGCGGAAGAAAAGTATCGCTGCGTCATCAATTCAATAGAGAGTTCGAAAGCAAATGCTTTGCCATCGCTTTCCCACCCGCCACTAGACTCGTTAATCATTCTATGTTTGCTTCAATGGAAAGTTGGTAGCCAAGCCTACCGTTCGCTCTCGATTGATGACGTTCACCAATGCGGCAGGTGAGCGTTGTAGATGACGCCTTGATTGTCAATGTGACTTCGTGGACACCCCCATGCCTGAGATCAAAGCTAAGTCCATTCAGCGAACTTAGCGTGTTGGCTAGACGATTTCATCGGACCGAAAGTACTTCTTCGAGATAGTTTCGATCAACTGCAACCTCAGCGGTTTGGGCTCGGCTGCAACTAGCCGGGGCACTTTCTTCGTCAGCTCAATAGCACTTGGCTCGACGGACGTTGTCAGGATCACGATCAACGGTTTTTTCTGGCTTGGGTCCCAGAAGCCCTCGAATTCGTTTACGAATTCCAGGCCGGTCATGCGTGGCATATTGATGTCAAGGCAAATCAGATCGACCTGTTTGACCGGTGCACGCAGGTAATCGAGCGCTGCTTCGGCGTCCTCGAAAACGAGGATTTCGTCGACGATGCCAGACCGGTTAAGCAACCGGGTGTGAAGAAAGTTGTCCGTGCTGTCGTCGTCAACGAGCATGACACAGCGAATGGGCTTTTCTAAATTCGCTTGCTCGGGATGCATGGCAGCTAGTTGCAGATAGGACTTTGGCTTGAGACAGCACGGAGCGTTTTCCACCACAGAACGCCGTTTTGTAGCGTAGCATGGCGTACAGGCTCAGAAAACTGCACTGTCGAACAAGTCGCAAAAACGAGCCGTTGAGACAACCTATCGGGTTTTCCGGGAGCATAGCAACCTCGGCTTTGCAATTCGCCAAGTGATTGGCAACGACCGATATTGGCCGACTTTGCATCAAAGATGCACTCACTGCTATCCGGAAATAAGCGAAATAGAGTTCCGCTACGACAGACCGAGTACTTGGTCGCCGGCGCCATGGCTACTTGCCAATTGTTGGAATCGAGGCCGCCTAGTTTGATGCTGCAACGTCGGCTCGTTGGACGATCGGCTGCACCTTCGCACTCAACGAAGCGCCAGTTGTGTTGCCCGCCGTTGGGCTACCAGCACTAGGTTTACCCGCAGTAGATGGTGACGTAACTTCCTGAAAGACGATGCGTCCATGCCGAGCGGTGGAGACCAGCCGGTCGCCGTCCGGACTCCAGTTGATTGAATAGGGAGCACGGTTGTGTAAATCAAATTTGGCGCAGTACTTCCAGGTGTTAGCGTTCCAAAGGCTGACTTGGCCGTCTTCGGACAGTGCCGCAATTCGATCGTGAGCACTGTTCCAGGAAATCGCCAGAATCATCGCACTAGGTCCATCGCATTTTGCCACAAGCGTTTCGGATGCAAGGTCCCAAACATTGATGCTGCGGCGATCGTCGACGGCTATCATCGCCCCGTCGCCCGACCAAGCGAGTGAAGTCTTCCAACCCGGCTGTGACAACTTCGTTCGATGATCGCGGTTCTGGGGATCAAACACAAAGACACGGTTGTCGGTTCCAGCATAGGCCAACAACGATTGACTCGATTCTGACTTGGGTGACCAAGCCACGACAAGAATTTTGCCATTGGCATCTAAGTCTTTCGAGACGTCATCGCCGCTGGATAACTCCCAAACTCTTAGCTTCCCTCCGGCCCCAACACCCGCTAGGTAAGTGCCGTCGGGCGACCAAGCGACTCCCTTCTCTGTGATTTCGGGAAACTGATTCGATTGGCTGCCATTATCGTAAACCTTGATAATGTCCCCGGTCTCGACATCCATGGTCCAGATCCGTCCCTTCCCAGAAACGCAAGCGATCTGCGAACCGTTGGGATGGATACTTAACCCGAAGATAGGTTGTGCGTTTTCGTCAGCGTTGCGAATGCGCCTGATTTCGCCTAGTCGGCTTTGCAAAACAATATCGCTATGTTCGGCAACCGCGAGTTGGTCATCATCAGGATGCCAAGCCGTTGCGGGATGGTCTTGCAGTTCACGATCAAAGGCCTCGTTACCTAGGCTCGAAACATCCCACACCCGTAACGAGTCTTCAGGCAGTCCGCCCGAAACCACGCTTCTGCCATCGCGGTTCCAAGCCGCCGAGTACACACTGCCGCTATGCCCCAGCAGTCGCTTGACTTGCTTTTGAGTATCAGGGTTCCAGATTCGCACCGAACCATCGGCACTAGCACTAAGCAAATAGTTTCGTGTTGGATGCCATCGCAGCGACTCGATGAATAGCTGATGACCAAAAAAACGATGAGTCGCATTGGAAGCCACATCCGTCACCACGACCGAGTTTTCTGGCCCAATGTAAGCAAGGTATTTCCCTTCGTGACTCCAACTAGGATCGACAATCCAATCATCCTTCACAACGGTTTTTTCTTCGCTGCTATCGATCGTTAAGCTTCGAATCTCATTACCCGTGGTCCACGACAAAACCTTTCCGTCGTACGACCACGTCAGCAAACGCTTTCCCGGTTGGTTTAAGACCCCGCTGCCCCAACCTTCTTGGTCACGTTTGTACCATTGCCAAACAATCAACTCGCCGTCCGTGTCGCAGGCCGCCAAATAATCGCCCCCCACATTCCATCGCAAGTCGGTGACCGCCGATTCGAGTCCACCGAATTCAACTGGCTTCTCTTTAGAATCATTCGTATTGACCACCACGACACGTCCATCCCGATACCCCATTGCAAGCAGAGATTGGTCGTCGTTGTAGTCGATCATCGTCACGTCGCTGGCAAGTCGTTCCAACCCAACAACACTCTGCCCTTCCATATCAACCGTTATGATTTGAGATTGGCCAGCGTCGAAAATTCTCGCGCTCGGGTGATTGCGAGTGAAAAGAATGCGTCTAACCGTTGCATTAAGATCCAATTTCCACTGCTCGCGGCGTCCCATCGAGTCCAAATAGTTCCATTCCCAACCACGCAGATCATCGCTCGTATCGAGACGCCAATGATCGATCAGTTCACGCATGCGTCCGATTCCGCCTGGTTCCGATGACGCTTCGCTCGCCAGCAACATTTCGGTGTTGTAGAGCTGGCGATTAATCTGCTGCTCGCGGTATTCGCCTTCGAGCTTTAACGCTCGCTCCACCGCCGCAGAGGTTTCCAATTGATCGTTAACAAAATCAAGTTGTCTGTTCTTTACCGCTAGCGCGCCCCGTTGTCGGTTAATCATAAAGGCGACCAACAGCAACGATGCGAAGCCGACCAGGATTGTTCCCAACAATGTTGCTACGGCGGTTTGATGTCGATTGACGAAGCGGATGCTCCGATCCATCAAAGAATCCTTGTACGCCGACACTTTTTCGCCTGCGAGAAACGCATCAATATCGCGTCCTAAGTCACCCGCCGACGCGTAACGATCTTTCGGCTGCAGCGACATGGCACGGTGGCAGATTGCCACTAACGGTTTGGGAACTCGAGAACTGAGTTCATCAACACGGCGGAACTTTCCTTGCTTGACCAGATCAAGCGTCTTTCGAAAATCTGAGTCCTTGGCGAACGCCACATCACCCGTCAACAAATTCAGCAACGTTGCACCCAGGCCATAGATGTCACTGGCCGTGCCAACACGTTCATTGTCACCTGATGCTTGTTCAGGACTCATGAACTCGATCGTTCCCATGACGCTGCCGGCAACCGTAATGTCGGCTGAAGCGGATGTGCCCTTGGGGTCGTCTTCCGAATCGGGACCATCATCAGACTCGATCTCGCTAATGTCTTTGGCGCAGCCCCAATCAAGCACCAGCGTTTGCCCCTGAGAACCAACGATGATGTTGGATGGCTTCAAGTCGCGATGCAGGACGTTCTGACTGTGAGCGTAGTCGATCGCGTTACAGACGGCGATAAAGTGGGTCAACAGCGGACGAATCTTTGACATCCAAAGCGCTCGCGTGGGGCGCGGCCCGAGTTCCTGGTGCGTATGATTGATCAAGCGAGAAAGAGTAGACCCCGACACCAACGGCATGGTGTAGTGAGCCGACACGCCGTCGTTACCCAGGTTGTAAATCGGCACGATTCCTGGATGCTGCAACTTAGCGGTGATCACCGCTTCGCGAAGGAAACGTTTCACCCGTCGAACGCTCGGTGGCAGTTCGCGACGAATTCGCTTGAGAGCAACTTCGCGAGACAATTGCTCGTCGTAGGCGACGTACACTTCGCCGATAGCACCTCGCGCATGACGGCGGACAAGTTGAACGGTCGACTGAGGCGAGTCGCTTGAAGAATCGTTTGGCGAATCCTTCTTGGCGTGATTCTGGGTCGATGACCTATTAGGTTGGTCATGAAAGTCATGGCTTCCATGTGCCGATGAACTTTCGCCTACCTCCACCGTGCCTCGCGGCGGCACATGCCCCGGCGGAACGACCTGAGTAGGCATTTCCTGGATATCGAGATCCGATGCCCGTAACGATTCGTGCGAATCTCGTTGCAACGTGGCATTCGTATCAGACACGGTGGCCGGGGAACTTGACGCGACCTTCGATTGGTTGTCCTCATCAACGAGAGCATCCGCCATCGTCGGAACGCCCAGTCGCTCGATCACGCTTGTGCGCAAACTCACGGGCAACAGTTCTAGAAACCGCTTACGTGCATCCTCAGGAAGCTGTTCAGCGGTTTTGACGATCGCTCCAACGTCGAGTTCGTCATTACGTTCCATGGATTTCGACACCGATCTATCCGGATCTGATTTGACGAGCGGAATCTCTACGCGTGGTACCGACGGTGAATGAAAATAGCATCTTTCAAGCGAGCGTCCTCATTGTGGTGACGTCGCGGTAGAAGATGTCCGTTGCCGTTCTATCGAGCAACCACAGATAAAGTGGAGATCATTGCGACTGCGAGCTTTGTTGCAACCACAAAAGCACCCGAAAGTAAAGCGCATCCAAGCGATGAATCCCGCATTCACGAGCATGTTTTAACTGATTTCGATTGCGGTGTCGTCAAGCTGGTCAGTAGAGGGATGCTGGTTCGAGATCATCGCTAGATGGCATCATTGCCCTACTGACGCTCACGCCATTCCTCAGGAAGATCTGTTTTGGTCGCTCGCAGGATATCCAAGATATCAGTACGAGTGCCGGCATCCAAGTGAACGTATCGTTCAATAGGCTCTTCGCTCGCAAGAATGGCTAAGAGTTGGCGGTAAATCTCGGTCTTCAGGATGGGCTGCAAGCCGCTGAAGGCATCAGAGTAGATCAGATAGCTACATGGATACTTGAACATACGTGTTCGCATGTCGAATTCGCGTAGCGATCGGCCCTGTGAATCAACAGGTCCGCGATCGGTAAAGTTACGCGCAAAAGTGATCGATCCCGTCACCTCACTCGTTAACTTCGCTTCGTTTCGAAATAGCAAGTGATCCACAACTTCGCGGGCGACCAATTGAATTTGTGCTTCCCACTCGGCTACGTCGTGCGAACCTGTTTCATCGCGATCGTAGATCAGTTTTCGGACCGCGAAATCCGCTTTGGTCATCACATTGTGCATCTGTGTTTGATGCTCGAGAACCATCAACGCAACAATGTCGCTGTAGGGTGACAGATATCCAAAGGTGTCGAACTCTTCTCGCAGGTTCTTTCGGTTGCCGTTGTTCCTGGTATCCAGGCGTGAGCCGCGCATGTACGCGTTGCCCATATGCTGCATCTCACCATGAAGTCCAGTGACATACCAGCCACCCCATCGCTCGCCGAATGGGCTCGAGTGACTCGTCACGAAGGATTCTGTTTGAGCCTGGACTCCACCGTCGAAGTCAGGATGCACACTGCGAACAGTATGACCCGGAACGCCTTGCGTCATCGAAGTCGAATGACATCCCAGGCAATCGTAGTTGGATCGCTTCACTTTAGGCCGCCAAGGCGCCATGTCGACGGTGTAGAAGGCAGCCCCCAATTTCGGATCCGTCGTCGACATCTCAATCAACGAACTGCCGCGAATCCATGCTACATAGGTGTCGTCATTGAAGTAGACAGCTCTGGGATTACGACGCGAAATATGCTGGACCTGCATGCTCGTTTTCGAGAACACCAGCGTTTGGGATGACTCGGGAATCTCGAGCGCCTTCAACAAGTCGCGTAAGTATCCGTGGTCGTTCGTGTATTCAAGCTCAATTTCCTTAGCGGCCAACCTATCCATCAATTGAGAGACTCGATTGGAATCCTTCGTCAACACGTAGTTGATGGGAGGCTCGTCAATCTCGATATTCAAGCTCAGTTGAGCGTTTGCCAAGGACGACATACCGACGACGATCGTGAGCGCTGCGACAACGCTGGCGACGAATCGCTTTACCGGCTTAGCTTTTGATTCGGGAATCACGCTAGCGGCTTGCCAATAGAATTTGTTTGAACTCGGGCTTGGTGTCACGCAGAATTTCCAGAATATCACGACGCATCGGGGGCGTCAGATGAGCGTATTCGGGGGACTGATCTTGCCCGTCCAGAATCGCTTTCAGCTTTACCAGAACGCGTGAACGCACTTCATCAGGCATTCCGTCAAACGCGGCGGAATAGATCAGGTAGCTGCAGGGATACTTGAACAAACGAGTCTCCAAATCAAACTCACGTAGCGACCGGCCTTGAGAATCCAACTTGCCTTTGGCCGTGAAGTCATCCGCAAAGGTTGTGGAACCGGACACCGTATCGGTGAGTTGAAACTCGTCGCACATCAGCAAGTACTTAAGCACCCGTTGCGAAGCCGATTCAATACGACGCTGGGCACTCTCGCTGACATGATCTTTGGGACGGTCCAACAGCTCGTTCATCTGAAACGACTGGTGCAATGCCGACCGGGTTTCGTAGTTCGCTGCTGCGATGGCATTGTGCATTTGAGTTTGATGTTCCAGCACCATTAGAGCCACAATGTCGCTGTGCGGCGTCAGGTACGTATCGGTGCGAAATCGTTCCGATAGATCATCTTCATTAGCCCCGGACTCACGATCGAATGTGTGCTCGTCACCAGTGCATAGCGTGTTCCCCATGTGACGCATCTTGCCGTGGCTTCCCGTGACGTACCATCCACCCCAACGATCTTTGAAGTCGCTGGTGTGGTCGGTTGTGAACGTACCACTGCCTAGCTTAGGACGGCCGGCGGCATCCGAGAAAACACTGCGAACGAGGTAACCCGGAATGTTTTGGGTTCGGCTTGAAGCGTGACAAGATAAGCAGCCACCCTTGTCGCGAACGAACTCAGGTGTGCCCTTGGGAGTTTGCTTCAGGGTGTAGAACGTCGCTCCCTGCTTGGCGTCGGTTGCTGCGAATTCCAACACATCACCGCGTTGGCAATACCCAACATAGACATCGTCGTTGAAGTACAGCGACCGAGGCATGCGAGGAGAAATGCGATGCAATTGCAAACTAGTCTTGCTGAAGACAAGCGTCTGCGAACTGACGGGAACGTCGAGCTCCTTCAACACAGACTTCAAATATCCGTACGTTGGGTCGTAATCAAGTTTTACTTCGCCGGACTCCAGTTTCTTAGCCAGCACGGCGCAGGGGTCATGAACTTCGGCGTTGAGATAATCAATCGGCGGCCTTTCGTAATCGCCCTGAGCGTGAACCGCACTTGAAGATGCGGGCAACAGTACCAATAGAGCCAGCGGAATCAGGCGAAGGCAATCGACGAAAGGATGGTTCGTGAGCAGGTTCACGTTGGTTGGTCTCATGTTATTGAGGGCAAACGATCACACAACAAAGTTTGAAGTTGCCGATGTGATTCTCGACTGCTAAACTTGAGTTCTGCACCCAATGGTACAGAATCCATATCTGCACGTCAAGGTGCATGAATATAATTAGTCCTCAAATTCAACGTACACAATGCTTTCCAAGACCGCTGAATACGCTCTTCGCGCCGTCGCCTGCATGGGCAGCCAGCCAGGGATCCCCGCATCGGCGGATTTCTTAGCCGAGCAAACCAAGGTGCCAAGACGTTACCTGACGCGGGTTTTGCAAGACTTGGCTGCCGCTGGACTTGTGCAGTCGCGTCCCGGTCCAGGCGGCGGTTACGAACTAAGCCACCCTACCCACAAGCTGACAATCTTGGACGTGGTCAACACCGTTGCTCCTATTGAACGAATTCGCTCGTGTCCGTTGGGCCTTAGCACGCACACCAAACTCTGTCCTCTGCATGCTGAACTGGACAAAGCATACGCCGCGACGGAAAAGGCGTTCGCGAGTGTGAGCATCAAGGACTTGGTCGAATCGGCTAGTCCCATCATTCCACTTTGCGAAAGCGTTTGATCGCATGCCTTGGATGTTTCGAAACCACCCTCGCTGGGCTGCGATGGCGACTCTTTTGATCGTCGCCGGAACGTTCACTTTCGCTAGCGAGCCTAAGCAAGAACCAACCATTAAACCCGTTATCGCTGCGCCGGCCACCGCCAAAGAAGCTCGCGATCGTTCAAAGTTGTTGCATGAAACGATACGAGGAACGTTGCAAGTCGTTCATCGAGACTATTTCGATGAAGACGACGCGTTCGCAATTCCGTCCCGTTCGCTCGAAGACGTGTTCTATGAACTGTCCCGAAACTACCAAGTTCAGGTGAAGTGGTTGATCATCGACACAGACGTGCTGAACACCGACCATTTGCCTGAGAATGATTTCGAAAAACGCGCGGTCGAATCGTTGGCGAAAGGCGAACCGTGGATCGAGCAGTTCAGTGATACCGAGTTCCGTTACGCAGGTGCAATCATCCTGCGTTCCCAGTGTCTGAAGTGTCACGTCAAGCGGCGCAACAGCAACGAAGACCGGACGGCCGGACTTGTGATTACCATGCCAATCGCTGCTGCTGGTAATTGATCGGCGATCTAGTTCTGAGTCAGCGCCGGTTCATCCTGAACCGGTTTCGGGTTCGCCCCAAGCTTGTAGCACTCGGCGATCGCTTGTCTGGCGTAGTCCACCGATTCGGCCAAGATGCGGGCCGCTTCTTGACTGGCGTGAAACCCTTTACTGTTCTCGCTAGCGATGAAGTCCAATCGCCACATAGCCTTGCGCTGCAGTTCGCGAATGGGAGCAAGCTGTTCTTCGGTTGCCCCGGCTTCTTGCGCGGCAATGATGGCATCGAACATGTCTGTCACTCCAGCGGCAGCGCGGTCGATCAGTGATCGCGTGCGATCTTGGATCAAGTCCACGCGGTCCTTGATTTCTTGCTCGGCGATATGGTGACAGGTTTGGCATGCTTTGTTGATATTGAGCATGGGGCTGCGAACCCAGTGGCTACTGACCTTCGTCGCGCCCACCTTCTCGTAAGGCATGTGACAATCACTGCAACTCACACCACTGCGAGCATGAATGCCCTGGCTCCATAATTCGAACTCAGGGTGCTGCGCCTTGTAAACTTTAGTGCCCGTTTCTTTGTGGACGTAGTCGTAGAATTCGCCACCGGCCGTGCCATCTTCCGCGTCGGGGAACGTCGTTTCATTCCATTCCTTTTCGAGGTCCTCCATTTTCAATCCGTTGCCCCACGGGAACGTCAGCGTCATTTTGTTGGCACAGTAGTATTCAACGTGACATTGACCACACACGAACGACCGCAGTTCCTGACGAGTTGCATGCACGTTCGGGTCATAGTTGCCCTTGGCTCCCTTATCGCGCCAGGCCTGGATGCTAGGCAAGTGGGGAACCGGATCGTCGCTTTTGGCAAGCTTATCGATGCCGAGAATGAAACCGGGACGCGTGACGCGGATTGCCATCGTGTCCGGATCGTGACAATCAATGCAAGAAACCGGGTGCGCGTCACCTAGATGCGGATCGCCCGCTTCACTCTTAACGACTCCATCGGGTGTCTTTTCTAGTTCCGCGTGCACTTCTTCGTAGGTCTTTTGACTGACGGCTTTGAAACCAGCCAAGACGGCTTCCTGGTTGTACGAAGCGGACAGTGATGCTTCATTGACCTCTTGACCGAGTGTTTCCATCCCAATTCGACGGTACGTTGGAATGATTGAAGCATGACAGTGCAAGCAAGCGCCGGCCTGTTGCACCTCGGTCACACGTTTGGTGACTTCCTGGTCGGACAACATGTGAGCGTGACCGCGAGCTTCGCGGTATTCGATGCTAAACGCATAGCCGGCGAACAAACGCTTCAGCCAAGGGTGTTCTTCTAACTTACTCGGTGGCAACGCGTGGTTTCCACCGTAGTCGGTATAGTCGTCGTCGACCGTCTTCAAATAGTCTTCGTATTGCTGAGGAAAGTTGAGGCCCCACGGTTCTGGATCCGTGCTAACCTCACTAACTTCCACCACTTTGACGAACGGCGTTCGAGCTTCTTGCTTTCGTTCAAAGATGTTCACCAACAAGGAAACGACGCCAATGGTCGCCAGAGCCACCAGCGCAGTGAGCAAGGCCAGCCAACCGAATCCGCTTTTGTTTTGTTGAGTCATCGAGACTTTGTCGAAAAAAGTGAGGGTGTGAAAAAGTGATTAGCGCCCGGCGTGTCCGACGTTGGTATGGCAATGCACGCACGACTGCATGTCTTGACCATCGACCGCTGGCAATAACGGGTGAACAAACTCTTTGTGGCAGGAAATGCACGCGTTTTGAGTGACTCGCTTGTTGCGAGGCTTGATTTGAATCGGATCACTAAAGCCTCCCATCGTGAATGCGAGAGAGTGGAAAAATCCGTTGTCGGCTTTCGTAACCCACTTGCCAACAAAGTCGTGCGGGAGGTGGCAATCGTTGCACACGGCAACGTTGTGGTGACTGCTTTGTAGCCACGAATCCATGTGACCCTGCATCACGTGGCAATTCACGCACGTTTGTGGATTGTTGCTTAAGTAGCTTGCACCTTTGCCGTAGCCAAACGTGAAGACGCCAATCCCAGCCAGCATTCCCAGGCACGCTGCAAACAGGATCGCTCCGTACCCCCAACGCATTCGATTGGTCGACGCCGGTTCGATTGGTGAACCGTCATCGTTCATCGTTGGTGGAAGTGTTTTGTCTGGCATCAATGCGTCCTGCAAGGTCAGCTCATTGGCTTGCGAATAGATCGCAGATCATAGCAACTTGTTTGCGCAGCAATATTGCGAACGTACGAACAAGCTCAATTTGTTTCCGAAATCTTTGTTCGCGTCGACGGTAAGCGGGAACGACGATGTGTGCGTCGGGTGACATTGCCCCTATGCGTCACACATGTTGCGCCAGATCGCACACCGCACACGTAAGGGTTTAGCGATTGCGAGAACACAGAGCGCTAAATGCATTCACTCAATCTCCCTTCAACGATCCTGCCGATCAAGACTGCTAAGCAACAGTGCAATTCGTTGGGGGAGTGCGGTGATGAAATCGGAAACAGTAAAGCGGCTATTGTCCATTGGCCTCTTGTTGAGTTGGTCTGCTACAACGGCAACTCGCGTTTGGGCGAACCATGGTAGCAATTGCGGTTGCGAAACCTCGTCAACACAATGGAGCGCGACTCCCCCTTGCGGATCGTCCAGCTACGCTGGACCTTCGCAATGGCAGCACTTCGTCGAGAACGTTGAATCGAATGGCTATCGCAACAGCTATTCAAACGACTATTGCAGCGGCTATCCGAATGGCTATCCGAATGGCTATCCGGGAATCCACTCGGGCACCCAATTCGGCGGCTGCGAAAACGACGTTGGATGGGGAACGTCGACTGCGGATCAACCCATCGTCGTCGCACCAATGCGTCCTTTGGCGGCTGACTTGCGAGGGTTCTACGGCGGATTCGAGTTTCTTTGGATGCGAGCTGGGTTTGATCAGAACGTTGCATTGATCATCGATCCTCCCGTAGGAAACACCCTAGTACCATTTGATTATGAATACGAACTCACGCCACGCGCTTGGATCGGGTGGCAATCGTGTCGTGGCGGCGGCTTTCGAACAACCTATTTTCAGTACGACGAAGCAGCGGCTGACGAATCGGTGATGGCCGTCACCGGCGCGACTCCGGTGTTTGTTTACGTTTATGGTGCGGGTGGAAACCTATCGCGTTTCGCTCAAGCCAACGTTGGCGAAACGCTCACCTCAAGCCATTCGCTCAAACTTCAGGCTCTCGATTTTGAAGCGACTCAACAGTTTCGCTGGGAATCGCTAGTCGGCACGGTGGGCGCCGGAGTCCGGTTGGCGAAGATAGATCAACACTTGCTAGGCGAGGTTCGCGATGGAGGTGGAGCGTTACAAGAAGCGGTCTCGAATGATCTGACACTTAGTGGCGCCGGTCCTACTGTTTCGCTGCAAGCGGCCCGTGGTTTGGGTGATACGCGTTTAGGCGTCTACGCCGGCATGCGAGGATCGCTTTTGAAGTGCGAAACGGAGCAGAAGATTTACGAAATGAAGGGTGCCTTCACCACGGAACTAGAGGATGCCGCTATTCAACGCGAAATTCTAACCGTGGTGGAATTGTCGCTAGGCCTGCAATGGACTCAACCGAAGGGGCAGCGGTGGCAGTGGTTTGCTCGCGGTGGCTATGAGAGCCAGACATGGTTCGACGCAGGCGGCCCCGTCGATTCCCACAGCACCATCGGTCTCGACGCCATTTCGTTTGCGTTAGGTTTAGAAATCTAACCGGCCACGGAAAACTGAGCACCGCTACAAACTGAGCACCGCTACAGCATGCGAACTTCACCGCATGCAACGTTCACCGCGTGTAACGTTCACCGCGAAGTCCGCTAGCGCTGATAGATGGGCAAGTAGTGATAGCGCACACTCAGGCTCAGGATCGATAGCGCGGTCGCGTAGACCAGTCCCACGTTCTTTTCCTCCCCGCCGCGACCCTGCCAACTTCCGTTGTCACGTTGCGCCGCCAACAACGTGGACGGCACAATGTTGTCAGCTTCCTTGGCGTATTTTCCGCCGACTTGGTGCATGCCTTGGGCGTAGTAGTAGATGCCGTAATGAAAGAATCGCTCATTAACCTTAGGTGGATGCTCCATTAACCATTCGGCCGCTCCTTCCACCATCGGAGAATCATAGTTGCCACACACTTGCATCGCCAGCAAACCGGCTGCCGTCATCGTGAACGTGGGATGATGAGACCCCGGCGTGTAGCTAAAACCACTCACCTTGTCTCGGGGAACTCCATCGTGACCGATAGGCGAGGTGTACGAATACTTAAGGTACTCTACCGCAGCATCAATCGCTTCGCCGGGAACATCAAGGCCATCATTCTTTGCGGATCGCAATGCCATGACCTGCCAAACCGAAACCGACAAATCAGCGTCGCGGCTCGAAGGCGTGTAACGCCATCCACCTTGAAGCTTCTCGGGTTTAGATACGTTCTGTGCAGCCAAGATTAGCTTGATGGCGTTCGTGAGCCCCTCATGAATCAGTTGGTTTTGCTGTGGCGTCGCTCCCATCCCTAGCATCTCAGTCAGCATTAAGGTGATGATGCCGTGGCCATACATTCGCGATCCATCACGGTCGCCGAAGTAACCTTTGATATCTTGGTGGTTATGCTGCAGCACAAAATTCAATGCCTTAATCATGGCGTTGCCCTGGCTTGTCGTTGGCGTCGGAGTCACACCGACTGACGCCATCGCCATCACCGCCAACGCAGTCATCGCAATTTCGTGGCTTTTGTCCGCGATCGCACCATCGGGCCTTTGCGTCTGGACAAGAAACTCAATGGCTTTCTGAACCGCGCGATCAATCTCGTCGGGAATGTACAGCGTTTGCGAGAAAGGATCCTGGGCTAGCGACGAACGCGAACTAGTCGTGAACGGAGAACTCGCGACGCCCACGACGGCGGCCCCGACCGCACCACGCAGCCAACTGCGTCGTGAACAAGAAGGGTTCAACCGATGACGGCGAAGCTGCTTTCCTACGCTGGCGTTTCTACGATTAGTCATCACTTCCCCGCTCCTTCTTTCTCGCCAGCCTTGGTAGCGATCGCTTGGAAGTACGCTTGAATTTCGTTGCGATATTCGGGCGGCAGCGTCATCGCGCGGCCTTCCACTGCGTCTTCGGTGTGGCGTTGACGAAGACTTCCCCAATCACGCCCCTCTCGGTCGATCCCAGTGATTTCGACTGATCCACCGCCCGGCGGTGGTCCCGAACCGGAAACGTCCGACGGAGTTCCGGGATCGGCACCCGCCATATCGTTGGGCAAGCCACCATCTTGCGGATCGCCGGGATTTTGCGATGGGTCGTCGGGGTTCAGTGATTTCGCCCGACTGCGTGCTGCCTGCTGCACCTGAGATTCCATGGATTGAGCGAGCGTAGGAGACGCTTGGCCAGCCGTCATCGGTTTGCCGCCTTCACCGGATGCACCGCCTTGCCCCGATTGACCGTCTTGGGCTTGGCCTTCACCACCTTGCGAACCCTCTTCACTGCTTTTGTCACCAGACTCGCCATCGGCTGATTCACCGTCGCCGGATTCGCCGTCCTCCAACTCGGACTGGGCCTGCTGCTTCTCGGATTGCGCAATCGCTCGATCGAGTTCGTCGAGCGTTTGGGCGAGTTGTTTCGCTTTCTGTTGCTCAGCCTCTTCGGAAGCACTTTGACGCTGAGCGCTAGCGTCGTCGCGATTAGCGTCGCGTTCCGATTGATCAAGTAACGATTGTTCGAGCAGATCACTAAGCTCACTCGCCGACTCGATGATTTGCTGCTGAGCCTTGGCAACTTGCTGGTTCGCTTCACCGGAAACGTCAGGGGATTCAGCAGTATCTCGCAAACGCTGGGCCGCGTCTTGAGTGGTGGACTTTGGTTCGCGTTCCAGCTTGTCGGCCATTTGGTCGATCGCTTCCGGATCGGCTTCGAGTCGCCCTTGATGGCGAGCGGTTCGCCGCAATGCCTCGGCGGCATCGGCAACGTCATCGCTAATCCGTTGTTGTTGATCACTCAGTCCTTTGGCTTGATCCTGTCTTGCCCGAAGTTGTTCGTTGATATCCAGACCTTCGCTGATTTCACCGAGCTTGGATCGAACCTCGGCAAGACTTTCCAGCGCTTGCTGAGCAAGTCGATCGCCGAGTTCAGCCGATGGATTCGGCTTTTGAAGTGGTGCGAGTGGCTCTCGTTCGATCTTCTTGCGTTCTACGTCCATCTCCTTCTTGCGATCCGCAGCGAACTCTTTAGTTTCCTTCGCGGCGTCACGTTCTTGTTGCGAATCATCGAGACGCTTTTGCAGCTCAGCCGTTTGAGCTTCGATCGTCGAGCGGTTTTTGTCGTCCCGCTTCAACTGAGCTTCCAGCCGCTCCATTTGCCGTTCGATGTTCTTGGAGTTCTGGTTCGCACGGTTTTCACGATTCTTTGCATCGTTTTCCGTTCGTGACCATTCACTCTGAGCTTGCCGAAGCTGTTCCACTCGTCGACGACGCACGTCGCGATCAAGACTCTCGAATTGGTTTCTCTGGCGCTTTTGCGCATTGTCATCTTCGAGTTCCTTGTCTTGAGATTGGTTGGCTGTTTCAGCCACCTTCTCGATCGACTGCTCGGCTTCCTTAATTGCGGTCGCCATCGCCCGGGCGGTCGCCTGCATGTCGGTTAGCCGAGCATTCTCGCCACCCATCTCGGAAAGCTCTGCAACGGCGTCACGCAACTTGCTTTTGGCACGCTCAAGTTCACCTTTGGACGCTTCGAACTTGCCCGACTGCTGGGCTCGATCGACAGTGCCTAAGATGGCTTGCTCAATGGTCGCGGTCGCTCGCGAAAGGATCGACATCTTGGTAGCCGCGATCCGTTTTTGTTCCATGACCTCGGGGTCCGAACGTTCGAGCTGTTGACTAATGGCTTTTTCGTCTCGCGCCATTTGTTCCAGGTCTCGTTGCACCGACTCCGCCGTTCGTTCGGCAATCTCTTCAAGGCTTTCTTGCATTGGTTGATTGCGGCTGAGTTCCTTTTCGAGTTGCTTGAGTAGTTCGCGAGGGTCCTTTTGAGTGGCATTGGCCATAGCCTCCGCACGGTCGAATCGGTTTTCGAGGCTCTGATCGATTCCCAATTCGGCTTCCGCTTGACGCAATTTCTCTCTCGATTCGCTTACATCGTCGCCCTGTTGCGCACGCTCGAAATGCTCGGCAGTTTGACGTAGCGTGTTGGCCAGTTCTTCCAAAGCCCGATCGAGAGGGTTCTTGGGTTGATCGTCATCCTTTGTCGCCTCGCTCGCATCTTCCATGGCGTTCGGATTCGCCGCCTGTGCTTTGGCTTCGCGTGCCGCTTCTTGGATCAACGCAGCCGCAGTATCGCTATCCCGCGACAACTCACGCTGTTCTTCGTCAGTCATATCTGCGATGTTCGCAAAGTCATGCAGAGCCTCGACGGTCTCGCGAGCAGCTTCCATTGCCTCATCAACGCGTGCGGATTGATCGACGGCATCAGGATCATCGCTGGTGTTCGATTCAGCGGTATCTTGGGATTCGTCTTCATCCGCAGATTCGGGTGAAGATTCGCCGTCTTCGTCTTCCACTTTCTCAGCACCTGCTTCCGCGGCGTCATCTTTTTTCGACTGTGCTTCGTCTGCCTTGTCGGCGGCATCGCGAGCGAGTTCCGGTATGGTCGGGACATACTGCATGATCGTGTCCCGAGCCTCAACCACGATCGGTGAAATCGTTTCTAAGCCTTCATCGAGACTGGCAATGATCGTTCGCAGCGAGTCCTCGGCACTGAGCAACTCATCGTCACTCCAACGACGTTTGGAAATCCGTTCTCGTGCTTTCGCGAAACGACTGTTGTAGCGAGTTTCGTCAAAGCGACGGACGATTTGCCAATCGATACCAGCGCTCTGCATTTCTCGAGCCGCGAACTCCATGGCCGCCGAGAACCGATCAAGTCGCACCTCGTGATCAAGGCGGCCGCGAGCGTTGTCCTTCAACCCAAACTCTGCCGCCGCCAACTCAATCATTTCACGACGTAGGACTCCCGCTTCGTGCGATGATTCGATGATCCGAAACGCTTTGCCGATTTTGTCGTAAACATCTGCGGCTGATTCTTCCCCAACCGGAACGAATCCGTCACCGCCGATTGCCCGCATCGCTTGCTTGACCATATTCATGTCCGCAGCAAACTGCAAATCGACGTAGGGACGCGCACGATGAAGAGCCTCTTCATCATCGAGCCTGCCCATCAAAGTCTGGAACTGGCTGCTGAATCCGTTTTGCGAAAGAGCCGCGCGTCGCCTTCGGATGGCGATTTGGTCGCTATCTTTTTCGTTTTCTAACTGCTGGATCGCCTGATCGCCCTCCACTCCAAATTTTCGCATTTGAAAGATGGGTTCGCTTAGACCTTGCACGTCTTTTCGAATCTCACGCACCGAACCGGTCAGCTTTGATGTGATTTGACCATCAAGAACACCGTTTCGCATTTGATTCTTAAGTTCATTTTCGAACTGCGTCATCCGGTCTCGAATTTGCTTTTCGCTTAGCTCTTCCTTCGCAACGCCACGAAATTGGTCCGCCCAACGATCATTCCAGTCCTGCCATCGCTGCAAATGCTTTCGAGTTGAATCGGGCAACGTCTCGGCGTGCTGTTCAATCAAATCCACCATCGCATCGAGACGTCCAGCCGCTACCGTCAAATGACGAGGAAATCGCTTCACGGCGACCGGTTCATTCGGATCGAACAGCGGTTCCAAGCTGTGATAAAGCAACAACTGATCCGACAGCGCCGACAGCGTTAACTCATGAGCCAATTGATAGGTCGCAAAAGTATTCAAACGCGAAGCCGCTTGCGACAACCGTTTGGCTTCCGAGCCCCACTCTCGCAGCAACCTTTCCTGTTCGTCTTTCCAAGCTTGGGGTGAATCTTGCAAAAGGAAGGTCGCTCGCTCGATCCACGCTCGCATCTCTTCTCGCAGATCAATCACATCGCGACCCGTGAGCTCAAGGTTTCCGGCCGCGGACAGGTTTTGCGCTCGAGAAGTTTCATATCCCAAGTTGCCAATGATGGGATGGGATTCCTCAATCAGCACTTCAAGTTGTCCGATCGCAGTGCGAATAGCTTCGGCGTCGTTCTCCTGCGCCGGCTTTTCAGCAGCCTCAAGAGCAAGCTTGGCACGGTCGGCCCACTGGGAAACAGCCGTGAAGGTTCGGTTCAATCGGTTCAATTGATCATGGCGATTTGAGTCGAACCCTTCGTCTGCTACCAGGAATTCAATCACATCGGATTCCGCCCGGTTGCCTTTGCGGTCGATTGCAACAAGTCGCGTACGAACAATATCACCGCTTTCCAGCTTGAACTCGGGTAACGGTTCCGTCGTCGATTGGTCGATACGCAACAATGCGCCTTGATGCAGCTTCATCAAATCGCAAGGCCACGCGAGACTAACATCTCGGTCAGGTGTCTCGATCGAAAGCTCGCGATGGAACGCCTTCGAGCTGTTCACTTCGAACTCTTGTATCAGTTGATCCAAGGGAAGATCGTCCGATGCCGATCCCGCAAGTTCCACAATGTCGAGAGGCGAAACAAGTTGAGTTCGATCGATGGCTTCGCTCCACCGCACGATAGGCGGCGTATCGACTTTGGGAACAATCGAATACTGAGGACCGAATGGGTTTCCGAGTTCAGACTCTTTCCCGATCGCATCAATTTGGTAATGCCCCGACGTCGTCATGCGAATTTTTGTCTCAAATACTTGATCCGACCCATCAACGGAATCAAGCGAGTACTGAGTCCCGCGATTGCCATACTTGATCACGGCATCGGTGACCGGTTGATCAAAATTGACGGTGATGGTGGCCGTTGTTCCAACAATCGCTCGCAAGTCGCCATCTTCGGATTCTTCCAATCGCGGCGACAACTTGGCGTAATCGGGAAAGACGTACTCTTTCTTAAACGCGGTCACCTCGGGGCGCGGCAACGGTGTCAGCGTGTGCCATAACGTGATGGCATCGCCGGCGACGACGCGGTACCGAATCGGTGAGGATCCAACGGGAATGTTCGCTGAAAACTGGGACGGAGTCGATGTGATGGACGACAGCAATCCCGCGTCGTCAAAGACTTCCGCTTGAGTGTCTTCCTGGAACGCTTCCAAGCGCTGCGCCATTTGTATTTCGCTGTAGCCGGTAACGCTCCATCGACTGGTCTGCGCATCGTCGCTGGCAAATTCCAAGACCACATCGTCGCTCTTGCCGATTCCTCGCGGTCCAGAAACTTCCACGACAACGGCAATCGCATCGCCCATCGCAACGTAACGAGACGCTGGCGAGGGTTTCACGATGGCAATCTGAGTCAACGAGGCTCGCTGAATTGCGACTCCTGGTAAAAAGGCTCGTGCGAACCGTCGTCCCATTTGCAGTTGAGGCACAAAGAGCAGTCCGATCGCCAGCAACAGGATCGCGGTCGCAGCCGTCAACCACGGCTTTACAATTCTTAATGGCAACAGCTTTGCTACATCAACGCCAACGACCCGACGGGCAACCACATGTTGCAACCGCTCACGAAAACGAGCGGAACCATTGGCGGAATTTGGTTCGGATAACTCAACCGCGGATAGCAGGTCTTCGCGCAGACTCGGGTCTGCGGACTCAAGCTGACGTGCAATCTGAAGCGTGTCGTCCGACCCGAGATGCCGCAATGAAGTTCGCCAAACGGCGAAGCCCGCCAACGCGTATCCGGTCACGCTCAACGCAAATCGAACAGGCTCGGTGATCAGGAAACAATAGTCGGCTAGCGCAATCGTTCCCATTACCAACAGCAACGACACAATCGCTACCGCGATCGCTCGAATCCACAAGATGCGCCGACGCCGACGCGCGAAACGTTGCAGCACATACACCGTCGCGGGATTGAGCTCTTCGCTCGGCAATTCACTCAGGATTAAGTTTTCGGTATTCATTCGCGTCTTACACCAGCCCGCTGCGTTTTCGGAAATACCACTCCATGGCCAACAAAGCCATGATTGCCCAGAACCAATAGAACGACTGCCATACCAACACATCGGAATCAATGATCTGGCCGGAAGACAACGGTTTGAGTCGCTCAAGGATCTGTTCGGCGGACGTTTCGTGAACGTATTCGCCGCCGCCCGCCGTTGTAATCTCCCGAAGCGATTGCTCACTAAGGCTCGTGCGAATCCATTCTGCAGAATGATCGTTCCCCACCCAAATCGGCGCGGATGCCTGAAGTGCTTTGGCGTCGAATCCGCTCGCTCTCAAGCGAACCTCATACTCACCTGGACTTAGGCCCACCGTTTCAGCTCGGTAGGTGCCTCGATTGGCATCATCGATCGACATCGGCACGGTGGCGATGATTTGATTGCCAGAGACAAGCAACGCATCCACAGTCGCATCGCCGATCGGTTCGCCTGCGGTGCCTTGCAATCGTGCTCGAATCACAGCAGATTCCGACGGCGCATATTCAATCTTGTCGGTACCGATCGATGCATAATCGTCGCTCGCGGAATACGGCGGTTGCATCACCGCCAACATCAATTGGTTCCAAAACTTCGCGTGAACTTGGTCAGCGACTTTGTAACGCCAACGCCACGTTTGCCCGGCACCGAGATAGAACACTCGACCGGAACCATAAAGCCGTGTGACCAACCAGGGAAGTTCTTCTCCGGTCACGCCCATCGCAGACGCCCAAACTTCAGCGTCGGGTTGAGCCTTCACCATCGCCGTGGCATCGGGATGTGGCAAACGTTTCCAGTAGTCAACAAGCGCAGATTGATCGTTAATCAAACTTAGCATCGGTTGGTCAACTCCCATCGCCGTCGGCGCGATACTGTTGACTCGCACTAGATCCTTGGATTGATATTGAACGGGAATTAGCTCGGAAAGCCGGGACTGAGTCAGTTGTCGCAATTGATCGTAACGTCCATCAATCACAACCAGACCACCACCACGGCTGACGAAAGTTTTCAGCAGTTCCGCATCAAAGATCTCGAAGTCGTTCGCAGGAACCTCGCCCAAGATGACGGCATCATATCGAGCAAGATCCTCGGCCTTAATGGGGAACTGCCCCGGGCGTGAACCACGTGGCAGCCTCGCCGTATCGGTGCCTGGACCGTAGATAATCGTATCGATCGACCACGATGGATCACGATCAAACAAGTTGCGAAGGTATCGCGTTTCCCAGCGGCTCGATCCGTCGATCAACAACAATTGTCGGTCACGCGTTGATGCGGACACTCGAAACGACATCGCGTTGTTTTGGGGAATCGAATCATCGCTGCCGCCGCCTACCGTCGCGACAACTGCTTTCAAATCCATAACGACGGTGCTGCGATTGACGCCGCGAGGAGTGTCCTCGACCAAATTTTCAAGCACGGATTCGACGGGCAATCGAAATGGAATTGATTGCTGGCCAACCGCGTCGGCATCAATCGTTTCACGCCACAGCACGTTCCCCAAAGCGTCCTCGATACGCACTTCAATGGGTCGCCCATTCATCGAAAATTGGTTGAAATGAACTCGGCCCGCCAGGATTCCGTCGGAAGCAACATTTTCGGGCCGATCCACTCGCGTGACGCCGACGTCTGGCAAATCATCTTGGCTGCCAAACCCAACCGCGTGCACCTGAGCTCCAACCACTCGTAATCGCTCTGCGATATCAACCGGCGATACGCCTGTGTTTCCTCGGCCATCGCTTAGTAAAACCACCGCCGCCCGAGTTGCACCTTCGTCGTCCTTATCGCTTTCCGCTTCGTTGCCGCTTTGCCCCGTTGTGGCTTCGTTTTCGTCCAGACTCGCTAGCGACGACGACAATGGTGATGCGAGTGACGTTGCCTCGCCATCAGGGATTGCGACGGTGGACAAACGCAATTCACCATCCGATGCGATCGAACTTATGTTTTCGTCTCGCTGATCTGATCCGCCGTACAGGATCGTGGGCGACCCAAAGTCGAAAGCAACCACCTCGACTTGGTGTGTCGAGGACAAAGCTTCGAGCCATCCCGACTTTTCTCCATCACCGCTTAGCAACGACAACGCACGCTGCATGCGATGACCGCTCTGCTTTAGATCGGTCGTGTCCGTTAGCGACATGCTCTTGGATGAGTCCACGGCAAACACGACACGTCCAAGTGTCCCGACGGTGATGGTCCGGTGCCAAACGGGACCGGCCAAGATCAAGATCGCCAACAGTACCGCCGCCGCACGTAATCCGGGCAACGCGTAACTCAGCGGCGGATCAAGGTGTTTGGTTTCACGCAAGTAGTAGAACATTACCGCTAGCGATGCGATCACAGCGATGCTTAGAACCAACGGCGTTGGCAAGTCGCCCGCGAAGCGAAGGGAAGCCATCATGATGAAGCCCCCATCACTTGCGTGTCATTCGAATTGCTACTCGTTCCAGCAGGTTGTTTTGCTCGTTGTGGAGTGCCCAAACTTTGCTGAAGCCAAAGCTCGATCACCATCAAGGCTAATAACGCGAACAAGAGCCACCGCCAAATCTCGCGTCCAAAGCGACGAGTTTGGTCATCCTGAACAAGATCTTGGCCACCCGAATAGACACTTGCACCAATTAGTTCCGCAACGCTGGCTAGCCTTGCTTCGTCGACACTGCGGGCATCCGATTCAATCGCGGGTACCTCGACGACACGAATCGTTGACAAAACGGACTCCGACGTGTCATCGGTTGCTTGACCGCTGGGATCGGTGTTAGCGGTCAAACGATAAACCCCAGGCTGATATGTCGCCGGCAAAAGCAAACTAGCTGATGATGCTGCACTTGCGTTGAGCCATTTTGGTTTTTGCTCAGTTCCGTCTGGCAACACGACACGGAAGTCCAGTGACGATAAGGACGCATTGATGTCCGGCAAATTCTTAAACGCTCGCGAGGGATCGACCGCAATTGGTTCCCCAACATCAAACGTGACCGGGTTTCGCGATCCAGCCAGATCCAAAATCATTTGCTGTAGCATCGGAAGATACACAGCTCGCAGTGGAAAGGTCGAGTAAGTCGCGTCAGCCGGAACGGCAAACTGAACGACGCGACCAGCGCGGCTCGCGGTTGCAGTTTCGGACGATCGTTCGGACAGACTCTCGGCGGAACCTGAACTCATCACTATCAACGGATCACCATTGGCTAGCGAGAGCAAGACTTTGGCTTGGGCGGGCTGCGGTTCGGTTTGATCAAACTGGGTTGATGGTGATTGGGTTGATGGTGACTGGGTTGATGGTGACTGGGTTGATGAAGGCTGAGCCCGTGAGTTTCGGGATTGATCTGATGGTCGAGTTTGGTCCGACGATCGAAGCGTAAGTTGGCGATACCCCGTCACCGTTACGTCACGAAATAAATCCGATTGATCGTCACCCAGTAGATCCCAGGCCGAGTAGCTAGCGTTGCGTCGTCCCATCGGGAACGATTCTGTTTTGGCTTCTTTGCCAATCGTTCTAAAATCCCCCATCACGGTCGGCAGCACTAAGGATGGTTGTTGACCATCGCTCGTCGTCCACGGTTCCGCATAGGTTTTTGCATCGAGCTTGTCGTGATCGAACACCACCAAGCTTCCCCCTGACGCGATGAAATCGGCAACGTTTCGTTTAAGCGTCTGGCTGGGTTTCTTCACGCCCGCGAAAATCAAAACGTCGTAGGTTTCCTTTTCAATCGCTTTTGTTGCTTCTCGTTCGTTGACCACGCGTGTGCTGACCGCATCAGGTTGATCCTGGCCGCCGAACGCAAAGGGACTCAGTGCTACAGAGACAAAATCAGCTTCCCCTTCGAGCGGACGATTGCTGGGCTCACCATCCACGATCAAAACACGAATCTCGTCGATTACTTCTACGCCGATCGATCGCTCATTGTCGGCCGCAAGAGCATCCGCGTGCTCGATTGCGACGGTGATCCGATGAACGCCCGCGTCCTCGATCGCTTGCGTCAGACGGGTTGTCGCGGACGATCGTGGTGGAACCGTGATTGACTGGGGGCGGAGTGGTTTGCCATCGATCGACCAAACTAATCGCACGTCCCCGCGCGGCGCGTCGCCGTGATTTCGGATCCGGGCCGAGTAATACGCATCTCGACCGGCCACCACCGCGGCCGAATTGGACAGCACTTGTTCCACCGACAGGTTTCCAAGACCTGAAGCACCGCTGTCTGCACCGCCACTTAAGTCAGCCACATTCAGGAAACTGATCACCGGCGCGATCGTTTTGGCGGCGAGCGTTTCGCCGAGTTGCTGAACGGTTTGAACGGAACGGTCGTCGACCATGTGGGTTTGAAAGTCCGATACGACAACGATTCGACGCTGAGGATGCGATGCGTGGTCTGCGGCACTGGTCGCCGCTCGCATCATTCGCCCCAAATCGACTGGCCCCGCAAACGTCCCCATGCCGGCAATCTTGCTTTTCGCGGCCGCGGCTCCCATGGCACCGGGGACTTCGTCGAGCCGACTGGCCCGGACAATCATGACTTCGTCGCGTCGGGACAGCGTATCGAGTAGTTGGTCGGTCGCAGCGATCGCTCGTTGCATGGATGTAGTTGAGTCCGAACTAGCGATGGCCATGCTGCGTGAATCGTCAATAGCGATCACAACTGTCTGAGGCGCATCGCCCGGCAAAGATTGAAAACCGGTCAACACCGGGCGAGCCAGACAGAACGCCAATAGAATCGGAATCGCGCATCGCAACAGCAGCAACAACAGATTCATCAACTGAATCCGCCGACGATTTACCCTCATCACGCTATCGATCAAGTGCATCGCGCCCCACGGCACCACGCGAAACTTGCTTCGAAAGAACAAATGAATGACCAGCGGAACCGTGAATGCAAGAGCACCCAAGGCGAGCAGTCCGTTAAGCAGCGTCACCGAATTCGCCTCCGCCGCGCAAAGTACTCATGCAACACATCCACCATCGGTTGGTCGGTCGTGATCTCAATCAAGTCGACGCGGTTATTGCGACACGCCGTTCGCAGCGCTGATTGATGATCCGCAAAGCGTTGCAGATATCGATCACGAACGGATTGAGCATCAACGATTTGCTCGTTCTGGTCGTTCTCGAGATCTTTGAACTGGATACGGCCCGAGAATGGGAAATCAACTTCGTCGGGATCAAGGACCTGAAAGAACAATACTTCATGCTTGCTGGCGCGAAGCTGAGTCAACGCGCGGGCAATGGAATCGGCATCGCCCATCGCATCGGAGATAATCACGATCAGCCCGCGTCGTCCTAATTTGGGCGCGATCTTGCGAAACACACCGCCCAAATCAGTCTCACGATAGGTAGCGTCTTCCGCCAACGCTCGCATCAGTGCGGTCAAGTGCGACGCGCGGCCACGGACGGGCACCTGGATCCGTGGTTCATCATCAAAAGTGAATGCGCCCACTGAATCTTGTTGAGCGAGCATGAGATACGCCATCGAAGCCGAAAGGACTTGAGCGTAATCGTATTTGGATTGTCCGTTGCCGGACTTGGCCAACTTCATTTCCGATCCCGAACGATCACCCGCGTATCGCATCGAACCGCTGCGGTCAACCAATAGCGTGCAGCGCAGATTTGTTTCTTCTTCGTATTCGCGAATGAACAATCGATCGCTTTTGGCGAATGCCTTCCAATCAATATTCTTCAGCTCGTCGCCACGCATGTATTGGCGATGCTCTTTGAATTCGACGCTGAATCCTTTATGAGGAGACCGGTGACGACCGGAACAGAATCCTTCTACCACTTGACGGGCCAGCAATTGCAACCTCGCCACTCTTGACAGATCTTTCGGCTTGACGAGGTCTAACAAACCCATCGGTGGGCTCAGCGGTTGATTGAGGAGGGGGCGTGTGACTGGAGAGCGATGGCTGCCCCCTCTGTGTTTTCACACAGTATAGCTTTGATCTTCGACTTTGTGTTCTCGCAAATACCGTCAACAATCATTCTGCCTGCCTAGAACGCTTCACCCAAGCACCGTGTACCGGTCACGGGTTCTAGTTGACGAAGTCCCGTCCACCATTGGGATGCGTTCGGATACAATGGGTCAATGAACCGGCAAAAGCGTATCGTTCCCCATTATCTCGCAGTGATTGTTGCCGCGCACGTGTTGTTGGCCCTAACGTTAACGCCGGGATGCGGCGAACGTACTCAATCGCCAACTTCACCCAACTCAACGGGCTCAAGCCGTTCAACGGGCTCAACCAATACCCAGGCGTCGAGCGATGCCGATCCCACCGCCCCGCCGAAGGGTGCCTCGCCTAAGAACTCACAAGCTGCGGACTCACGAGCTGCGGGCTCACAAGCTGCGGGCTCACCGACGCAAAATTCAAAGCCCAACCTTTCATCGCCTGCGATCAGCAAAGCCAAAGCACTCTTCAACGAAGGAGACGTCTCGGGCGCACGGTCGGTATTGCGATCTCAGTTGATTGCCGACCCGAGCAACGCTGCGGTAATGGTGCTGCTTGCCCAAGCCGATGCCATGGAACAAAAGTGGCAGTCTGCCTTCGATACTGCACTTCCGTTAATCAAGAACCCAGCGACCTCGGCCGATGCACTTCAGGTGATTGCCAAGGCGGTCAATGCCAGCGGCGGACATGATGCCTATGGGAATCCGAACGTGGCATGGTTAGCAATGGAAAAAGCGATTGCCAAATCGCCGGGCGACACGACGTTGCGACATTCCATCGTGCGGCTGCTCAATCATATGGGCGACCGACATCGAGCTTGTTTGCACGTTGACCAATTATGCCGAAGTGGTCACGCCACCGTCAGCGAGCTTCAATCGATCGTGAATCGTCGCAATGCGTTCGAGTTTGAAGACGAACCGAGTACGCCCGCGTTTGAATGGCCGCTTGGCGAAGCGCGTCTGATGTTCACGCGGCATCAATACCACGAAGCTGCAACGCTGCTCGAATCGCAGAACGCACAATCGCGACTCAGCGGTGCTGGTTTCGCGCTGTGGGGAATATCGCTCGTTCGGTCCCAAGACCTCGAAGCAATTCCTCATTGGCTCTTGCAATGCCCCGATAAGGCAACCCAGTACGCGGAATACTGGTCCACGATCGCAAGTTGGTTGATCGAGTCCAAGCGTTACGAACCGGCCATCGGAGCGCTGCTTCGCTGTGTCGAAATCGACCCGACATCCGATGCCGACTACCGTCAATTGACAGTTTGCTTCAATGCGATTGGGTTCCCCGAGGTGGGACGCGTCGCCTCGGTGCGTGTTTCGAAGTTGCAACGAATCGCTGGCTCATCCGAAGGAATTCACTTTTATCCAGAACCGGATGACCTGAGGCTCCAAATGGCCGAACAGCTCATCGAAGTGGGACGCTTGTTCGAAGGTCTTCAATGGCAATCGACGGTCGAATCCGCGAGGGCGAAGAGTGCTCTCACGCGACAACAACTGCTAGCGCGACGCGACCTTAGTCAGCTATTGGCAGATTCGAATCGACTTGAGTTGTCTCCCCAACGTTTCCCTCAGCCTTCCCAAAAACCATTGCTGGCCTGGGCAAAAGAATTGATCGCCAAGGATGCCAAAGTGGTTCAAGATCAGTCGGACGAACCGAGCGACTCGGGTTCCTTAGATGCAGTGCCGTTTGTTGATGTAGCCGGTCAAGTTGGAATCGAGTTCGATTATCTCAACCGCAAGCCACGAGCTTTGCGTCGGATTCGCATTCACGAGTCCCTTGGCGGTGGCATCGGAGTGATCGACTTTGATCTTGATTCACACGCGGATCTTTTCTTCGCGCAAGGCAGTGGCGATCCACCCACAACCACGCCCGATGATTCCGATGAGTTCTTCCGCTGCTTGGGTGATCGGTTCGGACGCGTTACTCGCCAATCGGGCCTTGCGTCAAACGCGTACGCGACCGGCGTTGGCGTGGGCGATATTAACCAAGACGGATGGCCTGACCTGCTGGTGGCCGGACTCGGTGATGTAAGAGTATTGATCAACCAAGGCGATGGGACATTCTCGTTTCAGGAAACGCATCCGCTACGGAATCATGCCTCCCGATCAAAACCCCAGTTCGTTTGTTCGTCGGTCGCGGTTGCTGACGTCACGGGCGACAGCCTTCCTGAAATCATTGAACTTGGGTATATCGACGACCCCGATGTATTTAACAAAGTGAAGCTTGACCCCGCCGGCGAACCGCATGGCGTCGGACCACTAATGTTCGAACCGGCGGCGGATTGGTTGTTGGTCAACCAAGGCGACGGCACGTTCACCCCCGAGCCCTTGGAAACCGAAGGCGAAGGTGCCGCAACGTCACTGGGAATCGTGATTGCTGATTTTGATGGGCAACGCGGTAGCGAAATATTCATCGCCAATGACCTTCGCCCCAACCGCTATTGGGTGCGTTCGCCCGACGACGGCCAATGGAACAACTTGGCTTCCACCAACGGCCTAGCGCTCGATCAAGGCGGTACCGCAACAGCGGGGATGGGAATCGCTTCATCGGATTTTGACGGCGACGGCAACATGGATTTGCACGTGACCAACTTCTTCAATCAATCATCGAGTCTCTACCTTCAGCGTTCGCCCGGAATGTTCCGCGACTTGGCACCTCGGTTTGGCTTAACGGCACCTACCTACGACATGCTTGCCTTTGGAACTCAGGCGATTGACGTCAACAACGACGGACAAGATGAGCTGGTCATCTTGAACGGAAACATCGAGGACTTCACCAATAAAGGCAAGCCGTTGTTGATGAAGCCACAACTTTTCAAATTGCGCGGCAGCCGTTTTGAATTGATTGATCAGACCGCCGACGACTCATACTTTGCGATCCCGGCGGTCGGACGCACACTGGCGTCTTTGGATTGGAATCATGACGGTCGCATGGACCTGGTCGCCAACCATCTCGATAAACCAGCCGCGTTGCTAGAAAACCGCGGCGACGATTCCAACGGTTGGATCCAGTTGCAATTGGTCGGAACGACATCCGAACGCGAACCGGTCGGTGCATCGGTAACGATTACAGTGGGCAACCAAACTCGAACCGCGTGGCTGACCGGTGGCGACGGTTACTTCTGCACCAACGAAAACGTGCTCGCCTTTGGCTTGGGGCAACAACCCATCGTGGATCAAGTCACCGTCGCTTGGCCCGGTGGCGATGTGCAAACTTGGTCGAACCTTCAGATCAATCAGCGATATCAGTTGGCCGAAAACGAAGCCGTAGCGTTTCCGTTGACCGAGAAGTAGAAACCGATTTGGTATTACGCAAAGATCCCTAACAATCGGTATTTGCGGAAAGCGTTCCGTCATTGGTGCATTTTATGGACTACGCTTTTTCGTTGTCTGCTTCCTAACAGCAGCCGAGATCGACCAGCACGGGGAAATGATGGCCACTCAATCGTTAAATTCTGTATCACCAGTTGCCGTAAGTTCAGCCGCGACGCCGACGGACCATCGAAAACGCATTTCGATGTTCTGGTTCGCCGCGACGACATTATTGGGCGCGTTCTTAGTATTTCAAGTTCAGCCCGTCATCAGTAAATGTGTGCTGCCTTGGTTCGGCGGCACTCCGGCGGTCTGGACTACCTGTATGTTGTTCTTTCAGGTGCTGTTGTTTGGCGGTTACCTGTACGCTCACGTCTTAAGAACCTACTTTCGCCCTGCGGCTCAGGCGTTGATCCACTTGGCGTTACTAAGTTTTGCGGTGCTGTTGTTGCCGATCGAACCAGGCGATCACTGGAAACCGACTGGCAGCGAATCACCAACGCTCTACCTGCTTTGGATGCTCGCGGCGCACGTGGGCTTGCCTTACTTCATGCTCTCAAGCACGGGGCCCCTGATCCAAGCATGGTTGAGTTACCACGACAATTCGGATCGAGTCTACCGACTGTACGCGCTATCTAATGCAGGGTCTTTGGCGGCCTTGCTTAGCTATCCGTTCTTGGTCGAACCGGTCTTGTCGGTTTCTCAGCAAAGCACCGCCTGGTCGCTCATGTTGTGCCTGTTCTTGCTGATCCAAGGCATGGTTGCCATCAGCCTGTTGCGAGTGCGCTCGGACGCAGCAAACCCGCAGACCAGCGACACCAACGATGAAGATTCAATCGAAGTCACCTGGAAAATTCGTGCCGCTTGGGTTGGGTTGCCAGCGCTTGCGTCCACGATGCTGTTGGTCATCACCAATCACGTGTGCCAAGACGTCGCCGTTGTCCCGTTCCTGTGGGTATTGCCGCTAAGCCTTTACTTGCTCAGCTTCATCGTGTCGTTCGATTCACCTCAATGGTACAAGCCCAAGATGGTCGCCGTGATGACCGTGCTGGCGATCGTCGGGATCGAATCCAAGAACTTGATTCCGTATGACTTGCAACTCTTGAGTGTTGTGACAAGCTTCATGACGTTCTTGTTCGGCGTCTGCATGATGTGCCACGGCGAAGTGGCAAGACTCAAGCCACCGGCCAAATTGTTAACTCAATATTACGCGTTGCTTTCCTTTGGCGGTGCAATCGGCGGAATGATCGTTGCCGTCGTGTGCCCGCTGATTTTCAACAGCTTCATCGAACTGCCTGTTTCGATCATCCTGGTGCAAGGTTTCATCTTTGTCTTGTTTGTTTCGGTCAAGGGATGGAAATCACCGACCTATGATTGGAACCGCGCGTATCGACTGCGATACTTCGCCGCGATTTTGATGATCGCGCCTGCACTAGGGCTGTTCCGAGGCAGCGACGAAAACACGATTGCGTCCGAGCGAAACTTCTTTGGCGTGTTGCGAGTGATGGAGGACGAGCGTGGATTGCACTTGGTGCACGGCACGACGATCCATGGAATGCAGCGTCATGGGGAAGCCAAGAATCAGCCAACTAAATACTACGGACACGAAAGTGGCGTGGGACGTGCTATTCGGCAATTGCAAAGTGAAAACGAATCGCTCAACATCGGCGTCGTGGGCTTGGGTTGCGGAGTGCTCACTTGCTACGGACGTCCCGAAGACCATTTTGATTTGATCGAAATCAATCCAGCCGTTGTTGATATTGCTCAGCACTACTTCTCGTTCATGCGAGACTGCCCGTCATCGCAGACGCATCACCTCGGTGACGGTCGTCTCGTACTTGAACGCATGACCGACGCGAAGTTCGACGTGCTTGTGCTCGACGCCTTCAGCAGTGACGCAATTCCGGCTCACCTTTTAACGTACGAAGCGATCGAGTTGTTCCGCAGTCGGATGACCGAGCGTGGCGTAATGGCGATTCATGTTTCGAACACGCACCTGTCGCTTGAGCCATTAGTTCATCGGCTCTGTCACGAAGCTGGCCTGGATAGTCGCGTGATCAAGAGCGGCGCCGACAAAGAGAAGTGCACCAGTTCAGCGCTTTGGATTGTCGTTACCGAACCTGGCCACGCGATCTGGGAAACGGAAGCGTTGGCCGTCGGCGTTCCCGCGGCCGAAGCAGAACTCAAAGACGCGCCCTTCTGGACCGATCAGCACCACAACTTGGTGAGTGTGCTTCGCGCCTGGTAGCGGACAACCATCGGCGTGAACGCGTCGGTGCCAACTAAATGCGTCCCTCGACAATTGAAGACTGGTTCACTGCCCGCTTTGATCTTGCGCAAAGCAGGCGTGAATTGGAACGTCGATTCGATCGCTGATCGGTTTAGGGCGTGACGAGTTGAGCATAGAATCGTTCGCGGTAGGCATCCTTGAGTACGTGACAAACCTCGGGGAGCGTCTGGGAAAGGCCATGCGGGTGATCCGTCATGATCGCCTGTTCGACTTGATCGAGATAAGCGTTCATTTGGGTCGTGAGCTGTTGTTCGAAACGATCCGTCATCCACCAATCGATGACCAAGCCAACGGCTAGTCCGACGCCGAAACCCACCACCGCACCAACAGGACCGCCCAATGTTCCGGCTCCGGCACCGACGGTGGATCCGCCCACGGTCGCGCCACCGCTAGCGGCAGCGCCAAGCGAAGCTGAGACGGCGAATCGCGTCAACAGACCTCCGACCAACCGCACAAACACCTGACCACCCACTTCGCTGGCCACCATCACCGTGGCAAAGTTGGCAACGCTCGTGATGCCCTGGTCTTGTGAATAGGCAACAAAGTCGCTTGAAACCGCTGCAAAGAAAGGCTCATACTCGTCGATCGAAACATCTGGCAAATCCGACGTGTCGAGTGCCGCCCGAACTTCGCTTAGCAACAAGTTTTGGTTGGCATCGACGTCGATCTTGAATTGAATCAGTTCGCTGGCAATGTCGTGACTAAACGATTGCTGCGAAAACAGGTGCGATTCGAACTTGTTCCGGACATAGACTTCGATGCGGTCGTCGCTGTGCCACCATGATCCTGGCATTCGTCGGGCGATCCCTAGTCGCGTCGACAAGCTGGTCAGGTCTTCAACGAACGGCGTGATCGAGCTTCGATATCCTGCGATCACGCCACGCAGTCTCGCTAGGCACCGCTCAGCCGCTTCGCGGTTTTTCTGGTCAGTGATCTGAATCTGAGGCTCGACGGACTCGTCAAAGAACGCTGCCTTGCGAACGGCCAAAGACGCTTGCGGCGGTTCCACCGTGACGGCAACCGGTGCGGCGGGAGCAGAATCGACGGACCGGCGAGTTTGCGAAACGTCCCGGCGATCCGAAAGTAGAGTCGCTAAGCCGACGCTTGCCGCGGCAAGCAATCCGATAACCGTCGCCAATTTCCAGGTTGCGAGGTTGCCGCTTGACCGCGTTGTGTCGTTGTGAGTCATACGCTATCGCAATTATGTCTAAGACTACGCCCCCCTCTATCAACGGAAAACGCGGACTTGAAGGTTGGGCCGAGCAAAGTGTGGGTTGTCAATTTCCCCGTTAACGGAGTTTAGCATTTGGCATGGCCACATTGCTGCGCCATTCATCAGGGGCTAGGCACACTAACGATTGTACCGGGGCGCTGCTTGTCATTTGGCAGCCGTGATAATGCTTATTTTGCGTTGTGCTTCACCCAAAAACAGATACAGTGGGGGTCTGGGATGACGAGACTCTGATTTTGTGAGCCAGCGGTGATGACCGCCGGACTCTCTGGATGGTGAGCGGCACATTGCTGCCAAGCTCACCAAGCCGCACCTGCGAGACAGGCATGCGGATGGCGACGTCGGCTCAGATTACCTTCGCCGTGTGAATCAATAGACGCAGACTTCACACATCTAGGGCGAACCGACCGCGTTTGATTTCTCTCTCCTAAAGTCTTTAATGAATCTTTCTGACCTGTCTGATGTTGCGCACTCCGGTATCGAACTTGAGGACGCCCCTGACACCCAAATCAATTCCACCGAACTGGACAACTCGCCTGAGGCTGTTGCGTCTGACGATGTAGTTGTGGAAAACACCCCGTCAAATGACGCGTTGTCAAGCTCCGACGAAGTCCGAATCGCCGGATCGAATCCAGAAACCGTGCTCGCAGGAACCACTCCTGCAGAAACCGTAGTTGCGGACACGAATGCATCCGTGCAAAGTTCCGATTCTGACGTGGCAACCGAAGACGCTGCATCGGGACTAGTGGTTGTTCGCAAGGTAAAGCTGAAGCTTGCGAAGAAGAAGGCTGTTAAACCAGTCTTCAATAAGAAAGCGACACGCACCGCTGCGGACCATAAGCAACATGGTGCCGACACCCCCGTGGTTAGCGAAACGATACAGGCCCCTGTTCGTACTGAAGCCCAACCCGTCGCTCAAACGGCGGTTGCATCGGTCGACGGTGTTGTTGCTCCCAATGCTGATACTCCAGTAGCTGAAAGCCCCGTTGTTGAAACTCCCGTTGTTGAGGAAGTACTGACCGGGTTCGCTCAGTTCAAACTTCCACCGGCAATCCAAGCGGCAATCGAATCATCTGGCTACAGCGAACCATCGGCCATTCAAACGGCGATCATTCCGCCGATGTTGAAGGGACGTGACGTGATTGCTCAATCGCAAACCGGTTCTGGTAAAACCGCCGCGTTTGCGTTGCCTGTGCTGGCGAACCTAAGCAAGAAGAAGGGCGCTGGACCGCAAGCATTGGTGCTCGCGCCGACTCGTGAACTTGCGATGCAAGTTGCCAAGTCGTTCGAAACCTACGCGGGCCAACTCAAAGGTTTCGCCGTTACCGCAATCTATGGTGGTCAGGACTACGAACCACAACGTCGCGCTCTGCGTGATGGTGTTAGCGTTGTCGTCGGTACGCCAGGCCGCGTGATCGACCACATCAAACGAGGCACGTTGAAACTTGATGGATTGAAGTGCTTGGTTCTCGACGAAGCCGACGAAATGCTCAACATGGGCTTCTTGGAAGATGTCGAATTTGTGTTGGACCAGTGCCCTGACCAACGGCAAATCGCTTTGTTCAGTGCCACGATGCCTGACCCGATTCGCCGCATCGCTGACCAGTACCTGACCGACGCAGAAGTCTGCACGATCAAGAGCAAGTCGATGACGGCAGAGTCGATTCGCCAACGAGCTATCTTCACATCGGCCGGCGAAAAGCTCGAGTTGCTCAAGCGAGTTCTCGAATCCGAAGAAACCGATGGCGTGATCGTGTTTGCAAAGACCAAAGAATCCACCACCGTCATCGCTGACAAATTGGCTCGAGCCCATTACAGCGTAGCGGCACTTAACGGCGACATGCCTCAAGCGACTCGCCAGCGAACCGTGGGTTCATTGAAGAATGGCAAGATTGACATCATCGTTGCAACTGACGTTGCTGCTCGAGGATTGGATGTGCCGCGCATTTCGCACGTCATCAACTTCGACCTGCCACACGACCAAGAATCCTACGTTCACCGCATCGGGCGTACCGGTCGCGCTGGTCGAAGCGGCGAAGCGATTTTGTTTCTGACGCCTTCGTCGCGTGGTCGCTTGCGTTCAATCGAGCGCATGACCAACCAATCTATCGAGATTGTTGAATGGCCATCGACCGATGACATCAACAAACACCGCGTAGCGACGTTCAAGTCCAAGATCACCAAGACTTTGGCCGAACGAGACATCACCTTCTTCGAAAACTTGATCAACGAGTACATGGAAGAGAGTGGCAAGCCGCTTGAGAAGGTTGCTGCAGCGTTGGCTGAAATGCTTCGCGGTGGGCAGCCATTCTTGCTGCAAGAACGTGCCGAATCGTCCCGCAAAGAACGAAAAGGACGACGGGAAGATCGCGAATTTACTGGCGATTTCGACGATCGACCTGCTCGCGATGGAGCACGTGGCGGATTCCGCAAGCGTGGTCCCGTTGAAGCCGGCATGCGTCGATACCGCGTTGAAGTGGGCAAGGCAGACGGAGTGCGTCCTGGGAACCTGGTTGGCGCGATCGCGAACGAAGCAAACTTGGATAGCAAGTTCATTGGCCAGATTCACATCGACCATAACTTCACCACCGTTGATCTGCCCGACCAACTTCCCGCCGAGGCTCTTCGAGTTCTCGAAAACACTTGGGTGATGGGCAAGAAACTGCAAATTCGCCCTGACAACGGCCCACCGGAAGGTGGTGGCGGTGGAAAGCGTCCCTTTGGTGGCAAAGGCGGCGGTTTTGGCGGCAAGAAAAAGGGTGGCCCCAAAAAGGGCTTCGGCAAAGGCAAGCGATAGCTTTTAGATCCGCCGATCAATCGGCCGCGTGAAACACGGGCCGATTAATCCGGTTTGGCTGGATTTAACGATTAGGTTGTGCCGATCAATACGAAGCGTCCTCAGCAACGGGGGCGCCTTCGTAGACCGTGCCCACGTTCCTATCAGCCCCGACGATGGCCAAGAAAGATCCGCAACCCTGTCGTCGGTACATCGACATGTGGGCTATGCCCGGGATGCACCCATCGAACGTCGAACTGGTTCAGCAACTCACCACGGCTGATTCCAACGCCTTCACCACGAACATGAAAGTCGTGGGAACCGTGTCGACTCAAGACAACGAGTCCGGAAGTTGGAACAAGACCCACATGCTGGGTTTGCGGACCGATGTCTGGAACATGGACAAGGGCGAACTGGAAGACGCGCTTGACGTGATGCAGGATCAACGCCGCCAGGAATTGAAGAAGTCGATCAAGAAATCAGGTCGGCTTGATGCGAAGCAACAGGCGAAGCTGGATGAGATGATGGCCGAGGACACGGTCATGAACATGGAACCCGGCGAGATCGAGAAACGACGCTTAGTCCTAAAGTTGTTCAAGACCACCGGCGAACGGACGGCTTGGTGCGGAACGATCGAACAGATCACAATCACCGAAGTGCATACCTCGATGGCCGTGGGCAAAAACCTGCTCACGATGTGCGTGATGCTTCCTCGCACCGAATGCGTGACCACCATTCAACAATGTCATCGCACCTTCCGAATCCCGGCGATGTTTTCGTTTGCGTTCTGCCACGATGGCCAAGTGCATCACGCGGTGCTCAAACGCAAGTGGGTTTCGATCGGTGCTGACTTTGACATCGAGGTCGGTGGCGAAAACATCGGCGAGATTGACGGACGCTTGTTCTCGTTCGGCGCCGATAGTTACCTAGATATCGACGCTGGCGAATTGAGCGAAGACCGACGGTTCATGGACTTGATGACGTTGTTTACCGCAAGCGTTGGTTATCACAAAGCCATGCGAAAGAGTGTCGATCGTCGAGTCAAGGCGACGCTTAGTGGCGAAGCGCACTGTCACAAGATCGAAGACGAAGAAATTCGCCTGATGCACAACGGCCGAGCGGCTGCCTAGCATAGACGGGTTGAAGCGAGGCTTTGCGTACGACGCCCTTTTCTCGTGCGTTGATCGCCAGTCCCGCGATGAACATCATGAACATCTGGACCATCGGAATGATGATCAAGTCGTGGAACATTGCGTTGGCGGCGTAGATTACAATCGCCGACATCATCAACAATCCCAACATTCGCATCTCGGGATTGGAATCGAGCCCTCGCGCAAGCTGCCAACCGGTGGTGTAGAACAGCAGAAGCCCAGACATAAAGATCAGGATCCCGAGTGTCCCGGAATCCACGACAACGGCCAAGAACGTGTTGTGCTGTTGGTAATGCCGCACGCGTTCGAGCTGCAAACCGTACTTGCGAATTTGATGGTAAGGGCCATTGTGTTCGAAGTAGTGCCCAAAGCCGTGTCCGATGATGGGATGGTCTTTGAACATTTCCCACGCCACCACTGCCAACAACGGACGCAGTTCAACAGACTTAGCTGCTTCAGCCGCGGACAAAGCTTTGTCACGCTTGAGTTCCATCAGGCTATCCTTCAGCCCCATCGACATGGCTCCCGCCAACAACACAACACTCGCGATGGCAAGAACGCGCGTCCAACGAGGTACCTGCAGCATCGCCATCATTCCGATGGCCCCGATCGCTCCGATCCAGCAACTTCGCGTGAGTGTCGCGTAGACACCAGCAAGCAGAATCAACGATGCGAATCCGTACAGGACCTTTCCTTGGCGCCCGCTCCGGCAAAACTCAACCGCCGCTATTGCAAGTGCCAATCCCATCAGTACGCCATTGCCGATTGGATTCAACAACGGTCCTCGGGCTCGACCAAAGAACTCCCACGCCTCGGGATTGTTGATGTACTTGGGGAAGACCGCCCAATACATTGACTTTATCTCGAATAGTCCGGTGATTGCCAGGTACATGCCCAACCAGAAAACGCCAAGCGTTACCCAGCGCACATCGTTAACGGTCAATCGAACGCTGCGTGCGATCGCGTAGGTTCCCAATGGCATCGCGATGTAGAACAGCCATCGAGCGATGGGTGAACTTCCCGTCGGCACCGGACCGCCACGGCAGGCTCCGATTAGACAAAGTAGGCCGAATCCCAGCATGAGCCAATCGATTCGATTGAGTTTGGGCAGTTGCAGGTTGCCCAGTCGCCATTGAATTAGCGTCATGCACACCAATCCGGCCCAGAGCAGTCGATCAAGGCTGATCTGAATCGGCCCGTCGACCGCAAAGAAGAATGGACCAAACACGGTTCCCGTTACCAACATCACCACGGATACCGGTATCAATCGTCCACGATGAACCAGCGGTACCAAGAATGGCAACGCGGCGATCGCGAAGAGTGCAACGAGTAGTCCCATAGGAATCAGAACGGTTGGAGTGAGGATAGTTCCGGTTGCGCAGATGATTCCGATCGATAAATCCCGACCGAACCATGACACCTAAAAACATAGGTCGCCAATAATGGTCAAACCATCATTTCGCTGGACAAATCAAACCGCCGCCAACACCAGGTTGTGACCGCGAAAGCGCCCGCTGCCGCACCCCAGGTCACCACGAGGGCTCCAGATATCACGGCAACGCCGACCAGCGATTCAGGCAACATGCCCTTGCAAAATGTTGCCCATACCGCTAGCAAAATGAAGGCTCCCAAGACGATGCTAGTTTTGCCAAGAAACGTTAGTTTCGTTCGGATCAGCATTCCAATGCCTTCGTTACGCTCGCGATGCGGATACGCCAAGAACAACGCATTCTCTGTCGCGAACGTGAACACAGACAGCGCGGCCAGCATCCCCACGTACATCAAAAATTGATACCAACCCGGGTGCAACACCAGGGCTGCGACGGACAAGACAAGCACTTGAAACACGCAGGTAATCAAAATGGGAAACCAAAGTTGTCCCAACACCATGGAAGCCGGATTGATCGGCAGCGTTCGAAGCAAGAGCATTCGTTTGAGGTCGCGCCGAAAGTCGAGTCTCAATGCCGAAGGAGCAACAAGTGAGGTGCACATTCCGACGCCGCCGACGACAAACAACCACGGATGATTGATTCGGCTACTTAGTAAAGGTGATAGACAAATAGCGCTGGGAATGGCGAAACTGAACAGGATCGTTCCTCGATAGCGTGACACGCTGACGGCCATCCGATAAGCGACTGAGGAAGCGTCAATATCGATTGCTGATAACAATCCAGTAAGTCCAAACGACGTCGGCCAAACGGACAACGAACTCACGCGGTTTTCAACGTGTCCCTTCTGCGACTCATACTCGCCAGAATGCAATCTTGCGTGTTCCCAACGAGAACTGGCCAACAAACACCGGCGGTCAATCACGACGAAGGCTAGTACCGACGTTGGCAAGGCGATCAAGGAAGCCAAGAGAAAAAGGGCCGTCATAGGATTCAACGAATCGGAAACTGCGACGTTCGCCGCACAATGCCAAGGCATCGATATCCACTGCACCATCTCACTTGCTGCGGTTTGCCCCAAGGACCTAAACGTCGCGGAAAGGTACATCGGCGGCGGTGCTCCCAAGGGAACCATCGCAATGATGCGCATCACCACTTGGAATACGATCGCTGCGGCGAGGGTTGACGTGATGGCTCGAAAAACGATGATTCCACGAGGCTCCATGCCGCCTGCCATCCGCGTTACCGTAAGTCGACATACCTCAAGCATCATTAGCGACGCAAATATCCCGACGACTAACATCGCGGGGTAGGTCACATCGACCGCCAAAACAACGGCCAACAAACACGTTTTCATGAACGTTGCCGGCACAATTTGCAGAACGTGATAGATCGCCAAGGACGAGCGACGCAGGGGCGCACCGCCGAGCATCCATTGCTCGCTCGGACTGAGATCCAGATCTAAGCTCGACGACGACCAAGCGCACTTGGTGCTGTGATAGATCGCGTACAGGACCATCCCACCAGACAGCCACAACTGCAATCTTCCGGGATCGGCGGGCTGGCGAGTGGATAAGATCATCACCCCAGCCAGAACGTACAGCACCATGAACGATGCGGCTAAGACGCTTGCGATGATTCGTCGCGGCGAAAGAAATCTGCTTACGGATCTGTGCATGCGGAAGCGACTGCGCACGACGATCAAACGCAGCAGTTCTCGATGTGTCATCCAATCGTCCCACGCTGATTCACACGCGTGAGTGTTTGAAGTCACATTCGTCACGTTCACGTCGCTTGCTTTCACAACACCGTCTCGGCGCTACACGCGTGTTCTGGAAATGACAGAATGCCCGTTGAGTTTTCGCTCGCAAAGTAGGCTGCTTCCAGCGAGGCGGCTTCCGGGTATCGACTTCGCAAATTTTCGACGCTGCCGAAGTATCGCACTCGCCCGGCGCCTAGCATTAGCACCTCGGTGCAGACTTCCTCGATCATTCCCAGCAGGTGGCTACTAAGGATCACGGTAGTTCCTCGTTGAGCCTGTTCGCGGATCGAATCGAGCAACGTTCGAATCCCCGGTGGGTCAAGTCCCGTCATTGGTTCATCAAGCAACAGAACCTGAGGATCGTGAATGTACGCGCACGCGATCGCTAGTTTCTGTCTCATTCCGCGAGACAGAGTTGTTGCGCCGGCGTTGGCTTTGCTGGTCAAGTGAAATTGATCTAGCAGGCGGTCGGCTTTGCCCGCGTAGTCATCCACTCGATAGACGCGGCCGATGAAGTGCAAGTGCTGCAGCACACTTAGGTCGTCGAACAACGGCGGATCGTCTGGCACGTAAGCCAAGCGGCGTTTCAGTTCAATCGAATCCCGAACAGCGTCGCATCCCGCGACCATCAAATCGCCTTCGGTCGCTTGAATAAGGCCAGCCAAACATCGCATCGTTGTTGTCTTGCCAGCACCATTGGGGCCAACGAGCCCACAAATGCTTCCCCGGTCAAGGGTAAACGAGACGTCATCGACCGCCAAATAGTCGTCATAAAGCTTGCGTAGTCCACGAACTTCAATCATGACGATGTGTCCCCCCTTGGCGAATCGTAACCCTATCAACGAAATTGCTTTTCCGAAGGCTAGGTTACGAATTGGAGGGGTGGCGGCTAAGGATCCTAATCCGCTATTCCAACCTGAACGGCGATTTGCCGCGGCCCTAGCGATAACGCCGGTTGTAATGATTGTTGGGCGTTAACAAGGGCGCTTGCCATCACCCCGATACTACCAAGGTCGGGTTGAATGTTCTTAACGCATTTCTAGGAAACACGTGTCGTCGGGCAACACCATCGAAGCGAAACATGCCAGCGTCTTGGCGCCTCTATCGATTCCCATCTTCCGATTGTTCTGGTTTGCGTCGATTTTTTCAAATTTGGGAACCTGGATTCATGAGGTCGGCGCGAGCTGGCTAATGACTCAACTCGACTCATCGCCGGAAATGGTTGCGGCCGTCCGTGTGTCGATGGCCATTCCGATGATGTTGATGGCCATTCCGGCGGGAGTCATCGCTGATCGAATCGACCGACGCAAGTTGATCATCGTTACGCAGTTGTTTTTGTTTTCAACCGCGTCTACGCTCGCGATGTTGACCTACTCCGGTGCGGTCACGGCCTGGTTGCTGCTTTCCCTGACCTTCTTAACGGGAATGGGAATGGTGTTGCACGTTTTGACATGGCAGTCCGCGATTCCTGAATTGGTCAGCCGGGCTCAACTTTCGCGTGCGGTGGCGCTAGGCAGCATCAGTTTCAATTTGGCTCGTTCGATTGGCCCGGCCATTGGCGGTGTCATGATCGCGATGGCCGGAACCTGGGTGACCTTCGCCGCCAATGCGTTTTCATTTGCAGGAGTCCTCGCCGTAGCGGTTCGTTGGAATCGAGAAGGCGCCGTTGCTCCCCAGCAAGTGTCCGTCAAATCGAGTCTCACCGAAGCGGTCGCGCACTTGCGTGCCACTGAATCCCTGAAGCACTCGTTGGTGCGATTAGCGATGTTCATGATTCCCGCGTCGGCAATGTGGTCGCTATTGCCGCTTCTTAGCCGACAACAACTGCTTTGGGCCGAACGTGGTTACGGATTCTTGGTCACCACCCTGGGCCTTGGTGCGGTAGTTGGCGCGACGATCATTCATAGTCTGCATCGCCGATTTGGGATGGATCGAACGATTCGCTTTGCAATGGGGCTGTTCGCGATCGCCTTGCTGATCCTTGCTCACACGACCAACGGATTAGCAGCCTCGACGGTGACGTTTGTGCTTGGTGGCGCCTGGATGATGACGCTGACAACGCTGAACTCAACCACACAATTGAGTCTGAGCAATGCGCTGCGAGCTCGAGGGATGAGCTTTTACTACGCGACGATGGCGGGGTCGATGTCGACGGGCGCTTTCGTTTGGGGACAAACCGCGGGGACATTTGGACTCGTCCACACCCTTTCCGTCGCCTCAATCCTGCTGATGATCCTAACCATCACCAGCAGGCTTTTTCCCATCTGCGTTAGCGAAGAAGTAGATGCTTAAACGAGCATTCGAACCGCTGCCATAGCGGCGGAATAATCAGGCTCGGAGGTTACTTCAGGGACGATTTCCTTGTAGGCAACCTTTCCGTCCGCGTCCAAAACAAACACGGCGCGGGCGAGCAACTTCAACTCGTCGATCGTTACGCCGTAGGCTTCACCGAACTCATGAGTTTGATAATCGCTAGCGGTTCGCATGTTGACGTTTTCAGCGCCACAGAAGCGAGCTTGGGCGAAAGGCAAATCACGCGACACGGTGACCGAGTTAATTTTGTCACCAAGCTTGCCGATCTCGTCGTTGAACTTCTTGGTCTGAGTCGCGCAAACGGGCGTATCAATGCTTGGAACAACGCTGATGATCGAAGGTTTGCCCTTCAAGTCAGCGACGGTCAACTTTTGAATGCCGTTGTCCGCGTAATGCAGAACAAAATCGGGGGCCTCGGCGCCGACGCCTAGATCGTCGCCCAACAAGGTCATTGGATTGCCCTTAAACGTAATCACTCCACTGCGTCCCATAGCTCTATTCTCCGTTGAGGATAAGAAGAACGGAATTCAACCCGTTTGTCGTTTGTACGAAATTTGCCGGTTGCACTCGTCGAATGCATCCTGCGTCGCAAACGGGATGAATTCCGTTCCGCCCTAAATGTCAGGCCGCAAATTATTGCGAAGGAAGCGACCGGCGAACAGTAGGCGTTGGCCATGGTGGCAGCCACCCGAGCATCACGGTGCCTTCGACAGCCGTGCCATCGATAGCCCTGCCTTGATCGCACAATTTATCGCAGTGTCTGTATTATCCCCCGGGCATCGTTATCCCCCGGTCGTTGTTATCCCCCGGTCGTTGTTATCGCAGTGCCTTCAACAAATCGGCAACTTGCTCGTGTACATCCGTGGTGGCGCTAACCACTAAGACTCGCCGCATGCTGTAATAGCGAATGGTTCCTGATCCGCCGCCCCTGTCCCAGTACTCGGGGTGCACAATTTGCTGGATCAATTCCACCAACTGCCATCCGGTATCAAAACCGGGTCCTGCCAAGCCGACGGGCAGCCCCACATCGGTTTGACCAGTCGACGCTTCAACTGAGCCCGAACTACCAAACGATGAATCACCCTCCGTTTGCACCGCCTGGTCGATCGCTAACCTGACACGATCATCTAAGCCTTCCGGCCGACCGATATTTTCGCGTTTGAGACGTCTGGATTCGGATTGTGAAATCTTCAGAAGTCGAGTGCGTATTTTGGAACAGTCCGCCTGCAACATTGGCAACTTGTGATAGCGATGATCACTGCGTAGTGCTACATACAAATCGCAGAGCGTGGCCGCTGCTTCCTGTTTTGCGGCCGCAGAATTAGCGCAAGCTTCATCTTTAAGCGCCAGACGAACCACCGCACGAAAACGAGTCGGCGAAACCTCGTCGTCACTGACTGCAAAAGAGCCACCGGACGCTAGAATAAACGTGAGCGTCAAATGGAATGTGACGCACCACTTTCTCAATACGAGTTGATTCAACATGATCCATCCACGCCTAAATCGGCGATTTACCTTGATCCCGATTGCCTGTGCTGGGTTTGCCTGCGTCTGGTTTGCCCTTTCGGTGCCAATGCCTGTGAAGGCCTTGATGGCGGACGAGACCTCGGTGACGCCTGAGACTCCCAAGTATTCGCCCGAAGTCGAAGAAAAGGCCGAGCGTATTTTAGCCGATCACGGACTACGGCGGTCCGGTAAATCGTTGCAGTCGACCAAGAGTGCGGATATCAGTCGTGCGGTGTCTGCTCTAGGCCGCGAAAAACGCGAATTGAAGCTTGTCAAGAAAGATTGGGAAGAAGCCGACCATCGCTTGCGATTGCACCGGAAACTGGCTCGCAGTTTGACTTTGCAAGACGGCGAACTCAATCTGCAACTCGCTCGCGTTGCGGGCGTAGACGTCTCGGCAAATAACCGAATCATCGGGCTGATCAACGCTAATCGAGCAAAGCAGCAGTTGGTCAAAGATGAGATTGCGGCCTTGAAGAAGAACGCCGATGAAAAACGTAAGACCCTCAATGAAGCGGAAGCGAAGTATGCCGAGTCGGTTTTAGCAGCTCGCGCTTCGTTGGACCAACTCACTGCAGAACTCAACAAGTCGCTTTCGGAACAGGACGTAATCACGGCGGTCAAAGTGATGCAAGTGAACTTCGACGTCGCTTCCGACGAAACGGCCGGCTCGATTTTAAATTCGGTGGAAAGACGAGTTTTGAAAATCGAGGAAGAGGTATTTCGAGAATCGATCCCGCTGCGAATCGAAGGCGGCGCGTTGATCGTTGATGTCGTGGTCGACCGCAAATCGGTGCCAATGATGGTCGACAGCGGTGCGACTTTGGTGAGTTTGCCGATGGAAACGGCTACAAAATTAGGAATTTTGGTTCCCGAAGATGCACCTCGATTGAACCTAATTATGGCCGACGGACGCCAGATTTCGGCTCGCCGGGTCACGCTAGAAAAAGTCCGAGTCGGAAATTTCGAAGCCGAGGGCGTTGAAGCTGCCGTTCTGGACGTGACGGCGACGGGCGCGGAACCGTTGTTAGGTATGAGCTATTTGGGCAACTTCAAATTTGAGATTGATACCGCAGCGAAGACGCTAAAAATGCTAAGAATAAGCACCGATTGATAGTGCATCGACAATTTGACCTCGAATCGCGACAATGCTCCAGTGTTCGCGGGCCAAGTTGATGTCTTCCGCCCAGGGACGCTGCTACCTTTGGCATCGTACCACTGAACGAAGACCGGCACTTTTCACGGACACTCGCTCAGCCACTCGATCGAGTTTTACGACCTCCACTTTGAAGACGATTTCCAAGATGCTCGACCAAACTTCCCACGACAAAGAAACCTTCGACGTCTTGGCTCCGCTCAATCAAGAGCATCGCCGCCACTTGATGTACACGTTCGGTCACGACGAAAGCGACATCGGTTCCAACTATCACTACCGTGCGCTCGCAACCGCGGTTCGCGATCGAGTGACCCACCACTGGCGTAACACGCGTCACCAGTTCGCGACGACCGACCAAAGACGCGTCCACTACTTTTCGCTCGAATTTCTTCTGGGACGTTCTCTTAACAACGCAGTCCAAAATTTGGACTTGGAAGAGTCTGCACGCAACGCTTTGCATCAGTACGGTGTTCAGCTCGAAGAGATCGCGGACGAAGAACAAGACGCGGGACTCGGCAACGGAGGCCTGGGTCGATTGGCGGCTTGCTTCTTGGATAGTTGCGCCAACTTGCAGCTTCCAGTTGCGGGATACGGAATTCGTTACGAGTTCGGCATGTTCCACCAAATGATCGAGAACGGCCGCCAAGTGGAGGCCCCCGATCACTGGCTTCGTGATGGCAACATCTGGGAAATCGAGCGTCCCGAAGACACACGAACCATTAAGTTCTATGGTCGCACCGAACGATACATGGCCGACTCGGGCAAGATGGCGAGTCGTTGGGTTGGCACCCATGACATGCTTGCCGTTCCTTACGACATGCCGATTCCCGGTTACAAGAACCAAACCGTCAATACGCTTCGATTATGGAAGGCTGCCGCGACGGATGAATTCAATTTGGAAGAATTCAACTCGGGCAACTACCCCGATGCTGTCGTTCAGAAGAACAATGCCGAACAGATCTCAATGGTCTTGTATCCTAATGACGCCAGTGAAAACGGTAAGGAACTGCGTCTGAAGCAACAGTACTTCCTTGTCTCGGCAAGTCTGCAGGATGTTTTAGCAGCCTGGGTCGAACAGCACGGCGAAGACTTCACTCACTTTGGCGAAAAGAACTGCTTCCAACTTAACGATACGCACCCTGCTTGCTCAGTTCCCGAACTGATGCGGTTGTTGATGGACGAGCACGGTCTTGAATGGGACGCAGCTTGGAAGATTACGTCAAGCTGCATGGCTTACACGAACCACACGTTGCTGCCCGAGGCTCTTGAGCGTTGGTCGGTTGCCCTGTTCAGCCGATTGCTTCCACGCTTGCTGGAAATCATCTACGAAATCAACGAACGTTTCTTGGCATTGGTCAAGGAAGCTCACCCTGGTGACACCGCTCTGCTGCGACGCGTTTCGCTTGTCGAAGAAGGCCATCAACCTCACATCCGAATGGCCTACCTTTCGATCGTCGGAAGTTTCTCCGTCAACGGTGTTGCCGCCCTGCACACTGAACTACTCAAAGAAGGCTTGTTCCTAGACTTCTATAAGATTTGGCCAGAGAAGTTCAACAACAAGACCAACGGCGTGACTCAACGTCGATGGTTGTCCCACTGCAATCCGCTTCTGCGTGATCTGTTGATCGAAACCATCGGAACCGAATGGGAATGCGATTTGATGCAGATGGAAAAGCTTGCGCCGTACGCCGACGACGCCGCTTTCCAAAAGAAGTGGGCCGATGTCAAACTTGCCAACAAGCAACGACTCGCTGCTCATGTTCTTAAGCACACCGGTGTTGAGTTCATGGAAAATGCGATCTTCGACGTGCAAGTGAAACGGATTCACGAATACAAGCGACAACTGCTTAATGTGCTGCACGTGATTCATCTTTACGATCGAATCAAGCGAGGCGAAACCAAAGACATGACGCCTCGCTGTGTTCTGATTGGTGGCAAGGCGGCTCCTGGATATCACGTCGCGAAGCTAATTGTCAAACTGATCAACAATGTGGCTTCCGTCGTCAATGCTGATCCGGCGACGAAGGGTCTGTTGCGATTAGCGTTCTTCCCGAACTATCGCGTTTCGACGATGGAAATCATTTGCCCGGGCACAGAGTTGTCCGAGCAGATTTCGACCGCGGGTAAAGAAGCTTCGGGGACCGGAAACATGAAGTTCATGATGAACGGAGCGTTGACCATTGGTACGCTTGATGGTGCGAACATTGAAATTCGCGAGAAGGCGGGTGACGAGAATTTCTTCCTCTTTGGCCTCGATGCCCAAGGCGTGGTTGAAGCTCGCAAGAGCTACGATCCCAACACGATCATCGCCGACGATCCTGAGATCCGCCGCGTGATGGAACTGCTCGAAGGAGGAACGTTCAACATGAATGAACCTGGCATCTTCGATCTGTTGACCCAGGGACTTCGCAATCCTCACGATCAATGGGTATCGATCGCTGACCTTCGCAGTTACATTGACGCCCAAACCGAAGCCGGTGCAACTTATCGTGACCAGGCAAAATGGAATCGAATGAGCATTCTTAATTCAGCCCACAGTGGTTGGTTCTCTAGCGATCGCACCATTCAGCAGTACGCTGATGAGATCTGGGGCGTCAAACCACTGCGGAACGTCTGATGCCTGAATCATCCATGTCAAACACAACTCGTCGCAGTGGTGTGCTATGTCACATCACTTCCCTGGCAACTCCACACGGTGTTGGCGACCTCGGACCGGCTGCTCGGGGCTTCGTCGATTTCTTGATCCAGTCCGGGCAAACCCTGTGGCAAGTTTTGCCGCTCGGACCACCCGCACATAATTACTCGCCCTACAGTTGCTATTCGGCAATGGCGGGGAATCGAGTGATGATCAGCCCCGATGATCTTCTGGTGGATGGCTTGGTCACCGAGGATCAGGTCAAAGCGTCTGCGGTACAACGAGCTGATATTTGTTTTGTCGATTTCCAGCAATCGTTAGGCAAGAAGGATGTCTTGCTGCGACAAGCGTTTGAGGTGTTCACTCAAACATCGCCGTGCGAACTAGTGGACGAATTCGAAGCGTTTCAACTCGCCCAGCGTGATTGGCTTGAGGACTTCGCTCGTTACGAAGCGATCATGTCGCACCTAGTCATGCTCGACTGGACCCAATGGCCCGACGGGTTGCCCCAACATGCTCCCGACGCAATCGCGAAGTGGGACGATAAACTGGCGGAGGAAATTGAGTACTCGCGATTCGTCCAGTTCTTGTTTGATCGCCAATGGTTTAAGCTAAAGAGCTACGCAAACGAGCGTGGAGTTCAGTTGTGCGGCGACATGCCTATCTTCGTTGCTCACGAGAGCAGTGATGTATGGGTGAACCAAGATCTATTTCACCTTGATGAAGTTGGCAAACCGGCTCTGGTTGCCGGAGTGCCACCGGATTACTTCAGCGAGACCGGTCAACTTTGGGGAAACCCGTTGTATAACTGGGAAGCGATCGAAGCTGATGAGTATCGTTGGTGGACTCAGCGGTTCAGCCGCGCGGTTCAACAGTTTGATTTGTTGAGAGTGGATCACTTCCGTGGTTTCGAAGCCTATTGGGAAGTGCCAGCGAGTGAAGAGACGGCGATTAACGGGAAGTGGGTCAAAGGCCCAGGCGAAAAACCATTCCGAGCGGCGGAAGCCAAGCTCGGACCACTCCCGTTTATCGCTGAGGATTTGGGAATGATCACGGAGGAAGTCTACGAACTTCGTGACGCTCTCGGCTATCCCGGCATGCGTGTCCTACAATTCGGGTTTGACAATGAAGAGGACGTTTTCCATCGTCCGATCGACTATCCCGAGAACTGCGTCGCCTACACCGGCACGCACGACAACGACACTGTCATGGGATGGTACCTAAGGCGAAAGAGTGACGAAACGTTCATGGAACTGCTAGCGCCGTATTTAGAATCGGACCTACCCGTCAATTGGCAACTGATCGACGCAGTACTGCAGTCCAAAGCATCGCTGACGATCATGCCGATTCAAGATTTGTTCGGCCAAGGCAACGAAGCTCGCATGAATGTTCCCGGCAAGGCGTTCGGTAACTGGGCGTGGCGATTCGCTCCTGAAACGCTCACGCCCGAAGTTGCCATGCAAATGCGAAAGCTAACCGTAGCGTCATCTCGAGCGGTTTAACCGACAAGCGACCATCGCTCATGGGGCAAACGATGGTCCGGGCGATGCTAGTCGGTTTGGTAACGGCTAGTCTTGTCGCTGCGATCTCGCAACAGCTAATCTTTCAACAGCTAATCTTTCAACAGCTAATCCCGCGGCGGGCACTCTTGCAGTCGGACACCCGACGCGGCCAAGCGTTTCACCGACCGCGTGCTTTGCGCCAACACTGCGTTGCCACTCGCTAGAACGCAACGACATTCGTTGCCGCATCAATCACGGAAGCGTCGCATCTCCGTTGACTTCCACCGCGAACGGGGATGTGATTTGATCGCGGTAGATTCCGAAGATGATGGTATGAGTACCAGCGTCAAGCTTCTTCGAAACAAGTCCGCTGACCGGTGTCGGTTTTCCATCGAGCCATGCATCGAGACCGGATTCTAACATCGTCGAAGGCAGCGCGACCTTCATCGTTCCCGCCTCAGGCATGACCAAATTGAAACGAACGAAGGAAGTCGGCGGAGTCGTCCGGTGCTGTTGAAAGCGATCGAGTTCACTAATCGGTAGAGTTCCATCGACTAACGACGTGATAGGCCGCCACTGCATGATTGGATCGTCGCTAGCGACCGAATCGGTGCTGGTACGATTGAACACTCGGTTCGCCTCGTTCGTGTAAACCAGCGTTTCCCATGACTGAACCAACGGCTTTGTCGAAACCGTGAACTCAGGCTCGCGTCCCAATGCGGAAAGGAACGCAGTCAAGTCAACTAATTCCGACTGAGTCAATGTGTCGACCAACCCGAGCGGCATCAGAGACTTTCCGGGCTTTTCATCTTCGATCGAATCCAACGGGATCGAGATCTCTTTGCCGTCGGCAAGTCGAAGCAGAATGGCCTCGGGAGTTTCGCCGATCGCGATGCCGGTGTGCAATTGCCCTTCGTCGGTCAACACCGACAAGGTGGTGTAGCCTTCTTTGAGCTTCGCACTGGGATCGAGCAGCGACTCGATGATATAGTCAACCTGAGCACTGCCACCGATGCTGATCAGGTTGGGACCGACCAGGCCGCCCGCAGATCCGATCGCGTGACAGGTGATGCATTGCAACCCAGAGCGACGGTAGATTTGCTCGCCTCGGTGCGGGTTGCCGCTTGATTTGACTTCCCCGACAAGCTTTTGCGATAGCTCGGGCGACAACTTCCAAGCCGCGTCCTCGAGGTTTCCGACATTCCGAATGGCAGATTCCAATCCTGCGTCGCCGCCCTTCGCTTGCACCTTCGCCAACATTGCACGGGCTTGATTAGCCGAGTACGTTCGCTTCTGAATTTCAGCGGCGACCGGAGTCGGGAGTCCTTTTCGATTGATGAGATCATCAAACAGTGCCAAACCTTGGTTCAACGTCTCGTCGCTCTGCAACATGGTTAGGACTGCCGGTATCGACATCCGCGGGCGTTGGCCCAACATCGCTTTGACGGCGGCAAACTGGATCTCAGGTTGATCGGACTTCGCTAGTTCCTGGATGGTCGTGCGAGCGGACTGGGAATCGAGACTTCCCAAAGCCGCGATCAATTGTGACTGCAGATCCGGTCCGGCTTCGTTGATCGCTGGCGTGATCACCGACTCCAACTCAACAACCTTCCAGACCTCGATCATCTTCGCGACCTTGCTAGCCCAATGCGGGTTCGAAACCAGGCTCTGCACGTCGGGCACCGCTGCCGAAAGCACATCGGCAATTCCAGCGGGTTTAGTGCCATCTGCCTGGGTCCTAGCAATCAACGAATCGAATTGGTCCTTTCCAGCGGGATGACCCACCAGTGTTTTGGCAAGCCTTCCAAGCTGGTCCGCATTCGCCGACGATGCAATGGCACGAATCATTTCGCTCATCACATCGGTTTCAATGTTCGCATCTTTCAGGGCATCCAAACCAACCTGCGCGGCTTTCGCGTCGCCAATCGCTGTGATCGCTTTCGCCAAATCACGCTCGCGTCCTTTCCATTGGGCATCAGCCAAGATCGAAGAGTTCGACGGGTGTCTTGCCGCGATCGACCGAGCGGATTGCCAGATGGCGAAGTCCAAATTGCCGTCAACGTCCTGACCCGCAGCTGCCACCACAGCGTTTAACGCTTCAATTCCGTCGAGTTGGCCCGCGATGACGACCGCCTCCAATCGGACTGCAGCGTTAGCGTGAGAAGTTTGACTAAGTGCAAAACTTTCGATTTGTTGTCGAAGATCGGCGCCGGCCGATTTTTCTCGGTTCCGATAGAGACTGCGAAGAACGGTTCGTTGATATCTCGCATCTACGGATTCGAAACGATCGATCGAGGAGGCGAGGTCGGCATCCTCGGGTGCATCGAGGGATTCGTTGATCCACAGCAGTTCTATCAGGCGGGTTCCCGGTTTCTCGTTCACCCAACTCCGCACCGACTTCATCACCTGGGCAGCATCAACCTCTAATTGTTTCCAAAGTTGTTGTCGCGCAAACTGGCGAACCGGCAAAGCTGGATCCTCCAACAAGGCGACCAGCGAATCCGTTGGCAGAGCACTAAATTCAGGCCAAGGGTCCGCTTCACGTCGCGGAAACGAAACTCGCCATATTCGACCATGCTTGCGGTCCCGACGCTCATCACGAAAGTCCACTTCACCGTGTTGGATGATCGGGTTGTACCAGTCCGCGATGTAGATCGCACCGTCGGGTCCCATGCGAGCGTCGATGGGACGGAAAGCAACGTGCGGTGTGGTGATAACCTCGGGTTGTTGACGGCTGACATAGCCACTGGCCGAAGGTCGAACGTCGAAACGGCACACGCGGTGCGATCGAAAATCGTTGGTCACCATCGTTCCCGACCAGGCAGGCGGAATGTGAGTTCCAGAAAGGATTTCCAAACCGCAATGTTTGGGGCTGCCGGGATTCAGCCCAGTCAACCATCGCGTTGCACCGGGGGATGTCGCAAACACGGAATCTGGGAACGCATAGTTAATGCCCTCGAAGTACGCCCCATCGGTTACAAATGATTCACCGTAAGCATCGAATTGGTGCCCCCACGGATTGATGAAGCCCTTGCAAATGACTTCCAATTCATTCGTTTCAGGTCGGAATCGCCAAATGCCACCCCCGTCCAAATGCCGTGTCCCATCGGGCGTGTCGATGTGCGAGTGAATGTAAATTGATTGGTTGAAATAGACACATCCGTCGGGACCATAGCGCAACGTATGCACAAGGTGATGGGTATCCTCGGTGCCAAAGCCACTGATAATCACCTTTCGTTGATCAGCCCTGCCGTCGTGATCGGTGTCAGTCAGGTACAACAGTTGCGTGCTGTCCACGACGTAGGCGGCATGCGGGCCGTCGGGCAGGACTCCGGTGGGAATTAACAATCCGTCCGCGAACACCGTTTGTGAATCAGCCTGGCCATCGCCGTTGGTGTCTCGGACCACAATGATCTTGTCATTCGCCACTTCGCCCGGCTGAATTTGCGGATAAACCTCGCTGCTGGCCACCCACAAGCCACCTTCGCAATCGAAGTTCATTTGGATCGGTTTACGAATGTCAGGATCCGCGGCAAACAGATTGACTGACGCTCCCTCGGCCAGATTCATCATTTCCATTTCGGAAACCGGATCCGGCGTCGGGATGTCTTGCAGGTCGTTCTGACCCAATATCACATTGGGCCAAGCCAACCATGAAAACGTCATTGCGAGAGTAAAGACGGCGATTCGGCGAACGGATTGGCCTGATTTCGCGATTTTGATCATGATTTGTGCAGAAGAACGCCAGGAACGAAGTGAGTTAAGTTTGACCGGATTTTGTAGCCGGTCTAATCTTACTTGATAGCGAAGCTGTACGATGGCGTCAGCAAAGCGAAATCAGGTTCGCCTTTTTTCCATCCAACCCACCCTATTGACCGAACGGATTTGTGCATGCGAGCGATGACGGCAACGATGAGCGATAATCTTTCCCACTCGAATGATCTTCAACCGACGATCATGTGTCCCCACGTACAAGCCAACCGCGTGCGACGAGCGCTCACGAGCTTGTTCGTATTTCTGATTGCTATTGCAGTCGCGAACACAGCGCTGGCGCAACGCAAACCGAAAACGGAAGAAGATGACCGATACAAGCCGCGTCCGGTGAAGTTGAAAACGAAAGACGGGGTCACTCTTCGCGCGTTCTACTTCCCCTCGGAAAAAGGAAAGAACGCCATCACCGTCTTATTCGTCCACGAATGGCAAGGTCAGTCCAGTCCCTACGTGCCGCTGATCGCGGCACTGCGTTCGGCAGGCTGTGCTGTATTGGTACCTGATTACCGCGGTCACGGCGGCAGCATGGAATACATCGACGTAACCGGCAAACCGCAGAAGTTCGACGTTTCGCGAATGAGCAAGGTTGATGTTCAAAACATCATCCGTATCGATCTGGAAAAAGCGAAGGGCTTCTTGAAGGAAGAGAACAATGCAGAGAACCTGAACCTAAACGCGTTGGTTGTCGTTGGCGTGCGAGAAGGCTGCATTCTGGCATCCCATTGGGCCAGCATCGATTGGTCGTTTCCGAGCGTGGGAAGCATCAAGCAAAGCCAAGACGTGAAAGCGTTGGTTTTGATATCGCCTGAGAAACAACTCAAAGGTTTGCCAATCGAACCGCCACTGCGCGATCCCAACATCCTTCAGTTGCCGATCATGATAGTTGCCGGACAAACCAGTCCCGAGGCGAAGGACGCCGAGCGGATTGGCCGTCGCATCGAGGGAGCGAAGAAGCGTGCTGGCGGTGGAACGGTCTCGGGCTTCGAATCACTCATGATCGATACGTCCTTAACTGGCCCATCTTTGGTGAGCAACGAACCGAAGGTCATCCCCGCGATCGTGGACTTCATCACTAAGAGTGTTCCGATCAACGACGAAGAAAACCCTTGGATCGAGCGTTGATCTCGTTCGCGAATGAAAGCGCAATCGTCGAGTGAGCAAGTGTTGCCAATTCAAGTTGCCACTCGAGTGCCAACGTTTTGAGTGCCAACCGTCTGATTGCCAACGGTTTGATTGCGAAATGCCCGGCGAAATGCTGGCGTTTTAAACAATATCACTCGTTTGCCTCAGCGATGCGTGCACCTTCTTTCGAAGCCAGGCGGTTTATCGTCTAGCGGCAGGTACTTACGCAGCAGACCTAATCACAAATCTTGCGAAGTCGTGGGACAAACGCGGATTTTTACTCGGTGTCAAAGTCAGGCGGTGCTCCTTCATCGCACTTGCGGCATCGAAGCTGGTAACCCAGCAAAGATCGACGACCGCTCTCGGTCTTAACCCAACTGCGATTCATCCATGGTGGGTCATGCCGAACATGTTGCTGATGACCACACGCCAACCGGGCAACCCAATGCGAATCATCGTCCGTGTGATAGCCGATGATTGGTTGTTTGGTTGGTTCTCTTGTTGCTGTCTCGCTCATTTGAATCTCCCCAGGAATTTGGTGCGGCGATACGGCGGGCTGACATCAATCCCGATACCTTTGCCGACTTCAATTCCGCACCTGGACGTGCATGTTTGCATTGTACAACTTGTCGCGTATCGGCAACAGACTTTCCACTAGGTTTTCCAGAACAATCGGTGACCTTTGCAGAGAGAGGCGACCTTTCCAGAGAGATACAAACGCGTTCACTTTCCAAAGTTAACCTCCGCGACCAGCGCGATGGTCGCTTGTCGTCCAAGTCGATCTGACAAAAGCTTGTAAACTTTGCGTTGTAAATGCCATCCACAACGGCTCGCGTGAAACTGAAGCTGACGGATGCTTCGCGATTTACGCGTTGATTGCACGCGTTTGCCGCTCAATCATCGCATCGCAATATTTTTGACGCTCGAGAGAACCTTTTGGCACGCCGCTCGCAATTGTGTGTCGGAATCAGGATCTTCTCTTCTATCACGGATGTCAAAATGAAAACCATCAACCATATGGTGTCGCTCTCGATGTGGACCATCGCTTGCTGCAGCTTACTTTCCATCGTTCTAGGTAGTGTTCGTGCTGGTGATGGCAATGGACAAGTTTCTCGCAACAATGCCGGGCTCGCTCAAACAAGTTTCATAAGCAGCTACCTTGCCCAAAATCAAGACGCCGAGACGCTGGCGATCCAATTGCCCAACTGGATAACCATGCATTTCGACAATGCTGTTGATGCGGCGACCCATGCCGAAACACTTCAGAAGTTTGGCTGCGAAATTAAGAAAGCCGAACACGCTACTCATATCGACGTTACATACCGACTACCTCTTTGGACCGACATTCCGATGCACAACCACGCTGCGGCGGAGCAATGGGCGGACTGGCTTAGCAAATCAGGCTTCGACGTCTCGCACGCTCATCTTGATGCGGAGTTCACTCAAGGTCCCGAGCCAGTGCAACTGCGTTTAGTTCAATGGCGTCAAATGCATGGTGACGGCTCGGCTGAAGAAAAACAGTACATCGCAATGTTGCAACGCCTGGGTGTCGAAGTGCAAGTCGATCAGCATGGCGACCATTCCGACATTGCGTTCCGGGCGCCGACTTGGCGAGCTGTTCATCTCAACGACCACGCTTCTGCTGACGAATTGGTCCAATGGCTAAGCAAGAACGGGTTTGAGACTCACCATCAACACTAGTCTGTGATATTGGGCGATGAGTACTCGCGCGACTTGATATTAAGCGACTCGACTTGGCGTGAGTCCATCTTCAACCGGCTTGCGAACAGTGATTTCCATCCACAGCTTCACGAGTGGTCGAAGCGGACTGCACGAGTCGGTTGTTCGTCGCCGCGTCGGGTGGCGATCGCTTGGTACAGCTCGGGACGTCGAGAACGCATCCAGCGTACTCCGGTCGAGCGATCGCGAAGGGAACCATCCAAATCTGCGATCACCATGTCGTCACCCGCCTTGCTGGTCTCCACGATGATCCGTCCATAGGGGTCTAGGATCATTGCATTCCCGGTTCGAACCTCGTCGTCGTCCGGCCCGACACCGTTGCTAAATACGTAGAACACTCCGTTGTCATGGGCACGCGCGGGCAACCAACGCATCAACCATCCACGTCCTTTGTCACCGGTAATCTCGGCGTGGATCTTGTCAGGCTGACTTTCGCGAGCGTCCCAAACTTCACGATCAATGGGGCTCATGGCAAACGGACTTCCCGAGTTACATCCACCAGTTTGATGGGGTGCTAGGATCAGCTCGGCCCCCGCCAGCGCACACATCCTCGCGTTTTCAGGGATGTTGTTGTCGTAACAAATGAGGATTGCCGTTCGCCAACCGCCAGGCAATTCAAAGATCGTGTAAGCATCGCCCGATTGCATATGCTCGCTGATAAAGCAGTGCAACTTGCGATGACAGTGGGTTTGTCCTTCGGGAGTCGTGACGACATACGAGTTGTACAAGTTTCCCGCGTCATCGATCTCGACTAATCCCGCACCGATGCAGATATTGAACTCCTGAGACCAGTTCAAAAGCTGCTTCGAGGTTGGACCGTTGGGAATCGGCTCTGCTAGTTCAGCCAACTCGACTGCACTCAAATGACGCAAATGCCAATAGCCCGATACGCAACATTCCGGGAAGCAAACAACTTCCGCACCTTCCCCGGCGGCCGCTTCGATATAACCTCGCATGGTGGATAAGTTGGCGTTCTTGTCGCCGGGTTGATGGTTGAACTGCACCGACGCAACACGCAGAGATTTCATTAAAGCAGACCCAAAACAGATATTTAGAACACAGGCGACCTAAGGTACTGCCTTTCTTCATTCCCGACACACGATAACATTCTTGACACGCGATCGTGTTGCCCTGACGCACGATTTTCATCGAATCAGAAGAACGTTCGACACGCAAAAGCTACACTGCGATGCAGCGATGTCACCGCGGAAACAGTTATCGCATGTGCGTCGCTCGATAGCTTTAACTCACCGTCGTATGAAGGACGTATCCATGCAGTTTCGTTACACAATCCTCTATGTTGAAGACGTTGCCCAAACCCTCGATTTCTACACCTTGGCGTTCGGCGTTGAACGCAAGATGCTTCACGAATCCGGTGACTACGGCGAATTGTCGACAGGCGATACGACTCTATCGTTTTCTTCCAAGAAGCTCATGACGCAACTGGGAAAGCATCCGGGCAACGTCGACTCCGCATCTCCGATATTCGAGATTGCCTTCGAAACCGACGATGTACCTGCCGCATTGCAGCGAGCGACCAAGGCCGGAGCGAAGCTGATTCAAGATGCCGAAACCATGCCATGGGGACAAACAATCGCCTATGTCCTGGACAACAACGGATTCCTCGTCGAAATTTGCACCGCAGTTGGACAATAACTAGAGGACTTTCCTTTTGCTATTTCGCTCCATTGAGGACTTGAGACTCGTAAATCTTGATCCATTTTGCGACGCTCATCTTGGCCGCCAATTTGCCCACTAGTTCGTACGGGATTTCATCGATCTTCTTAAAACGAATGCACGATTTCCCCATGTCTAACTTCCGAGAACAATGGCGTGGGTATTCCGCCACAAACCAATCCAACAAGTCCACGTCCGCGTACATGCCCATGTGATAAACCGCGACGTAGTTTTTCTGGGACGCTAGGTTCACAAACGGTAAGGGCAACGAAGGGTCGCAGTGATACCCCGATGGATATCGCGAGTGCGGAACCACGTAACCGATCATCCCGTAGTTAATACACTCCGTGAATCCGCGTGGGAGATTCTCTCGGACTACTTTCCGCAACTTCGCAACAACGGCCTGTCGCTCGTCGGGAAGCAATTGAAGGTATTCGGAGACCGAGTGGACGTTGGTCTTCATAGTAGGGGATAGGTAAAAGGTGTCATTGCCACTGCGATCCTCGGCGGGCGAAGCTGATTTTGATGGTTCGTCGCTTTGCCTCTAGGACTGCCGATAATTTCTGCGTGGTGATTTCACTTCACTTTTGTGCGGCGATAGATGTAGAAATGACAATCGGGATCCTGGGACGAGCAGAATGTCTCGGGGAAGGGATGACCAGGGTGCGACCAACAAAACCGCAGCTCATCGTCTCCCAGCTCGTAAATTCCTGAGGCCGAAGGCACCGCCATCGGGAGGCGTTTCATAACGCCAGACGATTCGAACCCAACTAGCTGCCACTTCATCCGACTGGGCGACAGCGTGTCATCGACCTCGTAAGAATAAACCGGCCATTCAGGCATGCGGATATCACGAATGAAGCCATCGCAAATGATGATCTTTGATCCCACATTCGATTCGTTGGCAACACCACCAACGTGACATTCGATAACTTCCCACTCACCATTGAGCTCATCAGGTAGTTCGCTTGCCATCGGAAGACACTTTGTAAAGGATGACCAAGTCCAAAAACAGTGAGTTCACTTTAGCCGAGCTTGATCGGCAGATCAAATATTCTTGAGTACGAAACGTTTCCCCGGTTCATCCGCAGGTTAACAAGCGTGAACTAGTTGCCGTATCATTCAGCTATTCGCTATCAGTACTAGGGCCCCGCGTCACTGTTGATCAGGTTGCAAACCATCACAGTGATGCAATAGAAGTCACCTTCGCGGCAAAGATCACTTCAACTGCGGTGTCACCGTCCGTACATCTAATTCGGGAAAAGCGGCTCGCAACAACTTGATATCTTCTTCGGCAACTTCTGTTAGCGTCGGCAAACGAGTAGTCGATGTCCCTAGCACAACGGACCGATAGTCAGGACCAACCGCAATCGAGCGAAGGTTTGGCAAATGACGTAAGTACCGAATCATGGTTGGATTGGCAGAACCTTCAATAAGGTAAACGCCAACCACATCGACTGGCCGAGGCTCAACGTTTGCAGAAGTCTCGTATTGAATGTTGCCGTGCAATGAAACATAGTCCATCGCATCATAGCCACGCTGATTCTCCGGCATATTGACTGCGTAGCGAGTGACGGCGTAAACCGAGAACGAGAGAACTAGTGCTGTTGATAAAAACGCTAGGCGTTTTCTATTCCATTTCATTCGTCAGCTCGCATCGCAAAAGGCCTGAGACTGCAAATAGTTCACGACAACAATGTCCTCACGCTCATCTTGCGCATCGGTCAGATCGCAGCGATCACCCTCGATTCAGTTTAGCGGCTTGATTGCACCGCGTTCTGAAATATAGCGTTGTCAGTTTTTCAACGACATCGCTCACCCCATCGCCAATTGACACGTTTGACTATTGATCTGTTTTGTCGCCAAGAAAGCTAAGATGGTGAGAAGCGTGGGCGGCGTGAAAACGGTCGAACTGATCAGGACTCAATCGACCGAATCCGGGATGCGGATGCAGCCGCTCTCGGTGGAGCTGATATCGTTCGATACTTTGCGCGAGGGCCAGCACTTCGGCAGTGTCATCCAAACCTTCAGGCGGTACAAAACGAGGCGCGGTGCGAATTCCCGCAGGTGAGTCACCTCGCAACAATCGCGGCAAAACCAATCGTTGTAGCAGCGGTCGTAGCGGAAAACCCGCGATCGTCATCCACTTGGGGTAACCATCAACATTGGCGTCGATCGTCAACCGCAAGTGTTGCCCCATTTGGCCGAGCGACCAGTTTCCATGTTGGACGTAACCCATACGAAGTAGCCGCTCAAACTCATCATTTACCTCGGACAAATCATGGAGCAAGATTTTGCGGCGAATTCTTTTCATGGTCGATCATTCGAGTCGAATTATCTGGCAAAGGCTTTCATGCGACGACAGCCTACGAAGGTGCGAGATGGCGTGAGCTTGCATTCCCGAACACGGATTCCCGAATTCGTAAGGTCGTATGGTTCGCGAGACCGTTCAAGACGACCAGCATTCAGTATCGCAATGATGGTTGCAACGCCATGCGACAATTCATTCGCATCATTTTGCGTTTATAAAACCTTGTTCAGTTGCAACCGGATCGGAGTCCTCCCAATGATTTAGCCACGACATGAGCTCTCGCTTAAGCTCACTGGCAATGTCAGCAAACTCGGGTTCATCTATCAGGTTTCTCAATTCGTTTGAATCGGCATCACGGTCGTACAATGCCCATTCAGGCCGGTGGTGTAAGCGACGAGTTAACTTGATGTGTTGCGGATGCTGAGTCATTTTCGTTTTGGCAACCCAAGAACCAGCGACATCAGCGTTCTGCATCGTCGCGTCATCGTTTTGCACCCATTCCAACGCCTGACTTAGCGTCACGTTGGATGTAATGCCGCTAGCGTGCAATGGCGACCAAATCAGCGTGAAACGCCTGTCTCGAATGCTGCGAATTGGAAAAATGCGTTCCCGATTGTCAATGATGTTGCAATTCGAGAATGCTCCAAAGGCATACTCGTGCACAGCCTGATCGCCTCCGGTGAAGTTCGCCCACTGACTGCGTCCGTCAAAGTCACTTTCAGAAGGATGCTCGCCAACGGCTTCGATCAACGTCGGAACGATATCCGATAGCCATACAATTTGATCGTTGCTTTTGCCGGCCGGGATTACGCTGGGCAGCGCCGCCACGATCCCCGTCGCTAACCCACCATCGAAACAGGTCCATTTGGAAAATGGAAACGCGTTGCCCTGCTCGCTGCAAAAAAGCACCAAGGTATTGTCCGCAAGTCCTTCCTGTTGAAGCACTAACCGCAGTTCACCGAGTAAATCATCCAAGTTAGTGACCTCGGCAAGATGTTTCGCCAAGCTATTCCGATAGATCGGTGTATCGATAGCATCGTCTGCTACATCCAGTTCGTTTGTGTTGTAACGGTCGCTTGCACCGTGCGTGTAGGGACTATGGCCATCGTGAGAGGCGACCACCAAGCAAAACGGATTTCCGGCATCACGAGCGGCGGTCATATACCGCGTTGCGAGTCGAACGGCCTTGGGGTTGGGGTTCTCCTTCATCGGAAGCTCTCCAACGTTGTCGAACGGATAAGCATCCCTGGGACCAATGTGCTTTTTGCCCAATAATCCAACGTGGTACCCGAGTGGTTGCAGGTAGTGCGGCAAACTTCGAGTACCGGCAACGGACTTGGAATGGTTTGGCATCGCACGTGTCCGCCAAGCGGTTCGGCCACTGTACAGTTCCTGGCGACACGGGGCGCACATCGCAACATTCACGTAGGCTCGGTCCAGCCGAATTCCATCTCTGGCCAATTGATCCAAGTTGGGCGTGTGAGCTTGACCGCCCCATGGGCTTAGGGAATCGCGGTCGATGTCATCTCCGATCAATATCAGAATGTTTGGACGTTGAGCCTCGGCTTTTGGCAAAGGACAAGATGTTAGGACGATCGCACTCTGAAGCGCAAGGGTGAGTACTGGTACGCGATGCATGATTCGATGATAGGACGGGAAACGGCGATGACAGGGAAACGGTAGAAGATCTTTAGTCTAGATGAATACTCAGTGCCAAAGTGTAATCGGCGCTGCCGTGTTCAATGCAATCAATCACTGAAAGCGAGAACTTGCGAACCGGCACGCAAGAATCATCTTCGTTGATTTATTGACCTCGTATCATTTGATACGACTTACGATGATTGTTCAGCAGTGCAAATTTCTCAACGGTAGGCAGCCGAAACGCGTAAGTATTCCCCTTAAATTCGAAAATGTTTGGATCGCGATGCTCATTGGCGATGGAGTGAGTTTGTTACACTGTGGACACTCAAGATCTCGGTCGCGACCTGCAGATCAACCGTTGCTGATTAGTCACATCCACTTTGACGCCTTCGCACTCGACCATGAATCAGAACCCCTACCAACCGCCAAGTGATTCCGAATCTAGCCAACCGGCCAAAAATTTGAATTCGGAAGATCACGACATACCTTCGCCGGTGCTCGCGTACACCGCCACCGGAAATTTGGCGGCGCATTCAATCGTGACATGGCTCGAATACCACGGGGTTCAAGCCTATGCCGTAGAAGATCATTCGACCGTGGGGGTGGGCATCTTCGGTACCGTCAGCCAGACCCATAAACCGCAGGTGTTTGTCGATCAGTCGGATCTTGATCAGGCCACCGTACTGCTTCGACAATATGAACAACAGCGGGTCGAACGTCAAAAGGAACTCGCAGACGCGCCACCCATCACAGCGGAGTGCGAAGAATGTGGTGAGTCCAGTGAGTTTCCTGCCATCGAAGACGGGACGACTCAAACGTGTCCGAAATGCTACAAGTTCATGGACGTCGGTGAGCTCGACTGGCCAGAAGACTTTTATTTTGATGAATCTGAATCGAAAGCCATCGTTCACAACAATGTCGAGGATGCCATCGATGCTGCTGCGAACCTTGATAGCCGAGGCGATTGGGACGAAGCGATCATTGCTTACAGCGAGGCAGCAACGCAATGGCCCGAGCATGCGACTTACATCAACAACTGCATCCTAGAAATACAAAACAAGCGCGACGCCGCCCGTTAAATCTTCTCGCTGAATCTTCTCGCTGGGCAAAGAAGCTTGGTTGGTTGATTTATGTAGCGGCGATCATCGCAGATGCATGAGCGAGGGTGGCGAAGATGAACGAGACGACCGCTGAGTACTTTCCGATTTCGTAGAACGGAATCAAACGTGGATGGTTTCCCCAAAACCATTGAAAGTGCATGAATATTCCTACGCTGATGAGTAACCAACCGAATGTCACGGCGCTGAAACCGGAAATTTCAAACCAAAAATCTTGGCCCAGGTGATAGGAACCACGTCTCGCCAAGTTGATTGTCGTGGCTCGTTGTACGATGCAGCACTTCAAACCATAGACCGTCACTACGGCAGACAACATTGCGCCGACGCACCATGTTTGGAAAGGACCGCCCGAGGGCGGCTCGGTCAACCAGTCAGTAAGATCAATAATCCAATCATTGCGTAACATCGCTGAACCTCTCGCTGGTCAAAAGCACAGAACTCTACTGACCATGGCACAAACGAAGTTTCACCAGGGCGCGCATTTTCCGCCTCTGGCAAACCATGTTGCCGACGAACGCTTGATCAAGTGTCATTGCTGGTCGAGGCAAGTCGATCGTCGTCGTGGAGCGCGAACCAGCCCCAGCACACCGCTGGCACCAAGCGACCAAAGATTCTGTCGTTAAGAATTACTGCGACAACAAAGCCGATGACCATGAAACCTACCGGCGGAGTGAAAGCGATCCAGCCCATCCCTCGGGCAAAAATCGGTACGACGAGCATTACGCACCCTGCGCACAACCATATCCAACTTTTGCGGTTCCAATTCCGAATCGTCAAGTAGTTGCCACAGGTTTGGCAATGACCAAGCGGAAACGCGTAGCGAATGAATCCAACCTGAGATCCGCAAACGGGACAGTCATGCAGAGTGTTTCGTCCTGCCGACGACGGTGGAGAGTAAGGATTCATACTCGGTCCCTTACATTGGTTTGAATTGGCGGCGATTGACACACTGCCAGTTGAAATGCTTTAAAACGCGAATAGATAGGTACAGCACAGCGAGCATCATCGCGGTGCCATAGATTGAAACCAGCAGCACGACGCCAACATTCTGCTGCAACCCGTTCCAAGAAAACATCTCAATCGCGATATAGCCATTGATCATCGTGGCGCAGAGAAAGCAAAACACAAAGGCCGCAATCCAACCCATGGTGAAACGTCGGCTGCCTCGCAGTGAAGCGATCAGAACACCGATTACTGCGGGCGTCGATAGCAATCCCCATGCGCCAAAGAATGCGATTCCGTAAACTACATCGTCCTCGTCAAGTGCCACCATCGCCGCAAACCCGATCGCGAAGAAAACGGTTAACTCAAAGAATGCGGATAACCCGATGGGGCCGAGCGGCGGTGCATTCGCAGCACGCTTTGAAGTCAACGTCCAACGACTAAAGAACTGTACCGCCAACGCCGCTACAGCCGAGAACAAGAACTGCGAGAGAAAGATCGTGGCAAACATCTTGAGCTCTCGCATCGGGATCCAATCGAGTACGATTCCGCCTACGATTGTGAATACCGCGAAGGCTGGTGTGATCATCGCCAGAGCCATTGCGACTCGCAAAAACAAAGCTCGGTGCCAAAACATAGCCATCGAGGTCGCAAAACTGATACTGATCATTGGCCCTAAGCAGACTGTCTGAAAAGTGATAGCGGTGACTGTAAAGTCGGCAGTGTTCACGAGATGTGAAAAGCGATCCATCAACGAGATTACGCTTAACGTGACCAAAACAGTACCGATTAGCAGCAGCATCATCGAAACTACCCCGCCGTAAAAACTGCACGAAGAAGTCCTCGTGCGAAAGCCTCGCCGTTTCTGATTCAATCCACGCCGTACGACGCGGTTGAATTGGCGTGAAGCCAAATAGGCGTGCACAATCGCGTGGTCTTCGTTGTGGGTGTCCGGCGTTTGCATGAATTGCTAGAGCGAGCTATTCCCACGTTGAAAAGTCAGGAAGTTCTTTCTTCACTCGCCAGCGGTGCGGCCAAAGTCGGCGACCGTACATGAAACGCTTCATCGCAACAAAACTAACGAAGGCAGGCCATGGGTAGGCCAGTTGCATATTAGGGTCTTCATCAACACGTCGCACCAAGCCGTTCTGCTCAGCCTCATCTGCGTTTACCATGCAATAGTATTGGTACTCTTTCATTGGGTCAGGCCCAAAGCGACGAGGACGGAAATCGTTCCAGCGCCGTGCGTGCAGATTCTGCAATTCGACCGCCGTTGCACCAGGGAACACCATGGTGCTTGTTCGATCCAGGAAGTCATAGCCGAAGGCAGACTCGTTGGTAATCGAAATGATGCCGTGAAGCGAATTAGGTTCGCGCTCTCCCGTCACCGATTCCCGTGGTATTCCGAGGCTTACCATGGTGACGTTGTTCGCAGGGAGCTTGATGATGGTGCCCGAAGAGATCATCACAAGGACGAAACGGTCGGGCGAGATCATGGCATCGTAACGAATGTGGTAGACACCACGTTTGATATGACGGTAGGCGCCAAGATACTCATATCCGAGTTGATTAAAGTCGGCGCCGTGCCTCATCGCCTGGGGAGAAATCGGAAAGGCATCGCTCAGGTCCGAGGCTGAACGATAGGCATGGTGTGGCTCGCCAAGGCTGCGTGACGATTCGGCTGAGCCCGTCGGCTCGGAATCCAAGAGAGGTTCGAAAGGCCAAATGGGTCGTCGCTCGCGGAAGGTAACGGCGAGTGCGATGATATCGACCGCCACCGAAAAAACGATGAAACCTAACGGGATCCAGGTCCAGATGGGAAGTGACATGGGCGGCACCGCAGTGAAACGAGGCAGAATCACTCTAGGTTAACGTTCGTCCGCGAGTGGGTGGGTACTCAGCCTAGTAGTTCACCCGTTTTTTGATCCTCGCGTTTCGCCTAAACTTCGCCAAACGTACAACCCAAAAATGTTGACCGACTGGGCTTCTCATCTTTTCCATAGCGATCGATCGTGCTTGATTACCTAAAGCTGCACTGCGTGATCTTGATGTGGGGCATGACCGCTGTCCTGGGAAAACTGATCGATCTGACCGCGACCGAGCTGGTCATTACCCGCAGCGGCTTGGCCGCTCTGGTGTTGGGGACATTGTTGCGATCTCGCATGATGATCCAACCAAAAATTGCCATGCTCATGATTGGTAACGGCATGATCCTTGGTGCCCACTGGATTACCTTTTTTGTGGCCGTCAAAATTTCGTCCGTTTCGGTGTGCATGATTGGCATGGCAACGGTTTCGTTTTGGACGGCTCTTTTGGAACCAATGATGATCCGCCGAGTTCGATTCGTGCCCGCGAATTTGATACTGGGTTTGATCGGTGGCATGGGGGTAGCGTTGATCTACGGCAGTGAAACTCAGTTCCAGTCAGGTATAGTCGTGGCGCTTGGTTCCGCGGTCCTGGCCTGTGTCTTCTCGATCTTCAACGGACAACTCTTTGATCTCGCGCCGACTCGCGTGATCGTGTCGTACCAGATGGTCGGATCGTCGATACTGTGCGCATCAGTGTTGGGGTTGTCAGAGATCAACCAGTGGGGACTCGGGTCCGAGCATTGGTTGTTGACGCCCATGCAGTGGGTATGGATCGCGATTCTTGTTTTGGTCTGCACGATCTTTGCGTACGGACTTTACATTAGCCTGCTGCAGCGACTCAGTGTGTTCACGATCAACTTCGCGAACAACCTAGAACCAATCTACGGCATCATCCTTGGTGCGTTACTTTTCCGTGACCACGAATATCTAAGCCCTAGTTTTTACACGGGGGCGTTCATCATCGTGGTTGCTGTGATGTTGCAACCATGGCTCACGCGAAGTTCGACGCCGCAACATGCGGTCGCCTGATTACACGGCATCGCCATCAAGAACGATGCCTGTAAACGGCTGGATTTAGCTTGGTCTCATTGGGATCGACTTCGCCCATCCAGCTTTCGCGATTAGGCGTGAGTTGTTTCCACGACGGCGCCCTTGGGTTGGCCAATGGCGGTCAATAAGTCGCCAAACCATGGCACGTTAATATCGAATGGTTTGCCACCCTTGATGCGTTCAAATTCGATCGCTCGCAATTCGTTGCCGCGATCTTCATCTTCACCGATCACGCCACCATCATGAGTCAAGGCACACTCCACAGCTTTGGCGGCACAGCGTCCAATCAGCTCGATGTCCGCGGCGTTCGCGCGAGCAGCACGGCTGTAGTAACCGCTCTTTTGCACGAGCGTCTTTTCGGCGCCAAGCATCTTGGCGAACTGTTGGCCAAACCATTTGCCTGGATTCACTGCGTCAAGCTTGTAGTGACCAAATGCGTCCTTGGGAACTTGCTCGCCTCGTGATTCCATCTCTTCGACGATCACGTCCACGCCGGCACCTTCGGAGATAAAGATGTTGACGCAGTCAGTTTCTTCGATGATGTCGTGAAGACGTTCCGCTTCCTTTTGCAAGTCAAAATGCATTTCCGGAACATAGACGCCATGAATTTCACGACGGGCGCGCGTTAGACCAACTTCAGGCAAGAAGTTGAGCGCATCGAGTCGCTCGCGATACTTAGCCGCTGTCGCCGCAGTCAACCATCCGCAATTGCGTCCCATGACTTCGTGGACGATCAGCATCTTGGGGTTCGCACTGTGTTCGCCGACAACGTTTTCAAAGAACTTTGCTCCCTCTTCAGCCGCAGTCCATGCTCCCAAACTTTGCCGAATTGGGATCACGTCGTTGTCGATCGTTTTGGGCAGACCGACCACCGCCAAGTCGTAGTCGTGCTTGGCTAAGTATGCGGCCAGGTCAGCAGCAGTCGTGTTGGTGTCGTCGCCACCGATCGTATGCAGTACGTCGACCTCGTCCTTCTGCAATTGCTCGGCTGCAACCTGCAGCGGATCTTGACCTTCCTTGACGAGTCCACGCTTCACACAATCGGCAACGTTGGTCAACTTCACTCGACTGTTGCCAATCGGACTGCCGCCATGTTGGTGCAAGACGGCGGCATTATCGCGAATCGTCTGAGAAACGATGAAACTGTCACCCAGCAACAACCCTTTGTAACCCGATCGGTAACAGAGAATCTCAACCTCGGGTGCCTTGGCAGTGTAGGACTCGATCAGCGCCCCAATGGCAGACGAAAGGCAGGGCGCGAGGCCCCCAGCGGTGAGAATCCCAACTCGCTTAACAGACATGAATGATTCCTCTAATGATGGGTACGGAAACGAATCCGAAAATGGACAACAGAGCCGCCTTGTGCATGCAAGTTTCCAGTTTGCGAGGCGTTTCTTCCAGGGGGCACGAAACGAACGCGAATCGCGACGCGGCATCAGCAGCATCGTTCGAATCGAACCTGGCCGCAGGTTAACGTAAAGACTAGACCACAATCTCGTAACCTCTTGATCGCTCGCAACACACTTACCCACCGCCGGAAGGGTCCCAGAAAAGTCGGTTTCGTGCGGCACGGTCATTCGCTGGCAACCAACAATCTTTCGATTTTGGATATTGAGCTCAGCGAATCAACATTAGGTCCATGTACCGGATTCTTCGACTCCCATCCGATTGCCAGCAGTGCGTTCTCGGCAATCAACTGATTTTCCAAACCTATAGAAACCTCTTCGTTGATTGGTGTGCTAAACCACGACGCAAATCGCCGATGAGGTGTGCCCAATGGAAGGCGACTTTCTCAACTATTTGTTCAGTTGAAACGCTGTAGTTCGTTCCCCTCCGCCGCAAGTTCAATCACAATCTAACTGTCTGCAATTTTCAGATCATTACAATCGGCCTGGCGCGTCGTTCTCTCTTCGCTGATCCCATTCGAGCTCAACAACGCGTAGAATTCCTTCTTCCTTCATTGAATTTGTTAAGCGAGTCCCGATGCGAAACCAATTATTGCGGATCCTTTGCGTGGTAGGATTGATCGTCACGGGATTAGATTCCTTAGCGCTCGCCCAACCACCGTTCTCGGATCCCGACAATCAAGGCGAGTGGGAGCTTCTTTCGTTAGTCAGTGACGAATTCAATGGCGCTGAGATTGATTCTGATAAGTGGTTCGTTCAAGGCACCAACGGCGAGTACGCCAATCGTTTCAAAGGACGCGCACCATCACAGTTCGTTCCGGCTAACGTTCAAGTGGCTGATGGACACTTAGTAATCACTTCGAGGTGGCAACCGGAGTATGAATTTGCAGACGAAGTGTTTGGCGGCTTCCCATATGCCAACATCACCTCGGGAGCCATCATTTCGAAACACTCATTTTTGTATGGATACTTAGAAACCCGATGCAAAGCAGCCGAAGGACCAATCTCAAGTTCGTTTTGGTCCATCGGAGAGAGTGGCGAATTGGATGTGTTCGAGCATTACGGGCATAATCCTGATAGCACGGATGCGTCCCATCGATTGCAATCTTCGTTTCATGACTGGCGAGTTCCCGGATCGCCAACCTACGGAAAACGCATTTGGACCAACGAGCATCAATTGCCATTCAAAGTCGCAAGTGACTTTCACGTCTATGGAATGGAATGGGGTCCGAACCAAGTAAAGATCTTCGTGGACGGAATTTTGGTTCGCTGTGCATCCAAGGAAGAGATCGGTGATAAGTGGGTCGTTGATCACGACCAGAAAGTTTGGTTGGATTCCGAAACATTTCCATGGGAAGTCGATCCAGCGAAACTGAAGCCGAGCGATTTTCCAAATAGCGGCCAAGAATTCTCGGTCGACTATGTCAGAGTCTGGCAAAGCAATAAGCAAACTGAGGGTTGTTGGAAGCAAGACAATCTGTTGACCAACCCGATCTTTGATCACAACCTCGATGGTTGGAACGTCTCCGGCGACGTCGTTTTAAAAGAAGAGCGAGCGGAAAGCTGGGCTGGCAGCAGCCACGTCAGTCTTGCAGCGAATAGGGAAGGCGCGATCGAACAAACCGTTGCCGTGAAACCCAACACAACTTATATCGTTTCGGCGTATGCCAAAGCTCCGGCAACAAACTACCAAGACGTCTATCATGACGCGTGGTTGGGTGTGAAAAATTACGACGGTGATTTCCAGACGGTTCGGTTCTTCCAGAATTACTGGCACCGAAAGAGCATCCAGTTCAAAACCGGTCCTAATGCCAAAACCGCCACTGTGTTCTTCACCAACCAATGGTCGGCTGAACCGGTGCTGGTGGATAGCTTTGAGCTGATCGAAGCCACGGCGAAACGTTAGCGCGTCGGTCGCCATCGACGAGTCTCGATGCGCCGGTCACTCTGCGACGAGCGTCGCCGGCGGCTTAACGTCACGGCTTTGCATAACCGCGAAACGTCGGCGTGACTCATCGGCGTGACTCATCGGCAAGCGTTGGAAGGCCGTTCATGAAGTGGACAGATTCTGTCCACTCACGTGGTGAATGTCTTTCTCTTTCTCAGCGTCTGTTACTCCTTTACCGCCAAAACGTAGCGAAAGCGAGATTTTCAGCAGTGGCACAGTTCGTGCGTAGGAAGTGGGCTAGCCCATACTCCGAACGCGCTTACCCAGCAATCTAAGATGCCCAACGTGCCCGAAACGCCTGAATCCACTTCCTCGTCGAAGAACGGTTGGCTGCACGTTCTTGCCAAGGTCGGGCCTACTTTGTTTGTGATGTTGGTCTTAGCGTCAGGTTGGCTGGCTGTTCATCAGATCAACACAGGTGGAGTATCCGAGAGCGACGAACAAGTTGCCGAAGATCCAACGATTCCGGATTCATTGACGCTGCCCCAAGGGAAGTTGGTCGCGGGCAGGTTCGAAACGGTGCCGGCACAGATGCAAGCTGTCGAGCACGTTCACACCATCCCCGGTCGCATACGGTACGACGAAACCAAACATGTCGACGTAAAGGCACCCATGGACGGGATCTTGTCAGAGGTGCTTGTCACTCCTGGTGAAGAAGTCCAAGCCGGCCAGTTGATAGCCGTGATCCGCAGTCCCGAAATCGGTCAAGCTCGAGCCGAGGTTTTGAAGCGACAGAAAGAACGCGAAATCGCTCAGCAGGTATTGGAGCGAGAACTCGCAATCTCCAAAAACCTGGAACAAATGTCATTGATGATCGAAGACCAACAGTCCGTCGAAGAGATTGAATCCGCGTTCAGCAATCGAGCCTTAGGTAGCTATCGCCAGGGAATTCTATCGTCGTATGCCCGTATGCGATTGGCGAGCGAACTTCTTGAGAAGATTCAGCCGCTGGCCGATTCGGGATCCGTTTCTGGCCGAAGTATTCGAGAACGCCAAGCCGAGCGTCAGTTAGCCGAAACCGAGTTCCGAACCGCTCGCGATCAAGCAGCCTTTCAAGCCGATCAAGCGAGGATCCATGCGGAGGCCAACCTCTCGGAAGCCGATCGTCAACTGAACTTGGCATGGCAATCGGTAGAAATGCTTCTGGGATATCGGGAAGATAAGTCGACGGTAAATCTTGGCAACGAGAAAGCACTAGCACGGCTTGAAGTTCGCGCACCGTTTTCTGGATCGGTGGAATCAAGAGCGTTTGCAAACAACGAGAGAGTATCTCGTGGAGATTCACTTCTCGTACTCGCCAATACTGATTCGCTTTACGTGGCCGCGAATATCCGTGAAGGCGATTGGTCGGCGGTGTCGCTTAGCCGGGGAACCTTGATTTCCGTCATGGTTCCCGCGTTGGACAATCGCGTGTTCGAAGCGAGGGTTCACTACTTTGGTCGCGAAGTGCAATCCAATACGAATTCTATTCCTTTGATCGCGAAAATTGAAAACGATGAAGGATTGCTTCGCCCGGGAATGTTCGTACGCGTCACCATTCCGATCGGAAAAGCTCGGCAGAGTCTTTCCATCAAACCCGAATCGGTCGTCCAGCACGAGAACCAGTCGTTCGTGTTCGTCGATGAGAGCGATGGCACCTTCAAACGAGTGGACGTGTCGACGGGGCATGCATCCGACGATTGGGTGGAAGTCACCCAAGGTTTAGAACCCGGCCAACTGGTGGTCACTCACGGTGCATTCTTGCTGAAGTCTGAACTACTGCTTCAGGGCGAGGAATAGGTTGCACCGTTGCGATCCTAAACGCAGCGGAAAGAACCAACCATTTGAACTGCCCTCACCAAGCCAATCGTCCTAGTAGTCAGAAGTCTTAGCGGCGCTAAATCTCCAATCCACTGCGAACATGCTCACCAAAGTCATTGAATTCTCGGTCATCAATCGCGGCCTCGTCATTATGTTGACGTTGCTGATGGCGGGAGCCGGTTTGTACTCGGCTTTGAAGCTTCCGATTGACGCCGTACCTGACATGACGAATGTGCAAGTGCAAGTCGTCACCGATGCGGGATCGCTGTCCCCAGTAGAAGTCGAACGCTATGTGACTTATCCAGTTGAAAACACCATGGGCGGACTGCCCGACGTTGAAGAGCTTCGCAGCGTTTCGAAGTTCGGAATCTCCGTCGTCACCATTGTGTTCGAAGAAGGCACCGACATCTATCGAGCCCGCCAATTGGTCGCCGAACGGCTTCCCGATGCCGCGGCGGTGATTCCGCAAGAATACGGAACTCCCACCGTCGGACCGTTGACGACAGCGCTTGGTGAAATCCTGCAGTTCGAAGTCCGCAGTGAGACGCATTCACCAATGGAACTTCGCACGTTGTTGGAATGGGACATCTCGCCAAGGCTGCGAGAGGTCAATGGTGTTACGGAGATCAATACGCACGGCGGCTATTACAAGACTTTCGAAGTCCAGCCGGATCCCGATCGCATGACAAGCTATGGCATTCCGATGGATCTGCTGTTCGCGCGGTTGCAAAACAATAACAACACGTCGGGCGGTGGCTATGTCATTCATCATGGCGAGCAACGCTTCATCCGCGGCGTTTCCCTGTTGGAATCGGCGGAAGACATCGAAGCGGTCGTGGTGCGGCGCGAGGCCGACGGCAATCCGATCTTGGTGGGCGACATTGCCAGGGTCAGCATCCAACCGATGACCAGGCAAGGTGCCGTAACACGCGACGGTCGCGGCGAGATTGTGACTGGGCTGGTGATGATGCTGATCGGCGAGAATTCTCGCGAGGTCGTCATGGCAGCTAAGGATCGACTTCAACAAATCGAATCGACGCTGCCTGACGGAGTCCGGCTGGAGGTTACCTACGACCGTGCAGCTTTGATCGGTCGGACGCTCAAGACGGTGCTCACCAACCTGACCGAGGGTGGGATGCTCGTGATCATTGTGTTGCTGTTGATGTTGGGCAACCTGCGAGCCGGTATCATCGTGGCGCTCGCGATTCCACTCTCGATGTTGTTCGCCACCAACGTCATGCTGGCGTCCGGTGTGACGGCCAGCTTGATGAGTCTCGGTGCGATCGACTTTGGCTTGATCGTCGACAGCAGCGTGATCATGGTCGAGAACTGTATCCGCAAGCTATCGCACGACAATGGCGACGCTAGGCACGAAGACATCATCCGTGACGCCGCGGTGGAAGTTCGAAAACCCACGATGTTCGGTGAACTGATCATCGCAGTTGTCTTCTTACCGATTCTCTTGCTCGAAGGAACGGAAGGCAAGCTGTTTCGGCCGATGGCGTTAACCGTGCTATTCGCATTGGGTGGTTCCATGATTTTGTCGCTTTCGTTCATGCCGGCCATGGCTTCGATCTTCTTGCCAAAGAAGATGAAGGAAGAGGACGTGCTGGTGGTTCGGATCGTCAAGTGGTTCTACGAACCGGTCGTCACGCGTGCGATCAAACACCCCGTTGTTACGATCGCTACCGCACTGACACTTTTTGCCATTAGCTTGCCGATGGCGGCGAACCTGGGGGCGGAGTTTATGCCTCGGTTGGAAGAGGGTGATCTGCTGGTCGAAGCCTCGCGTTTGCCCAGTGCAACGCTGGAAGGTTCGATCGAGATGTCAACGCAAATCGAAAACATCCTCAAAAAGTATCCTGAAGTGAAGACGGTGTTCTCGAAGACAGGTCGGCCAGAAATCGCGAACGATGTGATGGGCGTCCACCAAACCGACGTCTGGGTATTGCTAAAACCGATTCAAAGTTGGCCCACGCCCAAAACACGTGACGCGCTGATCGAGGAAATGTCGGATGAACTAAATGATAACGTGCCCGGAGTTGCTTTCGGTTTCACTCAACCGATCGAAATGCGTGTGGACGAGCTTGTCGCGGGAGTCAAAGCCGATGTGGCGGTGCTGTTGTATGGCGACGACATGGAAGTACTAGGATCCAAGGGTAAAGAAATTGAGGCCGCACTGCGTTTGATTCCTGGTGCGGTCGACGTGAAGGCCGACTATCAAGCCAACCTGTCAACGCTGACTATCAAAACGAAGCCTCAAGCGCTCGCCCAGTACGGTATCGACGCTCAGGTGGTCTTGGACGTCGTCTCATCGTTGGGTGGTCATCAGGTCGGACAAATCTATGAAGGACGAGCGCGTTATCCGATCATGGTTCGAGTCCCACAGCAGTGGCGAGAAAAGCTCTCGTTGTTAGAGCAAGTGCCCGTGACCGATTCCAATGGTCAAGCAGTTCCGTTGAAAGAGTTGGCGGACATTCGACTGGAGGAGACACCGCCCACGATTGAACACGAAGGCAACCGGCGTCGAACCTTCATCTCGGCAAACGTTCGCGGGCGCGATGTGGCAAGCTTTGTCACCGAAGCGCAGCGAGTGATTCCCGAGAAGGTCGATATCCCTTCTGGCTACGAGATTCGCTGGGGTGGGGACTTCGAGAACCTGCAATCCGCTAGTCGTCGGCTCGCGATCATCACACCCATCGTACTGGTGATCATCATGTTGCTGCTGCACACCAGCCTTGGATCCATGCGCTTGGCGTTTCTTATATTCTTGGCGGTGCCGATGGCGGCCTCAGGCGGAGTGATTGCTTTGTACCTTCGAGAGATGCCGTTTAGCATCTCGGCGGGCGTGGGCTTCATCGCGCTGTTCGGTGTCGCGGTGCTTAACGGCTTGGTTTGGGTGAGTGCAGCCGAACATCTTCGCGAAAGCGGCATGCCATTGGGATTGGTCGCCCATGAGACGGCGTTGGTTCGCTTGCGTCCGGTGCTGATGACGGCGTTGGTTGCCAGTCTGGGTTTTCTACCGATGGCTTTGTCGACCAGCGATGGAGCTGAAATGCAGCGACCGCTCGCAACGGTGGTGATTGGCGGACTCGTCACGTCCACGCTGCTGACGTCGTTGTTCGTGCCTTGCGTTTACCCTTGGTTTGCGCGGGGACTCAATCTCGATGACGACCGACGACCCCGCGAGACCAATTCAATGACGTTCTGACCCTACGACGACTCACGGTGGGCGGTGATCGGGAAACTTCACCTGATCAGCAGTCGTGTTGATGAATGCCTCATTGCGACGAGACTGTAGGCGAAAGCCTCCGCCCACCATCTCATTCACTATCACTTTGCATAAACGTAGATCAGCGTCGATAGAGACGAAATCGAATCAGGCGAAGTCGCTAGCGTCGATCCCAAGTGACTTCAGCTTGCTTCGCAACGTGACTCTCGAGATCCCCAAGATCGTCGCCGCTCTGAGTTGGTTTCCAGCGGTATGTTTGAGGACCTGCCGAAACAGTTGACTCTCTGCTCGGGCGATGGCTTCCGCGTGAAGGTTCTCTGAACCCTGTTCCAAGCGGTCGGCCACAAACGATTCCGTTAGAAACTCGCCATCGTTTCGATTGCCGGAGAAATAGGTGCTTTGATCCGATAGTGTGGGTACAAACTCGGGAAGCAAAACGTTTCCTCGCGCGGTCAGCAACGATTGCTTCATGACGCTTTCGAGTTCTCGAACGTTGCCGGGCCAATGGTATTGCTGCAGAAGTTCAAGCGTTTCGGGGGCGAGCGATCGAATATCCTTGCCAAACTCGTTGCTGTACTTGCGAAGGAAGTACTCCGAAAGCACTCGCAGGTCGTCGCCGCGTTCTCGAAGTGGCGGCAGGTGAATCGTGACAACACTGAGCCGAAAGTACAAATCCGATCGAAACAAGCCTTCGGAAACGAGCTGCTTCAAATCGTGATTGGTCGCGGCGATGATACGCGCGTCGACTTTGATTGACGTATTGCTTCCCACACGCTCAAACGTTTGATCCTGCAGAACGCGCAGCAACTTGGCTTGCGTGAGCGGCGACATGTCTCCCACTTCGTCCAGGAAAAGCGTTCCCTTGTCAGCTTGTTCGAGTTTACCGATGCGTTGACGTTGGGCGTCGGTGAAGGCACCTTTCTCGTGACCGAAGATCTCACTTTCGAGAAGCGTGTCGGGAATCGCAGCACAGTTGATCGCTTGGAACGGACCGGAGGCACGAGAGCTATGATGGTAGATTGCTTGAGCGACAACCTCTTTGCCGGTCCCGCTTTCACCAAGCAACAACACGGTTAGGTTTTGCGAAGCAACGCGACCAATGGCCTTGTAGACCTCCTTCATTGCATTGCAACGACCCACGATCGCATCGGCAACGGTGTCTTCCTCGTCGGCGAGCAGTGGCTGAACCCGAACCATACGACTGAGGTTAAACGCCTTGTCGAGCAGAGCACGTATCTCGCTCAATTCCAGTGGCTTGAAAAGGTAGTCGTAAGCACCCAGCTTGGTCGCTTCGATTGCGGATTCAACCGTTCCATGTCCCGTGATAAAGATCACGGGAACACGAGGATCGATCTCACGCAGACGCTTGAAACATTCCAGGCCAGATGTGTCGGGCAAACTCAAATCGATCACGACAACGTCAGGCTTCGCGTCAGCAAACACGGCTTCGCCATCGGCCGCGTTTTTCGCCGACAGTACCGTCGTCGTGTCGCTCGAAAAAGCTCGCTCAAACGCTTTTCGGATCGAAGCTTCGTCATCAATGACTAAGAGGCTTTGCATGAACTTTCCTGAGCGTGGACCGAGATATCACTTTCAGATTCGGTACTGGTATCAGAAGGGTCCTGGGCGACGATTGGCAGAGTCAACTGAAACGTCGCCCCACCGCAATCACGATTCACACCGGTAAGCGTGCCATGGTGAGCCTCAGCAATTCGCCTACAAATCCCCAAACCTAACCCCACACCACTCTCTTTGGTCGTCACAAAGGGCGAGAACAACTTATCGAGAACTTTGTCACTGATCCCCATCCCGTCGTCACAAACTGAAACGTCGACGCGATGTTGATCGCGTTTGACAGTGATGATCAAGTTGCCTCCGCTTGGCATCGCATCGAGTGCATTGAGAGCCAAATTAAGCAACAGTTGTTTGATCTGAGCCGCATCGCCTTCGATGCAAATCGCGTTGTCCGGTGCCTCGACTCGCACGTGCACGTTCTGGGTCTTACAGCGAGCTTCGACCAACTGAACGGTTCTTTGAACAGCATCTTGAATCGGGAAGCTACGAAACTCGGACTTCTCTGGCCTGGCGTAATCCAGCAAACTATTGACCGAACGTTCCATCCGACGAATCTCTTGCTCGACCAGTTCCAAGTCGTCCGTCGGCAAACCTTCGTCAGCGAATTTGGTGCGGTTGACTTGGACTAGCATCTTGATTGAGGTCAACGGATTGCGTATCTCGTGCGCCACCCCCGTCGCCAATTGGGCAAGCGTTGCCATTTGTTGAGCTCGCAAGGCTTCGGTTTCTCGAGCCATCGTGATTCGCTCTTGTTCCGCTCGCTCCGATTCGGTCAGGTCACGCACGATCGCAATCCTGGTCCGAGAAGATTCTGATGGATACTCACTGACGGAAATTTGAACCGGAAAACGGTTTCCTTCGGGCGTTGCGGCATCGACACGAAACTCCGCGGGCAATTGATCGGGGATCACGGGAAGAGACGGAAGCAAAGATTGCATTGATCGCCCTATCAAAGATTCGACATCGATCCCGAATAACTCGGTGGCCTTTCGATTGCAGGAAAGGATGCTGCCATCACGATCGAACGTCAAAATACTCTCGCTAGCGTTGGCGACAATCGTTTCACTTCGTTCGTGTTCTTGAATCGCGATTCTTCGCAGCGGACCAATGATTACCAACCATAGCACTGGTGCGCAAACGAGCGTCAGCAGGACCGCGTCGACGACGGCTTCGCCTGAGGCACTCAGCGTTCCCGGTACCATGTAAGGCAACGCGAACATGACGGCCACCTCCGCGATAAAGACCAGCATCAGCACTAAGCCCAAGATCCGCATGGGCGAACGCAGGATCGTCGAGAGAGCTGAGATACGGTTGGACATGAGCAAGCAGTGGTGAAGTCGCGGAAAGTGACGCTCCGCTTTCGGCCAGGGTCGACGAGCAGTATCGCTCGCAGAGGTAACATCCCACGCGGTCTGGATGCCATGGGGAACTCGCGGGACGGTCACGTGTTCATAGTTTAACACCGGCTCTGACATTGTGCGTCTCATCGTATCCCCCAAGTCGTCGACGTCGCCGATGCGACCTTCCCAGAGATCAAGCCGGTAGCAAGAGCCATGCCACGGGGTCGGTAAGAGTCAGATTCGCCGTTGCACAACTCGAATCCGTCGACGTTGCTCGTGCGGGAGTCCACCTAAAGCACTCTCGCGGATATCTCGCTTTGCGCGGCAGGCCGAGCGATGCCAAACGCGATTCGCACATGCTTGGACAGCATCTGTCCAAAGCGTGGACAGATTGTGCTCGAACATCACGGTCACTGATCATGGTCGAACGTCGGACCAGCGAGATGTTGTGCCAGCAATTCTAGGAAGGCCTATTGGCCGCCAAACGAGGCCCCACGGATTCCATCGCCATCGGTGTAGTCCTGCGGAGCATCCAGTCCGCCGGTCAGGAGCAACCCGTCCACCTTGGCACTCGCTTGCGCCAATTGCCCTTTCGCCTCGATAAATCGAACCGTGGATTCATAGTAGCTGCGTCGAACGATCAGCACTTGCAAGAAGTCCAACTCGCCCGCTTGGTAGGCTTCTTCGGACAACTCCAAGCTCTTCTTGGCTTGCGGAATAATTTCGTTCTCGTACGTTCGAACCGTTTCGATCGAGGCGTCGAATTCTTGAGCCGCGCGAGCCAAACGAGACTTGATGCCTTGTTCGATTCGCTTCACGTTCTCGATCGCTCGTGTGTAGTCCGCGTAAGCCGCCGAGATATTGCCTTGGTTTTTGTTCCATACAGGGATTGGTGCCGAGACTTGGACGTTGATCATTCCCGAGTCAGTTCCATTGTCATAGCCCGCACCGAGTTGGCCAGTGAGGTTGGGAACCATCTGAACTTCTTGCCTCTTGAGCAATGCCGACTTCTCACAAACTAACGCGTTGGCGACTGAGAGTTCAGGGCTTTGCGCGACAATTTCGTCGTACGTGCTGTTCCAATCCGGTGCGGACTGAGGAGTACTCAAGTCGGCGATCAATCGTGCCGGAACTTGGTCGGGAATCCCAGCGATGGCAGCGAGGTCATTCCACGCCCCCGCATAGGTCGCTTCGTAACGTTTTGCCGCGAGCGTGATTTCGCTTAGCAAGGTTTCCGATTGCAGCACTTCGATCAGCGTGCCTTCTTCTGCTTTGCGGCGATCCTCGGACACCTGAACACCGCGTCGTGCAATGGTCTCGAAATCTCGAGTCGCATCGAGTTGTTGCTGAGCGGCCACAGCTTCGAAAAAGCGAGTGCGTACATCCGTCAATACTCGATGGCGTTGAGTTTCCATCTCCCAACGTTGCGCGTTGGTGGTATGGGAGAGTACGGCTTGATTGAGTTTGAGCTTGTCGCCTCGTACGAACTCTTGTTCAACGAAGATGCCGTGCTGGTCAGTGTTCCTGTCGGCGAGTTGCTGACCGAAATAGCCAAGTGTCGGGTTGGGACGCAGCCCGACTTGATTCCATAGTCCCGTAGCTTTGCTTGACGTTGCTGCAGCAGCGGTGATGGCAGGATTGTTTGCCAAAGCCAGTTGCTCGAGTGCTTCCAACGTGTACGTCGGGCTGGCACTTGAACCGTCAACCGGTAGCTGCGCTAGGTTTGGAAGTGCATCGTTGTTTGCAGAACTCAACTCGGGAAACCCGACTGGTGCAAACGCCAGCTTTTCGGCAAGACTTTCCTGGGGTGGAGCAACCGCAGAAATAACCACGCCATCTTCGCCGCCTTCAACATCAAACGTGTAGGCAACCGTTTGAAGGGACGGAGTTTTTGCCGTAAGTTTCGCTGTCGCCGGCGCAGGGGTGACCGCGGGTGGGGTTTCGGGTTCAAGGACGACCGGGCCAGCTTCAAGAATTTCGTCCGACGATGCGTGGGGCCACATCGGCAGCGATTCCAAACCGACACTTGCGCAACCCGCAAACGAGATCGCGAGTAGACCGTTGGTGAAGATAGTCAGGCGTTTCATGGCATCCTTGCTCATCGTGATTGTTTGCATTGTTCGGACGACCCGCGAACGAGCTATTTGCTCACACGGTCGCGACCCTAGTTACGGTGAATGCCTTAATGCAACTAATCGGCGTGATCGCTGCGAACCTGAACGGTGGTACCTTCAGTACAAACAAACCGACTGGTCTTACCACGAACAACCGTTCGAACCGTCACAGATTCACAACGCGTGAAACCACAAAACCACGCTCGTGAAACCAGACCATCACGCTCAGGAAACCCAGATACGTTCGGGAAATCAGACACTTGGCTTGGATCACTAGCCTTCGGACAGGCCACGTCGTGCCTTGAGTCGGAAGATCATCGCGGCCGCGACTCCGGCGACCATCACAGCACTGAAGGCGAAGTACGACGCGACGATACGCAGGTCACCCACGTTGGCGGGCAACTCATCCGGCTCGCGCTTGAGATTCGCATCAAGAGGGATCGAGAACAACGCGGAAAACGGGCTGGAGATTCCCAACCATACGGCTTTGCCGATCTGTTCCGGTTGCAAATTGAGGATCTGCATCAGTGACAACAACGTCGGCGGTGCCACATAGAGCAACAGCAAGATGACATAGGTACTTAACAATGCGATGGAAGTTTTCTTGCTAAATAACGAACAAGCCATCGCAATGGTGGCGTTCACCAAGCAAACCATCACCACCACTGCAAAGAACAAAACAACAGCAAGCCAGTTGGACCAGAAGCTGATGTTCAATGCGGTTCCAAGAAGCAATGGCCAAAGTAAGAAACCCGTCAGAACAGCCGAGATTCTGAATCCGACAATGAACTTACCCCACAGGATCTGCCAGGGCGTCAACGTCGTCGTAAGCAACAAGTCCAGCGTTTGACGTTCTCTTTCACTGGTCATGCTACCGGCTAAAAACACAGGTCCGACGAGCATGTTGAAGACGATCACATAGACGCAAAACCATGCGCAACGATCGATTTGCCAAAACAGATAGACGCCCATCAGCGGTATCGCCAACAGCATACTGATTTGGATCACCAGACGAAGCATCAGCGTGCCTTGACTGAAAATCTCGCTGTGGATTTCTTTGTCATAAACGGGGTTCGCACCGTCTCGCATCAGCTCCTTCTTCTTAGGTGGTGCAAAAAGTCGATCGGGAAATTGGTCCGGCTGGATCACCAAACCGACCGCTTCGGCCGCCTCACGTTCCAAGTCGATAACCTCTTTGCCCTCGCTGCCAACGTCTGGCGGATACAGCATCCGTCCCGCGGCTGCAGCGCACATCAAGATGACCGCTGACAATACAAACGCTGGAACGATTAGCAGCGTAACCTTGAGTCGCAACTCTCCGTTGCCCTCCAATGCGTTCCACATCAACACCGCTCCCATCACGAGCGGCAAGATGATCAGGTAGCTGACAACCAAGGAATTGCTGGTGCGAGAAAAATAGCTGCTACACAACACACCAATCGCACCGAACAGAATGACGGATACGATAAGCCCTAGGTAAGCCGCCAGCACTTCGTAGACGCTCACACCACCCAACGGCAGACACAGCACAATGATGGGCAACGATGCCAAGATCAACATGCCCAGGTGGGTCAACGACGCGACCATTTTGCCCAGCACTATCGCACCGGGACGCAGCGGCGATGCGAGTAGCATCTCGTAAGTTCGACGTTCTTTTTCGCCCGTGATTGTGCCCGCCGCGAAACTGGGCGCCATCAACGATGCGATCACGTATTGTCCGAGGAAGAACAAATTGACAAGCTTCTTTGCCGAAGGTGGGTTCGAAGTCAGGTCGAGTCGTTCGTCGGTCGGCCACGCGACAAGAACCACCGCAGCGAGCAGTAACTGGTAAACCGCCAACAACAGAAACGCCCGCTTGGTACGCAGGTTCACCAACAATTCGCGTTGTAAGACCGGGTTCTCAAAGACGTACATGCTAGATCCGTTATTACGATGGAATGACCGTCTTGGCGAATTCACCCGCTTCTTCGATCACGTACGTCGGTACCGCGTAACCAGGCAATCGCTTGCGAAGTTCACTGATCAGTTCTCGTCCACGCTCGATGGGCACCTCAAAGTGAGCGGCGCCATGCACACGATCGAGTTGATGCAGATAGTATGGCATCATTCGATGGTCCACGAGCGTCTGGCAAAGCTTCACCAGGGTTTGGACATCATCGTTCACCCCCGCCAATAATACCGCCTGGTTCAACACCGGAATCCCACCGTCGACCAGCATTGCCAAGTGCTTCAGGACGTGAGAATCAAGTTCGCGAGCGTGGTTAGCGTGGATAACAAACCAGACCGTCAACCGCGACGTTTGCAATCGTTCCACCAAGCGGCCCGTCACTCGTTGAGGAATCACGATCGGCATCCGGGTGTGGAAGCGGACTCGCTTGATATGATCAATTTGCTCAATCTGGTCCAACAACGCGAATAGTCTCTCGTCGGTTAACGTCAACGGATCACCGCCGCTAAGCAGAACCTCTTCGATCGATGGGTCGCTTCGCAGGTAGTTCAACGAAGCCTCGAGCTGGTGGGGTTGCGAATCACTGTAGGGAAATTGGCGGCGGAAACAGTAGCGACAATGCACCCCGCAAGCGCCGGTCGTGATCAGCAGAGCTCGACCGTCATATTTGTGCAGCAGCGCAGGCGTTACCTGAGCACTTAAATCCCCGACCGGGTCAGCCGCATATCCTGGTGGGGAGGCCTGGTCCTCGTCCGCAACGGGTAGCACCTGACGCAACAAAGGGTCGTTGGGATCACCCGGACGGATGCGTGAGAGGTATTCCAAAGGAACAAACGTGGGAAATTGCTTCTCACCGGCGACTTTTGTTCCCACCGCGTCCAATCCGAGTGCGCGGCGGAGGGTATGGGAGTCGCGAATTGCCCGTTTCATCGCGGTTTTCCAATCCGGATGACTGAAATTCTGATCAAGATTACCGGTGCGGACAAAATCCGAATCGGTCGTTAGAATCTGCCCAAGACCTCTCCGAGAATGGTCGTTTTTGGAGATCAGCGACCGGTTGTCGCTGGGGATCAGCGGCGAATCGTCGTTGGGTAACGCGGTCGATGGAAGCACCATCTCATCTGTCTCTGTTTCTCTAGTTTTTTGATCAGAAAAATCCATGGCTACTTATAACACAAGTGATTTCCGAAAAGGGCTGAAGGTTGAAATCGACGGCGAACCCTACTTGATGACGGAAATGACATTCGTGAAGCCGGGCAAAGGCAATGCGATGTACAAGTGCCGGCTCCGCAACCTCGTGCGTGGGACCTCGCTCGACCGAACCTACAAGGGTGGCGATTCGCTTCAGTCGGCCGATGTCGAGTCGACCGACGTTTCGTTTCTTTACCGCCAAGGTGATGGCTTCGTATTCATGCACCAAGAAACGTTCGAGCAGTACGAAGTATCGGCCGAGGTTGCCGGCGATATCTGGAAGTACCTCAAGGATGGTATGATTTGCTCGATGACGTTGTACAACGGCAACGCCATCATCGTTGAACCACCCAATCACGTTGAGCTAGCCGTGACCGAATGTGGGCCTGGTACCAAGGGTGATACCGCGACGAACGTAACCAAACCTGCGATGGTTGAAACTGGCGCAGAGTTCAACGTTCCCGGATTCATCAAAGAAGGCAACGTGATCAAGATCGACACGCGATCTGGCGAGTACGTCGAACGGGTCAGCAACTAGCGGTCCTTCGCGTCCACGCACGGTTGATCTTTGGCGTTCGCCGTTGGTCGTTCCCTAGCGTTTACGCCTGATCATTCAGCGCTCGCGTCCCAAGTCTGATCGGCTGCGGCGCTGCGTTGTTAGTCCGCCCCGTTGCCAGTCCGCCGCGTTGTTAGTCCGCTGCGTTGCCAGTTTATTGATCAAAAGAATTGGTTCAGAGTCAAACACCGATGACTTGGTGTTGGCCTGAACCTCGCGGTTCGACCCTTTCGGTTCGGATCGGTCCCCATGCCTGAGTCCTTCGTCATTGAAGTCACTCTGTGGTCGGGGACGACAATACCTTCTACGGCAGTTCGCTTTCTATGAACACTTTGTTTCTTCCCGAATTGCGCGAGATGTTGGCCGATTCCAATCGCGCTGAGTTGGAAGAGTTCTGCGATGCGCTCAACGCAGGCCGCACCGCTGAGTTCATGGAAGGACTTACTGACGACGAAATCTGGAAAGTGCTGCAATACGCGCCCCCGCCTCGGCGTGCGGAAATCTTTGGTTACTTCGAACACGATCGAAAGGTTGCGATTTTCGAAAGCCAGCCGCCGAAGGAAGTGGCGGAGATCGTTGTAGAGACCCCGGCCGATGACCGAGTCGACTTACTGCAAGATTTGCCGACCCAGCGAGTCGACGAGATCTTGCGCTTGCTTCCGGTCGAGGATCGTCGCGACATCCGACGTCTCCAATCGTACGAAGAAGGTACCGCTGGTGCATTGATGACGACCGAAGTCGCCATGCTCGCGGAAAACATGACGGTTGGCGAAGCGCTCCAGGAACTCAGCAAGCAATCGGAAGAACTCGAAACGATCTACTACCTGTTCGTCGTTGACGACAACCAGCTTCTTCGCGGGATTGTTTCCACTCGCCAATTGGTTTCCGCCTTAAGCAAACCCAGTCTCACGCTGGGTGAGATGATGGAATCGGATGTTGTCGCGGTGTTGGTGACCGACGACCAGGAAGTGGTTGCGGAAAAGGTCGAGCGATTCAATTTGCTCGCTATCCCAGTCATTGATTCCGGTCGCCAATTGCTTGGCATTATCACGCACGATGACGTGATCGATGTCGTCCGAGAAGAGCTAGCCGAGGATGCTCAGCGGATCGCGGCGGTCGCACCGCTGGAACAAGATTTCTTGCGTGTCCCCTTGTGGACGTTGTCTTGGAAACGCGGATTGTGGTTAACGATTCTGTTTTTTGCTGCTCTCTTAACCGCCTTCGCGCTGCGACATTATGAGGAAGAACTTGCGACGTACGCTTGGTTGGTCGCGTTCATACCGCTGATCATCAGTGCCGGCGGCAATTCAGGTTCTCAGTCAGCCACCCTCGTCATCACGGCAATGACAAGCGGTCACGTGAAGTTTCGCGATTGGCCAGAGGTTCTGCGCCGCGAAGTGATCGTGTCGTTGATCCTTGGCGTCTTCCTTTCATTGATCGGGCTTAGCGTCGCCATCTTCATTGCACCGAGTCATCATGATGCGATGGTCATACCGCTGACCTTGGTTTCAGTCATCGTCTGCGGATGTCTGTGCGGAGCAACGTTGCCGATAATCTTCAAGCGACTTGGCTTGGATCCTGCGATGATGAGCAACCCTTTCGTCGCCGGGATTGTCGACATTCTGGGCATCGTGATCTACATCAACATCGCCCGAGCTTTACTCGGTTAGTTCACCGTGGAGTCGCGATGTGGGGCCGTGCGATTGGGCTTTCTACATCTGCAGTGATGCGTAGCCAACCACAGCAATCCCAGCAGGGATGCACCACCATGCGAACCAGTGCAATCGGTTGGAAGCACTCCACTTGATCAACCAATTCAATGCGACGATGCCAACGCCGAACGAGACCGCCGCTCCGATCACTAGCGTCGCAATGTCGTATTCCATCGGTAAGCCAGCGCTGTACTGTTCATAGACATCCTTCAACGTTAGCAACGTAGCGCCACAAATCGCTGGGATCGCAAGTAGAAACGAGAACGTCACTGAGTCGTCGTTCTTCAACCCCAACATGCGACCACCTAAGATCGTCGACCCGCTCCGTGATATGCCAGGAAGAATTGCAAACGCTTGAAAGCAACCCACCAGGAAAGCACCGACGTACGACATCCCTTGATAGTTGCCTTCGCGAGGTTTCAGCTTCCCCAAAACAATCAGCATGATCCCGGTGACGATCAAGCACGATCCCGCAAGCAAGGGGTTCTTGAGGATGTGTTCGAAACTCGTTTTGATCGTCAGTCCCACTACGACGGCGGGCAACGTACCAATGATCAGCAACGGAATCACTCGTCGATCGCTCGAAAGCAGATTCAAGATACGACGCCAGTACACCACCAGGATCGAACCGAGTGTGCCCGCGTGAAGAATGACCTCAAGCGTTGGCGATTCCGACGTCTGACCCATCAACGCGCCAAGAATTACCAAGTGCCCCGAGGAGCTGATTGGCAAGAATTCAGCGATGCCTTGAACAACGGCAAGAATGAGCGTTTCGAACACGAGGCAATGGGTCTGCAGTGAAGGGGATCTTAAAACTGATTCGTTCCCGTTTACTCGCATGTTGAAGTGCGGACGTCAGGGGAATAAATCGCGTTCTACTTACTATTTCCGAGACCCCAAGTATCATCAGCATCTCGGTGGGCGAAAGGTGGGACGCTGCCTCAAACCGGCAAACTCTTTCGCTCAGTCCGGCTAGACCTAACAAAACGATTATCCCGACCATCATGACGATTTCCGACGACTCATCCGAATCGACCGTTGCCATCGACCCGGCCGTCCACTCGCCAGAGGAGATCGGCTCGGTTCGGATGGACGTCATAAACGTCCTTAGAGGGTTTTGTATGGGGGCCGCTGATACCGTTCCGGGTGTTAGCGGTGGAACCGTGGCATTGATTTTGGGTCACTATCACCGACTCGTCGGCGCCATCAGTCGAGTGGATTCGACGCTGGTGAAGTTGGCGTTTTCGGGGAATGTGTCGGCTGCCGCCAAACATTTGGATTTCCGATTTCTGGCTACCCTCGGTTTTGGAATCGCTTTGGGCATCGTCACGCTTTCGGGTGCAATGCACTGGTTGCTTGACCATCGCATGCCACAAACGTTAGCGGTTTTCTTGGGGTTGATGGTCGCCAGTGTCTGGATCGTCAAAGGCTACATCAATCGATGGTCGCCTCAATGCATTGTGGGAATGCTATTGGGTGCGGTCGCAGCCGTTGCGATCACGATGATTCCCATGGGCAACGGCAACATGAGTTTGCCCTACCTGTTCCTATCAGCATCCGTTGCCATTTGCGCGATGATATTGCCTGGCATTAGTGGCGCGTTTGTGCTGTTGCTCTTTGGCGTCTATCACAACGTCACGGGGCTGATCAAGGATGCGGCCAAGGGTAACATCTCGCTCGATTCCATCACCCAGATCCTAGTGTTCTGCGGCGGCTGCCTATTTGGACTATTGGCGTTCTCGCGTCTATTGAAATGGCTGCTCGAGCATCATCGCGATGTCACCATGGCGACGCTGATTGGGCTGATGATTGGAAGCCTGCGAAAGTTGTGGCCGCTACAGATGCCGACTGCGGAAACAGCGAACGAAAAGTTGAAGTTCCGCGTGATGGAATTCGTCTCCCCATCCGACTGGGACACTGCAGCGGGCAGTTTCCCCGTCCTGATCGGCCTAGCGGTGGCGGCTGCCGTCGTTGTCTTGGTGGCTGAAAAAGTTGCGGTGAAAGAGTAGAGTCTTGGGATGACCAATCCCAACCTCGACGTGATTTTTGAAGATAACCACCTGCTTGTGGTTAACAAACCGACCGGCATCGCAACGATGGGAGCCGACGACGGTCCGACATTGCATAGCATCGCCGTGGAGTACGTGCGAAAGAAGTACAACAAACCGGGGCGAGTCTTCTTGGGAATCGTTAGCCGCCTGGATACGGTCACCAGCGGCGTGCTTGTCTTGCCGCGAACGAGTAAGTCCGCGTCGCGTTTGACACCACAATTTCAGCCGACAGCCAAAGGCAGTGGCAAATCCGCTGTGAAGGTCTACTTGGCAGTAGTTTCCGGTTACTTGGACCAGCCGAGCGGCACGTTCACCGATTTCGTTGCGAAAGACGATCGAGCGAAGCGGATGCGCATCGTTGGTCCCGGGCATCCCGAAGCTTCTGAAGCAAAGCTGGCGTACCAGGTCATTGCCGAACACGAAAATGGCTCGATCGTAGCCGTTCGCTTACTTACCGGACGCAAGCACCAAATTCGTGTGCAGTTCGCCGACCGAGGGTATCCGATCTTAGGAGATCAAAAGTACGGTAGCGCGGTGGCCTTTCCCAGCGGGATCGCACTGCATAGCTGGAAGCTGCAAATCGAACACCCAACGCTAAAGATTCCCATGGAATTCGGTTCGAAGGTTCCCTCATCATGGAACATGTTCGCAGATTTCGTGAAAGACCCGGAGGTATGGGATACAGTAAAACGAAGCTTCTCGATTGAGTCGGTGACAAAGTAAGACTCGGGTAAGTTAACTCCGCCTCGGTTTTATCTCGCAAAACCCTTTTATCCAACGTCTTCATGAGTTCATCGACCGTTCATTGTCCCAAGCGAATTGTTTCCGGCGGCCAAACGGGTGTTGATCGCGGTGGCTTGGATGCAGCGTTAGCATTGGGAATTCCGCACGGCGGATGGTGTCCCAAAGGACGAGTCGCAATAGACGGAACGATCCCCGAGATCTATGACTTAACCGAGACTGAGTCGACGGACTATCGGGAACGCACGCGCCAGAACGTGCGTGACAGTGACGCGACCTTGCTGATCTATCAAGGTACCGTAGGCAAGGGCACCGCCTTGACGCTCAACGCGTGTCGCCAGCAAAAGCGGCCATGCCTGTTGATTCAGATCTCGGAAGAGTCCGTCGATAAGGCTCGCCAATGGCTCAACGAACACAAACCCGAGGTCCTAAACATCGCCGGATCACGGGGCGATGCGCAACTCGTTTTACAAACGCGAGTGAAAGAGTTCGTGATGAGTGTTTTGCAGTGACCTACTGGATCTCTTACACCAAAGTTTTGTCCGATCGCTTGTCCACGGCAGGACGCAGGTCAGTTTAGCTTCTTAGCTTCGGTATTGTTCGTGGCAATTCGTGCACGACGTTCTAATGTCGCTGACCGCACGCCGAGCGGCTTCATAGTTCGATGAATCGAGTCCCGAGATAACAGACTTGGATGCTTCGGACATCGCACGACTGAGCGCTTCGTAGTCTTCGTCGCCCGCGTCGTCCATGCCTTCCTTAGTAAACACTTCACCCAGCATCGCCAACAATTCAGCTCGCCGCCGTATCTGGTCCTCGTTGGCCTGGACGGCTTCAACGTCCGTAGCATCCGACGCCAAGGCGTCGATCAACGACTCGGAATACTTCATCAACGGAGAGCGGTCGGCGATACTATCCCACTGGTTTTGCTGATTCGATTCTCGTTCATCGAGCCCTGATCCGGTCACTAGTTTTTGCAAATCTTCCTTCCGCAACTTGGCTTCGTTGTAGACCTGGGAATCACCAGACTTGCAGTTAGATGCAGTTCGCCCAAGTAGGTCGCGTGCGATTGGTGCCTGGTCTTTCCAACGCACATCGCCGGAGTAGTCTGAAATGATCGCAAACAAAGTTGCCAGGACGCTAAGATCCAAGCGAGCGTCCTGGTACTTACCGCTCTTAAACGCGCCCGGGGAGGTAACCACCGAATCGTAGTGCAACTTGACCTTCTTGATCTCATCTTCGAGCGACGCTGCAGAGATCAGGGTAATCCAACCTTCACTCGCTTTCCTGGAACCCGAAGGTGAGGCTTCTGCTAGCGAAGCTTTCATTTCGGACGCGGATTTGCGGACGGCTGCGACGGTCGGACGTCCGCTCGGAAGGGCGTCATCGAGACTCGGAAAGAACACGCCTTCGAGCTGATCAGCGGAGAACGTTGGTGCAGCCGCGCGACGTTCACCCTTTGGCGGCGTTTCTGCCAGTGCCAAGCGGACGACTGTTCCACCGATAAGAACGAGCGATACAAGGACAAGTGACCGCATGAGATTTCCTAGTCGTTCTACGAGCACAAATCCAAAATTCGACGCATTTCCATCACGGCTTCCTTCATTCCGACCATGACCGCTCGACTGACAATGGAGTGACCAATGTTGAGCTCAATCATGTGCGGAATCTTGGCAACCGGACGAACGTTCGTGTAGTTTAACCCGTGGCCGGCATGCAAGCGAATCTTTCGTTGGGTCGCGACCTTTCCGGATTCGATCAAACGTGAAAGTTCGTGGATTTGAGCATCGCGTTTCGCTAGCGCGTACGGTCCGGTGTGAAGTTCAACCGCATCGACCCCAAGGTCTGCAGATGCCTCGACTTGGTCGGGATCGGAGTCAATGAACAAGCTCACCAAAATATCGGCGTCTTTAAGCCGAGCGACCGCGTCTTTGATCCGCCCCTTATCGCCTAGAACGTTCAAGCCGCCTTCGGTCGTGACCTCTTCGCGACTTTCGGGAACCAACAATCCCCAATCGGGTTTCGCCTTCACGGCAATCGACAGCACGTCGTCGGCACACGCCAATTCAAAATTTGTCTTGATGTTGACCGTCTTCATCAACACCTCGACGTCGCGATCTTGAATGTGACGACGATCCTCGCGCAGGTGAAACGTGATTCCGTCCGCACCACCCTGTTCGGCAAGAGCGGCTGCAACGACTGGGTCAGGTTCAAACGTACGCCGCGCCTGACGGACAGTCGCAACGTGATCGATGTTAACGCCGAGCTCTAGCATAGGAACCAAAGTGTTGAGTAAGGGTTGAAAAAAATGACAGCTATCCGCGGTTAGCAGGTAGCTCATCAAAGGTGCTTCGTGCGACGAGGGCCGATAGCGAACAGGTTAGCTGAGAACCTGTTCGCTTATCGTTAAACTGTCGGACATCATCGCATCTTCTGGGCTCAGGAATCGACTTCGACGCGTTCACCTTGAGCGTCACGGCAATCCAATTCCAAGTGCTCAGGGTACAAGGCTTCGCTGCCGAGGATTTGCACAGTCATGCCACCCTCGTCTTCCATCGCCATCACTTCGCGACGCTTTCGGTTGTTCAGATGCGCCGCAACCTCATCATTGACTCGAATCGTGACTCGTTGAATGTGCTTATTCTGAACCGCGAGCGCGAGTGTACGAATGACTTCGATCGACATACTCTCGGCCGTTTTGACTAGCGCACGACCTTCGCAGCACGGACAATCTCGATAAATGCTGCGTTTGAGACTTGGACGTACGCGTTGGCGAGTCATCTCGATCAAACCAAAGGGACTCGTTCTAAGAATTTTGGTTCGCGCTCGATCGTTTGCCATCGCGTCACGCAGCACACGTTCGACCTTGCGACGATGACTTTCCTTACGCATGTCGATAAAGTCGTTCACGATCACGCCGCCCAAATCACGCAGGCGTAATTGACGCGCGATCTCTTTGGCCGCTGCCATGTTCAAGCGGAACGCATTCTCTTCGGCCGAATCGTTGCTGCGGAAGTTGCCGCTGTTGACGTCGATTGCCACCAAGGCCTCGGTCGGGTCGATCACAATGGAACCGCCTTCCTTGAGGTGGACTTGGCGTTGATTGATCTTCACGATCTCTTGCTCAAGTTTTCGTGAATGGAATAGCGGCGTGTCGCCATCAAACAATTTCAAACGGTCCACTACCCGCGGCATGACCATGTTCAAGAAGGTCTTCGCCTTGTCGTAGGACTCTTTTTCATCGATCAAAATTTGGTCGATATCGTCCGTATAGATGTCGCGAATCGTGCGGATGATCAGATCGCTTTCTTCGTACAAGACGCCTGGTTCAGGGGTTTCCTCGATACGCTTGACGATTGCCTTCCACAAACGCAACAAGTAATCCATGTCGCGGCCAAGTTCGGCTTCGGTGCGTCCGGCACCGGCGGTGCGAACGATGAAACCGAGGCCCTTGGGTGGATTCAAGTTACGAAGGCAACGCTTGAGTCGCTTGCGGTCATCTTCGTCTTCAATTTTGCGACTCACACCGACACGAGCGAGTGACGGCATCAGGACAAGGTATCGACCCGGAATAGAAATGTACGTGCTAAGCGTTGGCCCCTTGGTGCCGATTCCTTCTTTGATGACCTGAACGAGAACTTCGTCACCCCGTTTGAAGATTTCCTGGATGGGAGGCTTGTTGCGTGGACGTCCGCCTTTGTAGGCATGCTTATTTCCGCGACCTGAATCGCGAGCTTTCTTGGCAGCGACTTCTGCCATCTCATCCGATTCACGCATGATTTCTTCGGGGTCGTAACCGCCCTGACGAAAATATTGCGGTTCAACATCACTGATGTGCAGGAAGCCATTTCGTCCGACTCCAAAGTCGACGAAGGCCGCTTGAATACTAGGTTCAAGGTTGACGATCTTGCCTCGGTAAATGTTACCCGCGAAAGCCTCAACGCTTTTTCTTTCGACGTATAGTTCTTCAAGGCGGCCGTTTTCAAGGACTGCGATACGGCATTCCTCGGGTTGCAGCACATTGATTAGCATCTCTTTCTTCATCGTAAATCACCTCGTTGGGTGTTGGGTTGGCTTGTTACCTGTGACGGAAAGGCCGACACGAGGCATGGACGCCAACGGTTTCTATGTATGGTTAGGTGTGGCCGGTAGTTCGTTTGCGATGGTTGATCGCCCGGACACGAAAATGGTTTGTTAGGTGTGATTAGCGAACGCCGACGGTTCGGGGACATCGCCCGATTCGGCGTAGTTCTCGCTATTCGTGTCTTCAAATTCTTTCTTCAGTTGGGTCTTAACACGCGTGATCGTGGCGCCGTTTTCGATCCAGTCTTCCAGTTGCAGCGCCGCCATGACATCACTCGGCTTGAGCGATGCGCCTTCGGCGGCGACCAACGACAAGCACAGTCGCTCGTCTTCAACATTGATCTCGGGCAAGTTTTCCGCGACGCCAAATGTCAACGTCTTCTTCTTTCGCTTGATCGTAAGACTGCCAGCGTCGTTCAGCGACGCGATGGCATCTTTCACTTGGTTCCAATCAACGTTATCCGGAGGCGTGACCACGTACTTGCTAAGTGCCAGTTGCGCCTTGCCAAATCCCTCGGGCAACATCGCAACGCAGCGCATTGTTAACCCGGGTTGGTTGTCGGCGATCAATCGGTCGAGCAATTCGCGTGGTGTGAGCTGTTCGGCGAGTTCGATCTCAACGACTTCATCAAGCGATTCGACTCCTAGAGCCAGCGCCGATGGGAACGCGATGCGAGGCTTGGGATGAAAGCCCTCGGTCATGGAAAAGTTCAGTTCGGCCCTTCGACCCAGACGTTCCCAAAGCTTTGCGAGGTCGGTGTGGCCGATCCAACGAAGCAGTCCAGTCTTTCCAAACCGGACTCGGTAGCGGATTCGCAGCGGAGGTTCCGGAGTAGTTTTCGCCGGCGCTGATTCGTCTTCTTCCTGGGCTTGCGAAGAATCGGACGTCGATGCCGAAGCGTCGGCCTCGGATGCGACCGAGGAAGCCGCGTGATCCTTATCCCGATCTGGTTTGGCGTCCTCGTTCTTGGACAATGCTTGGTGGGACAATGCTTGGTGGGACAATTCTTGATGCGACAATGCTTGGGGCGACGATGCTTGATACGACGACGTATCGTCGCTTGAATTGACAGGTGAGTTGTCGGGCGAAGCCGCTTCGATGTTGGGTTGGTCTTCGCTCATGAAACCACCAGTTCGGGTACAAGATCTTCCAAGCGGTCCTGCAGGTACATGTCAATGTCGCGGGCGGCTTCGAGATTCATCACGCGAGCCGCAATCTCCTGGCACTGCGTGATCGTGACACTGCGGATCGCCTTTTTAACTCGTGGCAATGTCGACGGTGGAACACTCAGGTTCCGAACTCCCATGCCGATCAACAGAAGTGCTCGCGATGGCTTGCTGCTCATTTCGCCGCAAACCGCCAAAGGTGTGTTCGACTGGTCAGCCACCTCAACACAGCGAGCGATCAAACGAAGCACTGCGGGATCACAGGACTGATACAAGTCCGCGACATACTCGTTGCTACGGTCGACGGCTAACGTGTACTGAGCCAAGTCATTGGTACCGATGCTCAGGAAATCAACTTCACCGACAAACTTATCGAGCATGACGACTGCGGCGGGAACCTCGACCATCATTCCAACCGGAATGTCGCTTCGATACTCGATGCCCTCTTCCTTTAAGTCTTCGGCGACAAGGTTCAGCAGCATGCGAGCTTGTCGAAGCTCGGCGATGGTGGTGATTAATGGGAACATCACACGAATGTCACCGTGCGCGGCCGCTCGCAACACGGCTCGCAATTGCGGTCGAAACAAATCGAGATTGCGTAGTGACAACCGAATGCTTCGCAAACCCAGAAACGGGTTATGTTCATGCTCGGCCAAGGGCCGGTGCCCCATCTTGTCGGCACCGAGGTCAAGGGTCCGCAAGACTACGGGACGACCTTTCATTTCGCGAACGACCTGCGAATAGGCTTGGTAATGATCCTCTTCGCTGGGTTCGTCGAGGCTGGATAGATACAGAAACTCGGTTCGGTACAACCCAATGCCATCGGCACCACGTTCGATGCAAGATTCCGTTTCGTGAGGAAACTCGATGTTGGCCGACAATCGGATGCGAGTGCCATCGGCAGTTTCGCCGGGAAGGTCGCGAAGTTGTGATAGTCGCTGGGATAGCGAATTTCGTTCTTCGAGCCGTCGGGTGTAATGAGCAAGGGTTTCCTCATCCGGCGAGATGATGACGATTCCGCGATCACCGTCGATGATGACCGTATCACCGTTGTTGACATCTTCGATGAAGTTGCCGATGCCCACGACCGCTGGCAGTTCAAGACCCTTCGCAACGATCGCTGTATGCCCGCCGGGACCACCCGTTTCGGTGCAGAACCCGTGAACGAAATTGCGATCCAAGTTCGCCGTTTCACTGGGTGTCAAATTATGAGCAAGCACGACCGTTGTATGCGTTAAGTCCGATAACGGTTGAGCACTAACGGCACCAAGTTCGAACAACAGTTGCTTCTCGATATCCAAAACGTCTTGGGACCGTTCGGCGAGCAGCGGATTGTCGAGCTGCTTCAACGCGGCGGCAAAGTCATGAAGCACTCGGTTGACCGCGTAGGCGGCCGATTGATTCTGACTTCGAATTCGACGACCTAGCTCGGCATGCAGTCGGGGGTCGTGCAACATCTGAAGCTGAGCCGCAAAGATGTCGCCGGTGAGGTCGCCAGCAACGGCAGAGGTTTCGTCTCGATTGTCAGCGATGCGTTTCGCGACAAGATCAACGGCTTCACGCAGGCGCGCGTACTCTTCGTCCGCTTTTGCGGCTGCGACGAAAACACGAGGGATGCGATATCCGTCTGGATCCAGCACTAATGCTGGACCGATCGCAACTCCTGGCGATACTGGGATTCCTTGCAGTTCGACCATCGTCGGGCGATGGTTCGCACGCGTTTGCACGCAGCGATACAGCAGGCGGCTCGACCAGAAACTTGTCTGGTTGAATCAACATCCTGCAGTTGCTTGAGTGGTTGCATTGAATGTCGACCATCACGGCCAAGATTCATCGCTATGGCGCGAACCATCTGTGTGCGGTAAGTGAAAAGTGTGTGTATGGATGGAAAGTCTTTGCCAACATCGACGAATCGCATGCGTGACGAGGTCATCAACCCCGGTCACGCGAAACACTATTCCTCGAGCTTGGCTCCTGGCATAACAGCATCCGCACCCGCAGGATTTTCTCCCTGAGGGGCAACGCTATCAGGCACCGAGTTTTCAGTCCCCGTGCCTTCGTCAAAACCAGATTCAAAGAGCGCTAAGATCGTCTCGAGTGCTTCGGGGGCATCGGGGCCGACGACCGAAATCGTCAATTCGGTTCCCTGAGCCGCGCCGAGCATCAAGAGCGACAAAATGCTCTTACAGTCCATCATCTCGGCATTCTTGCCGATGGTGATGTCTGCTTGAAAGTTGTTGGCTGCTTTGACCAACAGATGAGCCGGTCGCGCGTGCAACCCCTCGAGGTTTTGCACAACGACCTTGCGGACAAGCGGTGCGTTACTCATTAGCCAGACACGAATTGGTTATCGTCGGCTTCCTGAAGCAATTGTTGAATATCCTCAGGCTTCTTGCTCTGCTTGAGGAACCGGCAAAATGCGTCGTCACGGAGTTGACGAGAAATATTTTCGAGCGCACGCAAGTGATCACCAGGCCGCTCGGGAGGGCTGATCAACAAGAAGAAAAGCTGGACGCGTTCGCCATCGAGCGAATCAAAGTCCACGCCTTGATCAGAAACACCAACGGTTCCAACCAGTTTGGAAACACTGGGGTGCTTGGTGTGCGGGACAGCGACACCCCGGCCGATGCCGGTGCTGCCGAGCTCTTCACGCTTCATGATGGAAGCGATGATGTCGTCACGTTGTTCAGCGTCGATCTCGCCAGCGTCGGCAAGGGCTTGAACCAATTCTTCGATGACGGACTCTTTGGTGATCGAGCTTAACTCAGCCTTGATCGCCTTGGTGGTGATAAAATCTGCAAACTTCATGGGAATAGGATTTCCAGGGGCTTTTGGGCTCCAACTAGATAGCTGGAGGGAATGACCGCTCCGAGTGTTGAATCACTTGAGGCCACGAGGGGCGCCAACGCTGCGGGTGAATCTACCTCGTCCATCCCGGCCGTGACGGCGACTGGTAGGTCGGAGCCGCTGACCGGATGGGGCATTGAGGTGACGCTCGCTTAGAGTTCCCAAAACATTGGAATTTCCAAGTCGGCGCGATGATTGGGTGCATCGTTGGACCGCTGCGGGATCAATTATTCGTCGGCAACGATCGGGTCAATGTGTTTGTGTCCAGTGGCTCGGTGGCCAGTTTTCTTTTCCTTGATGCGTCGGAGTTGTTGCTCCGCCTTTGGAATCGCCAAATCCAGCGCTGAAATTACCGTGGTGGAATCGGCGGTCGCGATGCAGTCGTCGGAACCTTCGATCGAAACTTTGATTTCGACAAACGGTTTATCGAGTTCCTTAAGGTCAATCGTCACTTCGATCGCATTGACGCGATCGTACAATCGGCGGAGCTTTTCGACTTTTTCGACAACCAGCTCTTGGTCGCCATTTTGTAAACTGCCGTGCCTAGCTGAAACATTGACCTGCATGGATGCCTCTCCCTCCGGTGATAGAACTGATCTGGTCTACCGCTCATCATAAGCGACAATCGCTCGACTTCATAGCGATGGTTTTGACAGTAAATGTACGACAGATCATTAGCTGTCCGCAATTGCGCCTCTAAATGCGATATAGGGTCGTGGGCATTTTGTAGGGGCTGGGCCGCTTATCCCAAATAGGCAGCCCGCAATCGCAATATCAGGCCTTAACAGCACCATTTGATGGCTCGCTGGGCGATCCATGCTGGGATCAGAATCGCGCCAGCATCAGCGAAACGGCCAAGCGGAGGCGTGGTCAGGATAACGAACCCGATCATACAGATGGCGTAGAGCATTGCGACCACAAATAGCACCCTGGAATCCCAGCCGATCGGATTGTCGGTAAACGCTCTCGATTCGATGCCCACTAAAGCGTTAGCCCCGACATTTGCAGCATTATTTTCAGCTTTGCCAGCGGCATCCCCCGAGCTGGGAGTTTCATTCGGCCCGGTCGTCGAATTAACGTGGCGCATGTTCACTGATTCTGGTGTCGAGCGAATCGACCGCTCCAGTGCGATACCAAGTGCAATCAACGTGGCAGCCAAGAAAAATGGGTTCATCAGCCAATTTGCCACCGTACCCCAGATCGCTCGTCGCGTTGCCAGCGCAATCCAACGCGCGTAACGCAGCGGATACTTCGCGACGATCGCCTTGTTGACCTTCGCAATCTCACGATGAGCTCGCACGGCGTCGTCGGGATACTGCTGGTTCGCCGCCGGTGCAATCGCTTGATAGATCAAATCATTCCAACGGGCCTCGATCGTCATGGTCGCGGACGTCATCCCGACTTGGCCACCGTCATCAGCCAAATCGAAACCGCGACGTTTGGCATCGTCGCGAGCAGCAAGAATCGCTTCGATCAATTCGCTTGAACTTGGCGATACCGCACGCAGCTCTTCGTCGCTGACTAACTGGAACGTCACGCCGGCCAAATTTTGATGGCCGAAGGGAAGAATCGCAAAGTCATCGACCACCGCACCTCGCAATCCCATCCAGCCAATCACGCAAAGACAGATTCCCAGGACCGGCGTCAAGGACGTCGTTAATCCTCGCCCGATGGTGCCGCCGGACATTCGCATGATTAATGTCCCGGCGATGCCTAAGAACGGAATCAATGCAAGGTACGCTGGCCGAATCATGATCGCTAGGAAAGACAATCCTATGATCGCAATCGCTGTCTTGAATCCTCGTTCGGTACGGTGCCACCGCAGCAACATCGTCACCACCCAAATGCCGACCGACGCGGCGATCGCATCGGTGGCGAGCGTGGATTGATGGTCCAGAGCCGTGCAACTTAGCGCAATTGCAAAACCGATAGCCCATGCAACCTTCACGGTCGATCCGTATCGCCTCATTTCGACGGCAAACGCCCAAGCTGCCAAAGCACTGATGATCCACTGAATCAACGGCACAACTGCCAAACCCAAGGTCGCCTTCATCACCCCCAAAAAGATCGGGTAGGCCGGCGTGCGTGGGCTCAGCAGCGCGTCGTGCAGCGAATCGAGTGGATAGTTCAAGTAGCTCGGCGTGTCGGCTACGTGATGTGGAGTCAGCCGCCCCGTGATTGCGGCATAGCCAAGCGTGACGACTAGGATCGCAGCCAACAGCAGAGGCATCCGATCGCTTTTCATCATCAAGGTTCCTCTAAAGAGAGCACAATCGTCGCGTCCGCCGGGTTCAATTTCAAAACCCCACATCCGAAATCACAAGTGATCGGAAATCAAAAACACCCCGAAATCCAAGTGATCGCCGGCGAAAGCGTCAAGCACCACGGGCGACCTAGCGTCGCGATGGTGCGAATTGGCCGCCTCGTCGTTGCGAGAAATTACGATGCCAATAGTTCGCCGAGCTTAGCGTCCGAGGCTGCATTTAGCCAACGCAGATCGACTTTGACGAATGTTTCGTCATGAGTGGTCAAGATGGCGGGCATGTCCTCTCGCAATGACTGTGACCACTCGGCGGCTGACTTACTTTGGTGTCGGATGCACAATTGACGCGAAGGCACGACCCAGCGTCCCTTGGGGGTTAAACGAGCATCGTCCGCGGTGACTTGGCACGACGCAATAAGATCCGATCCGCTAAGCCGCGTTGCCAAACGTTCAGCTCGGTCCTTCAAATTCGCTTCAGAGGTTTGCAACCGAGCGATCGCAGGTGAAACGTCCACCGACGAGCCGTCTATTTCAATTGCCACAGTCGTCATGGCCGTCGTCGCATCGGATGCACGTAACACTCGCCATGCAACCGACGAGGTAATAGCGTCGATCAAATCGGCTCGGCCGATCAATATTCCGCTAGCGGGGCCACCTACCAAACCATCACCCGGAAGCACGACCACGTCGATTTTATCCGCCAACAAAGCCTCGGCTGACAGAATCGCAAACGACGGATCCACCTTGTTATGAATCAATCCAACGGGAAGAACGGCGACTTGGATCGCTTCCTTGTCTTGCAGATCGAACGTCTGAAGAGGTTCGCTGCCACCATCGGCAACAACGACGCAAGCACGTTCGACCGACGAAAAATCGGCAGCATCGCGATGGTTCGAACTGCCGACCTCCATCACCGTTGAGCGCAATCCCGCAACCCGAACTCCAATCGACGAAAGGGATTCAGGAAGCGATTGGCCGTCGGGCAGCCGAACACAATCGCTCCGATGTACTGCGATGGTTCGAGAGTCCGAAAACGTTGCTACCGATGCTACGGCAGCCGCAAAACTTGAACTGATCGCGGCGCTTACTGGTTTACCCGATGGGTGGCTAATATCCGCAACGGCTTTCTGCAAACGGCGATGCAGACGCTCGGCCAAAACGTCGCCGCGAAGCGTGTCCCCGGCCATGACTTCGCGTCCAATTTCAAACACGGGGTCGGCCAACGCGAGTCCGTCACCCTGATCGGTAATCAACGTGCCCGTGGCGTTGATCATCGGAACTGCAATTTGCGTGTGTTTGCGAGCCCACTTTTCTACCGATTTTCGTCCGACTTCGGCGCTTCGCATGACGGCGTCGATCCCGCGTGCAGCGGTGCCCGGTAGTTCCTGAAGGATCTCAGTCGCCTGGGTCTTGATCTTTTCGATGGTCTCGGGCTGCCGAGCACGGTCAGCAACCTCATTCAGGCTGCGACGCAAAAGTTCAACGGTCCAACTGGGCAATGCCATATAAATTTCCGACAGACGATTCGAAGAGAATTTGAGGGGGGGCGATTCGCCGAAGGAACGAATCCCAGCAACAGCTCGGCCTCAAGTATTTGTACCTTACTATTGTACTATCCACGGTCCACGTCGTCATTGATCCCTCGTCGGTTGTGGTACGATAGTTCTCTTGAGGTCATAGTTCACTTGAGGTCATAGATTACTTAGGGTCATAGATTACTCAGGGTCCTGGGATTTCCGTTCATGTACCGCTGGTATCTTAGGTCTGATGCTTATGGATTTGGCGGATCTTCCCACTCGATTTCACAGAGCTTTCACCGGAATAGCCCGGTTTCTATCAGGACGAAAAGGCGAGCATGACGAGTAAGGGCGTCCAAACAGGGATTTTGTTTGTTGTGATGGTCATGGCCATCATGGTGGCCGCCAACTTGCCTTATGAGTTCGCTCAGCTCGACGAACAGGGCGGCGGGGTGATGTCGCAAAGCGCTCCGCGTTTCTTGCCATCGCCAGAAATGCCGGTAATGGCCGGTTGGCCCTTTCGATATTCCGTCTATTACAACGAAGACATCCAACTGTTCGGTAAGAACGAAAACTTCGCAAACGGTGCGTATCGAGTTTGGTCACTACCGAAACTGCTCGCCAACTTGTCATTGTTCGTTCTCGTCGCAGCGTTTCTGTTTGTCATCGTTCAAATTCGCGAGCGAAGGATCTTTCGGTCATCACGACCGCGAGCCACGCGTGCATTCTTTGACTTCGCGTTTGCTGCTTCAATCATCGCGGTTCCAGCTTTGGTTCTTGGCAACTTCTATTGGGTGCGTCAAACGCATGTCCAAACGATGCTGTCGTTGTCGGAAAAGTGCAGCATGGAAGAGTCCGTCTGGGTTCCTCGTGCGTTTGCCAGACATGTTCCGTCCTACATCCGCCCGATGTTCTCGCGACTGCGTCGCATCCGCGCTTATCGTTTGCCCGACGAAGAGCTCCGCATTGTTTCGCAAGTCAAGACGCTCACGGATTTCGAAAGCATCGATGGGAAGTTTGATGGCGAACTCCTCAGTCGGTTTCGCGACCATACGCACCTTAACTCTGTGCGCTTGACCCGGCATGTGCTCGACAGCGACGATTTGCAACGCATCGCATCGTTGCCCTACCTTCGAAAACTTTCGCTCAACCGATCAGGGTTCACCGACGAGGCGTTTTCGCAGCTCAATTCCTGCCAAGGGATCACTCACCTCGACGTTGCAGAAACTCCGTTGACTCTTTCGACCATCAACAACCCTGGATGGTCCCAAAGTGTTGAAACGCTTTACTTGCCACGTCCCCGATCGGGCAAAGCAGACTCATTGAAAATTTCCGGTTGGCCCAGGCTGTCCAAGATCTTTGTTTCGCGTCGGCAAAGGGTTTCCAATGAGCAAGTTCTTGAGCTTGATTTTCGTGACCTGCCGAGCTTGCAATCCATTCGACTGGACCGTTTGCAAAAACATTCGCTGACGTTGATCAACTTGCCGGTTCTGCGAGAAATCGAGGACGCTCCGGAAATGGAATCGGCAATGGCGATGTCTAGCTTTTCCGAGAATCAGTGGCTGGCCGGTTCCTTGTGGGTAGTCTCGGTCAATCTGGATGGACTTCCCAGCCTTAAGTCGTTGGATCTACATGTCAGCGACCTCGAAAAAATCTCGCTTGGCGATCTTTCCAATCTTCAAGACTTGGCACTTGGGGCGTACCAGATGTCGTCTCAGCAAGGTTTAAGGAAGGCCGACGCGGATCCTGAAGTCTGCCAAGCGATCATTACCATGTTGAGCGAAGGTACCGGTCCGACTTCGGTGTACTTCAATTCTCTTCCGCTGGGTGATCTGGATCTTAGCTCGCTTTCCCAAAACAAACGCATCCGTTCGCTGTCCATTTCCGAATCAGGGATCTCGTTCGAGCAAGTCAAATCACTCGACCAGATGGACGAACTCACGTCGCTGTTCATCGCAGGTTGCTCACTGGCCGATGACGGCGTGGCGTGGATCCTGGACCACTTCCCTAAGCTCAAGCATCTGAACGTCGAATGTGGTTTGCTGAAACGACTCGACATTGCTTCGCAAAACCGATTGACGAAGTTCAGTTCGCCAGCACTCGAAGAAATCGAACACTTTCGGATCTTGGATCAACCGCTATTGGAAGGCGAGTTTCGCATCGCCAACACACCAGAATTGATGCAGATCCTCAACGCGCCTAAATTGAAGGGGCTCGCTTTCGAGCAACCTTGGCAACCGAATTTCAAGTTGTCCGGACTTCGAGACATCGAATGGTTTGCCGCGGGGGGGCGAGCTTTCAATGACGAAATGTTGGATGTGGTCTTAGTGTGCCCTCGCTTGGAACGATTGACCGTTGCTTATCCGACCCTTTCGCCTGACGCGCTGCGAAAGGTGGGGGAAATTCCGCGAATGACGATTCTTTCCTTGCCCGGCGCGGGTGTGACGGATGAAGTGACCGCGTCGTGGAGTCGCCTTAGCACGCTGTGGGAGGTGAACCTGGATGACAACTCGATCGGTCAGGGAACATTGGCGTGGCTTGCTGGGATTCCTTCGCTGCGAACTGCATCGCTGAATCGAATCTCGTTTGATGACGAAACCCGCGCGGCCTTGCGAGAACTTCGCCAAGTCACCAATCTGTCGCTGCAAGACGCGGACCTTGATGCCGATGCCCTTCGCCCGCTGCTTCGGAATGACGCATTGGAGTTCTTGGACCTGTCGGGAGTGCAATTGAGCGATGACATGGTCACCGAACTCAACGCCAACAGGTCGCTAAAGATTCTGCGGGTCGCGGATTGCGGTCTCAGCGATGAACAATCGACGCGACTTACCGAAAGTGACCCGGGTCGATACGTGATCTTCCATAGAGAACGCCCCACCGAACGATTTCTAACGTCGAGCATGGTGGCCGATCTCGAAGACTTGGCACCCGAACGATTCGCCAAGCAATTGAGACAACTCGCATCCGCCGCCCATGCAGCCGAAAGTTCGGGACGGGATGCCGATCCCAATCAACTGACGGAAGAAGAAGACAACCTGCTTGATCCCGACGTACATGTGGGCCCCCATCGGCGTCAGCGGCCATTTCGAATCGTCGGTCGCAATTTCGTCAAATCGGTCGTCGCCCCGGATCGAGGTCGGGTCGACGTCGTCGTCTTTCGCGATGTTCCGCAAGACGAGCCTGAGAAAACGGTAACGGCCAAGACCGACCTGCCTTGATCTCAGCCCTGCCTAAAACTTACCTCGATTTACCTCTGCCATGGTCCTTAGCCGAACAACCGTTTCGGCTGACTTCACCGCTGCGGGCTACTTGATCGCGCCGACTTACGTCACCGTCCACGGTTGGCTGATGGTCGCGATTGGCACGACCGGGTTGGAGTGGATCGATGGCCTGGTTCGAATGACCGAACGGACTGGGGCGAATTTTTTTAAACCCACCGTGCTTTCAGTTGCCATAGTGGTGCAGTCTGCGGTTTCTCGTGTAAGCTAAGGGAATCAGGTCCTCCCTCCCTCCCCCTCCCATCGCCAGGTCGTTTCTTCGTGCGAAAGCTTCTGTTGTTCCCCCTCCGTCTGAGTGTTGGCTGGGGCCTTTCGCCGCGGCTTCTCGGTATGACTGCTATGGTCATGCTTGTGCTATTGCGGCTCACTATAGGTTGGCATTTCTTTAGCGAGGGCGTTGATAAGCGAGACGCGGGCAACTGGTCCGCGGCTCCTTTCTTCGCAAACGCTCAGGGTCCTTATGCGAACCACTATCGCAACCTCGTTTGGGACGCCGATGGTCAATACCGGTTGAACAAGGAGGCCATCAAATACACCTTCGCGCTTTATCGCGATCAAGTGAGCCAACATTACGGATTCACCGACGAGCAAAAGGCTAAGGCCAACCTGAATTACATCGAAGCAGTCAAACAATACGATTGGATCGTGTCAGAGAACGCAGGTGACCTAGAGGAGTTTGAACTCGGTCGCCAACGAATCGCGAAACTCGACAACGATTCTGGCGAACGAAGTTTGCGCGACGGAGTGGATAGCTTGGGCGGACAACGAGAAACGATTCGTAGAGAGTGGTTGGGTAAGGCTAAGCCAACGTTCGATCAGATCGAAACGCTCTGGAAAAATTACGAGGGTGACCAGCAAGCACTCGCGACCGACGATCAGCTCGCTGCGAATTCTAGTATTGAGATGATCAAGCCGCGGACGGGGGAAATCGACACGAGTGTCATCGATCGTATCGTCCCCTACTTCGACATGGCGGTCGGTTTGTGCCTGTTGATCGGATTCATGACTCCGCTGGCCTCGCTTGCTGCCGCTGGATTCTTGGCATCGGTGTTCCTTAGTCAGTATCCACCGACGACGGGACCTGGATCGTCAAATTACCAACTCATCGAATGCATGGCGTGTCTCGTGCTTGCTTCCACTGGAGCTGGTCGTTTTGCGGGACTTGACTATTTCCTTCATTTGTTCGTTCGACGTAGCGAAGCCGAGGTGGATAGAGACGACGAATAATCTCGTTTCCATTGACGCAGCATCAAACTATTAAACACACAACATTTCCCCACCCTTAAGGTGTCCTTTCATGGTCGATAAACTTTCCGCCGACCAGCGCGAAGTTGGCAAACATAATTACTACAGCGCCATCGGCAGTTACTACGACGTTAACCGACGCGACTTCCTACGCGGCATCGTGGCCGGTGGTGTCGCTACTGGTGCTGGTCTTGGTGCGGCGTATTTTGGTTACGGCAAGGTCGACAAGCCCGTACGCATCGCGGTCATCGGTACCGGCGATGAAGGGAACGTGTTGATCGGTGGTTGCAACCCTGACTACGTCGAAGTGAAAGCCATTTGCGACATTCGGCCTTTTGGTCAGCATCGCGCTTTTCACGGCGATTGGTCGTCCCCTTCGGCGCTTGGACGTCGTCCCGGCTTGATCAGTGTTGCTGGCTATAAAGACGAAGCAGAAGCACGACGCAACGTGAAGGTCTACGACGGATCCAACGGCGGCATCATGGCGTGCCTGGATGATCCAGATATCGAAGCGGTGATCATTGCATTGCCACTATTCTTGCACGCTCCCGTCGCGGCTCAGGCAATGAAGCGCGGCTTGCATGTGTTGACCGAAAAACTGATGGCCCACAACGTGGCTCAGTGCAAAGTGATGTCGCGAATGGCGGCTGAGCTGACTGACCCCGCAGGCAACCCTCTGCATTTGGCGACCGGTCACCAACGTCACTACAACGTCAAATACGACAACGCCATCAATCTGATCAAGTGGGGGTTGCTGGGACAACTTCACCACATTCGAGCTCAATGGCACCGTGACAACGTTCCGGGCGCTGATAGTTGGAAGATGCCGATCCCGGGCGGCGAAAAGATGGCCAACGGGAAGATGTACAACAAGATTCTCGGCGACATCAAGAACCGCCAGAGAAAGTTCGAAGAGACGAGCGATCCAGACGAACGCAACCGCTTGCTTCAAGAGATTGCGATGTTCAAAGCTTGGGACGCAGACAAAGATGTCGATCCGTCGAAGCACGGCTATAAAGACTTCAGCCTTGGTGACGATGTGTTTACCGCAATGGAAGAACTGCACCGCTGGCGATTGTTCGATCGGACCGGTGCCGGTTTGATGGCCGAGCTTGGTTCGCACCAACTTGACGCGGTGAGCATCTTCTTGAGCTCGCTTCGCGACGATGGCAAGAAGGTTCATCCTTTGTCAGTGCATGCGGTCGGTGGACGCCACATCATGCCGAAGGATCGCAGCGTGGGCGATCACGTCTACTGCATGTACGAGTTCCCTGGCCCAGAGTACGATCCGACGTTCGGAGTTGGTTACTACGATCGCGTCGCCAACTATCCGAAGTCCGAATTCAAGAATGGTGCTTGGCAGCAAGTTGAACCGGTTCCTGGATACGACGTCGACCCGAACAAGAAGGTCGTCGTCACTTACTCGTCGATTAACGGCAACGGATTTGGTGGTTGGGGCGAAGTCGTGATGGGCACCAAGGGCACTCTTGTTCTCGATAAAGAGACGGATGTTCTGCTGTATCGCAACAGTGACACCAGCAGCAAGGTCGGCGTTGCCAAACAGGCCGGCGGCTATGCACTCGACACCAGTGCATCAGGTGACCTTACCGCTCCCGTGGCACAAGCTGCCGATTCAGGCCCGGTCAGTCGCGGATATCGCGAAGAGATCGAACACTGGGCGTATTGCATCCGAAATCCTGATAAGGAAAACCGTCCGCGATGCTACCCCGAAGTCGCCATGGGCGATGCGGTTATTGCCTTGGGCACCAACGTCGCATTGAAGAACGCCGCCGAAGGTAAGAGCGGATACTTAGAGTTCGACGAAGCATGGTTCGATATCGACAACGATGCTGTGCCAGATGGTAGCGACATCGCAGCCGAAACTGAATTCATGAAGCAACCAGTGGCCTAACTGAGTTCACTGGGTTGGGTTCACTAGCTCGGGTTCACTACCTTGGGTTCACTTGCCTGGGTTCACTACCTTGGGTTCACTTGCCTGAGTTCGCCAGTTCAGTCCGTTAGATAACCTTCGCCTCATATCAGTTGGGGCGAAGGCTTTCGGATGTTCGAGGCACAATCGTCGATTCGAGCGCGACGTTCGCCGTGCAGGCCAAAACATGGACCTTTAACCGCCATGCCATCTGCAACGCTCGTAGGTGCCTGCACGGCACTGGTAGCAACGTTATTGGCGGGTGAAGTATGCCGCGTTTGATACGCGTCGCGCCGCTAATTCCGGGACGCTGATCGACGGCCTGATCGTGTCTACCAATCTTCGACGACCAAACTTACTAGGTAGATTGGCCAGCGCCGCGCTGTCGTTCGCAACCTACTTGCGTACTGGGACGGCAACCTTGTTGCGTTCGTTACGACGAAAGCGATAGGTAGTTGCGACCGCGATACCGATCAACACAAGTGATGCGATAGCGACGGGGCCGATGAAGTGAGCAGGCTCGACGAATGAATGTAGCGGATGATCACTGGAAACGATCGCTGTGTCATGTCCAGGGTGTGCCGAAACCACGTTAGCAATGCAGGAGATCGCGACGGAGGTCACGAGCAAAGAACGACTGGGCAAATCAAAAGGTCGCATGGATGTTAGCTTTTCGCGTATGAACAACAGGGACAAACTCTCCGCCTGACTCGTCACTAGTCTATCCCAACAGCCTCGATTTGGACAGAGAACACGGGGTCATGTTTCGATCAATTGGTTGCGATTGTCAAAGATTGACGGCTGGACCGTTTAGCGCACCTGTGTGCAAGACGTTACCCATGAGGGCAAATGAGAAGCCTTTGCGAGCGTGAAATAGCGGTTTTGCCGTTCAAATTCTATCTACCAACCTAAACACCTACAAAACGCCGAAGAAACCGAGCGTGGGGTACGTCGTCATAGCCACTGGCATTTTCAGATGTCAAGTCAAAGAAGTCGACACTGCCCCCGATTCGTGCAGTGGACACTTTCCGACCACGCATCCACTTCGATGAATCCACGGTAGGCAAAACGTCTAATCCAATTTCTTTGTCAGGCGCGGCGACGTGAAATGTAAACAGGTTTCAATCGACCTCTTGGTGGTGGGCACTCCACTCGTTGCGCCGGTCATGGATCCTCGCGATGACCGAGTGAAATTGCTGTCGGCCGGCATTCCGGTCACTCAAGAATTTATCAACCGACTCAAAGAGCGTCATATCGATTCGGTGTTGATGAGCGAACGCGACTTAGCGGTATGCATGGCGTTTGAATCGGAGGGTCGCCGGACGAAAGTACCACCAGCGCTCGATTACGTGCAGTCAACCATGGTCAATGAAATGTCCGAGTACATCGATGACAAGATTGACGACCAACAGGTTTCACAAGAAATTCCAGAGACCAATGATCCACTCATAGCTCAGATTGACCGACCCATTGATTTGGCCTACGGCAGCGAGCTTAAGCGACAATGGGCAATAGAAAGCGACCGCCGAATCCAAACATCTTTGGAGGTGTTCGAGGAATCCTTGCACAGCAACACTGTGTCATTAGAGCCCTTGGTTGGCACTTGTCACGAATTGATTGAGCGTCTTGTGGAAGACCCTGATGCGTTGGTAGCCCTGGCGACGAGTCCGGCGGATTGCAACTACCCGAGTCGGCACGGCGTGCACTTGGCATCATTGGCACTAGCGATCGGATTAACAATGCGTCTCGACCAAAATCATTTGATGGATCTGGCCTTGGGCTGTCTGATCCACGACGTGGGGATGTCGGCCGTGGGAACCGCGTTCTTCGATATCAAAACTCCGCTGTCACATGGATCCATCCGTCGTCTTTCGAACCATCCCGTCAAAGCGATTGATATTTCGGCGAAGTTTGGAGGTGAGCTACCCGAGTTGTCCCGCTTGGTGCTGTATCAAATTCACGAGCGATGTGACGGCAGTGGCTATCCGCGGGGTCGGATCAAATCTCAGATTCATCCTTTGGCTCGGATTGCTTCGGTGGCAGATGCGTTTATCGGCATGGTAAGTAAGCGAAGACACCGACTTGCCATTCAGGGGTACTATGCCAACGTTGCGATCTTGAACGAAATGCAGTCGGGAAAGTTCGATGCAGCCGCTGTTCGAGCATTGCTGGAAACTGTATCGCTGCATCCGATTGGCACCTTCGTGAACCTGAGCAACGAATGCATCGGCCGTGTTTTGCGAACCGGCGGCGAAGAGTACGTGAAGCCAACGATCGAAATGTGGCACCCAAACAAGCTTGACGCAAAACCGGCTATCGTCAACTTAAAGTACGACGAAACGATTCGGATCAGAAGCGCCCGCGCGGCCTAATTCGCCCCGCACCGTAACGAACGGTACGTCGGAAGTCTTAACCACCACTGATCCAATGATAGAAGTGGTTGGTGACCGAGAACGTGATCTAGGACGTGATCTAAGTTTGTTGGGCGCCCAGCAATAGCTCTTCGAATTTCAATTCGAGTTGCCGATCGCCATCCGGATTGCCAAGCTCTTGGAACAACAGGCTCGGTTGGATGTCACGACTGTTCTGATACTTCTCGCTGCAGTATTCCGTGCACTCACCCTCAATCGTCAGATAGTAGATTTGGCAGACCTGCATTCCGGCGTAGATGCGCACGGGTTGAACGCAGTGCATTTCGATTGTCCAGGTGCCTTTGTATCCCGCATCGCCGACGCTGCCGCCGGGGTTGATGAACAATCCGAGTCTTCCGAGCGAACTTCGCCCTTGAATCATCGGAACGACCCCGTGAGTTTCGGTGTATTCGACGGTCCGGCCGAGGTACAAAATCCCTGGCTGCAGGGTCAAACCTTCCTCGGGAATCGAAATTCGGCGGTAACGATTGGGGGAAGCAGCGTCCAAAACGACTTCTTCATAGATCAGTAGTTCGTCGTGAAGCGACAGGTTGTAACTGTTCGGATTCAGGCGATCTTCCTGGTAAGGTTCGATCCGGCACTGGTTTTCTTGACGTTTGCGAATTTCGTCACCGGAAAGCAACATCGGACAACCTAGATGAAGAAGTGATGAATGAGGAATTCAGAAAAGGTGAGGAAACGATTCCTTGCGTTTGCTTCATTGTCACCCTCTGACGTACCACTCGTCAATGATTTTGGAACCGAGAGTCGAGTGTTTCGCCAAAACGGTCGGCTGGATTCCCATACAATCCATCTGGCGAAACAGTACCGAATTGGTTGGGGATGTCGATGGACACATTGGTAGGAGCCAAAATGGTCATGGGCGGGAAACTTCCCCACAAATGCTGATAACTGGTGTGTCAGATGTGTTAGGATAGTACTCCATCCCACCTCCTACCTCAGACATCCCACCCGACATGAAATCTCTGAATCGACGCACCTTTTTAGCGGCCTCTGCTGCTACTGGATTGACCACTTCCTTGGCTCCACGCGTGATGGCGTCGTCAACGGCGAACGAAGTGAACCTGGGCTTCATTAGTTGTGGCGGGCGTGCTGGTGAGCTGATGAAGCAATTCACAGCCGTCGAAGGAGCGAACATCGCAGCCTTGTGCGATGTCGATGAGTCTCGGGTCGGACTTGCGAAACAGCGATTTCCCAAGGCTGAAACATTCACCGACATGCGAAAGCTGCTCGAATCGCCTTCAGTCGATGCCGTCGTGATTGCAACGTGTAACCACTGGCACTGCTTAGCGGCCATTTGGGCGATGGAAGCGGGCAAGGACGTTTATGTCGAAAAGCCTCTATCCCATTCGCAATGGGAAGGTCGCCAAACCGTCGCCGCCGCTCGTAAGTACAACAAAATTTGCCAAATCGGGACGCAACAACGAAGCGATCCGATGCAGGCTGAGATCAAGAAATTTCTGCACGAGGAAAAAGCTCTCGGCGAGATCGAGTCCGCACGGGTCAATCGTTTCGGCATTCGCCAGCCGATCGGCAAACGCGAAACTCCGCTCGATATTGACAAGAACGTGGCCTACGATTTGTGGCTAGGTCCGGCTCAGGATCAGCCGATCTACCGAAACTCGCTTCACTACGATTGGCACTGGGATTGGAACACCGGCAGTGGCGAAATGGGCAACTGGGGCGTTCACGTTCTCGATGACCTGCGAAACAACGTGTTCCAAGATTCGGTCAAGCTGCCCCAACGCATTTTGGGTGGCGGCGGTCGAGTGGCCTACAACGATGCTGGCCAAACTCCGAACGTTCATTTCGTCTTCTTTGACACCGGATCGATTCCGGTGGTAATTGGGTTGTCGAATTTGCCCGCTAAGCCCGGATCGAAAAAGGTTGCCGGTCACCCCGGTCCAGCCAGCGGTTACATCGCGTATTGCGAAGGTGGTCGTTTCGAAGGCCAACGCGGTAAGGGTGTGGCTACGGACAACGATGGCAAGGTGATTCGAACGTTCAAAGGCGCCGGTGACATCAAACATCAAGCCAACTTTATCGACGCCGTCCGTGCACAAGATCGTTCGATGTTGAATGCCGAAATCGAAGTCGGAAATGATACGACCGGTTGGTGCAACCTAGCGAACATTGCTGCTCGAACTGGCCAGCGTTTTACGAAGGAATCCGCCAACGAAGTTTCGCATGAAGGTTGGACCGAACTGCTCGGCGAAATGGATTCCCATCTAAAGGCGCACGGTCTTCAGTTGGACAACGAACAGATTTCGCTAAGCCCGATGTTGAAGCTCGATCAGAAAACCGAGCAATTCGTGGGTGAAGGTTCCGACCAAGCGAATGAGCTTCTCAAGCGGCAATATCGTAGCGGCTACGAAGTCCCGGAAATCGTTTAGTTGCCTTGTCGCCCTTGGGGGTGCAGCACGCAAACTCTCACTTGCAGTCCGTTCGGCACTGTTTTAATGACGCTGCGAGTTTGATGTCGAAGATCATTAACTCGATTCGAGGATTGATGCGTGCGTGTTGTAGCTGGCTTGATGCTGTTGATCGCCTGGGGATTTGGACAACCCGCTTCGGCTGACGATCTGACCCGCGTTCGACGTGGATTGCAGGTCTTTTATGCGTTCGACGACATTCGATCAGGTTTGGTCGAAGACACTTCGGGCCGTGAAGACGCTATTCACTTGAGTATTGAAACGCCGGCAAAGGTCAAAACGCACGATGGCGTGATCGAAATTGTGGGATCACCGAAAATCGTCGCCTCGCTGGTAGATTCGCAGCGGCTAGCAGATCTGTTTACTGCGTCCCAGGCGATTACGATCGAGATGTGGATGCAGGTGACGGACCTGAATCAATCGGGACCTGCTCGAATAGTGACCCTTTCGCGGGACTCGTCAAGAAGGAGCGTCACGCTCGGTCAGGAACGAGATGCGATTGAGGTGCGGTTACGCACTTCCATGTCTGACGCGAATGGATTGCCGGGAACGAAAGCCAAGATCAAAGGATTAGCCAAGGGGTGGAAACACATCGTTTTCACTCGCAAGCCTAACCGTGAAGCAGCCTTGCATGTGGATGGCAAGCGAGTCGCGCACACTCACCACGCGGGCGATTTATCTGGCTGGGATCGCCAATGTCGCCTCGCAATCGCAGACGAAATTGTCGGTGGACGTCCTTGGAATGGAAAGTTGTCGATGGTCGCCTTGTTTGATCAAGCACTCACTGACAGCGAAATCAAACGAAATTTTGCGTGTGGACACGACGGTATCAACGAACCCGTCGCGGTTGCGAATCCACTGGCGGATGCCGAACGACATTTCGAACAACATATCGCTCCCTTGTTGTCGCATCGTTGCCTCGAATGTCACGACAGTTCATCTAGAGAAGGCGGACTCGACCTCTCACGAAAGTCATTTGCGTTTGCGGGCGGCGATTCGGGTGACGCTATTGTTCCGAGTTCACCGGGCGAAAGTTTGGTGTTCACGTCGGTGGAATCGGACGAAATGCCTCATGATCGGCCTTCGCTATCGAATTCAGAAAAGGAACTGTTGAAACAATGGATTCAGGATGGCGCGGTTTGGTCAGTCGACTACATCGATCCCTCGATTTACCGAGGCAACGTTAATTCGCAGCATTGGGTTCGTCGCCTGACGATGAACGAGTACATCGAAACCGTCCGTGCCACACTCGGAATCGACATTGCCGACGAAGCACGCACCGCGTTGCCTCAGGACTTGCGAGCGGACGGCTTTCGAAACACAGCTTACAACTTGACGGTCGACCTCAAGCACGTCGCCGCCTATGCAGAACTTGCCGATAAGATCATCGGCCGATTGGACGTTGATGCGTTCGCGAAACCCTATGCGATGAATCGGACTCACACGGATCGCAACATGCGTCCGTTGGTGCAGAAGATGGGCAAGCGAATTCTTCGCGGTCCACTTTCTGACGATGAAATTGCGCTGTATCGAGGCGTCGCCAGCACTGCTGCTTTGTCAGGCGCGGACTACGAGGGCGCGGTGGGATACGTTTTGCGAGCCATGCTGCAATCGCCCCGTTTTCTTTACCGCATCGAAAACAGCGATGGCAGTCCCAACGCCTACGAGATCGCAAACCGACTTTCCTACACGCTGTGGGGAGGCCCTCCGGATGACGAGCTAGTGAAACTTGCCGATGAAGGAGAGTTGTTCAGTGAAACAGTCTTGCGATCGCAAATTGATCGGATGTGGAATGATCCGCGATGCGTGGATCGGTCGATTGAGTTTGTAACGCAGTGGCTGAACCTTGATCGACTCGATCATATGAACCCCGATCGCGAACGATTTCCCGACTGGGTTTCCGACCTTGCGATCGACATGCGATGGGAGACAGTCGAAACCTTCCGCGAATTGGTGTGGCAAGACCGAAAGCCCATGGTCGCGTTGCTGAATGTTCCTTACACCTATGCGACTCGCGATTTGGCCCGGCACTATGGATTCGAGCCTCAACCGGTGCCCTGGGCTAAGTATGACTTGAGCGATGTTCCCTCCCGCGGCGGAATTTTGACGCACGGCAGCGTGCTGACCATGGGAGGCGATAATGCTTCGATGGTCACGCGAGGTTTATTTGTTTTACGCGATTTGCTTTTTAGCGAAGTGGGCGATCCGCCGCCCGGACTCGATACGACGCCCGTTCCAACTGAACCGGGACTAACGCATCGAGTGATTGCGTCGCAGCGAATTGAAAACCAGTCGTGCGGCGGCTGTCATCGTCGTTTTGAACCACTCGCGTTTGGCCTGGAAAAGTTCGATGGTCTGGGCAGTTACCACGAACAAGACGAACACGGCAACAAGCTACGTGAAGACGGCGAGATTCTATTCCCCGGAGACGCAGAACCGGTGAAGTACGAAACGGCCGCCGAGATGATGGACCTATTGGCCAATAGTGATCGCGTCGCTGCTTGCTTGACTCGCAAAGTGATCCAGTTCTGTATCGGTCGACCGCTAGATGTCGTCGATGCCCGAAGCGTTCGTCAGGTCCACGAAGCGGCGGGCGGCAAGGCGGCAACCTACCAGTCAATTGTGACTGAGTTGCTTGTCAACGGTTCGTTGCGTTAGCAGCGAGGCGAATCATCATCCATTGTTGAAACATAAAGAGGTTAGCCATGACGACGACGCGAATTCATCGCCGCACTTTGTTGCGATCCATCACGGGAACCATTGTCGGACTCCCTGTGTTAGAGGAAATGTTTTCGTCAGCCGCGATTGCTTCCGAAGCCGTTGAACCGCCGGTGCGCGCGTTCAATGTGTTCTTCGGATTAGGAATTCCTTCGCCCTTGCAATCCGAAGGGTACGACGGCGTTCTCGAACCGCTGTCGGAATTGAAAGACAAGTTGTTGATCATGCGAGGTGTGGACCATGTCCGCTGTGATCAATCAGGAATCAACGCTCACTACGACGGAGCGAGTGCAGCATTCACGGCGACACCACCGAATGGCGAAGCACGAGCTGGCGGTGCCTCGATCGATCAAGTGGTGCGGCGAAGTGCCTATCCCAACGGACAACCCGCGGGCGTTACTCCCACACTTGTCGCCGGGACTTTCTTCCGTCGATCACGAGTAGGAAGATTTGTGCACAGTTACAACGCCGACGGTTCCGTTGCCGCCACCATTCAAGAGCGTCCACGAGACTTGTTCAGCCGAGTGTTTGGATCGATGAAGGGCGAATCGAGCGACGAATCCGAAACCCGAATGAAACAGAGTGTGCTTGATGCAGTCACGGATCAATACAAGTATTTTTGCGGACCCACGTCACCGTTGGGGAACGCGTCTCGACAACGAATTGCCGATCACTTGGACCGCGTTCGCGAGTACGAGCAGCGTGCGTTTGCGGACCGAGCGCTCGATCCAGACGAGAATCGCTCAGCCGTCAAGCTTCCGCCCGCATCCAAGGTTGCTCACGGAGGAAAAGCCGACCCCGGTGGCGAAGGCTTGGACATGGCTCTCGACGAACTGACGCACGAATGGCGATTGATGGCAGACCTTTACGCGTTGGCCGTTGAAATGGATCGCGTAAGATTCGGATCGCTCACCTTCCTGGCCGCGGGTGAACGCTTACGAATGACCGGTGATTATCATTACAACAACGAGCATCGCTTTACCTTCAATGATTCCCAACAACTAGGCGCCGGAGGCAGTGGAGGATGCAGTCACGAGTTCTGGCATCGCTTCACCGAGAAAAAAAAGAACGAGGCGTTGCGTGCTCATGCTCACATGAAGATGCGCGAGGTGGCTTACTTTTTGAAGAAGCTCGATGCGGTCCAGGAGCCCAACGGAAAGTCGATCCTGCAGAATTCGATGCTGACGATTTCTACGGAATCCGGCGATGGTCGCCACAGCGACGTTAAACGAGAATTGTCCGGAGTCTTTCATGCGATCACGGAGGCGAATGGTCGTTTCAAAAGCGGAAAGATCATTGACGCGGGACGCGAGGGGATCGACATCTACAACACGATGTTGCAGCGGATGGGTGCCCAAGACAAACTGGGACCGGACGACCGCGAATTACAAACGGTCGAGTCCATCCTTGCCTAGCGGATAGATCGTTTCGGCGTGAGCTAGAGCGATTGCGATCACCTGCAAAACGCTAACGACACGCTCGGTGACCAAGTCTTAACCGATGCGCCGTCAACCATCCGGATTGAGCGTACTGACAACAGTCGCGTCATCTGAGACTGTGACGCGTAGAACGCTCATGGCCGCATCCTCGTTCCCCAAACTATGTTCAAGACTAGGTCCAAGACTAGGCCCAAAATAGACCCAGGCTACACGCAGATTATGCCCAATCCAGGCCTTCGGGAAGTGTGTTCAGGTTCACTGGTTCGCCATCGGTCACGACCAACATGTCTTCGACCCGGACGCCACCATCAGTTCGACCGTACAAGCCTGGCTCTACCGTAAACACTTCACCCTCGAGGATCTCGCCGCCTTCGGCATCTAACAAAATTGGTTCGTGCAGTTCTAGCCCCACACCATGCCCAGTCCCGTGTTGAATACTTGGTTCGTCAGTGATCTTACCGCGCGATGGTTTGTACCCGTGACGTTTGAGCACCGATTCGGAAGCTCTGTGAACTCGATCGGCCGTGTTGCCGCCGACCAGTGAATCGATGGCGGCTTGCTTTGCCTCGATGACTGCAGCATGCATCTTGATCACTTCGTCAGTGGGCGTGCCATGCACCACGGTACGAGTGCAGTCTCCCCAATAACCCGACGCGTCGTCTCTCGGGAACAAATCCACGACGACGGGATGGCCGGTCACCAATGGCCCAGTGCCGGAATGATGGCAGTCAGCAACCTGTGGAACCGTAGCAACGATTCCACCGTGACTCATGCTGCAACCGAGTTGCATAAATTCAACCGCAGCGAACTTGCGCAATCCTTCACTGGTCAACACCTCGCCATCATGCACCAGTTGGCCTTGATCGTTGGTGTCCGACCGAGCGATCCGTTCGCAAACCATTCGCATCACGCTTTCCGTATGCGCTTGGGCCTGTCTAAGTGCCATGATTTCCGCGTCCGTTTTGGTACGTCGGTCGATGACACCGTAGTTAGGGTCGTACCGAATGATGATCTCAGCCTGCTGAAGGTGCCACGCAAAAATGAACGGCAACGTTCGATCCGTCGTCACCTCTTCAATTTTGGCTCCGCGAAGGATCTGAACGGCGGCCTCGGCGGTTGCGGTTTCGCGGTCAGGACTCAGACCCGCCGGCGGTGAATTTTCGGCGGGGCACGTTACCTTGTCGGCACGCGAATGAGCGCGGACTCGATCCATTTCCAAATCTCGCACCAAGGCGATGGCTCGCTCGTCGAGCTTGATCCAAGCGGCGGGATCACCCAGCGAAACACCTAACCGGCGAAACAGCGATGCGTTATGACTGGCGTAGCCAGCCATGATGTGTGCGCGGTTGATTTTCATGCGTTCAAGAGAATTGATCGGAAGTGATTCAAAATGGCTTACACGCCAGGATAAACCATCGCGAAGAACATCGTCACGGCCAAAGCGGAAAAGCCAAGGCAGATACTCATCGGCGAGATCGTGCGTAATCCCTCTGACTCGGACATTCCGCTCATTCGGGTAATCACCCAGAACGCACTGTCGGTCATCCAAGAGATCGGCTTGCTGCCTGCGCCAATCGCCATCGCTAGATAGACCGGATGAAACGTCAGAGCCTCTGGGGTCGCAAAGCCCTGCAGGATTCCCGCAGATGTGATCATCGCGACCGTCGCCGATCCTTGTAGCGTTCGAACGGTCGCCGTGACCACAAACGCCAATGGCAGCAGCAAAATCCCGCTGGTTTCACCCGCCAGTCCCGCTACCGTTTGCTCGATGCCGGCGTGGCGAAGCATGACTCCGAACGCGCCGCCGGCCGACGTGATCAGGATGATGTTGCCCGCCGATGCGAGAGAGCGTGTCACCAGCGACCCTCGTTTGGCTGGATCGACATAGCTGATCAGCTTCAACGATGCGACTAATCCTAATGCGATAGCGACGTTCTTATCTCCCAAGGTTTGCACGATAGAAACCCAGGTCGAAGATGGCAGAGTTTCAGCCTTGACCAACCAATTAACGACCGACCCCACCGCGATCAACACGACGGGCAGGAAAATAGGCGTCAGTGAAATCGCTATGCCGGGAGCGTTTTCAAGCGACACCTCATAGCGAGATGCCAGATCGTTGTTCTCGTCTCCACCGGCAAATTGCGGATCATCAGCAACCGCGCGAAGGGGAACGTCGATCGTTCGATTGATCAAACGTGCGGCAGCCATCGAAATCAAACTGCTTAGCGAACCGATCACAAGTCCTGCAATCATCATCGTTCCAATGTCCACGCCCACGATTCCCGCCACTAACAACGGTCCTGGGGTGGGCGGAACGAGCGAGTGAGCGATCGATCCACCAGCAAGGATCGCCAAGATAAACAGCACGAGATCCTTGCCGAGGCGAGCACGTAGTGAACGAGCCAGTGGCAACATCAGGTAAAAAACCGTGTCGAAGAATACGGGAATGGCGAGTACGAACGAGCTAAGGGCCATCGCTTCGGGTGCCCATCGAGGTCCGGTCCACTTCAACAACCGATCGACGATCACCGAAGCCGCTTTTGATTCAAGCAGACATTGCCCGATCACGCTCGCTAGTGCGATCAAGATTCCGATTTTGCCGACCGTTTCGCCAAACGCGGTGGTCAGGCGGGATGCGGGTGACTGAGCCAGTAACGCTTTCGCCTGCACGTCTGTCATAGATTCGCGGGCAAGTTCGAAATTAACGAATGTCTCGATTGCTCCGCGGTCACCGAGCAAGGTGGCATCGCTCAACAATGCCACGATGAATGCAGCAAGTAATAGGGTCAGGAACGCGTGAAGTCGAAAAACAAGGATGCAAACGAGGACGGTGATGACAGCGATCAGGACAATCATGGGCGGGGCGAAGATGAGGCAGGTGGGATGAGGGTTCATGTTATACCGCGCCCGCGTGGTCAATGCTTCCTGTCACGGACAATCATTAGCACCAACAACACCGTCACGATCAGCACAGATGTGTCCCCCGCTGAAGGAGCAATCACGTCAATGCTCCAAAATGTTCACCTGTCACTAACTGCGTCGTAGAGTTGCTAGGCGGAAAACCGGTCTCGTTAAAGATTTTGTAGTCCCTATCCCCTACCGGACCCGCAACCACTAATAGTTCTCGGAGCTGTTCCATGGAAATCAAACCCACACTCGCGAAGAAGGTACTCAACACCGACGTTGGGATCTTCTGCCTAGCCATCGTCTTCATCGGAGTGATGCATGCGATCGCGTTTGAAGACCGAATGGTATTGATCCTGTACTATTTGGCTGCCGTGGGTTCCGCATACGCGTTGGTAAAGCGTCGTGCTATCGGTTTGGCATCAGCGATTGTTTGCATTGTCGCCGCCACGATGTTTGCACAACTCTATTACGAAGCTCGCCCTGACCATTGGCACCCCGTTTTCGATGCCTTTCGCGACATGCTTGGGCTGGGAGCACTGATCTATCTCACCGTTCGGTTGTTGATGATGAGCTACCAGATGCAGTCCGAGGAAAAGAAGCGAGTTCTACAATCCAAAGTGCAAGAGCAGCTCATTGCCATGCGGGCCGATGCACTGCGTCAAACATCGCATGAAGTGAGGACGCCTCTTTCAACCATCACGGCGATCAGCGAAACCCTGCTCGATGGATCGACCGGCGACTTAACCGACGATCAGCGTGAGTTCATAGGAGACATCGACGAGGCCGCTCAACATTTGCTCGCCCTGGTCAATGACATCCTGGACTACGCCAAAGCAGAGGCGGGTATGATTCGCATCGCTCCGCAACCCGTCGCCCTGGTTGAACTGATCAATCAATGCGTCAGCATGGTGGGGCCAAGAGCCGACACCGCCGGCGTTAGCGTCACCGCCCAGGTTGATCCTACGCTCAATGAAGTGGTCGCTGACCCGTTGCGACTGCGTCAAATTTTGTTGAACCTGCTTTCCAACGCGATCAAATACAACTCCGAAGGCGGCAATGTGATCGTTCGCGTTCGTCCCGAGGGCAGCGATAAGTTCCGCATCAGCGTTCGAGACACCGGACGCGGCATCGCCCCCGAACATCTTGAGCATCTGTTCGAACCCTACTACCAAGCCGCCATTGCCGACCAAGGCATCGGTACTGGATTGGGCTTGGCCATCATGAAACACCTATCGGAATTACACGGCGGAACGATTGAGGTCGAAAGCGTCGTCGACACCGGAACTGTGTTCACCGTTGTCTTGCCTATGGAAGCCGTCGCGGCAGTCTCGGAAGAAAAGGTCGCCCAAGCCGCTTCGATCGTGCGTCCCGACATGTCATTGGACCTGTCGGCTGTTTAGCCAGCCACAACGACTAGTTGATTCAACTCCCCACCCTTGTGCCTAATACTACCCTCGCCCTACCCAAACGAACGTGCTGATTCGACGTGCACCCTGCACGGGGAACTGTCGAAGCAACTCGAAATACCGAGAATGAAATGAGTATCGAAAAGACCCAAGAGCAGCTCGCAAATGGAATTGCCGCAACGTTCACTCAGGCGGCTGCCGATACCGCTCAGAAAATGCGAATCCTGATCGCGGATTCCAACGCAACCATCCGCAAACTGCTGCGGCATGGATTAGCCGATGATCTTTACGAGCTTATCGAGGCTTCCGATGGGCACGAAGCACTTAAGCTCGCAATGCAACGTCCTGAACCTCACGCCATCTTGATCGACGCGGGAATCAGCGGCGTGAACGGATTGGAAGTATGTCGACGATTGAAGAGCGACATGCAGTACCGCACGATCCCGGTCATTATCATGACCACCTCCGGTGCGAACGAAGACATCAACGACGCAGTGGAAGCGGGCGCTGATGAATTCCTTTCGAAGCCGGTCAATCGTGGTGAACTCAACGTACGCATTCGCTCGATCACTCGCATGCATAAAGGCAACGCCGAGATGATCGGTGCCGAAAGCGTTGCACTGAGTCTCGCTCGTGCTGTCGCCAGCAAGGATGGCTACAGCAGCGGTCACGTGGAACAGGTCGCCAATCTTGCGGTCGATTTTGGCAAAGCGCTCGGCATGGACTCCGCCGAATTGAAAATGCTGCGTTACGGGGCGATCTTGCACAATGTTGGCAAAATCGCGATCCCTGATTCGATCTTGGAAAAGACCGGCCCACTGACCCCTCGTGAGCGAGCACTTTTTCATCAACACCCACGCGTCGGTTGCGATATTTGTGGACCGCTGCAACCCCTGCGACCCGTGTTGCCCATCATTCGCCACCACAAGGAACACTTCGACGGCACCGGTTATCCCGACGGTCTGCGTGGAAATGAAATTCCGCTCAAGGCTCAAATCGTTGGGATCGTTGACGTCTACAGTGCTCTTACCAACGACCGCCCTTTTCGACGCGCCAAGTCACAAGCCGAGGCGATCGAGATCCTTCGCGAACGAGCACGAAACGGTGTTCATGATCCAGAATTGATCGAAAGTTTCTGCGAAGCCATGTGTCCCGGCGTCGTCGGGGCCGAAGATGTCGTCGACGCAGGATCTCCGCTGGAAACGGCTTCGTAGCGGAAATTCGAACGTCCACAAGCGTCGGCCGAGTTCCTTTCCCATTCGATTCGTATTGTCCCATCGCAAAGCCTTTTTGTTCATCCACCCTTCCTAAGAACGAATGACGTTCAATAGCCATGTCTCAATCCAAGAGCGTTCTCATCGCAGAAGACAACCCGGGGCTGGCGCGTGTCCTTTCGTTTAAGTTTAAGTCGTCCGGATTCAACCCTATCGTGTGTCCCGATGGTCAGTTCGCTTGGGAAGCATTCGAGCAAGGTGGATTCAGCGCCGTGGTGAGCGACCAAGAGATGCCTCGCATGTCCGGCGTGGATCTTTGCCGTTCCATTCGAAACTCGGGATCCTTGGTTCCGTTCTTTCTTGTCACCGGTCGACAATTGGAATTGTCTTCGACCGGCGTCGCCGAGGAGCTAAGCATCAATGGAATCATCGGCAAGCCCTTCTCGCCAGCCAACGTGATCGCGGCGGTCAACGCGGCCCTAGAAGATGCCATCAAGGCATAGACGTTCAACAATCCTAGGTTCAACGAAGCTGATGAGTGTGGAAAGCATCACTGACGATCACGAAATGCTGCAAAGCGAACTGCAAACCCGATTGGGAGTGCGCGTCGCGATAGCGGATCCTGCTGCTATCGGTTGCCCGGATGTCGTGGTGGCGGCCATCGATAGCGAGGATGGATCGGCAATCACATCGTTTGATTCCACGCGAGCCAATGTCGCATTGGCGATCAGCGATAGACAGGTTGCTTATTGGTCCACCAACCGCAGCCTCGCCTATTCGTCGATCCGACACGCGCGAACCATCGTCGACCTGCACAGCCTTCGGTTTCAATATCAATCGGTCCAAAGTCAATGCGATCAACTTGCTGATGAAGCCGATGCATTGGCAGCCCAAGTCGTCAACGACTTTGAAGAACTGTCTTTGATTCGCACGCTCGCTTCGGCCATGGAATTGCCTTCCAACGGGACCGATATCAACGAACTCTGTGCCAGAACGCTTGTTCCGCTTTGCAATGGTCTTGGTGCTGTTTCCATTGCTGCGGTGTTCCTGGGCGAAGATGGCGAAACTTTGCGTCCGGTGTGGTGGTCAGGTGAAAGATTGACCAGCGATGAATCGCTCGCCAAAGTCGTTGCTCAGCATCGCGAAGAAGCAGCCTTACAGCCAGTGGTTCGGAACAAGCACAACGAATTCAATCACGAATTTCACGTTGACGAACTCAATGAGTATGTCGTGGTCCAGTGCCGCAGCGAAGGTCGGCTGCATGGTTGGCTGGTCGCTTGCAACCGCGTCGCCGAGTGCGTGGAAACCGTCGCGTGGGCTCAGCTTGGCTTCACTACTGTTCAAGCGTCGCTTCTAGAAACCGCCACTAACCAACTCGCGGCTCAATTGCACAACGGTCGCCTTTTGCGTCAAAAGGAAGAACTATTTACCGACGTGGTTCGAGCGTTAGTCAATGCCGTCGAAGCACGCGATCCCTACACTTGCGGACACAGCGAACGAGTAGCCCAGTTCGCTCGTTGTCTTGCACGGTCGATTGGCGAGACCACCGCCGGATGCGAACGGATTTATCTTACCGGCTTGCTTCATGATGTTGGCAAGATCGCGATCCCTGATGGAGTGCTGCAAAAACCAGGGAAACTCGACGACGACGAACGCGCGATCATCGAAACACATACCGACGCGGGTTGGCGAATCCTTCACGAGCTCGAAGCCCTTCGGGATGTCTTGCCGGGTGTGCTCTATCATCACGAAAAGTACAACGGCAAAGGGTATCCAGATGGCCTGGTCGGTGAAAACATACCACTTGATGGACGGATTCTGGCCGTGTGCGACGCGTTTGACGCGATGACAAGCGATCGTCCTTACCGAGATGGCATGTCGACCGAAAAAGCTGTCGCGATCCTGCGTGAAGGAGCTGGTGACTACTGGGATCCCAACTTGATCGACGCGTTTTGTGATCACATCGCCGACATCGACGAGATTCGGATCAGCCATCGACCTCGACGCCAAGCCAAACGCCCCTCACCGATCGACGGTAAACCTGCGGCATACGAATCTGGCGTCGCAACGTTTTCGTAGTAGTCAGTTCGCAATCGCAGAAGTTGATCGATCGGTATGCGAAACGAAAAGACAGCGTCTAGCGAATCGGGTGCTCTCGCTTGCTAGACTTTGCAGCTCACGGGTCGCGGCGTAAATCGCCACTGTACGCATTCTTCTTAGCAGCGATGTAAGCTTGCCACTTCTTTTCGTCGTATCCGTAGTCGACCTCATCGATGACTTTCTTCACTAGGGCAAGCACGGCTGGGTTCGTTTTGGTGGTCTTGATCACTACCTTCTTGCGCCCTGTCGTCATTCCTCCGCCACCATCGTTTCCGAATCCAAGTTGCAACTCGGGACCAGCAGGCGGAACTTCCGTGTGCGTTGTGACAAGTGCATTGATGTAGTCCATCGCCAACTCCTCTCGCGGAAACCACTGCAACGCCCGCGCTGCGCGATTGATCAATTCGTTGCTGCTTCGCGGATCCGTCAGCGTTGCCATGTAAGTTGCGATCGCCGAACTGGTACCACGCTCGGTAAGGGCATCGAGAGCACGTTCGCGAAGGTCCGGGTCCGTTTCTTGCATGCCCATCTCAACCATCGTTTGAACTGACACGGGGCTATCCAATTTGATTAGCAACGTCAACAGTTCGCGTCGTAGAGCGCGAACAGAAGGATTCACCGCTTGTCGGGGTAGCGGCCGCCGATCCATCAGTTCCCTAGAGATCGCAGGCGCCGCCAGTGGGTCATCAATCGCTCGCATTTCCGCGACTGCTTCGGCGTACTTGCGGTTGGACGTGCTGTCGCCTTTTTGGATCACTTTCAATAGTCGCGACAGGTCACGAATCCAAGTCTTCACGGACACTTCGGTGGTTTCGGAAACTTCGTTCAACGCGACCGCTTCAGGCATTTCCCAACGGCCTTTTTGCCGAACCATGCCTCGGTCACGCATCAGGTCCACCGTGCGTACCCATTTATTGCCATCTTTCTTGTACTTCAAATAGCCGCGAGCTGCTTCATGGTTGGGATCGAGTTCGATGGCACGCTGCATGTGGAAACGCGTGTAAAACTGCTTGAAGCCAGGAACGTTACCCGGAGTCGCGCACCAGATCGCCAGCTTGTAGTGAGCTTCGGGATCGTCGCCAACGGATGCCGCGAGCGACTTGTATTCCTTCAGCTCATCGGAATTGACCGATCTGAGCACGCGGGCATCCTCAACCGCGATCTGGATTTCATCATCCACCGCGACGAAGACCGACTTACCTTTGCGAACGACCTTGCCCGTCAAATGGCCACCTCCCAACAATTCCAAAGAGTCCGCTATCGCAGGGGTGGCGGCCAAGGAAAGCGTCAGCACGGCGGCGAGGTAGCGTTTCATGGCGATCTGCAGAGATGAGTCGGTCCATGCGGAACCTGGACGAAAGAAAAGTCGCTCAGTCAACCATTCTACCTCGAAAACCGGTGCCGCACTCGATCGACCTCGAAGGCAAGTGCCGCACCTATCTACCTCGAAGGCGAGTGCCACTCGATCGAAAAGCCTTCACGCTCACGGGCTTGGGAAACTCGCGCAAGACAATTTTCCTGCAGCAAGGCCAGGTGGCGGACGATAACCATACTTGACTATCTAGATCAAGTTACTAAGATATCCGGAAATCAACCCCACTTTGCAGGAAGGCGACATGTCCGCCCCATCCGCCAACAGACCAACCACCAAGCCCGGTGAGCCGATTTCAGCCATGAACCAGCCTTTGCCGGACCCCAAACCTGCTGCCCAAACACCACCTTTGCAGGTGTTTTCGATTGATAGCAACGAGCCGCGTGGAGCACTCGCTGCCGATCCTCCGCTTGCGCCAACCGATGAATTTTTAGCTGAGCTTGAAGCCGATAGCCTGAAACTTGAATCGGCTTCTCCACAAGAGATTCTTCAGTACGCAGTCGATCGTTTTGCGCCGAATTTTACGATGGCAACGGCGTTTGGCCCCGAAGGGATGACAATCATTCACATGTTGTCAACGATCGCTCCTGAAACACCCATCTTCAATCTCGATACGGGATACCAGTTCCAAGAGACCTATGACCTTCGCGATCGGGTGAAAGAAAAGTACGGAATCGAAGTCGAGTACAAGCTGCCCGACACCACCGTTGAGGAATACGAAGCTGCTAATGGCGGGCCGGTTTACAAGACCAACCCGAACCAATGCTGCTTCGACCGCAAACTAAGAGTTCTTCATGAGGCCGCGAAGGGTAAGCACGCTTGGGCGAGCGCGATTCGTCGTGACCAGAGCCCGGATCGTGCGAAGGCCCCCATCGTTGGCTGGGACCGCAAGTTCCAACTCGTGAAGATTTCTCCGTTGGCAAACTGGACTAAGAAAGACGTTTGGAATTTGATTCTCGACCAAGACATTCCTTACAACCCATTGCACGACAAGGGTTACCCGAGTGTTGGCTGCTGGCCGTGCACACGCTCAACCCAGTTGGGTGAAGACGAGCGAGCGGGGCGATGGAGCGGATTTCAAAAAACCGAGTGTGGACTTCATTCTTCCGATTAAGGGGCGACGCGATGACAATTTCTGCACGCGCTCATTACGCTTGCCTTGCAATGGTGGAACTCGCCATTCGTCAAAACGAAGGTTCGGTCGTGACCATCCGCGAGATCACGGATCGTCACGATATTCCGGGACCATTCTTGGTGCAAATATTGCGTACCCTTCGTAGCGCTGGATGGGTCGAAAGCACTCGTGGCAGCCAAGGCGGTTACCGCTTGGGCGTAGATCCGGAAACGATCAGCGTTCTCGAGATCGCGGAAATGGTCGGCTGCCAGGAATCAGGTTGTCGAACGGACGCTGCCCCGACACCTGCGGGCGAGTTGCTTCAGGAAATCTGGGCGGAAGCCGCGGAAGCGTCTCGAAGCGTGTTAGCAGCAACGCGGCTATCCGATTTGGTCGAGCGATCTCGCCACGGCCAAGAAACGATGTTCTATATCTAGTTGCCACGTTTACTCGCCGCATCTAGGTGCCATAGCACTTTGACAACTCGCCGCCCAATCGTTTTCTAACCTCGCGCAATGCCGGCGATTAGGCACTCGCTGCCGCTTTTGCCAACCGTTTGGCAACCCGAGCGGGTGGCTTTCGCCATCTCCGATGCAGCCACCAGTACTGTTCAGGTGCCTCCGCGACCGCAGCGGCTAAGCGCTCGTTGTACCACTTCGTCATCGCGGGCACTCCGCTACACTCTTCGCCGCCGCTGAGCGGGTCAGCGATTCCGTAACAGTTCACCTCGAACTGCATTGGCTTCCCACCTATTCGCTGAGTCGAAACGACCAGCATGGGTGCGTCCGATGAAAGTGAAAAGAGAGACAGTGCCTTGTGACAGGACGCCGGTGCACCCATAAAGTCGACCCAGCAACCTTTATCGCCAGCATGCTGATCCGCTAACAACGACAGGATTCCCCCGGCTCGCAGGTGCGCGTCGACCATTTGCGCACAACCTTCCTTGTCGACCATGTGTTGACCTTTGGCGCTACGAAACCGCTCCACCCAACGGTGCAGGTATGCGTTGTCCAGTCGCCTCGCGATCGTCAACGTGGACACCCCCATCAAACCCGAAACATAGCCGCCAATTTCGAAATTCCCGAAATGTCCGGTCACCAAAACGGTCGGACGCGGACCGAGCATGTAGCCCAGCATCGTTTCGTTCTCACGGAACGTGACATGACGATGCCAGTTTGTTAGATGCAGTCTTCGCTGAGCCCAAGCGATTTCGCAGACCATCAACAACAGATGGTGCCACATGGCTTTCTTGAGTTGCAAACGTTGTTGAGCGGTCGCGTTAGGAAAGATCAAGTTGAGATTGTGATCGGTGGCCTTGGCACGCACGGGCAACGGACCGGTCAGCAGCCAAGCCAATCCGCGGCACAACGAATTGCCCATGTCCAAAGGCAGAACTTGAATGACGGCCACGATCACTCGCACCAAGAAATACGCGAGCGCATCGCCAAGATGTGCGAGAGCCGGGCGTAGTCGTGAGCTGATCATGGCACAGTAGCGACGTTCAACGGACTCGAATCCGTTAGCAAATGGGAAATCCGTTTCGATGCGACGTGATTGAGTGCACGCTAGTCCATGGCCGCCCGCATGTTCGCCATGCTCTCGGTCACCAATCGTTCCACACCTGGTTCGTAATCAAACACTTCGACACTGACCCAACCGTCGTATCCCACTTCTTTCAGGGTTTGAAAGATTGGCTTGAAGTCAATCTCACCCATTCCCGGGCCTTGGCGATTCGCATCGTTGGCGTGGAAGTGGATCATCGCATCGGCGTTGTCGCGGATGATGTCGACGATAGGAGTTTCCTCGTCGCTCATTGCCTTGACGTCCAGGTGCAAACGAACATGTTCGCTGTCGATCATCGAAATCAATTTCCGAGCCGATGCAGCGGTGTTCAGGAAATTACCTTCTTGGCGCCCCAACGGCTCCACAGCGATGCGGACGCAGTACTCTTCCAAATCCGGCGTCACATCCCGAATGACACTAGCCGCATTTCGCATCGCGGATTCCAGCGATTGAGACTTAGGGTAGTTCCGCTGCAACGGCGAACCCAAAACCATCACTTCCCCACCGAGGTCACTGCATAAGCGAATCAGCTCTCGCAAGTATTCCGAAGTGTCTTCGCGTGCGACGCGGTCTTGCGTCGTCAGGTGCAAGCCCTTTGTCTTGGCAAGCAACCAATGCAAGCCGATGATTTCGAAACCAGCTCCTTCCACTGCTTTGCGGTACTCGCGTCGCTTGGTGGTCGAGTAGGTCATCAGGTTTTCCGTCAACATGAACGGCGCGATTTCCCAGCCCGTGTATCCTGCTTCGCGCGCAAACGCGAGTGCTTTTTCCAGAGGCCAATCACCAAACGTCTCGTTGCAAATTCCGAATTTCATGGGATGAAGTTTTAGCTATCAGGTTTCAGGTCACCGGCAGAGGGAAAGATCAGCGATGGTTTCTGCCGCAACCATTTCGCCGCCCTGATGCCTAACCCAGGAGGGTTTTCAACATCGGGAACTTAGCAAGAATTTGTTCCGTGACTTCGTCGCCGACCTTGTCCTTCAAAAACTGAATCAGCATCGTCACGAATCCGCCCATCTTATCAGGCTCAACGCCTGCTGATGTCAATGCCGCCCCGAGTTCTAGGCCACCGCCAGCCGATCCGCCCAGTGCACTCGAAGCCATTCCAGCAAGTTTGCCGAGCATCCCGCCACCTTCGACAGGCTCCGCCGCATCCGAAGCAGCCGAACTGGCAATGTCAGCCGCACCGGGAATCGCCGAGGATATTTTGGCAAACAGGTCATCGCCAGCGTGCTGTTTGACCATCGCCATTGCTTTTCCAGTAGCCAAATTGGCAACGGATTCGTCTATGCCGAGTTTGCTAGTCAGTTGTGCAATTAGTTCGTCCATCGTTGGCCTCGATTAGGGGGAGTTCACGTGAATGTTCAGTTTCCAGTATCTCGAGTCGCCCGACAACCATGGGCGAAAGGTTCTCTGAGTTGCTGCACGCGTAGAAACACCTAATCAACGCTGTGCAATCCGACTTCAATCCCGCGCCATCCGACTGGGGTCACCGTAGAACCTGGGTTCACCAAAGAAACTGGGTTCGCCAAAGAAACTGCGTCTGCAACCAAACCGTCATGTCCGCTGCCGGCCTGGCCCCGCAAGCATCGCGTCCTGTCGAGAAGAGCCAAGCCACACCGCAACCAGCTAAACCGAACTAGCCGAACTGAACGGGCCGAAACAAACTAGCCGAACTGAACGGGGCATCCACTCAATCGATGGCATTCCCGTTTCGCTTTGCCAACGAATTCGATTCGGAGGGTAATGCGAATTGGCGCAGTCGCGTCGACGCATGTTAAGAGCTTTCAACTCTTTTCGTCAGTCAAGCTTTGGGGACCGGGTAGAGTTTGACGAAGACGTTCTCTGTGCGGTGTCTGTGTTTCCACATTCGCCGTCTCGATGGATCGCCTCACCTCCCTCACGTTTTGCATTGCGACACCACGGCCGGTTGTCCGCCAAAACGACGAACCATCCAACCCGCATTATCCCACCGTGAAATACTCACTCGAGGACGTTACTCGTCCACTCGCTCCCGGCGTTGCTGCCGATCGGAGCGTCAAAGCAAAAGGCCGATCGGCTGCTGATAGTCGGACACCTACCCAATCGCACCTGAGCGAACCAACGAGTTCGGAGTTCCTGCTAGTCTGCACGGCACAATCGTTGACCTTGGATTCGGGAACGTGGTCGTTCTCGCTCGAGTCCGTTGACGGTCAATCGGTGCTTGAAGCTTCGGATGAAGAGTTCGGCGATCTGAACCGTCTGTCCTTGCTTGCTGCAGTTCGAGGACTCGAAGCGATCGACGGCTCGTCGGCGGTAACGTTGTTGAGCCACAATCGATATCTGATTCGATCTCTATCCGATTCATTACCAAGGTGGCGGCAAAACAATTTTGTATGGGAACACTTCGGTCGTCGCATCGATGTTCAGCACGCGGACTTGTGGCGACGAGTGGATCACGCGTTGGCCATCCATCGCGTGGAAGCATGTCTAGTGTCATCGCGTTTGGTCAGCAATGGAAAAGCAGATGCTGCGCGCGGATTGCGAGTGATGCCTAGCGCTAACGTGGCTGAATCTTCCAACGATTCGGTTCAATGGCGGATCGATGGCGCCCACGGCAAGGGTGTTCCCGCACCAAGCGGACGATCGTCAAGACGCGAACAAGCCGCACCGTCTGACAACCTTCGTCGTTGGTTATTGGGCGGCGCTGCGTCGAGCCGACACGTATCTAGGGGGCAGCGTTTCACTGCGGCTGACTTGATGGAAACGGCCTAATCGCCAACGTCTGCTCCCACCTCGCTTACCTCCCTCAACGTTTGCTTTCACGGACGATCCATGCATACCCAGGTTTCGCTTTCAGCGATTGGTCGACTCCTCGACGGAACCCACGAAGATCCCGCTAGCCTGCTCGGTCCTCACCCGATTTCGTATCGAGGCGAGTCAGCTACCGCGGTACGAACTTTGCTACCCGAGGCACAGGCCGCATGGATCGTTGACACCGTCAGCGGCACCAAGCGTCCGATGCGGCGAATTCACCCGCAAGGCTTCTTTGAGGCAATTTGTGACGGTCCTGTTGATACGTACTTGAGTCCGGATTCAACCGGTGACTCGAAAAGCGTTACAATGAACGCTCATCAAACTAGCTCGCGTTATCGCATCGAGATGATCAACCAGCACGGCGAAACTTCCAACATGCAAGATCCCTACGCCACACCTTCCATTCTGACGGACTTCGATCGCTACCTGATCGGTGAAGGCAAACACCACAAGCTTTACGAACGACTCGGTGCGCAAATTCGCACGGTCGATGGCAAGAAGGGTGTCAACTTTGCTGTTTGGGCACCCAATGCGCGAACCGTGCAAGTGGTGGGAGACTTCAACGGCTGGGATGGCCGTGCCCACGCAGCCCGCGGCAGCGACTCCGGCATCTGGGAGATTTTCATTCCCACGGCCAAGGTGGGCGATAAGTACAAGTTCCGACTGCTCAACGAACATGGGCAATGGGTCGACAAAACAGACCCGATGGGATTTGCCGCTGAATTGCCACCATTAACTGCGTCGATCATCACCGATCTCACCAAGCACACTTGGAATGATTCGGATTGGATGACAAAGCGGGAACAGTGGAACCCGATGCACGAACCGATGAACGTGTACGAGGTTCACTTAGGTAGCTGGCAAACCGGGCCCGGCCGGACTCATGGCTGGCTCGACTACCGCGACTTGGCCAAACGTTTGGTGGAATACTGCAAACGTATGCGGTTCACGCACATCGAACTGATGCCCATCAATGAGCATCCCTTCACGGGATCGTGGGGTTATCAAGCCGTCGGTTACTTTGCGCCAACAAGTCGCCATGGTTCGCCTGAAGACTTCATGTACTTTGTCGACCATATGCACCAACACGGGATTGGTGTGATCGTCGATTGGGTTCCCGCTCACTTCCCGAAAGATCAACACGGGTTGGCTCGGTTCGATGGATCGGCACTGTACGAACATGCGGACGTCCGCCAGGGTGAACACCCGGATTGGGGCACGCTGATCTTCAACTACGGCCGCAATGAAGTGCGCAACTTCCTTGTCGCGAATGCTCTGTTCTGGCTCGATAAGTACCACATTGATGGTTTGAGAGTCGATGCCGTGGCGTCGATGCTGTATTTGGACTACAGCCGAGAAGACGGCGAGTGGGTCCCGAATCAATACGGCGGTCGTGAAAATCTAGAAGCGATGGAGTTCCTTCGGGAGTTCAACGTTGCTGTTCACGAGAAGTTCCCCGGTGTCGTAACAGCGGCCGAAGAATCGACAGCGTTCCCTGGCGTGTCGCGTCCTGTTTATGACGGCGGACTTGGCTTCACGTACAAGTGGAACATGGGTTGGATGAACGATTCGCTTCGTTACATGAAGAACGAGCCTATTCATCGCTCACATCATCAAAACGAACTTACGTTCAGCCTGATTTATGCATTCACCGAAAACTTCATGCTGCCGCTTTCGCACGATGAAGTGGTGCATGGCAAGGGTTCGCTGTTGTCCCAGATGCCTGGAGACATGTGGCAAAAGTTTGCCAACCTGCGATTGCTTTACTCCTACATGTGGACTCACCCCGGCAAAAAGTTGCTGTTCCAAGGTGGCGAACTGGGAATGTGGAATGAGTGGAATCACGACGACGGCGTCGATTGGATGCTGCTTGATTTCGACACCCATCGCGGCATCCAGCAGTTGGTAGCCGACCTCAATCGCGTTGTGATCGAAAACCCAGCACTCTATCAACTTGACTTTTCCCACGATGGATTCGAGTGGGTTGATAATCAGAACGCCGCTGACAGCATCATCGTTTACCTTCGCAAAGGTTTCGAGGGCGAGCCTCCATTGTTGGTGTGTTGCAACTTCACACCCGTCGTGCGCACGGGCTATCGAGTCGGAGTTCCGAATTCAGGTCACTGGAAAGAAATCTTCAATAGTGACAATGAAGCCTACGGTGGAACCAACGTTCTCAATGCACCCGGATTGGACACGATCGGTGTTGGACACCACATGCGGCCTGATAGCATCGAAGTCACGATGTCACCGCTTGCGGTTTCGGTCTTCCGCTTCGAAGGCTAGAAGATGCCTCGCGGTTCGACTGAACCGCGGCGTTGTTCGCCAACGCAGACGAACAAGTGATTTCGTCTGCGTTACAAAGTCGGCTGCGATTTAGTGGTCGCATGCGAATTGAAGTTTGCTTGCGGCCCCGGATCTTCTCGCAAACTAAAGTTTTCTTGTAAACTGTTTTTTTTCGCGAGCAAAGGTTTCTCGCGAGCAAGATGTTCTGCGGATTAAACCGTAGCCTGAGACGTCAAGCTTAGAACGGCGCTTCGTCGTCGCCGGCTTCGGCGAACGCATCGTTGGCATCGCGAACGGTTTCGTTCATCGTTCCACCGCTTGAACCCTTAATTTGAAACGCAATGGCTTCCGCGTTCAGGAAGAACTTCACTTCGCTGTCGGGATCTTTTTGCCAGCGACGACCGTTGAGCCGATAGGTGACTTCGACTTCATCGCCCACATTCATGTCGTCAACGCTGTCACACGAATCGCGAGTGAACTCGACGGGGACGTAGTTGGTGAAACTTCCTTTGTCCTGTTCCAGCACGACCACGCGTTTGCGGAAACCCTTCGCGCCGTAGGTCTTGGTTTCTTCGATCAAGTGGACAATGCCAGTAACTTTTGAATCACTCATTTCTATCAAATGCAATCGCGAGGGATGAAGGTTTTTCGGTGTGCAGGAGTCTAGCGGATCACTTGCACATACGAAAGTAGAACAGACCCGTCTGTGATGCTCTTACTGCCCCACCCGTAGCACGAAACGCGGGTAATTCCGATCAGGTCGCAGAATCGGCACAACCGGAAAGCCTTGCTAGCAGCGGGTATTTTGTTCACTGCCCACGCATTTGGTTGCCAAGCGGTCACGGACTGTGAAGCATTTTTGAGCGGACGAACTCATCAATAATCGTCATTCGCAGTTTTCAGCGCATTCGCTCACGGCATGACCCAGAAACCACTCTCTAAGAACGACGATAGCTTTGTTGCCGACTCGCTCGCCATCGGCATGATGGTGATGTTGGTGATGACGATCATCCAGCGCGGCCTAGGCTTCTTCCGAGGGCTTTGGTTTTGTCGAATGCTCGACGATGCAGTGGTCGGCCAATGGTCGATGGCGTACGACTTCATCACGCTGATCACTCCGGTCATGTTGCTGGGAATCCCCGGATCGCTTCCTCGGTATGTCGAACACTACCGGACCCAAGGCCACTTACGCCCCTTCGTCAAACGACTGCTTGTCGTCACAACGGTGCTGGGCATCGTGGCCCTGGCCGCGATACTGGCGGCGCCAAAATGGTTTGGATGGCTGGTGTTCCTAGAAACGCGAAACATGGCGTTGATCTACAGCGTAGCGGCGGGTGTGGTTGTGACGATCGGTTTCAATTTCGTCTACCAGCTCGTGTCGTCGTTGCGTCAAGTTCGCGTGGCATCGATGATGCAGTTCGTCCAGAGCGTGGGGTTCACCGTCATCGCGGTAGTGTGGCTCGGCATGGGCGGAGCAATCACGGGATTAGTCTACGCATTTGTCGCCGCGACAATCTTGGGTTCGCTTCCGGGTCTGTATTCGTTGCTTTCGGGCTGGGCCGGTTTGCCACATAGCGAAGACGCGTTTGAGCCACCGACCATGTGGCGGCGATTGTTGCCCTACGCGGTGGCCTTGTGGCTGATGAACTTATTGACCAATACGTATGCCATGGCCGATCGTTACATGATCTTGCACCTGATGCCGGGCGGCGAAGAAGTCACACAAGCCGCCGTAGGACAGTACCACAGCGGACGTATCATTCCGATGTTGCTGGTGTCTTTAGCAACGATGGTTAGTGGCGTCCTGCTGCCTTACTTGACCGCCGATTGGGAAGCGGGCAAGAAAGCTGAAGTACGAGCTCGCCTGCAACGCATTTTGTTCGCAATGTCGACCCTGTTTACTGCGGGAGCAGCCTTTGCATTGCTGATATCGCCGTGGTTCTTCGAAACGATGCTTCAAAATCGCTATTCTGCGGGTTTGACTTTGATGCCGATGACGTTCGTTTTTGCAATATGGATTTCGATTGGCACCGTCGGGCAAGAGTACCTGTGGGTGGTTGAACGCGGCAAATGGGCGGCGTTCGCATTGGGAGTTGGCTTCGCACTCAATGTGATCCTGAACTTGGTGCTGTTACCCGTCCTGGGACTACACGGCGCCGTGCTGGCAACGTTAATTTCCAACGGTGTGCTTTTGGCAGGATTATGGTTAGCGATGAGCCGCAACGGATATCCGTTTGATCGAACATCGCTTGTAGCGACCCTGCTACCGATGACGTTGCTCGTTAATCCCTACATTGCGATCGCTTTCGTCGGCATCGTTTGCCTTGGATTTTCGCAGACACGTGCCTGGTGCACGGAACTACTTGATGGGCTTCCGCAATTGATGGCCTCGCGCAAGCCAGTATCAGGCTAACTGATAGTTTATCCGCGATCTGTTATGCTTCGCGGATGAATTTTCTTTGCCACGCGCTGCCCTACTTAGAAACTAACCCGCTTGTTGCAATTTGCACTGGGGTGCCGGATTGGCTTAGCGCCGTCGATCGCAAAGTTCGCGCTCGACGTAAAATGGCCGCTTTGCATCTCGATTCGGACGATCAAAAGTTGCGAGATGTCGCCGCGGGGATCATGAAGCACATCGACGACGACCGGTGGTTTCATTCCACCGAGGCGTTCACTCACACGAACTTGGAACTCGCTGTCGAGCTCCGCGACCTATTACCCGGCGACACTGGCTTTCGTCCCATGTTTGTCGGTCACATCGTGATTGAGATGCTGCTGGATTCGATTTGGATTCGTCGCGACCGCTCTTTCGGCGAGCAGTATTACTCGGCGGTGGAGAACGCCGACGCGCGTGAGATCGAGCGGTGCGTGAACGTCATCACCGGCAAACCCACAATGGCGTTGGCTCCCTTGATCGGACGTTTCGCCGAAGTCGCTTTTCTTTATGACTACGCCGAACCCGAAGGCATGCTGCTTCGGCTCAACCAAGTCATGAAACGGGTAAAATTGCAACCTCTGCCCGATTCGCTGCTCCCCTGGATCGCGCGGACCGACAAGCTGGTAGAATCACGAATGCAACGACTGTTGACGCCGCCCGATGGCCGCCAGTTGTTCCAGTTTTGATCAAGCCTTCCAGGCTATCTTTTTCTTCGCTACCACGTACCCCTAAGAGAACCGCCGACGATGAAATACGGCATGAACCTATTGCTTTGGAATGGTGAAGTCACCGACGCCCTGATGCCTACTTGCGAGGCATTGAAAGAGATCGGCTATGACGGCGTTGAGCTTCCCATGTTCAACCTCGACCTTGATTATGCGGCACTGGGCAAGCGCCTCGATTCCATCGGACTTGGTCGAACGGCAGTAACGATTCGCGGTGAGGACGACAATCCGATTTCGCCTGATGCGAAGGTTCGAGCGAAGGGTGTTGAACTCACCAAGAAGACGCTCGACTGCTGCGCCGCGGCGGGTGTGGAAACGCTCGTGGGTCCTTACCATTCCGCGCTCGGAAAGTTCAGTGGCGCTGGCCCAACGGATGACGAATGGAAGTGGGGCGTGGACAGCATGCGTGAAGTCGCCGAGCACGCCGGCAAAGTTGGGGTCCGGTTGGGCGTCGAGGCTTTGAATCGTTTTGAGTGCTACTTGCTCAACACACATGCTGATAGCGCAAGGTTCGTTCGCGATGTCGATCATCCAGCATGCGGCATCATGTACGATACCTTCCACAGCAACATCGAGGAAAAGAACATTGCCGATGCGGTCAATGCGGGTGGCGATAAACTGTTCCACATTCACATCAGTGAGAACGATCGTAGCACGCCCGGTGAGGGGATCGTTCGTTGGGACGACAACTTCAACGCTATCGCCGAAAGTGGTTACGACGGTTGGTTGGTGATCGAGGCGTTTGGTCTGGCGTTGCCCGAGATCGCCGCTGCAACCATGATTTGGCGACGCATGTACAAGGATGAACTGACGCTCGCCGCTAACGGACTGAAATTCATGAAGAGCGAGATTGAAAAGCGTAAGTCATGATGGACGAGCAATCGCAAGGCGTTGTCGCTCTCTTGTCCGGTGACCTGCTCTTTGCCTCGAAAGTAAAATCAGCCGCAACCAATGGTGGCTACGAGTTCTACTTCGGTGGCAATCTTCCGAAGGAAAATACCGCGTCGATCCGCTTCGTGATCTTGGACTTATCCACGCGAAACGGATTGGTTCCGACGATTGCAAAGCAGTGCGCCGACGAGTGCCCGGACGCGAGGCTGATAGCGTACGGGCCGCACGTCCAAGTGGAAAAACTCAAAGCCGCCCGTGAGGCTGGCATTCCGCGAGTTCTGACCAATGGCCAGTTGGACGCCGGATTATCAGGCCTGTTCTCGTAGACCTCGTCTGCTTATCAGAACTGGAAAACGAAAGTACTAAGCCTGTCGCGACCGCCTGCCGTGCCAAGACGATATGAGTTCAGACTCTTGCTCGAGTCTGAACTTGTGCGTCCAATTTAAAACGAACCTACCAACATCAGGTGCTGATAATGGCACCGGAAAACCTGTACCAACATTCTTAGGCTGTGACTCTAGTGCATCAGCGTTACCGCCGCGTTCTTAGTGCACCGAACCGGTCACGATACAGGACGCTGACTTCTTGCCGGGAAGGTTCGTGACGATTCGAACTTCTTGCGAAATGGGGTCGGTGGTGCCATCGCCGTTGTAGCGCATTTTGACGAAGTGAACCTTCTTGCTGCCGACGGGGACCTCGAAGGTGAAACGCTCATCGGCACAAAGCACATCGTCGATTTCAAACGGTTCTTCGCCGCGGATCACCAATCGTTGTTCAACTTTGCCATCGGAAGTCGTCGATCCCATGCTCACCGCCTTGGGAGTCACGCTGACGGTGGGTCGAATGTGACCCGAGATCGACATTTCAGTCGTGGGAAAACTTCGGTCGTTGCTGATCAAAGTCAACCGTTCGTGAATATCGCCTTCGGCCATGTTCTCGTCCATTTTTACCGACATGCGATATCGGACCAACCCTGGCGTACGCTCAGCGGGATCCAACCGCACTCGCAGGTTGCTGCAGTGGCTTCGAACATCAAGAATTTGCCAGTTGCTGTTGCCGCTATGAGTGATCACGACTTCTCGTTCACCAGTTCGGCCTGAAGGCAGATCCCCAAAATCAACTTCTGGTGGATCGAACGTGATATCCGTTCGAATGAAACCACTGACCTTCAACTGCACTTCGGCGTAGCTCGGTCGATCAAAGATCACCGTGACCGTTGCTGCCTTTTGGCCAATGAACGTGTTGGTGTTGAACGTTGCGACGATGGCGCCCGTTTCGTGGGTCTTCAACGTTTCTTTGGTGATCGTCGGAGTGGTGCATCCGCAACTCGTCCGAACTCCGGCGATGTGGATGTCTTCTTCGTAGATGTTGGTCAGCTCGAAATGATATTCACTCTTGGTTCCACGACCCACGATGCGAAAATCATGAGTGGTATCCTTGAACATCTTCTCGGCCCAGTTTTGGGCGTTAGCGGTGCCCGGACTCAAGGCAAAGAATCCGATAGCGATCGCGAGAAAACCTGTCAAAGGCCGCTGTTGAAGACGCAACATTTCGGCTCACCGTTACTAGAAGGAAAGAAATTGGCCGTGCGGACGCAGCGCACAGTCAACCTGTGCGGCCTGGGTAACTTAGCACGATTATTTAGATCGCCCCAGGAGGTCCGGACACTCCGGTAATAACGTTTTCGGCTAGTGAGTCGAAATTTTCCAGTAATTCCGCCAACCGTTCCATGGGAAGCCCCACGACATTGCTTTCGCTGCCGCCGTTAATGATCCGCAACCAATCATTTCCGTCCTGGAAACCGAATGCGCCGGCCTTGCCTTCCCAACGCATCGAGTCGAGGTGCTCTGCCAGCATTTCCTCGCTTAGCGTTTCCATGACCAACTCGGTCCGAACGGCTTCGACCACGCACTTTGACTGTTTCACGGACCAGACGCAGATTCCGGTGTAGACATCGTGCTTGCGACCGGACAGTAATCGCAGGATAGATTCCGCATGAGCCACATCGCGAGGCTTGCCTAGAATCTGGCCCATGCAAGAGGCGACCGTGTCGGCCGCTACGATCAATCCCTGATCGCTCTTCATAACAATCTCGGCAGCCTTTCGATAGGCGTAGCGAGCAACCATTTCAGGCGCGGTTTCACGGGAACACATTCCGCATTCCGCTTCGTCGCTGGCCACTTGCACCGTGAACTCGTACCCGGCAGCGGTCAATAACTCAGCCCGTCGAGGCGATCCGCTCGCCAAGATCATCGGCTCGTCGGTCGGCAAAACAGCTCGGGGCAGGTTCTTCATCAGTGGCAACATCGCGTTCAAACTTGGTCTGGATTGGACGGGTCGGAATCCGAACTTGGTGGCGGAAGATTTCCGCCGGGTGGATTCTGACGTCGCTGTTCGAGTTGCTTCACGGCACCGCGTAGCGATTCGAGCAAACGAGGGATCTGTCCCGCAGCAACGAACACGCGTGCACTGACGGCCGATTGCGGAAAGAAGCTGGTAAGGAAGTCTAAGCCAAACTCGCTCGCACCATGGCCAATCATCACACCATTGGCGTAGCACCCACTAAGTTCGTCGTCGGGCAGTTTTAAGTCGTCGTAAATTTCTTGCGGTGTGGGACGACGAGCTTGATTGGGCGGTTGAGCCGGCGGAGTGGCGGGTTCGCCAAATCGAGTCTTGTACAAATCTAAGTTGGTATTCAAAGCCTCAATGAACTGAGGCATCACCGGGTGCGGAATCACCACTCGCTTCACCACTTTCTGCGGCCGACCAATCGTTTGCAGAAAGTCCACGATGAACTCGCTAGGCCCCGTCATCACAATCGCTCCGGTGCTGAAACAACCATCACCGATCGAATCAGGCACGCGAGCACGAAGTGCCTGGTTTTGAGACTGTTGATTCGGTTCAGCCGATCCACCGTCGTTGGATTCAGGTCCCGATGAATCACCCGGAGGGTCGTTGCCATCGGGAGGAAAGGGCGGTTGTTCAGAAGACATGGACGCTCAGTTTGGCTGAAATGGGGGCGAATCGAGGGGCATGGTCGTATTCTACGCGATGCCATCCAAATGCAAAGTACAGCGAGTCACTGAGTATCGACGAGCGGTTTCGCTGGAAGCAGGCCAAACGAAACAATCGAACAATAATGCCTTGCTTTTACCGTTTGGCTTCACCGGCTTGCTTTGTTCGCATCGAGTTCTTGTTGAACTCGCTTGGGCATGGCAATTCGTCTTGGAAATACCAGCTTCGGATTCGAAAGTACGGTAACCATGAATGACAAGGTAACGAAGAAACCTACCGGCACCATCAATGCCATCCGCGTACTCGTCCGAGCCACCTCGGAAATGGTCCAGGCCCAATTTGTGATCTGAAACATCGAATACGGGTAGTCGCGGTAGTCATTGAAATGAAGACCGATGGAATACGGGATGAGAGCCGACAAAACGGCGACCGCGATCAACGCGGCGATCCCCAGTTCGACCCGGGGATGGTTTCGACGGCGAATTTGCGCGATGACCCAATAGACCGCTGTTAAGAAACCAATCAAGTAAGTTGAGTAGGCGATGCAAATTCGCGGAAACACGTTCAATTCGCGTCCCATCCCAACGCCGTTGCCTTGGTCGCGCAGCACCATCATTCCGCCGACGATAAACGCGGTCGTAACCACGATGGCGGTGGATGAAAACACCAGGCCAGTCGCCGGCCCGGGTGTCAGCCACGTCAATGCTGCACGCGAAAGGAAACTGCTGGGCAATTCACGTCGAACTCGCGGGGTAACAATCGGCGACTCGGCGCACATCATGCTCGCTGCCACCGTCCATAGCGCAGAAAGCGTCAAACACATGAACACTGCAACGCTAAAACCGGACCGACCAAGCATCAAAATTGCTAACGCCGATAGGCCCAGGGCGACCGACGTCACGATCAGCATTGAACATCGAATCTGAGTCGATCGGTTCTCGCTATCGGGCGTTAACTGCGCCGCTGTGGTGGCAAGCAACAAATGCCCCAACGATAGCGGAATTGCGATACTTGCGAGCACGACGTAGTACAGCTCGCTGGACGATAGCGGATTCCCATACATGATCATGTTGATCACTAAGACCGCTAAACCCCACTCCGCCCCAAGCAAAATCATCATCACAGCCAGCAAGGTAACAATGCGACCCGATCGCGTGCGGGCGAGCGGCGCAAAAAACAGGGCGACAACGGTTAGCAGCAAACCAGCAACCAACAATACCGCGACCATCAACAGCACGGTCGGCAAATCGACTCCCCTGAGCGTGTACGCATAGGCAACGCAGGGAAACAACGCAACAAAATAAAGCAGCATCTGCAAAACCGCGCTGGCGAGTTTACCAATCACGATCTGCCAAGGGCTCAACACGGTGATGGAAAGTAACTCGAGAGTCCCGTCGTCAATCTCGCCTTCGAGCGAACGATAGGCCGCAAGCGGGACAACCATCAACATCGGAATCGCCAATACGATGTAGTAGCCAATAAGCATTCGCGGTGCTGATGGCGACGTATAGATTCGCGGCATCATCATCAGGCTACCAATGATCGTCCACGCCAGTGCCGCAAAGAGTAAGATCGAAAAAGTGATAACGAACTGGCGACTCTTCAACGCCTGTCGCGTTTCCTTGACCAAAATCGGGTTCAGCTTATCGCCAACAAGTTCACAGAACTCGTCGATGCGACGGAGTAGTTTTGATTCGGTGGGAATAGCAGCAGTCATATAACGCAACTCAAGGACAACGGCATCGGTTCGATCGGCTTCGTTTAGGATACCAACTTTTGCGTTCGCAGAACGCTGATGATTGGTTAGTCAAATCCAGAGTTCGAAAAACATTCACATTTTCCGTTGAAACGCGCGGCCGCATGCTTCCGTCTGGTTAGTGCAATTGCGCCTCGCAGATGCATGGTTCCGCTGCGCACCGCCTGTGACGATCAGCGCCACGTATAGCGAATGTTGGCATCGCTCGCGTGGTGCTATGCAATCAAGGTTTGTTCGTGATCGCGACAAGATGTCGACGATGACAGTGTTGTTCGACAACGAAACATTCCAATCGAAGCCTTCATACAGCCTTTTGGAATGCTCGAGCCTCCCTCCCCTCGTGATTGTCGCAGAGACAGTCGGAGGGTTGTCGCGAAGAACTGTGCTGGTCCTGACGAATCATCCCCCCAATTCGTTCTCGCACGTTTCCGCGCCAACCCTCCGAACTGTTCCCTTCGCGATCATTGGCTCACGTTGCGCGTCCGGTCATCCGTTGCCACCTTCCCATTTTGGCGACTGAATTTGATGGGACGTGGATCGCTCGTTTCGTTGCCAGCACCTCCCTTCCCCCAAAACCCACTTCCTTCCCGAGGGTTTCCATGGCCAAAAAAGATACGTTCCGTATTGTCACTCGTGGCAAAGACAATTCCCTGATCATTCGCGACTACCCGACTGCTGACCCGCTCATCCATTCCTACTTGCAAGTCGGTACCGACGACTGCAGCACCGATCTTGCTCTTCGTGGAATGCCAATCTTTCGTGGATTGATCGGCCCGATGCCCGAAGGCAAGAACGTTGTTCGTTACGAAACGCCCGAAGTGTTCGAAGCGCTCACCAAGGAATGGGGATCCGCAAAGCCGCGTCGTCGCACACGACGGAAGAAAGAAGAAATCGCAGAAGCCGTTTCGTGAAGTTGAAATCCGTTTCATCTTTCAAGACGACAACACGAACTTGAACTGTTTCGTTTGATCGCGCTGGCCAAAAAGCTTGGCTCGGTACATCAAACGAAGGTTGTCATGGTCCATTCCAAGACGCGTCCACGAGCGTTCCGATCCAGGGGACGCGCGTCTTGGCTTGGCGATGACGCCAGTTTCACGACACGGTGGCAGAAGTGATCTTGCTGGCAACTGCAAGTTCTAGGTAGCTCTGGGTTAGTCATTCGACATTAGCCCACCTCCTTTTCCGCCTTGATGAGAAACGAAACAGTACCGCCCATCTTTCCGAAGCTTTCCGCAATCGCTTTTCCGACCATTGCTATGGCGCTTTGGTTGTCACTTATGGTGACGGGCGGTTGTGGAACAACGCGTGAATATAACGCTACCTCGCAGCTTGTGATGAGCGATGCGGTTGATCGTAGTATTGCAGCGATCGACTTTCGTCCGCTTAGCGGCCGAAAGGTTTATCTTGACACGAGCTACATGCGGCAGATCAAAGGCGAAAGTTTCGTTAACGCGGACTATACCACCAGTGCGATGCGTCAGCAGATTGCAGCGGCAGGTTGCTTGCTTCAAGACAGCAGCAACGATGCTGAACTAATCATCGAAGCTCGCATCGGAACTCTCGGAACCGACGACCACCGAGTCACATTCGGCATTCCAGAAAACAAAAGCCTGGGTTCGGTGATATCGCTCGTTCCAGGTGCGCCGGCTGTACCAACGATTCCCGAGATCGCATTTGCCAGACGTGAAGCGAGAGAAGCAGCGGCAAAGGTCGCGGCGTTCGCGTACGACCGCGAAACTCGCGAGCCCGTTTGGCAATCCGGAGTCAAACCAGCAAACGCAACCGCCAAAGACACCTGGGTACTCGGTGTCGGACCGTTCCAAGGCGGATCCATTCGCGAACGGACGAAACTTGCCGGTGGTGCTCTTCGCTTCAATCGCAAAAAGCAAACCGGATCTCCGGCGATCGTGTACGACCGGCCGCCGGTTGACTACACAGCCGTCACGCGGTTTCAAGAAGGAGAGCCGCTCCTTCACTTCGATGAAAATGCGATTGAAATGATCGGTTCAGACTCAGAAAATGAATCCATCGCCGAGCTTCAAGACACGAAACCGAGTCAACCAACGAGCGGCTCAGACGTCGAATCGATCGCTGAAAAGCCAACTGAATCGTTGGTTCGCTAGATCAGCGACTTTGGCTGAACCAAGTGAGGACGACTCGATCGCGCTTTCGAAACCGAGTTTCGTTTGCCACCGTTTTCATGGCCCACGATCACTACGCGTTTGATCGCATTCAACGCATCAAGCGAGATCATAAGTTTCGTCGCAATTCACATCGTGCGATGCAATCATGCGGCTAAGCTTGGCCTTCACTCTGGTTGGATAAGTCACGCGATTGATGCGAGCTTGCGTCGGCGTTTGAAATCTCATGGAACAAATCTGCAAGCGTTGCTTCGCGACCTGATGCATTTCCTTTGGCAAGCAATCGCCATGCTTGATGAGTGAAAGGTTGGCTTGAATCGTTGGCTTGCTTCAGAACTTCATTGACGGTGATTTCAGCCGCAGGTCGAGCGAGCACAAATGCCTCGGCTGAACCTTCGGTGGCGCTGACCTTGCGCAATAAGTCCGCATCTACCAACCGTTTTGACATCGCGTGAACGACACGTCCGGTAATCCCAAGACGTTTGGACAGATCCGCCGTAGTGATCGTGTTCCCCTGATCAAATTCCTGCATGACTTCGGTCATCAAGGGCAGCATCCAGTCGGGGTCATGCTCAACGCCGTAGAGCCTTCGATTGATTGCGGTATCGTCCCGCCAATTGCCCCAAAATCCATTGGCCATCATCTGCAGAGTGTAAGTCAGGATCAGCCCCAGCAGAACGATCAACCATGTCAGGTAGATCCAAAACAGGAACAGCGGAATGAGACCGAGCGATCCGTAAATGGCGGAATAGGGAACCGCTTTGGCAACGTAGATTTGAAAGCCGAACTTCGCACCTTCCCATAAGACGGATGCTAGCGACGCACCCACCGCAGCAGCGGGAAGCGATACCTTCGTATTTGGCATCAGGCTGTACAGCAGGAACAGCAACACAAAACTAGCTAGCACTGATAACGCGTGACTGATCAAAAACGCAGGCGATGACCCATCGGTTAAACCCTGGATCCAACTGTCCTTAGAAGCCCAGTCGAGAATGCGAGCTGTGAACGATAGGCTTGCGATCAATAGCCCACTGCCTAAAGTGATGATCGACCAATGGATCGCTAATCGAATGTGAAAGGGCCGGTGCGACGGAGCGTCGTAGATACGATTGAAGACTTTCTCGGCCGAATTGGTCAAACCGATCGCGGCATAGATCAACAGCGCCAGGCTTAACACACCCAGCGAACGCACGTCGATCGCGGCAACCTTGTGAGTCAGGTCGCTCAGCGTGCGACGAATGCTGGCACGGGTTCCTTCGTCACCGATCGCGTCGCTAACGCCAGAGTAGTCTTCCGGCACATCGGGAACACCGAAGAACGAATAGAGTTGGTCTTCAAGCGAAGTCGTGACTTCCTCGAGTCCACCCACGACGCGAATCACAATCAAAGCCAAGACGGCGACCGGCACGAGTGAAAAGATCGTACGGTAGGCAAGTTCCGCTGCCATGCCGTCGGCGTGATGGCGAACGAACTGTCGGTAAACAAGGCTGGCCAATTCGCGTGAATAGCGAATGAAGGATTGGCCTCGGTTCATAGCTGGCGTGCTTAAGCGGCTTTACGTTCCGACGCCTCATCCTCGTTAGTCGATGGCGAGTTTTCCATCGGTTGCGGCATCCGAATAACGTTTGGCATGTCGTTGATGTCGTCGGCCAATTCGGCCATCGACGTGATCTCTTCACTGCCAAGCGTCGCACACAACGTATCGTCGGTTTGGTAGATCTTAAGCTGATCTTCCTCAATGAACCACACCGCCCGGTGGGTGTCCGTGCGAAATCGCCGACCGCAATAGAATTCATCGCGAATCAGTATGGACTCGTTGATGATCTCACCGACCGATTCTTGATCGTCCAAGTCGCCATGGTTCAAAATCCAGGCGGTCAGGGCGGCACGAACAGTAGCCAAACGTTGAGAATTGGTCATGCGGCGACTAAGACGAGGTTGTACGAAACGGCGATCAGGAAGTTGGACCGCCAAGGATTGGTTTCGACGCAAACGACCGCTAAATTCGACTCAATTAAGGCGGCACCGACAGACGCCGCAACGCGCAAGAGTCCCGTAACCCTCCTAAGTCCCCAGCGGCATCCCCAAAACAGCCCGCATCTCGACAGTGTGAGAGTACTTAAGTCCGAGTACTTAAGTCCGAGTACTTAGGTGCGAGAACTCACGAGCGAGTCCCCCGTTGATCGCGTGGACCTTGGATCGAATGGGATCGGCACGCCGAGAGCCAACTGCACGAATCTCTCGTTTCTAAAAGATCGTTAATCCTTCGCGATTCGTGATTCCCGCCACAATTGGCCACCGTTGCGCTCTAATTTGGCCAATATCGGCCCGCCATCTCTGCAAACGCGGCGATTTTCGTTCTACTTTGCTTTCCCCAGCCAAGGAATTGCTTTCAATGCGAACACTACTCAGCGAAGACGAACTGACGACCGGCGTCAATCAACTTGCCGGCGAAATCGACCAGTACTACGGAAGCGACCGTCCGCTTACCGTGATCGCGATTATGACCGGGTCATTGGTCCTATTCGCCGATCTGATCCGCCGCCTTTCCATGCCCCAACGCGTCGGGGTGATTCGAGCCTCTAGCTATCGCGGTGGCACCAGCAGCGGCGACTTATCGGTCGATGCCGAAATGATGATCGACGTCAAAGGACGCGATGTGCTTTTGGTGGATGACATCTTCGACACAGGAAAGACACTCGATCGACTCAGCGGCATGATGCTTGAGTTTGGTGCAACGTCGGTCAAAACAGCAGTCTTATTGCATAAGCAACGCGAGCACGTCACTAAGATGCGCCCCGACTTTGTCGCCTTCAAGATTCCCGATGAGTTTGTCGTCGGTTATGGACTCGACTACATGGACATGCATCGCAACCTACCGTACCTAGCTATCCTTGAACCGCGTGAGATCCTGGAAACGGCCGCGCACGCCCGCGGTGAGATGATCGCAGAAGAGGCAAGTGACATGATTGCTGGTGGTGAGTCCAGCGACGGCGAGTAGACTAAAGCCCCGACCTACGCTGATTAACACTTCTGCCAACGTCTTTTCACTGTTCGATGACTTCAGATTTAGGACACGAACGCTCACCGCGACAACCGGTCCAACAGGATGAACCGTTTCGTGGTGGCAGCCGATTACGAGTCTTGATGCTGGGCCGAAGGTTTTGGCCGTTAGTGGGTAACGACTCCGCAAACTATCTTGTCAAATTAGCAACCGGCCTGTCGCGCATCGGGATGCATGTGGAAGTCGTTACGCCAAAATCGGCTTCGTCATGGACTCAGCAATTTCAACTGCACGACATCCGTGTGCACCGCCCCGTGATGACACCCAAGGGCGACTGGACAGCAAGTCGTTACACTCGCCAATTGACTCAGTGGTTGAGATCACAAGCTGATTCCTTCGATGTCATCTTCGCCGACTCGATCCGCGAGGAGGCGATTGCGGCGGTCGAAGCCTGTCGTGGAAAACGCTGTAAAGTGATTTTGCGATTGGGTAACGAATGCGGGTTGAGCGACGCGGATTGGTGGAAGCACAATCGTGCATCCAAACGATGCGAAGCGATAGGAAGAATGGCGGACGCGATTATCGTGAAAAGCCCCAAAGATCAACGCGCGCTGCTGGGATGCCAATACGATGCGAAGAAGATCCATCGCGTTGCCATTTCGTTTCCCGCTGGCAACGATTATTCAGCGAACCAACGTTCACAAGCACGCCAAACCCTCGCAAGCGTCAACTCGGACCTGACGACGTCTCCCACAACGCCCGTTGTGTTGTGCCATGCGAGAATGAACACGACCAGCGGCATTGATCAATTGGTCCAAGCGGCAAGATTGCTGATCTCTCGCGATCCTGACACCCGGGTTTGGATGATCGGCGATGGTCCAGAACGAGATCGCATCTTCACGACGCTTCGTGGCGATGGTGTTCGAGCTAACATCGCGATGCCGGGATCGTTTTCATCGCTTGATGATGTCTTTGCGGCAGGCAATTTATACGTTCAAACTGGCAACGATGGCCTCGACTACTTCTTGCCGCAAGCTATCGCCGCTGAGTTACCGATCGTTGCCGCGGACATCGAGAACATTCGCAACGCCGTCGCGCCTTCCGCAATTAGCGAGCCTAACGATTCCGTGACTTCATTGTCCGATCTAATCCACTGGTACGATCCCGCCAAAGAATCCTCGTTGCGAAAAACCATCCAATTGGTGATGGCGGATATGAACGAAGCTGCCGAGAAAGCTCGGCGTTTGCGAATGGGCCTGCTGCGTTGGCAACCTGATTCCCAAGCACTTGATCAGTACGCCGCGCTGATTCGAAGTCTGGTGGGAAGTCATCGAGGCAACGACGCTTCCGTAGCTGAAAAGCAAACATCGGTTCCGACCAGCCAAAGCTCTAGCGGGACAGGTGGATGAAAACCAAAATTGCCTGGGTCATCCCCACGATGGATCGTGGCGGAGCTGAGAAACAGCTTTGCTTGTTGGCTCGCCATTTACCACGCGATCAATTCGATCCCCACGTCTTTTTACTCACCAGAGACGGACCGCTTTCGCAAACGCTGCGCGACGATGACATTCCGGTGACCTTGATTGGAAAACGATTCAAAGCTGATCCGACCGCGCTTTTTCGTTTGCGAAAGGAACTGTTGCGACTAAACCCGGATATCGTGCACACCTACCTTTTTGCCGCGAATAGCTTTGGCCGGATGGCCGCGTTGATGGCGAACGTCAAAACGATCATCGCGAGTGAGCGATGCGTCGATCCCTGGAAGACGAACTGGCAGTTCATTATTGACCGTTGGCTCGCCAAGCGGTCCGCTGCTATCACCACTAACAGCAACGGTGTAAAGGATTTCTACCAACAGCGCGGCATCCCCGGTGACTTGTTCAAAGTAATTCCGAATGGAATCGCATCGGCTGGATCGGTGGAGAGCTTTGCATCGCGAAGCGAAATCTGCGAACGGCTTCAGGTGGACCCGGCTCGCAAGCTTATCGTCGCCGTCGGTCGGCTGTGGCCTCAAAAACGTTATCGCGACTTGATTTGGGCGGCTGAATTGGTGGCGACATTGCGGAATGACACCACGCTGGTGATCATCGGCGACGGCCCTCAATCGAACGAGTTGATGCGTTATCGCGACTCGGTTTCGATCCCACAGCATGTGCGTTTTGCCGGACATCGAGACGACGTGGCCGAGATATTGCAGCACGCCGATGTGTTTTGGATCGGCAGCGAATACGAGGGGCAAAGCAATTCGTTGATCGAAGCCATGCAGGCTGGTGTACCCGTCGTCACTAGCGACATCGCTGGCAACCGTGACTTGGTGGTTGATGGCGTAACGGGTTTTCTGGTCGAACTTGGCGACACTGCCGACTTTGCTCGGCAAACCCATGCGATACTGGGATCTGCCGAATTGGCCCGCAGCATGAGCGACGCAGCTCGCGAACGGATTGACCGCGAGTTTACGATTGAAAAGATGATCCAAGGCCACGTCGAACTCTATCAAAGATGCCAAAGCCGTTGAATATCCGAGACATCGTCACCGCGTTTGGACAACTGCTTACCGTTGTGTTGTTGGCATGCTCGATGACGACTCTCGCACGGGCGGGCGTAAGCAGTGAAAATGTGATCCTGGTGGTCAATGGTGACAGCGAAGATTCTCGCACCGTCGCTAACCATTACGCTCAACTGCGTCAGATCCCTTCCGTGAACGTCGTTGTGTTGCGAGACATTCCCGAAGGTTTGTTTTGCAGCTTAACCGAGTTCAAAGACAAGATTTTGAAACCGCTGCTTGCCGAAGTCGATCAACGAAAGCTCTCGCGTCAAACTCAAGTGATCGCTTACTCGGTCGGATTTCCCACCACGGTGAAGATCCCCGAGCATACTGCTTTGCTGACCGACCCGATGCTGAAAAAGTATCAGCGTCCCCGAGGATCGATCACTGGACTGACGTATCTCTATCGGTTTGTGATGTCGGACAATCCGTCGTACCTAGGATTGGTTTCGAACTTCTACGCTCGCGGAAGTTTTGAACGCGATTTCATGAATCCGTTTTTGAAGGAGGAGGACCGCAAGAAATTCGACGTTTCCGAGAAGACGTGGAAGGACGAGAACTACGAAAGATCGGCCAAGCAGTTTGCTGAGCTGTCACGACTCTTTCCCGCCCACGCACCTTTTTCGATCCGAGCCGCCCAGTCGTTTGCGCGCGAAGGCGACCTCGATTCCGCTGCGAAATCTCTTCTTCAAGCGGTCACCGCAGGTTGGCAGTCTGCAAAGTTTATCCGTCAAGACGAAGCACTTGCGAAGTTGCTAACGCGGAGTGATGTTTCGAAGGCGATGGAATCGCTTTCCGAACTGCCGAACGTCTCGCAGTTTCCGTTTGGTGCGAATAGTTCGACCCCCTGGTCGCCGGCCGGTTGGCCCACCGCGGACACAAATTCTGGAATCAACTATCTTCCGTCTTGCATGCTGGGCGTTGTCCATGAACATGCCAGCACCGTCGATCAAGTGATCCAGGTTCTCGATCGCGCTTCGAAGGTAGATGAAACATTCCCGCAGGGAACGTTCGTGTTTTCGAAAACCCGTAACGTTCGATCAACGACGCGGTTTCCCTTATTCGGCAGCGGCGTTTTACTTCTGAAAAGCCTCCAACAAGACGCTCAGATTGTGGCATCGCAACAGCCAAAACCAGGCATGACTTGCGTCGGTGTAATGTTTGGAAGTGCGAATATTCCAGTCGCGACACGATCGTGGAAGTTTGCTGAAGGTGCCATCGCCGAAAACTTGACCAGCTATAGCGCTGCGTTCAAGACCGCCAGTCAAACGAAGATTACCGAGTTCTTACATGTGGGAGCAGTGATGAGTTGCGGTCCTGTGGATGAACCGTACACGCTACCCACGAAGTTCCCGACACCAATGTTGTACGGCTACTACGCAATGGGCGCGACCGCAATCGAATCGTTCTACCTATCGCTTCAATCGCCCTACCAAACCTTGATTGTCGGTGATCCGCTCGCGGCACCCTTCTTGGTAGCACCGAGTGACGTCGTGGAAATAAACGACAGCGACATGAGCGACCGTTTCGTTGTCAGTTGCCGTCCCAGCGCCATCGGAGTGGCAGAGCAACGCGCCAAGGCATTGGAATATTACGTCGACGGGCGGCTCATGCAGATCGCGCCGCCAAAGTATTCCGTCGCGGTGGATCTTCGAGGTGCACCGGCGGGCTATATCGAGGCTCGCGTGACATTGGTGGGCCAATCGGCACTGGCGCCCCGACGGTCCATACAACGGTGGGTGACGATCGGCGATCCGCCGCATATTCCAACCATCGACGTCGAAGATTCCATCGCAACGCTCCGATGCGATGGAGCACAAACGATCGAGTTGTTTCACCACGTCGAATCGTTAGGCACCATCCAAGGCGATCAGGGAACGATCACGCTCGATCGCGCAACGCTTGGCAGCGGACCACTGAGGCTGCGGGCGGTCGCGACCGTCGATGGCAAACCGGTTCAAGGTCGCCCGGTTGCACAGTAACTGCTTCCAATAGGGAAGATCTAGGCAACTGATATGACCCAAGAATGAAAAGCGGCTCAATCTTCGCTGAGTGATGTGTTTTGTGAGCAATCGCTGTTGGCGTGTCAATTTAGGATCTCCGGCGCAGCACACGGTTACCGTGTATATCCTAGAAATTTGCTTGACTGACGATTCCAGGTCGCGGTATCTTTCGTTTGTGCTTGCGAAATGCGGGCTCTTACTCGATTAGGGCAAAAAGATGAACCGGCTATCGGCTATCGGCTATCGGTTTGGATCCTTTTTCTGATCCCTGGTAGCGAACTTTCTTCGGCGGAAGAAATCAGGCTTACGGATGAGCAACTTGCCATGAGAGCAAGGCTTGGAGTGGTAGTATTGTCTGCCGACAACAAGGTCGAGTTGAAAATTCCTCTGGGATTCATGGACGACAAAATCCAAGGTCAAGTCCTCCTGGTCAATGATTCAAAGGCGCCGGCTACGATCGCGAATGTGAAGACTTCGTGTGGCTGCACGTCGGCTGTTCCTGTTGAAGAACTAATTCAAGCGGGAGGTCGGAACATTCTTCTCGTGGATTACCGACCTAAGTCGGCTGGAAAATCTCGCTTGGAAGCGTTGATCACGTTCGGCGAAAAAGAGTTTCATTTGAGCGGTATCGCTGAGACAATGCCTCGGATGGCGCTCGTTTCTACGACCATGGAGTTTGGGAAGAATGACAGGGCCAATATCGTCATCAAGAAGTTTGCACCGACGCGGATCGATCGACTCATTGTTTCACCAGCCAGTATCAAAGTCGAGAACTTCGTCGATGGCGATGAGTCCGTATCTGCCACATTGGTCCGAGCGCCCGATCGATTCCACGACCATGTTTCTGTATCGCCTGCTTTAGGCGACCGTTCTTATGCGGGTCTCAATCTGACTGTTCACTACAAAGGAATGGTCGACGCCTTGCCTCGGCGAATCATCGCGACTGGAAAAACACTTCGGTTTTATTTGCGCGGTGATGTCGAGCCGCTCGTTAAGGCCGATGAGATGAGCATTTCGTTTGATGGGCAAACTCTATGCGTGCCTTGTAAGGTGACACCGCAAAACGGAGTATTGAAAGTTCTGATCGAAGACGTGTTTGAGCCGGGAGAGCACATGCTATCAGTTCAGATGAATGATTTCTCGTTTCCACTTACGATTATCAAAAGGTAAAGAAGATGCGATTATCAATGGTATTTTTATGGATGGTCATCATGATCAGTCCAGTGCTTGGACAGGACCCGTTTGACTGGGTGGTTGGCGATGAAGCAAATCATGGATGTTGGGCGGAAACCGGCGACCCGCCGTCCACGCCCTGCAAAGATTGGTGGGACAGTGAGTCACAGTATGTAATCGACGTCTTTTCCTGCACAGGCCGTTGCACTTGGTCTCAGCAATACGGCCGGATGGGGTGCATCGTGGGCCATTCAAATAACTACAAGAAACCCGGCCCAGATCTTAACGCGGAAGACATAGCCATAGGCTCGGTACCGTCCCCCACGAATCCCGGTCCAGGCAACGTTCCGAGATATCGCGATCTCAAATGTGTTCAGAAGGGCATGTGTCGCTGTATTTCCAATTTAGTTGGCACACTAATTGTATGTCGGAACGATCCGACGATACCAGTAACTTACGACAACCCTACGTCGTATATCACAGATGCTGGTGGGCCGGCATGTAATCCTGCGCCCGGTGGCTGAGGTTTGAGATGACAGCTGAACGTGATTGATTTCTAATACCAATAGACTCTTCCTATTCATCTTGGATTTGCCATGCGACTAATTTGTCTGTTCGTCGGACTGCTGCCTATTGCAATGCGTCACTCCGTTGGTCAAGCACCTAACTCAGCGGAAATCCGTGAAGCCAAGCTGTTCGAGACAATTGGTGAAATCATTGATCGTCGCGATGAAATGTTGAAACGCTTTGCGGTTGTTTTGCAGGGCGAAAGTACGTCAATTCGTCCAGGAAGTCCGCCAAGGGTGATGCCCCACTTTTTTTGTCGCGTCACCGATTCGACCCGACAATTTGATCTCTACGCCAACTTTGTAGTGCATCCCGATGGTCTTGAGCACGGAGCGGAGACCGTTCGAATCGACAAAGTGTGGAAGGGAAGGCATGCTGGAAGCCTGTTCGTGCGTCCCTATGATGTAAAGCCAAAGGGAAAAGGGCCCTCTAGTTGGTCTGAGCAATACTCAATGTCTGACGGCTTCGAGCCTTATGATGACTTCCTCCTGGGGGCTAACGCAATGCAGCTTCGTGATGCACCAGGAGCAATCGAAAAGGTGTATCTGAAGCAAGTCAGTGTCAAGAAAACAGAGGAGTCTACGGGCGGGCGATTGCTAGCTCACTGGGATTTTGTTTTCTCGCCTACATATACATTGCATCAAACAGTCCAGTTTGATCCAGCCTATGAGATGATGCCCGTTCGCTCGAGTGTCCGCGTTGATGGAAAACCTAACGATTTTCAGGAGATGAGAATCCATTGGTCCAAGCATGGCAAACATTTACTACCCCACAAAATTGAAACGGCATCCGGCGATATAGACGACAACGTTACAAGCACTGAGGGAACCTTTAAGTGCCATTGGGCGATGGGGGACGAGGTACCGGATGCGATCTACGAAAGTGAGGATCACCTAGCTGCGTTGTTTGACCACTTCAAGCTCCCGCACGCCGCACTTGTCAACCGCGATGTCATCCACCCCGAATACGATGCTCCCCTCGATCTGTACAAAGACACGAAGGAAACCAAGATAAGGGACTAGAGGCCAAGATCTCGATCTAGGTTTGGAGCGATGCAACTCACTGTGCTTGGTGTCAACTGAAGGGTAAACGATTCTGCGCAAATGCAACTTCCAAACCCAGGCCAAGTTTTCGTAGGACGAAACAAGACGCCCAGCAAGGCCGGGCCGGCAGAGTCTCGTATCTGCAAAATGCCGCGACGGCTTCGCTGCTTGTTCTGGCCTGCTTCTTGCTTTCGTTAAGGTGCCAGCACCAGTTCCAGCGGGCGGTGGTCGCTGGTGGTCTTATCGTCGGGGAAGTCTCCGTCACGCACGATCACTCGCGATGTCGGATGCCAATGCTTGGCTTCCCCGGCCACAAAGGCGAAATCTAGGATTGATCCCGGGTAGTCATCCTCGCCGTCACCATTACCATCGAACCAATTGGAATCGACAAGCGGATTGGGCTTCACCCACTCGAACGTACCGTCTTGAGCAAAGACGTCAAAGGCACGATTACCCTGCTCAGTCGCAAAGACATAGTCAAAGTTGTAGTCGCCGATCGCAATGATGGGACGATTCAGTGCGGACGCCCAACGACGAAGCCCTTCGGCTTGTTGCTGGCGAACTTCGGCCTTACCGCGGGCCAGGTGATTCAGCACGACTGTGAAGACCGTCTTGTTCAATCGGTCGTACAGTTCGTACACATGCGCCGATCGGTAATTGCCGGGATTGATGATGATTCCATCAAACGAACCAAGTTCGCCACGACTCAGGATTTCGAAGCGATCCTTTTTGACGATGTAGGCGGTTCGGTCGTTGAAGCCGGTGCGGCTGTACCAATAGTCGTAGTCATCACCCAACGCTTCCTTGATCGCTTGCCATTCTTCGGCCTTGACTTCTGTCAAACCGTAAATGTCGTAGCGAGGCATCTCTGCCAACTGTTTCGCAATCACATGGATGTCGGCTCCTTCGGATTCGATGTTCCACGAAAGGATGCGAATCGGAGTCTTATGGGTGGCTGAGGTTTCTTCCGCAGCAACACGTGTGGTGAACAAGACAGCGAGTATCAACAGCGGCAAAGCAAGTTTCATAAAGCACGAAGGGGGCAAAGCAAGGACGGGAGCGGTGTCGTTTCGATAGGGAGACGCGACTCAAAGAACGCGTCAAGGTTAATCAAGAACCAGCACCAAAAAGAACGGTTGGTGCCAAAGTCTCGGTACCGCAGTTTATCGCGATGACCGTGTATCAGTATCCCTGAAATACTTTTTGAACGTCTCGGATCGAGCCTGAGCCGTTATCGGTGGCACGCGCTTCCTCAAGGCGTGGCTAACGGGGATTGAAGTCACATCCGTTACCAGTGGTGATCATCAAACACCCTGGGGTTCCACGAATCGACGTTGACCGTCACAGGGCTGACATTATAGTTCACCCTCTCTTTCACATCTCTGGACCCCTCATGCTGAATTTCTTCCGTCAAGAATCTGGATCGATCAAGAACGATGTTCTGTCCGGTCTTACCGTTGCCCTCGCACTTGTCCCCGAAGCCATCGCCTTCGCCTTTGTTGCTGGCGTATCGCCGCTCATTGGCCTCTACTCGGCGTTCTTCATTGGTTTAATCACGGCTGTCTTCGGAGGCCGTCCCGGAATGATCTCCGGTGCGACCGGCGCTATGGCCGTGGTAGTGGTCGCCTTGGTCGCCCAGCATGGCGTTGAGTACCTGTTCCCGACCGTGATCCTTTGTGGACTGCTGCAGATTGCAATTGGTCTTGGACGTCTAGGGAAGCTGATTCGGATGGTGCCTCACCCGGTCATGCTTGGCTTCGTCAACGGTCTTGCGATTGTCATCGGGATGGCTCAACTAGGGAGTTTCAAAACACTTTCTGCGTCTGGCACCTTGGAATTTTTAGGTGGCATTCGTTTGGGACTGATGCTGGCACTGGTCGCGCTGACCATGGCGATCATTTGGTTGCTGCCCAAAATCACTCGCGCGGTTCCCGCTTCACTCGCTGCTATCCTTGCCGTTTCGCTGATTTCGATCGGCATTAACCAGTCCAATTCCGAAGGCGAAAATGTTCTGGCAACGGTCGGTGACATGTTGGAAACGAACACCAAAGCGGCCGCCATTGCTGAACTACGCCAGGAAGCAGAAGCCGATTTAGTAACATTGGCAAGCGCCACCGGCACTGACCTTGTTCCGGACACAACCTTGGTCGCCGACGTGCAGGCGGGCACCGACCTCGAAACCGTGAAAGCGGCCGCTAGCGCCGCCAGTGGCACCGAAGCGATCCTGCTATCCGAAACATCATCAGGAATCAGCGGTGGGCTCCCTCGCCTGTTCTTCCTCGACTACGAAATGGTTCCGTTCAATTTCGAGACCTTGCGAATCATCCTTCCGTTCGCCGTGATCCTCTGTGGCGTCGGTCTCATTGAATCGTTGATGACGCTGACCCTGATTGACGAGATCACCGAAACTCGCGGCCAAGGTAATCGAGAGTGCATTGGCCAGGGCGTTGCCAATTTAGTTTGCGGCGTCTTCGGTGGCATGGGCGGATGCGCCATGATCGGACAATCGTTGATCAATGTGAATTCCGGTGGTCGAGGTCGATTATCGGGAATCACCGCTGCGGTCTGCTTGTTGCTTTTTGTTTTGTTCATGGCTCCCTTGATTGAGCAGATTCCGATGGCCGCGCTCGTTGGCGTGATGTTCATGGTCGTGATCGGAACGTTCGAGTGGGCGTCGTTGAAGATGTTCCGACGTATGCCAGCGAGCGACATGATCGTGATGGTTCTGGTTGCCGGATACACGGTATTCATGCACGACTTGGCATCCGCAGTGATCCTAGGCGTGATCGTCTCGGCTTTAGTATTCGCTTGGCAACACGCAACGCACTTGGGTGCTGAAGTGCGTTACAACGAGGCTGGAAGCAAGATCTACCAAATTCACGGCCCACTGTTCTTTGCTTCGGTTTCGTCCTTCAAAGAGCTGTTCGACGTCGCTGATGATCCTCAGGATGTCGTGATCGACTTCTACTATTCTCGCGTGTACGACCAATCGGGACTCGAGGCTATCAATGGTCTGGCAGACAAGTACGAAGCCGCCGGCAAACGCCTTCACTTGACTCACCTGAGCAACGAATGTCGAACGCTTCTCGATCGCGCCGGTGACTTGGTCGAAGTCAATGTATCCGAAGATCCGCATTACCACATTGCGACCGATCGCCTCGCATAATCGCTATGCTGCGAGGCTAATCACGCTGCGACATGCCTGACATGAAATGATATGGCACGTCACGTCACGTCATTGTGCTGTGGTGTTTCGCAGCCTCACGGCGCCGCGTTTTGAAGCAGCTTACGGCGCTGGACCGGCGGGAACAGCTTCTGCCATTCTAGCGGGAGCTCGTTCAGCCAAGATGCGAGTTCGCCCGGTCATGTCACCGCTGAAGTAGACCGGCGCAATCCAACTGTTACCGTGAACCGGCACGTTCACGGTCACTTCGACAATTTGAGTGTCATCGGTGATCGTCGCTGGATTCACATTCACGGACCCAAACGACAATCCAGCGTTCTGCAAGTGGTTTAACGCCACGCCTTCGGCTTCCGCAGTCGATGCTCCGACCACCATTGCCTGCCGAGCAGCGAGATAGGAGGCATGCTTAACTGCGTGACGAACCATCGACATGCGAGTGAACTCGATCGACGCAAAGATGATGAGCAAGAGAACTGCGGCCGATATTGCAAACTCAACCGCCACCGCGCCCGTGGGTGCGTGTTGCCGTGAACTTGGTCGCTTAGCTAAGGAATACTTCATCATCAAGGGACTTCAATAGTCGTTGGGTTACTGAGTCAAAATGGACGGCAAGCTGCGAGCGATATCGCGGAAAGCCGCGTTGAGTTGGCTTGCGTTAAGAGCGCTGTAATGGTTGCCGCCCGTCATCGAAGCCATGTCTTCCATCAGGATCGTGTTCGCTTCGTCACTAAAGCTGACGGTGTAGATCGGAATCGAACCGGCAATGGCAGAATCCACAGCAACGTACGGATCGGTCCCAGTGTTGTGATTGCCATCGCTTAGCAACACCATCACCTTGGTCGCCCATCTGCGAGCTTTCGAAGGATCGTTCAGACACGCCACTCCCTCTAGGATTCCATCGCCAACATTCGTTGCTTGCCCGTCGAAATCGTCGCTGATGTCGTCGAGTGCATTGCGAATGTTGCTGTAGTACCTCGTCAACATGACATGGGTTGCACTGTTTGTTTCGTAGCTCGAAAGCGATGCCTGCTCTATGCCGTACGTCGCTTCCAGCTCGTCACAAAAGCCATTCACCGCATCAACCACATCTAGCCAACGACTATTGGGCGGAACCGGCCCGCTGTAATTCCATCCCACGGGCGCCGATGCCGGTGGTGATCCGCTCATCGAGTCTTCTGAAGTCGAAAAGCACATCGAACCGCTGCGGTCGACAACGATGGCGATGTCGAGCGCGAGTTGAGTGTGTGCCGCGGTGCAGAGGGGACGGATTTCAGAGTCATTGCCGAACAGAGGAAACGCAGGAGTCAAAGCCGCACCGGTTCCCGAAGCAAAACTGTTGGTCGACAGTCGAACGGCGTTGCCCGGCCCCCCGGCGGCGAAGCTGTATCGGCTGGTAGTGCTACTACGAGTGCTCACACCAAACTCAAAATCCGATGGTGTAAACGTTAGCGTGATGCCTTCGATAGGGTTGGCGGCCGCTATGGCTTGCGCCGCTGAAATCGCAGCCGCTTCGCTTTCGGTGGTCGCGTACTGCGTCCCAGCCGCTCGCGTCGCGGCATCCGTGACCATTTGTGTTTTCGTCTGAATCGATTGCACATAGGACAGATTGATCGCCATCGCGGCCATGATTAGCAGGAACGGCAACATTGCCATCACCGCGATCATGGTGGACCCGTGACGTGAATGACAACTTGTTGAGTTGCGATGTGCTTTCATCTTCGATGATCTTTCGATTCGAGAGGGACCAATCATTCGACACGCATGACCATGGATTCAGTCAAGGTTTTGTCTTGATAGAGAACCGCACCGACGAGTGAGTTCTGAGTGCAAGGGGCGGCGACGGTAACGGTCAACGGTTGGCCTCGCGTGAGTGTCTTGGGGTCGGAACTGATCGTAATGCTGTACCCTTTGATTCCGCGATCTTCCATCAACATGTTGCACTGCGTTTCAATGGCAGTCTTGCTCGATCCTGGAAGCACACCAATTCGCACGCCTTCATAGGCAGCCACCGACAGGTCTTGCTTGAGGTGAATCATGTGGCACGCTTCGATGGTGCCCAACAGAACAAACACCAGCAGCGGCAAACAGATCGCAAGCTCGACGACCGCAACGCCGCGAACAGGATGCGACTTCGCAAATGTACTACGTTGACCAACGTCGCCAACTTGCGCAGGCTTGCGCGGGTGCACCGCGGCCCGGCGTGGTTTGGCCACGCAGCGTCTCGCCAGCGATTGAGAAGCGGATAGTTGAAGTGACCGGATCATGAGATCTTTGTGACAAAGGACAAGTGCACAAAGGCAGCGCCGATCCGACTACAAGTCCGGTGGTGTCCGCCTGCATCGAAAAGCTAGGTTGAGAATCCGTCGATCGGCAGTTTGCCGCGTCTTTGCAACATGATTCAAGTCGCAAAGTGGACAAACGTAACGGTTGTCACAGTTTCACCGTGTTGACACTGCAATTTTGTCGTGTTGATATCGCAATCAAGCAAGATCGTTGCGATCCAAACCACGCTCGATCGCTGTTTGATACTCGCGATCCGTCAAATCCAGCACTTCTCGCATTCTCGCTAGGACCTGCAATTTCACGTCGGACATTTCTGGGTCGACGGTCGCGGCTAAGAACATCGCTTCGATCGCCTTCATTTTTTGCTCTTGTGTCCACCGTCGTGACACCGTCAGCACATAGTTCGTCGCTTCGATTTGGTTCTGACGAGCGACCGAACACAGATGCCCTAGTTCTTCGCGATCAAGGTCATAGTCCAAGACTCCCCGCGATACCTTCAACAAACCATTAATCTCTTCTTCACTAATGGTTCCGTCGACCAAGGTGACCAAAACAGACGCGCGGATTGCTTCGGTGCGAAACTGTTCGGCAATCGCCATCTCGTGCGTTTCCTTGTCCATTTCAAGGACCGAAACGTCCCACGTTGAACGACACTGGTCGCACTGGACGAACAGCTCCGCCGCACCCACAGGCACAGTGGGGATGAAATACAGCGTCAGAAACGGACGCCGCGAACGCAAACGATAAGTTTGATCGACGCTACACGTGGGGCAGTAAAAGTTGCCCGTGTCGCGAGTCCGCGTCAAATTCATCGTGCCGATCAAAATCATGTCTATTCGCCAAGGATGGAACCGACGGTGAACGGGACTCGCCGGAAGGTTCTGAACACGGTGTGGTTACGATTGAGGTGCTGATTCCAATATACTCTTATCGAGCCACGAAACGATGGTGCTTAGCCTCTGAGTTGAGTAGATCAATCGCATCGCAATTCACCTTAACATTTTACCAGGCCATCTCATGAAAACGCTTTTCGCGCTGCTTTGCATCTATTCGCTTAGCGTGGGGCTTGTCGTCGCCGACGAGACCCAACCCGCCAACGTCATATTTATTTTATGCGATGACCTTGGCTGGGGAGATCTAGGAATACTGCACCAGAATTCCGATCCTAACCATAAAGACTTTGCTACGCCTCGCTTGGACCGCATGGCGGCCGAAGGGGTGCAAGTCCGTTCGCACTACTGCGCCGCACCAGTTTGCGCCCCTGCGCGGGCGTCTCTGCTGACGGGCGTGCATCAAGGACACGCCGAGATCCGCGACAACCAATTCGATAAGGCCTTGGAAGACAATCACACTCTCGGAACCGTGATGCAGTTGGCCGGATACCGCACCGCATTGATTGGTAAGTACGGGCTACAAGGCCCAGGCGATTCCGCAATGAACTGGCCCGCTTATCCGACCAAGCGAGGCTTCGACGAATTCTACGGATATGTGCGCCACGTCGATGGCCACATTCACTATCCCGCTCATGATTGGCCGCTGGGTAATGGCGAGAATCACCAAACACCCAAGGAGGTCTGGCACAACAACGAAGAGGTCTCGGCGAGCTTGAAGGGATGCTACACCACCGATCTCTTCACGGCCAAAGCGAAGGACTTTGTGATCTCGCAACACTCCACCCAACCCGATCAACCTTTCTTTCTCTTCTTGGCCTACGATACGCCTCACGCTGCGCTGCAGGTTCCTTCGATGGAATATCCCGAGGGCACGGGCGTGAAGGGAGGAATCCAGTGGCTTGGAAAGCCAGGCCAAATGATCAACACGGCTACCGGCACCATCGATTCCTACTACCACCCTGAATGTAGTGATCCATCTTGGACAAATGTGGAACAGCGGTTCGCGACCATGGTTCGACGGATCGACGATTGCGTAGGCGATCTCTTGGACACGCTTACCGAACTAGGAATCGCTGAAGACACCTTGGTCGTTTTGTCGAGCGACAATGGACCTCACGAGGAAAGCTATCTTGAAGGTATTCGCTACTCACCGGACTCGTTCGATTCATTCGGTCCTTTTGACGGAATCAAGCGAGACGTTTGGGAAGGCGGAATCCGAGTTCCAACATTAGCGTGGTGGCCCAGTAAGATCGCGCCGGGCCAGATCGACGATCAACCCTCGCAGTTCCACGATTGGATGCCCACGCTAGCAGACATCGCAGGCCAGGCTGCCCCCGCCCGCACGGATGGCGTTTCGTTGCTCCCGCGTTGGACCCAAGGCAGCGGCAAGCCTAGCACGATTTATGTCGAGTACCTTAACCGGGGTAAGACACCAAACTATGAAAGCTTTCCTGAGTGGAAGCGCAACCAACGTCGCGGACAAATGCAAGCCATGCAAATCGAAGGCAACAGTGCTGTTCGATTCAATATCACCAAGCCGTCTTCGGACTTCATGTTGTTTGATCGAGAGAATGATCCAACGCAGCAAACGAACATCGCTTCGCAGATGCCCGCGACCAGCAAGAAGCTTCGCAATCAAGTCGCTCGCATGAGGCGTCCCAACGAATCGGCACCGCGACCGTACGACCAAATTGCTGTTCCTGGATACAAGGCTGACCGTTCATCAACCAAGGGAAACGACGCGGTCAAAATTCAGTTTCTACCCGGAGCCTTCGAGTACGTACCTCACCCTTCGATCTTTGAGGGAATCACTCGCGTTCGGACACCACGTCTAGGTGAACTCGCCGAATCGTCGCCTTCGGAACGTGGTGCGGCCGTTTGGACGCAAGACATCCAGATTGACCAGCCAGGACACTACACGTTCACGCTGCAAAGTGACGTGAAGTCTTTCGTGCGTCTGCATGACATCGCTCTGCTGGACGCTGATTTCGGCTACGACGGTTCAACGACTAGGTCCGAAACCATCAAACTAGGTGTCGGTACTCATCCGCTAACGTGCATCGCATTGGTAGAAGGCGACCAAGCGCCAAAGATAAAGTTGGAATTCAATCGCACGAGTGATAAGAAATGACGAAACAAAGCTACGCGATCATCGGCTCGGGTGCGCTCGGCGGACTCTATGGAGCATTGTTGGCAAAGGCTGGCCACGAGGTTCATTTTCTGCTGCACAGCGACTACGAGTTCGTCAAGCAACATGGATTGACGGTCGAATCCATCTGGGGTGACTTTCATTTGCCGTCGGTTCATGCCCACAACCGTGCCGAATCGATTCCGCCATGCGATGTCACGTTGTTGGCGCTCAAGACGACCAACAACCATTTGCTCGAAAAATTGTTGCCACCGTCCACCTGCGGCGCGGGCGTGGTGCTGTGTTTGCAAAATGGGCTCGATGTAGAAAGTGATGCAGCGGCAATCGTTGGCAACGATCGTGTCCTGGGTGGTTCTTGTTTTCTATGCAGCAACAAGGTTGGGCCTGGTCACATCCGCCACCTCGATCAAGGCCGCATCGTGTTTGGCGAATGGGGGCCCACCGCGATCCCAATCTCGGAACGCGCACGACGTATCGAATCGGAATTTCAATCGGCTGGAATTGAGGTTAACGCAACGCACGACTTGCCGATGACTCGGTGGCGCAAGTTGCTTTGGAACATCCCCTTCAATGGCTTGTCCGTCGTGCTCAACGCGTCGACCAAAGAACTGATTGAAGACAACAACTCAGTCGCACTGGCCAAACGCATCATCAACGAAGTGCATGCGGGGGCCGCGGGATGTGGCGTGATGATCCCTGAGATGTTCAAAGAAAAGACAATGGAGGCGACACGCGTGATGGTGCCCTACGACAGCAGCATGCGGTTGGACTATTTGGCCGGGCGTCCGATGGAAATTGACGCAATCTTTCGACGTCCACTCGCGGCAGCGGAGCGTGCAGGTGTTATGATGCCTGCTGTTGCCACACTAGCGGATCAGCTTTCGTTTTTGGGTCGAAAACACTCGGCATAGCATGCAACTTTGATCACACACGCGATTTGCGGCACGAACAAGTCGCTACAGTTGGCAAAGCTGCCACGCCGAGGCGAATAGCTGGTGGATTAAAGGACAGTGAACCGGTACCTACCTTACATCAAATTTCATTGAATGGCGTCTCATGCTTTTCATCTCCAATACTGACACTCAGTTGCCATCCGACGTTCCACACGGACTCGAACGTTATACCGATCGGCATGAAATCGCTCGCGGTGGCAACGGGCTACTGGAATCGGGTTTTGATGTGATCATCGGTCGCACTGTCGTCATCAAGACGTTGCTGCCAGAGTACCGACTCGACCGCAAACACCGTCGACGCTTGCTTCGCGAGGCTCGCGTGACCGCGCAATTGCCGCACCCGGTCACGGTGCCGGTTTACGAGATCGGTGAAGATCGCAACGATGGAATCTTTTACACGATGAAGCGGATCTCGGGCGAAAACTTCTTCGATGTGATTCGCAAGATCGCGCAAAAGAACGAAAGCACGATCCAGGCTTATCCTACCAAGCGACGTTTGGAAGTTTTGCACGATGTTTGCCACGCGCTCTCCTTCGCTCACGCGCGAGGCGTGATTCATCGCGATGTTAAGCCAGAGAACATCTATGTCGGTAACTTTGGCGAAGTCACCTTGCTCGACTGGGGCTCGGCCAAGGTCTGGGGACAATCCTATTACGACCAAGCGGAACCGAATCCCGATCGAAAACCGATTCGCAGCAGCCAAACCGAGCCCGAGGAACCCGTACAACATGGGGAAGAACCCTTCCGCATGGAAGCCTTGACGCCGGCACAACAGGTCATCGGAACGCCGACCTACATGTCGCCCGAACAAATTGCAAACCGCAACGTGGATGAACGAAGCGATGTGTTCTCCGCTGGAGTCTGCTTATACGAGGCCCTGGCCATCGCCGAACCTTTTCGAGGCGTCGATCAAAGCGACACGTTCGACAACATCTGCTCTCGTTCACCGACGCCGCCGAGCGAACGTTCGCCCGAACGAGATATCCCAAAGTTAGCCGACGCCATCTTCGCACGCGCCACCGCAAAGCAGGTTGCCGCCCGCTACCAAACGATGCGTGAATTCAACGAAGAGCTAGAAAAGCTAATCGCGCTCTATTAGCCTCGGCGATTCACCACGCGAATTTCCTATCGGGCGGACGTTTTCCTCGGGTCAACGTGCAGGGTCTACATGTAGGGTTAACTTGCTGGCTCAACTTGCTGGGTCAACGTGCTGGGTCGATTGAGGCACAACGTCGTTGCAACCACAACGCCTCGTCTTCCCATTGAGCCGTTTCGGCAAAGCGTTTGAGAGTTGAGTAACGATCGGCAACGTCAAACTTGCACGCCCATTGCAGCTTTCGCAAGCAGACCGGACACAAGTGGTTCGGTTGCGCGTCGGCTTCGTCGAGATGATTCGAACCGTTCATCAAGCAACGGAAGTAGACGCAGTGCTTTAGCCCAAACATGTGTCCGGTCTCGTGCGACAAAACTTTGCAACTACGCCGAAGCATAAGCGATTGAGATCCGCCGCGTTTCTCTTGGTGGGTAGCATCCGGACGATATCGCACAAAGCTGTAAACACCAACGCGATTGGTTAACGATGCTTGGCCAAACACAAAGTTCCATTGGTCATCCGGGTACAGATCGACCATCGTCACAGCGAGCAAACAGAACGCATCGTCGGGAACCCTCGATTCAAGCCACCGAAGAATGTCCGTCGATAGGATTTGTCGATTCCCTGCGTTCAATCGTTCGGTAAACGGCAAGCGATCGTCCGCTACCGCTGGAAGCAGCTTGACAGGCAACGAGAAGAACGACTCAGCGTAAAGAACCAATTGGTCGAGAGAAGGTCCGTCCTGCGAATCGATATCGCCAATCGGTTGCAGATAGATCGTTTGGCGTCGAGCGTTGGGACGATTTGGATGCGAACGAACGTACTGTTGAAAGGTTTGACCTAACTCCTGCTGATTGGCCAACCAATCCGAGAGCCCCGGTTTGGGAATAGGTGCAAACGATTGATCTCGAGGATCAAACGCAATTTGCAGGGACTCCGCCAATGATCCGAGATTCCCAACGGCCTCGGATCGCTCTACCGCGCTCGGCGGCCGAAAGGACGTCCCGTCGTCGGAATGACCGTTGGATCGAAGTAAAAGACTCGCGGCAATAGCAGCGACCAGCATCACCGACAAAAGAAACATTCGCTGCGTTCGATTCATAGCCAAGCCGCCAACAAAAACTAGGATACGCAAAGTCGTCCGCAACGGTCTGACTAGTACCACTCACTCTGCAAACCAAAGAGGACAACGGAGCTTTCATTGTAGCGGACCGCCACCGCTCAGATGTCCGTGATCGGATCGCATTCTGCTGGTGCTTGATCCACCAAACGCCAACGCAAGCGTTTGGCTGGGCTTCGAGACGTATTGCCTAAGAATGAACGCTATTAGAGCGAAGCGCGGATGGCATCGCCGACCGTGTCACTTACCAAAGCGACCGCCGATTCCGGATCGAGCGAAGGATCGTCAGTCGTGGTAACGATTGCCGCGTAAGCGATCGGGCTATCGGTTTTGGGGACATCGATCACTTTGCCAAAGTGATTGCTGCTGAGTCGGTCCAATTCACCCGCTTCGATCCATTCTTGGTCCTCAGTGACAAACCAAACGGTGAAAGAGTCACCGTTGGGTATTTCGACATGCACATGAATCTGCTTGGCGTTGGTATCAAAGAACATCGACCCCGCAACTCGTTCTAGGCGTTCAGGTTCACGAAACGAAACCAAATGCGAAGCCGGTCGATCTCCCGATTTCGGAAGCGCCCCGTCACTGAACTGACCTACCGGAACGTTCGATGGTGAGGTCGGCGGATGGTCGGCGGAAAAGTCGCCAGCGGTGCGTTCAGGAGCCGAGCTGACAAAATTAAGACCTACGATCGCAATCATAAACCCGCAAGCTACCGCAAGCATGGCCGCGAATCCGTGTTTCAGCCACGACGGGGTTTCTTCGAGCGACGACGAACGATCAACTTGGTTTCGTCCGGCTGACTCTGGCGATCGATCGCTTTCGATGGCTTCCTCCAACCGCTCCCAAGTTGCATCGCTAGGACTCTTCAAAGCAGAATCCTCGATCAGGCACTCGACCGAGTTTCCGATCGAAGTCAGTTCGCTTAAACAGCTCACGCATCCACTTTCGATATGTTCCTCCACCGCGTGGGCGACGGACGGATCCAGGTCACCCAAGACGTACTGAGCCAAATGTCGTTGGCACGTTTCACAATTCAATGATGTGACCTGTACGATGGAAATAGTGTGTTGAAAAGGCAGTGATCAATGGGTCAACCAATCTTCGCTCAGAGCCGTCAAACGCTCTCGCATTTGTGACAATCCGCGACGAATTCTCGACTTCACGGTACCGAGCGGAACTCCGAGTTCTTCTGCGATACCTAGATGGGTCAATCCTCCGAAAAAAGCGAGGTCCAATACTTCGCGAATATCGGCAGGTAACTCTTGCGCGACTGCCCGAAGCTGTCTAGCCCGTTGGCTGTTCTGTAGTTTTAAAGCTGGATCGACCGTTTCCTGTAATTGTGTTCGGTGATGCGTTAACTCTTCGGCCAAGCCACGATTCTCAACGCTGTGCCTGGCTTCGGATCGCAGCAAATCGCGAGCACGACTGCGAGCGAGCAACAACAAATAGGTACGGATGGGACCACGCTCTGGATTCCAGCTTGTCGGTTTTTTCCAGATTTCCCAAAACACCGTCACCGTGACCGTCTCGGCATTGCACTCCTGACCGCAGACCCGCAATGCCACGGTGTACACCAAACTACGATGCCGATCATAGAGTTCACGGAAGCTAGCCCGATCGCCACCGCAGATCCCCAGCATCAGATCTTCGTCAGTCGCGGTAGGATCGATCGCTCTATTTTCCTTCATCGGGAGCCTGAGTGGCGTCATGTTTATTCGGCTCGGGAATAGGCAGCACGGGTAAGACGCCGTCCGTCATCCAACATCCGCCAGCCGGCTTGGCGGCATCGGTTTGGCCATTATCTGCAATTGCTGCGCCATTCAAATCTGACGCAACTTGGCGGCTCAATCGAAAGGTAAAAGCGTGTGTTTGACCATCTTTTGCGACAATGGTCGCCAAAACGAGCGCCTCGTCACCATCGATCGAGGCTCGCCCGATCATCGCATCTTGATGTCCCACCAGCGGAAAATAGGGGCCGTCACGAAACAAGTCCGCAAATCGACCAATCGGACCGGTAATCGAACGATTCCCTGGGGAAGCGAGGCTGTAGCAAACCTTCAGACTTTTCGGATTCGTCCCGGAATCCTTCAAAGACCGCAATTGTTTTGAAACGACTTCGCCAGGGGTCAGCGTTGGATCGGCGATCGACGGGTCAAATCCTTCGTCCAGGTCTACGCCGGCGGCGATTGGTACTCGCGAATTAGCAGAGGACGTCCCCAGCAGCGGTTGCCCAAACCCGGACGACCAAAGAAACCACGCCAAACCTACCACGATGCCTGAAAAGAATGCGGCGCAAACCGTTATCAGAATTCGATGATCAGGCCGGTAGTTCAATAGAAACCTGCGCATTCAATAGAAACAAAGCCCGTTGTCGACACAAAAACCATCAGGCAGTCGGAATCCCGTGTGAGATTGATTGTATCCGGCCAGACGATAACCTCACAGCTTCGCACTTTTATTACAATTGGTAGTCCCTCCCTGAGTGCAAATCGCCAAGTTCAAGCCCGTTTCGTGACGTGCAACACCAAAGAAGCTGCCACGAACCAAACCGGCTAACTGTTTGCGCTTCCGACTTTCCCAATCCAGACCTTTTCGATTCAGACTCATTCTAGGAGAAACTTCTTGTCCTCGACCGCTGACCAACCCAAACCCATGCGCTTGATGTCGCTAAATGCGTTGCCGATTGTCGTCACCATGGCGATTGTTTCGTTACTGTGCCTTAACCAACAACTGGTGGCACAGACTAACGATCGACCCAACATCATCGTGATCATGGCGGATGACTTGGGGTACGGTGATGTGTCTTGCTATGGCGCCACCGCGATCTCGACTCCCAACATCGATAAGTTGGCGAGCGAGGGAGTCCAGTTCACCAACGGGTACTGTTCCGCATCGACCTGCACTCCGACTCGATATTCGTTCTTGACGGGGACTTACGCTTTTCGCGGCAAGAACACGGGCATCGCACCGCCCAACGGTCCAGCAATCATTCAGCCTGGCACCACTACCGTTGCCTCGCTGCTTGATGATGCCGGTTACGCCACCGCAGTGATCGGTAAGTGGCACCTCGGACTTGGCGGCGAGCAGGGCCCCGATTGGAACGGCGAACTAAATCCGGGACCACTTGAAATTGGCTTCGACACTTGCTTTCTGCTTCCCACCACAAATGACCGGGTGCCTCAGGTCTACGTCAAGGATCATCGGGTCTTGAACCTTGATCCCGAAGATCCATTGTGGGTCGGCGACAAAATTCCAAGTCCCGATCACCCGACGGGAATCACGCATCGCGATTCGTTAAAGATGGATTGGACGCACGGGCACAACTCGACTATCCACAATGGAATCAGTCGTATCGGTTTCTACACGGGCGGACACTCAGCACGGTTTCGCGATGAGGATTTAGCGGACAAGTGGGTGGAGCAATCGAATCAGTTCATCAGCAACCATAAGGACGAACCATTCTTCCTTTTCTTCGCGGCTCATGACATACACGTTCCTCGAATGCCTCACGAACGTTTCCAAGGCAAAACCAGCCTCGGACTTCGAGGCGACTGCATCATGGAACTTGATTGGTGCGTCGGTGAATTAATGAAGACACTCGACGAGCAAGGCATCGCCGAAAAGACGCTCGTAGTATTTTGCAGCGACAACGGCCCGGTTCTCGATGACGGCTACGCGGACGGGGCGATCGAAAAAGTTGGCGATCACCGCGCCGGCGGACCGTTCACCGGCGGAAAGTACAGCGTTTATGAAGGCGGTACTCGGACTCCGCTGATCACACGCTGGTTAGGCACAATCAAGCCAAGCGTGAGCGACGAAGTCGTTTGCACCATTGACATGGCATCATCGTTCGCCGCGCTAACCGGCCAGGAACTTCCCGATGATCAGTGCCGTGACAGCTTCAACGTGCTCGATTGCTTACTTGGCAAAGCCGACGCTGAGGGCCGCGATCACTTAGTTCAGCAAGACAACGGCAACACGGGTACTTACGCGCTACGCAGTGGTCGCTGGAAATTGCATCGCTACGACCGCAAACGAGCCCGTAACGTGGTAGTCGAGCAGTTGCTAGAAAACACTCCGGTGGATCGACTACAATTGTTCGACCTCGAAAACGATCCCTCCGAAACGACGAATGTGATTGACCAGTATCCCGATATTGCCAAGCGTTTGGAAACTAAGCTTGCGACAATCATCGAATCCGACCGAAGCCGCTAGGCCATTGCTTCGTGGATCGTTCGGCTTCCTCGACAACTAACGTCCCTCCTTGAAAACATCTATGTCTCTATCTCGACTTGCTCTGGCGTGCGTCTGTGCACTGACATGCATCGCTTCCCTTTCTCAAGCGGCTGAAGTGTTCGTTGAAGCCGAAAGCTTCGATAACCATGGTGGTTGGAGCCTCGACACTCAGTTCATCCAACAAATGGGATCGCCTTACCTGCTAGCCCATGGAATCGGCAAACCGGTCGAGGATGCTGTGACCGTCGTCGAACTGCCCGAGGCATCGAAGTACCGAGTTTGGGTTCGCTCGATCGACTGGGTGGCACGCTGGGATGCTGAAGGTTCGCCGGGGAAATTCCAACTTTCGCTTGGCGGCAATGACTTGGAAACCACCTTCGGCACGAAAGGGGAAGATTGGACTTGGCACGACGGCGGCGTTGTTGAGTTAGCCAAAGGCGAGAACGAGATTCGATTAAAAGACCTTACCGGTTTCGATGGTCGATGCGATTGCATCTACCTGACCACTGAACTTGAATCGACGCCACCGAATGATTCGAGCGTACTTTCGCCTTGGCGCCGCGAACAGCTTCAATTGCCTGCTGATCGACAAACCAAATCGGGTTACGACTTGGTCGTAATCGGTGGTGGGTACTCGGGAATGGGCGCCGCGCTATCGGCCGCTCGCATGGGCTGCAAGGTCGCCTTGATTCAAGATCGTGGAGTTCTCGGCGGCAATGGGTCGAGCGAAGTTCGCGTGTGGGCGATGGGAAACATTCGTCGAGGAAAGTATCCACGCATTGGCGAAATCGTCGAAGAGTTCGCTGATAAAGCGACCAAGTCACCAGGCACTTTCGAAGAATTCGGCGACGCCGAGAAAAAAGCTTTGGTACGTGCGGAACCCAATATCGATTTGATGCTCAATCACTTCGCCTACGGCGTTTCGATGCATGACGCACCAGCGGATGCGCCGAAGCGGATCGAATCGGTGGCGTTGCTCAACACTCGCACCGGCGAAGATTTGTCGGTCGCCGGGAAGTGGTTTGTTGATGGCACAGGCCACGGATGGATCGGCAAATGGGCGGGTGCCGATCACGAAATGGAAGAGAAGGGAAGGATGGGAATGAGCAACATGTGGCGTTGGGACGAAGCGACCTCGCCGACCTCGTTCCCTGATACACCCTGGGCACTCGACCTGACCATGGAAGACTTCCCTTACCCTCGCGATCACCACGGGCAATGGTTTTGGGAAAGTGGATTCGATAAGGATCCGATTGGCGAAGCCGAAGCTATCCGCGACTGGAATCTACGTGCGGTTTACGGAGCGTTCAATGCAATGAAGAACGGCGATGGTGCCGCGGACCACGAAAACGCTTACCTATCGTGGGTGGCCTACGTCGGCGGACCTCGCGAGAGCATTCGATTGATGGGCGACGTTGTGCTCACTCAGGATGACGTGATCAGCAAACGCGAATTCGATGACGGTTGCGTTCCCAGCACGTGGTCGATTGACTTGCACTACCCCAAGAAAGAGTATGCGGACAAGTTTGCCGACAACCCGTTCATCAGTGTTGCGGTGCATGATCGCCGAGTCGATCGTTCGTACGGGTACCCGGTCCCCTACCGTTGTTTCTACAGCCGCAATGTCGAGAATTTGTTCATGGCTGGTCGCTGCATCAGTGTTACTCATGAGGCACTGGGTACGGTTCGCGTGATGAAGACTTGCGGAATGATGGGCGAAGTGGTCGGCAAAGCCGCATCGATCTGCACCGCCAATCAATGCGATCCGGCGGAGGTCTACCATCGTTACCTGCCCGAACTTAAGGAACTGTTGGAATTGCCGGGTAAGGCTAGGCGGGCCACTTCTACCGCTCCGATCGAGATTCCCAACGATGCAATGGACCGCGCAACGTCAGTCGGACCATCGACGGGGCTCGCACCTTCGACATTGGGTGGCCTCGTTGTTGATGACAGCGATGCGAAGCGTTCAGGAAATTGGACGTTGGGCGAAGGTCTTAAGCCCTATGTCCACAGCGGATACCGTTACGCGTCAGCCAATTCCAACAGTACGATCCAATTCGAAGCCTCACCTAAGACTTCGCAAACTTACCAGTTGCGATTGTATAGCGTCGGTCACGACAATCGATCCTCAAAGACCACCGTCACGGTGGCTCGCGAAGGTTCCGACCCGATGACTCAGGTCGTGGACCAGCGGCAAGTTCGCAGCGAGCCTTGGATCGACCTTGGGAAATTTGACTTGCAAGCTGGGACTCCCGTGACCGTCACCATGTCAACCAAAGGTGCCGATGGCTTCGTTCACGCGGATGCGATTGTGTGGGTCGGCATTGATTGAGAAGCCCGCCAAACGGGGGCGAATGACCGTTGTTCACACCATCCGATGTTGCCTCGTTGTCGCGTTGCTGGCGCTGTTGCCATCGCCACACCGCGACATGGACGCATTAGAAACGGCGACTATTCCCGACATCGCCGACATCCAACGATTGCTTCCCAACGCAGCGTCGATAGTGGAACCGGCCGATCGACTGGGATGTTGGTCAGTCGAAGACGCTAATGGAAATCACCTGGGCTTAGTCGCCCGGACGCTACCGGCGGCCCAGGACCAACGCGGATACCGAGGTCCTACCGAAGCGTTATTAGTGATGGACAACGACCATGTCATCACTAACCTTTGCATTCTGCAAAGCCACGACACCGGCGACCATGTCGACGCCATCGAAAAGGACGAGAAGTTCCTTCATCAATTCGTTGGTTGGGAATTGGGGCAGCAGTCAACTGACCCCAAATCGATCGACGGAGTTTCCGGAGCCACGCTGACCAGCCTCGCCATGGCAGCGGGCATCATGCAAAGAGTCTCACCGTCGCCATCACTAGCCCCGGCGTCGCTTGTATTTCCTGAACCATTGACGGCGGAAGAGATACAATCGTTATTTGGGGCACCATCAACTGCAACCTTGGAAAACGTGGTTCGCACCGGCCCGTTCTCGGATTCGATCATCGGCTACCAAGGGCCGACGGAACTGGTCCTTCAGCTCGACGATTCACAAACGATCGTCGACCTGCGAATTCGCAAGTCATTCGACAACGAACCGTATGTCGGCTACCTGCGAGACGACAAGTACTATTGGAAAAAGTACATCGGAAAACCGCTCGCAGAATTCAGAAATGGTGACGAACTACTCGATTCAGTCGAAGGTGTATCCGGAGCCACCATGACAAGTGAAGCCGTCTTGTTGACGACGATTGATTTCGCGGATGCCTATTCAAAACACCAAACCGAAACGAAGCAAACACAATCGCCACTAAGTTCGGCATGGGCCGGTATCCGCTGGTCGACGCATGAGTTGGCTTCGCTACTAACACTGCTGATACTCTTTTGCCTTAGTCGCTCGAAGGCGATGAAACGAAAGCGTTTTAGACAAGGGTGGCTGTTAGCCGTGATTGTGGTCATCGGCTTTTGGTCCGGCAACCTGGTCTCTATTGCTTGGCTTGCTGGTGCCGCTTCCGCAGGCGTGAGTTGGAAGTTGGCGATAGGGCTGACCGCGATCGCGGCGGTGGCATTTATCGTCCCGACCTTTTCAAAGGCAAACCCTTACTGCAATCATCTGTGCCCTCACGGTGCAATTCAACAATTAGTTAGACCAGGGATACAATCCAAACGCCGGCTAACTATCCCAACCACGTTGCGAACGCTTTTGAGTGTCGTTCCTGCAATTACGTTGGCGGCTAGCTACGTGGCACTGTTGTTCGCGCCTCAGTTTGACGTATCACAACTTGAACCCTTTGACGCCTACGCATGGAAGGTCGCTGGATTGGTTGCCATCGCGTTGGCGATCACCACGATCGCATTTTCGATGTTTGTCCCGATGGGATACTGCCGCATGGGGTGCCCAACAGGACGCTTGATCGATCACCTTCGACTCTCGGCGGCATCCGGTCGTTGGACGCGTTTCGACAGCGGCGTCATCGTTATGCTAGTGATTGCGGTCGTCACTCGATACACGTCGTCACCGTGATCTGAAAGCCAATACCTCTGGTCTCTAGCAACGACATCGAAACCAGATCGAACCTTCGTCAAGCAGACATTAAGCAGACGTCAAGCAGACATTCCGGCTAATCCTGAGTCGTCAACCGCTCGATCGAATTGCGCAGCAACGCCAAACTCGGGTAATCGTCCGGAAAGTCAATGACCAACTTCGCAAGCCGTTGCGATGCGCTGGCGAAATCGTCGCGTTCATACATCTCAAGTGCTGCCTCGAACTCTTCTCGCAGTTTCGGGAACCAAGAACTGGACCTTTGATGTAGTTCGTAGACATCAATCGTCACTTCGTCCTCATCGAGTTCAAGTTGCCTCAGCCGACGTATCGTATGCTCATTCTCGATTGCACTTGCCGTCGCACCCGAGATCAAGATCGGCGTACGTAGCGTTGACGAAAGGCCTCGCAACCTCGCTGCGATCTCAAGCGTTCGACCCATCGGCCCGTACTTGAATTGAAGTCGCGAGCCAAGATTGCCAACTCGGGTATATCCCGAATGCAGGCCAAACTCAGTCGCGAAGGATTTGGGAGTCACATCCTGCCAGCGTTCTCGAACCGCTTCTGTCGCCGCAAGCATTTCGATTGCCGACTGACAGGCTCGGGTTGCGTGATCAGTTGACTCGACCGGCGCCCCCCACATCGCAGTCAAACACTCGTCCGAATGATCCACCAGGACACCATCGGAATTCAAAACCACTTCACCTAGTGCACCATGGACATCCTGGATCCATGCTATCGTTCGCTTCGCCCCCACTCGCTCGGCAACCTCGTGGAGGCCTCGAATTTGGCACGCCACCACCGTCACATTCGCATCTTTTCCATCCAGTAAGGTTTGATCCGAACGCAACGCGTCGGCAATTGAATCTGAAAAGTAACTTTCAAGTGGTATCTTGGTCAGATCGTGCTTCACACTCGTTGTTGCCGGATACAAGCCAGAGTCCGCGCCAACCTTGCGAACTCGCACGGACAACTCATCCGGCAACGAGACAATGATTTCTTCGTCGGACGAAAAGCTCGATCCGGGGTCCAACGGTGCACCATCGCCCGTTGCGAACTGAAGCACGCGATGAATATTCGTGACAACCAATTCACCTTGCGGGCTTTTGCTAACGCGAATCGCGGACCGAGGAATACTGCGAGCCGAAAGGGGCGCGATCGACAATCGACATGACTTACCCGAGTCGTGCAACGTCAAAGGTTCGGCATCGTTCTCTTGCTGGCGCCCAATGTCTAAGGGTGACCGCGCAATGCCCGACCAGATTTGATCGGATCCACTAAAGACAGTAATTTTGACTCGGTGCATGGACAAACCTAAGGGTGAGGTGCGACATTCTATTTCGTATTCGATTCGCGTGCACCCGTCGAGTCAAAATGTCTCGAAGAACTATGCGAGATGACTATGTTGGACTTTCATTTTCTTATATAAAAGGATGTCATGAGTGCACTAACAAACATTCGACGTGAAAAAGATGGCTGGGTCGTTCGCATGGTTCGCGATGGCACCGAGTACTCTCGTTACTTTCGGTTCTCGGACGGTGGAGTGCGGAAATCGCTGCAGCGAGCCAAGACGTACCGTGACGAACTCCTCGACGAACTTGGCGATCGCCAATGGAAAAGCGGCCCGAATCGTGCCAAACCGATCAACAACAGCTCGGGAACGGTCGGCGTCAGCAAGAACAAGTACAACCGTTGGGTGTCGTCGTGGAACGAGGATGGCAAACAAAGGTTCAAGACTTTCCGCACGAAACGTGAAGCGGTCGCCCATCGTAAAGAGCAGGTCGCGCGACTGACAAAGTCCTAGCGAAATGCAAGACGATGTTCACCCAGATGAGTCGGGTGCTGATCGTCGAACGCATGCATGGTCATCGACAACGAAGAACCGTCGACCTTTGCGTGGACCCAACCATTGGGCATCGTTTTGTTGAACACGTATGCGGTGGGCGGTAAATTCACCAAATGGACTTTGCCCGCGGTCTCGGTCATTTTCCAATGGTGAGTATGACCGTAGATGTACGCCTTGACGTTGGCGTGTGCGTGGAACACATCAACCAACTCCGCAGTATCCACCAGCCCCGTGACTCGCTCACTCGATCCTTCGGGCAGGTACTGCGGATTATGATGCCCCATCACAATCGCTGGCTTATCCGAATGTCGGTCCAGCGCTTCGGCGAGCCATTTACGTTGGGCATTGCCAATTTCCCCGGTGACGTTGTCAACGATCTGCAGCGAATCAATCAGGAACCAATTCACATGTTGGCCTTCGATGATCGAGACGTGCTTGCCTTGGACCGGTGATTGTCTCGCGTGTTCCGACAGCGCGTTGGCAAACGGTCCTCGGTCGTCATGATTTCCCATCGTCATGTGCAAGTCGATTCCCGCCTGGCTTACCCGACGAATTTCGCTGGCAAAGGTCGCGTAATCTTCAGCCAAACCTTTCAAATAGGCGCAGTCGCCGTTCACGAACAACGCCCGGGGCAACTGGGGAAGCGCCAGCACTTCATCGATCGCGCGTGACAAGTTGGCGAACATGTTGGCGTCTGACACAATCTTTGTCTTGTCGCCGCAAATGTGAGTGTCCGAAAAAAAGACATAGGATTCGTCACTTTGGGAATCTAACGCGACGCTGGAACGGCCGGCGATTGCGATTGCGCCAACGCCGACCGCGGTTTGCAAGAATGAGCGACGAGAACCAGGCAAGTGCAGTGACATACGGCGGGATCCGAGTAGGTGGGAACGGTGGGGAATTAGCTCTAGAATAACCCAATCCGTGAAACTGTTGTGGCTTGACGTCGCAGGAACGAACTTCGTATCCCTGGCCGCATGGTTCGAAAATATGTTCTGGCGATGCTTACCTTGATGACGATATGCGGCGGATGTCGCATGAGCACCGGTATGCACGTATGGGATCCGCCGCAACTCGAAAGTGCGGTCGGCAAGCGAATCGGGATTGCCTCGGTCGGCGGAGATCCTGAACTAGCGGGCCCCATTCGCCAAAAGATGATCGCGATGGCTCCCAAGGATTCCGGACGCGGACTCAACGCCTTCGACCCCGCTCAGCTTGATACTCAGCAAACCATTCGACAAGTGTCTGCCATCGATGGCCAGCCCAACGACATCGCGACCGCCTCAGTTGCTCGCAGTGCGGGCTTGGATTACCTGATGCAAGGTCAAGTGCTAACCAAGCACCACGATAAGGGCGCGAAGGATCCGGTCGAAGAGGTGAAGAAGATGCTTGGCCAAACCCCTAACGACTCCAAAGCCGATAACCCAACCCTTAGCGTCTCGTGGCAGCTAACGTCCATCAACGACAACCGTCATGCCGGTGGCAAACCCGTGGTGATTGACCTGGAAACGGCGAAACAGCGTTATCCGGACCTTGCCATGTTGTCTGATCCTGACGAGATCCTATCGACCGCCTCGGTTCGCGAAGCCTATCGCTTGGTGACTCCATCGGTGAACCACGAACGAGTTCAGCTAGCGATCCCCTACGGATTGCCGGGCAGCCGCGAAGTCCGCCGCGGCAACATCCTCGCACTGGCGGGCCAATGGGGCGAAGCAGCGAAGGTATGGCAGGCCGTCGCAGACGAACATCCGCTTCAATCAGCGGCGCTACACAACTTGGCGTTAGCCGCTGCAGCTTCGCAAGATTTTTCTCGAGCAAAGACTCTCGCACGCAGCGCCATTCGCCGAAACCCCGCTCCGCTGCATCAGAAAACTCTGGTATGGATCGAACAACGTCAACGCGACTACCACGAAGCATTCAACTTGCCCGATCCGCCCGAAGGCTGGTTCGTTAGCCGGTGACGCCTGTCTTCGAATTTAACATCGCCTGTCTTCGAATCTAACATCGCCTGTACCGCTCTAACATCGCCTGTACCGCGGTTTCTACCTTCGTCGTCAACGTCGTGGTTTGCGTCTTGTCCTTCCGGTCATTGCTAACAGAAATCGCGGCACCGAATTGAATTGTTGCTCGACGCGCCGCCTTAATCGTAGCCGTCGAATGCTTTAAGACGTCCTCTTCAAACTTATCGATCGTTTCTGCCAAGCGTTCTAGCGACGGCTTATCGACGACGTAATCACCCGGGTAGCTAAACGACTGAACGACAAGAAAGAGATCTTCGAGATCATCTCGCAAAGTCGTTTCCGCTGGCTCATCCAGTTCGTCCGCGTCCAACTTTTCAATGATCGTCTTTCGAGCGGCTTTGACGCGTTCAGGAATGGACTTACCCGCATCCGTCAATCCGTGTCGTGCTTCAACCTGATCCAAGATGTAGTCACCCAGAGCCCGAATCCGCTCGGGAAGTCGCCCCGACTTGGTCTCGTTGTAATATTCCAATTCCTTAACAGCGAGCAACGCTTCGGCGAAGCGATAGATACGCTCGTCGAGAGGGCGATGAGTCTGTCTTCGCCAAAAGATTGCTTCTTCAAGTTGCCCCATCGTTTCCACAAGCGACTCGGTGGGATCGTCAAGGTACTCGTACCGAATGGCGCAAGGCACACACACAATCGGACGAGTGGCTTTTCGAGCGGCCGCAACCGCGATCGCAGCGGCGCCTTCGCGAAACGGCGTCACTCGATCGTTGCAGTGATAGATTTCGCCTTCTGGGAAGATCACCAACGGTTCGGGCTGTTGACGCAGCAAGTCGGTGGCAATTCGAAACGCGCCAATGTCATTGGCCTCGCGATCGACGCTAAAACAACCATGCTTTCTTAGCAGCCACTGCGTTAGCTTGGACTTATCGTGAAAGACATGCCATGTTGCCATGATGTACAACGGAGTATCAATCTTATCCGCCGCCGCGTAGATCATGTACGGGTCCGCATGCGAAGCGTGATTGGGCATGATCATCACACCATCGCCTCGATCAAGCGCCTCGCGAACGTGATGCTGGCCGCTGACATGGATCGTTGCGATATTCACTTCGCGCTGCTGTTGCTTAACTCGCAGCGAACGTAGCCAACGAACCAAGCTTGGCGAAAGGGCTGGCTTCCAAACCTGAGGCGCAAAACGCATTCGGTAGCGGTTCATAAAAATTTCTCGTTCAGTGACGTTTCATGGCGGTGCACCTACAATAAGGTCTCTTCTCTCGCTTCTCTAGCAAAGGTCCACCAGATGAGCACTCAGCTTGCCGAACAACCCTGGATCGTATCGATCATGTTGGTTGCCTTGGGTGTGGCAGCAATATCAGCGTGGTTGCAAACTGGCAAGAAGCCATTAGCGGTGATTGGTGGATTGTGTTTCCTTCTGATCCCGGGCGCCTTTGCCCTGGCCTCGTCGTGGGTCACCGATCGCGAAGCCGTCGAAGCGGTTATTTACGAAGCTGCCGCTGCGGTGGAAGCAAACGATCATCAAGCCGCGGTCGCGTTCATCGGTGACGAAAAGTCCAAACAAATGGCGCTCGCCGAATTGCCCCGATTCAAATTTAGCATGGCGCGAGTCAATCGCCTTGATTCAATCATCGTCCGCGACGAAGGACTGCCCAAGACGGCGGACGTCGATATGTCCGTCAAGGTCGACGTCAGCGGCAGTCGCGGTGGGCTGCAGAATGTACGTGTGCTAAGGAGATTGCAACTCGAGTTCGAAAAGCGAGGCGATGAATGGGTGATTATCAATTATCGGCACTTGCCCGTCATCGGCGGTCCTGACCAATACACGACAAGCACTCGTTGAGTTAAGCTCTTCCAAATGGAAGAACATCACTCAAACAGCCCCGGCAAACTCATCACGCTTGACGGTATTGATGGTGTCGGCAAGTCCACCCAGATCGAACGTCTCGCCAATGTGATCCGCGAACAAGGCTTCGAGGTCTTAACCGTTCGCGACCCTGGCAGCACCGAAGTCGGAAGCCGATTGCGAGCGATCCTGCTCGACAGCGACCTCGTATTACATCGACGGACCGAAGCGATGCTGTTCATGGCCAGTCGCTGTGAAATGATTGAAACGATCATTCGCCCGGCGCTCGCAGAAGGAAAGATTGTCATCTCCGATCGCTTCCTGCTCGCCAATGTCGTCTATCAAAGCGTCGGTGGGAACGTCAGTACCGAGACACTTTGGCAACTCGGGCGGATCGCAAACGGGGGCCTGAACCCTGACCTCACCATCCTGCTCGATATGCCCGCATCCGAATCACTCAAGAGGCTCGGCGGAACAGCGGATCGAATGGAAATGCGAGGCGAAGAGTATATGGAATCCGTTCGACAAGCGTTCCTACGCGAGCTACCCAACGCAGGCGGGACAACATGCGTAATCAACGCGGCGCAAACACCTGAAGAGATCCACAACGAAATTGTCGGGCTGAGCTTTATTCGTTCTGCTCAATCGTGATCAATCGTGATCAATCAATCGTTTGAGCATTATCAATCGCTGCATGACACCAGCGACCGGCAATGCGAGATCAAACATTCGCCGGTTAAAATTCTGAGTTCGCAAACTAGCGAATCAGCGTCACTTCGATTTCTAGCCCTGGACCAAAGCCGAGCATCAACCATGGCTTTGGTTTGCCAGCCTTCGCGAATCGCTGCAAGATAAACAGCATCGTGGCCGACGACATGTTGCCGTGATCTGAAAGCACGCTACGAGACACCGCCAAGGCGTCTTTGGGCAAATCGATCGCCTTTTCAACCGCAGTCAAAATGCGACTGCCGCCGGGGTGAACAGCCCAACCCTCAATGGAATCAATCGTCTCGCCGTGCTTGGCGAGCCAGTCCACTAGGAATGCCTTCAAGTCAGATTCGATGAGTCCTGGAACTCGCGCCGACAACGTCATCTCAAACCCGCTGTCGCCGATTCGCCATGTCATTGCATCGCGGCTATCGGGAACCAAGTAAGAACCACTGGCCGCAACGTCGCCCAACAGCGTCGATGCGTCCGGCGTGCTTGCCTGCAAAACCACCGCCGCTGATCCATCGGCAAACAAGGCACCGCTGACGATGCGATCGGGATCGTAACCGTACTGGTAATGCAGAGTGCATAGTTCAACACTGCACATCAACACCTTCGCCTCGGGATTCGCCGCGACAAGCCCCTGCGCCACTCGCAGTCCATTGATCGCCGCGTGACATCCCATGAAACCGACCTGAACTCGCTGCGTCGTCGCGGGCAATCCAAGATCGTCAATCAGTGCGACGTCGATTCCCGGAGCACTGAATCCGGTGCAAGAGATCGTTACTAAGTGGGTGATTTCCGAAGCATCCATCTTCGCATCGGCCAATGCCTTCTTCGATGATTCAATTGCCAACCGCGGCGCTTCGTCGGCATAGCGGTCGCTGCGTTGCTTCGTCCCTGGACCACGGTCTTCGGGTGACGTCGCCGGAGGGTAAAAGTCGTTTACGATCTCCTCCGCTGGGTTGCAATCAAGCAACACGCTCCCGCGATGCTCGATGCCCGTTCGTCGATACAGTGCTGCGACCTTCCTCGACTGAATCGCGGTCGAACACGATAGCTCTTTGGCGAGTTTAAAGCTCACGTTGCTAGCCACACGATGCACCGGAACTGCGGTTCCAATGCCCAGCATGGTCGCCGTAGCCCCAGCCGTTGAAGTTGAACTCGCTTGCTCTGCTTTTGCCGTTTGCCCATTTGCCGTTTGCCCAGAAGACGCGTCTTGGCTCGCCGACGCCCCTTGGCTTGGATGGTTGGCCGCTACGCCCGTTCGACCCGAATGCTCTTCGGCGGGTCGAGGCTTTTGAATAGGGTCAGGACGATGGGCGGGCACGAGAAGTTCGGGTTTCAGGTGCTCTGGATTGCCTAATTGGCTCATGCGCCGCAGTCTGGTTAGAGAGAAAAGTTTCAGCGATTTCGTATGTTTTGACCGCATCGTAAACTGCACCCGTGCTTTGGTCTGCACTAAAATGCCCGCGGGAGCAAGAAAAGGCCGCTCGGGGAGGCCATCGACCCTCATGATATGAACAGTGTGAACACTACCTTCCCACCCGCTTTTCTGCCAATTGTCGGGCAGCAATGATGATGAAATTCGGGGATGATGATAGGGTACAGCGCCGGAACCTCGAGCGCCGCGACACGTAAACCACGGACTTGCCGTCCTCAAAACCACTTCGCTCACCGCGAGAATGCTGGCTCGGCCTGACCAATCCCCCCGAATGACCGGGCGACACGCTCCTATGAGTACCGTTCCAGCGTGCAAAAATAATCAGAACTGGATACTCAGCGTAGACACTCCGATCAGATAACCCCGGTCGGGTAAAACTGGCCAGACGATCCCAGCCAGACGACCCCAGCCAGACGACCCCAGCCAGACGATCCCAGTCAGACGACCCTGGTCAAACGACTCAGAGCGGATATTTCAGAACGGATAGTGACGGGACGACCAAAATTAGCATAAGTACAAGGAATCGCGGAACGATGGCCACAACCGGTAGTGTGGACTCAAGCTCCCGTGCTGAAATGAACGCGAACACGATAGGAACCAGGCGCATGGACCAACGAGGCAAACGCCAAAATTCCAGTTACCTGAGTGCAGGTTGCGCTTGGAATGGATACTCGAACATCGCGCCGACTGATCGCCGTTTCGCAGTCGGAACTCATTCCAGGGCTAGGAACGCAAATTGCACCCGCGAATGTGAACGCAACCCGACTGCCGCCGTAAAACGTAGATCGAGTCACCGAGGCCATCTGCAACTCGCTGATCTGATGACCACCGAAACTCACAACGATCCGTGGCAAGCCCAGCTTCAAGGTATGGAAACGGCATAGAGCATGATTTCCTATTTAGCAGTCCGAACGGGACCCGAGAAAGGGCGCCAGTTTCCACTTGATCCGGCGCGGCCCATGCACGTCGGTCGCGGGGCAAGTTGTGAAATCATGCTGACCGACCCGGTCAGTTCCCGTTTCCATGCCGTCGTCTTTTACGAAGATGGCAACTGGCACCTACGTGACACGAGCAGCCGCAACGGTACGCTCGTCAACGGACAAAAAGCCGAGAGCGCCCGACTGCTCGACCAATCCGTCATCACCATCGGCGGGACCGAAATGCAGTTGGTCGAACCCGACCTCGACTCGCACGACGATTCGATGAACACGCTCGCGATCTCGAAAGAGATGATGCAGCACGGTAGTTGGCGATTTGATCTGGAACATTCCGAAAACCAACAAGTCGTCGCCGAACACGTGATGGACTTGTACCAACTGGCACTGCATCTCCTCACCGGTGAACAACCTGACGAAGTTCTAATCACGGTCTTAGAACTACTCAAGGATCGCACCGGAGCCGATCTGGTGGGCCTATCCGTTGAGTCAGGCGGCGGACGTCTAAAATGGCTTCGCGTCGTACCCGTCGACAGCAAGTGCACGACGCTGGTTCCAAAATCAATGGCCAAGCGAGTCATCCAAGGCAACGAAGCGCTTTGGATGAACGATTGCAATAGCGATGACACGTCGGTGAAGTCGCACAAAGAATGGTCCGACGCCATTTATATTCCTGTCGCTACCGACGAAACGATTGGGGTGCTGTGTCTTTACCGACGCGAACCTTCGTTCAAAGAATCGGATTTCGATTTCGCTGCCTCGGCGGGTCGTCTGTTGGCGATCGGACTTTCACGAGTTGTCGAACACAGTCAACTTGTGGCCGAAAACAAACGCATGGCCTCGCGGACGGCGGAGTGCGATGAACTGATCGGCGAATCACCGATCATGCAAAGGCTTAAAGCGAAGATTGCACGAGTGGGAAACGCAAACGGTTCTGTATTGATCCGTGGCGAAAGCGGTACCGGCAAAGAACTCGTCGCCCGCGCCGTTCATCGCGCCAGCCCGCAAGTCAAACGACCCATGCTGACGGTCAACTGTGCCGCAATCCCTCGCGACCTGATCGAAAGCCAACTTTTCGGTCACAAGAAAGGGTCCTTCACCGGCGCCGATAAGGACCACATCGGTTGGTTCGAACAAGCACACACCGGAACACTGTTCCTTGATGAGATCGGCGAACTCACTCTCGAAGGACAAGCCAAACTGCTTCGGATCCTCGAAGGCCACCCGTTCTTGCCGGTCGGTGCGACCGAAGAAGTCCTCGTCGATGTCCGAGTGATTGCGGCAACCAATCGAGACCTCGCGGAATTTGTCCGCGAGAAACAGTTCCGCGAAGACCTCTTTTATCGTCTTAGTGTATTCGAGCTACTCGTGCCTCCGCTGCGCGATCGTGGTGACGATTTGGACATGCTGATCGATCACTTCCTCGACCACTACCGACGCGAAAATGGCCGCAGCACTCTCGAGATCTCAAACGAGGCCCGCGTCATGCTGCGGGAATATCCGTGGCCGGGTAACGTCCGACAACTCCGCAACGTTATCGATAGCGCTGTCGTTATGGCTGACGACCCCACCATCGAACGCGACGACCTCGGACTTCGCGATGCGGGGCTCAGTCGACTTGATACGCTGCGAATTGACCTGTGGGAAGAACGGCTAATTCGAAAGGCCCTCAAACGCACCGAAGGCAGCATTCCCGAAGCCGCCAAGTTACTCGGAATCAGTCGAGCGACGGCGTACCGCAAGATCTCTGACTACAACATCGATCGGTAACGCACGTGAAGGCGATCCTTTCGGCTCCCGGTTCCCGCGGAGACGTCAACCCGATGATCGCCATCGGAGCAGAATTGCGTCGCCGAGGCTGGGACGTCGTCATCTCGCTCGCACAACCCTACGCTCACCTTGCCACCGAGGCGGGATTGATCCCCGAGCCCGTGATCACCAAATCGCGGTTCGATGAACTGCTTGCTAACGGAAACGTATGGAAACCAATCCGTGGCGCAAGAACAATGATCGGCGAAGTCGCAGCCGAGTTCCTAGACCTGCACCTCGAAGTGATCAACCGGAATCATCTCGACGGCGAAACGGTGCTGGTCTCACATCCTCTCGATCTGGCTTCGCGGATCTTTCGCGAAGTTCATCCTCATACACCGCTCGTTGATGTTCATCTTGCGCCGTCCATGTTGCGAACCTATGACGATCCACCTCGCATGTCGCCGTTCTGGTGGGAAGTGACTCGCCCTAGCTGGCTCGTTAAATTCGCTTACCGAATGGTGGATGCGGTTGCAGTCGATCCAGTGATCAAGCCTATCGTCAACAAGACACGGTCCACCTACGGCTTGAATCCCGTGTCTCGAATCATCAACGATTGGTGGTTGTCGCCGGACCTCATTCTTGCGATGTACCCCCGCTGGTTCGCACCCGCGACTGAATCGTTTGAACCGCGGTTAGTGCATTGCGGCTTCCCTCTTCAGGACATCGATGTATCTGACGCCGCACTACCAGAATCGCACTCAGAATCGCACTCGAAATCGCAACCAAGATCACACCGTCCCATCGTTTTCACCGCCGGCACGGCCCACCGGCATACGCGACCGTTCTTCGATCGAGCAATCGAGGTTTGCCAACGACTACAACATCCGGGCTTGCTGGTTTCCACGCACGCCGAAAACTTCCCCACGGACCTTCCTGATCTTGTCTCTACCTCCTCGTACGTCTCCTTCGCCAAACTCTTCCCCACCGCCAGCGTCGTGGTGCATCATGGCGGTGCTGGCACCACTTCACAGTGCCTCGCTTCGGGAGTTCCACAAGTAATACGACCGATGGCGTTCGACCAATTCGATCACGCAACTAGGATCGAATCTCTTGGTGTAGGCAAGTGGCTTCGGAATGATCGTAAGCTCACCGAAACGATCGGTTCGCTACTAAACGATAAAGCGACTCTGGCTCGCTGCCGTGAAATTGCAACTCGGGTTCAAGGCGATACACCGATCACAAACGCAGCCAATCGGATCGAGCGCCTGATCAAATAACAACGAATCCTGCGAATTGCTCTAACGCCAGCTCGATCGCGTGAATGAGCAAAACCCAAAATTAGCAATTTGCACCTGAATAAGCACTGCTAGACTCCTCGACCCGCAACCGATCCAACGGACTCACCACCACCGGTCCGACTCGGTTATCAACGTGCGTATAGATCATCGTTGTCTTGACGTCGCTATGGCCGAGCAGGATTTGGATTCGTCGGATGTCGGTCCCCGTCCACAATAAGTGCGTTGCGTAACAATGGCGAAACGTGTGGCTGGTGACATGCTTGGTTAATTTTGCTCGCTCAACCGCGACGCGTAGATGCTGCGGAAACGTGTCGGAATGCAAGTGGTGGCGATGAAACCTGCCTGTCCGCGGATCTTTCGATAAACGCGAAGAAGCAAACAAGTACTGCCAACGAAAATCCGAATGGGCCGACGGATACTTCTTCGCCAATGCGTGCGGCAACCAAACCGATGCCGTTCCATCAGCAAGATCGTGCTCGTGCAACGCACGGCGAGTTTCCATGTAACGCCCTAACGAGCCGACTAACTCTTCCGGCATTGGAACCACTCGACTCTTACTGCCTTTGGACTGGTGAATCTCGATTCGACGATTCTCAAAGTCCAAGTCCTTGATACGCAAGCGGATCGCCTCGCTGATTCGCATCCCGCATCCGTACAACAGCTCCGCGATCACAAGATGCACTCCTTCCAAATTTCCTAGCACCGCCGTAACCTCGCGAACACTCATCACCGTTGGGATCATCTTCCCTTTGTTCGCTCGAATTGCCTCGATCCGACCCATGTCTCGTTTCAGAACTAAATCGAAGAACGACAATAAAGCATGAAAGGCCCCGTTCTGGGTCGACGGGGCAACATTGCCGTCGACCGCCAGATCCGTCAAATGCGACTCGACGTCCGCAGCCGTAATCTTTTGAAAATCGTCGAGACACGTCAAACCGCGAGCGGCCATGAAAGCTTTCAGCTTGCCAACATACGCTCGCTCAGTTCGCAACGCCTTGCCAGCTTTCCGCAACCCGCGCCGGAACGCTTGAATCGCGTCTTGTTCCTTCGGATCAATCAGTCCTACGACGTCATCGATCGAATCGTAACCCTCTTCACGAGCCCGTTCGACCATGATGATCTCTTCCATCTTGGACTGCAGCGGCACAAGATCGTCATCCGGTCGATGCATCACGAGACGACGGTAAACGATTAAGCCTCGGATCACCGCCATGCGTTTCCAAGCGGGAGAGCCCGCGTCGCGTTTGGCTTGCAGGAACGCAATCACATCGGCCGATGTGAATTGCCAATCAGACTCTGGATCTTGATTATGGAATCCACAAAGTTTGCGAAACCAAATCGTTGCCCACTTCAACTCCTGTTCCATCTGCCCAGGCTTAATAAACAACTTGGATGCCATCGGAAACCATCTCCTAACTTAAATCACTCAACGCACTAGCGAGGTGCTAGCGAGCAACATCACTGCGCCGAGTTTCGCATTCCAAACGCGTTGTCGACGGCAATCCTCGCCAACCGGAGGCACAAGTGTACACCACTCTCAACGCCTTAACCAACCCGAAATGGCCATTCACGTTCTCTCCATACTTCAGCTTCGTTTGCACTCTGCCTACATCTCCATAGGCAGCATTCCTACACGCGTATAAGAGGGCTTCCGTCATCAAACACAGTGCCTCGCCTATCACCCGAAACATCAAACTGAGTTCACCCCAAAACTGGCCCTCAACACCAACCGAAACACCGACAAGAGGTGGTAAAAGATCGAAACACCCCAACGCGCCTGAGAACTCCGCCTAGCGTGCCGAAAATTGCTTGCATTTTGCTTGACGCGGGATCAGCCAACCGGTGAGAATAAGTGTCTGGCCGGTGGGTCGTATCAAAATGAGGACTACCACCCACGGTACCGAAGGTCCGCTTGCCGGTGAGAACAAGTGGCATTAACCAGTAAGAACAAGTCAAAACCAAGTATTCCCACCCTCTCCCTCAGGTGAGAAACATAGTTATCCGGCTGACTCGAGTTCATCGTACGCAACGTACATATTTCCAACTTGCTCCCGACGGTTGTTCGTATTCATCGTGCTACCCAACGGGCGGAACGCCGCCTGCCTCGCGTTTGTTTGACTGCCAACAATCGTAGGTCCAACGATCGGTCAATCTCGAAATTCAATGTCCGATCCATCGTATCGCCGTTCCGGCGTTGTTTTCTGCTCGCGCAGATCATGCTCGGTGCCGACCGGCGACGTTCCGTCGTTGTTTTCCCGTGTGGGCCGTCGCTGCCAACCTCAGTCCTCTGCAATTCTGTTAAACTCACTATCCGTCAACTGTAAACGTGCATTGTCGATCGCCCCGAACGCCACTTTCGCCTGATAACCATCGGATGCACACGGAGCGACGGTGGTCCAGTTTTCCGTTTTACAAGAACGCGGTTTCCCGTCGCCCGGTGATCCGCAACGTTATCCGACTGAGGTAATACATGAAGATCAGCGGACTCGCAAACCAATGGAAGACTCGCGACGGTCTTTTCGCCAACTTTGACACTGAACCATATGTCAACGCAGATGGTCGGCTCGACATCCGTGGTCCAATGATAAAGGACCTGCTTACTACCCTCGAGTCACGGAACGGACGCGATGTTTACGTTGGCACCTCCCATTCGTTGCTAAACTTCAACACGCGCGACGTTTCATGCGACTCGGACCGCGTCCCGTCATTCGCTCGCGTCTACATAACATGGGGCTTGCCATCGCACGACTGCTGGGTATTCCGGGTTTCAGCGAGAAAGCTGGATCGTGGGCGGCCGACAGATATCTGGTACGATATCCACTGTGCCCACGTAGCAACTGCAGCGGATCGGATCGTCGATGCACTTGCGTACGCCGACCTACCGCAAACGCGCATCTGACGGATAACCATGGATTGCACCGGAGTCGGGCTTGCGAGCTTTTTTCTAATGGTTGACTTTACACTCCCGACCCGGTGAATGCGGACGTTATCGCACCTTAGTTTTGACCCGCGAAAGTTTCGCCAGCGGCGATGGCTCATCTTTTTGATGGTTGCTGTCACCTAAGGGGCCGAAGGCTGTTCTGACTCAACGCTTTTGATCACTCCGCTTCAGCGTCGACGGTGTGCTTGCACCGATACCTTTATCATTCCGTTCGGTGGCCTACTCGATCACGCATTAACGTCCACGGTTTTCGCCAGAATTCACGCGTCCGAAACCCCTTCACCATACAAGCTTGACCTCGGTCCTGATGTTACACTTTGTTCGTGGTGCCACCTTGTCGAATGGCTCTGATAAGAGCGATAACCAAGGGTTGCACACGGAGCGGGCGTATATCGATGGTTCGCTTCGCTCTGCCAACTCTCTACCCGCCCGGTGAACCCGACCGTTATCCGACTGAGGTGAAATTCTGATGAAACGAACCATAGCTGCGCTATCTATCGCCCTCATTGCCGCGTCGATTGCGCTATCATACGACCACATATCATTTCCGCTTAGCAAGGTCGTCGAAACACCAATTACAAAGGCAGCAATTGCGAACGCTCCAAAATGGGATGATTCTCGTGAGAATCCTCCAGTTTCCGCCCGTAGTGCGATCAGGATCGCAACGAAAGAACGAGACCGAATTGATGCACTACTTAACTATGACCGCAAAGTCTGGTCATGGAAATTGAAGGCGGTTTCGCTCAAGCCATTTGAGACCGGTGGATGGTACTGGCTAGTTCAGTTTGAGCAATTTGGGCCCGACATTGCTGGGATGGTCCCATTCTTACACATTCCGGTTTTGATGGATGGAGAACCTGCGGTCGATAAGGTGCGGGATGGCACATCAGCCGATTTTATGTCTGGACCATAAATTCACGATCGCGGATAACCATCGCATGCAACGGAGGACGGGTGGTTCGTTTTTTCGTCTGCTTGCGAGTCTTTCGCCCGTCCCCGCTGATGCGTAACGTTATCCGACTGAAACCCTCTCTCCCCCAACAGACTGGAAGAATCATGCCCAAAGCATACGACCGTCGCTACTTTGCGTTTTTTGCATTTTTGTTCTTTCTTGCGTTTCTTGGCTTCCTCGGCACAACTCATTACCGTCACCTTGCTTGGCTTGCATCACCAGCCTGTTTTGCATCGCTCTTTTTTCTCATTTTCGTTCCGCGTTCGGCGGATCGTATTCCTGATCGCTTTCGTCTCCATGATCAACGCGACATCTACCGTGCGTTAACGGGACGAATTTAAAACTGCGGATAACCATCGCATGCAACGGAGCCGGGCTTGCGCGTTTTCACAAATGGAGCATCGACCTTCCCGGCCCGCTGATGCGTAACGTTATCCGACAGAATCGCGATGAATGAACCTCGCATCACTATTGCGCGTCCGGTGGACAACCGCAGATACTGCATCGAAATCGCCGGTCTTGGGTCCACGACCCTTGCGTTCTTTATCTTCGCCGCAATGGATTCCGAAAAGTGGATATTTTATCCGTTAGGTATATTTCAGCTTGTTGGCTTGCTTGTGATCCTCTTCCGCCGTCCGAGTCCATCCGTCATCGTGGAACGCAATTCGATATCTTGGTTCGGCTACGGACTTCTTGGGCCGACCTCAAATCTTGTATCCTTTATTGAGATTAGCTCGGTCGAACTGCTCGACGATGGGTCGCGTTCCAAAGTCTTGCTGCATAACCGTTACTCCGGTCCGTGGACTATTGGCGACAATTGCTTCATTGACGGGCAGGCCGTGGTGTCTGCAATTCGCCAGTTTCGCCCGGACATGCCGATTTCCACAACGACGGATAACCATGTGGTTCACCGGAGCGGGCCTTGAAGCGTTTTCGACGTGGATACTTTAACCTTGCCCGCCCGGTGACCACCAACGTTATCCGACTGAAATGCCCCAAAGATTCTGTGTAGCGATCGCCGCTTTCATTGCGCCGCTTTGCGTTAGCTGCGAACAACATCATGCGGCGTCGCGAACCCCAACGTTAAGCACTGTCGAAGTCCGGACGACCGCTGACGCCATCGTTTTTTCGCAACCCGACATCGTCGTGTACAACTGGCAAACCCACACGATAACATTAAGAAGAGGGCTTCGTGCTGAACTGCGTGACCGCTTCAGTTCGCATCTAGTAACTGGCGTTCCATTCTCTATCTGCGTTAATGACACTCCCGTGGTTAAGGGCACAATGACTACGTCTCTTTCATCTGCTGCTTTTGATGATATCGTGCTAAATCTCGACCCAATTGATGCTGTCAACGAGAACCAAGTCAAAATTTCCCTTGGCTACCCCACTGACGCCTGGTTCACTGGTGATGATCTTCGCGCGTCGCCTGTGCTCTATGATGCTTTGGTGTCCCTTTCTAAAATCCGTGACATCAATGACGAAGTGGCAGCCAAACGCGATGCTGACCACTGGTAGCGGATAACCATGGCGTGCACACGGAGCGGGGCTTGCGGCCGGATTTGAAATGGAAAACTTTACTCTCCCCGCCCGGTGACGCCGGACGACTATGAAGTCCGTGGTTTGACCAGTGGCGACTGGCCGCTTTTTGTAATTTTTCTCTACATCGGTCTGTTGGGCATTTCTTTACGTGGTGTTGAGAGCGGGTTGGCTTGGCGGAGGCGGTGGAAACTGCGGCGAGGTGAGAAAGTCCGGCTGGGAACTATTCGACTATTCGAGGTGTCGACGCTGAAGTGACAGGTCACTTGTTTGGTGTGCATCGTCTCATCATTTCTTACAGGCGTTCCAATCGGATTGAATCGTTTGGAATACTCTTGCTTGGGCCAGCCACATGCTTTATCGCGGCGTCTCCCGAGACTCTAGCTCAACGCTGCAGCGTTGGACGCGTTTCTCGGTTGCCAACTCTGGAGAGTAGTCATGGCCAAAGGGGAGTCCTGCTCGGGATGTTTCTCATTTCGCTTGGGTGTCTTTCGCAACTGCCGCTTCGTCAGCTCGCTGCGGTCGGGGCGGTTGTAAAAGGGTGATCGTTAGATGGTTTAATAGGCTGCTCGGGAGCGTCGCATTCATTATCTCGAGGTCAACTTTTTGTTGCAGTGCCTCGGGCAGCGATTCGCGATCACTCCAGAGCGGCCCGGCTCGCAAGACAGCGAGCCTTGGTCGGTGTCATTTCAGTTGAACGGTTTGGGTGCGACGGTTGCCGGTTCGGGTGCTACGGTTGCCGGTTCGGGTTTGGCGTTTGGGCTTCATCGTTAAGTTGGCTTTGCGGTGCGCGACGCCGGATGACTCGTCGCTGTGCACGGGGCCAGGTGGTTTGGGTGGCTTGCGTTTGATCTTCAACTTGCCGTTGTCCTTGGCCTCGTCTTGGGGCAGCAGCTTGCTGGCGTCCCAGTTGGTCTGGTCTCGCATCATCGCCCAAGCGATCACGCCGAGCTTCCGCGCCAACGCGATGCCGGCTTTCTTGCGACGTGTCTTGCTGCCACCGGTGATTCGATCGTAGGTCTTCTTGCTCCACTTGTTGTATCTGAGGCTGCACCAAGCGCACTGCAATAGCATCGTGCGAAGCAGCTTGCTGCCTCGCTTGCTGATGCGTCCGTTGCGGTCGATCTCACCGGACTGATGTTGTTTAGGTGTCAGTCCGAGGTAACTGGAAAGATGCTTTGCGTTCTTAAAGCGATGCGGATCGTCGATGGCCGCGACGATCGCTTCGGCGGTCTTGCGACCCACACCGGGGATCGTCATCAGCCGCACGATGTTGGGATGCTCGGCGGCGAATTCGTCGAGCTTTGCTTCGAGTGATTCGAGCTTCCTGGTCACGTCGTCAAGACGTGAGAGCTGCATATCGAGTTGGCCTCGCCACAACTCATCACGCGTGCAGTCTTCGATCGGCTTGCGGCACGAGTTGATGTGCACCGGTCCTGTGTTCCAGGCCCGCTCGCCGGTGTCGATCTCGATGCCACGGTTGGCGAAGAGGCTGCGTATCGAGTTTTTCAGTCGGTTGATGTCCTTGTCGACACTCTTGCGATACTTGATGAACGCTCGTTGCTCGCGAATGTCTGGCTTTGGCACATGGACCGGCACGAGTCGCCGCAGCAGGGACATTTCGGCGAGCTTGAGGACATCGTCGCGATCGGTTTTTCGCTTGGTGTTCTTCCAACACCACGCTTCGTCGTTGGTGCTGAACACAATGGTCTTCATACCACGAGCCCGGCAAGTTTCGCTGATCCAACCGTTCGGTCCGCAAGCTTCCATGACGACCAGGTCGATGTCGGGCCGAGTCGTCAGCAGGTGCTCGAAATGCGAGCGCCGAGTGGCGATAACCTGGAACTGATGCTGCTGGGTGGCCGGGTCGAAGAAGCAGCAGACACTATTAAACTTGCCAAGGTCGATGGCGCATGTCACCCTAAGAAGTCTCCGTGGTTTGGGGTGTCAACGTGTTAGAAGCGATTGATTGTGATGTCTCGAAAGAGAACGATCACCGCCTGGTCAGCAGCGCGAAAGCATCCGACTCGCCTCAAACCACGGACTTCATGAATTCTTTATCCGACTGAAATCCGACTTCAATGACTATCGACGATCAACGCATTGACGCAATCCTTGTGATTTCTCGGCCAGAGCGTGCGACTGACCGCTCGCGAACGTCTATTCGCCTTGCTGTCGAATCTGCAGATGAGTTCGCCGACTCGTGCGTTGACTCATGCCACATTCTTTGCGGCCTACTTCGCGAGGGTCAGGGCGTTGCATCGCATATCCTCCGTCGACAATTCGATATGACCCTCGAATCGCTGGATGCGGCGATGGTTGCGCGGTCACGCATCGACAATCCAGACGAACTTGTCATCGCGCCCGACGTCAAGATCGTGATGGATTCAACGCTAGACTTTGCGACTCGACTCAATCACTCCTACTTTGGCACCGAACATTTGCTCGCCGGTGTAATTGCGTCTTCCACGCAGTCAGCCATGCTGCTCGAAACGCTCGGGCTGACCCACGACGCTATCGAACATGAAATAATTGGTTTACTCGGACATCTCACGTAGATCCAGGGCGGCGGAAAACCATCGCGTGCACACGGAGTCGGGCTTGCGGCCGTTTTCAAATGGAACAACAAATTCCCGACCCGGTGATCCCGGACGTTCGGATAATGAATCGTGGGTATAGAATTCATAAACATAGAAAAAGAATATTCTTCATGAAGAAGCACAAAATCCATGTCTTGGTCATGCGAAACGCCATGTTGTTTTTCCTGACCGCCTCTCCGCAACTGGCACTGGCTCAAGCCTACGCTCCCTTGGGCCAGCCATCCGAAGAACCAGTTGGCGGTCAGCCTCCAACCGGAGCGAATCGCTCGATAGAGGACTTCGACTATCAGCTCAAATACCAACGTGCCTTCGAAACAGCGGTTTGGTCGATGCCTGCTGTGGTCATCTATCGCATGCGGGATTGGGCGTTCGAGGAACTTGGCGCGGAGAACAACACGATCTTTTCCTATTCTGAAACCGCTGGTCCCAACCTTGAAGTTGCCACGAGCAATAGCAGCACACCTTATATCGGTGGCTACACCGACCTAAAAAACGGACCGGTCTTGCTGGAGGTTCCGGCGTCGGGGGCGGATGGCACCCTTTACGGTCAGGTAGTTGATGCCCGGCAGTTCACCATTGCTGACATCGGCCCCTCCGGTATGGATAAGGGCCAAGCGTCCAAATACCTGTTCACTCCGCCGGGCTACACAGGCGAAGTCCCTGAGGATCACCTCCATGTGGCCTCGCCTAATTACCGCATTGCCTTCGCATTCCGCTCGGTGGTGTTGCCTGGTAAGACCCAGAGGGACGCTTTCGACTACGCGCACCGTTTGAAAATGTATTACCTGTCAGAGGCAGCCGACCCACCGGAACAGAAATTCATCGACCCATCGCACGACCGTTACGCGGGACTGCCCCGTTATGACGAGCGCTATTTCGATGACGTCTATCAAATCTTCAGCGTCGAGCCGGTGCGGGAAGAGGACAAGGTCATGATGGGCATGCTCGCGTCGCTGGGAATCCAACAGGGCAAGCCCTATACCCCCGACGAAACGGCGAAGCGCGCCATGCGGCAGGCGACGATCGACGTGTGGTATCATATTCAAGACTATTTCGACAACCTGCCCGCTGATCGTCTTTACTGGCCCGATCGGCACTACACGTCGCTGCTCATGAGCGACGAAAGGCGCCGTTTCGAATACAACTACCCTGACAGGATCGACACGATACCGCGTGCCGCGCAGTTCGCATGGTGCACCTATGTCCCCGTCCAGATGAGCGATTCGCCCGCAACGCAATACCTTGTTTCCATGGCCGACAAAAACGGCAGTCAACTCGATGCGGGCAAAACCTACAAAGTTGACGTGCCCAAAGACGTCCCGGTGAAACAGTTTTGGGCGTTGACCGTCTACGACCGGGCGACCTTCAGCTTTATCTACACCCCGGACCGCAGAACGACGCTATCCTCGTATGACTTGTCAAAGATGAAGTCGAATTCGGATGGCTCCGTGTCCATCTTCGTGGGTCCCAAGGCACCTGCAGGAATGGAATCGAATTGGATCAATACCGCCGGAAAGCGGCCCATGCCCATGTTCCGTTTCTACAGCCCAGAAAAAGCCCTTAACGACAAGACGTTCAAAATGCCAGACTTCGAAGTGATTGATCCCTGATTTGAAACTGGGAATGAAACGATAGGGCAGCCAAAGTAAACGCCGAACACAACAGTGCACCTGAGTGGACGGCTGGGGACGAAATTGCAGTCAACGTCGCAGGCGGCAACTCGGTGATTTTAGACGTTCTTTGGCCAGCGCACTCAGTCATTAAGTACGTAGCAACCAAAATGAACGCGACTTCATCGACGCCATCACGAATGGACATGATGCTCGATTGGTAGAGCGTCTTCGTTCTTGTGACGGCGACCAGTCGTTATCCGATTGAACCTTAGACGACACATGAGTCACAATCCCTACTCGTCACCCAACGCTACGATCGTCGACAGTGAACGTAAGGGTTCACTTCCATGCACCATCATGTTTTGGCTGTCGTGTGTCCTCTCCCTTGGGATGTTTGCCATTGCAGCAATTAGTGGCTACCAATACTGGGTGTATGCATCGCAAGGGGGAGTCAAGTTGCCGCCGCATATCCTCGCGGTCACGGTTTGCGTGGCGTGCAGTGGACTCGGCATGCTCTACTCCGCAATACGGTGGCGCCGCCAATTGATCCGCGCGGCTTCCGTGTCGTTCGGTTGTTCGTTGCTTGCTTTTTTTGTCGCCCCAAAATTGTTCCGCCTTTTCATCTGACAACAAGCCAATGGCGGTTGCAAATGAGCTGTCCTAGTACGATCCATGATAACCCGGGTTTCTTTACTGCGACGCCGTCTGGGTGATAGGGAATTGGATCTGATGACCCGCTGTGGAATCAGCGGTTACCTGATCACGGCGGTCGAACGAAAAACGGGATATGTGCTGATTCGTAAAGTGCAAAGCAAGCATGCTGGCCGCGTCGTCGAGGGAAAGCGTTTCGACAATAGTCAGTTTTTTCTCGCTACCGAGTGTTTGCAACCGTTATCGAAGATTTGTTCGAACAAGCCGGTATCGAAGCGTATGGATAACCAGTCTCGGCAATTGAACCACTAAATTTCAGTTTTTGCCTACGATCACTTTTACCTTCTTTGTCCGCTTGCGAGTCACCTTCCGCCGTCTGCGAAACTTAGTTGGTATACGAAAGATACAGTTTCAGGATGCGTCCGATTCCCTACCAACCGCCATTCGATGAAACGGCTGGTCATAGAGGTTGGTCCTCCATCGGGCTTCGCGGTGGTCCTTCGATCTCATGCGATAAACGAACATGTCAGATTCGTCAAAGCAGGATCGCTACTATCACAGTGATGAACACACATGCACATGCCAGACTGCTGTAAAATTTGGTGGACCGGATAGTATCGCGATGGATACGATGACTAACACGTGATCACAGTGCGTCAGCGGATCTCCATGGGTTAAGCCCAAGCAGCGGTGGCTCACGGTTTCGCTTGCTGGCAGCTCATCTGCATTGCCCATTAAGCCTGAGCAATCTTTCTTCACATGCTAACGAGACTGTTGCTAATACCCGTGCTGATTGTCATTGCATGTTGCGCTGCTGGCGCGTACGGCATGCTGCACAATCAGGTTTCTTACAGTGTGTCACCTGAGTACTTTACGCAATTTAAGTTCATTCAGTTTGAGATAGATCCGACGCTTCCCAATCGTCTCGGAGCGGCAATCGTCGGTTGGCACGGTGCATGGTGGATGGGTATGGTCATTAGCTATTTGCTTATTCCGCTGGGATTGATCATTCGCGGCGATGCCAACTACTTCTGGGGCATGCTACGCGTGTTCTGTGTTGTAGCTTTTACTGCTATCGCATTTGGGTTAGTAGCGCTTTGCTACGCGTTTGTGGCAGTTGATGCAACGATTGCAGGCGAAATCGTCATCTACGGAAATCAAGTGAAGGACGATGTCGGGTTTGAGAGAGTCGGTTTCGTGCACGACCTGGGCTACATTGGCGGGTACGCAGGAATGGCGACGGGTGCCCTGGCGATCATCTGGGAACGGCGGCGTTCCATCGAACCGATCGTCGAGTCCAGGGCTTAGTCTGATTTGAACTGTTCACTAGCATCACGGCGTGCGTGAAATGTGAGACAAGAATAGAGCCACCAAACCCCGATTTTATGAAGCGATCACGGTCGGTAGAAACCAGAGTCATTTCGGGTGCAACGACTTGCTTTCCCTGACAATTGCAACGAACTATCTGACTTGAGTGTCGAGTTCCTGCTTCAGATTCTCACTCGCGATTCGAACGTTGGGGTTTTGCGAGAGAGATAACCATCCATTTGTGTCGGCATCAACGGATAGATTTGCCCTGGCGAAGTAGTCTCAGGGCGAGCCAGCGTCCAGTTTCGCAAACTAGGTCCTGCACCGCGGTGAAGATTGCGGGAGCTTTGCATTCTTGATTTTCTCTTTGCCCTGCGATGCCAGCCATTGTCCAATGTATCTATCTGCCACGACAGCGTAGCGCTCACTATCAAAACTCATTACCAAACCATCCATGGCACCAATAGAAATTAGCAAACGCATGCTTACACCTCGTGACTGGTTTGGAGTTGCCGTCCGCTGCATGGGCCTGGTGTGCTTCTACCACGCGGTTTCATACTTCTTGTACTTTCTCGACATGCGGCTTGGTCTTTCCGATTCGTTTGGTACGGTCGAGCCCAAGGTCCCAACCGGCTTCCTTGTCTACGTTGCCGCATACGTTGTCTCTGGAACGTTTGTATTGCGAACTTCCGACGCCATCGTTGCGTTCACCTACGGATCAGACGAGCGAGCAACCGAATCGAACGAATGAATGTTTGAATGATTGATTTTCGGTTGTGGCAAAGCGGCTATGGCTCGCCGTTTCGTCTGTCCGAGCGGTAACTCTAGCAGCCTAGCAAGATCTAACGTTCTGTCGCCAAGTGGTAAACTGAGTCGCGTTTATCGTCCTATCGACAGTCTTCTTTCTTGCTGCGTGACCGCGAACATTATTCGACTCGCTTTCATCAATCCAAACTACAACCTCTACGGAATCGCCATGCCAACCGCGCCGAAATGCGAATTCATTCCATACCTGAGTATTTCCGACGCCTCAAAAGCCGTTGATTTCTACACGCGAGTGTTCGGGGTAGAACCCTATCTTCTGCTCAACATGCCGGACGGACGCGTGATGCACTGCGAATTCCGTATTGGAGAGGCACGATTCTTCATCAGCGAAGAACTTCCTGAGCATGGAGGCACGCCCAGTCCCGCACGACATGACTGCACAACAGTCGCGATACACCTTTACGTCATTGATTGCGACGCGATGGTTGAAACGATGGCAAACAATGGCGCCACTGTCTTGATGCCTCCAGAGGACGTTTTTTGGGGTGAGCGATTTGCTCGGGTGCGTGACCCGTTCGGGCACGAGTGGGGAATCACCACTCAACTTCGAGAGATGACTCCCGATGAAATTCAAGCGGAGGCCGCAAAGATGTTCGCTGCCATGAAAGAATAGGAACGACGGCTAGCTATCGGTTGCTCATGCCTGGAATCTAGCTTGGACGATTGAAGATTTCATTGTTAGCAACGTCGATGATTTCGCGATCGTTCTTGTTAAAAGCAAAGACGATTTTGCTGGTCGGACCAGCGGTCCCTACTTGGATAGACCTATCACGAGTGCGGTGCACCCGGGCAGCGAGTTTTTGACTAGACTCGTTTGCTTGTGCGACCAAGCATATTAAAGGATTGTCAGGCTGCCGCGCAACTTGTTTTCAATTGCGATAGAAGATTCTCCGTTCAGCCTTCGCTCATTCTTCATTGCAACGACTGGCCATTACCAAAACGTGCTTGCGTACTTCATTCTGGTGTAGCCTCATCTGCGAAGCCTAAGGACGATCATGCGGATGGAACACCTTTGTTGCCAGAAGCCACATCCGGTGCGAAACGAAATTCGAACTCCCTTTGCGCCTAGCAATGCTCAAATGTCCACCCTGTTCCATCGCCGTGGCTTCCAAGTAAGATTCTCTGGGTATTCAGCAACCACCCATCCTAGACGCTGTCTCGCAAATTGTCAGTGCGGCGGTTGAAATGGGATAGAAAGCATCGAGAAATAGCTATGAAGTCTTATTCGATTCGTCGTATCTCACAATTTTTTATCGCCCTCGCTTTGTTTATCGGCATGGCGACTTCTGCCGTGGCCAACGATGTTTTGATCCGGATTGATGGACAACAACTGACGATTGCGGGTGACGACGATGGCAATTTCCTGACCTTCCGCGTCAATGGCGCCGGCGACCCCTTCATCTTGTCGCTTCGCGGGACAACGATTAACGGGACGTCGACGCGTTTCAATTTGAGCGATGCCGACATTACCTCTGTGGTCATGTTCATGCGTGGCGGCAACGACGTGGTGATCATTCGCAATGTTTCACTGTCGAGCAACGGCAGTGCGACGCCGGTCATGTGGTACGACGGCGGTTCGGGGAACAACCGCTTCGTCGCTCGCGGCGTGGCAGGCGAATCATTCTTTGACGGTTCAGTTCGGTTGGACGGTGGATCGGACAACGATTTCATCGATATCAGCGACTACCTTGTCACCGGCGACGTCGACATCAGGGGGGAACTCGGGCGTGATCGGGTGGACATTCAGGCGTCGCAAGCCTTGGGGCAGCTCAGCATCGTCACGGGTAGAGGACTTTCGTTTGTCGAACTTGATGACGTCGTCGCCGACAGTCTTGTCGTCACCGGCGGCAGGGACATTAACCGTTTCAAATTCTTCAACGTCAGCGCGACGACGATTGAAATTTTGACAGGGATTTCAAGAGACCTTTTGACGATGCAGTCGATCAGTAGCAACAGCGTGTCGGTCGACCTAGACAACGGTCGTGACGACGCCCTGTTGGACTCGTTCTTGGTGGGTGTCTTCATCCTCGATTGCGGCCCGGACAACGATTTCGTTGCCGCGACCAACATTCAAACTTCGATGCCCAGCTCAGGTATGCCCAGCCTCTTGAACGGTAGCTTCGGCACCAGAGATACTCTGCTGATCGACAGCGCGAGTCGGGCGTTTGTCGAAATTGAAAGCTTCGAAATCCAGGACTGACTCCCGCTTGAGAAACGAAACGACTAGAGGGTTCAGGAATAGAAAACGATCATGCCAAACCGAATACAGTTTTTTCGCCGCTCGGCCGCTGTCTTGTCGGCCTTCGGCCTGATCGCCAGCCTGCTGTCTGGCTTCGCCACCGCGCAAGACGGGTCCACCCGGGTGACATCCACCGCGCGTGAGTCGTCGATCGCTCCACTCGATGGCCCAGTACTGGTTGGCAAGCCGGTGACGTTCGAACTTACTGGCAATCCGAGCAACCCACACTGGTATTTCAACGACGCGTTCACTGCTGAAGGCACTTCGGTCACCCACACTTTCGAGCAACCGGGTGTTTACCGCGTTGTCATGGGATCCAAGGAGGGCAACCAATTCAACGAGCACTCCTGTGCCATCGTGCGGGTTCACACACCGGAAACACTGCACCTGCCGCAGGTCCTGCTCGACACCGACGCACGCAACGAAGTCGATGACCAGCACTACATCGCCTACGGCCTGTTCAGCAAACTGGACGTGTTGGGCATCAACAGCGTCCATCACGGTCCACACCGCATCAATCACTTTGGCGATGCTCAGGAGCCGATCAACTATGGCGAGATTCTCTACATCATCGAGCTCAGTCGCATCAGCGGACTGTTGACACATCGAACCGAGAATCAGATGCCCAAGGTGTTCCACGGTGCCAAAGTGCCGTTGTTGGTTCCCGCCACTGGCATGTGGGCGGACACGCAACCTATCCAATGCGAAGCCAGTGAAGCGATTCTGGCGGCGGCTCGCGGCGCTTCGCCCGACAATCCTGTGTGGGTCCTGCCGGTCGGGCCATGCACCAACATTGCCAGCGCGATTCTTCTGGCACGTCTAGAAGGCTTGGACCTAAAGAGCCGAATCAAAATCATTTGGTTGGGCGGCGGACCCGAACGGGTCGATGACAAGAGCTTCAACGGAGGTAGCGACCCGTGGTCGGTCTATGTGACCGCGCAGAGCGGCCTCGATTTTTGGATCATCCTAGAAAACCCTACGGGGGCCAGCATCACTATGGACAAACGCGCCGAGTCGGGCCTCTATCCCGATAACCGACTGGGCCAATACCTGGAAGCGATCACGCCTGCTCACGAAAAATCCCTCTACGACGTGGCGACGATCTCGATGGTCATCGGCAACCACCTGGGGAAGCCTTGGCTGACATCGGTCGAGCCTTCCGTAGTGCTCGGTCCGGATGAGCAGTACCGATGGAAGCGGGGCGACTCGCCAACGAGCGTTCACATCGTTCGCGATATCGACCAAGAAGCGATGAAAACCGATTTCTTTAACACACTCAACGGCAAACCAACCACTGTCCATTAGGGCTCTGCGGGCCAGTAGGAACTTCGCTTGGGGCAGACTCGGGTTTCAGGGTTGATTCCGTGCTGAGGAACCACCGTGAGCCAAAGAAAAATGCCGACCGATGTACAACCCGTTGCTTGTGCCAATCGCGCTTACGCCGGCTGGTTCGATGAGCACGCATGATGGGCCGAGACGCGAACGTTGTCGTTCGCAAATACCAGATGCGCAAATCCGATTATCAAACCCGCATGAGCTATGGCAATGACAATCATACGATCCCAATCGACAAACCACTTCGGCCGGATTGAATGGGCCAAGTAGAGTACCAAACGTATCCTGAATTCATCATGATTCGTGAGATAAAAATACAAGTTGAGCACAAAGGATTCCGAACTACCGATGAGCTCTGCGACGTGCTGTTTCGTTGCTGCTTGCAACACGTCGTCGGCAGCCGACCGGATCGCTATGAACCGCGCGTCCTAAAAACGGCGGCAAAAGAAGTGCAAGCTGATGCTATAGCAAAAACAAGATTACATGTCAGGACAGGCGCAGGACTTACACCGATTAAGTTCCATTAGGTCCGGTGTATTCTCCCGAACAGGCAACGTTTTCGATACACAACGACTCAGAAAGGGTAAAAAGTGTGTACTAGGACTAAGTGTTTGCGTGACATCTGAGGCTCGCTAACCAACCGAGCTTGAAAGCGATGCCAAGTGGTGCTCTAGATGTGACACCGTATTTGTTTCGTGATCGAAAGCCTAATTTCAGGAGGAAGAATGCCAACTTGGATCGCTCTGTTCCGCGGGATCAATGTCGGCGGCCACAACAGATTGCCGATGGTCGATCTAGCTCATACGCTCGAAGTCACTGGATTGCGTTCGGTCCGGACCTACATTCAAAGTGGAAATGTCATCTTTGAAAGCTCTTCAACGTCCAAGCGCAACATTGCTAAACAGCTTAGTGACGCTGTCGAAGACAGCTTTAAATTTCGCCCCGGTGTTCTAGTTCTGAGCGGCGATGAGTTGTCCGCAGCGATCGACAGGAATCCCTACACCGAAGCAACCGTCGACCCTAAAACGTTACATTTCTACTTTTTGGAGACTGTTCCAGATTTGCCTCCTGACGAGGCAATCTCTAAGATGGCTAAGTCAACCGAAAGGTATCGACTGATTGATACGGTGTTTTACTTGCACGCGCCAGATGGTGTCGGTCGATCCAAACTTGCATCGGGTATCGAGCGTCAACTTGGAATACCGACAACTGCCCGGAACTACAATACGGTCGCGAGGTTGGCCATGATGCTTGATGTTGGCTAAGAAAGTCTAAGAACGCACCACATGCACCGGAGATATCTGGTCAGTTTGGAAACTACCGAACAGTCGATTCGCTTTTCACCATTCCCAAGGACTTCGCAATGACACGCCTCTTTCTTGCTACGACGTTCGCAACCTTGTTGATAGTCACCGCATCGAGTGGCGTTGCGGACACGCCTGCGAGCGCTGAGGCGAACCTTGCGAATCGGACTGCGGCAAGTGCAGTATTGAATGGTGAAGATGCGAAGAGGCTTTCCAATGCTGAGCTTGAGTACAGCGCCAGGCTTGCCGAATTCAAGGACGGTCGATCGCCAGCAGATGTGTCGATCCGCGCAAACAAACGACTTCTTCGTGCCGCATTGATGGCTTCGTCCCCGAACGCGATTTCGGACTATGATCAGCGAGCGTCGCTTATTGAGTCGATTGCGGAAGAGAACCTGAAGCTTCGCACATCGACGCAGCGTGATGTGAAGCAGGCGAAAGCTGCACGACTGAGCACGTTGTTATTGGACGCTCTTTCGCCCAATGCTCAATAGCGTGTTTGGACTCTGGCAACTTGCTGCGATTGAAGAAGTTCGTTCGGCACAGGTAGTCGGCCCAGGAATATGTGCGAACTGAACCTCGGTGCTATCCGATGTCGATATTGAAACCCTCACTTTGTTTGGACCGAGCTACACGATATAGATCGAACGGCAAAACGCAGACCGGAACATCCGCCTATGGCTAGCAAACGCAAGGATCCGAACACGAAGTTTTACTACTTCATCGATATCGACCTTTACTCTCGGCAAATTATGTCTTGGGACTCTGACACTCAGAACAACGTTGACTTCAACGAACTAACTAACGGATGCTACCGAGTTTTTCTGAGCAAAGGTCAGTACAGTAAACTAGTAAAGCAACTTGAGGCGGCCCGTTAGTCGACAAGGTCTCGCCCGACTTCGATGGGGCGTGAAGCCCTGGCAACCGCTTCACCATCAGTCGTCAATCGCAACAACATTCGATTCGTAAAGACAGCTCTCCCTCATACCATTCGTTGGCTCAGAACAATGCCCGTAATCACGACACTCGGCTTCAACGGGCGAACGGAAGAAGCGATCAAGTTCTATCGCGACGCAGTCGATGCCGAGATCGTTTTCATGATGCGGTTTCGCGATAGCCCCGATCAGTCACACACGAAATTCGGTATGGAAGAGATGATCTTTCACGCTACGTTTGTGATCGAAGGAACAACGTTTATGGCAAGCGATGTCGGGTACACCGACGGCGGAGCCTCGGCTGAATTCTCGGGGTTTTCTCTCGCCATTGGGTTTGATTCGCTGGAACGGGCTCGACGAGCTTTCGACAACCTAGCCGACCAGGGTCAAACCGTGATCCCGTTGGCCGAATCAGCGTTCACGTCGTGGTACGGGATCGTGATTGATCGGTTCGGTCTTTCATGGAAGATCAATGTCACCCAAGACCCTGCATCATGAAGCGATCGTTTCCTTAGATTTGCGATTGATAACTGCGGCTCGTGCCGGCCTCGGTTGCCCACGTTATGCTTATCAATTGGCAAGTCAGCCCTTGCCGTTTGAAATTTACCGGTGAAGTGGATGACTGAGAGATACCCATGACGATGCAAGAAACACGAACAAGCCGATTGGTATTTCGATGGCGTATTGGATTGTGCGTTGCTGCGCGATTCTTGGCTGCTGTGTGGTTTTTGGCTTCAGTAGCTACCATTGCTACAGCTCAAGACTCGGTACCAGAGTCCGCAAGAACACATCTTCCTTCGTTTCCGGGTGCGGAGGGTTACGGTTCGGTAGCTAAAGGAGGACGCGGCGGTAAAGTGTTTACGGTCACGAACCTCAACGACTCAGGCCCCGGTAGCCTTCGTGCCGCCGTGAAGTCAGACGGTCCGCGCATCGTGGTTTTTGGGGTCTCGGGAACTATTGATCTGAAAAGCAGACTTAGCATCCGCAACCCGTACATCACCATTGCCGGACAAACTGCACCGGGCGATGGAATTGCGATTAGGCGCTATCCCGTCACGATTGATGCGGATGAAGTTGTGATCCGATATTTGAGACTTCGGTTAGGAGATGAGTCAGGAGAAGACGCCGACGCTCTTTCAGGCAGGTATCACCAGAACATCATCGTCGATCACGTTTCGGCCAGTTGGAGCGTGGATGAAACGCTATCGATCTATCATTGCAAAAACGTGACGGTGCAGTGGTGTCTAATCGCTGAAAGTCTTTACCAATCGATCCACGCGAAGGGTCCTCATGGGTTCGGAGGTATCTGGGGATCGAACTACAGCACTTACCACCACAATCTGCTCGCTCATCACTCCAGTCGCAATCCACGGTTTGCATCGGGGTCAGGGTACACGGACTATCGAAACAATGTCGTCTACAACTGGGGACACAACAGTGCCTACGGCGGGGAAAAGCAACAGCAAGGAAACCCAGCTTATGACTTCTCAACCATCAACATGGTAGCGAATTATTACAAACCAGGCCCTGCTACACGCACTGGCTCGGTGGGACATCGGATCATTAACCCCTCTTCACGCGATGGTGTGAACGACCTTGGTCAATGGTATGTGGCGGAGAATTACATGCACGGCAATGCGGAAGCGTCCGCTGACAATTGGTCCGGTGGAGTCCAGCCACAAGGAGGCGATGAACAAATCGAGTCATTGAGGCTCGCTACACCATGGCAATCAATGCCCATCCGGCAGCATCGTGCTGAAGAAGCCTATCGCCATGTGTTACAACATGCAGGCGCGTCTTTGCCCCGGCGTGATTCGGTTGACGCTCGAATCGTAGAAGAGGTTCGCACCGGAACTGCAAAATTTGGCGAGACTTACGGCGGCGGAGGGAAAGGAATCATAGACTCGCAGAATGAAGTCGGAGGCTGGCCGGCCCTGTCATCGGTTCCGTCAAGACCGGATTCCGACGGCGATGGAATGTCAGATGAGTGGGAAATCAATCACGGTCTCGCTCCTCACAACGCAGCCGACGGATCCATGGACACTGACAGCGATGGCTACACGAATATTGAAGAGTTCATCAATGGCACCAATCCGAACGTCTACGTGGACTACACAAGTCCTGAGAACAATATCAGTTCAATAGCAAACTGAACCTAGTCCTCTATCTGCAAGACAAGCATGAATGAGCCGGCCTCTCATCGAACAGGCCCCGAAACACAGCGTCTTCTTCACCGAGCCTTCACGGTCGAGGACGCAGTGGTTGCGTTTGAACTCAACAGCAATCCCGACGTCATGCGATATACCGGCGATACGTCACTTAAAAACGTGGCGGAAGCACGACGTTTTATCGCGAACTATCCGGACTTTGAACGATATGGGTTTGGCCGCTGGGCGTGTGTCCTGAAAGAATCGCAAACCGTCATCGGATTTTGCGGCCTGAAGTACCTTCGAGATCTGGATGTTGTGGATGTTGGCTATCGTTTCTTGCCTCAATATTGGGGACAGGGTCTAGCCACCGAGGCATGCATGGCGAGCCTTGATTTTGGGTTTAGCAAGTTAGGACTAGCGAGGATCTTCGCTTTTGTCATTCCCGCCAACGTGGGCTCCGTGCGAGTACTCGCAAAGTCCGGAATGCAAGTCGACTCAGAGTTCGATTGCGACGGCATCGCTACGCATCGATATGTGAAGCATCGCCCAACGAGCGCTCATTCTTGAATCCTGCGCAGTGGCGAATTCCAAAACTGGGGGCGAATTCCAAAACTGGGGGCGAGCAGCGCTGCGTTAGCTAAGACCTAAGTCGTTCAGACGGGAAAACTCGCATACAAGAGCAAACGAATCTTGCTGAGCGTGCAAACAAATCCGCACACCATGATGGATGTTGACGGACGACAAGACGGTTGCGAGCGCTGACACATTGGTGATTGTTCACAACATGGCTGCCGATTCGAGCGAGGCTTGTTGCAACTTCCCCATTCCGTTGTGCAGGCGTCACTACGTATCGAGCGCTCGCCAATCGGGTTTCGCGACACATCCTATCGAAGTACCGCGAGCGGTGAAATGCAATCTGCAAGACATCGTAAGATTGCTTTTTTTTACCTGCTCCAACGCTGCGTACAGCTTTCCTGGACCACTGGTTTCGATTAGTTTTTCTTCCATTCCCATCAAACTCTCCTCGAACTCTCCCTTTCAAGAAAGGTCCTTTCATGACGAAAACTTGCATTGCCGTGATGTTGTTTTTGACCACGATTCCCCTAATGCTTTGCCAGGGACAGTCCTTGGGGTACAGCCAGAATCGCATCGCGATGAGCTTTGACGGTAACAGCGCTCCGGACAACGAATACAAATGGCCAACGGGAGATCCCGACGATTGGGGCGCACTTCCAGCGTCTTGTGCGATCATCGCAAAGCTAGGTCTGCAGGAACAGCTAGTTCATTGTTCCTACAACAACTTCATCGATGCACCGCCCGGCCCCGATGCTGAAAACCAACTGAAGATCGGCGCCGATGGCGCGATCAAGTACTGGGGCTTCAAGCCTGAAGCTTTCTTCGACGTTACCACTCAACAACGGGAAGCCATTGAGAGCTTGGCGAGCGAGATGGCGAAGTCGACTCAGAGTGATCCCCTGTACTTTATTCATGCTGGACTATCCGAGTTCGTTTACCTGGTGGTTGATGAGGTGGTTCGAAACGGCAACGTTGATTCGCTATCGCATGTCCACTTGGTGTCACACAGTGGGTTCAATGAAAACGAGCGTCGTCGCCCTCATCATCACACTTGGAGCGACGTCCAAGAACTCAGTGGAGGCCGGATTCAGTATGCGAAGATCAAAGACCAAAATCATAAAGAAGATCCGAACCACCTTTGGCACTCCGGGAAAGACTTTTCCGTGTGGCATTGGATGCGCGATCATTCCCAACCAGACGTACGGTGGATGTATTCGAGACTCGAAGCCCACAGTGGTAACGTTGCGGATATTTCCGACTGCGGAATGTTGTTTTACTTGCTGGTAGGTGACGATGACGGTAGCCCGAAGAAGTTCGAAGCGTTCATTGGTGACGGAGTAGCCCTCGTTGGACAAACCGACCAAGGCAACACAAACGGAAAGGTGGCGACCGCCCCAGTTTCGCTCAATGCGCTGAAGGACTTCGATGAGATCACGGTCGACGGTTTCGCACCGGCCTATCGTGACCCAGCGCGAAAAGCTCTCGCGATTGATGCATCAAAACACCAAGGTGTGTACGCGGCCGCGACAACGCGATTCCCGGGAGACAGTGGAGTCTACGATGTCACGTTGGAAGCACTGACGGAGCTCGATGGCGAGAGCACGTACCGGTTGGTGGTCGATGGCAATACAGTGGGAACGTCCCAAAATCCTGCGACCGAAAAAGACTACCAACCTCACCAGCATCATTTCCGCAGTGTCGAACTTAAAAAGGGATCAACCATCCAGATTGAGTTCAACTCCCAAAGCAATGGCAAAGTGCCCGAGGGCGATGCATTCGCGTTTGCTCGCGGTCGATGGCGCCATCTTTCATTCGAGCCGACAAAAACATTTTCGCAATCCACCGTTGCCGGCTCACCCGCAACCAAGGAATCTGCTTTTAACTCACCAGACCAAGCCTTGATAATTATCGAGGCTGAAGACATGGAGCGGACGACGGGATGGCGGCTTGCGAAAGGCGAAGCCGCTTCCGGCGGCAAGTACGTAGTCTATGAAGGAAACAACAGTTTCGCTCGAACGACTAAGCATCGCATCAAAGCTACGTTCAAGGTAGAGAAAGCCGGAAGCTATTCGGTTAAATGGAGCATGCGTCAGCCTGACGATGTGCCCGGTGACCAAGCAAACGATGCTTGGCTCTGCTTTACTGATGCAAAGCAACTCGCACGACAAACTCAACTTACGGGCTTTCACAAGTTTGTGGGTCGTAGCAAAGGCTCCTTTGGCCTCAACGGTCAACTCGATCTAGAAGGTGACCAACCTTGGATGACGGTTGAATTTCCCAAGCCCGGCGAATATCAACTTGAAATCGCTGGTCGGTCCCAAGGCTTTCAACTCGACCGCGTGGTGCTATACCAAGGGATTGATTTCGAGGACTTAAGCAGAACTCTGCAGTAACTGCGAGTTGCGTTCGTCGGGGTTGGCTTACCACAATGAAAGAAATACGGGTCGTCGAAGCGACTCGGAGCTACCCCATCGACTTTGGTGCTTGAGAGTTCGACCAACTTGTTACGAGTCCATGGTTTGGGGTGCGAATCCTTATGGGCAGATTGCCTATTCATTTTCAACACGATCGAACCACTTGTAAGATGAGCTACAACGAGGAAGTCTTTCCCACCGATCCGCCTTTGACCCAGCGTGAAGAGATCAATGCGGCGCTTTTGCGCCGCTGGTTACTGGCCGGATGGGAGGCAAACGACAGTTCGCTTGTTGACGAACACTTTCATCCGCAATGCATAGTCAGCGGATTGGCTCCCGAAGTCATCGAGGGTGTTGACGAAATGCGCGCTACTCACCGAGCGATGTGTGCGAGATTGAACCATCGCAGTGCAACTCTGCATTTTTTGGTCATCCGTGGCGATCAGTTTGCGGTTTCAATGGAATTCGAAGGACGTCAACAAGACTCTGGCATTGACGTTGCTTTGGAATCCGCGTGCTTTGGAACGATGAAGGATGGGCTGATCTACAGGGCACACAACATCATCGACTACACTGGCCTGTACTCAAAGCTCGGCTTGCTTGACACGCGTAAGCTCGCGGAGCACTTCGGCTAGGCATCGTTTATCTATCGAAGCAACGGGCAAGCAATTTGTTTAGCCCAGAATCTTTGTTTTCTATCCCGGTGCTCCATTACCAAGGAACTTCCAAAATGAAACGCCTCTCGATCTTTGTAGCACTGGCCATAGTTTCGTTGCTTGCCGACGCTCGAACCGCATCAGCCGATTTAGTTGTCAGCTTTACCGAAATGGGTGGGAGCGTTGTAACTTCCATCTCCGGGTCGATTGACCTTACCGGCCTTTCAAACGTGGGCGATGTTCCGGAATCGATTTCGGTAAGGCCGTCAAATGGGACGTTTTATGTAGGTTCCACGTCCGGCATTCCCCATGAGCACTATTTCGTCCCTAGTTCGGTTGTCAGGACGGGGCCACTATCCTTTGGCAGTGGTGGGTACACCGCAGCGACATCTGGAAGTGGTGACTTCATTGGCTTCACCGCCAACAGTGGAAATTTCAATATCTATCTACCCGAAAATTACGTCTCCAACACCTTGGTTACAGGTACGGCGAACTACGCTGGCGAAAGCTTCGCATCGTTGGGAATCGATCCTGGCGTCTACACGTGGAACGCTGGTGCCAACCAAATCACTGCAACGATCGCAGCAGTGCCAAAACCATCGTCTGTTGCGTTCTTGATGATTGCAGGGTTGGGTGCAGGCGTTGTTCGTTTTCGACACCGACGTCGAACCGCGTAACGTTTGACCCGGTTGCCCCGGCGTGGTGACTTGCGTGATTATGCTGAAGGGGTGACCGGCTTTGCGCTTACCCCTGACGCACTTTGGCCCCCCTGACGCACTTTGAAGACGTGCTTATCGTCTTCGTTTCGTTGCTATTTTGCTGGGCCGATGAGCGATAGATCAGCGGTGGTATTGGGCGCGATGTCCATTGGTGGACGCGTTGGGTCGATGGCTTTGCCTTCCCAAATCCAACGGCCGTCCTTGAACTCTAAGATTCGCGAGTGACTTGCTTTCGCTAGGGGGCGAGGATCAGCGATGTAAAACTCGCGAAGTCGTGAGGCCGCTTCGGCGTGCTTGGAATCATCAATGATATTGGAGTACTCGTTGGGATCAGCGACCATGTCGTAGAGCTCCTCGCTTCCATCGGCGTAACGAATCAGGCGATAACGTTGATCCCGAATCGCGTAATTGCCCGGGTTGTGTTCGGTTACCGCCGGACGCCGTGATTCCGATGGGTCAACGACTTGCGGTTTCAAACTTACGCCTTCAAGTTCAGCGGGCACTTCCAAACCGGCGAGATCTGCCAGGGTTGGAAAAACATCGAGTAGTTCAGCAGGTTGTTCGCAAACACCGGACTCGATCCCTGGGCCGACGAAGATCAGCGGCACGTGAGTCGATCGCTCCCAAAGGGTATTCTTGCCACTGATGTTCTTCTCACCCAAGTGCCATCCATGGTCGCTCCACAAACACACGATCGTGTTGTCGGCGTAAGGAGATTGGTCTAGTGCTTCGAGCACACGAGCGATTTGTGTGTCCATGAACGTAATGCAAGACAGGTAGGCCCGAACCAAATTGCGGTGTTCGTTGTTATCTTCGAGCCAACTCAAACGCGGTTCAGGTAGTTCCCAATGCAGGTACCAAGAGAACGGTGAGCAGTCCGATCGCTCTACATGATCGATCGGTGGCATGATCAACGTTTCATCGGGATACATGTCCCAATACTTAGGCGTCGTGTGACAGGGAACGTGCGGCAAGAAAAACCCGCAAGCCATGAAGAACGGCTTCGATGATTCCATTTCGCCAATCTGGTCCACCACCCAGGATGCAACTTGATAGTCACCCTTGTCCGATTCTTCGTGATCAAAAACACCCCAATCGACCAACGGATGATCGCCACCGGGTGTTGGTGGAACTAACTTCTTCGGCGGCCCAATGCCTGCGCGTCCAGGTGGCCCAACATGCTGGAACTCGACCTCGATTCCCTCAGGCGTCTTTTGAAAGTAGCCGCCGTGATAGACCTTTCCCGCCGAATAGGTTTCGTAACCCGCACGCGCAAAATGCTGAGGCAGCGTCGTGATGTTTCGGAATTCGTCTACGTTTCGAAACCAAGGCCCCAGTCCATAAATCCCGGTCGACGATGGACGGCGACTCGTCATCAAGCTGGTGCGAGACGAATTGCACAAAGGCGACTGGCAATGTGCGTTTCGGAAATTCATACCTCGCGATGCAAGCTCTGCCATTGCAGGAGTCTTGACCTGGGGATGGCCACCGAGAGGTTCCACCCAATCGTTCAAGTCATCGATGCAGATCATCAAGACGTTGGGACGCTCTGCGGATGACTGACCGTTGGTTGTCTGGCCGCGACATGGCTCAACCAACGAAACGGTGATGGCCATTGCCAGCGGCACGAGAAGCTTGGTGGGATTCATGGCGGGACTCTTGATGAAGGTGAGGCGTGGGATAAAGGAGGGAACAGGCGGGAATCCACCACTTCGCGCGTGAAGATCGAAGCGAAACGGCAGCAACTTGGGCAGTGCCAAGCAGAGCACCTGTGGCTGGCTGCTTGTAGCCTAACGCTTGCCATTGCTTGAATTTGCCTGACTTCGCTCGGCACTGCTAGGCACTGCCCGCATTCAAATGAAAACGTCTTAGGGCGAAAGCTTTGCACGAGCCGCGGTGACTCGTTCGATCACTTCATCTCGCGTCTGGCCGAGCGTCGTCAGGTGTCCCATCTTACGCGATCGCTGAGGGTGATGCTTGCCGTAGAGATGCAAGGCGATCGCGGGAATTGAGATAGCGTCATTCCATCGGGGTGTGACGAGTTGATCCTGATCGTCAAGCCACACGTCACCCAACAAATTGGACATCGCAGCGAACGGACATCGCAGCGTTGTCGACCCCAGCGGCAAGCCGCATACGGCGCGAACGTGCTGTTCGAATTGGCTCGTGTGACAGGCTTCAATCGTCAAATGCCCCGAATTATGAGGCCGCGGTGCTACTTCGTTGATCACGACATCGTCGCCAACGACGAAGAACTCCACACAAAGCAAGCCGACGACACCCAGCGTTTGGGCAGCCCGCGTCGCAACCTCTCGAGCGCGGGTTGCCAAGGCTTCGGTGATCGACGCCGGTGTGACCGATACATCGAGAATGTGGTTACGGTGTTGGTTTTCGAACACGGGAAACGTTGTTGATTCGCCATTGCTCGAGATCGCCACGACCACGGAAACTTCAATGTCGAAGGGCATCCACTGCTCGGCGATCCAACTGGAAGCGGAACTCCAATCGACCTGTCCCAATTCGTCGGCGGAACTGATTTTGTATTGCCCCTTGCCGTCGTACCCATCGCGGGCTGTCTTCACGACCATGGGCCAACCAAGCGTTTCGCTGGCGGCCAGCAACGATTCGTTATTCGAGACTTCGACAAATGGAGTCACGCGAAGTCCGGCGCCGGCGAGTGTCGATTTTTCCAGAAGACGGTCTTGGGCAATTTCAAGGACACGGTGAGCCGGGTAGGTGGGAGCGTGATCAGCGCACCGCTCCATCGTCGCCGCTGGAATATTTTCGAATTCCAACGTGATGACGTCACACATGGAAGCGAAGGACTCCACAGCCGTTTCGTCATCGAGTTTGCCAACGACGGTGTGATGGGCGACCTGGGCTGCAGGCGTATCGGAAGACTCACAAAACACCACCACTCGGTAGCCCATGGACGCTGCGGCCATTGCGAACATACGGCCAAGTTGTCCGCCGCCCACCATACCGATCGTCGCGCCAGGATTAACTAACCGAGCTTGCGCGTGCCGCGATTCACTGTGATGCGATTCACTGTGATGCGATTCACTGTGTTGCGTTGACGATTGCTGACTTGAGCGACTCATGCCAAATCACCTGACTCTAGGACCGCGTCGGTTTGGGATTGGACAAAGTCAGCGAGGCGCATCTGCAACTTGGCGTCCGAGAGTGCCAGGATACGAGCAGCCAGAATGCCCGCGTTCTTGGCGCCGGAAGTTCCAATCGACATCGTGGCAACAGGGATTCCACCAGGCATTTGCACAATCGACAGCAGCGAATCGAGTCCCTGCAGTGCTCGGCTTTGCACGGGCACCCCGATCACTGGCAAGTTCGTTTCGGATGCCACCATGCCGGGTAAATGCGCGGCGCCTCCGGCACCAGCGATGATGACCTTCAAACCCCGGTCCGCAGCGCCAGCGGCATAGGCGACCATGCGAGCAGGTGTTCGATGTGCGGAAACGACGTACTTTTCATGAGCGACGCCGAGAACTTCGAGTGCCTCGCAAGCGTGCTTCATCGTGTCCCAGTCGTTCTTGCTGCCCATGATGACGCCCACGAGCGCGTCCGTGTCGGGAAAATCAGTGGCAGGATTAGACATCACAATCTCGGGAAACAGGGGGGTGTTGGCGAGGCCAATGTTTGTACGCTCAACGAGCAGAGTTGGAAAGAACGCAGAACCGAATTCACTCTCTTTGTCCGCTCAAACTCAACCTCGCTTGGCGTCTGTGCGGGCTGCATGCATCATTCGGTCGTCGTGTCCGCGTAGTGATCATCAAAACGCAATGGCCATAAAAACTTGGCCCCGAAACACATCGAAAGATTGCCCCAGCGACACTCTGGATCGTCGCTTGAAGTTTGTTGCAAACGTTAATGTGCCATTTCAACTTCTTCGACCTCTTCAGCTTCTTCGATACTCTCGCGGACTTCTTCGCTAGCCGTCCAATAGAAAATGGTTCCGATGATGGCCATTACCACTTTGACCATTTCAAAAACGAGTGCGACCAACGTTCCTGATGCATTGGTTGGTACAGCGGGCACGATTTTGTAAAGCTGATCGATCGCGGCTTCCAGAACACCGATGCCGGCGGGAGTGATCGGCAAGGTCGAAGCGAGCATCCCAATCGGCACAATGATGAAGTGGTCGGCCAGTGCGGGCGGTGACGTGTAGAGCCCTTTGGCCACCAAATACATGCTGATCACGAGCGAACCTTGAACGCCGAGGCTCATGATCACCGAAACGGCGAACGCAATCGGGTGATGATGGAACATCCGCAACGGCGGGCCGATCGTGGCGACAAGCTTGCCGATCGCCGGAAGACCGCTGCCCCACGTGATCAACCGATCCACGCCACGACCCCCGAGAATCAAAATCGCCAAAACGACTGTCCCCAAACCTATCAAGATGGCGGTCGCCCACTTTATTTGTTCCATTCCGAAACTGCCGTCGGCCACTGCTGCTGAGGCGTCGGAATTCGAAGCGGCGGCGCCGGGATTCAGCATCAACCCGCCAGCGACCAGTAAAAGCAGTCCGTACATGCCACAACCGCGGTCGACCAGAACCGAGGCAACTGCTGCGACTCGCTTCCCCGGTCGCCGTTTGGCCAAGAAAATTGCTTTAAATAGATCTCCGCCAACGCTGCCGACGGACACAAAGCTGAGCAAAAAGCAAATCGAACCAAGCCGCTGGGCTTCCAGCATCGTCAATTCAATGCCCTGGCAGCGGACCAGCAAGCACCAGCGGGCGAACGAGAGCATCATTGCGAAGATCGAAACGACCAGCGCCGCGACCAGCAAGCCATATTGCTTGGGTTGGGCGGACAATTGATGCCACTGTTCCGGCTCGATACGCCACACCAAATAGCCAATGATGGCGGCGGGCAACGCGAATTTGAGTGCCGTTATCAGTCGCGTCTTGCTGGTTGATTGCATGGACAGGAGGATAGTTTGCAGCAAAACGCTTGCCAACCTTGCCAAAGAACAGAATGTTCCGTATTCTTCCGTTCCACAAACCATTTTTATCACCGCTAGCCAGGTAGGCTGAGGCGGGATTTCCACTGACTATCACGATCTGACCAGGTTTTTGCCATGACCATGGACCGCAGCCTCAAGGTGCAAGCCGGGGCCATCAAGACTCGCAACGTTCTGACGCGAGCCGAACGAGTCGCCCAAATGAAGAATCTGGGCAAATTCGACGAAGAAGCCAGCCTCGTTGGGATGCCCAAGACGCGAGTCGTCAAGGTGTCGCTGAAGCGTAAGAAGAAAGTTAAGAAGGCTGAAGAGGACGATAAGGCTACTAAGAAGAAGAAGTAGTCCCGTCGATCTTCCCAAGATCCACCAAACCGACGCCGCTCGATCACGGGCCGCGTCGGTTTTTTTGTTGCCCGCGAGTTGTCCCGACAGCTTGCCTGCGGGGTTTCAGGTAAGTCGCACGGTGAACCCGATCGGCAGATCCGGCCGTTCACAACCGACAACCGACGCGAAATTCGCCATGGATTTCCCGCTTGGAATCGAAAACGTAGGACAAATTGCGGTGCCAATGAAAACCAATACGCCTTAGGATGGTAGCTATGCTAGGAGAGCCCATTCGCAGATCGGCGGTGGGACAGCATGCCGTTTTGATTCGCAGAAGCATCGCCCGTAGAAGCATCGCCTCTTCCATCCCCCACACGTGTAGCACCCCATGAGCGAAGCTGTCGCCGACACTGACGAAGTCGCCCCGAACGATGCCAGTCGATTTAACGAAGATACCATCGTCGATGTTCCTGATACCGGGCTGGATCCGCAACGCATTCCGTTGCCCGAAGCGACCCAGCCCCTGAAGATCCTGTGGTCCTATGTGGCGGTGCTTTCAGTCGTCCATGTTTTGGCCCTCGGAATCTTCATTCCTTACCTGTTCACTTGGTCGGGTTTGATCCTCGGCATTCTCGGTCACTTTACCTTCGGAATGCTCGGCATCACGATTGGTTACCACCGGCTCCTCACGCATCGTGGCTTCACTTGCCCGAAGTGGTTGGAACATTCGTTAGCGATGATGGGAATGTGCAACCTGCAAGATTCACCAGCTCGCTGGGTCGCAATTCACCGGATGCACCATCAACACAGCGACCGTCAACCCGACCCTCACTCGCCGCTGGCCAATTTCGTTTGGGGACACGTGGGCTGGGTCGTTTGTCGCCACCGAGACTTAGACAAGACCAGTCACTACGAACGCTATGTGCGAGATCTACTACGTGATCCGTTTTACCTCAGACTTGAGCGTCACGACGGGTGGTTCTTCGTCTACCTATTCCATTCGCTCCTGATCACAATGGCGGGCGCAGCGTTTGGATACTTCGTGGGTGGCAGCGGATCCGAAGTGATTCGCTATGCAGCCAGTTGGACCGTTTGGGCCGTGGCTGCTCGCACGGTGTTCGTTTTGCACGGAACTTGGTCCGTCAATTCGCTCTCGCACCTGTTTGGCTATCGCAACTACGAAACTCGCGATCACAGCACCAACAATTGGTTGGTCGCACTCATCAGCCACGGCGAGGGCTGGCACAACAATCACCACGCTCAACCGCGATCGGCCGCTCATGGTCATCGCTGGTGGGAATTTGACATGTCTTGGCGAGTGATTCAGTTTCTCGAGATGATCGGCTTGGCCAAAGACGTGGTGCGACCTAAGTCGAATCGCTAAACCAGCGCATCACTGGTCCCACCAGTGTTTCGTTCTGGCATGGTGAATACGAACCTAGCTCCCGATCGAAAAGTAGCTCCCGACCTGTAGTAGCCCCCACCTGAAGGCAAACCGTGTCCTGCAGGCAAAACCCTGCTCTGCACGCAAACGCAGATCGGCAGATAACCGCTAAACGGCAGGCAACCGCCGATCGGCGGGCAATCGCTGAACGGCAGGAAAAACAGGGCTTCAAGACACGGCGAGGGCTACCGCTACCTGACCTGCGTTGCGGCGACTCCAAACACTCGGCGAAATTCTTTGGTCGCGAGATCTTGAAGGTTACCGTCGAGCATGGTGATGGCGATTCGATACGTTTGGAACGATTCGCCCTGTTGGCCATCGCGGTATTGCCGGCGTGCCAATCGCACCAGCGCTTTGCCGCGCTGCGTCTTCGCCGCCCGCGAACTTGGATCGATTTGGACAACCGCTGACGAATCGGTGCCTCGAATGGCTCGATCCATCGCATCGAGATCTATGATCGTCGCTGACACTGCCGCACCGTGGTGCGACATGGCTCCGCCAAAGCGATGATTCAAACCGCGTCGGCTAGACGAGGTCGACGCCCGCGACACGCCGCCCAAATACGTGGAACCTTGATCGGGAACCAGCACACTGCCCGAATACGTGAAGGTCTCGATCGAAGGTCGTTGAACCACTTGTGCCGAGGCATCGGTCGCCATGACGGCAACAGCAACTAGAACAACCGTTGCAGTGACGAATGTTGAAGAGACGACCGCTGAAGAGACGACCGTTGCAGCGCCGCGGATGTGAGCGTTCATTCCTGCTTCACTTTTTCAGGAAACACGTTCTTAAATTTCTTGACCTTCGTCGCCACCACCGCTCGACAATAGCCGGCCGTTGGATTGCGACGATAGTAGTCTTGGTGATATTCCTCGGCCGGGTAGAACTCGGTCGCAACTTCGAGTTGCGTCACGATCGGCTTACGATACTCATGAGCATCGGTGAGCTCCTTGATGACGCGTTCGGCGATCTGTTTTTGTTCGGCGCTGTGAATAAAGATCGAACTGCGATACTGAGGCCCCTCATCGGCACCTTGCTTGTTCAGCGTGGTCGGGTCGTGAGTCTTGAAGAAGACCTTCAAGATTTCTTCGTAGGTAACCTTCGTTGGATCGTAATAGACCTCCACCGCCTCGGCGTGTCCGGTGAGCTTCCCGCACACCTGTTCGTAGGTTGGGTTGGGCACCTGCCCACCGATGTAGCCTGAAACCACATCGTTCACGCCTTCCATATTTTCAAAAACGGCCTCGGTACACCAGAAGCAGCCACCGGCCAACGTGGCGACCGCCTCTTTGCCTTGCGAGAGAGCGTCACTATTGGCCGAGCCTTCACTTTGGGCCGTCGCGATGCTGCCGACCGAAGCGGTGACGATTGCCAACGTTGCCACGATTCGCGGAATCAGATTTCGGGGGAAACTGGACATGAATCATTCTTATGGGGTGGGAGACAGTGGGAAACGATCTCGGTGGGTTGTGTACTGACCATCCGTGGTACACCATTTTACGTCTGCGTCAAAATAGCGTCGACCGACAACCTGTATCATACCGCGAGTACACAACAAAAGTCAGGTTTGGCGGTTGCGGTGTGCTGGAGAGAAGATGTCTCAATCTGTCGAAAATCCGCTGAATCGCTCGTTTTGGGCGTCTCCACGCGAGCAATTAAAGCTGGCAATTCGCGGCGTCGCCGTGGCGGCGTTTTTCGCCTTTGGCGCGGCCATCATGCCCGAGAAGTGGATGGTCGAGACGTCCGAGTTTCTTGGCTTTGACCCATTCCCCGATTCACCGTTGACCTTTTACCTAGCCCGCCACCTCAGCCTGATGTACGGCTTTGTCGGAGTTTTGCTTTGGATTGCAGCGTCGGATTTCGAGCGATACCGCCCGTTAATACGCCATCTCGCCCGACTGACAATTATCTTTGGGGTGATGCAAGGCGTGATTGACGCGATGGCGGGTTTGCCAGCGTGGTGGTCGATTGGCGAAAGTGGGTCGACTGTGCTGGGCGGTTGCTTGCTGGTGTGGATGGAACGTCGCAGCGATTAGTCGCATCACGTGCCTCCGCTCGCCCAATTCGGCCGCTGTCCTTACCATGGTCAATCGTGAACTCTCGAAAGTCCCCGCAGTTAAACTCCATGAAAAACTTCTTCAAAGATAAGCTCATGAGCGTCTTTTCGTCTCCGGAAAACCAACGTCCCTCGTCCGACGCTGGTCAACCCGCTCACGCTGGCGCTGGCAACCCTGGTCAACGTCCTGCGGCAGCGGGTGGATCCGGCGGTCGCCCAACATCTGGACGACCGGCACCGGAACGTTTGCCGGAACCATCGGTGATTCCAGAAAATGGCTGGCATTGCGGTCACTTCTTTTACCGCTTTCGACGTGACGCGATGACGGGTGTGCTGAATGAAGCGGAACGATCTGCTTTTCTTGCGGCCCTCAATCCATCGGATGCACCCGAGCGAATAGCAACCTACTGGACCAGCGGTCATCGAGCTGACTTTGCGGTGATGGTGATGGATCCCGATCCGGCCAAAGTCGATTCGATTCACCAGTCCATCATGGCTCCTGGCATTGGCCGATACATCGAACCCACTTGGTCGTTCGTGTCGATGAGCGAAGTGAGTGAGTACGTTCCCTCGGTGCAAGAGTTCAAGAAACGTTTGGTGCGAGGTGGCGCGGATCCTAATTCACCGGAAGTCGCCGCGAAGGTGTCGGCGTATGAACGTCGTTTGCCGATGATGAACGAACAACGGTTGCGGCCCGAGTTTCCCGACTTGCCGGCGGCCTGTTTTTATCCAATGAACAAGAGTCGCGTCCCGGGAGCGAACTGGTTTACCGAAGCTTTCAGTGCGCGAAACGCAATGATGGCCGAGCACGCGCAAAGCGGGATGGCATTCGCTGGCAAAGTCAGCCAATTGATTTCAGTCGGCGTTGGCGTTGACGACTGGGAATGGATGGTGACACTGTGGGCACGTAACCCGGAATACTTGAAAGAGATCGTTTACAAGATGCGATTTGACGAAGCCAGTGCCAAGTACGCTGAGTTTGGGCCGTTCTACGTTGGCTACAAAGCCACACCGCTGGAAATTCTCGAACATTGCCAAGTCGTCGGAAAGTAATTCCGCCCATCCGTAGCAACTACGCCCGTTGCAACTACGCCTGTGGCAACCACATCCGAAGCAACTACGCCCTCTGTGATCACTAAGCCCGTCGCTGGCGGCGCCACAAGTCATGAACTTTCGGCGTGGCATGCTTCGTTGCCGATCGACTTGACGACTTTTACGACCGCTAAGCTCACCCACCCCGCCCCCATCCCTTTTTCATGACCTCTCTTTACCCCATCATCAGCAGTGTCATGGGGGTGTTCCTGGTGATGGCCGTTGGTGCGATATGCCGTCGCACGGGTTGGTTGACTCCGCAAGCCGACCGAACGTTGGCATCGCTGACGGCGAATGTGACCTTACCGGCTTATTTCATTCACAAAATTCTCGGTAGCGAAGAATTCGGCTCGCTGACAACCGCTTGGCCGCCACCGCTGTTCGGTTTCTTTTCAACCGCGGTCGGGTTTGGAATCGGACTTCTCTTTGCCCGAGTGGTGGGTCCCCGCGTGGGCCTGGACAGCGACGCCAAGCAGCGTGCGTTTGCGTTGTGCGTCGGCATCTGTAATTACGGATACATCCCGCTTCCGTTGGCTGAAAAGTTCTATCCGGAAGTCCTGCTCGAGCTGATCTTGCACAATGTCGGAGTCGACTTGGCGTTATGGAGCGTCGGGATCATGATCATCAGCGGTTCCGGTGGTGGTCAATGGAAGAAGGCAGTCTTTAGTGCTCCTCTGCTCGGCGTGGTGTTCGCGTCGAGCATGCGACTACTCAGCTTTGATCAGTACCTTCCCGATCCCATTTTGACAGCGATCGGAACGCTCGGTGATTGCGCGATTCCGTTGGGCCTACTTCTTGGCGGTGCGATCATTGTCGACTTCATGGGAACTTCCGGTGGACTAGGTTCATGGAAGGTGATCGCGTCGGGAATATTCTTGCGGCAACTGGTCATGCCCGCCCTGATGCTCACCGCCGCCATGCTATTGACCAGTTCGGTGGACCTCAAACGCGTGATGATTCTGGAAGCCGCGATGCCGGTCGCAATCTTCCCCATTGTTCTGGTACGACTTTACGAGCGAGATACCAAGACCGCGATTGAGGTAGTCTTATCGACGTCGATCGCCGGCATCGTCTTGATCCCAGCGTGGCTCGCCATCGGAGCATGGTGGCTAGGTCTGTAGCTCCAACAAGCAACCCCAAACCGAGGACGCGATCAAGAGTGCAGGGGTGGTCGGATTCAGGTCGACGGTTCCGATGTATCACTCGGCGATTCATCTCGCCCGCCGCTTGATTCGATTTACAACGCAAATCGTCAATCGGCCTTGGCGATAAGACTTGGAAGCACGGTCAGATTGACGATCGTTCCCACCACCAACGTCGCGGCGACCAAGACACCGAATGTTGCTGTGGGAACAAACTCGCTTGTGGCCAATCCGCCGAACCCAATCACCAACGCCAGAGTCGCGAAAATCATCGGCACGCCAATCGCCGCCGAGGCATGAGTGGCTGACTGCTTCGTGCTGCGGCCTCTGGCGATCATGCGGCGGTACGATGCTAAGAAATGCACGCTTCCGTCAATCGACAATCCAATGGAAACAGCCGCGATCATTGCTGACCCCATGTTGACCTTGCTGCCGAGCAAACCAATCGCGGAAATCACCAGCAAAGCAGGAAGCAAATTGATAGCCAGCGCAATCGTCGCTCGCTTGATTGAGCGACCCGAGACGACGAGCAACAACCACACCAACACGGCGGAAGCGAAAAAGCATCGCCAACCGTCGTCGATCAACCCGTCGATCAGTCGCGCCATCAACACGTAGTAACCGGTCACCTTCGCCGTTTTGCCGACCTCGCTGGCGGCGACAACTCGTTCGACTTCGGCAATCAATTTCATTTTCTGATTCGCGTCGAGATCCTCCTCGCTGCGAATCATTAATCGCAATCGTCGAGTTTCTTCATCCAATGGTTCCGTCATCAAGGCTTGGTAGAACACGGGCATCGTTTGTTGCATGCCAGCCAAACGAGTCTTGGCCGCCAAGAGTCGCATCAACGTCACTCGGGAAAGCACCGAATCGGCATCCGCAAGGCTTAACACTTTCGACAATCTCGCACCGTCGACGTCGACACGCCGGAGTTCATGTTCCAACTTCCGTACTTTCTTCAAGAACGAAGATCCCACTTCCGCAGGAGCGTCGATCAACACGTCCCATACGCCGGCCCCACCGAATTCGTCTTCCACTCGCTCGTAAGACTTCACCAGCGAACTGTCGTCCCTGAAATTCTTTAGAAAGCTCGTTTCGGTTTCAACTCGTTGCCACCCCAGCGCGATGAACACGGACATCGCCAGGCACGCGATCGCAATCCAGGTGAAGTGCTGAACGGAAAACTTCGCCACGATCAAGCATCCGCGATGGATGGCTCGCTGCAACGGCTCAAGAAAAGAACGTCGAATACGAGTAAACGGACTCGAAAGCAATGCCATCGACGGTGCACTTAACAAAAGTGGTCCGATCAACGCCAAGCCCAACAACACCGCTGTCGCAGCAATCGCAATCATGATGCCGAACTGACGAACCGGCAAAATCCGGGACACGCCCAACGCGGCAAAGCCAGCGGCGTCGGTTGCGCAGGTCAATGCGATCGGAAGCATCAGCATCGAAAGCGCCGTAAATGCGGCTGTCCTGGAACTGCCTTGTCGTCTGCGAACGATGCGGAAACGTACACCGATGTGCAACACCGATGTGACCGTGATGACCGTCGTGATCGCGGCCAAGATCGTGCTGACCAAAGACAATTCGGTTCCCATCCATTGCATCGTGGCTTGGGTCATCGTGACCGCCCAACCGATCACGACAATCGACAAAGCGACCAGTCGCAAATCGAGCAGTGACACCAAGACGACAAGTGAAAGCAACGAAAGTGTTAGCGTCGCGAGCCAAACGCCATCTCGTTCGATCAGGGCAAAGGCTTCCTCGATCAACACCGGCTCGCCCACAAGATCGATGTCATCAATCAGCGTTAGGTCGATTGCGTTTTGTTCATCAGCCGTAGTTTCACTGGTTGATGAACGATCCGGATTGGTGTCATTTGACTCAAGGCCACTCACCACATCGCGCATGCCCTGAATGGCGGCTTGAGTGTTGCCAGGATCGAGCATCGCGACGACGGCGCCGTGAGCGTGGTCTGGGGAATGCGTGTATCCCACAAACATTTGGTCGAAGCCACGTGAGATCGGATCGCGACGATTGAGCAGCGGCTCGGAACCGGTCAAGAACGAGCCGGGACGGATTTGCTTAACCGCGGCGTTCAGGACCGAGGGCGACAGCACGCCGGTCACCCCTTCGACCGCGGCAACTTGGGCGGTGATCGCTTGATTGCGAGCGATACCGTCGTCGGACCACAAATCCGCGTCGTGATAGACGAGCATCACGACGGCGTTGCCACCGAACTCGGATTGAAGTTGCTGGTAACTTTGCAGCGTTGGGTCGCTGGGGTCGAACATCGCCGTGATGGATCGATCGAATTCCAGTTTCTGAGCACTCGGCCAAGCGACCGCGAAGGTCAACAACGCCAGGACTATTCCGATCCAGCGATACTGGATCAGCCACTCGGCAATACGCTTTTGATAGTTCAACATACGACTTTTCTCTCCCGCCGGGCGGGAGGCGTAAGGTATGCTGCTCGCACCAGTCCGTCGAGAATGGTTCGCTGGCCGATACTCTTGAGCCAACCGAGACTTATCAACCCGTCGAAATTGCTTGGCAAGCCGAGATCGCCCCGAAAGCCGTGTATGAACCGCATCGTTGTCATCCTGTTTGTTGCGACCGTTTGTGTTCGCGGTTTGATTGGGTTGGCTTCTTTTTCAAGCCTTAGCGACGATCCCGACGCCTATCGAGCCATCGCCGAGACTTTGCGCAGCACTGGAGTGTATGGTCTGGTTGGCAGCGACGGTCAACCGCACCCAACAGCCTTTCGTCCTCCGCTGTATCCTATCTTGCTGTCGATGCTGGCCACCGGCGGAGCCGTTTTACCAATCGCGGTTGTGCTTTTGCATAGCTTGATGGCTGGCGTTACGGTCGTTGCCACGTACCTTGCCGCTGGCTATTTCGTACAGGTCGGTGCGGATCGTGGCGGAGAATCCGATCGGGACTGGATGATTCCAATCGTTGCATCGGCCCTCGTAGTGATCGACCCGATCTTGGTGCAGCAGTCTCGGATGGTGATGACCGAAACGCTTGCGGCGATGCTGGTGGCGATCGTTCTTTGGTGGATTGGTCGCGAAGCACAACGACGCGAAGACGAAAGCCACCGGCTCAACCGACTCGATCTGTCGTCCGCCGCGGTACTGGGGGGACTCCTTGGACTCGCGTTCCTGTGCCGACCAACGTTCCTTGTCTGGGCGGCGTTCGTGGTGCTTGGCTACGGGATCTTGGGTGCTCGGCGTAGCATTCCCACCATGATACCGATTCGGTTTGCCTGGAAAACCGCGGCGACGATCGGGTTAGTCTTCGCCATTCCGCTCTGCTTGTGGACCGCGAGAAACGTCGGACAGATGGGGCATCCGATCTGGGGAACTTCGCACGGTGGGTACACGCTGCTGCTTGCCAACAATCCAAAGTTCTACGATTACCTTCGATCGGGCAGTTGGTTCTCGGCTTGGCAGACCGATTCGTTTTTTGATGCTTACGCGCATCGCTACGATGGCGACATTCGGACCGAACAATTCTGGGACACCGATTGGACTGACGTGCCGGTTCGCTCATTGAGCAACGACCAGCAAGATCAGGGAAATCTGGGAGATCAGGGAATGTCGAAGGTGACTGAAGTCAACGATGACCGCATGCTTTACGAGGGAGCCAAGGCGGTCATCCGGCGTCATCCCGTCATGTTTGTTTATTCCTGTGTCGTTCGGACCTGCCGTTTGTGGGCTCCGTTTCCGCACTTAGTCGCGGGACGATCTGTTCTTTTGAGCCTCATCGCGGGGCTGTACTACGTCGCGTTCTTTGTTGCGGTGATTGTGGGTGTCAAAGCGATGAGGCATCGTTATCGACATCCGATTGCTTGGACCAGCTTCGCGTTGGTGCTGGCGCTAACCATCGTCCATTCGGTGTATTGGACCAATGCTCGCATGCGAGCTCCCGCCACACCCTGCCTAGCGATCTTCGTTGCCGTCGCGGTTTGCCAACTGCCTCAACGGTGGAACCTGAAAAAACGACTCGCTTAACCAAGCGGCGCCGCGAGCTGGTACGGCGGGTCACTCCAGCTCAACCGATGCGACCAGTTCGCCGATCAATGGGGCGACCAGTTCGCCAATCAATGGGATTGCATCACCTGAGGCCATTTCGAGGGGCCTACGCCCAGCCCACCGGCCAAGGCATCTACCTGTTCAAGGCTGCCTAGTCGGGTTAGCTGCTGAGCGATATAATGAAGTGAAACACACCCAAAATCCGCATTTTCCATTTGTCGAAGGGACATCCATGTCAGTCGGAGAAGGTTTAGAGAACGTTGAAATCAAGGTATCCAAGGACGATCTTGATGAGGACGGCTTTGCCACGCTTTGGAACATTGCCTCGGCTTCGTGCGACGGTGATCAGGAACTTACCCGAGCTTTGGCTTCGGCGTTCCTAGGATTCTTGTGCAAAAAGGAATGTGACTTTGTCGTGACCAGCACCTCAGGCGCTGAGTACTTGGACAATTGGTTCGAAAAAGACAACAAGATCTTGTATCAATGGAAACCTGATAGCGAGATGGTCGACGTCGTCGCTCAGCACGCGGAAGTGCCGTTCTTGGCGTTCCGTAGCTACATGGAAAACCAAAAGTTCAAGGCTACCGCGAACTACAGTCCCCGTCGATCTGATCGCGTGGAGTGGTTCCAAAACAAATGGTGCGTGGGTTAACCATTCATCAAAGTGTTGTGCGGTTAATGCTCGCTGCGGACTGCGGTTCGAGTGAGCATGCGGGCGTTTAGCTAGCCCGATTTGCACGATCTGAATGCACGTCCTAACGGAGTCAGGCAGCAAGCGGAATGATTTCCGTCGCCCAGGATGCCAAGCGCCCTTTCGACACCATCGAAGCTCCATCACCTACCCGCACTGATTGACGAGTCGGCGGGCATCTGCGCGCGATTAGCCGAGATTTCGCCGGGCGAAACGCTCGCGTTCTCTGGTGTTTGGGGATGCCTTCGCGGAGTCTTCGCAGCGGCAGCAGCCCGCCAGAATTCCAGCATCTTGATGATCGTCCCGCACGCCGCGGATGCCGACATCGTCGCCGGTGATGCGATTGCTTTTGGCGTTGAAGATGCAATCTCGCTGCCTCTTTCCGCCGCCGATATTACCGCGGCCGCCATCCGCGACGAAGACTACGCCGAGCGTTTGCAGGTGCTTCAGCGTTGGGCCTCGCACCCATCGGGCTCTCCGAGTCCTTTGTTGGTAACAGCCTTCATCGGTGGTGCCATGCAGAGGGTGCCGACTCCCAAAACACTCGAAGACTCTACCCGGCGTATCGCGGTTGGCGACGAAGTCGACCCCGAAGAAATCCGTCGCTGGCTTGCCGAAGCTGGGTTCGCTTCCACGACCGCGGTTCAAATGCCCGGTGAGTTCGCGACGCGCGGCGGCCTTCTGGATATCTATTCCGCCGATCAACCGCTGCCCATTCGAATTGAATGGTTTGGTGATGAGATCGAGTCGATTCGGCGGTTCGACATCGGTTCCCAACGCAGCATCGAAGCGATCAGTCACGTTGAGATCGCAGCGGTGGGAGTGTCAGATTCGGATGACGAAGACGCTCATGTCGACGATGAATCGCTCGGTTCGATTGCCGATTACTTGCCCGACGATACTTTGGTGGTGATTGTCGACGCCGACGATGTTAAGAAAGCCGCCGATGATTTGGTGCGCCGAAGTGGCGAGCGCGGCAACCTGATTCCGCACAACAAGCTACTCAAGTCATTTGCCAAGCATCGCATCGTCACGGCAACCATGCTCGCGGGCGGCCCTCGCAAGAAGATGGTCGATCTCAATTCCACCGGCGCCGATGCGTTTGCCGCTTCGCTAGATGAAACCCGCACCCGAATCGACACGGTCGCGGCGGGACATGAAGTGATCTTGGTCGGCGACACGCCCGCCGATGGCGAACGTTTAACGGAACTGCTGCACGACACCGAAGCATCACGGCAAGGTCGAATTCACCTCGATATCGCCCAGATCAGCGGCGGTTTCCGACTCACCAAAGCCAATGTGCTTGTGCTTACCGGCGCAGAGCTCTTCCATCGCTCCCCCGTGCGGCGCGGACGATCGCGTTCACGCGGGAAACCGATCGGCAGCTTGATGCAGCTCGATCCGGGCGACCTGGTCGTTCACCTGTCCTACGGCATCGGGCTTTACCGCGGTCTTAAGCACATCGAAAAGAACGGTCAACACCTCGAACACTTGACCATTGAGTTCGACGGCGGCACGAAGATCTATGTGCCCGCGTCCCGAATTGGGTTGCTGCAACGCTATGTCGGTGGGACAAAAACTCAACCTAAACTCGCCAAGATCGGCGGTCAGTCCTGGGAACGTCAGAAGAAGGCGGCGGAATCGGCAGTCACGGACATGGCCGTTGAGTTGATCGAAATGCAGGCCCAACGTTCATCGCTTCGAGGCATCTCGTTCGATGTCGACAATGAATGGCAACGTCAGTTCGATGCGAGTTTCCCATACGTCGAAACGCCTGACCAAGCGACCGCGATCGCGACGCTAAAGGTTGACATGGAATCCAATCGACCGATGGATCGATTGATATGCGGTGACGTCGGCTTTGGCAAAACGGAAGTCGCGATGCGGGCGGCATTCAAAGCAGTGACCAGCGGTTACCAAGTCGCCGTGCTCGTGCCCACCACTGTTTTGGCCGAGCAACACTATCACAACTTCCGCGAACGCATGGCAGAGTTCCCGGTTGATATCGCCAAGCTAAGCCGTTTTTGCACAGCGTCTCAGCAACGGCAAACGGTCAAAGAGCTCCGGCGTGGCAAGGTCGACATTGTTGTCGGTACACATCGTCTGGCTAGCCAAGACGTCGACTTCAGTCGCCTTGGCCTAGTTATCGTCGACGAAGAACAGCGTTTCGGTGTGGCTGTTAAAGAGCGACTCAAGACACTGCACTCGAACGTCGACGTGCTCACGCTATCGGCGACTCCGATTCCTCGCACCCTGCACATGGCTTTGGTTGGCGTTCGCGATATTAGCAATTTGGAAACGCCTCCCGCCGAACGACGAAGCGTGGAAACCGTCGTAGCTCGCTGGGACGACGAGTTAATACGCATGGCGATCGTGCGTGAACTCAACCGAGGCGGACAAATCTTCTTCGTTCACAATCGTATCGGCGACATGGATAGCGTTGCCGCCAGAATCAAGTCGATCGTTCCCGAAGTTCGCATTCAGTGTGGGCACGGACAAATGGGCGAAGGCGAACTCGAACAAGTCATGGTGGACTTCATCGAGCATAAGTTCGATTTGCTGCTTGCGACCACGATCATCGAGAGCGGCTTGGACATCCCTAACGCCAACACGATTTTCATTGACGATGGTGATCGGTACGGGCTCAGTGACCTGCACCAACTGCGGGGTCGAGTCGGTCGCTACAAACATCAAGCGTATTGCTACCTGCTCGTCGATGAACACAAGCACCTTTCGCCCGAGGCAACGAAGCGGTTGCGGGCGATTGAAGAGTTTTCGCAAATGGGTGCGGGTTTCGCAATTTCGATGCGCGACTTGGAAATCCGTGGTGCCGGCAATTTGCTCGGAAGCCAGCAAAGTGGACACATCGCAGCGGTCGGTTACGAGTTGTATTGTCACCTTCTCGAAGACGCCGTTCGCCAATTGCAAAAGCTACCGCCCAAGTTGTCGGCGGATGTTGATATTGATTTGCCGGTCGAAGCGTATTTACCCGAAGGCTATGTTCCGGACTTGCGACACAAGATCGACCTTTATCGCCGGATCGCAAAGATAAACAACGCCAAAGAAATTGGGGACGTTCGCGAAGAGCTAGTCGACCGTTTCGGTGCTTTACCGCCTCCGGTGCAACGGATGTTAGAACTTGCAGAATTGCGTCTCGATGCTGCCGCGTGGTTGATCGCATCAATCACCAACAACGACCGGTTCATCGTTTTGCATTACACCAATCGGCAACGCATGGAACAGTTGGCAAAGTCTAGCTCGATTCCGATCCGCATTGTTGACCATGCCAAGGCGTACATTCCAACTCAAGCGTACAACATGAGTGTCGATGAAGCCGGCACCAGTTGGCTGCAACTTGCTCGCGCAGCACTTCACTTGGGCTGACCTAGAACACTTGCGCTCACCTACGTCACTTGAGTTGATGCCGAAGGCGAGCGTTTTTGATCATTAAACCGCTCGCAACGATACGCAACGTCTCCGGCCAGTGCCCAGCCAACGCATAACGAACTGGCGACTCGTTCTAACCCCAGTCGCAACCAGCGTATTGGTGCGATTAAACCTGCTTTAAGCCCAACGTTTTGGCCCAGTGTCCGTCTTTGGCAATCAAACGCTCGTCGTTTCCGTTTGCACCAGCGGCTTCGCAGAGTCCCAGGTACTCGTTGAGTTCGTCCTGAACTTCTTCCTGCACCAGAGCGTTAATCGTCGCTGGCGTGATATCTCGCAGAACGTTGTAACCCAAACGTGCTGCGGATGATTGAACGAGCGTTGCCTCGATTCGGTAAATCACTTGATTGCACCAACTATCCATCGACACGGCGCTAGCGCCAAGCTGGACCAACTTGGCGGCGTCCGAAGGCGTTAAGTCACCTCCATGGATCCACAGCGGAATCACGTTGCCCGATTTGGCGATTGCACGGGAGGCGAAACGCGTTGCTGCGGCCATCATCAGCCCGTCGAAGCCAACGTCATCACATCGCAAGATCACACCGTCTGGGTTCTGCGACAACACCAGAGGCAATTCAGCCGCGATTCGATGCGGATTCATGGACACCATCACCGCCGCCTTCGGCGCCAGCGCGTGCAGTTGATCAATCTTGGCATTCAAGTGATCTAACGAAGGGACGTCGGGCGGGAACGTCGCCGCTGGCACCCAACCACCGCCAGCCAGCGGAGCATCGTCGGCTGTCGCTTCCCAACGTTGAATCTGCTTTGGCGAATAAGCGAACCGTCCGTTCTCGTCGCGTGTGGTAGCCAATCGCAAGTCCACCACCGAAACGTGATCAAAGTCGTCCGCCAACAATCCGTATCGTTCGGGACGATAGGGAATCATGCGGTGGCGTGGAACCTGAACTTCCGCTGAATGAAACGAGGCCGGTGAACTCTCTTCGGACAAATCACGCAATAGCGCCGAGACAACCACTCCCATGTCAGCGATGATGCCGGCGACAACATCCGCAACCACCGCGGGAATGCGATGCCAAGGTGGATCCAACCAAAACGCCGGCAAAGGCAGATTCACCACCGATTCATCACTGCGTCGGATCGTGACCGCGGTGCCTGTGCCAGCATCAGCCGAAGTCCCCGTCCACAACTTGCCCGTGGGAGGCGGCATGAAAATCAGTGGTGCGAGTCGATCATTCATCAAAGCAGATAAGTCGGAAAGAATTCAATGGAAGAAGAAAGTGAACGGAACGGCGAGGCCACCAGAAATAGACGAATGGAAACCATGGCAACTTGCTGAGTCCGCGTTGCCATGAATGTTGGCGAGCATTTTCGGGTGTGGTTAGACATGCGAACTTTGATCAGCGCCAATGCGGGTTCACTTCCCCCCGGCCAGCCATCTCGGCCGCCAACATTGCTTCGGGAACGATTCGTCGGAAGTCTTTGGAGTCGCCTCGAATGGAAGCGTTGATCAGCAGCAACCCCAACCGCAGTGTTTCGCGTTTCCGCAGCGGAGCCTCGGTGACGCCCGGTGCCAGACTCTTGTACTTACCGCGAACAAACACCGTCACATTGTTCATCGCGTCGCCTAAGTTGTGTCCCGCGTTTCCGCCAATCACCAACATGCCTCCCAATGCACCGATGCCACATTCATCACCCACATCGCCGCGAACGAAGATACCACCGCCTCGCATCGCTCCGCCACAACGGTGACCGGCGTTGCCATAGACGGCCAACGTTCCGCCACTCATCGCAGCCCCCGCTCCATCACCGGCATCACCACGAACGCGAATCGTTCCGCCAATCATTCCTTCGGCGACTCCGTGTCCGACTCCGCCGGTGGTACGAACATCGGCTTGGCTACTAAACGCGAATGCGTAATCACCGAGCGAGCCTTCCACTTGCAAACGCACCGGATGATCTAAACGCATCAGTGCGTTGTGTTGCCCGTTGGCTCCCGTGATCGCAACGTTGACCAGATCTTGGTCGTCGGCCGACGCGGGAATCTCATGAATCGCTTCGCGCAGTTCAGCCAGACTCATCTTGTCCATGGCGAACTGATGTTGCACCGAAGCTAACAAATCACCCAGTGACGATCCGCTGATCTTCGTTGCGGATTTGCTCGATTCAGATGACGACATCTTAGTGCTTTGATTCCCCTCACCACCGATCGCATTGCAGTAGACCTGCGATCCAGAGACGAGGAAAGGAAGAATAGACGAGGGCAGAAGTAGGTCGCCAGGAGATTGCGGGCTATGCCAGCACGCCCCGGACGATGGCTTCCATTCTAACCGCTGCGTCCTGCCCTGCGGCGAGAACTTCCTGGTGGTCGGCCACATTCGGGCGATCGGGGTCCGCCACATTGCTCACCATCGATAAACCCAGCACTTTCATGCCCAATTCACCAGCCGCCAACACCTCTGGCACCGTACTCATCCCGACGACATCGCCGCCGATCTTTCGCATCATTCGGTACTCAGCCCGCGTTTCGTAGGTCGGTCCCAAGGTTGCCAGGTAACATCCAAACATGACGCTGAAATCGGCTCGCATGGCTGCAACACGAGCAGCTTCCATCATGCTTTCGTCATAGATCGGGTGGCGACTCGATTGACCCAACCTCGATCGGCCGCTGGCATTGAACGCAAAGGTTCCGCCCATCAAGTTGATGTGATCGCGGATGATCATGATGTCGCCGACCTTTAGCTTGGGATTTACACCACCAGCAGCGTTGGAAACGATCATCCGAGTCGCGCCCAAGGCCTGCATCACGCGGACCGGATACGCGGTCTCGTCATTGGACCATCCTTCGTATCGATGAAAGCGTCCCGCCATTGCGACGACCGAAACCGACCCAAGCGATCCAAAGATCATTTGCCCGCGATGTCCGCCGGCGGTGGAACGTACGAAGTCCGGAATGTCGTGATAGTCGACCGCAAGAGGATCTTCGATCAGATCAGCCAAACCACCGAGCCCACTGCCCAAAATGATCGCCACTTCCGGGGAACGTCTATCGCCGAGAAGTCCGTTTAGATAATCGACAGCGTGCGTCAGTTTCATTTTGGTCTCACAGCGGGTTGTTCACGGGAGCAACAATGCAACGAACCGAGGCCCCACACTAAGTCTCGACAATCCACGCGAGTGATCTGAGCACCCGACACGTCAGCCAAAACTTCGGCTGCCTCATCGTCGGTACTCGCACCAAACGACGGCATCAAGATTTGGTCGCGACCAAGTCGCAAGTAGTTGCAATAACTTTCGGGCACTCGCGTTGAATCAATGAAACGAGGTGGCGGAATGCGCAAAGGGTGGACCGTGACCTGGGGGTACGTTGACGCGCCCCACAATTCAAGCTGCTTCAAGTTTTGTCGCAGTCCATCGTGGTTGGGATCATCTTCGTCAGCCACCGCGACCACCAGATTGCGTTTATCGATGAAGCGAGCGACCTGGTCGATGTGTCCGTCGGTGTCGTCGCCATCGAGTCCGCCGCCATCAACCCAAACAATTTCGGTGACGCCGAGTTGCTCGTATATTTCGCGACAAACCTGTTCTTTGGTCCAACCCGGATTGCGGGAATCGACCAACAGGCATCCGGGCGTCGTGAGCATGCGGTGATCGCCATCGAAATCAACGCTACCGCCTTCGAGTGTCAATCGACTCGACACGCACTTCATTCCAAGTCGTTCGGCAATCCTTGCGGCTGCCTTGTCGTCGTCGTCCCAGGGCGGATACTTCCCACCCCAAGCGTTGTAACGCCAATTGACCGCGTGCAGTTCACCCGTGGAACGCGAGGCGACAAAGGTGGGACCGTAGTCTCGCATCCACGCATCGTTGGTCGGCACGTTGAATAGATCGACCGCGTCGATGCCTTGCGTCATCTCGGCGGCGCGCTGAGCGACATTGCCGCTGGCCAGAACTCCGACGCGCGCGTGGGGAGCGATTTTGCGGATCAGATCCAAGTAAACCAATTCAATCCGATCGAACCGCGGCGTTCCGTTCTCGCTGCCGGGCCAAGTATCACGGTTGTGAGGCCAAGCCAACCAAACGCGCTCCACCGGTTCCCAGTCCGCGGGGACTCGATTGTCAACAGAAGATGGCATGGATGCCTGACCTGTGAATACTCGCCCGATCGCGTTGCGACCAAGCCGGAACGTCCATCTCGAAAGGTTCAGCGTGAATAGACCAGCCGAGATAGTTCGGCTGGGGAGGGTTTAACGTCGTCCGGCTGAAGCGCAACCGACCACCCAGCCTACTCAGGCTTGATTTCTTCTTTGACGCGTTGAACGAAGTGCGGCGATTTCCCGCCCTTGCTCAACTCCGTTGCTCGCTTGCGAGCTTCGCTTTCTTGATCAAATTCAAACACAGCAACGCGTTTGAGATTTTGGCTGAAGACGCCCCAATAGAGACGCAAGCGGACATCCGCTGCGCTCTTGGCTTTGCGTTTGCCGGACTTTTTCTTCGCTTTCGCTTCCGCGACGAGTCGTTCGGCAGCTTCGGCCTCGGCTGCTTTTGCTTTGCGACTGACGACCTGACGGGCCATGAGCAGTTGTGGGTTTGAGAGGGTTCAAGTAGAAACGGCCACCCTTCCGCGGTGGCGACAACAAGATAACTTAACAAACGACTTCTTACCTGCGAAGCCGGGGACAGCCATAGAATTATTCGCGGTTCTAACCGTTAAGGGACGCGTATTCGGAAAGAACCCTACAATACGGTGGGTTTCATCGGCCATTTGGCGATAAAATCCTTAAAACCGCTATCGTTTTCGACGTTCAAGGACCAGAATTTCGTTGAATCCAACACCGTTGGCGACAACGATAAATGGATTCCTTAACATCACTTTCGGATGCAGCGTTCCTCTGATCATTGACGCACCGTTCCTATGCCTGAAGTATCCATCGTCGTCGCGTGCTACAACGCGCAGCCTTTCGTGGCGCAGGCGATGGATTCGATCATTCACCAAACGTTCGCTGATTGGGAACTAATCGTCGTCAACGATGGTTCCACCGATGGCTCAGGATCGTACCTTCGCGAGCTTGCCCAGACTGATTCTCGCATCATCCTGATCGAACAAGAAAACCAAGGCCAACAAGCGGCCGCCAACGCTGGCATTGCCGCCGCATCCGCACCGCTGATCGCTCGCATGGATGCCGACGACATTTGCGAACCGGATCGCCTAGCCTTGCAAGTGGCTTATCTGAAAAGGCATCCCGAAGTGGGATTAGTGGGCGGCCAGATTCGACGCCTCGGTGAACGTAGTGCGGGGTTGGCATCGAACTTTCCGCTCGATCATGATTCCATCGTCGCGGCACTTCGCAAAAATCACCACGCGATCTGCAATCCGACGATCCTGTTTCGCAAGTCGCTGTTTGATTCCATCGGCGGTTATTGGAAGCATGACATCGCGGAAGATTGGGACATGTTCCTAAGGATGGGCGAAGTTTCGCGATTGGCGAACCTGGACACGATTTTATTGTCTTATCGATTCCATACCGGCAGTATCAACGGCCGCCGTATCGTCGAGGCTCAGCTTTATAACGAGTATGCTGCAGCGACGTCGTGGCAGCGAGAACGACACGAAACGGAAAGTACGTTCGAAGAATTCCTGCAATCCCATCGTTGCAATCGTTGGCCGTCATCGTGGATGTTTGTGGTCGATTGCCTTTCTATCGGTCAGTACCGAAAAGCGATCGCTGAACTTTATGGTCGTCGCAAGATCCGTGGATCGGTTCGCTTGGCATGTGCTTTGATGATGTCGCCCGGTCGTACGCTGCGTCGATTGGGCAATATGGCCGCTAAAAAAATACATCGTGCGGAAACCCCGGGGGCACGTTCACCTGTCCCCACAACCCCGTCGCCCGTGAAGACGTTCGCACCGGCGTTCGACCATTCGCCTTCTAGTTCCATTGAAACCACTGCTGACGTGTAGCGCCGCGTCTCAATCACAACCCACCGGCACGACTGACGTTCACGAAGCATCATGGAAGATCTCTTCATCAATTCGCGACTGACCATTCCGGCGGCACAACTTTCTTGGTCCGCGGCACGCAGCGGAGGCCCGGGCGGTCAAAACGTTAACAAGGTGAACTCCAAAGTCACGCTGAAGTGGTCCGTCGAGCAATGCGAAGAAATGGACGAACATTGGCGACGTCGCTTTTTGTCTCGCCATTCCAATCGCATCAACAAAGCCGGCGAGGTCGTGCTGCAGAGCGAAAAGTATCGGGATCAAGTTCGCAATTTGGCGGACGTTCGTCAAAAACTCGTTGACTTGTTGCTAGAGTGCCAATCGGCACCCATCAAACGCAAGAAAACTCGTCCCACCAAGGGAAGTCAGCGGCGGCGTTTGGACCAAAAAAAACAGAACAGCCAAAAGAAGCAAGGCCGAGGCGGTTCGTGGAAAAGCGAGTGAGGAATTGCCAATGCTTCACGTTCAATTCGTGGCTGCTATAATTGGTTGTTATACTCCTTGGAATCGCTGCCTTTGGCAAAACTGCTCGTAACCTGTCAGCCGTTTTTTGGAATCCTGTTCACACCAAGTCGCTCGGCAAAGTACCTTTAGATTGGGGTGAGTGCGATTGAATGCTCGTACGAATCGGACCAAGGCTCGCTGGCGAACTTGATACGCGGGTGAACTTGATACCCAAGTGACTTTGATACGCGGGTGAACTAGGTGAACTTATCCGGCGGGTGAACGAAACGAACTTTGATTTGACGAACACAGCAGCCTAGCGAACCGGACAGCGCGGATAGCTGAGTTGTTTTTCGCTCAGGACGAGCAAACTATTTCCTGACTTATCTTTTCATAGCAGACGAACGGATTGATGAAACGACATCCCCATATCGACGACTTGCTGGCAAAGTGGAAGTTCGACCCCGAAACCCTGAATGTCCGCATGACCAAGGGCAAAGATGGTCGAGACGTCTTGCAGATGCGAGTCGACATGGGAATCCTGCAACTTGAAACGACCGGGCGTCCCGACGGGGAATCGATCGACGAGCATGAATCGATGCTCGAGAAACTGCAACACGTTCACCTGAACGATCCCGCTTACGTCTTGACCGAAGACGAGTGCGGCGAAGTCGATCGCGAATTCATGCAGTTCTACCACCGACGAATTTGCTGGTTGCGGCTCCAGTATTACAACCGCGCGGTGATGGACGCCGATCACACGCTTCGCTTGATGGACTTATCGAGTGTCATGAGTCCCGACGAAGAATGGTCTCAATCGCACGAACAATATCGACCATTTGTGCTGTTCCATCGTACGCAAGCCGATGCGCTCGGGCACTTGGAAGAGGAAGACGGCGAGACCGCCGAAGATGCCGTTCAAGCGATTAACGCTGGACTGGAAATCATGCGCGCGTTTTTCATCAAACACGAAGCCGAAGAACACTTCGACGAAGACGAACTGGTCACGCGTTTGGTCGACCTTCGCGAATCGCTGCGAACCGAATACCACGTCGGGCAAACGCTAAAGGAAAAACTCGCCGAAGCGGTCGAGCACGAACAATACGAACTCGCCGCCCAACTTCGCGACGAACTTAGCCGTCGGCACGAAAACTAGTCGGCGCGGGCATCGCGGTTCGCTTTGCTGTAATGATTCGCCGTATTGGTTTGCCGTACTGATTTGCTGCGGTCTCGCTCTTCGTAGCCCTTCCCCCTAGTCGCTGCTCTTGCCTGATCCATCACGCTTCTCGCTGATCACCCCCGCCCCGTTGGGTTCGTCGACGTGGCTGCTGAATCTACGGACCTTTGCCGTTGCGGGCCAACTCGCAACGATCATCGCCGCTCGCGTTTTCACCGACGTGGAACTACCGTACCAGTCGCTGTTTCTGTTGGTGTTGTTAACAGCGGTCACGAACGTGGCCTACGGGTTCACCCTGCGTTGGCCCACCCAGCGACACGCCCGGTTTCAAGACGATCAATCCTCGGGCGTTCGGCACGGTCTTGCTTTGGGGTTGATGGTCCTGGATTTGATCACCCTGACGTTGATGTTGCACCTTAGCGGCGGCGCGGGCAACCCGTTCACGTTCTTCTACTTCGTGAACCTCGCCGTTGGCGGTGTGATGATCCGCCCTCGAGCTGCTTGGATTCTGACGGCGACCGCGGTCATCGGCTACACGTGCTTGCTGTTTCTTTCTCGATCCATCCCAGCACTCAGCTTTCCCTTAGATGTGGAAACCATGCCCAGTGCGATTAGCCATCTGCAGCGGGTCGGATTGCTGTTTGCGTTCACCACTTGCGCCAGTGTGGTGACGTACTTCGTCACGCGGACCGCCGGTGAACTTCGTGCACGCGAACGGCAACTGCTGATCGCCCAAGCTGAACAGGCCGCTTCGCATCGACTCGAGGGATTAACAACGTTGGCCGCCGGAGCCGCGCACGAACTCGCGACACCACTTTCGACGATTGATGTCATCGTGCGAGAACTTTCGCGTCACCTCGAAGACGTTGCCAAGCCCGAATCGGTCGATACTGATCTGCGATTGATCGACGCTCAATTGGACATGTGCCGTCAAATCCTGCAGCGGATGCGATCGGCGGCCGGTGATTCGATGGCCCAGCGATGGGACCGCACGACGGTCGGCGACCTGATCGATACAACGCTTGAAGGCATTCGTGATCCCCACCGCGTGGATGTCACCGATGGGACCGAGGCGGTTGAATCAACCGCCCTTTGGGTTCCGCAAGAAGCCGTCGCCCAGGCCGTTCGCAATCTGATCCACAATGGTTTAGACGCCAGCGGCAATGAAGGCCGTGTGCTGCTATCCTCGCAAGTCAGTGACGAGACATTGCAGTTGACGGTGGTCGATTCTGGCGACGGAATGAGCAGTGAAGTGCTCCATCGGGCCAGCGATCCGTTCTTTACCACCAAAGAACCTGGTCGCGGGATCGGGCTGGGACTCTTTCTCACCCGCAATGTGATCTCGCAACTCGGCGGAACCTTAAACTTCAATTCCAAAGTTGGACAAGGCACCACCGCCACGGTAACCATTCCGCTCAAACGCGATCCAGATTCGCAATCGCACGACTAGCCATGTCGGTGGGTCCGACCGACTTGCCACCGCACGACCTGGATTGTCAGCCACATCGCCGTAAGCATCGTTGCGAAGATCGTCACGAGTATCGCCGTGAACATCATCACGCACATCGCAGTGAGCTTCTTCGCTGGCTAGGTCGTGAACGTCTGCGTGAACTTTCGCGAAATCCAGCCGCCGATTGCCTCGTTGTTGGCTCGTATCGGCCGCAATAGATTCCGTTTGACTTACCGATCGTGTAGACTGTCATGGATCACGATTCCAATGACGAGGAGCTCTGCAAGTGGACAACGACACCAACGCTTCGACGACTGTTTACGACGCCACCATGGTGGGTGCCGACAGTATACTGTTGGTCGACGATACGTTCGTCCTTCGTGAGCGTCTTGCCCTGGCAATGCAACAACGGGGCTTCCGCGTTGAAACCGCTGGCACGTTCGATGAAGCGGTGGAGGTCTTTCGTCACCGTCCGACCGACTTGGCGGTGCTTGATTTGCGAATGCCCGGCCGCAGCGGCTTGGACCTGTTGCGTCGTTTGCTGCAAATGAAGCCTGACACGCGGATCATTATGCTGTCGGGTTTCGGCAGTATCCCGGCGTCGATTGATGCGATCCGTGCGGGCGCGGTGAATTTCCTGAGCAAGCCTTCCGATACCGACGACATCCTGGGTGCCTTCGTGCGAGGCGAAGAACCCACCGTGCCCGATGGAGCACTCGCCTTTCCGGCACCCAGCTTGGCACGCAACGAGTGGGAACACATTCACCGAGTCCTATCCGACTGCGGCAACAACATCTCCGAAGCCGCTCGGCGGTTGGGCATTCACCGCCGCTCGCTGCAACGCAAACTTCGCAAACGAGCCCCCGAAGACCCGGCGATACCACAACCTCTCGATGACCAGGATATCGACGATAACCTAGACCAAGACGACGAGTCCTAGCGGCAAGGACACCATTACCGTTTTCGAGCGACCCATGTTTCCGGCGAGTCCAACATCAGTGGCTCGTGAAAGACGGTTAGCTGATCTCCCTGCTCTTGGATCCACGCGTTTAACTCCGACGTCAAACTTTGCTGCACGTCAGCCAGATCGGAATTGCCTGCGAGGTTGTTGAGTTCGTGTGGATCGCTTTTCAGATCGAACAGCTCGAATTCCGGACGACCGTAGTATCTGGCAAGCACTTTCGCGGCGTGCTCATCCGTCTTCGCCGCCTGTGTCCATTCTTCGAAGTAGTCACCGGAAGTCGTTCGCCGCAGCAGATCGATGTGGGTCGTGAATGCGAACTCGGGGTGAGGATTCCAAATCAGTTTGTAACGGTCCGTGCGAACACTGCGACTCAGATAGACGTTCATCATTCGGTCACCGCTGTGCACGGTAAAGATTCGATCGCGATGAGAATCGGATTCACCGTCTAGAACCGCTTTGAACGATCGTCCGTCCAACTTCTCGGGAACGTGACCGCCACCGATGTCGATCAACGTCGGCAACAGATCAATCCAACTCACCATCGCATCGGTTCGCGATCCAGCCTTGACCTCGCCCGCGCGGGCCACGATCAACGGCACTCGAATCCCCTCGTCATACAGCGTCCATTTCCCAAACGGAAATTGAGCTCCATGATCGCTCGAAAAGACGAACACCTGATCTTTTGAAAGGTACTTGTCCGTCAACTCGCGAAGTTCACTCAAGTAAGCGTCCAGGTCTTTGACCTCCTGCAGGTAACGTGAACGCTGGACTCGGGTACGTGGTGTGTCGAGCAATTGAGGCGGCATGGACATCGTTTCCGGATCCACGGTCGACTCGCGAGGCCACGGAACATGAGGGTTCGAGACACCGACGAACAACGCCAGCGGTCGCGGGTCGTTACGCTTTTCAAGAAACCTCTTCACGCGGATCTGCACATCAGGAATGTCCTGCTTCAAATCAGTCACGTCGAACTTATATCCCGACGCGCAACTTCGGTGAGCAACTTTGCCAAATGCTGCAGTTTGATAACCGAGCTCGCTCAAGACGTATGGCAACCGCAGAACGTCTTCCCGCGGGCAACTGTGGTTTTCTTCAGCGCCGTTTCGAGCTGGCATCAACCCGGTAAGCAACGCCGCCCGGCTAACCGCGCAAGACGGGCTCGCAACGAACGCTCGATCGAACGTCAATCCATCCGCCGCCAGACGATCGATCGCCGGAGTCTCAATCCTCGTTCCGCCATAGATCGAAAGGTCCGCCGCCGACAAATCGTCCGCCAGATAAACAATCACATCCGGCCGTCGCGGTACCTCACCAGCCGCCGACGTGACAACCAGAAAGACACTGCAAAACGCAGCAACCAGGAAACGATTCATAGGATTTCAACGCATGAAAGAAAGCGGCCCCCAACAACGACTCACCCAACCGCAAGCCGCCCGCCCATCCTAAAGCAAATCCCGCAACCGCGTGCTGCTTGTTGGTCCCAAACGAGGAATGTCTTAACCCAGCGATTCGACCTCGCTGGCCGCGGTAATGGCAGCGCAATCCCCGTGCAGCGTCATCGGCCTGAACGCCTTAAGCTTGAACCTCACCGAGCTTTGGGGTAGTGGACAAGGCAACAAGGCCGTCAGCGTTGGCGGAGACAAGGGACTCGTAGCCTCGTCCACGACACCCGGCTGAGATTGAACTGCAAACAGAAAATGAAGCAGTGCTTCGAACCAGATTCGGCTGCCCCTGCCTTGCCGTCATCGGTAGCTACGAACGAATGCTGCGGACAACTATAAGAACGTCGCGGAGCAGCGGTTCGAGTGTATCCGAGTGTTGGTTAGTCACGAGGCAAATGTGTAGCTAGTACGCAACGAATCGGCTGGAGAAACGGGATGAATTTGGCTTATGCCTTACCAGCAATAGAGTTCTTGGCCGGATCGGATGAGGAGGTTGCCTTGGGTGTAGGCGGGGGTGGCGGCGATGGGGGCGTCGAGGCTGTGTTGACCTAGTAACTCGAATCGCTCGCTGGCGGATATCAGGCTGATCGTGCCGTCCAGACTCGTCGTGATCATGGTGTCGCCAACGACGATCGGCGAAGCGCTGTAGTTGCCACCGATCCGCTGTTTCCAAAATACTTCACCGTCACTGGCGCTGACGCATGACGCGATGCCCTTGTCGTCGATCATGAATAACCGTCCTTCCTTCAACACCGGGGTGGGCACATAAGGAGCATTGCGGTCGATTCGGTAGATCTGCTGCGGCGATTCGCCTTCTTGCTTGGGAATCCGAACGGCTACCAACGCATTCCCGCCACCGCCGCTGCCGGTCGTGGCGATTGCGATGTCACCAAACACGATGGGTGTGCTGCAACATCGCTTGTCGAACACTTTCTTATTCCACAGCATCTTGCCGTTAGCCGAGTCGATTCCGAAAATCCCGTCTCCTGTATTGGATCCAATGAGTTGCTGGGTTTGCCCATCGTGAAACGTCGCGGGGGTGCCGTAGCATGATCGCGTGGCGGTGAGCTTGGTGTTCCAGATCGTTTCGCCGCTCGTCGACGACACTGCGACTAAGTTGCTGGTTCCTGGAGTTTGACCGGGATCCATTTCAGCGGCTTGTTGCGACAGCAGGATGACCACTGCCGACGTTCCGTCCGCCTGGGTGATCAAACGGGGTGAGGTGCCGAAGCCGTGCGAGGACACCCAACTGCCGAAATCTCGTTTCCATACCTCATTGCCATCGTGGTCCACGCAGATCAACCAGGTATGTTCGACCGATGCGTAAGCGAAGTAGACGTGTTGATCGTCCACGGCCGGGGTACAGGATCCCAGTGTGTTTCGAGAATGAGTTCGCGAAGGCATTTGGTCGTGCCGAGTGATCCAATTTTGCTGGCCGGTCGCCAGGTCGCGAGATTGCAGCGAAATCGTTTTGGCGGCCGAGTCCGTGCTGAGCAAGTAAACCGAATGCCCGTACACGACGGGCGATCCGACATCGGTGCTGCCTAAGTCGACTCGCCATTTTGGCTTACCGCTGGGAAAGGCCTCGGGCAACGATTCACCGGCGACATAGCCCAAGCCTTCGGGACCATGAAAGCGTGTCCAGGACGAATCGTCAGCATCGACCTTCGACACCATTACCGCCGAAACGGTGGCGACAAGGATGACGATTGAACATCGAAAAGTAACGGGGAAACGCGTCATCGGGATCTCGGGGAAGGCGGCATGAGCGGCCCTTGATTCGCCTCTCACCCGACCGCCAAGCACTTCAGGGGTGCTGCGGGGGCGAACAGACGTCGGGGGCTGCTTCAGGTTGGTGGGAGCGTGAGGGTTGTGCGGGCGATGGGCAGCACGGGGGGCTCGCATTATAGCGGGAAATGAAAGATGACGCGTTACCGTTCTTAGGGCCAAAGTAGGTTTCAGGATGAAGTTCGCTTCCCCGATCGTGTCCCCCTGAAAACACAACATGTTCCAAATTTCGATCACCGATGATCTTGCCGCCCTGCTCGCTGATAAGGTGACCTGGGATCGACTCGCTGGCGGAGTACCGTTTCGGCAGGCTGCTTGGTTGGGTGCTTGGTGGGACACGTTTGGCGAAGATTTGCAAGCCAATGTCGTGGTCGCCCATGATGAAAAGGGCGAACTTCAAGGCATTTTGCCACTCTATCGCACCCCGGATTCCGGAACGGGCACGCTTTCGATGATCGGCGATGGCGAAGCCTGCAGCGACCATGTTTCGGTGTTGGCGTCGGGCCCGCACTGCGAAGCGATCGCCTACCAAATGGGTCTTGAGCTTGCATCGCGAGCGACATGTCCCCAGTTCGGTTGGAGCGTTCTGGATATCGACGGGGTGGTCGAAGGCGACGCGGTCATGTCCGCCTTTGCGAGCGGCTTGAAAGACGGCGGTTCGGCTTTGCACGCAAGTTCACGCATGAGCATCTGGTACAAACCAGCCGATGCATCGTGGGATGAACATCTGAAACATTACGGGAAGACTCAGCGACGAAAGATGCGTCGCTCGATCGAGCTACTTCAACAGAACGACGAGTACGAAAAGCGAGTGGCTTCGAATCCGGCCGAGGTCGAAGTGTTCTTGAATCACGTGATCCGCATGCATCAGCGTCGTTGGAACGAAGCGGGTCAGCCCGGCAGCTTTGCGAACTTGAAGTTTCAAACGTTCATCCACGAAGCGGCTCAAAAGTTTTTTGCCGATGGCCAATTGTACGTTGCCAACCTACGGTACCAGGACACGGTGATCGGTGGTGAACTGAACATCGTTGGCACCAACCGCATCATGTACAGCTACAGCGCTGGTTTCGACACCGACTATGAGGCACAGGAACCAGGCCGGTTGTTGTGTATCGATGCTCTGCACGAGCTTTATCGCCGGGATCTCGTGGGCTTGGATTACCTTCGCGGCGATGAGAAGTACAAGGAACGTTTTGCGACCGAGCAGCGTCGACTGTTCCGCGTGCGTGCCATCGCACCGACCATGTTCCCGCGTTTGAAGCATGCGGTATGGTCGACGGGGTTTGAAGTCAAACAATGGATGCGTCGACGCACTGGCCGGGTCGAGATTGCGGTCCAAGACCCGACTTCTCTCGGGCAAGCCCCTACTCTTGGGCAAGCACCGCCGCTTGAACAAGCACCGCCGCTAGAGCAAGCGAAGACGCCTGGTTGATCGAAGACGACTGGTTGCCTGTATACGCCGGGGTGACTGTATACGCCTGGGTGACTGTAGACGCCTGGGTGATCAGAGACGAATGAGTAATCGCAGACGAATGAGCAGGAGAAGACGCCTGGGCATGCGACGGCGAGAAGTCGATCTTCACTCGCGCTGATGAACGGGCCCCCTGCTTCACGCGCCGATGAACGGGCACCTTGCTTCACGATCAGGCTTCTAACGACATAGCGTGAACGCAAACGCGGTGTTGGCGAATGCGATTAGCGAATGCTCTTTGTCGCTGGCGCGGTTGCGATCTCAACGGTGGGTCCCACGAAAACGACTGGTTGATCGGCTTGCCATGCTTTGGCGATGTCCACGATCTCGGTGAAGTCGAATGGGTTGGCGACGGGATTCGAAAGGGCGTTGATTGGATCGGCGGCCGCTTCCACTGCTTCGGCTCGGGCGAGCAGTTTTTCACCTGCCGATGCGATCTTCTCTTTCTTCGCTTCGACTGGCAGAGATTCGGCGATCGAGATCGCAGCTTGTCCGATCACGGTTTGGCCTTGGTTAACGATCTCAGCCAACCCGCTACCGAGGACGCTCAGGTCCATCGCCGGTGGAACTCGGTTTGCCCAGCGGCTGATCGTTTCAAACGCGAGGGCGATCTTTGCGTCTTCGAGTTGTTGCTCGCTGGTCTTGGGCTCGACAAACGCCTTCGCGTTCACGGGTTGTTGCGGTTCGACGAAGGCTAGGGCATCGACCGGTTCCGCGCCGTTGGGGGCAACGGGCGTTGCGACGTCTTGGCCTTGGTCGCTGAAGACTTCCTTACCAGTCCAAGCGATGTACTGGGACATTGAATCCGCGATGGGCGATTCAACCAGTCGTGATTGTCGATTACAGAAAGGACGCCGCGTGCTGGCAAAGTAGCTCCATAGTTTGCGATCCTGTTGAGTCAGATCGTAGGGCAGATAGTCGTCAGCGATGGTTGCGATCACTGGACCGCCACCCACACGCGGATCAATTCGCACGACCTCAATGCCGACTTCGCCGTCTGCCGGTTGGGATGCGGCGGGCTTGCTCGGTTCGGATGAGGGCGTAACCACGTCAGCGTTTGTCATGACGACGCTGCTTTCTGTCATGACGACGCTGGGTTCTGTCATGACGACGCTGGGCCCGAAGCTGGCTTCAAAGTGGTCGCTCGAACCCACCGGCATTGCCTCGCTGACTTCAACCTCACCACGGTCGACCAAATCCGCAGCAATCGGTTCCACATCGAGTGGTTCCATTGTCGCGATCTGCTTTAATCGCTCGTCGATCGAGCTGACCCATTGGTCGACCAACGGAGTGGACTGCGGTTTCGGCGCCAAGTGCCGCTGCCACCACGACAGGAAACCATCCACGCGAGCGAGCTGAGTCGTGGCGGCGTCCAGGCTGACCTGGGGTTCAATCATCGCGAACGGCTCGACGATCTGTTGCACTCGGATGCCGACTGTGCCCAGCACTGCACTGGCAAACGCCGAGGTCGAGTGATTGGAAATTCGTTCGGCGGCCATCGTTGGCAGCGGACACGAATCATGAGTTCCCCAGCTACACGTATCCCGGAAACTAGGATTGTCGTCGAGACTTACGTCGTTGCTTGGCTGGTCGCGATCGGTGATGCGATCCACGATGCGATCCACGATGTCGTGGCCGTTAAGCATTGGAAAGTCGATGACGGGCGTCATCACTGTGGCAGCGGTCTCTAGACCAGAGACGTCGGCGGCTGAGACAACAGCGTTCAACGGCACGAGTGATAGAACGAGACTGGCAATCTTTGCAGACCAATGCTGGCGAAGCGTGAAACGAGTCATTCGTGATCAATCCTTTGACTCAGTAGCAAGCGACGGCATGTGCGTTGAGCGGTCGCGGTTGCAACTGTGGCAGGTCGGTGTTTTGGCGGGGGTCCCGATCGGCCGTACTCGAACGAGCTTCGTGCTGTTCGAGCGAATGAGTGCGAAACGTTGCCGGTCAGGCAAGTGAAGTCGGCCAGGGGACATAGTTGGCTATCGGCGACAGTTGCGTTTGAGCTTACCTAAGGGCTTAGGAAAGGGCTCGCGAATGACCACGACGGTTGCGATTGTTGCGGTATTGTCGATGATCCCTGCACGCGATTGCGGTGGCGTGTTAAACTGGTTCGGGATCACCTCCATTCCTTCCTTCTACGCTGATGGCACCATGCAAAGTCGACGCTCCTTCCTTCAAGCCGCTGCGATTGGCACTGGTCTTGCCTTTACGCGATCGCACGCGTTTGCCGATCGCACGGAAACACCGTGGTTACGACGCACCCTCAAGATCGGCATGATCGGCGGAAAAGGTAGCCTTGAAGAAAAGTTCACGATCGCACTCGAAGCCGGCTTCGAAGGTGTCGAGATGAACGTTCCGGGCACGGATGTTGAGTCAGCCAATGCGGCGGCGGAAAAGACTGGTCTTATCATTGACGGCACCGTCGGCGGATATCACTGGGAAGTACGACACACCGATCCGGACGACGCGGTTCGCGCTGATGCGCTCACGAAACTTAAAGCCGGTATCCGGGAGACTCGTGCGATGGGTGCTGACACGATGCTGTTGGTTCCCGGTCATGGCAAAGACGGTACCGCCGAAGAAGTCTATTCACGCGCGGTCGCCGCCGTCGAAGCTGCTCTTCCGGTTGCCGAAGAGAACAAAGTAGCGATCCTGATCGAGAACGTTTGGAATCACTTCCTGTACGATCACGATGGCGGTAGCGACCAAACTGCGGAGGATCTTGCCAAGTTCATTGACCACTTTGATTCGCCACTGGTGGGCGTTCAATTCGACATCGGCAACCACTGGAAGTACGGCGATCCGGCCGCGTGGATTCGCACATTGGGCTCACGCATTCAAAAACTCGACATCAAAGGATTCTCGCGAGGAAGCGGTCAGTTCACCAAGATCGGCGAAGGAGACATCGATTGGGCATCCGTCGAAACCGCGCTGCATGACATCCAGTTTCAAGGCTGGTTGGCGGCGGAGGTTCAGGGTGGAGACCTGCAACGTTTGAAGGAAGTGGTGAACAACATGAACGCGGCGTTGCACTGCGATGAGGTTATCGCCAGTGCCCGTTAGTGACTCTGTTCATGTTTCGGTCATGCCAGATGAGATCGTGCACTGGGTCAGCGAGATTGATCCCAAGACGATCGTCGATGGCACTTATGGTGGTGGCGGGCACTCCGACTTACTGCTGAAGAAGTTGCCTGATGACGACGTGCGCATCTTTGGGCTTGACCGTGACCCCGAAGTGAGCGAACGCGTTGATTCGCAACCGCACGATAAGCGATTGACTGTTTTCCTAGGCAGCTACGAAGCAACGCCGAAAGCCATGGCGGCGATGGACGCCGATTCGATCGACGCGATGGTGTTGGACCTGGGACTTTCGAGCGACCAATTGGCGGACCGTTCGCGAGGGTTCAGCTACACCGAGGATGGACCGCTTGATTTGCGTTTCGACCCGGAAAACGGGCATCCCGCGTATGATTGGTTGGCATGGAAGAAAGAAGAAGAGATTGCCAACGCGATCTATCAATTTGGTGAGGAACGCTACAGCCGCCGAATCGCTCGAGAGATCATCGCGCGACGTCGTAAGGAAGATCCAGTCAAGACCGTCGATCAACTTGTTGATGTTTGTCGACGGTGTGTGCCACGAAGCAAGAACCACGACATCCATCCGGCGACTCGAACGTTTCAAGCGCTACGTATCGTGGTCAACGATGAACTCGGAATCCTGACGCGTACGCTTGCGGCGGCGCCGGATTGGCTTCGCCCCGGCGGTCGCATGGTCGTGATCAGCTTTCATTCGCTCGAAGATCGGATCGTCAAGAACGCGTTTCGTGACGACGAACGCTGGAACATTTTGACGAAGAAACCGCTGCGTCCAACCGATGCAGAGGTCGCAGCGAACCCGCGAGCCAGAAGCGCCAAACTGCGAGTCGCCGAGCGAGTTTAACTGCCGGCCAGTCTTCGTCATCAGAACGAAGACCGGCGGCGAAAACTGATGGCGAAGGGCTGACGGTGAATGGTTGGACGCTGACTTCCTGGCCGCCGTTGGCCAACGCTTAGCTTCACCAACATTGCTTCTAGCACTTAGCTGCTAGAACTTAACGGCGATCACTTAGCGTCTAGAACTCAACGTCGATCACTCAGCGTCGATAACTTAGTGTCGACAACCTAGTATCAATGGCATAGCTTCCCATACCAAGCGTCGTTGACCTCGCACGTAGCGTCGGTCACTTGGTCGAGACATCTCGCACCGTGTTCCATGCTACCTTCGGCTCGTTATGCTCGCTGACCGCGATGGCGATCCAACCGTCGCGAAGTTCCATCTGGCTGATCGCGAGACCTTCCATTGACGGATGCTGAACCAGTGCGGGCAGCGTTAACGGTAGCGGTCGGTCAGCCGAAAGCACCTTATTGAAGATTGCTCGCACGGGAAGTCGTTCTCGCATCGACATGTTGGGACCGCTAATTCGCAGATGTCCATCGCGGACCAGCGACGCTTGCAATCCGTTCGCCTCGGGACGATACAGGGCTCGCACGATGAAGTTGGTCAAACGAAGGCTCTCACCTCGCTTCAGCTTGGTCACTCGAAGCGTGATCCACATTTTTCCATCTTCTACTTCGACGGTGATCGGACGAGTCCGAGCGAACTGGATCACCACATCATCGGGGACATCAGCAGGTATCTCAATGGATTGTCCGAACATGTCGGCCGCATGAACCGCCACATCGCTGATCGACATCGGTTCTTCACGAGGAACAAGCTGTTCAAGCGTGTTATTGATGGCGGATTGATGAGCCTGGACACTCATCAAACTAGTACGTGGAGCGCGAGGCCGCGGAGTGAACGCTGCGAGTTGCCAATCTCCGGCAAGGCGATAGCGTGCGACCAATCGCTGCTCGGTCGTTTGCATGTCGATGACTTGGGGATCAAGCTTCATACGACCCAACGGTCCGAGGACCATCTTGCTAAGCTTCTCGCTAGCGATGTCCACCTGTTCGTCCAACTTGGTGTCAACTTCGCTTGCAACTTGGCTACGAATTTGATTGCTAACGATCCGGCTGGATGCGGGTTTCATAGAATCGAACTTGTTGTTCGCATAGCTGCGAACCAATGCACCCACGAGCGGCCAACCATCGTACTGCGAACGAATTCCTCGCAGCTTGGTGCGACCTCGAACATCGACGGCAACATTGCCCAGGGTAACTCCTTCACGAGTCACCAAAATGGGTGCGTTGGCGACAAAGTCACTCGACCCACTGGTTCGAATGGCTACCGGACCGCTCTTTCCCGTCGTCAACGAACTGACGTTGCCCAACGTTTGCAGATTGAGCGACCAGTGTTGGGCTGTTGGATTGAGCGAAACTTGCAGGTCACTTTTGATTTGTGAAATCCCACGTACTTGGCTGCCCAGAACTTGGGTGCGAACCGGAACGGTCTTTGGTTCAACGCTTGGCAATAAGCGATTGAGCATTGCTTCACTCATCGCCAGCCGAACGTTCGCGTTGCGATAGTGCGTGTTGAGTGAACCGGCGACATTGCGAGCGTGGTCGCGATCGGCAAATCGAAGCGTTTGCACACTTCCAGCGATGTCGATGGCGGCCAGGTCGATGGCGTCGGATTCCTGACGTTCGATTTGTCGCAGCAACTCGGCGTAGTCGATCGCTTGCGCAGTCCACGGCCGAATCGCATCGGCGAGACGTTGCACGGACGGACGGCTGAGCCAGAGCAATTGGTCGCTATCAAGGGCGTGCCAATCGAGTCGCGAAAGCACTCGCTGGGCAACCACCGAACGGTCCATCGTGGCATTCAATGCGGCACGGTCGAGGTCTTCCAACAGCAGGTAATCCGCCCACGTTTGACGATCCTCGCTAGCAGCCACGTCGCGACGCACTGCGGCGATCGCTGCGTGAACCGACGATGGGGACGCTTCGCTGCTTTTCCAAACGATACCGTGCCGGTTCGAATCGCTCGCTTGATTAAGTTCGCTAATCGGTTTCCATACGGAAACGCGACGATTCAGGGCGTGTGCGACTCGCAGCATGTTCATCTGCGTGTCGCGATCCTTCACCAATTCCGCAGAACGAAGTCCGTCGAGAGCATAAGTTTCGAGCTGTTCAATCAGTTCAGCCGCGGCAGGATCTCCGAGACGTGTTAGCAACTGCAATGACTCAACCGACGTAACGATGCGATCCGTCCAGCGAGCGATCGCACTGACATCGTCGCCAGCGGTGTACTGAACCGTTTGGCGCAACGTGTCGATCTGTTCCATCAAGCGAGGCGTCTGCGGCCAACCGGCGGGTGAGGTCGCCGTTGGTGTTTCCGATGGGGCGGGTTTGGCGAGCACTTGCACGGACTTGGGCAACATCGACCTACGCGGCGTTGTCGTTTCCAACACCGATTTTTGGTTCCTCACGTTTTGCGGCAACAGCTCAATCACACCTTCAGGAATCTCGGTGTTTAGCGACGCCAGCGTTGCAGGCTCGACGACTAGCGTTGGTTCTCGACGGCGAAGGTGCGCCAAGGCACGAGTGCCAATCGCATTGCTGTTGACCGAAACCTTGCCGGCGCCGACGTTGTCCGAGTGCGATCCGGTCAGATCCAAGAATCCTGCGTGTTGACGCATGGGTGAACCGAACGTGGTTTCACCAATCACTCCGCCGGCCCATTCTTGACCAAGCAAGTTGATCAACAGACGATCGATGGTGGACGCGGACTCGTCATTGACTTGCGTCAACGTGTTCGACGCGAGCGGAGCGTTGACCATTCCGGCGAGTTCGTAGTTCTCGTTCCGTATTGGCGCTAGGATACGATGGTCCGCCCCAATGAAGGTGTCATCATGAGAGCAGGTCTTGTTGGCCGCCCATGCGTTGACCAGCGGTTGGTCGCCCAGCAGATCGCTGCGACGCTGAGCGAGCCATGCCGACAATCCGCTGGTGCCCGCAAACGCACCGATTCGCGGTGTATGGATCTGGATAAAACTGATCGCGGTGATCGAAGCAGACGCTATCAACGGCCAGACCAACAACTTGCGTTTGATTTCCTTACGCATCCTACAACTTCTTCCATGAATATGAGAGGGAATTTGTGCATCCCGAAACAAACGTTCGCCCCCGGAGTGAAGAGGCGTTTGCCCACCGTTCGACGCGGAGAGAGCCAAGGAAAACCGTTCCTGAGCGATGACCACGCGGGTTGCTTTCATAGTGATCGGTCGAACAGCCATCAGTATCGAATGCAGACGATTAGCTTCCCCCGACCGCCAGAAGTTCTTTGATCGCGCGAAGTTCTCTGACCGTTATTACCCGTGCAGCCCGGCGGGGGGCCCGGACCCTTTGGCGTATCCAAGCCGTCACAGATCGCTTGATCGCGTTATTCGCAACAGAACGCTGGTAAAATTGCCAACGCTAGTCTCCCTGAAATCCGTCTGAGTAACTATTCTTCCCCCATGAACTCAGCATTATCAGGAAAGATTTTCGTCGCCGGCCATCGTGGAATGGTTGGATCGGCGCTGTGCCGGCGTCTTGAAGGAATCGACGGCGAAATCGTAACGGCGACCCGAAATGAGCTGGACCTGACGGATCCGGCGGCCACCAGTGCGTTCTTTGCCGATCACAAGTTCGACGCCGTCATTTTCGCCGCAGCCAAAGTTGGCGGAATCGTGGCTAACAACACCTTTCCGGTTGAGTTTTTGGCTGACAACGTGCTGATGTCGGTTTCGGCCATCCGAGCCGCCCACGAAACCGGCGTGAAGCGGTTCTTGTTTCTAGGTAGCACGTGCATCTATCCGCGCGATTGCGCTCAACCAATCGTTGAAGAATCGCTACTGACCGGTCCACTTGAATCCACCAACGAGGCCTACGCGCTGGCGAAAATCTCGGGGCTGAAATTGTGCGAGTACTATCGACGCCAATATGGAGTGTTGTTCCATAGTGCGATGCCGACCAACTTGTACGGTCCCGGTGACAATTATCACCCCGAACACTCACACGTATTACCCGCGTTGATTCGTCGCTTTCATGAAGCCAAGATCAACGGTGACCCCAGCGTGACGATTTGGGGAACCGGATCGCCGCGTCGCGAGTTTTTGTACGTTGACGATTTGGCCGATGCGCTGGTTCACCTTGCATCACTCGATAATCCGCCCAACTGGGTCAACGTCGGCACGGGCGTTGACGTGACAATTCTTGAGGTAGCAAAATTGGTCGCCAAGACGGTTGGCTACGATGGCGCTATCGAGACCGACCCTTCGCGTCCAGACGGTACACCCGTCAAATGCACCGATGCGACGAAACTCCATGCCACCGGGTGGAAACACCAAGTCGCTTTGGAAGAAGGCTTACGTCGGACCTATCAATGTTTCTTGGCTGAAACTCAAGCCGGCGAACTGCGTTCTGTTTAGCGTTGTTCATTTCTTTTCATCTTGCTCCTAAAATCCCAACGACATGTCTAAATCCGCACTCATCACTGGCATCACCGGCCAAGACGGAAGTTACCTCGCCGAGTTACTGCTTTCCAAGGGATACCTTGTCCACGGACTCGTCCGACGTAGCAGCACCTTTGCGACTGAGCGAATCGAGCATATCTACCAAGACGTGCACGAGAAGGGAAACATGATGTTGCACTACGGTGACCTGACTGATGGCCAGGCGCTAAGCAACTTGGTGTTGGACATCGAACCCGATGAAATCTACAACCTCGGTGCCCAAAGCCACGTCCGCGTTTCGTACGACCAACCGGTTTACACTTTGCAAACGGTTGGAGTAGGTGCGTTGAATGTGCTCGAAGCCGCACGCCTGCTGAACAAGAAAAAGCAAACGAAGGTTTACCAGGCCAGTAGTAGTGAGATGTACGGCGACGTTCTTGAAACGCCTCAAAAAGAAACCACGCCGTTCAACCCTCAATCGCCCTACGCGTGTGCCAAGGTTTACGCATTCCACCAAACCGTGAACTACCGACGCGGTTACGACATGTTCGCCAGCAACGGTATTCTGTTCAATCATGAATCAGAGCGTCGTGGTGAAACTTTCGTCACACGAAAAATCACTCGCGCCGCAGGCCGCATCAAGGTCGGCATGCAAAAGAAGCTGTATCTTGGAAATCTTGATGCCAAACGCGATTGGGGTTACGCCAAGGATTACGTCGAAGGCATGTGGCGCATCCTGCAACACAGCGAACCAGACGACTTTGTGCTAGCGACCGGACGCACCGAATCGGTCCGAGATTTTTGTCGGCTCGTGTTCGAACAACTCGATCTTGACTATCAAGACTTTGTCGAAATTGACCCACGATACTTCCGTCCGGCCGAAGTGGATTTGTTGCTCGGCGATGCTTCCAAGGCTAAAGAAAAACTGGGATGGACACCGGCGACCGACCTGGAAGAACTCGCTCGCATCATGACCCAGCACGACCTGGAACTAGCCCAACGCGAAGCTCACGCCAAGAGTTTTGTCCCAAGCTGACCGAAGGCTTGTCTATCGCGCAACGACCGAGCGTTGCATTGGAACGCCAAGCGTAAGGCACCGGTGCAGTGTGCCTAGAATCCCAGCAATGCGTTACTGCAATGCGTTCCAGCAATGCTTCGTCGCCAAGCGTTTCCGCATCGCTTTTTGCAAAGACAACTAGCGCTCGTGATAGTGAGTTGGAAACTCACTTGATCGCTATCACGCCAGTCGGTGCAACCGGCGAGTCACCCATTCCATCGTCAACACCGTGGCGATCAACCACAACAACGCAGCGTTTCGCCGGGTGTTGAAATCCAAGTCCGGAGTGCCGGGCAGGATGGTCGTTTGCGGTTGAGGCCGCAACCAATTGCTGAGTTGCCCAGTCAGCGATTCGTCGGTCACGTCATCGTTAACCGGCAAGTACTCGCCACCAGTGACGTTGGCAAACTGCTGCAACTCGATGTCGTTTCGTCGTGGGCGTTCCAATTCGATGGTCGGCAATCGCACCTGAACGCTTTGCCGCAACACCTGTTCGTCCAAGGCGTCGCCAAGCGTCAAGCGAATTTCGTAGCTGCCAGCCTCGCGTACCAAGAAGCGACCACCATAGGTGCCAGCACGCGGTTCCCCCTTAAGCGGCGTCAGCATCACATCGTCGATTCGACCGCCGGGGCCCAGCACTTTGGCTTGGACTTCTGGCACATCCAACGGCTCAAATTGCTCGTCGGTGAGCACCGCGCGAACCGTAATCGTGTCGCCAACCATCGCTCGCGAGGAGTCGACCAACAACACACCTCGGTTGCTGTCGCGAAGCAAACGCCCCTCACTGACCCACCGAACCAGCTTCGTGTAGTACGAATCGAAGTACGCGTCGCTAACGCCGCGTAGTCGCCACATTTCGCCACTGCCTTGAAAATAAACGCGTCCAGCACCATAGAACTGAGACGCCATATAGATCGGTAGCGACCCGTTGAGTTCGGTGGTCGGATCCGAGAAATAACCGTAGACCTTCGCGCCGGGCTTAGGTGACTTAGCATCGACGAAGTCAAAGACACCGCTGAAATCTTCCCAGACCTCGAAGCTTTCTTCGGGTGAAGGAGCGATCCATAAAAATTCGGCTCTCTGAGATTCCGGCGTTAACTTTATCGGCCACGCATTCTCGCCGCCTTGCCGTCCACCGGAAAGCAGCGGAGATTGAGTCGACAAGCTGACGGGAAAAAAACTTGCGATCTTGGCGACTCGCGGATCGGTTCGTTTGCGAATCCATTGAGGGTGGTACACCGGGCCCGCGACCAAGATTAAACCGCCGGCCTGTTGAGCCAACCAACGTTCAAGCAGATCGAGTTCTTCGATCTTCAAGGCTGACCAATCCGGATCGAACATCGCGATCACGTCGTACTCAAATAGTTCTTCCGCCGTCGCTGGAAACTCAGCAACCAAGGCATCAGCATCCTGACTCATTCCGGGTTGGCCAGTTTGCAGCCACGCACTCAGCTCAATGGATGGATCCCGGTACAACAAGTTTCGAACGAAACGGTACTCTCGAGTGGGTCCACCCGCGATCGCCAAAACACGCAGCTTTCGGGAAACCACTTCATAGCGTGCGCTGCGCTGGTCATCGCGTTGGTTGCGGTCTTCTGCTGGCGCAACCACTCGTATCGACAAACGACGACGGCCAACGGATTCGGGTTCAATCTCGAACCTGACCCCCGACAACGTTCCATCATTGCTAATGGTCACTCGTTGCGAATCGACGACCTTTCCCGATTCGGCATCGTCATTTTCGTCACCCGTGCCCGAATCCAAACCGTCGATCAATTGCACTTCGACATCCAGAGGCTTCGCCCCACTAGCTTGTAACACTCCGGTTACGGCAAATCGGTCGCCCGGGTAAACGCGTCGCGGAGCGTCGAGGTCGACAACCCGAACATTGGTTGGTGCGTCGCTGCTTCCCAATCCGACCGTGTAGATCGCTACCTCACTTCGACGGGCCGCTGCAACCGCCGCCGCTGCATCGCTGCCACCATTGGCCTGGCCATCACTCAGCAATACGATCCCCGCCAAGGTCGCCGGATCGTGATCAGTTAAAATCCCGCGAATGGCGTCACCGATGCGGCTCTGTGGATCCGTAGCCGCGATTGCGTCGGACCAATCATCAACCTGGATCGTTTCCGGCAAAGTCGCGTCGAGGTCTTCTTCGTCCGGTTCGTCCGTCGAGGCGAGCGATGCACCGCCGAAGATTTCGGCTAAGGATTGTTGTGAACGGACCGAGGCTACGCCGCCAAGAATGGTGATTCCGATGATCAGGCAAACGGCTGACCCGAGAATCCACCAACCCAACGTCGAAGCGGCCGGCTGTGAACTCGAACTCGAATTCGAACTTGAACTCTTTGAGACCGCGCCGATTAGCAACGACAAGACGGCCAGGATCACCCCTAAGGCAATTAACGAGGCCGCGAAAATGGCGAGCGAGGATCCTTCGGGCACCGATTCTTCCGTCTGGTCCTGGTCCGTTGTTTGCGAGCCGCCGATAGACTCGATGATGGTCGGTTCCGCTTCACCGCCAAAGGTGTAGATCGACACGCGATGCTGTTCCTTAAGCGTATCGAGCCAATCGGTTTGTGCGAGGATCGTTTCAGCTCGCTCGGCTCGACTCTGGCTGGTCAAGTTGCTTGACGACGGCAGCGACATACTTTGGCTCGTGTCGACCAAAACCGCGACCTCGCTCGGCCGCGTGATCAGTCGTTGGGTGCGTCGCTGCAATTCAAAGAAGAAGAACACCAAAGCCACGATCGTCGTCAAACGCAGCAACAACAATGCTGCGCGAACGGGACGCGACAACTCGCTGACGTCGCGACGATAATAACGCACGCAAACAAACAACAGCGCCGCGAGCGAGCCGACCAACGTTGCCCACAACCACCAACCTTCCAAGGTTGCCGCTCGAGCAAATTCATAAACCACTTGTCGTTCGCTCATAGTGCGGATCCTCGTGTGGAAACCGTAGGTGACGACGCGACAGCAGGCTTGCTGTGATAACTTGCCCAGTACGCCAACGCTTGCTCAGCGGCCAACATTAGGCCTAGCAACCCCAGCAAGAACAGCATTAACGTTGACGATCCGGCGACCTGATTTTCGTCGCTCCAAGCATCACTGCTCACGAACTTGACCTCCGTGGGCAAAAGGCTTTGTGATATCTCAGCGGAACTAGCACGTTTTAAATCGCTTTCGCCAATGCGGATGACACCGACCGTCGGCGATACCTCCGTCGACCCATCGCTGCGGATCAATGACCATTCCGAAATGCCCGGACGCAGCCAGTCGTCGACGTTCGATTCGCCTTCGATGACCATTTCCTCGGGGGCAATTTCAAATCGCAGCGTCGGTTCGGATGCTCCTTCGGACTGCGTTTCAACCGCGTTGATGTCGATCGAAACGCGAGGCGGTTCGTCGGTGGGTGGCACATAGGCAGCGTCGCCGGTGTACTGACGCACCGAAACGACTCTCGTGAGCGGCTCGTCAACGTAGCGGCCTGTCGGAGGTGACGCGCCGCTCCACAACATCGCATTGGTCTGAAGCAGGAAAACAACAAAGGTGGGATCGCCGGGCCAGTTTGTCCATTGTCCATCGAGTCCCGCCAACACCGTGACCACGCGTCCGCGTCCAACGTCGTGTTGAATGACAAACGGCAGCCCGTCGGCACGATCGAGTACTCTACGAATCGGTCCTTTGTTACCTGAGTTACTTGTTCCGCGAGTCCCCGCACTTGCCGAGACGTTCGATTCTTCGTCCGCCGTTGCTTCAGCCGAGTTTTCGAGATTAGTTCCAGCATTCGGGTCGGCATCTAGCTCGGCTTCAAGATCCAAGTCCCACGATTGAGTCAGTCCAACCAACGCGAATGCTGCTTCGCCCGCAGATTGCAACGGTGACAAAAGCGTTTGCGAAGCTTCGCCCAGTTGAAGGTCGGCCTTATTTTTCACCGCCCCGTCATTACCGACAGGAACGATCTCGGTGAGTAAGCCTGGCAACAATGTCCGCTGATCGCCCAGCAATGATTCATTGTACGACGTCGCGCTGACCTCGCTTCCCAAGAACATCGCCAAGCCACCGCCGCGTTGGACGTACCGCTGTAACGCTTCGGCTGTGTTTCGATTGATCTCAGGTAAATCCACTAAGTAGATCGCGCGATAGGCAGCCAACGTTTCCCAGGTGGCGGATCGTAAAAAGGAGGGCGGCTTGACGTCAGGAACGGCGCCGATGCGAACTTGCGACCCAGGATTTAGAACACTGGCAACGTGATAGGCACTACGTCCTTGTAAGTCCCCGCCGGATTCGTTGCTGACGATCAGCACCTTCTCGGCATCGGTGAGCGGCAGGGTACATGAACGCGTATTGTCGATCTTCAACGAATCTTCCGGCAACGATACTTCCACCGCATGCGTGCCGGTTTGCGTAATGAAAACTTGGAAGCTCTTGGTGACTTGACCGCCCGGCGGCAATGATTCGATCATCATCGTCGGCAACGACTCCACCGTGCCGCTGTACTTGCGAGTCGCATCGACGCCGATGACGTCATCACCGTATCGAATCACTCGAGTTTGCAGCGGGACGTTCTTCGCTGGTGACGCCGAAAAGTTCTTGACCGTCGCGTTCACCACCACGGGAACACCGGCCACCCAAACGTCCTGAACTGGCGTAAGGTCGGTGACTGCTAAATTTGCCGATGGGGTCGCAGCACAGTCGATCATTCGTATCGCAACCCCAGCAGGCATTTTTCGCAGCGATGCGGCGAGACGTTCGGCAGATCCCCAATCACGCTCGCGAAAATCGCTGGCGATGTAAAGGTAAGTGGTATCGGCCGGTGTCGACGAAATCAGTTCGCTTGCCAAGTCTAGCGCCGCGCCGATGTCAGTGCGAATCGGCGATACGCTCGTCGACATCACTCGGTTGATCAACTTGCCATCGCCGGAAATGGTCTGGGCTGATAAGTCGGCTGCGGTATCACCCGATTCGCTTCCGGCGCGGACCGTCATCGCCGCCCGACTCGCCCGCATCACCGTCAATTGATGATTGCCTTCGTCTGCCACCAATCGCCGTGTTAGGTCTTGCAAGGCACCCAGCGAACGACCGTAAGCAGTCGCAGCTAAGCCAGTGTTGTCGACCATCGGAGTCGACGCGAAACTTGAATCGCCCATCGAGTAGCTGTCATCGAGAATCACAACGTGATGCGTCGTGGTGCCTCCGAGCATTTGCAGCGCTCGCCCACCACCGGTCCAACCGCACAACATCGCCACCAGGAGGGCCGCAACAGCGATGCGAGACAACAGGAGCAACAGTTGACGCAGACGGATCCATTTTTTTTGCTTGCGATAGCTTTGCAGCAAAAAATCCATCGCCGCCCATTGTCGACGTCGGTGTCGAAGCATGTTGATCAGGTGAACCAACAGCGGCACGGCGACGAACAGGAAGCCGATGGTGAGAGCGGGATAAAGAAACAACGAAGGCCAGCGCGATTTCGAGGACCGATAAGCAGAATGCTACCGCAGTTTATCACCGTCCGCGTGCTGTGTCATAGGCGACTTAGCTGCGCCGCCTCATTCGTTGTCATTGCGACCAACTTCTCGTTGCGAACGAGGTCATTGAGGAACAGTGGGCGAGTCATCGCGGCAAGAGTTGCGACGAGTGATGACCCAGCGGCACAAGAGGATGCCTCGAAACGACGGTTGCTGAAACAATGGTTACTGAAACAACGGTTACTGACACAATGGTTGCTGACACAGTGGTAGATGCGATCCCGTCGCAACGTACACACGTCAGTCGTAGGTTCCCCGGCCCCGATCGGGTGAAGGTCTTGGGTCGAGTCAATGCACTGAATCGGCTACCGGCACTGAATCGGCTAACAGCACTGTGTGACCGACCCGTCGACTATAGGACCGCCCCAACGTGATACCGCGGCGATCGCCCCCGGTAGCAGCCGACGGCTCTCGTTCAGAATACCGCCAGCTCGTTTGCCGCCAGCTCAGATTCCTGAGCGGACGACTCCAACGGCAACGCCGATCACGTGAGCGTTGCGAACGAAGATCGGTTCCATCGTCGAATTAGCCGGTTGCAGGCGAATGTATTCACCTTCGGGGTACCAAAACTTCAACGTCGCTTCACCCTCGTCCGTCTGGGCGACCACCATTTGGCCAACCTCGGCGTGATCTTGCTTTTGAATCACGACATAATCACCGTCGGTGATGTGCGCATCGATCATCGAATCGCCAGAGACTTGCAAGATAAACCGGTCATCCTTGAACAACATTTCACTGAAATCCATCAGTTCATTTTGTTCAAGCGCCAACGTGGTTGGGCCGGCAGCGACGACACCTGCCATTGGCAACGAATGTCCGTTGCGGTCCGCAGCGTGCGTCAACTCAATCGCGCGTGACTTGTTAGGACTGCGGGTAATCAGTCCCTTGCGCTCTAATGCTCGCAAGTGACACATCACACCATTAGGACTTTTAATGCCGAAGTGCTCTCCGATCTCTCGAACGGTAGGTCCATAACCGCGCTTGACGATCAAGCCCCTAATCATGTCGTACACGTTTTGCTGTCGGTCGGTCAGTTGGCTGGACATAGGTTCGTTCCTACGAGTGGGGGGCGGCCATCACCGGTTCGGTGCCGTCGATTGTACCACACGCTAAACACACGTCCATACCCAATTGAGTAGTTTCGTGTATGCAAAGACAGGTGATGTCTCAAAATCCGCACATTCGCAGACAAACTGTTACACAGAAACGTGACATCGCGGCACATAGGTAACAATCATATACAAGTGGATCTAGATAGTACAGTTATGACAGCAAATGTTAACATTCCTGTCATGCACTTTATTAACCTTGGCCGCTGACCGGCGAACGCCTGTCCGAAATAGCTTTTGTTTAGCATCTTGCCTCGTAAAGTCTCCATCGCTAGGCTGTTGAGCCTTCAAATGCATCTGGGAGCTGACGGTATTTAACCCAACGCGTGCCCAAGATGTCCTACATGATGACCTTAACCGGGTAAGCGCTGAATGCTGATTGATTCCCATCACCACCTATGGAAGTACTCCGTCGAAGAATACGGCTGGATTGGCCCGGGCATGGAAGTGCTGCAAAAAGATTTTTTGGCAGCAGAGCTCCGCGAGGTATCAGCCGCCAATGGCGTGACCGGATTTGTTTCGGTTCAAGCTCGCCAAGTCATCGAAGAAACGACCGCACTGATTGAAATCGCAGCCAACGAGCCGTTGATTAAAGGTGTTGTCGGATGGGTTCCGCTTGCCGAAGCAAACGTTGGCGAGGTGCTGGACCGTTTCGCGGATTCGAAGTCGAAGATTCTTAAAGGGGTGCGTCATGTGATCCAAGGCGAACCTGTTGAAGCCCAGTTGCTGAACAAGGACTTCAATCGCGGTGTTGCCCAGTTGGCAGACCGAGGTTTGGTGTACGACGTCTTGATCTTTGCCAACCAACTTCCCGCCACGATCGAGTTTGTTCGCCATCACGCAGGCATTCCCATGGTCCTTGACCATATCGGCAAGCCAACCATTAAGAGCGGCAAGCTCGATACCGAGTGGGAACAAGGCTTTCGCGAGCTCGCCAAGGAACAGCACCTGATGTGCAAGTTCTCGGGTGTGGCAACGGAAGTCAAAGATGCAACCTGGTCGATCGAAACCATCAAACCTTACTTCGCCATCGCGCTTGATGCTTTTGGCATCGATCGCCTCATGTTTGGCAGCGATTGGCCGGTGTGTTTGTTGAAGACCGGCTACGACCGTTGGCTCGCGACCGTCCGCGAGCTTGCGGCGGATCTTTCCGCCGACGAACAACAGAAACTGTTCGCTGGCAACGCCACTCGGGCTTACAACTTAGCTTAAGCTGTATTTGCATTTGACCGCCGGCCAGGGTTTTCGCGCTGGCCCGAGCGTCTGATTTTCCAATCGTCGTTTGCCAACGATTGGCTCGGACTGTCCCTCCTGATTCATCTCACACCTTCAACCTTTAAACGTAACTCATGCGTGCCATCCAAATCTCGGACGTCAAAACTCTCCGGTCCATCGAAATAGACGAGCCCAGTGCTCCCGGCGCTGGCCAGGCGCTAGTGCGAACGCACCGCATGGGCGTGTGCGGAACCGACGTCAGTTGTTACCTCGGCAAGTTCCCGTTCTTTGATTTCCCGCGGATTCCAGGACACGAACTCGGTGTCGAAGTGATTGCCGTGGGCGATGGCGTAACGAATGTGAAAGCCGGCGATAAGTGCAGCGTCGAACCCTACATGAACTGCGGGACGTGTTATGCGTGTCGACGAGGCGCCATCAACTGCTGCCAGAACCTTAAGGTGATCGGTGTGATGACCGATGGTGGTTTGTGCGAGTCGTTTCTGGTCCGTGCAGACAAATTGCATACCTCGACGAAGCTTAACTACGACCAACTCGCTCTCGTCGAGACATTGGCGATCGGATGCCACGCCAACGACCGAGGCAACCCAACCACGGGTGACCACGCGATGATCATCGGAACCGGGCCGATCGGTTTGGCGACATTAGAATTTGCACGTTTGACCGGTGCGTCCATCAGCGTCATGGACATGAATCCCGATCGTTTAGCATTCGTCGAAAAGAACTATGGCATCACCAACACGGTGTTGTTCAAGGGCGACGGCAGCGAAGTCGAGCGGATGAAAGAAATTACCGACGGCGACATGTACCAAGTCATTACAGACGCGACCGGCAACAAACATTCGATGTCGGGAGCCCTCGCCTATCTCGCGCCAACCGGATCACTGGTTTATGTCGGGATCACGACCGAAGAATTGTCGTTCAAGCATCCAGTGATGCACCGTCCAGAAGCTTCGATCTTGGCGTCGCGCAATGCCATGCCGGGTGACTTCACTCGCATCATTGGGCTGATCGAAGACGGCACGATCAACACGGATACCTGGATCACGCATCGCACGAGCTTCACGGATGTGTTGAAGGACTTCGAATCCTTTACCAAACCAGAAACCGGCGTCATCAAGGCCATCATCGAAGTCAGCTAACGGCGCTAACGACGGAATGATCGCCCGCTGGTGGCTGTCCACTGGTGACCATCCACTGGTAACAATCCGCTGCCGCCGACTCGATATTGACCTATCCCTTGCGAACGCGATGCGGTTCCTGCCTCGCTTCATTCGCTTCTTTATCTCGCTTTCACCCTCCCACTCTCCTCTCAGACAAAGAAACCTCTCCTTATGACTAAGAAATGCGTAGCACTGGGAATGCAACCCAGCTTTGGATTCGGCGACCGCACTGGACTGGCAACCCCCGGCCACGTGGCTTCGATGAAGCGTTGTGGCGAAGGCATTGCCGCGATCTATCCTCAACAATCTATCCGCGAGATGACTCGCACCCAGCGCACGCCGACTGAGGTCATGGACGACGCTATGAACGCGGCGGAAGCGGCCGGTTGGACTGGTCCCATCGGCGCCGATGCCGATCACTTGAAGGTCCCCAACGATGTGGACGTTACCGCAGCGGTAGGATTCACCTTTTTCACGATTGACCCGTCCGACGACGTTGACCAAAAGGCGGACGATTACGACGAAGCCACGCTTCGAGAGAAGTTTGCGTCGTCCAAGAGCGATGCCAGTTGGTACGACAAGTACTTGGGCAAGTCGATCAAGCTGGACACCGGCACGGTCATCGACATCAACGAAGAAGCCTGCATGAGAGCGGCCGTGAAGTATGGCAAAGCGATCTCGCGAGCTCTTGAACTGGGCGACTACATCAAGCAAGTGAACGAGAAGGCTGGCAACGATTATGAAATCGAATTGTCGGTCGACGAAACCGATCAGCCCACCACCTTGGCGGAACACTACATCATCGCCGATCAAGTTCTTAGTGGCGGCATGAAGCTGGTTTCGCTGGCGCCTCGTTTCATTGGACACTTCGAAAAGGGTGTCGATTTCAAGGGCGACCTCAACGCACTCGAAGCATCGTTGAACGATCACGCTGCGATCGCAAAGTCGCTCGGACCCTACAAGATCAGCCTGCACAGTGGCAGCGACAAGGTTTCGATGTACGGTTTGTTGGCCAAGGCCACCGGCGGTTGTTTCCACGTCAAGACAGCGGGCACCAGCTACCTTGAAGCCCTTCGAGTGGTGGCTCGCCACGACAGTGCCGCGTTCCGCGAGATCATTGATTTCTCGCGAGAACGTTACGACACCGACAAGGCCACGTACCACGTTTCAGCCACCCTGGCGGACGCTCCGACCACAGACCAAGCCGACGATAAGACGCTTGAATCAGAGTACCTTGAAATGTGGGCTGACGTTCCCGTTGGCAAAGGCTTCACCAAACCCGGTCGTCAGATCTTGCACTGCACGTTCGGTTCCGTCCTGACCCACGACAAGTACGGCAAGATCGTTCACGACTGCTTGAAGGCTCATCCGGATACTTACATCGAAGTTCTGGACGATCACTTCGGCCGCCACCTCGACGCACTCCGCAGCGGAATGTAGCCAGCGGAATGTAGTCAGCGGGCTTCGAACCGGTGGGTTTGGGACCAGTGGGCTTTGGACAAGTGGGCTTCGGACAAGTGGGCTTCGGACAAGTGGGTTCGAATTGAGGAGACACTGGATTGGTGCATGACTGAGAAGTTCGACGCGTAAGACGCATTGCTATCGCCGCGTCGAATGCTCTTTTCTTGCACCGAACACCCCTATTTCGGCACCAACTAGACCGCCGACAAAACCTCCCGTTCGACCCACCTTACCCAGCTCGCCATTGATCACCTTTGATGGCGATGCTTTCACTGGCTCGCTTTTCAAAACGGCGAGTTCTGCAGTTGGGATTTCGCTCACGATCGCGCATATTGGTTGGCTTTCCGTTGACCAATTCAGGGATGGTACAGCATGGACGCGATTCTGCGCGGCGAGCCGATGATCGGCTTCGGCCGAGATCCGCTCAACCCGTATTCGCCCCGGCCTCTCGAAGCCGTGGGAGCGAAGTCGACGCGTCGTTTGAAGGACCGTGTGACCGAATCCTGTCCGCGGGTGCCGGGTGTCTACGGGATGCTCGATCGCAAGGGCGAATTGATCTACGTTGGCAAAAGCAAGTCGCTACGATCGCGATTGCTCAGCTACTTTGCCGAATCCAACAAGAAGGAAAAGGGCGGCCGGATCATCAGCGCCGCTCGCGCGATCCAGTGGGAAACGCAACCCAGCGAGTTCGCATCGTTGTTACGCGAGATGCAATTGATTCGCCAGTTCTCGCCGCGTTGGAACGTGCAGGGTGTGCCTAAACGCCAACGCCCCGTCTATTTATGCTTGGGCCGTTCGCCAGCAACATTCTTCCTGGCACCGTTACCACCGGAAGGCTGCATCGCCGCCGAAGGGCCGTTCTTTGGCGTCGGTCGGATGAAGGTCGCCGTCGATTCGTTGAACAACGTTTTCAAGCTACGTGATTGTGGACAAAAGCAAGTGTTTCGCTTTGCCGAGCAATTGCAGTTGTTCGAACTCGATCATCGCCCGGGTTGTTTGCGAGTCGAGGTGGGAACGTGCTTGGGTCCGTGCGCTGCAGCTTGCACTCACCGCGAATACGACGTTGCCGTAAGCGCCGCCGAAAGCTTCATGGATGGCTTTAACAACGAACCCCTTACGACCTTGCGAGATCAGTTCGACAAAGCGATGAAGAACCGGCAATACGAACTGGCCGGTCGCAATCATACGATGATCGAATCTCTGGAGTACGTCGAACGCAAGCTCACGATGCTCAACAGCGCTCGCCGAAAGTACTCGTTCGTTTATCCGGTCGCCGGTTACGACGGGTGTGGAATCTGGTACTTGATTCACAGCGGCGAGGTGGCGGACGTGATCGCGGCACCTCGCAACGAAGCCGATCGACGCTCGCTGAGACCCACGATGAAACGCTGGGAGAAACTCATGCAGACTCAACTGACTCGCGGCCATGGCCCCTTTGCGCACACCTTACCAGTGGTGGCGTCATGGTTCCGCAAGAACAAGTCCGAGCTAAAAGAAAAAGCCGTCTCACCCGCGAAGGCTTCTTGAAATCGAACCTTCTCAATTCACTGGCATCGGGAACCGAGCGAATCTTGGCGAACGCAGAAAACCGAACGATCGCGAGGGCGGCGGCTTTGGTGTATATCACGCTGAGCTTAATCACGCTGAGCCCAAGTAATGCTGGGCCTCAAGTAACGCCGAGCCTCAATCGCGTTAGACCTCAATCGCGTTGGGGCTCAATCACATCCAGCCAGGTTCAGCGAACCACTATCGCTTGCGAGTCTGACGCGTTGCGACTTTCTGGTTGATAGGCTTCACGACGAACACTTTGGGATCATCGACGATGAACTCGGTGCTCCAGCGGCGACCATCATCCGCACTGCACACGTTGTAGAAGAACGTTCGGAATCGTTCACAGCGATAGTCGTAGGGAAATTGGCTGGTGATGTAATCGTCCTCGGTCAAATCATCCACGCCGGGCGATGCGTAGTAGTGAACCATTCCATCAGGCGTGACACTCATGCCCAACGTCCACCATCCGGTCGTCGTGATTTGAGGGCCACGGAAATCGCCGCCGCGTTGGTTGCTGCGAATTCGCAAGTAGGCGTAGTCAGCATCTTTCTTGGTTTGGCTCTTGCTTTCGAACTCGACGAACATGCCGGGCCAGTAAACTTCGTTGCCCATTTCGCGTTTGGTGCGTTTGAAGATCCCGACGCCAACTTCCTTGTCGACCATTGCAGTGGTTTCAAGTGCAAGTCGGAAACCAAAGTGAGGTCCGCTGCGGTTTTCCCAGGTCTCCACAGGTGGGAAGAAAACGCGAGTCGTCACGCTAGGAACTTCGCTGACGTTGATCGTTCGCTTCAAGCGATATTGAACGTTGGCAACAAAGTCATCCTGTTGCATCTTGTTGCTGATTCGACCGGGTATGCCGGTGTTGAGCGTCTTAAGCAACAGAGCGCCTTCGCTGCCTTCGAGTCCGCCCTTGGGAGTGGGGACGCGTTTAACAACATCGGGGTGACCGCGTTTGATCCCTTCGTACCAGCGACCATTGGTGCTGCGACCAAGCGGGCTACGCTGATTCTCGTCGATCTCTTCGCTGCTCTTGGGGTCGCGAGGGACGTAGGCCCAATTGGGATCCTCGAAGTCATCCGCAACGCCGACAATTTCGGATCCAGTACCGGGCACGACCGGGCGCTGCGCGGATGCGTTCTGGGCTACGGTGGCGGCAATGGTGAGACTGCCTACAACGACGAATATGCTTTTCAACGACCTGCGCATGTTTATCCAATTCCTGTCCAATGAATGTTCAGGAGATCGCAGCGCTGATTCCACCGAGCGCACGCGTCCTCCGCCCTCCAGACGGAATAATCGGCACATTCGCCATCGGCCTTGAGCCGTTCGTGAAAGCGAACGAATTGCGTTGCCGGCTGAGGCTATTTCGGCCTGTACCGGCGACATGCGTTGGGTCGGGAAAAAAGCACCGCTTGGATCATCAAGGCACCCGAGCCACCGGGCCGTTGTGATCGCTTTTCGAGCCAGCTCAGTGAATTCGGGCGATGCCGCAGATACGAATCTATATCGAGATCCGACGCTCTACCGTGATTTCCCTGGCTATGCCGCTGGAGTCATCATCGAGTTGGGGCGAAATGACGTCGGCATGCTTTCGCGGCGAATTCCGTCGCTGCCGTAGAAGATGACCTGCTTTTTATGGAAGTCGCAGATCGCGGTTAGTTTCACGCTTCGAGGTCCATGGACGCAAAAGTAGACTCCCGCAACCTTGCCAGCTCGGATCACTTCTCGCTGAGTCATCGGAAACTGCCCAGAGATCAAAGATCCAATCTCGCACAAACGTTCTTCGATTTGAACGCATAGGGTGGCGAAGTCCATCGACTTTGGCGTCAGACCAATCATAGGTACCGTCAACTGTATGGTTTGTTATGCGACCCAGGACGACTCGCGTTAAGAAAGACCATGAGGGGGGACGTTCCGGTGAGTCCAGCAGGTTGGACTGTGGCAAAAGTGACGTGTGGTTTGTCGCTCGAACCGGTGATGGATCCCTCAGGCTGCTACGGTATCGGCCCGGTCCCACGCCAAAATTAGCACCTGAAAAAAGTCTCAAGCTGCTCTGAACCAATTCGCGGTAAGCCGTACCGTTTGTGCGGCTTGGTCCACGCGAATGGTTTTTGTTCGTCCGCGCAAGGTTTCACATCGACCGATCATGACGATGACGCCGTTGGCAAGGGCGTTACGCCAGCGACTTTGACCAGATCATTTTGACAATTGTCAGCTAATTGCCTTAAGCACCACCGCTTTGGATTTATTCAATCCTTCGGTGGCGACTTCCAACGCGTCGCGTTTCCAATACTCGGGATTGAACAGCTCCAACGAGAACACGCCTTGAAAGCCGTTGTTGACCAATCGCTGGATAATGTTGGGCAAGTCACAAACGCCATCGCCGGGAAACACCCGGTCTTTATCGGCGATCGTATCGAGTCCCGGTTCCGCTGGATAATCGTTGATGTGAAAGCAATGCATCTTGGACGCTTCGATCATGCCTAACGATTCAAAATCGTTTCCGCCTTTGTAGATGTGATAGAAGTCGGGCAGCACACAAGCTTTCGCGTGGGCCGCCGCAGTTGAAACGTAAGCAAGTTCACCCAACGTGTGCAGTGTTGGTGAAAAGCCCCAAAGTTCCAATTGCGGATACACAGCCATCTCGTCGCCCACTTCGCACAAGGCGCGATACCGCTGGGCGATCACCGGCAGCGATGGTTGAGGCAGACCTGGTTGATGGGCGCCGATCGGTGGAGCCGCGATATGGTTCCCCCCAAGCTCTCGCACCAATTGCATATCGCGACGAGCCTCGTCGAGTCCCGCTGCGCGAGCCTTGTCGTCATCCACAATCCAATTCGCAAACCCTATCGCGCTAACCACCTTCAATTTGCGATCATCGAGTTGCTTCTTCAAATCTGAAACCTTGCCACCACCTTCGACGAATCCGCGGACATCACGAATCCACGGTTCGATTCCGTCGTAACCTGCGTCCGCAGCAACATCGATCTGCTCAGGCACCGAAAGTTGCTGGCCACGTAGAGTGCTTGTGTTCAGGGCAAACGTTACAGGGAAAGGCCGCGACGAATCGGCTTCAGCGGTATCGTTCGATAGCAAGGTGGCCGCCGTGGCGGATGCAGCGGTTGCCGTGAAGAAGTTTCGTCGGTTCAACATCGATAGCTTTGTGGGTATGAGAAAACGGAAGGTTTTGCGTCTGGGAAGGTGACAATTTGTAACAAAACAGCTCTGCACACGACTGGCTAATCGATCATACTGTCTGAGCGGTCGTTCGAGGCCGCCCCCGCCATAAATCCCTCCTTCGAATTGGTTCTCGCCGGCATGTCCCTTGGAACCCCCTCGCGATTTCGTCATTTCACGACGCTAACCGCCCTCGCGTTATTCGCTTCACTCGTGTTTTGTTCACCCGCTCGCGCCGACGAACCCGAGATTCGGTTCTCGTTTCAAGGCACCGCTTGGCGAGACGTGATTGAATGGTTGGCTGAACAATCCGGTTCGGCGCTGCACATCAGCGATCTTCCTACTGGCAGCTTCACCTATCAAGACTCGAACGCGTTCACTCCGCAAACCGCGATCGACCGAGTGAACCTGTTTCTCTTGCCCCAAGGCTTCACCATCGTTCGGTCGGGCAAGCTGATGTCGGTTGTGAATCTGGCAGACCCGCGAAGCATGCAACAGCTCGACGCACTCGCCAAGCTGGTTGAACCAGATGAACTCGATTCGCAACCCGATCATGACGTCGTCAAGTGCATTTTCCCGTTGGGAGAACTGAAGCCCGAAGACGCGATCGCTGAACTGACGGCATTGCAATTGATGACGACGCCGGCAGTTTTTGAAAAGACCAAACGCATTCTCATCACTGATTCGGTGGGCAAGCTGAAGAATGTCCGCGCGATCATAGGCGCCTTCCAACCCGATGCGATGGACAACGGAACGATCGTTGCCAGCTTTACGCTCGAGCACGTCGACGCCGAAGACGTCCTTGTCGTCGCGCGTCCGCACCTGGGGCTGGCAACGGGCGAAATGATTGGGATCGACGTCAGCATTTCGGCGGATCCTTTGGGCAAGAACATCTTTGTCACGGGAGTCGAAGACAAGGTAAAGGTCATCGAGCGACTGATCGAAGCGGTTGATACACCGAAAGAAAGTCTTTCCCCCACCGACAGCGACAACATCCTGAAGTCGTACGTTATCGAATCAGGAAACGTCGAAACGGTCTACGGAGTCTTGCAAACGCTAATGGCCGATCGCGTCGTGCGTTTGTCGATGGATGATAAAACCAACGCAATCGTCGCATTGGCGAATGCCCAGGTGCAAGCCGAGATCTCGGAAACGATTTCAAAACTCAAGGCGGATGACGCTGACTTCGAGGTCATCACGCTCACTTGGGTCGATCCTTACTATGCCGTGACATTGATCGAGCAGATGCTTGACTTGCCCGGCCCAATGGATGATGTCGACGAAGACGATTTTGACTTCCTTCCCCCTAAGATCGATGCCGATCCCGAGCGACGACGGTTGTTTGTTCGCGGCAAACGGCACCAGATCGATCAGATCAAGAAGATTGTCGAAGGACTCGACGTCAGCACCAACACCGAAGTGAATTCCGAAATCCGCATGGTGCCACTTCGAGGCGACTTAGCAAAACGTGTGCTTCGCACGGCCGCGAAGTTCTGGTCCGAAGACAACCCCATCGTTTTGTACGAGCCGCTTGTTCCACCAAGCTCTAGCTACCAAGAACGTGTGGTTGGTGAAGATCAATCGATCGGCGACAGCGATTCGCGAACATCCGATGGCGAATTGATGCTCGCGGCAACTTCGACGCTGGCCGGCGATACCGATCAAGTCGTTTGGCTTGCTGGGAATAGCAAGTCACCCTCCGCAACCATTCGTTGCCAATTGACCACGCGAGGATTGTTGTTTCAAAGCTCTGATACAACGGCTCTTGATTCGTTTGAACAACACTTGCAGATGATCGCGGGACCCACGGACACCGCGTCCGCACCGCCAACGGTGTTTTACTTGAAGTACACCAAGGCGCACGACGGGATGCGAATGTTGGCGGAATTGCTCGACGGTGGCGAAACCGCTTCTCGAAGCGACTCGGGCGGTCTGGTCAATGGTTTCGTGTCCTACAGCAGTAATTTTCTTGGCAGCATTCTGATGGCTCGCGATGGGACGATGACGATGACCAACGATTCGCTAACGGTCGTTGCGGATTCGAGGCTCAATCGCTTGATCGCGCAGGGGTCCGCTTCAGACATCCAGCGGATCGAGAACTATCTGAAAATCATCGACCGCGATAGCAGCATCACGTCGGTGGAAACGTATGGCGCGTCGCGAGTGATCGAGCTACAACACACCCGAGCCACCGAGGTTGCCGCCGCGATCACCAGCGCGTTTGCGAATTACATTGGTAAGCCCGAGGATGGCACCGGCGGTCAGTCCAACGACCGGCGACGCGATCGCGGCGATGATGATCGCGACAACGATTCGGATTCTCGAAGCCGTCGTGACCGAGACGACGACCAGGACGAGGATCGGAACGAACCACGCGTGGCTGCGGCCGGTAAAGTACGCGACCTTGAACCACGCTTGATTGTTTCGGTTCACGAACCCAGCAATGCGTTAATCGTCACGGCCCCACCGGCCCTGTTCGAGAAGGTTGAAGCACTTGCTCGCAAGATAGATTCCCAGGCTCAGCAGACGGTGCAGATGATCAGTCCCGTCAATGGTGAGGCAATGGAGGCGTTGTTGAAGCAAATGTTACTGGGCGACCCCAGCGCAACTTCTCGTCCCAATCAAAGTCGCCCGTCGACTCCCGCGCGATCGACCACAAATCGCACCGGAGCGAGACGATGATTCGCGTTTGCTACCGTCATCCCGGCACGACCTCGGGCGACTCATCGGATCGTTGGTTGACGAGGGTGCCCCGGATTGCAATCGTCGCTGCGATCTTTGCGACTGTCGTGTTGTTGAACGTCTCGGCCAACGCTCAATCGGGTCTGCGTCAGTCTCTTGAACGCCTCGACACCGATGAAGATGGCAAGGTATCACCTGAAGAGATCACGCCGTTGGCGAGGCCGTACCTTGAACGTATCACCAAAGCACGACGAATGCGGTTGGATCGTCCCAACGACATCGACAAACTGCAGGAAGCCGCACGAATCTACTACGCTCTGCAAAATGGTGTATCCGGGGAAGATGTCGAACCAAATCTTGATGGTCATGTCGCGTCGCTGATGCCCGATGACGATGACAAACTGATTCCCGCGTTTGGCCTGCGCGAAGTGAAGTACCCGTACACGCAATCCGATTTAGACGAAGCCGCCCGAACACTGCGACGGTACGATCGCAATCGGGATGGTTACATCGATCGTCGCGAGGCCGATCGAGCACGTTGGACGCATCGCGATCCATTCAACGCGGATATGGACAAGGACAACCGGCTTAGCAAGATCGAGTTGTCGCAGCGTTACGCTCGCCGACGAATGATCGCTGATGAGTCCGATGAATTGGTACAACGCGCCAAACGTGTTGGAAACGGCATCGAATCGTCGGATCCCGAACGCGAAGAACGGCGCAATCCGAATGAGTGGTGGCAACGAGGTGGAAAAAGCACTTGGTTAACCGCGACCTTGATGGGCCGATTCGATCGCAATCGAAACGGGCGACTCGAATCGAACGAGACGATCGCGATGGGGTTGCCGATCTCGCAAATGGATCTCGACCGCAATGGCGAGCTGTCCCGCGAAGAACTGCACGCTCACGTTTCGACGATGCAGGATGAACTAGGTGACGAATCGAAGGGGTTGCCGAGTTGGTTCTTTGAGCGAGACCTTAACGGTGATGGACAAGTTTCGATGACGGAGTTCACCGAGGAATGGTCCGACGAAATCATGGCCCAGTTTCTGTCTTGGGACACCAATGAAGACGGGTTGCTGACCGAGACCGAAATGATTGCTTCCAAGGCGATCGTGGGCGGAACCTATTCGAACCGAACTGCCGAAGCACTGCCGCCCGGTCGAACGATCATTTCCGAGATTGAAGTTGCCGAGGACTTTCCGATCGGTGACTTGAATCTTCAACTTTCCTTGTCTCATTCCAACGTCTCGCATCTTGACGCTTACCTGACCGGACCCGATGGCGAACGAATCGAATTGTTCACGGAAGTCGGTGGCGGTGATGACAATTTCCAAGACACGGTCTTTGACGATCAGGCCGAACGTCCAATCGAAAAAGGAAAGCCTCCGTTTGAAGGGTCGTATCGCCCTGAAGGCGCGTCGCGCGGACAAGCTGGACTGAGTGCATTCACGGGTAAAAGCATCAAAGGTGTCTGGCAGCTCGTGATCCGTGGAACTCGCAACGAACGGTTCGGGATGCTTCATCATTGGAGTCTGTTGGTTCGCCCGCAAGAGTTGACCGACAATGGCGACGCGTTGTCGACCGGCAATGCCGCGATGGGAACCGTGTTCGCCAGCGAAGCGAATGAGATGGCAAATTTCAATCGATTCCAACGCGATGGATCTCAGCGTGATTGGCGAGAACGTGGTGACTCCGAGGGAGGCGATTCGCGAAGCCGTGACCGCGATGAACAAAACCGCCGTCGGTTCTACGAACATATGAACCGTGAAATCGAGAGCCAAGTCGCCGCAGGCAAATTGACTCGCGAACAGGCCAACCGCAAATGGGGCGAGATCAAAGCCGCGGAAGAACGCCAACGTCGCGAACGACGTTAAAGCTGGTTCATTCGCACCTTGAAACAGCAGCGTTCTAATTGAGTCCGCGTTGGGCCCCCGTTGATGCCCAGCGTTTGCTTGAACCCACTACAGGGTGCAAACTACAGGGTGCAAACTACTGTGTGCGAGTGGATTGATTGACCCACTGTGCGGCTTGCTTGAGAACCGTCGGACTCAGTGGTTCGTTGTGACCTAGTCCCGGCACCTCGACGAACTCCTTGATGTCGGTTCTCGCAGCAGCGTAGAGCGATCTGGCACGTTCCAACGGTACGATCTTGTCTTGGGTACCATGGATTTGCAGCAACGGCCCTTCGTAAACCGTCAACCTCGCTGCGGAATCGTAGCGGTTCTTCATCAATGACTTGACGGGTAAGAACGGGTACTTCTTTGCGCCCACCGCGTAAAGACTGTCAAAGGTACGTTCGAGGACCAACGCTTTAGCACCGTCGCGACAGGCCAACGCCGCGGCACAGCCTCCTCCGAGCGATTGCCCGTAGACAATGATGTCCGTTGGCTCGATACCGTAGCGATCGCATAAAAAGTTGCGAGCGGCAAAGCAATCCTCGATGACACCTCGCTCGGTTGGCCTGATGTCGTCTTCAAAGCCTCGATACTCGGCGGTCAGCACGTTGGCTCGAAAAGTATCAGACAGCGTTTTGGTCCATTGGTCCAACCAAGCCGCTTTGACTCCGTTTCCATGCAGAAACAAAACCACGTCGCTGGCGTCATCACGTTCGATCAAGCGTGAATGAATCGTGACCTCGCCTGGTGCGATGTACGTCACCGTTTCAATACCCGGCACGGGCGTTACGGATCGGCCGGCCGAGTTCATGTACGCGCCGGGGTACACGATCCGCTCTTCCATCAACACCATTGCGATCAACAAGCCCACGTAAAACATCAATGCCAATTTGGCCATCCCCAGAACAATCCGAACCGGAAGGCTTCGTACGGGCCTGTACTTCTTGCGTTTGACTGACCTCGAAGGTGCCTTGGGCTTCTGGTCGATCGTCATCTGCGGGGACGGCTTAGCGTTAGACATGCTCGTCATCTTAGCGAACCGCTATGCGTCTTGGGGCATCGGTGTTCCAGATCGACGTCAATTGCCCGTCCCATCGACTGCGTCATTGCCTACGACCGGAACAACCCAAACAATTTCAAGCCGCAGCGAAGCCAAAACGCGGCGCCCCACCAATCGGAACGCCGCCGCGTGGTATCTTTGAACATGTTTACCCTCGATCACACCACCGACATCATTGCCGACGCCGACAAGTTACGTCGTTGGCGAAACGGTCGCATTGTGATGGAACACGGCAAGCTCGTCCGCGTTGAAAAACGCCTGATGTGTGGCAATGTCTCGATGGCTCAAGTTTGGTGGCAGGCTCATTACGGACGCACCGACGACGCAATTTGCTGGCTCGACTATCACCAACCTCGCGGATTGCCAGGGTTTCTTACCCTTGATTATGTTCGCAGTGGCTCACAAGCCGGTTACCGTTCGTTCAGCGGTGCCGTTCATGTCTTGCACGAGATCGCCAAGATACGCGGCGCTCAAGCCATCGTTGCTCATGTTTCCAATGGCAAGATTTCCGATCGCTTCCTCGAGCGAATGGGATGGCAACGTCACCTGGAAGATTGGAAAGGTCGACATTGGATTCGACGCTTCTACGATGGTTATCCCGAATCGAATTTAGCTCGGTTCAGCTAGCACTTCGATCATGCCATCACGTTCGCGGACCTCGTAAACTCGCTGCAACGGTTGGCGATTGATGGTCTGGATACCGCTAGCAAGTTCGTATTGCCAGCCGTGCCACGGACAAGTCACGCATCCATGCGCCACCGTACCCTCGGCAATCGGTCCGCCTTGATGAGCACACATGCCATCGAGCGCATACAGGACACCGTCGCTTCGGAAGACCGCGATAATTTGCTGGCCGACCACCACTTCGATCGCGGCGTCATCGCAGACCGCATTGGATTGAGCGACGGGGATCCAGTTTTCATGCGACATTGAACGGTTCGTCCGAAAGCGGTTTGAAGGGAAGGGCGTGAGGTGATAACGAGCTTGCGGGAGCGTTGCGACACCTATCCCACGTCGACACGTCCGGTACAATTCTTGGCAGTGTAACCGACAATTTTCGTGCCACCAACGATGGAGTTTGCTGTGGCTGCTACGCCAATTTTCTCTTGCGATTCTCGACTCGCATTCATTCCCCGCATTCTAGCCTTAGGACTGATCGCCGCTTGGTTGCCGATCATCGCCTTCGCCGACGAACCCACTAAGGAAGACTCCGTGACTGAATCTGCTGCTTCACTTCCAGAGAAGATCACCGAGATCGAGGGAATTTCGGAATACAAGCTCGAGAATGGCGTGCGAGTGTTGTTGTTCCCCGACCCCAGCAAAGAAGTCGTCACGGTCAACATGACTGTGTTTGTCGGTTCTCGTCACGAAGGCTATGGCGAAGCCGGCATGGCTCACCTGCTCGAACACATGTTGTTCAAAGGTACGCCTAGTCACCCCGATATTCCTAAGGTCTTAAAGGATCGCGGTGCTGGTAATTCAATGAATGGCACCACGTGGATGGACCGCACCAACTACTACGAGACCTTGCCGGCTAGCGGCGACAATCTTGAGTTCGCGATCCGCCTGGAAGCTGACCGGTTGGTCAACAGCTTCATCAAGGGCGAAGACCTCGAGAGCGAAATGACCGTGGTTCGCAACGAGTTCGAGAGCGGTGAAAATTCGCCGATCCGTGTCCTGATGCAGCGGATGCAGTCCGCGGCTTTCGATTGGCACAACTACGGCCGTTCGACGATTGGCAACCGCAGCGACATCGAACGCGTGCCTGTGGTTCGGTTGCGTAAGTTCTACAAGAAGTTTTACCGCCCGGATAACGTCATGGTCGTTGTCGCCGGTAAGTTCGAACCGTCCGAAGCACTCAAGCACGTCGAACAATACTTCGGTTCGCTCAAGAAACCCGACACCCCGATCGACGACACTTACACGACCGAACCGGCGCAAGACGGTGAGCGAACCGTGGTGCTGCGACGCGTCGGTGAAGTCCAGTTTGCTGGAACGGCGTACCACATTCCCGCCAGCAGCCACCCTGACTTCGCCGCCGCCAAAGCGCTGATGTACATCATGGGTGACGAACCGAGCGGCCGGCTTTACAAGAACATGGTTGAAACCAAATTGGCATCGAATGTTTACGCGATCGCGTACGCGTTCACCGAACCGGGTTTATTCATGACGATTGCGGAAATCCCAATGGAAAACTCGCTCGAACAGGGACGCCAAACCCTGATCGACATCATGGAACATGGGTTTGAAGAAAACCCGATCACCGAAAAAGAGCTCAACCGTGCCGTGCAACAAATGCTCAAGAGTCGCGAACTCGAATCGGCCGACCCAGGTCGTCTGGCGATCTCGTTAAGCGATTGGGCCGCCCAAGGTGATTGGCGTTTGTACTTCCTGTTTCGCGATGCAATCGAGGCTTTGACAGTCGATGACGTTCAACGGGTTGCCGACCGATACTTTACGCAAAACAACCGAACGGTTGGCCTGTTCATTCCCAGTGAGAAGTCTGATCGAGCGATCATTCCCGAATCACCTGACTTGCAGCAAGTGTTGAAGGACTACAAAGGCCGCGAAGCGATGGCGGCTGGCGAAGTATTTGACCCAACGCCGCTCGCCATCGAAGAACGTACCGAGCGAGGCACGTTGGTAGGCGGGATCGAGTACGCACTGATGCCAAAGAAGACTCGAGGCGAAACGGTCAACCTTCTAATGACGTTGCGATTCGGTACCCCGGAAACTCTGGCGGACAAAGTGGGCCCGATGGAATTGATGGGACTGCTAATGTCCAAGGGCACCGAGAAATTGGACAATACCGAATTGCAAGACGAATTGACGCGGCTGCGTACCGAGTTGTCCATCAACTCCACCACCGGTGTGCTGCAGATGTCAGTGAAAACGAAGCGAGAGTTCTTGCCCGAAGTGATCGAATTGATCGCCGACATTGCACGAAATCCAAAACTTGATGCGGCGGAACTCGATGTGATCAAACGCCAAGTCGTCACGGGCTTGCAGAAGAGCACGGTCGAACCCCAAGCACTTGCACCGCGTGCGGTACGCCGAGCGCTTTCGCCGTACCCCAAGGGCGACGTGCGATACGTGCAAACGTTCGACGAAGAAATCGCAATGTACGAATCCGTTACCGTCGATGAAATCAGATCACTGCACGAGGATTTCCTGAGCAACCAGCAGGGCGAGCTCGCGGTGGTGGGCGACTTCGAAGCCGATCAAGTAAAGTCGCTGCTGAAAGATCGGTTTGCGGATTGGAAGTCTGACATCGAGTTCGTACGTGCGGACCGTGAGGCTCATCCCGAGATCGCTGGCGAAACAATCGCAATCGAGACTCCAGACAAAGCAAATGCGTTGCTCTACAGCAGCCAACAATATTCGCTGTCCGATACCGATCCAGAATACGCGTCGCTAGTTCTGGGCAACTATATCCTTGGCGGTGGATCGCTAAGCAGTAGGCTGGGAAACCGCGTTCGCCAGCAAGAAGGTTTGTCCTACGGTGTCCGTAGCGGTTTGTCATCCAAAGAGCGTGACAAGCGAGTCGACTTTACGCTCTACGCGATCACCAATCCGGGTAACAAAGATCGGTTGCTCGAAGTGATCATGGAAGAGCTCGATCTGATACGTGATCAGGGCGTGACGGAGGAGGAGCTTGCCCAAGCCAAAGTCGCCTATCTGCAAGCGGCCAAGGTTCGTCGAACCAACGATGGGGCGGTGGCGGGCGACCTGCTAAGCACGTTGTTTGATGGCCGGACGATGGCTGCCGCGGCTGAGCACGAATCGCAGATTGAGGCTGCCACGGTGGAGAGCGTTAACAGCGCGATCAAGAAGTACATCGTCCCCGAGAAGCTTGTGATTGCCGTCGCGGGCGACTTTGCAGCGGCCGCGAAGGAAGCCAGCGAGAAGGCAGCCAACGCGAAGGACGACGGTACGAGTGAGTCGTCGGAACAGAAAGCGGCCGCCGCATCGGCCAACTAGGTCAAGCGAATTTCTCGATCTGATCGTCACGCGAGCACCTGAGACTTAAGCACCTGAGACTCGAGCACCTGAGACTTAAGTGCAATGAGTTCGGGTGCTAGCGAGGACATCGGATGCCCGCAGCAACGCTTTTGCAAGCGCTCAGGGAACGAGCTAAGCTAAGTATTCCAGGCAAACACGTTCCCCCACCACCAGTGGGCGTGTCGCCCAAAGTGTGTGTTGGCAGACATAGGCGTTCACGATGACAGCGTCGCAACCGACACCGATTGCATTGCCGCCCGCGGAGAAGCACGCATTCCCGTTTCATATCGCCAACCTGCGGTACGATCTCGGTCTCGCCAAATCGCTCCTTGGCGATCCACCCTACCGCGACTGGGTGGATGGACTCGGCGACGCGGATTACTGGGCATTCGCTTATCCTTGCGGACTCCGCGTCCTGTACGAATTCATCGAACCACTTGGTGCTGGCATGACTGGCATCGCTAACGTGTTCGCCGACTTGCCAGAAATCGAACACGCAATCCGCCATCTGCCTTTTCCGAAAACCATCCAGACTGCGTCCACCCTCGACGCAAACTCACGCGAGATCGAGGCGTTTTCCACGATGGAACCGTGGGCGCATCCGCTTGGGGCGCTAACGTCTTTTCAAGTGTGGCGTCAGGGAGATGATGGCAATGCAATGCCTGTTGGGCACCCGACAACCGAGCGGGACGCGAAATGCTGGGTTGCCGAACTCGAGTCGCACGGCCACAAACAAATATACTGGCACGATCACTCGTAGTTCAATGTCTGCCAACATGGTTTTTACGCTAGGCCCTTCGGGCACACCTTGGCTCTTTGGCAACGGGCCAAAGCCTTGATACAATATCCGGCAGTTCAGGCGTCCCCCGCTTCGTTCAGGGCGGTGTCGTAAAAACCTTCCGTTGTGTGACGCAGGTTCATCGGTATGCAGGCATTTCGATACCCGATGTCGTCATTCAACTTCGTGTTCAGCGACCTCACGAGTGCGACGCACCTTCGCTTTTCCATCCCCGATTCAACGCTTAACTGGCTCTCCACGCTTTCCGGTGACGCGAAACAACACGCAACCACTGGGTTCACGCGCGAAGAAGGACTCCTGCACAAACAAGACCACCGCCGATTGTTCTTCATGCTCTTGCGCATCCTTATGCCGGAGGATGCTCAATCGGTTATTGATGCTGCGGAGCGTTTCGATCGACTCAAATGGAATCACGTTGACAAGTATGGATATGAAGACGCCGCCAGATGCAAGCGTCAACACGACTTGGCGTTTGCGTCACTTGCAAACTTTGTGAATGGTGATTCAACCGTCCTTCCAGATCATCTCCAGCAACTCTTCAAATTGCTTGCAGCCGAATCGGTAGCGTAGCGTCACGCCACCTGGTTAGTGCGCGAGTGCCTTCGGTCCCCAGACGCAGCGCCAAGCCTTTCCCGATTGGCGACGGGCGTGGTGTTGGTAAAATGTTTCGTAGTTCAAGATCGTTCTCTTCGATGGAGAACGGCGACGAGAATATCTTTCCTTAGGTGCACCAGTGAATGATGAGCGTCACTCTCTTTCCTATTCAGGTTGACGGTTCGGCTGAAGACTTTACCGGTGCATTGCCCGGACTGGCAGTCTCGATCACGGAATACACGTCAGCGATGTATGCCAAGTCGGGGTTTGTACGACCATGGATCGGATACTTGGCTGCGCGCAGTTCGACCATCGTCGGCACTTGTGGCTTTAAGTCTCCGCCGGACAATAATTCGGTAGAAATTGCATACTTCACTTTCCCGGGGCATGAAGGTGACGGCGTTGCAACTGCGATGGCGCGGGAACTGGTTCAAATCGCAGCATCTGAAGCTCCTGGTATCCTGATTACTGCTCAAACCTTAGTGCAACGTAATGCATCTCACCGAATTCTTGAGAAACTGGGATTCGTTGCCCACTCCACCACGGATCACCCGGAAGACGGAACCGTTTTGGTTTGGCACCGGAATACCTAGAATCCATTTAGCGTTAGTCACTCCACGCTTAACTTCGCCTGTTTGCGTTCGCGATGATTTCGGTTCACCTACTTCAAGTCACATGTCCGTCGTCACATGTCCGTCGTCACATGTCCGTCGTCACATGTTCGTCGTCACATGTTCGTCGTCACATGTTCGTTTGGGGCGGTGAAGAGATTCTTCCGTTTAGTCGGTCTCGATGAATAGTGTTTCCAGCCCATCCGACGTTCCTCTGATCCTGTTTTCAGGCATGGGTGCCGACGCGTCCGTCTTCCTTCCACAAACCGTCGCATTTCCGAATTTGATTGTTCCCGAGTGGGTGGTCCCCAACGATGGTGATGACTTGCGGTCGTATTGCGTGCGGATTGCTGACGCTCTCGCGGTTGACCGGCCCTGCATCGTCGGTGGAGCATCCTTCGGTGGCATCGTGGCGCTCGAGATGACGCGACATATCAATGCGATGGCTTGCATCCTGATCGGTAGCATTCGCGGGCCGCATCAGCTCCCTCAACGCATTCGAATCCTTCGGCCATTCTCCGCCGCGCTCAATATCACACCACTGACGTTACTGCAGAAATCCGCGGCATTATCTGCAGTTGCTGCCCGCAGTGCTGGTGCAAAACACCTTGCGGGTATTACCCGTCAATTCTCGCGTGCCGATGCTGATGTCCTCCGCTGGTCCGCACGGCAAATTCTTTCATGGGATTCATCCTACGAAGATGTTGACGTGCGCCACATTCACGGTGATCGCGACAACGTTTTTCCCATTTCCTGCGTTGAACCCGACGAAGTGGTTGCCGGTGGTGGGCACGTTATCTCGATGACACACGGATCGCAGGTAAACGAATTTCTCCGCAAACACATCTCGCAAATCACCGGTACCTAGCATGGCTTTTACGCTGGGTCTTTGACACACCTTCGTTGGTGGGCGACGCTTACCGGCATTGGTTCCAGTGGCAGGATTGTCACGTTCCATGAAACCATCGCGTATATTTCTTTGGTGTATTGTTGTCCGTCGTCCTGGTGTCAAATCAGCAATCGACCACACACACGTTTCGCAGATCGATCACTATTTCTATTCGTCGCCGAGGAAGTGCTGAAAGAAAGAGTAGATCACTTCGTTTGAATCTTCGTTGGGTGCGTGGTCGGGTCGATTGGTCATGGCGACTCGATTGCGATGACCTAAGACTCGGTTGACTTCGATGGAAAGATTCAGCGCTTGCCAACGACTTGGCGGATCCACTGCGCCGCCGGAAACCAAGAAGGGCCGAGGGGCCATGAGAACATGCAGTTCATGCAAGTCTCGACCGGCGGCTATTAGTTCGGGATACAGCCCACGTGCTGGATTGTCATTAGTAATCAGCCCGCGTTTGCGCCAGGGTCGGGGATGAGAGCCCAGGTACCACGGTTCCCAATAGTTGACGTCTTCTTGATCTTCGTCAAATACGATGCCCGCGTCCGACCAAGCGGCACACGCATAGTTGGGAAACAGGCAGGCGGCAAACATGGCCCACTTGCCACCATAGGAATGCCCTACGATGCCGATCCGCTTCGAATCCACCTCGGGACGACTCGCCAAAACGTACCAGGCGTTCGCCGCGGCGTAACCGAGCATCGAAAGCGGTTCCACCTGCACGTCATCCAAATCTGGATAATGAATCGAGTAGGTTCTTGCCTGGGTAGACTGCGTCGTACCGATGGATAGCGTCACAAAACCTCGCCGCACCAATTGCAGTGCGAAATCGCGATCAGCTTTCCCCATCCCGATTGCGGTTTCCGGTTCGTAGTACACGGTCACGACGCCTGGATGAGGTCCGGGGCCATCGGGAATCAATAGATAACCCTTGGTAGTTTGGTTAGGCGTCCAGCGAAATTGAATGTGGTGTTGAGTGAAGCTTTCTCGATGACTCGTTTCTAGAAGCGTTACCTCCGGTTGTTTGATCAGAGGAGGCCACTTCCCCATCAAGCCTTCCCACTGGTCAACGATCTCCGCCCGGCGGCGTCGCCAATCGTCTGGCGTGGTCACGCGAGAACCATCCGCGAATTGAAGCGGTGACGTATAAGGACCGGTTTCGCCTTGCCAACGCCGCGGCGGCGTAAAGTAAGGCCCAATGGTGGTGGCGGGAGTTGAATCCACGGCAATATCGTTGGGTCGATTCCACTTCAATTTTGCGATGAACACGCTGTTGTCACTACCGTGCTTTTCGACTCCGTCAGGTTGCATCCACTCGGCAACGGTCACCCATGTTTCATCGGGTGACACGTCAGTGACCCCAAAGTTACCCAGCCTGGCACCGCGTTGAGGAACCAGGATCTTTTCGGTAGAGCGAATGACGTGCAGTTCGTCGGGGTCGACGCGAGCGATATACAAAGGAGCGCGATGTCGAAAGACGTGGCTGTTGTCCTTCGACCGCCTGGTGTAGACCAAGTACAGCCCATCCCGATGCGTTACCCAGTGTTGCTGGGTGTTGTAGTTGCCCAGGTCACTTCCATCATCGAATGTCCAGCGTTGTTGCTTTGCAAAGTGAAGACCATCGTCGCTGACGCTCACGTAGCCGTGATCGTCGTTTCGCATCGTCAAGAAGTAGCGTCCCTGAAAGAACGTCAACGAGGGTTCGTAAAGGCCGCGTTTAATGGGAATGGTCAATTCGTTGCCATGTTCAACATAGTCAAGCGTTCGGCCATCAAATCGGCATCGGCAGACTGTCACGGCGTATTGGTTTTGCGTCGGTTCCTTCATAGAGATCGGAATCAGCACGTCACCGCCCGGCAGATCCACGCGTTGACCGCTCCCTGATCCGGCACACTCGAACTTAGGTTCCATGGGAAGGTCCACGGTGTCCCATGCTGACCACCGTTTACCCAAGGTGTCATACACCGCATACGCGATTCCACGCGGACGCACGGGAAGGACATGGTCGTTGCGATACCAAACCGTATGCCCCAAGCCGAGCAATCGCTGGCTGGCCGCGTGCCAAGCGGGAGTAAAGTCACAGACAGTTGTTTCGTCACCCGCGTGAAGCAGTTCCGGCGCCATCGCGGCACCCGTGGGCAAGCGATCTGAACCCGCGACGACTCTTTGTCTGGCAAAAGAGTCTTGTAACGATGGATCAGTCCATGTTTCTCCCCGGTCGTAAGAATTGGTTTGATGCAATGCGTCGAACAAGTCTGCCCCTAAGTCCGCCCCATGAAGCATCAACGGTTGCATCGTCATGACCACAAGCGGTTGCTGGGACTTATTTCCCGGTTGACCGGCCGGGATCACTCCCGCGCGAGCGTGCACCCAACACCGGGTTCCATCAAACCCATGATGCGCAATCGAGCGTTCAACCGTGAACGCAAGGTCATCCTGGGCGACAGCAACAAGCGGTGTCAGCATCGCAAACGCGAAATAGATCCAGCAGAGGTTCCTCATCGGCAGCCCATCGTTGGTGTTGTTTCGAAGACTTGGTCTCATCGCGATCAAATTGAAAGCGACTGCGGGGGAAAGCTGCTATTGTATGCCGCAGTCGTGCGAAGCGTGGACGCTGGCGGACAGCCATCCGAGGCGGATGCGTTCGAAGCGGAACGTGGCGGCGGAGCACAAACTGGATTGACCTACTTTGGGTGAGCCAGTGTCTTGTTTGAGTGAATTGGTGTCCTGGTGGCGTAATCCCACCCATTCCTGCGTCGGCCGTAAACGCTTGGATTGCACTAGCGGGTCTCGAAGGCAAGCGCAAAGAACCACTGTTTCGACCCACACTTACGCCACGCGGCCAGGGTCGCGACGGCTTTACCGAAGATCGGATGACGGTTCGTTCAATCCAACGCCTCGTTAAGAAGTACTGCGCACAAGTCGGGATAGATGAGGAAGTCAGCGTTCACTCACTTCGCGTGACCGCTGCAACCGAAGCGGACAAAGCGGGCATTCCGTTGATAGACATTCAGCATTGGCTCGGTCACAAGGACCCACGAACCACACTACGTTACATTCGCGGGACGGAGAATTTGGATCGCAGCCCTGCCTATACGATCCGCTATGGCTAGTGTGGTCCTTCTTCAATGAAGTTAGACACATCGCTTGGAGATCGAAGTTCTGGTATCTTGTTGCTTCCTGCTCGCCGAACACGCAACCATTTCAAGTTAAGTGTCTTGACTGCGTCTCCCCGCTCATACGTACCGCCTTTTGCTTCAGGTCGGACCGCTAGTCCCTCAACTGATATGTGACTCGGTACGTCGTGCCCGTCTTTCTCTCCCCACGTGATCGACTGGGTAAAGTACTTTACGAGAGGATAGTCTCCAATCGCTCTCGAAACACTGTATTTAATGGGGACAGCCTTTTCTTTACTGAAGACCCATTCGCGCAAGTCGAATCCACCATTGCTGGCATCCACTCGCACAGAGTAACGCACGTCGCTCCCTTCCGATTCGCGTTTCACGGTAGACGTCTTGGAAAGAATGGCGGAACTCAGAACTGCGAGTTCTTTCTTACCGTCGTCGTAGTAGGGAAATCTTATAACAGGGAAAAAATCCGGTAGCAGTGCGCCAGACTCCAACAATGCTTCCTCAAAGTCCAGAATAGCACCGCCACGGTTCTCAGGAACTATCGGAAACTTCTTTATCTTCTTTTCGGCAATCACAAGGGCATTGATCATGAACCTTCCATGGTCATGACGTTCTGCCGCGTATATAGCAGTCTCACGCTCACGATCGAGTTGAAGCCGAAATTTCATAGCCACGTCGCCATCAGCGCCAGCTTCAAAGACGCGGATGTCTGAAAGTTCACCGACAACATCAAAGGGCGACAGCGATCGCATCAGAGCGACAGATGTTTCAAGTGAGTCGACTAAGTCTGCTGCCGCCCCAGCATCACTTTCGACATGGGGACCAGGATCGGCATTCGCGACAAGCGAACCAAGAACAGCGACTAGCGTCAATTTTACAAATCTAAAGCAAACACCCATTTATGACGCCTTTAATGCTTTTTTATAGACTGGAACTCTCGGTTTCGACTACTGACCTTCCGGCGGGTCCGGTGGACACTCGGGATTCATAATCTTTACATCGAAGCGTTTGCTCGCAAAGTCATCGACCCAAAACGTTCCTCCACATTTCGATTGAGCGTCAGCGCACACTTCATTCGTGTTGCAGAATTGTAATTCTTCGCAGTACTTGAATGAAGCGTCCGTGGTAACGGTTTCACCTCCTGGCCCCTCTGCATGGATCTCGTCCCAAGGCGTAGCAGCCTTAGTTGTTCTACCAGTGCCTCTGAGTCCACTGGTTGCCGTGCATACATAGATTGGAACCGGACCTTGCCCCGGGCCTCCACCGCCTATCAGCGTTACGGTACAGCCCTTAGTCGAACAAGATTCATTAAACTACGGGCATGGTAGATCATAATACATCCAACACTCCTGGGCGATTGCGTACGCCGGAGTAGCAAGACCGACAATGCCCAATAGAAACAGCCGATAGATCGTTTTCATCGCTCAAACTCCTTAAACGTTGCAGAAATATCTCGCGTCAGTGTTTCTTTACCGCACACGACGCGAATGGAAAGGTTTACCGGTGAACCACGATCAGAGTTGCTCTCAAAAAGTGTTTTTTGTTTTTCCTCGGAAATGGAAAAATGTGTTTGCCAAATTCCGCCTGATAAGGATTTGGAATCCACCTTGAATTCGCAGGATTCGCCACTGAGCGTTATGAACGCAGATTTCGGCGACTCACTAGATCCGTCGTCATCACTTTCAACGCGGACAAATGCTCGTGCTTTGTAGTCGCCTCCATCTTCGTCCTGGCTAAATGTCAATAAGCCGGGCATGATACGAATCGCTTGGCTTGGCTGGACGATCAAGTCCGTCGAAGCGAGGTGTCCGGTCTGATCAGAAAACATTGAGATCTTGCCGAATTGACGCTGTGTTTTAAGTGGCTCTTTGAGATCTACGCTCGCATGAACAACGGATGCGTCCGCATCCATTTCAAATGTACCCTGCGCGCCATCGAGACCCTCAAGCGTAAATTCGAAGCTGCCTGGATCAAGGCGCTCTCCAAGAGCAATCGGAACGTCAAACTTGAGTTGCTTGCCCATTTCCTCGCGGTAGGGCACTACAGTCACAGATTCGAGAAAATCGTAGTACGTAGTACGCAGAGTAGTTACACGAAAAGCGAGCACTGACCACTTCACGTCCCTGTTTGATGAATCGTAGGAAGCCAAGCATTTTCGTCTCACGCGGACGGTCAACGCCGTTCAGCTTCAGCGTGAAAGTAAGCTTGCCTCCAACAGGAATAACACCGTTCTTGGGCTCAATCTGTTGGCAAGTACAAGAGGTCCCTACGTCGTCAAAGACAATTTTTTCCGACAGGTTGTTGAAGAGGGTTATCTCGACCTCAATCGCTTTTCCGGTAAGAACTTCACCGACGTCGAAAACAACCTGGGGTACTGGACGGCCGAGCTGCGGATGGATCGAGGCTTGGACGTGCAGCCGCTCTGAGGCGTCACCCGTTCCCTCCGATTCTGCAAACAGCATTTGCGGAAGCGAGATGGCAATCAAAATTGCAATCAGAAAAATGCGTCGATACAGCATTATGCCCCTGCCCCTTGGTTTCGACTAGTTCGACAATCGACCCATCGGGTTTGATTCTTACGGTGCAGCGGCATGTGGTCCAGTGAATTCCCTTTTTGTTTTCCAGCTTTAATATTGTCAACCGTTCCACAACGCCACCACGCTATGCTTCAAACTGGAGATGTTTGATCGCGTTCATTTAGGGCCCTGAGCAAAACAAAGTGTCCTGCGCACAAATGGCTTCGCGAATGAGAGACAAATGCCTTCGAGTGGGATCATCCCGTGCAATCGCACTACCGTTGATAACCAGTCGGGGCTCCAGGGTCCTTCGCTTGCAGCACCTCAACGCGGTTGTAGGCACGCGTGCAAAGCTCGGCTTTGGGTGAACCAGTGTCGTGTCTAAGACGACGGCTACCTGCGAGAGCTTCGTTGCAAGAACGACAGTGCAAGTCGGTGGTATCTTACGCGACCGTTGCGATACTTGTCCTGTACCACGGCTTATTCAACCTGCCGATTATCAACTGGAACCCGTTATGAAGTTGTGTGTATGTGTTGCCACCATCGGCTTGGCATTAGCGAGCTTGCCATCGGCTTACGCCGAGGTCACACGTGTGGAGGTTTCGCAGCGGGTTCCTTTCGCCAACGGACACGTGTTTGGCCGGACGGGTGCTTACGAGTCCGTGTCGGGGCGTCTGTTCTTCGATGTGGATCCTAACGCAGACGCCAACGATCGCGTGTGTGACCTGAAGCTTGCCCCCAAGAATCAGCACGGTCGTGTCGAGTTCTGGGCTGACTTTTTCTTGCTTCGGCCAGCCAATCCCGAAAAGGGCAACGGATGCCTTCTATACGATGTCCATAACCGCGGCAGCAAGCTCGCACTAATGACATTCAACGACGCCGAGATCTCGGTAAACCCGACCTCGCTGGACGACGCGGGCAACGGCTTTCTGATGCGTGAAGGCTATTCCATTCTTTGGACAGGATGGAATGGCGACGTCGTCGATGATGGAACCGGACGCTTGTTAGCAGGGCTTCCGATCGCGAAGAATTCGGATGGATCGCCTATCACGGGTCCCAACTATGTCGAGATCTTGGTGGATGAGCCAACCGACAGCCAAGCGTTTTACTTTAGTCCTTGGGGCACGTCGGCGGGCTATCCAACGGTCGATGCTAACGACGCTTCCGCTAAGTTGACGATGCGATCGAGTCGGTCTGCTGATCCAATCGTGATTCCGCGAAACGAATGGGCGTTTGCAGATTACGTCGATGGCAAGCTGATTGAAAACCCAGCGGCCCTGTATGTCCAAGGGGGGATGAAGCCGGGCTGGATCTACGAGCTCGTCTACACCGCTCGCGATCCTCGAGTTTCAGGCTTGGGATTGGCGGGATTGCGCGATGCAGTTTCTTTTTTCCGCTACCACGAGAACACCAACGATCAAAACCTCTCTAACCCTCTGGCCGGCGCGTGTGATCGCGCAATCGTGTTTGGGATATCTCAATCGGGCCGACTGATTCATCACTTCATGTACGAGGGGTTCAATGTTGACGAACGCGCCCGCACCGTTTTCGACGGCGCAGTGATTCATGTTGCGGGGGCAGGCAAGGGACTCTTTAACAGCCGGTTTGCGATGGCGACGGTCTACGGGACTCAGCTTCGCAACAACCTATCCCCCGCGGACTTCTTTCCCTTCGCAACCTCGCCGCAGGTCGATCCACTAACCGGTGAAAGCGGCGATTCGCTTGCGCGACTGCGTGGCAAGAACGATCTGCCCAAATTGTTTTTCGTGCAAACGTCGACGGAGTATTGGTCGCGAGCGGCATCGCTGCTGCACACGGATGTTGAAGGTACGCGAGACTTGGAACTGGATCCGAACACGCGGATCTATTTGATTGCGGGAGCTCAGCATCTGGGAGCAAGTCCCACCGACCGCGGCATTTGCCGCTACCTACGGAACCCTCTCAAACACCGTGGTCCGGTGCTGCGAGCAATGTTGACGTCCATGGACGACTGGGTTGCCCGCGATACGCTACCGCCGGCGAGTGCTTACCCGAGAATCGATGAGGGCACATTGGTAAGCCTCGACGAATTTCGAGACCAGTTTCCGAGCATCCCGGGAGTGGACGTGCCGACGGTGTGCCACCAACCATTGCGATTGGACTTGGGCCCGCGATGGGCGGATCAGGGCATCGCGGATCACGTGCCACCGAAAATCGGCAAAGCGTATCGAACGCTCGTCCCGACAGTCGACCAAGACGGGAATGAGCGAGCGGGAATAAGATTGCCCGACGTTGCCGCTGCAACCGCCACGTACACCGGCTGGAACCTTCGCGACGAATCGCTTGGCGGTGCCGGTGCCCTGGCTGACTTGCATGGCGGTTACCATCCGTTTCCCGTGGTTGCAACCGAGGGCGATTCTCGAGTACCGCTCAAAGAACGCTACCCAAGCCGATCCGATTACCTGGCCGCCTTTGCCGATTCAGTAGCGTTGCTCCATGGACAACGCTTCTTACTTGCCGAAGACGCATTGATGATGCTGGACATGGCCCGCGGCCGAGACGTACCGACGGACTCACCAAAGTAAGCTTCCCTGAACGATCACAAGCGACAAATCAGCAACTCGCGTTCGTAGACCGTTTCTGGTGGTAGCCGATCGTGCAGGTCGATGAACAGTTTCTCGTGACCAAGGACTTCGTCACGCCACGCGGTGCGATCGACCGTTTGCAGCAGCTCGAATTGCTCGGGTGAAAACTCGAGACCTTTCCAGTGGATGTCCTCGTATAGCGGCACCCAGCCGATCGGTGTTTCCTTGCCGAGCGCTCGTCCGTGGGTACGGTCAACGATCCATTTCAGCACGCGTAAGTTTTCGCTAAATCCGGGCCACAGGAAATTGCCCTCGTCGTCTTTGCGAAACCAGTTGACGTGAAAGATTCGTGGCGTTTCGGAAAGCTCTCGCTGCATCCGAATCCAGTGGCGAAAGTAGTCGCCCATGTGATAGCCGCAAAATGGCAACATCGCCATCGGATCTCTCCTGACCTGACCGATCACGCCCGCCGCCGCGGCCGTCATTTCCGAACCTACGGTGGCACCCATGTAGACGCCGGCGCTCCAATTGAACGCTTGATAAACCAACGGCATCGTTGTGGCTCGGCGGCCGCCGAAGATAATGGCACCGATCGGAACACCGTCAGGATCTTCCCAGGCCGAGTCGATCGTCGGGCATTGCGAGGCGGGAGCGGTGAATCGCGAGTTGGGGTGTGCCGCCTTAGCCCCGGTTTCTTTCGCGATCTCGGGCGACCAAGCGTTCCCCTGCCAATCAATGCACTCGGCGGGCGGCTCGTCCGTCATTCCTTCCCACCAAACCCCACCCTCGGGCGTCAAGGCAACGTTGGTGAAAATCGTGTTCCGAGAGAGCGTCGCCATCGCGTTAGGATTGGTCTTCACGGAGGTACCTGGCGCAACACCGAAGAAGCCGGCCTCGGGATTGATCGCTCTGAGTCGACCTTCATCATCGGGTTTGATCCAAGCAATATCGTCACCCACCGTCCAAACCTTCCATCCCTCGAAGCCCGCGGGTGGTATCAGCATCGCGAAGTTCGTTTTGCCGCAAGCCGATGGGAACGCTGCGGTGACGTAGGTCTTTTCGCCGGCCGGATCTTCGACGCCAAGGATCAACATGTGTTCCGCCATCCAACCTTCGTCGCGCGCGATGTTCGACGCGATTCGCAGGGCGAAACATTTCTTACCCAACAACGCATTACCGCCATAGCCTGAACCGTACGACCAAATTTGGCGTGTTTCAGGAAAGTGGACGATGTACTTGTCGGGATTGCACGGCCAAGGAACATCCTGTTGGCCAGGTTCAAGGGGCGCGCCAACGGTGTGCATGCACGGCACGACCCGTTTTTCGTCTTTTTCGATCTCGGCAATCACCGGCAAGCCGATGCGAGCCATGATTCGCATGTTGGTGACGACATAGGGTGAATCGGTGAGTTGCACACCTAACTGAGACATTGGCGAACCTACCGGGCCCATGCTGAACGGCAAGACGTACATGGTTCGCCCCCGCATCGAACCACTGAATAACCCTTTCAGCTTACGCCGCATCTTGAACGGATCTTCCCAGTTATTGGTTGGTCCCGCTGCTTCCTTGGAAAGCGAACAAATGAACGTGCGGTCTTCCACGCGAGCCACGTCGGTGGGATTGGAACGAGCGAGGTAGCATCCCGGCCAAAGATCTTCGTTAAGCTTTACGAACGTGCCCGATTCCACCATTTGGCCACAAATCGTGTCGTACTCGTCCTGAGTTCCATCGACCCAATGGATCGCATCAGGCTGGGTGAGCCGAGCCATCTTTTCGATCCATCGCAACAAGTGAGCATTCTGGCTCAGCGGCACGGACGGATCTCGGCCTCCCCAAAGACTTGCATTGTTTGCGGCGGTGCTGGAAGCATCAGCAGGCATATTAGCCATGATCTTATCGATTCACAAAAGAGGAACGAGGGGAATCGGCACTCCAACCACGATCACTGTGGGTGACGCAACAAACATACGACAACCAAACGAACCGGAGCCATGCCCGTTAAAAACAACCCGCCTTGAGCCACGATGCAACTGATTCCGCCATCACAGCACGGATGCTTGATCGTTCTTAGAATCGCAGCCTCGACCGTAAGACTATCGCATTGGCAATCGACGAAGCAACCTGCATCACATCGAAATCACTGTTTGCGTTGGGACGCACGTTACGACACGTGCGTCAGTGCACAACGGAGAGAGCGGAACGCACATTTAGCGTTGGCATCTTTAGCGGTGACATCCAGCTCGCCGAATTGGCGAAGGATCGACGCAGTAACAAACACCGGCGAACGTCTGGACAATCCGTCGTCGTGTCGAGCTTCGGTATCAAATGGACTAGTCGCGAGAGTGTCGGTTTCCCTGCCTTCCTAGTCTCGCAAGGGTGCCCAGACGAAACGATCATCACGGATTCGCAAATCAGTCGGACGGACGCAAAGCCACTAACAAAGCCACTGATGTCGAGTGAAATCACCGCAGCAATGGGTTGAGTAGCGGTGCTTGAGTAGCGGTGTGTTAAGTAGCAATTAGTTGAGTAGCGTTGGGCCTAACCTAGGTTGTCTGGGCTACGGATGTTCATGGGACAAAAACTTCCACTTCCTACTTCCCACTTCTCTGCTTGCATGAGGTACGCTGTGCACATCGCAGTGATGCCTTGCCTTTGACGTGTGAACGACCTGAGGTTGTGACACACTTTTGTTCCCCAACGTTTTTGTTTACGAGATCGCCAATGTCCACTACTCCTTCTAAACCTTCCGGCGGCAACGGCGGAAACACTCTTCGGATTGTCCTGTTCGCCGTGCTGGGTTTGCTGCTGATTGGGTTAGCCTATGACTACCTCGTTGCTAGACCAGGCGTGGATGCGGCCTATGACAAAATCGCCGCTCGCAGCGTTGAGCTGAACAAACTGCCTGACACCTACTTCACCAATTCGGACGTCCAGGAATTGCTTGGGAAGCAACCATCGCGAACCTTCGAGGACTCCAATGGCGAACTGGTCGAAGTGTTCAGTTGGCGAAGTGGATTACCGATCAAGACGCATGACCTGTTCGCTGTTTACAAACCAAGCGATGGCAAGATGCTTTTCAATCGTCATGCCAAGTTCGCTTACGAATCGAGCAACGACGTGAGCATTTACGCGGGCGAGACCATAGTCTTGACTGATGAAGGCCCGACCACTCCGCCCGGCATGGGTGGCGGTGGGTCGCGTTAGACGGTATCTCGGAAGCGACACCTCGGTATCGACACCTCGGTATCGACATCTCGGTATTAGAGTCCCGGTAACAGAGTCCCGGCACTGAAGTCATAGCATCGTTGGTTCAGTGTCGACGATGCACCAATCGACGATTCCGCTAGACAACATTTCATTCGCGATTGTTCGCGATCATTCGGGTCGCCCTCGTGGAAGTGAACATTCTTTATGAGTTGCCAACGTGCCAGCGCTTAGTGTCTTCGACATGTTCAAGATCGGGGTTGGCCCGTCGAGCTCGCATACGATGGGGCCATGGAAGGCGGCCCAACGGTTCCTGGCCGAATTGCCCGCCTCGGACTTATCAGAGCTTTCGCGAGTGAAAGTCGAGCTATTTGGTTCGCTGGCCAAAACGGGCAAGGGTCACGGCACGGACATCGCAATCCAAATGGGGCTTTGCGGTCATGATCCTCGCACGGTGGACGTTGACCGAATACCGACCTTGGTGAAACAGATCGCTAAAGGCAAGCGAATCAAATTGCTAGGCCAGCACGAGATTAACTTTGATCCGCCATTGGACATCGTTTTTCATTCCGATCAACAGTTACCCGAGCACCCCAACGGGATTCGCTTCACGGCGTTTGCGAACGAGAAAGAAACCGATCAAGCGGATTTCTATTCGATTGGTGGCGGGTTCATCATCAAGGCCGGCGAAACACCAGGTCCCGTTGCCACTGAGATGCCCTGGAGCATCGAGAATGCCGAAGACCTTCTGCGCCATTGCGATCGCGAAGGGCTGCCGATCAGCAAAGTGGTACTGCACAACGAGCGGTCTCTTCGTAGCGACTCAGAGATTCTATCTGAGATGTCTGCAATCAAAGATGCGATGCTGGCGAGCATTCACCGCGGCTGTCGGACTCAAGGGATCCTTCCCGGTGGGTTGAACGTTCAACGTCGCGCCGCGCACACCTCTACATCGTTGCTCGGTAGTTCAGTTCCCGCCGAGTTCGATGAATTCATGCAGTTGGTCACTCGGCAAACTCATGACTTTTCGCGCGTGCTCGATTGGGTAAGTTGCTTTGCGTTGGCTGTTAACGAAGAGAATGCTGCGTTCGGCCGCGTCGTCACCGCGCCAACCAATGGTGCCGCCGGCGTCATACCGGCTGTGCTGATGTACTACCTGTGTTTTTGTGAAACCAGTGAGCAGGCAGAAACTGGTAATCGTACCGGGCCCGCCGATGTCGCTTGGATGGATTTTCTGGCGAACGCATCGGAGATCGGATGCATCTTTAAAAAGGGCGCCACCATTTCCGCGGCGATGGGCGGTTGCCAAGCCGAGATCGGCGTGTCGTCGGCGATGGCCGCTGCGGCGTTGTGTGAATGCCTCGGTGGTTCACCTCGCCAAGCAACCGAGGCGGCTGAGATTGCGATGGAACATCACCTGGGGATGACCTGTGATCCGGTCGGAGGCTTAGTCCAAATCCCCTGCATCGAACGCAATGCGATGGGAGCGATCAAAGCAATTACCGCGGCGCAAATGTCGCTGCACCGTGACCCCACCGAAGCTCGCGTATCCCTGGACGCGGTCGTTCGAACCATGTGGGAAACAGCGCAGGACATGAACACCAAGTACAAGGAAACGTCCGAAGGCGGCCTCGCCGTCCAAATCACGGTCAATATTAGCGAGTGCTAACGATTGACCGAAAATTCCACGGCGTTTGCTGAACTAGCGGACCTAACCCAGACGGAAATTTGATTCGATCAGTGCATCCGAAGACTAAACCGCACTGGCGAGCTTTGATTCCAGTCCTTCCAAAATCGCCAACGCAATGTCAACGCTATGGCTGGGCTTCGTGAGGAACCGAAACACTTTTCCATTGTTGATCGCGTCCATCATCATGTTCACATCAGCGTGACCGGTGAGCATTAAACGCACCGTGTCAGGAAACTCCTGAGCGATCCACGCGATCAATTCCGCTCCGCTAAGCCCGCTCATCTTTTGATCCACAAGGACCAGATCGAAGGCTTTGCGATGGAACATGTCGATCGCCATCTCTGCCGAATTCGCGGTAAACAAATCGTAGGGCTGGTCGTGCAACGCGCGACGCAATCCGCTCAGCAAATTCACATCGTCATCAACAATCAAAATCGAAAGCATGGATTTTCTCCGGTTGCAAAACTTGGGTTTACGTCACGCACTAGCTAAAAGTGTTTTGGTGGTCGGTGCTGAGCCCGATGAATCATCAGACGGCTCGCGTTTGGAGTTAACTGCTTTGGTGTCGGCAACCGTGGCCACGCCAGCTTTAGCCTGACCAGGATCGACTTGTTCAGCACCGGATTCCGCATGATCGGGCGATTGGGTGCTGACAACGACTCGGACGCGAATCGGTTCGCGAACACCGGCGGCAGAGCGTTTCAGCAACGCGAGCTTTTGAATCATGGCGTCATGGACTTCCGCACCGGTCGCGATCAGAACTCGTCCCATGACATCTTCAACGTTGGATTCAAGGATCATGCCTTCCTTGAGGCCGAAGATCTCGACATCACGGATCTCACAACTGTCCGAGATGATTTCGGCTAACGCATCGACGACGCGAGAGTCGTATCGCGTTGAACCAGCCAATCGTTGCAGTGCGGCAAAGGGCGACGAGGCAGCTTGAAAGCGTTGGTAGTCACCAATGACCTTTAGAATCCTTGCCACGATCGGAGTCTCGTCGACGGCAGGATCATTTTGGGCACGAATGAGCTCGGCAACTGGTTGCAGTCTTGGGATCGCCGAAACGAGGTTGTAACCTAGCTGAGGCGTTTCTTTGACCAATTTAGCCTCATCAGCCGAGAGAGCTTGGTCGGTCAAATACTTGCGAAGCACGTCCGTGGGTAACGATACACAACCGACCCTCATCAACATCGACGCCATTTCGACTTGCCACATGGGACCTATCTCAACAGCCGCCAAGTCAACGCAGCCCACCTGGGACATTCGTTCGGCGACCGCTCGAGCGAGCCGACGAGATTCCTGGGTCATCCCGAACGCTTCCGGCATCGCCAGCGACAACACCTGGGTCAACATCCGAACGCTTCCGGCCAGGGTCTTGTTTAACAGTTCCGCTTCCGCGGTGACCAAACGATAGTGATCCAGGCCAGCATCAATCGCTTGGGCGAGTTTCTCGGGCGAACAAGGTTTGTTTAAGAATCGAAAGATGTTGCCTTCGTTGACCGCGTCCACTGCCGTCTTTTGATCCGCGTTCCCCGTCAACATAATGCGAACGGTGTGTTCATTGATGTCGCGAACCTTACTGAGCAGTTCAACGCCGGACATTTCGGGCATCTGCATGTCGGACACGACGACGGCGAACGGGCCTTGAGTCCGGATGGCTTCGATCGCTTCGTCACCGCCAACGGCAAGCTCGATGTCGTGGCTTTTTCGAAGGTGACGTTGGTAGCCCTTCAACACGTTGGGCTCATCGTCAACGAGTAAGACTTTGGAACTCATGAGAGGACTCCCGAGTCCACCATGATGGACCAACCGTCCAGTTGCCCGGTGGCGTGTATCGCGTTGAGGTAATCGAGGTCCCAGGTGAGACTCGCGGGCGAATCATCGTTGGGATAGTTCGAATCTTGCAGCACATCCGCGACGTGCACAGCGGTAAGCGGAGTGAAGCATGTCGTTTCGGCATCACTGGGTCGATGATGAAACGCAACCGCTTCAATGATCGGATTTGGCAGTCCCCAAAGGCCGAGCAAATGAGCGCCCACTTCCGCGTGCGTGGTTCCAAAGACGTCAAGCTCCGCCTGCCAAAGAGGAACATTTTCGACATTCGCTAAACGCGACGCCTCGCTGTACTTCTCGGGAAGATTCACCGCTAGGATGAGTTTCCCGACATCGTGAAGCATCCCCGCAATGAACGCGTCGTCCACCAAGTGGTTCTGCTGACTTACGCTCTCGGCGATCGATCGGGCGGAGGTTGCGACCGCTAAGCTGTGTTGAATTGACGTTTCAAGCGAAAACCCCTCGACACCAGGATCCTCGTACTGCGAGAACGCGTTCGCGGTCAGCACCAATGGTCGGATGATGTTCAGCCCCAGCATCGAAACCGCGTGGGTGGGGCAAGTCACGTGAGTCGGCAATCCGAAGAAGGACGAGTTCACCAGTTGCAAAACTTTGGCCGTCATCGCGAGGTCGCTACCGATCATCCGTCCAATGCGATCCATCGACGCATCGTTCGATTCAAGTTCGGACACCAATTCGCGATAGATCGTCGGCAAGCTTGGAAGCGTCGTGATTTGCGAAGCGACGTTCTTAAGCGATTCGTCGGACAATTGACTTTGCAGTCCGCAAGCTCGATCGATCGTGCTGATCAAAACATCGGGGTCACAAGGCTTGGACATGAATTGGTGAGCCGGACCGATGGCTCGAAAGATCTTTTCATGTTCGGATTGGCCGCTAAGCACCAGACGTACGGTGTTCGGGTAGAGCTCTGATACTCGCGAAAGGAGTTCGGCACCGTCGATGCCTGGCATTCGCATGTCGCTTACGATCACGTCCACGGGATCCTTGGCAAGTTCTTGCAACGCGTCTTCACCGCCGTTTGCGAATCGCATGTCCCACACCTTTCGCTGTGAACGAAGCATGCGACGCAGGCCCGCGAGTACGTTGGCTTCGTCGTCGACAAACATGACTTTTGTTTTGATTTCCATGGTCCGCTCTATTCTTGTTTTCATTCAGTTCGTGACGACTCGGATGCGAGTCGTAACCCCAGTGCTTGCCCGGCAAGCTAGTGAGGCTGCCAAGCTAGTGAGGCTGCCAAGCTAATGAGGCTGCGAGATGGGGATCGGGATCGTCCCCGCGGCTCGCGAGAGCGCCACCGGCGGTACGCCTGACGTGCCGGCGCTAGCTTGCTTGGCTGGCTGGTTATGCGTGGCTGGCTCGTTAGACCTGGCTGGCTCGTTTTGCAAAGGAATCCGAATCACGAACGTGGTTCCTTGGCCGCGTTCGCTTTCCACATCGATGGATCCACCGTGCTTTTCGACGATGACTGACTGAGCGATCGCCAAGCCTTGTCCCGTTCCCTTGCCAGCACCTTTGGTGGTGAAAAACGGAGTGAAGATGCGTTCCAAGTGGTCTTCTGGAATACCGCTGCCCGTGTCCGTGATGCGGATTTCGGCATGGTGCGGTTGAGACTTGGTGCTAATGGTGATCGTGCCCTTCGCATCCGGTGTTTCGCCAAGGGTATCGCCGATCGCGTGGGCCGCGTTGACGATCATATTGAGCAACACTTGATTGAGTTCACCTGGCAAGCAAGGAACCAGCGGCATGTTGGGGTCGAAATCGGTTACCAGTTCCGCGACATACTTCCACTCGTTTCGAGCCACCATGACCGTGTTGCCGATCGCGTGTGCTAGATCCGTCAGCGTCATTTCGGAAACGCCCGGATGAGCGAACTCTTTCATCGCACGCACAATGTTTGCGACTCGGTCAACGCCTTCGAGCGTTTGCGAGATCGCCGATGGGATTTCCTCGATCAAGTAATCGATGTCCGCATCGCCCATCGCGCTGCGCAGCTTGTCCGTTGCCTCGTCAACGTTGATTCCGGTGTCAACGGCGACGAGTAACGATTGGCAGGTTTTCAACACAGCTTCCAGGTCACCACAGGCTTCCTGGACAAATCGGGTGTTGTCGCCAACATATTGAATGGGAGTATTGATTTCGTGAGCGATTCCGGCGGCAAGTTCGCCGATGGATTCGAGCTTTTGAGCCTGGGCCAAACGTTGATTGAGTTTTTCGAGATCGCTGGCGTTCTTGATTCGCTTCGCCAATTCGACATCATCGCAATCATCCATAACGCAGTCGTCGTAGCCGAGCGTGAACGCGTGCCCTCGTTCGATGGCATTCTCGACCGCGTCGATCACATAGCCAGCGCGAGAACGCAGTTCGTCGACGGCGTGACCGAGGGCTTCATTATTCGCACTGCGATCCGAACCGGAAACTTGGATGACAAGACCGAAGTGAGACGAAGCGACAATTGCCCCGGCCTCGGATGGTGACGATGCTGTGGTCAGCGAATCGTCAAACGGTTGCAGTCTTTGTCGCCATCGCTCGTACCGTTGAGGTCGATTGGGGTCGGAATCAATGAGCAGAATTCGCATGAGCCCTCCCCTTCGTTTCGGCGTAGTTGTGAGCGGGAAGGGAGACAACAAATGTGGTCCCGCCGTTGGGAGGCGATTGCGCGTGGATGGTCCCGTCATGCATGTCGACAATCACGCCATACACAAACGAAAGTCCTTGGCCGGTGCCCTTGCCCACGGGCTTGGTGGTAAAGAACGGATCGAAGATACGGTTGGTGATTTCCGCTGGGATGCCGGGGCCATTGTCTTCGACGCGAATTTCGACTGCATCCTTGTCGGCGCGAGTGCTGATTTTGATTCTTCCGGCACCTGGTTCGCAGTGATCAGCAATCGCCTCGACCGCATTGGTGAGTAGATTGAGAAAGCACTGGTTCATTTGGCCGGCGAGGCAAAGAACCGGTGGCAGCGACGGATCGAGTTCCGTTTGTATCGTTGCAATCTCGCTGGCTTGATTCGCTGCGACCGCCAAGGTGTTTTCGATGGCTCGATTGATATCGATCGCGGACTTGCTTTGGGTCGCTGGCAACGAGAATTCTTTCATTGCTCGCACGATCGTGGCGACGCGTTCGATTCCTTCGAGGGATTGAGCAATCGCGCTGGGAAACTCGTCTTGCAGGAACGGAAGATCGGCGATCTCGCACTGCTGCTTGACTTGCGACAGGACCTCTTGCGTGGGTTGATTCCCATCGACCGCTTCCACCAACTGGTCATACAGCGCCAGCAGATCAGAAATGTCCTCAAACGCTCCTTGTAAGAACTTGATGTTGTCGCCAACGAACTGGATGGGCGTATTGATCTCGTGCGCGATCCCAGCGGCTAGCTGACCCACGGATTCCATCTTTTGAGCTTGCCCCAACCGCACCTCTAATTCTTTGCGTTTGGACAGGTCGCGAATGAGCGACGTGTAGACCAACGATTCGTTCAGTTCGACGCGACTGGTCGAAACTTCGGCTGGGAACGCTTGTCCGCTGGCACGCACTCCGACAAATTCAAGTGGTTCGTTGTTCGCGTTCGATTCCCGGAAGTCATCGGCCAAAAAAAGCACGCTGCACAACGTGTCGCTGCATTGAAACAAATCGCGGACGTTTAACCCTATTCCGGATTCACGTTGAAAGATCCTCGCCGCCGAACGATTGAACGAACGAATGACACCATCTTGTCCGTACGTCACAATGCCGTCGGCAGCGGTTTCGACAATTGCTTCGGTGTGTTCGGCAAGTTCGCTAAGTTTGAGGTTCGCTTGATAGACCTCAAGTGACTTTTGTTCCAGCAGAGACTCAGCCGCCTTTCGGGCCGCTCTCTCTCGCTCGAATCGTCGCTTCAGCAGTTCGATGTCAGACATTAGACCGCCACTTCTTCCGCTGGCACATCCGAAGTAGGACGCAGCAGGAAGCAGGCTTGCGTTCCGTCTTGTGCGCCAAGGTCCTTGCGAGTCATGTCGATGGGATCGCCAAAGTGAGTAATGCAAGCCGCGATCAAACCTTCGGCCAAGTCCGCAAACGGACGCTTGGATTGGTAGGTCATGCTCAACATTTCGCCGCTCGTTTCGCACTGGAACGACGGAAGTTCGGCGTCGGGATAGAGCTTTCGAACTTCGACGTGAATGTAGGCTTCCACCATCGGAAGAAAGTCGATTGCCGAATCGATGCCCGCAAAGAATTGGGGGTAAAGTTCATGGAAGCGTGCGAACAAGTGCTTGCCGAACGCTTGAACCAAATCGGGTACCGGGATGCCCGTTTCAGCCGACAGCGAAATCACGAGCTGGATAAGTTCTGCGTGGTCGTAGGTTCCTACGGATGTGTACGAGCCATCATTCGAAGTCTTTGCGCCGCTGATCATTCGGTCGGCGATCTCGATTCCAAGATCCTCTTCCACCATTTCAATCAGCTCAGTAAATACGATCCCTTTCATGACACCTTCCTCGACTATGAGTTCCACTTTGTGTTGGCTCTTCACGTGAGCCGTGACTGAACGATCAGTCATCATCTGGCGACGGCGCTTGCATTGGGTACGCCGTCCATCAATCAATCAACGTCGTCAACAAATTCCATCGGCCACTTGCCGACGCCAACGACCTCGGCGGAAGCCGTCGAGGGTCTGTTCCACGCGGCGTGAGTCACCGGCGAGGTCTAGGAATGTGCGACCGCTGAAGAAATCTACGAAGCCCGGTAGTTCGTTGATCACACGTTGATCGCGAACGAACCCCATGCTCCAGTCACCAAAGTTGCGTTCTTCGATCGAACGCTTGGTCAGAACCAACACTTTGCCGTGCCGTTGGTCCAACGCGATCTTGTCGTAAAGATCTTGGACGACGTCGGAGTATCCTTCGAGAACTTGAAAGAACGTTCCTTCTCGCAGCAGCAGCACACCCGTAACATCGAGGGCGGCGTTGTTGTGACGAGCGACCTCCAACAGATGATCGAGTTGATCATCGCTGAACGCGACGGTGGCTGCGCTGACGTAGACAAGTTGGACCAAATCGGATGAGTCCAAGACGTCAGATGACATTTTTCCCTGGGACATACCAAAGCCTTTATTGCTTGAGTTCTAGTCCCCCGCTGTGCGGATCACGTGTACGAATGCGTGACTCCAATGGAAAGGTGTGTCACAAACCGCCGTGGAGCCAGCCAGATGCAGCGAAATCCAGTTCGTATCCGCGAATGATCGCTGTCGGTGACGACTGTGCCGATTCGCCGGATCAACCGGGCTGTAAGGGAACTTTCGCGGGAAATCAGTCATCGCTTTGCCAAGAAAGCACCATTGGACGCGTTACGTGTAGCGCTTAAACTACGAGGCCCTGGAATCCCTTCTGAACTCCTAATGAATGATCACTGATGAGTAACGGCGACACCCCTGAAACCAACAGCGCCGAGTCTGTCACTGCCGAACCCGCGGCGGCGACTACGCCAGAAACACCGCCCACAGTGGGGAATGAGCCGGAAACACAGGCTTCCAGTGAGCCCGCTGCGGCATCCAAACCGGCCCCGCTTGCCGGTGCCGCACGCAGCGGCGGAGGCCCGTTGGCAGCCCGCGGACTCGGAGTCGCCAAGCCGGCGTCTCCGTCAGTCAGCACCGAGCAGCTAGAAAAGCAGAACTCCAAAGCCGGCAAAAAGCCATCGAAGCCCAAAAAGGCGCCTCGCCCCCGCGTCATTGGTGATGCTCCCGAATCCGCCGAACGTCGCGCCAAGCCTGCTTTGCCCGGAAAGGTTGCAGTACCTTCCATGCGAGGCGGCCTCGACGACGACCTGCAGGCCGAACTTGATGCTGAACTAGCCGCAGCGGATGTCGAAGGCATGCTCGGCGGCGATGCTGGAATGCCAGACCGCAAAGAACCATTGTCCGAAGGTCAACGCCTATTTGCCACGGTCTTGAAGATCCATGACGATAGCGTGTTCGTCGCCTTGGGTGGTCCCGACGAAGGCGTTGTTCCGTTTGAAATGTTTACCGAAGAACCTGCCATCGGAGCTTCCATCGAAGTCGTCGTTCGCAGTTTTAGCAAGGCGGACGGATTGTTCTCGCTTGGACTTCCCGGCGCGGCAGTAGAAGCGTCGGACTGGGAAGACATCGACGAAGGCAGTGTCGTTGATGCAGTCGTTACCGGACACAATTCCGGTGGCTTAGAAGTCAAAGTCGGCAACATGAAAGGCTTCATTCCGATCAGTCAAATTGCTGACTATCGCGTGGAAGACACATCCGAATTTGTTGACCAGAAGTTTCTTTGCGTGGTGACCGAATCTAACGAGCGTCGCGGGAACCTGGTTCTATCGCGTCGAGCGATCTTGGACCGTGAGCGTGAAGAGAAGAAGAAAGAGCAACTCGAAAAACTTGATGTTGGCTACGAAGGCGAAGGCGTCGTGCGCAGCATCAAGGACTTCGGTGCTTTCGTCGACCTCGGTGGGCTCGATGGCCTGATCCACATCAGCAAACTGAGCTGGGATCGAGTGAAGCACCCCAGCGATGTCTTGGAAGTCGGCCAAAAGGTAATGGTCCGCATCGACAAGATGGACAAAGAAACCGGAAAGATTTCGCTTTCGTACCGCGATTTGCTCGAAAATCCCTGGGACGCCGCAGAAGCGGAATTCCCAGTCGGCAGCGTTCATAAAGGCGCCGTCACTCGAGTTGCCCCGTTTGGAGCCTTCGTCCGACTTGGCACCGGAGTCGAAGGCTTGGTGCACATCAGCGAATTGGCGCACCATCGTGTTTCCAAAGTGGACGCCTTTGTGAACGAAGGTGACGAAGTGGAAGTGAAAGTGGTGTCCTTCGATCGAGACGCGCAAAAGGTCGGCTTGTCAATCAAGCAGGCACAATCGATCGGTGCCCCCGAAACGTCCAAGCCAGAAGAAGAGGAAGACGAGCCACAACGCGAAGTCGCCGTCAAAGCTTCCCACTCTGGGCCACTTAAAGGTGGCAACAACCGCGAATCCGGTGGCGAGAAGTTCGGCCTGCGTTGGTAGACCGAACGGGCCTTGACCACAGGCATCCGCTACATCGTGCTTCATTCACAGTCCTTGCCAACGACAGGCAGAGGACTGTGCATCGCCAAATGCCAGAAGTCAGACCCGGGAAATTACGCCATAGAAGTCAGACCCGTTAGCGGGTAATTAGTTGACGTCCTTGCCAGCGCTTCGGGTTATCATGAGTACTCGTTTTGCAAAGCGGCGTCATTCCCGCTTCGTGCATTGCCATTGGTCTATCTCCCAAGAGCTTAACGCTATGAGTGTCATTTCTAAGTCAACATGGATCGCATTTGTCGCGTTGCTGATCGCGGCCCCGTCAATGGCGGCTGCCGAAGATGGGTTTTGGCCAGAGGGCAAGACTTATTGCGTGACACTCACGTATGACGACGGGATCCGAAGTCAAATCGATCATGCACTGCCGCAACTCAAGGCTGCGAAACTGAAGGGCACTTTCTTTTGCACCGGGGGTGCCACCTACCTTTGGTCCCAAGAAGAAGTAGATCGGATTCGCGAAGAGGGGCACGAGTTAGCGGGACACACGATCCTCCATCCGTGCGCCCGGAAGTACGATTGGGTGAAGCCCGGCAACGCGGCCGAGGACTACGATGATGCTCGGATGGCGAAAGAGCTTGATGAGAACCTTGCCAACTTGGTCAGCAATGGCGTCAAGCGCGAGACAGCCACGTTCGCCTACCCTTGCGGCGGCACGACGATCGGCGAAGACAATCACAGCTATATCCCGATGGTCAAAGAACGATTCTTCGCGGCACGAACGACCAGAAACGGATTCCACGTTCCCGAAGAAGGCAAGATTGACCTGTACGAGGTAAAGACGGTTGCGGGCGACCAGCGAGACTTGGCGTATCAACTAAGCCAAGTGACCGCAGCACGCGAAAAGAACGGTTGGGTGGTCTTCATGTTCCACGGGGTGGGTGGCGATCACTTGGCGATCAGCGCTGAAGACCACAAAGAACTGCTTCGCTTCCTGCAAAACGACGACAACGTCTGGGTCGCAACCTTCCAAGAAGCTGCTGCCTGGGTAAAGTCCAAGCAAGAAGGCTAACACCGCAAAACAGTCAGCAACGTCGCCAAACAAAGTCGCCAAACAAAGTCGCCAAACAACGGCATAGCTCAGAGGCGAATCGGCATTGGCGGACAAGTCGAATACGATGAGTTGAGTTGGCTCTCTGGCGAGCCACGACGACCGTTCTCGATTGACTGCGTGATCGCTGGATGATTCTACATCCACGTTCATTGGTAATGCTTGATGCATGCGGAAACCAAGCCCCCCCATAACGCTGGGGATCGACTATGATCATGGTGTGGGTCCGGCACGTTCCATCGTGTCACTCGCGAACGCCCCATCATGACTCGCATCTATGTCGTCTTATGTCCCAATTACCGACACCAACACGTCCGCTATCGCGACGTGATTGCCAGATCCAACGTCCCAATCGATGCCGTATGCTTTCGCTGGAAACGCTAGAACAGCGAAGATTGTTGACGGCAACGCTGGTTCAAGAAACACCGTACAACGACTCTCGTGCACAAGCGCAAGACATTGGTATTGTCGGTGAGCAAATCATCGAAGGTAACCTTGGGTACTTTGCAGGTGACCCGGACGATACGCGGTACATCGACCCCGACAACTTTAGTTTCGATGTTGAGTCGGCTCAGCACGTCGCATTTCGGCTGCAACAGTTTGCGGTATTCGACGATCACCAAATTGTGGTCTTGTTGTACGATTCAGATTCTTCAAGTAGCGCACTGGAAACGATCTACAACGATCGCGAATCAACGGAACTCGTTCACAACTTTGGTTTGCTAGAACCGGGGACGTATTTTGTAACGTTGCTACCAGCACACATTGCTGATCACGGTTACACAGAAATTCGGATGGTCGATTATCAGTTCAGTGTAGAGCTGGGCGACGATACAGGATCTGGTAGCGGAGGCAACAATGGCGGTGGAACTGGGACTGGAACTGGTGAACCGGTTGAAAATGATTCGATTGAACCGAACGACACGCTGGGGACTGCATCACGTATCAGTTCGGTGATTCCACGAGTTCTAGCCGTCGATGCGGTGATAGCCCAAGGAGACGTCGACTACTTCTCATTCGACAACGAAGTCCCTGGCGACTTGGTCATTGATATTGATGCTCGTGACGGTGAACGATCCGAACTTAATTCAGCCATCGAACTATATCGCTTGGCTACCGGCGAGCTATTGGCCAGCAACCTCGACGGCGTCGATCCCGACACAGGCGACGACTCGGGCGATTCACTGTTGCGATACCGTGATCGTGTCGGTGGGGCAGTCGCGGTACGCGTGAGCGGCGAAGACGATTCAGTGGGGGCTTACCGCTTGAGCTTTACCTCATCGCCTCGGATTCCTTTTGGCGCCTACGAATTCAACGACACGTTTGAAACAGCCACCCCAGTTTCGATCTTGCCGAATGTGCCGTTGGAAATTCGTGGAGCAGAGGTGCGTCCGGATGACGACCTCGATCACTATCAATTTGAACTCACCAGCCGCGGATGGCTAACACTCGACATTGATGCGCAAGAAATTGGAATGTCGACCCTGGACGGGCGTTTAACCTTGATGAACGCTTCCGCGGATGTTCTTGAAGTCAGCGAGAGTGGCGTCGATCCTGACACGGAATACCGAGGCCTTGATCCCGTCATCCGAAGGCTGCTCGAACCCGGAACTTACGTCGTACGCGTCGATGGGTCGACGACTGAAGTAGATAATTTCTATGTACTCACAGCTCTGTTTGAGAAAGCAGATGGTCTGACCAGCGACTCAATCGGCGACACATTTACCGCGGCCGCTAATATGGGGCTGCTCGTTCCCTACGAAACGTCCCAACGAAATTCGGCAATCGATGATATCAATGATATCGACATGTTTCGTTTGGACTTCAGCGATATGGAACGCCCCACTTTGTTGAAGGTCGACATTGACGCCAGTCCCTATGGATCTTCGCTAGACTCTTACGTGCGGCTGTTTGATTCGGACGGAAACGAGTTAGCCAGCAACGACGACGCGTTTGATCCCGTCACCGGAAATAGCAGCGATTCGTGGCTAGAACGCGTGTTGGTAACACCCGGCATCTACTATGTTGGCGTTTCCAGCTTTGGCAACCAGAACTATGTATCCAGCGGTGCATCCGTCACGGCAGCCGATGGCGGTACCACGACCGGTGAGTACATCGTCCGCTTCGATACCAAAGTCAGCACTAATGCGAGAAGCAATCGCATCCAAACAGTGTATCTGGATTTTGAAGGAGGTAGGTTTACTGACCACAACCAGTACTCTTTTCATTTACCCGCCTTCGACCCGGCGGATGTCGGTCGCCCGGCTTCCGAACGCGATGCCATCATTGAGCGAGTGTATGAGCACGTGCTTGACGACTTTATCGTTAGCGGCTCATTCGAGGATCCTGATACTCCGTTAAATCTCCCGATCGATTTCGTCTTGGAACGCCCATCGGACGACTTGGAATATTCCACCATTATGATCGGAGGAAGTTACCCGCTCCAGCGTGTTCTGGGACTGGCGCAAAAGGTGGACATTGGCAATCGAGATATCGAGGACAATGCTGCAGTCTTCACACAAGCGTTCCGCACCGAACCAACCGTCTATGGCAAAGATCTCGATACAGTCTCTCTAGCAATTGCGAGTACTCTCAGTCACGAGGTTGGTCATCTGCTTGGGTTGTCACATCAGGTAGAGGACGGACTTTTGATGCAGACGGGTAAGCTTGACACGGACCGGAGCGACGACGAACGGTTTGGTCGCGGGCAGCTTTTTCTTGGACTGAAGTTGCCACCTGGAGAGTTCGAGGACAGTGTTGAGCGACTCCGCCAAGCGCTTCAGATTCCACCCGCGTTCGTTGGCCCGGACCCCGGCGACCCCAGCTTCACAGGTGTAGGGCAAGTCAGCACGTTCATTTACCAAGCCTTCGGCGGTGCAGAAGTAGCAGAGATTAACGTCGAAGCGGGCGAAAACGAAGTACTTTTCATCGACGTGGACGCTCAATCACTCGGATCAAAGCTGGACTTGCAAATGGAAGTCTATGACCAAAGTGGCGCACTAAAGTCGACGGTCTATGATTCAATTGATCCGATCACCAACGCTGTCTCACTTGATCCTCACCTGCGCTATCAGGTTCCATCTGCCGGTATTTACACAATCCGGTTAAAAGGATCCGAACGCAGTTCAGATCAGTTCAATAGTGCCCAAACGGTTTCCGTCAATGTGCGTCGCTCTACCGAAGAAATTGAACAACGATTGATCGTATCATCAATCAACATCGGACGTGTACCGAAGTCGATTTCGGTGGATGAGAACGAGCTTACTGAGATTATCGATGACTCAGGAAACCGTATTGTCGTGGAAATTTCGGGTGGCGGAACACTGGATGTGGAAACCAGCTCCGCAACCGCAAATCAAGGTGATATTGAAAGAATCGTCGTTCGCGATGCCACCAACCAGACACGTGTTTCCGTTCGTGCAAGTCAGCAGGGCGCACGCATTGGCGAGATTCTTTTCAATAGTGAAACCGCCGTTGGACTTCAAGTTGGGACCGAGTCTATTCCCGTCGACGTTAACGATGTCATCTCAGTAGCATCACTCGGACAGGTCGACCTTCATGGGAAGTTGCACGGCCGCATTTCGGTGGGTGGCAGCTTGCAATCGTTGCGGATCAATAGCACTGCCGAAAATGCCGTCATTCAGGTTGCCGATTCACTTGATGAGGCCACCTTTGAGTCGTCCACCGCGGCGGCGATGAGTATTGGGCAACGATTGACGCAAATGACAATTCATGGAAGTTGGAATGGCCGACTGAGTGCCGCCAGTTTGGGAGACATCGACGTACTGGGCGATTTTGGCAGTGCGAATTTGCCTGATTCAAGTACCGAGGAAGTGGGTGCGTTGGATTCGGATGATGTGGCCGCCACACAAGCATCCATTGTGGCAGATCACGATATCGAGTCCGTCAACGTGCTGGGATCATTCTACGGTGCTATTCGGTCGGGCGGTTCGGTGGAACAAATTGCATCGCAGGGTCTGTCGATGGGAACAATCGTGGCATCAACCGTCCAAGCGTCACGATTTACTGCAGGCACTATGCTTCTGCAAACCTCTGGTACCGGCGAAATGGACGTAGTGCTACACCAAGTGGGTAGTGCGTTGGACGGTGTCTTTGCCACCGGGCAAGAGTCCTTCCTCGATCTACGCTTGGCAGACTCGACAGGACAGATTGTTCGCGATAGCCAATCCGGAAGCCTTGATTTCGATGGGCAACCCGCAGGTTTCTATCGCTTGATATGGGATGCCGGTTCGATGGACCAATCCGTCGCTATTCGGCTTCCAACGGGAACAAACGGGCTTCAACTAGATGCGGAACAGGTCGACGTCGCAATTTTGGATTTAGACGATGGACAGATTACCGTACCGGCATCAAGTCAGTATCGGACTCTCGTGTTTTCGATCGGGCAAGAATCTGACTTGTCCCTAACTACGTCAGGCCTGTCGCCAACCAGTCTGGCGATGCCACGAATTATCTCATCTGATCGCGAGATACTTGGATCACTAGTCGATCCGTCGCACGAAACGTCCCTGCAAACAATATCGCTTTCTCCTCAAACGTATGTTTTGTTGGTGCCGCCCTTAGATCACGAGATCACCGTCGAACTGGACTTCGAGCATGTAGGTAGTCGGACGGAGGCATTAACAAACGTCCTCTATCCGAGTGACGTCAACCTGGACGGACAGACATCAGCACTCGACGCGTTGTTGATCGTTAATCTCCTAGCTCGAGTCGAAGGAAACTTACGAACTGCAGGCCTATTGCCGGACGTATCGGGTGACGGTGACGTGACCGCTTTGGATGCGTTGCAGGTGATCAACCGTATGACGCGGACTTCGCTATCAGCTAGTTCTGATGGTGAGATGGTTTCGTTTGTCAAAGTCATCCGTAGCGACGATACAGTTATGCCTATTGAGACACCAGTCGATAGCCTGGACCGCAGTATCGAGGAAATGCGAAGTTGGTTCGGACCGTTGCTTGCAACGCTACCTGCACCACTTCGATCCCAACCTGAAAGTCACAGAGGTAGTCTATATGTGGAACCCCAGAAGGGCGAAAGATCAGACATCAAACGTAGTTCAAATCCGAATGCCTCAGTAGCGGATCATGAACTCGGCTCAATAATATCGACAGACATGCGATGAACTCGGCATTACCTACTGGCAATTAGATCGTCGCGATTTTTGTGACATCCACTGTAATTGAATCTAGGCTAACACGTCGGTGATTGGCATCGCGTCGGGCGGTGGAATTGAAGGGTCGACGATGGAATTGAAATATTGACGGCGGACCCGTTTGCGGGTCGGCTAGGGTCTCTGCGAGAGCTTTTCGCGGAGCGTCTTGAAGGCTTCGTCGGGTGAATGGTTGTTCTTGGGGATGAAGATCGCCAAGAGAGGTTCGGGAGAGATCAGCATGCCGCTGTGCGTTCGAAGTTGTTTGACTTGATCGCTTGGCCATTGGTGCTGGCCGTTGGATGTCACGGCGATCAATGCGCCATCTTTGACCTGGACACTGACGATGGAGTTTTCCATCAGACCAAAATCCGCTTGTTTGCGCCGGACCGCTTTCTTGGCCTGATGAGCCATCGCTAAATAGATTGCTGCAGAGATCACAAGCGAACTAACTCCGACGGTCATCGACGCTAACATCCCGTATTTTGCCGATGCAAAGATGGCCCAGCCACTTAAGCCAATCAAAGCCAACGAGCCCAGCGCAAGCCGCTTGGGAATGTAATGCAGCAAGTAATGATCGGTGGTATGGCGTAGCACGCCGCGCGATAGCCGAAACGAAACTTCGCTGGCAGCGTCGTCCAAAGGATCGCCGGTGGTCGTCGTCGGTCGATAAGGATTGGCCATGGTGCTTCAGCGGAGTTGCATCCGAGTCTCTGACACAAGCAATCAGCGAACCGGGGGAGGCGGCTTCACGTTGCAGTTGGCTTGCGATTGAGCACGAACGACAACATCAATGCCAGCAGCATCAACGGGACAACGCCGTAAATCACGAATTCGCGATAGTGCTGCGATAGCTCGGGCTGCTTCGCGACGACCAGGATGACGATCGTGTAGAGTGCATAAAACGCTAGAAACAAGGCTCCTTCCCAGCGACGGATCAGGAAGCCAGTGAAGAAGATTGGTAGACACACAAATGCCACTGCCATCATCACGGGAAAATCGAACGAGATTGCATCGGCTGGCACTTCCACGCCCACTGGGGAAACCGCTGCGGTTAATCCAAGAACGCAAAGGATGTTAAAGAGGTTGCTTCCCACCACGTTGCCGACCGCGATGTCGCGCTGACCTCGGTAGCTGGCCACAATCGACGTCACCACTTCCGGAAGCGACGTGCCGATAGCGACCACCGTCAATCCGATCACGAGTTGCGAAACGCCGAGCGATTCAGCGATCGACGTCGCACCGGCGACTAGCTGGTTCGCACCGATACCCAACATCACTAAGCCAGCGATCAAGAACCCGATCTGGATGAAGTAGTCTTTGGCGCTTAATAGCGTTTCAGCGTACTCTTCAATCTCGGCTGCCTGAGCCTTCGTTGCTTTGCGACTACCGGTGATCGACTGCCAAAGGTAGACCAGCAGGGTCACGAACATCGCGATGCCTTCCCAACGTGAGACATTGCCATCGGACGCCATCCACCAGAAAACTGCCGTGGCGGCAATCATAACGGGCAAATCCTTGCGAATGAGGTCGCTGCTGACGATCAAGGGAGCGACCACTGCCGCAGCACCAAGCACGAACAGGATGTTAATGATGTTCGAGCCAACGACGTTCCCCACAGCGATTGATGCATCACCGGCCAACGCAGCTTGCAAGCTAACGCCAAGTTCGGGAGCACTGGTGCCAAAGGCGACGACGGTCAATCCAATGACCAAGGGCGATATTTGCATGGCCGCCGCCAACGACGCTGCTCCTCGGACCAGGAGTTCACCACCGATGACCAGAAGCACAAGACCAAGCAGGATTTGAAAGGTTTCTAACATGGGCAGAGCGTAACAGGTCGCGAAAATGCAGCATAGATGTGACTGCCATCATAAGGCTGATTCTCCGCTCGCGATGTTCGCAAGATTCGCTAGTCCTATTCGCCAGTCCTATTCGCTAGCCGGGTCGTTTCCGACGAAGTTTCCAGCGTCGTTGTGTCGATAGGATCTCGATCCTACCAATCCACGCGATTCATTTCGGCAAGAGCCAAAATCAACGCCTGACTGCCGTCACGTGCATGACCTTGGGCAGCGACGGCCAGGTACAATTGATGAGCGAGAGCGAGTCCAGGAAGGCACAAATTCATGCGACGAGCCTCTTCCAACGCGATTCCCATGTCCTTCAAGAAGTGTTCCACGAAGAACCCGGGCGCGTAATCACCCTTCAATACTCGTGGCCCCAAATTCGTCAACGACCAACTACCCGCTGCACCTGAGGAAACGCTTTCGAGCACCTTGGTCAAATCCAAACCGGCGCGGCTTGCGTACAACAATCCTTCACACACGGCGATCATCCCCGAGGCAATCAACGTTTGGTTGACCACCTTGGTATGCTGGCCGGCCCCGGGCGGGCCATGGTGAACGAGTGTCTTTCCCATGATCTCAAACAGCGGCCATACCGTTTGAACTGGCTCGACATCGCCGCCAATCATGATGGACAACGCCGCGTTCTTAGCGCCCGTGTCTCCGCCACTCACCGGTGCGTCGATGGAATGCACGCCCTTCTGTGATGCGACCTCGGCGATACGCTCCGCCAACGATGGCTGACTCGTTGTCATGTCGACAATGATGTGGCCGGGCTCAGCCCCCGAAAGGACTCCGTTCTCGCCCAAAATCACGGACTCAACGTCCGACGGGAACCCAACGATCGTGAACGTCACCTCGCTTGCCGCGGCAACTTCCGCAGGCGATTGGGCAAGCTTCGCCCCCTTTTCGACAAGCGAGCGAGTCTTTTCGGGCGAACGATTGAAGACGGTCAACTGATAACCCGCATCAATCAGGTGCCCGCACATGCTGCGGCCCATCACGCCGGTGCCGATGAATCCAATGTTCTTCATGGTAAACGCTTCCGATAGTGGCACGGTGCTGTTGACCGTGGACTCGTTGTGTTGGCCGGGGTGTACTAATCGGGACCAACCGAGACGCTATCGTATCAACTCGATCTTTGCGGCCCAAGGCGGTAGTGCCGTGCCGCAGTCACAGCAACCGACGACAAGCGTCTTGGATTGTGGCCGACGCAACATTGCGGCGCAGTCGACGCGAACCCCTGATGCGTTGATCATACGCGTCGCCTTGGTCGCGACGCGTTTGAGTTGCCAATGCCCTAACCATTCCAATGGCGTGCCAGGTTCACGAACCAGATCAATGTCGATCGGGTTTTTCACTCGCGACTTTAATTGCCGAGCGAGTTCCGCAAAGAATGCTGGCTTGAACGTGAATTCGGCTGGCGTGACCAAAACAGGTGTCTGATCCCCAGACATCGCTAGTCGAACGATCGAGTCGGCAAGAGAATCGAGCAAAATGCAAACGACGTCGTGAGAAGTTTGAGGAAGTAACCCATGAGCAAAGGGCACCGCTCGCTGGAACGTTACCCTTCGCCTTTCAAATTCCAATCATTCGATCAGCTACCGGTTCGCATGCGGGAAAGCATGGCCTGGAAGTCGACGGTCACTGGTCGGTCGTGATCCGGTTGATCGTCGTACGAAGCATCGGTAATGCCCGCTTCTTCGACTTCGAATTCCAAGTCGTCTTCGATCACAAGCAAGTCGCGATCATCACGAACGTGGTGTTGAGCAAGAGTGATGTCGTCGCCGGGACGGTCGATGGCAATATCGACGTAGCGGAAGTTCGGGCGCGTCACAGGACGCTCGTCGTCTTCGGGCAACGCTCGCAGTTCCGGTTCTTCGGATTCGTTGAGCGATGCAAACGAAATGTGTGAACCAAAGGGTCCGTCGTCAGCCGACAAGTGTGCCGTATCGTCGTTGGTTCGCATCCCGATGATTTCTTGATGCAACGAATCTTCCAGCGAATTGAGCGATCCACACGACTGCGAAGCTGCACGGTTTGCAGGTTCCGGGGTCGGTTGCGTCGATGTCACGGCGTAAGCCGATTCTTGGTTTGCAACAACGGCAGTGGGACGAGCGACTGAGGCGCCGACCGCGACCTCTTCTTCTTCGTCGAACATTCCAAACAGAGACGACGCAGCAGGAGTCTTGACCACAGGAGTCTCAGCCTTGGCTGGCTCGCGAATCGTTGGCTCGTCGAAGCTGGAACCTTCGATCGTCAAATGGTCGAACTCAGGTTCATCCGCGAGTGTCAACTCTTCGTCATCCACCCAAGAAGCGGAAGGAGTTTCGATCGAGATCTCAGGTCGCAGGGACGGCAGGTCGTCTGATTCCAACATCTCCGGTTCAACAGCCATAGGCTCCGACGCTTTGGCAATCGCCGATGAGGTTGAAGACAGGTCCGACAACTCGCCAAACTCGATCGCACAATCACCCGAGTTGCGAGATGAAGCGCCAGCAATCTTGGGTTCATCCACCATAGGAGACGGCAACTGCTGCAAGATAGCCCATGCTGAATCGACGATTGCTTCGCTGATGATGACTTGGTCACTTTCCGCAGCGACATCAATCGCCTGCGTCATCAATTGATTGATCAGTCGCGGCACACCGTTGCAACCATGGTGGATCGCCGAGATTGCATCTTCGGTGATGGTGGTTCCCGGGTCGGCTCCGCATTGGCCAATGATGCTGTGGATGTACGACCGTGTTTCGTCGAGCGACATGGGGTGCAAGTAGCATCGCGTGGCAACACGTTGGTTGAACGCTTCCATGCTCGCGCTGGTCAGTGTCTCATCAAGCTTGACTCCTCCACAGATCACCGCGCTGACCACGCGAATCCCGTCTTTCATGATGTTGGTCACCATGCGAATCGCTTCGAGAACGTCCGGGTCAAGCGATTGAGCTTCGTCGACAACGATCAACAGGCCTTCTTTCTTAGACGGCGATTTGCAAATGCGATCAACCAGTGCCAAGTGAAGGTCATTGGCGGGACCGGCAACGTGATCAATGCCAAGGTGGTGCAACAGGTGACGTAGCAGAGCCGTGCGATCGTCGATGGAAGTGTCGTTAAGCACGACGACATCATGAGACTGCATGAAGCGGGCAGCAACAGTCAAAGCGATCAATGACTTTCCAACACCAGGAGGCCCGATTACCAGAGCGATGGCTTCTCGGGCGGTGATGCTGCGACCGAGCCGTTCTAGGGTGTCGGCGACGCTACCAATGTCAACAAAGCGAGTGACACTGGGAAAGGGCGGAAACGGAGGAACGCTTAGATTGTTGTCGATGGATTGCATCGTGTTGGCCGTCATAATGGAGGAAACGGTCGAAGTGGTCGGACGGAGTATTCCGCACAATCAGAATGATCGGCACATTTTTACATCGGCTTGAGTTTCTTCACTCAGCTTGGGTCTCTTTACTTAGCCGGATGTTAATTCACGCCAACGAGGCATCTCGCGTCATACAAACGAAAGCGCTATCGCCGCGGTCACAAGTAATGCCATGACGGCGCGACGAACGTGAACGCCCATCGTCTGTTTCACGCTGACCCATTGTTGAGGCAGCTCGATCGCGATGATTTCGTCCACACCCGATTCCTGACCATCCAGGCCCTGATCATCCAGGCCCTGATCATTTAGGCCCTGAACATCCAGGATTGGAATTTCGCGTTTCACGTGCGCCCATTCTCGCGACGGAACCATCATTTGCCAGATCGCGAACACGGCGATGCACCCGAGCGACAATGCAATCGCGAGCGTCAGAATGTCTGCCGAAATCGGAGCCGTGGCTAGTTCGCCGAGCTGAACGGGGGCGGGGCCGAGGCTCGCGTAGTGCTGGGTGATCTGGTGCGTGCGGACGTTGGCTAGTTGGTCAGATTCCTCCGCCACTCTTTGCCAAACCTGAGGGCCGTTGGGCTGAGCAGCGTAGAATCGACTCGCTTCGCTGATCCAGTGATACGCTTCGGTGCGACCGTCCACCGGTGGGACCGACCAGTTTTGCAGCTTGCGTTGCAGCCGCGTGCTGTCCGACAGGGTCGCGACGTAAGATTGAGGGCTTGAGCCGTGAACATGCACGACCTGGACCGGTGTCTTGTCGCGAAGAAAGCTCAACGCAAGTACAAAGGTGGCTAGGAACACCAGCAACGCGTCTCGGTTGGCGATTCTTCTTCGCTTGACCATCATGTCACTAAGTATCGGAACATCGACCACTGCGGGTGCAGCGGAAAGGTTCCAATTGTTCCGGTTGTAAGGTTACGAATGCTGTTTCACGCGAAAATCTGTGGGGTTCGATTCAAGTCGGACATCGAAGCGGTCGGCCAAGCGGGTGGCGACGCTATTGGTCTGAACTTCTTTCCGCCCAGCATTCGGTACGTTCGCCCCGATGAAGCGAGTGCATTGTCCGAGGTCGCGCGGCGACTTGAGATCAAATGCGTCGGTGTCTTCGTGAACGAGTCCGCTGAATCCATTGCTCAAATATCGCAACAGGTCGGCCTCGACGTGATTCAATTGCATGGCGACGAGACGCTCGATGACTTGAAATTAATCCGCGAGGCCACAAGGTTGCCGGTGCTGCGTGCGATCAAATTGCCGACTGGCCCCCTCGACGCTGAAACAATCGAATCCAAAACTCAACCTTGGATTTCGGCCGGATGCGATGTGTTACTCGATGCCGACGCGGGCGCCGCGCACGGTGGAAGCGGAAAAACGCTCGATTGGGATAGTGTCCGTCAGTGGGCCGAACGGAGCCCCGAGGTGAACTGGACCCTCGCCGGTGGATTGACGCCCGAGAATGTTGCCGTTGCGATGCAGGTGAGCGGAGCCAAGAGTGTCGACACGGCAAGCGGAGCCGAGCAACCCAAGGGAACAAAGTCGCGCGAACGTATCGCAGAGTTCTTGAACGCGGCGCTGAAGTAGCCTGGCTCAAATCACGCTAGCTCAAATCACGCTGGACAACGTCAACCTAGCTAATGTCACCTTGGCTAAGCGATCACTTGGTCAGGATCAGCTTGCCCTGTTTGGTTTTTTGCAGCCGGTAGAGTTGCCCTTCGTGCTCGATCCATAGCTCGCCACCGCATCGGGCCAGGTCCGCAAATCGGACGATCTTTGGCATCATCGGCGATGATCCTTCGGCCATTGGGACGCTAAGCGTCATTTCTTCGGTCGTGTCACGCGGGGGTTGAGACATGCGTCAAGTTTGTCTGATCCCGTGGATCGACACAAGCTCTAATTGAGAACCGTTGTCAATAAGACCAGCTTTACCGTTTGACGTGATTTGCGGGGCCGGATTCCGCTATTGGAGGCGGCAAACTGGTTTACCCCTGCCAAAATCCGCTGGCCCGTTTATCATGACTCGCTTCAGTGTTGGGTGGCTCGCTTCGCTAAGCGACCATTTGTCACCCATATTCTGCCATCGATGAAGACCCGACGACCCAGCGGGAGTCCCTGTGTTCGGTCCGTTTTCACTTCGTTTGACGGCGTTTTCCCCGACGTTTATTGAAAGAGAGAACTCACACGTGTCACAAGTTGCAACGGACCGAGTGCCTTACAAAGTAAAAGACATTTCCCTGGCCGAGTTTGGCCGCAAAGAAATCAACCTAGCCGAGAACGAAATGCCGGGCTTGATGGCCCTGCGTGAGAAGTACGGCAAAAGTAAGCCTTTGGCGGGTGCACGCATCGCTGGTTGCTTGCACATGACGATTCAAACCGCCGTGCTGATCGAAACCCTCGTCGAACTCGGCGCCGACGTGACCTGGTCGAGCTGCAATATCTACAGCACCCAAGATCACGCTGCCGCAGCGATCGCGAAGGCGGGCATCCCAGTTTACGCTTGGAAGGGCATGTCCAACGAAGAATTCGATTGGTGCATCGAGCAAACGTTGTACATGAAGGACGGCCAACCGCTGAACATGATCCTGGACGACGGTGGTGACTTGACCGCCATGTGCCACGATCGTTTCCCTGAACTTCTCGACAACATTTTCGGCATCAGCGAAGAAACCACCGCTGGTATCCACCGCCTTGAAGTCCTTAACAAGTCCAAGAAGCTTCGCGTACCTGCGATCAACGTGAACGACTCGGCGACGAAGTCGAAGTTCGACAACCTCTACGGTTGCCGCGAATCGTTGGCTGATGGTGTCAAGCGTGCGACCGACGTCATGTTGGCCGGTAAGTGTGCTGTTGTTTGCGGTTACGGCGATGTTGGCAAGGGATGTGCACAATCGCTTCGCAGCTATGGTTGCCGCGTTATTGTTACCGAAATCGACCCGATCAACGCTCTGCAAGCTGCGATGGAAGGTTTCGAAGTCACCACGATGGAAAACGCAGCCAAAGAAGGCCGCTTGTTCGTTACCACCACCGGTAACAAGGACATCATCATGGGCGACCACATGAAGAACATGCCCAACGATGCAATCCTTTGCAACATTGGCCACTTCGATACCGAAATTGACATCGCTTGGCTTGAAGCACAAGTGGAAGCCGGCAAGGCGACCAAGGACGAAATCAAGGCAGCCGACATTGGTGCCGTGGACCGCTACACGTTCACCGACAGCGGCAACTCGATCATCATTCTTGCCAAGGGCCGTTTGGTGAATCTGGGCTGTGCTACCGGTCACCCATCGTTCGTGATGAGCACGAGCTTCACCAACCAAGTCTTAGCTCAAATGGAACTTTGGACTAACCGCGACAACGACACCTACGACGTCGGCGTCGTGATGTTGCCTAAGCGTCTTGACGAGGAAGTTGCTCGCCTTCACCTCGAAAAGCTCGGCGTCAAGCTAACTACCTTGACTCAAGAGCAAGCGGATTACCTGGGCGTTCCTGTGGAAGGTCCTTACAAGCCAGATCACTACCGCTACTAAGTCGCGAGTAAGTCTGAACCACTGAGGCTCGGTGATGGAAACATTGCCGAGCCTTTTTTTATGCTCAGGCGACTTCTTCTATTTCTATGCGCTAGCGATTTTTACGTGCTTGTGGTTTTATCCGCTGGTGATTTCCGTGCGCTCGCAACGGCCCAAAATGCGCTGGTCGCCTTGTTTGATGGGATGCTTGGATTGATGGAATACCAGTCGGAATTGGTTGCCAGTTGAAATCGGCTGGCCCGCTCTAACACACCCCCCATAGGAGCCACAAAACAAATTGGGCCGGACCCTTGGGTTCGATGCGACTTTCCCGTATCGTTTGCGGCCATCTGTCCAGTTTTCTTGAACAAAAAATCTGCAAGTCCGCAAAAATGCCACAAACTGCTCCTTTCGCTGCCCTTCGCTACAACCTTGACCACGTTGGTGCCTTATCGGATGTCATCGCACCGCCATACGACGTGATCGATCCCGAACTGCAAGACCAGCTTTACAAGCAGCACCCTGCCAACGTTATTCGCATCATCCTGAACCGTGCCGAGCCTGGTGACAAAGGCGATGAGAAGTACGAGCGAGCGGCAAAATTTGTCGAGCAGTGGAAGAGCGAAGGCGTGCTGATGACGGAAGCCGCACCCGCGTATTACGTCTACCACCAAACGTTCGAAGTCGACGGGCAAACCGTCGTCCGCCGTGGTTTCCAAGGTCGCGTGCGAACCACGCCATTTGGCGAAGGCAACATCTATCCTCACGAAGAAACGCACCCCAAGGCGAAGGTCGATCGACTCAAGCTGACCACGGCAACCAAGCAGAACAACAGTCAAATCTTCGGCCTCTACCCGGACCCAAGCAACGAGGTCATCGAACTGCTCGATGCCGCCACCGCTGGCATCACTCCGCTAGAAGCGACCGACCACCTGGGAGTCAAGCACACGATTTGGCCAGTGACCGACGAAGCGGTTTGCGCGAAGGTCAGCCAGTTGATGGAAGACCGCCCGATGTTCGTGGCTGATGGTCACCACCGCTACGAGACATCCTGCAATTACAAAGCTCAATTGGCCGCCGAGCACGGTGGATCGCTTCCTGAAGATCACCCCGCCAACTATGTGATGACGATGCTGGTGGGGATGAGCGACCCAGGAATGATCGTTCTTCCAACTCACCGCCTGCTTCGCGGGACGCCAACGTTCTCTTCGACCGAGATCATCGCTAAGCTGGCCGGCAAATTTGACTGCGAAGTGCTCGAGGGCGGCCTCAACGCGGCTCACGCAGCATGGGGCAATATGGAAACCGCCGACGACCAGGGCTTGATCGCTTTGTACGCCGTCGGCGACGACACCTGGGTAATGGCGAAAGCCAACGAAGGTGCTGCCGCGGAGATGACTCAATTGGCCGCTGCCCAAAGCGAAGATTGGCGGAAGCTTGGCGTGAGCCTGCTGCACCGCTTGGTATTCGACAACCTGCTCGGTTTGGCCGGACATTCCAAACCAACTTACGTGCACGAAGTCGACGAAGTGGTGAATGGGATCAATGGCGAAGGCAGCCAAGCGGAAAGCGATTCCGATGAACCGTACACCCTGGCCGCTCTCGTGATGCCCGCAAAGGTATCCGACGTCGAAGCGATCAGCCTGCACAAAGAACGCATGCCAGCGAAGAGCACGTACTTCTATCCCAAGTTGCTCTCGGGCCTGACGTTCAATCCATTGGCGTAATGCGGAAAGCCGGATTCTACCCGGTAAAAGACGGATCAAATGAAGATCAAGCGACAAGGGCCAGCGAGAGCTGGCCCTTGATGCTTTGAGCCGAGCCGTTGATCCACCCGGCGTCGTCGCGCTGTGATTGCTGGATGGGCTTTGCTGCCCTGTCATTGCGGCACTGTCTTTACTGCACTGTGATTACTGAGTGGGCTTTACTGCACTGTGATTACTGAGTGGGCTTTGCTGAACCGCAAGCCCGTTGCGCTGGGGTCTGGTGGCTAAAACCGACGTACTTCGCCCCGGACATTCTCGCATCACCTTCTCGCTGGACCTTCGGGCATGATTCATTCTGCTTGAACCTTTCCCATGTCGCCTATCCGCTGCTTGCGTGCGGCGGATCTTCTGGCGGACCCGCGGCCAAATCGGCAAGCCCGGTATCAGACCTGATGCAGCGGGCAACGAGATTCGCCCTGCTTCGCACTAACGTTGGGAAGGCTGCCCATTAACGCTGGTCAGCCTGGGCATTTTCCGCTGGGCCGACTTTCAAAGGTTCGTGCCGCGAATCGGCAACCGGCAAACCTTACCCAGCATCGCCCACTTTGCCGTTTCGCCCAAAAGCGCCTAGTTTCTTGTGAAACCAGTCTTGTTTCACCAGACGTTTTTTTCGTACTGTCCGCCCATCGAAGGAAAGGGCCGGTGAACGTAGAAACCGGCTCAGGCGAACGTGCTTCAATAACTTGGAAGCAGACCAAACGTGGGAAGGATACTTTGCGTGGTTAATCAGAAGGGAGGCGTTGGCAAAACTACCACCGCCGTCAATCTCTCTGCCGCTCTCGCAATGTCGGGACAACGCACTCTGCTGGTCGACATGGACCCTCAGTGCAACGCTACCACGTCGCTTGGGATCGCTCCCACGGACGGACACCCTTTGGTTCAATCCAACCCACTCGATGAATTTATCGTCGACACGCGGGTCGAGAACCTAACGATTGTTCCCGGAAGTCGAACTTTTCATGACGTCGACAAGCTGGCGACCGCCGGCGACGCCGAAACCAAGATCGTTCGCAACCACCTCGACAGTGTTATCGAACAATACGACTTCGTGATGATCGACTGTCCGCCCAGCATCGGAACGCTGACGCAGACCGCATTGACCGCGAGCACCGAAGTCCTGATGCCGATCCAGTGCGAGTACTTCGCCATGGAAGGTCTCACCCAGCTCATTCAAACCATCAAGAAAGTCATCGTCGCCACCGACGGTCGACTTACTTTCGGCGGCATCCTTTTAACGATGTACGATCCGACTCTCGAACTCACAGGCGAAGTTGACGAAGAAGTCCGCGATTTCTTTGGCGATATCGTCTTTGACTCTGTCGTGCCCAGGGACGTTTCGCTTTGCGAAGCCCCTAGCCACGGCAAAACCGTGTTCCAGTACGCGCCGCGATCACGTGGTGCGTTCGCTTATACCCAGCTGTGCATGGAGGTGCTCCAGCGTGACTAGTACTACCGCAACCCCTAAGAACTCCGCCGCAGGCAACAAGGATCGTCGCCTCGGCAAAGGACTCGCCGCACTCTTGGGCACCGACTTCGATGAAGACGGCAACCCAGTGGATGGCGAACGCCACGGGATCGAATCGTTGGAACTGAAAACCAACGAGATCGAGAACAATCCGTTCCAACCCCGGCGTGAGTTCAACCAAGACGAAATCGCTTCGCTCGCCGAATCGATCAAGAACCACCAGCAATTGCAACCAATTCTGGTTCGCATCGTCAACGGTAAGTACCAACTCATCAGCGGCGAACGCCGTTTGCGAGCGACTATCCACGCTGGTTTACCCACCATCCGTGCGGAAGTTCGCGAAGCCGACGACCGCTTGGTGGCCGAACTCGCGATCATCGAGAACCTGCAACGCAAGGACCTTTCGCCCATCGAAAAGGCCCTGTCGTTCAAACGCTACATTCAAGAACACAAGTGCAAGCAGGATGACCTGGCTCGTCGACTATCCATCGACCGCAGCACGATCGCTAACCTGATGCGACTGCTTGAGCTTCCTCAAGCGATCCTCGACTTGTTGTCAGCCGGTGAAGTGACCGCTGGTCACGCTCGTGCCCTGCTTCCAATTGGTGATGAGGACGTACAGATCAACATCGCTAAGAAGATCATGGAAGACAGTTGGAGCGTGCGTGCGACCGAGACTCACGTCGCTGAGCTGTTGAAGAAGGAAGAGGACAGCGAGACCGGCAAAAAGATCGTGAACGTCTCACGTCAAAAACGTCGCTCGATTTCACCGGAAGTCGAATCGATGCAGCAAGAGATGCGTCACATCTTCGGCACCAAAGTCGAGATCAAGTGCTCCGCTCGCGGCAAAGGCAAGTTCACGATCCACTTCAGCGATCCCGACGAGTTCGATCGTCTTCGCGAGATCTTGGTCGACGCCACTCGGCCTCAGTTGAAAATCGCCGGCTAGGGCCAGCCACAAGCAGCGAGACCGAGCTCTCAACCGCCGGTCTCTGCTTGGCAAGCTGAAGCCCTCAAGCACCTCTAAAATCAAAACAACCCGCGTGAACCACAAGGTTTCACGCGGGTTGTTTCACGTCAGGCCTCAACGCCGATCAAGTAGCACAATCACAATCGACGGTGACGCTGACCGGCTCGCACTTTCCGGTGCGGCCGTTTGGGGCACTTCCATTGTGTCAATCCACAACGGGTATGTGCAGCGATCTTCGTCAACTTCTTTTGAACAATCGCTTGCTACGATAGATGTCGCTTTGCCCCACGATTGGTCGTTCCTGCGATTTCCCGACGCCAGGGCCTGCGAGAATGATGTGAAGCGTTGGAAGTCCATCATTGCATCGCTTCAAACGTTAGCCACCGTGTCAGACGAGAGTGACCATCTTCGCTTGACGGTTCGCAATGGAACCAGCGAAGATCTATTTAATGTTCACACCTGGACGTTCAATCGCCCGGAACTGAGCTGCGCCGGCTGGACGTTTGACCGAGCGTTTGATGGCCGTCCCCGGCGATACTACAGTCAAGACTCGCTTTAGCTTGATCGCGGCGATGGCGTCATGTTACCGATTCAGATTCCAAGCGACACGGGTTACGGCCGCTTCGTCAACAACCAACTCCGACCGGGCGGAAAGGAGCAGATTGACACTGAACTGGCGTGGATCTCGTCGGGCGATTTCGGATGAAAGCCGACGAAGGCTGAACCTGCTGTCACGACCGAGCTGAGTGTGAAGAACATCCTTGAGACTTTAGAGCAAGGAATGGAATTAGCCATGACTTGCATTCGCTCACGTCTGATCGTCAAGGCAAAGCAATTCCGTCTTCGGAACTTCCTGTCACGAATCACGTCACTAATCGACATCACTAGACCGCTTCACTAGACCACGCACTCGACCGCTTCACTAGACCACGCACTCGACCGCTTCACTAAGCGGCGTCACTAAGTGGGGACCAGTGGCTATCTCAGCGCGCAAAACGACGATCGAAAGTTTGCCGCAGTAACTTTTCGCACGTCCCGGTCGGCAGGTCGTGAAACAGCTCGCGGAACGATGCCAAGGGTGATCGTACCAGCAAAACACTGAGAGAAAAAAGCAACTTTTCTCGTTCGGTAGGTGCGATGGATAAGTGCAGCAACGTCGAACTATTTTGCTATGACACTTCTCGACACTACCGCGTTTTCCCCCTGAAAACGTTGCGTTTCCGAAGTTTGCGTTTCCCTGTTTTCAACCTTGGAGCGGTTTCATGGTTCTGCTAATCTTCGCCGCATGAGGCCGAGGGGATCGGTTTTGTGCTAGCCGCGGAGGCTGGGGCGGGTTTCAAAGGATTGAAACTCGGGTGCGTTTCGCTGGAAAGGAGTCCGACGTGGAAAGTAACCAAACAAAGACGTGCGTTCATATTCGATGGATGATTCGTCGCGACATGCCAGCCGTGCTGGCAATTGAAAATAAGAGTTTCGAGTTCTCATGGACCGAAGAGGACTTCATTCGATGCTTGCGTCAACGCAACTGCATCGGCATGGTCGCTGAAGAGAACGACCAAGTGGTTGGATTCATGATTTATGAACTCCACAAGAATCGACTGCACATTCTCAACTTCGCTGTCTCACCCGATCATCGTCGTGGTGGCGTTGGCTTGGCCATGACAAGCAAGTTGCTCGGTAAGCTGTCCAACGAACGACGCAATCGCATCATGTTGGAAGTTCGCGAAACGAACCTGGAAGCCCAATTGTTTTTCAAGAAGATCGGCTTCAAGGCCGTCAGCGTTTTGCGTGACTTCTACGAAGACACCGACGAAGACGCCTACCTAATGCAGTACCGCTACCAAGCGACTGCCGAAGAATTGGCTTCACCCCACAACCGCATCAGCAAGCTGGCCGGCTAACAAGTCGCCACGCACTCCTGACCAACCAAGCCTCCGCAAACCACTTGCGGAGGTTTTTTTGTGGTCCGACAAAGTCACCGCTCGACGCATCAAGACGAATCTCCGGCGGGTTAGCCGTGATCGGGAGGCGGTTGATTGTGAACCTGCTTTAGGATCGCCAGGCCGCGCCCTTAGCGTAACGGAGACCGCGGCCACACGATTCGGACACCGCTCGTGCCAGCGTGATCATCGGTTCCAGGAATTGCCCATTCCGTCGTTTGATACAGATCGACCGCTTAAACTGACCACGATCAGCATTGCGAATCGCGCAAGTTGCTTCTGACAAACGAGAAACAGCTTGCCGCGAACGAGCGCGACGTGATGGCCTAAACCGCGGTCGAGGCAGACAGATTCGAGAATTTTTGCCGCTCCACCGAACCGCCGTTTTTCCTGTGCCGTACCCAAGTTCAAGAACCGGGTGGGCGTGCTATATTGCCGGCCCTCTTCTCCCTTCCCATTGAAACTGCAACAGGATACGCATGTCAGATACTCCAAATCAGGCTTCCGGCAACGAGAACCGGCGGCCAATGATCGAGGCGGTGGGGCTAAGCAAGTTTTACGGTCCCTTTGCCGCTGCTCGAGACGTTTCGTTTTCGGTCGCTGAAGGTGAATTGGTCGCGTTTCTTGGTCCCAACGGTGCCGGAAAGAGCACGACCATGAAGATGTTGACCGGCTATATCGCTCCGAGCGAAGGTTTTGGTCGCATTGCCGGTCACAACATGATGGAAGACCGCATCGAAGGCAGTCGTCACCTCGGCTATTTGCCCGAAAACGGACCTCTTTACCCTGAAATGACGCCCTGGTCGATGCTGGACTTCTTCGCCGACGCTCGCGGCATGTCGGCAACACAAAAGAAGGACGCGATTGAGAAGGTCATCGACATTTGTGACCTATCGAGCGTGATGTACAAACCGACCAGCAAACTTTCCAAGGGTTTCAAGCAACGGGTCGGCATGAGCCAGGCGCTGCTGCACGAACCTGATGTGCTGATCCTCGACGAACCCACCGCCGGTTTGGACCCGAACCAAATTCGCGGCGTTCGCAAAACGATGAAGCGATTGAGCGAAACGAAAACGATTTTGCTTTCGACGCACATCCTGCAAGAGGTCGAAGCGATGGCTGATCGTGTTGTCATGATCAACGAAGGCCGCGTGGTTTACGACGGCGGAGTCGACGAACTTCGCACGATCGGCGGCGGAGACCTCGACGAAGCGTTCCACAAACTGACCGCCGGCGCTGCGGTTTAAGAACAAGCTTTGACAAGTGGCACCGGCATTCCGCCTGCGATCGGCATCAACGCTGCCCCATCGCCGACGCCACGATCAGTACCAATTCATTCCCTTTTAACCCACCTGTAAGACAATCATGGCGACAAGCAACGTCACCACAGCCCTACTCACTTTGTTGGTCTACGACCTCGTCTTCCTGCTGATCCTGTTTACGATCGTTGCCCTGCTTTCAGGCACGAAGAAGGCTGCTTACGCGGTCATGAAACGGAATTTCGTGGGCTACTTCTCGAATCCCACGGGCTATGTGTTCCTGTGTATTTTCGTGTTCTTGACTTCGGTCGCAGCGTTCTGGCCCTACGAGTTCTTTACCCAGAACTTAGCGACGCTTAACCAGCTCAATTACTGGTTTCCGTTGATCATGCTGGTCTTTATCCCGGCGATCACGATGAGCATTTGGGCGGAAGAAAAACGGCAAGGCACCGACGAACTGCTGCTGACTTTGCCGGCTGATGACTTTGATATCGTGATCGGCAAGTACATGGCTGCGTCGGCGATCTTCACGGCCTCGTTGTTGTTCTCGCAAATCAGCACGTTTTTGACGCTGGCGATTTTGACGGAAGGCCAAGTCGACATTGGTCTGATCTTCACTTCCTACCTCGGTTACTACTTCGTCGGTTTGACGATGATCGCGATCGGAATGGTCGCGTCGTTCCTGACGGGCAACCTAACCGTTGGCTTTGTGCTCGGTGCGCTGTTTAACGCTCCGCTGGCATTTGCTTCGATCATCAAAGGCGTTTCACCAAGCCAACGACTCGCAACGCTTATCGGCGAATCTGGTATCGCTCGCCCGTTCGACGATTTCGGTCGCGGCGTGATCAGCACCTCGTCAGTCGTGTACTTTGTGCTCGTTGCCGCGATAGGCTTGTACATGTGCATGGTGTTGATCGGGCGGCGTCACTGGACGGGTGGCAAAGACGGCAACACGATGGCGTGGCACTACATCGCTCGTGTTTTGGCGCTGGTCTTGATCGCGGGTGGAGCGACGGTGTTCTTTCGCAACAAGGACATCTTTCGCCAGGACATGACCGAAGGCAAAGTTTCATCGCTTTCGCCGGCCACCAAGAAGCTGATCCGTGAACTCGACAGCGACCGAAAGGTCGTGATCGACGCGTTCATCAGCAAGGATGTCCCCGAAGTTTACGCGAAAACTCGCTACGAGTTGGTCAACCTGTTGAAGGAATTCCGCAGCGAAGCGGCGTCCCGTGGTCGCGAACTCGAAGTCAACTTGTACGACAATATCGAATTGTTCAGCGACGAAGCAGCGCTCGCGGAAGAACGTTTCGGAATCGAACCCGTCACTCGAATGGTTCGCGAGAAAGGCTCGACTCAAACCAAGCAACTGATTCTTGGCGCTGCGTTCAAGTCAGGCCTGCAGAACGTCACAGTGCCGATCTTCGAATACGGCATTCCGGTTGAATATGAATTGGTTCGATCGATTGATACCGTCGCATCTGGAGCGAAGAAACGCATCGGGATCGTCGCCACCGACGCTCGATTGATGGGCGGCGCGGTGATGTCCGGAATGTCGATGCAGCAGGTCAATCGCCATCCGCTGATCGATGAACTGAGTAAGCAATACGAAGTGGAAGCCGTCGATTTGAACGGTCCGGTATCGAAGGACATGTACGCGGCACTCCTAGCCGTTCAGCCTTCATCACTCGCTCCCCCGCAATTTGAGCGTTTACTCGAGGCCGTTCGTTCGGGTGTTCCGGTTGCTGTTTTTGAAGATCCTGCCCCCGTGGGCATGCGATACATCACTCCCACTGGAGCTCCCAAACAGGCACCAGGCGGTATGTTTGGCGGCGGCGGCGGGGCATCACCCAAGGGTGACATCCGCCAATTATGGGACCTGCTGGAACTCGATGTACCGGGCAAGCTGAACGCCCAAAACATGTACACGCCCGATTTGGCTTGGCAGTTGTACAACCCTTACCCAGCCTTGGCCGACAGCGCCAATGGGATGTGGTTGTTCATCGACAATGATGCACCGGGAGCCGTTGAAGGGGAAACGCTTTCGAGCGAAAGCCCGATCACTTCAGGCATGAACGAAGTGCTGGCGATTGTCGCCGGAGTCGTCGAACCGCGGCCGGAAAGTAAGTTCAAGCACACCACGCTGCTGCGCACCGGCAGTCAATCGGGAATGATCCCGTTTGATAAAATGTCCGAGATCATGTCGGGTCAGACGACGATCGAGCGTGAAGTGGACTCCATTCGTCCCCAGGTTCCCATTGCAATCACGATCGAAGGCGAAGCTGAAGGTAAGGCCAAAGCATCCGACGACGTTGCCAAAGCAGACGACGACTCGAACGAAGACAGCTCAGACGATAGCGAGGAGACGGTCGTTGAAGAATCGCCGACCACTAGCCCGGTCCGCGTCGTCTATGTCGCCGACACCGACTTGATGCTGCCTGAATTCTTGATGATTCGAGCTGACCCGGACACGATTGCCGAGGCGAAGTTCCAGTTCCAAAACGTGACCTTTGTTCTCAACTGCATCGACTGGTTAACCGGCGAGGACGAGTTCGTTGAAATTCGCAAGCACGAGCCGACGTTCGCGAGCTTGCGTATGATCGATTCGGTCCGCGACGTCGCGCAACAAGAAGTTCGTAAGCGAAGTAAGGAATTCCAGGACCAGTACGACAAAGCGATTCGTGATGCTCAGGAATCCGTCGACATTCGCATGAAGGACTTGAAAGAAGACATCGCCAAGTTGCAAGAAAAGAACAGCGATGGGCAAGTGTCCCGAGTCGAACTGCAAGCGAAGTTGCAGCGTTTCCAAACGCAACAGGAACTCGAACAACGCAAGCTTGACGTTCAACAAACCAAACTTAAGCGTGACCAGGAATTGAAGGTTCGCGATATCCAGCGAACCGCTGACGACCAGGTCACGAAGATTCAAAACCAGGTCAAAGCTGCTGCGGTGGCTTTGCCTTGCATTCCACCGTTGGTCGTTGGCGTGATCGTGTTCGCGGCCCGCCGATTGCGAGAACGCGAAAACATCAGCAAATCAAGGCTGAAGTAGGAACGGGACCGGTGATAGGAACGACGCGTCCAGCAACAGCCAAACCAAAAGATTGCTTGCCGCTCGAAGCCGATCACTGGAACCCGACGACTCACGATTTGCCCATTTGCTGAACCCTGTTCGCTGAACCTCTCCCTGACACCTGTTACCTGAAACCTAATACCTAACTATGTCTGAAGCTACTAAGACTGTCTCCTTCTGGGGCATTGCTCTGGTCACCATCGCGATGGCTACCTTTGTCGCTTGGCCTCGCGCAACCGACACGGGAAGCGAAGAGTTAGCTGGATCGATGTTGTTCCAGGAATTCAAAGACCCGCTAGCCGCATCGAGCATGAAGATCGTCACGTTCGACGAAGAACAAGGGCAACTGGGTACGTTCGAGATCCGCAAGGATCGTGAAACCGGCCTGTGGACAATCCCGTCCAAGGATGGCTATCCGGCCGACGCGTTGGAACAAATGAAGGTTGCCGCGAACTCGCTGGTCGGCGTGAAGATCCTAGACGTCCAGACGGAAAATGCAGAAGACCACGACGACCTGGGTGTGATCGAACCCAAGCTCGAAACTTTGGAAGTCGGCGACGAAGGGGTTGGCCGTCTGGTCACGTTCAAGAACGACAAGCAAGAAACGCTTGCGTCATTGATCATCGGGGACCCAGTCAAAGACGACGAAACCAAACGGTACGTTCGCATTCCCAACCAAGACCCGGTCTACGTTGTGAAGTTTGACGACGGACCTTTAACGACGAAGTTTACTGACTGGATCGAAGACGACTTGTTGCAAATGAGCAGCATCGACATCGAACAAATCGAAATCAAAGACTACACCGCAGAACTGGGTGCCGGCGGCATCGCGTTGGTTCGCAACTACACGGCGTTGGTTGACCAAGAGGGCACGAAGTGGTCGCTGAATAAGTTGATGGAGTTCAATCCTAAGAACCCCATGGCTCCGCCGAAGGAAGTTCAGGTCGCCGCTGACAAGGAACTTAACGACACCAAACTGAACGAACTGAAGAACGCACTGGATGATTTGAAAATCGTCGGCGTGTTCCGCAAGCCGGAAGGCGTCAGTTCGACGTTGAAAGCCAGCGAAGATTTGACGAGCAATCAAGATGCCGTGACGTCGCTGGCTCAACGTGGCTTTTACCCGGTCAGCATGGGCACCGATGGCGAAGCGGAAATCCTGTCGGCCAATGGTGAACTGAGCGTTTCAATCAACAATGGCGTGAAGTACGTTTTGCGTTTCGGCAATGTCGCGGGTATTGGTGATGATGGTGATTCGGCAGACGAAGACGAAGCCGGTGGAGTGAACCGGTACTTGTTTGTCACCACCGTCGTTGATGAAGACAAGTTCCCCGCCCCTGATTTGCAGGCCGTTCCGCAAACGCTGGAAGAACTCGATGCCTTACTGAATCCACCTGAGGTCGAAGCGGCCGCTGCGGACGAAATGGAAGAGGAAGAGCCGCTGACGGGATTCGAAGATTCGGAAGAATCGGCGACTGAGCAGGAAATGGAACAACAGCCCGCAACGGACAACTCCGACATGACCGAGGAGGAGCCCGCCGCAGACGCATCCGCAGAGGGCGACGCATCCGCCGAGGAACCGATGACAGAAGACGCCAGTACCGAGGAAGCCAGTACTGAGGACGCCAGTACCGAAGACACCATCGTTGAAGAAGGCGAAACGGAAGTCGAAGGCAGCGGCGAGGCAGTCGGTTCAGGTCAGGCTCAAGATGAAACCGCTGAGGAGTCGGAAGAAACCGGCGATGAGTCCACCGAAGACAACGAGTCCACCGAAGAAGCGGACGCGCCTGCGGCAGACGCCAGCGAACCTGCCGAAAGCGGTGACGCCGCGGCTGAAATGACTGAGGATGAAACTGCTGCGGACGACACTCAAATGACGGACGAGGAAAAGCAAGAACGCTTGGAGGCCGAGCAAGAGAAGATCACGAAATCAAACCAGCGTTTGCTTGACGAGCGTAAGGACCGTCTCAAGGAAGCGGCGAATCGCGTCGCGGAACTGAACGCCCGTTTCGCAGACTGGTATTACGTGATTCCCGAAACGACCTACACGCAGCTTCGCATCCAACGCAACGACCTGTTCAAGAGCGAAGAGAGCGCCGATGCGGGAACTCCACCCCAAGGTGCTTTGCAAGGTGGACCGCAATTCAATTTCGGTGCGCCCGGTAACTGATACTGGAATCTGATACCGCAACCAGGAATCCCAATCAGGAATCCCAATCAGGAATCCCAATCAGGAATCCTAATCAGGAATCGCAGCCCTGAAGCCGCCCATCAGTGGTTTTCGGGGTCGGCAACTAAGTCCCCTGGGTCGTTTTCGGTTATCATGGGCGTTTCTATTTCGCCCCCTGAATTTGGAATGCCATGCGTTTGCCGCTCTTTGCACTGCTTGCCTGTTGTTTTGTTTCCGTTGCCGATGCGCAAGAGTTGCCTGACGCTCCCAAACGCGATGGCGTCAAGCCGCGAAACGTTGTCTTTATCTTGACCGATGATCATCGTTATGACGCGATGGGATTCATGGGGCATCCGTTTCTTGAAACGCCGCACATGGATTCGATCGCCAAGAACGGCGTGCACTTGAAGAACGCATTCGTGACCACGTCGCTGTGTTCGCCTTCGCGAGCATCGATCCTGACGGGACTCTATACCCACAAGCATCGCGTCATTGATAACAATCGCAATGTTCCCGAGGGCACTTTGTTTTTCCCGCAGTTCTTGCAACGCGCTGGCTACTCGACTGGTTTCATTGGCAAGTGGCACATGGGCGGTCACCACGATGACCCAAGACCAGGCTTTGACCATTGGATCAGCTTCAAAGGTCAAGGAAACTACTTGCCACCAGGCCCCAAGTACACGCTAAACGTGAACGGCAAACGGGTGAAGCAGAAGGGATACATCACCGACGAATTGACCGACTACGCCGTCGATTGGTTGGACGAACAAAAGTCTTCCGAGAAGCCATTCTTCCTTTACCTTTCGCACAAAGCGGTTCACTCGAATTTCACACCGGCTGAGCGTCACGAAGGCAAGTACGAGAACGAGGATCTAAGCTTCCTGCCACGCGGCGACGAGCTTTCCGCTGAAAACAACACGCCTCGCTGGGTTCGCGATCAACGCAATTCGTGGCACGGCATCGACTTCAGCTACCACAGCGACAAGGGACTTGATTGGCTTTACCGCCGCTATTGCGAATCAGCACTCGCGGTGGACGACAGTGTTGGTCGCGTCTTAGACAAGCTCAAAGAAATGGGCATTCACGACGAAACGCTAGTGATCTACATGGGCGACAATGGTTTCATGTGGGGCGAGCATGGCCTGATCGACAAGCGAGTGTCGTACGAAGAGTCGATGCGAGTACCAATGATCATGCAGTGTCCGGATCTGTTCGAGGGCGGCACCGTCGTCGAGAAAGTGATCGGAAACATCGACGTCGGTCCTACCGTCTTGCATGCGGCTGGCTTGGAAACACCGGACTACATGGACGGTGAAAGCTTCTTGGAACTGCCCAACAATCCCGAGATGGAATGGCGCAAGAACTTTTTGTACGTCTACTACTGGGAGAAGAACTTTCCTCAATCACCGACTCAGTTTGCCTTGCGTGGCGACCGCTTTAAGTACATCACGTACTACGGTTTGTGGGACGCTGACGAGCTGTACGACCTGACCACGGATCCTGGCGAGACCAAGAACTTGCTGTACGACCCTGATTACAAGTCCGTGGCGAAGGAAATGGAAGACGAGCTCTATCGGATGCTCGGTGACGCCGGTGGGATGGACATTCCGATGAACCAACCCAAAGGTGGGTTCAACAACAAGCGATGGGAACGTGTTGGCGGCGAAAAAGCGGCCGACTTCCCCGAGGCGATGGTGGTGGAAGAACCCATCAACCGCAATGCGAACTAGCGACCCGAAGGCGGAATCGACAAGCTAAAATGAGCTACTCAATCGGCCATGGTTGTCGCGATGACAGCCATGGCGTGATTCGCCAAAGCATTTCAGCTCGACTTTCCAAACTTCATTCCCTCGCGAAATTCCTGGTACAACCGGCACATCCGGCTGATATTGACGGCTTTTGCCAATCGTGACTCCCACCAGACTCGATCTGCAAAGGGGTTGAATTAGCATCAATGTTCCTGGCCGCAGGTTCCGATTGGGAACCGCAGTTTCCGGACTGGACTCGCTTCGGTATCGGAATCCGGTCCTTCGCACGCCTACCCGTTTGCTCGCCGTGAGTACTTTACTCGGTCCTGAAGACCTGACCACCGACACGATGACGCATGAGGCCGATCGCTTGCGATCCGTTGCTCAACAGATCAACCGTCAACCAGCGGAATACGACACCATCACGAGTGCCGAAATGATCGGTTGGCATCATTTGGACGCTTCGGCTCGTCAGCGCTGGAAAGAGCTCCGCGCGACTCAGCCGGAATTCAGTACTCCGTTCTTCTCGCTTGAATTCATCGATGCCGTTCATGCCGCTCGCGGCGACGTCAACGTAATCTTGATGCTCGAGCGCAATCGGCTGCTTGGCATGCTGCCGATTCACCAAGTGGGACGAACGGCCGTTCCCGCAGGTCGCTTTTTTAACGACGCCCACAATGTTGTGATGGCTCCCGACACCGAACTGGATTGGTTGTGGATGCTTGATCGCTGCGGTCTGCGTTCGTTCGACTTCCATGCATTGGTGGGCCAGACCGCTGACTTGAGTTCGGATTGGGTTGACGGTTCCACTCAATCGTTCAGCGCCTCACTTGGTTCGGATTCCATCGCGTTTCTATCGTCGCTCGAACGAGAGCACAAAACGATTCGCAAGCAGGATCAAAAGACACGTAAAATGGAACGCGAACTCGGTGACGTTCGACTGGAAATGGATTGCCGCGACCCCGAACTGCTAGCGCAAGCGATCGAGTGGAAGCGCAATCAGTACCGCCGAACCAACATCCTTGACCTGTTCACACCGGATTGGACACGAGAGATGGCGCGTCTGTTGCACGCCAAACCTAACGATCAACCGATTGCGAACTGTACCATGCGAGGCATGCTTTCGGTCCTGCGAGCGGGCGATGAAGTGGTCGCAATGCACTACGGGATGATCGAAGCGGGTTTGCTGCACTATTGGTTCCCCGTCTACAACCCAGCGTTCTCGATCTACTCGCCCGGAACGGCTCTCTTCAAAGCCATTGTCCGTGAATCCACCGCATTGGGGATCCAGTGCATCGACATGGGTTACGGCGAACAACCGTACAAGCGAAAGCAAACCGATACCATCACCACCGTGTCGCATGGAAACGTTTGCGGATCGAGTCTTCATCGCACGTTTCGTCGAGCCAAGCAATCCATCATCAATACGCTCAAACGGGCACCGTTGAAGAATCAGCTCAAGAGCGTACTGCGAACGATCCAGCCCAATGCTGGAATCGGAAAAATCAAATAGCTCCGCGACCATTGGCGAGCATGCGAGCCCTGATCGTGCATCCAAACACACCCGCTTTCAACGAAAGCCGGTGAGATGTGCGGAAAACGCTGCAATCTGAAAACAGCTCAACTCCAAACACTGCGTCCCGCACGCGAAACGAGTTGAATCGCGGCGAATCGTGGCGAATCGTGACGCTTAGCTTCTTAGACTAGGCAGCTCGGCGGATTCGACGCGTCGCCTGTTCAATGCTTTCACGAACTCGAGCGTGAGGTCCGCACTCGGCAGGACTCGCGTCGGCGTACCAAACTCGCTCTTCCACGGCTTGCAAGACTTGCTGAGCCACGGTGACGGCCCGAGCCCCCGCTACTCCGTCCACCATCGGCGGAACGCCAGTTTGGATGCTGATCACGAAATCATGCAACTCGTCCAAGATCGCGTTACGTGGTTCAAGTTCCAACGTTTCACACTTCAACCGAGTGCTAAACAACTGGGCTCCGTATCCCAGCGGGCTTTCCACTTCAGCCGAAAGATTGAACGAACGATTGACGACGCTGTCGCACGGACGAACGATCGACAACGATGGAGCACCAAAATCAATCTCGGCAAACCCTCGCGGTCCATACACTTGCATGGAACGAGCCGGCGTGGGACTGATTCGTGAGGCCTTCAAATTGGCGACCAAGCCACACGCGAACTCGATTCTTGCTTCGACGGCATCTTCGTGATCGCTGATCACGGACATGCCGGATGCGCGAACGCTCGTGACCGCCGCCGTTGTCATCGACAAGACCAAATCCAAGTCATGGATCATCAAGTCCATCACGACACCTACATCAAGGCATCGACCAGGGAACGAAGACGCACGGACGGCCTCGACATACTTCACATCCGACGCGAGTGATTCAAGCGCGGTGAAGGCTGGATTGAATCGTTCGACATGGCCCACTTGCAACGTCAACCGCTTCTTGGCGGCGATCATCGCTAGGCGGTCCGCGTCGGAACCTTCGATGGTGATTGGTTTTTCAACGAAGACGTGCTTGCCAGCCTTCAAGAACGATTCAGCGACCTCAGCGTGAGTCCCGGTGGGGGACGCAATGATCACAGCATCGCAGCCTTCGATCGCATCGCGATAGTCGGCATGAGTCACGACCCCAAACTGCTCACTCGCCATCTTGCGAGCGGCCTCGAAGGGATCGCTGACAGCGACCAACTCGGCTCCATCTACTTGCGAGATCAACTTGGCATGGATGCGACCGAGGTGACCGGCGCCGACGACGGCAGTACGTAGCTTACTCACGCAGCTTTCTTTCGATGTTGACGACTGCGTCCATGCTTGCCCAACCCGGCACGCTCGACGCAATCAAAAAGTTCTTTTAACGCTGGACGCAAAGGTCCGTATGACAAAATCTCTTCTCGTGCCGCTTCCAATCCAACGCAAGAGCGATAGAGCAATCGGTAGGACTTCGAAAGCAGACGAATGTCTTCTTCAGGGAAATCATGACGCTTGAGTCCGACACTGTTCACCGCACGTGGACGAGCAGGCTGGCCGTCAACGATCATGTAGGGGGGAACATCGTGCAGCACGCGGCTCATTGCCGACACAAAGCTCATTTGACCGATGGATGCGAAGTGATTCACACCAACACCGCCGGCGATGGTGACATCGTTACCAACGTGGACGTGACCGCCAAGCATTCCGTTGTTCGCGATCACAATGCGATCACCGATCTTGCAATCGTGGGCAATATGGGTGTTGGTCATGAAGTAGTTGTTGTCACCGACGCGAGTGACGCCGTCTTCCTTTTCGGTCGCTCGGTTGACCGTACAGAACTCGCGGAAGATGTTTCCGTGTCCCACTTCGACGCAGGTTGCGGTTTCGCGATAGGTCGTGTCTTGCGGATGAGTTCCGATGACACAGTTGGAAAAGAAATGGTTATCTTCGCCAATCCGCGTGATGCCGGATAAGACGACGTTGTTTTCCAGCCGCGTGTCGTCACCGATCGTCACATCAGGGCCAATGATACAAAAATGGCCAATCTTGACGTTCGTGCCCAGCTTTGCTCGGGGATCAACGACGGCGGTTTGAGCGATATCGGTGCTCATGGTTGCGAGGCTCTTTTGAAGAAATGCAATGCTGTGAGGAAATGATCTGCTGGATGACGCTAAGCGACTTTTCGAATGTCCTGCGCCGCATCCAAGGAGCGTGCCGATTGCTTGGCGGATAAGTCAGCCAACAAGCTCGCCATCTTTCCGTTGAGCTTGTGGCCACCACGAAACGATGTGAATCGACCAGCAACGTCGATGCCAGAGAGCGCGAGATCGCCGATCAAGTCGAGCGTCTTGTGCCGAGCGCATTCGTTGCGAAAACGAAATTCATTGTCGACCGGACCGCTACTTCCGATCACGACGATATCTTGATTGGTCACGTGAGAAGCCAATCCAGCCGCACGAATCTGATCAGCCTGGTCGGCGGTCACAAAGGTTCGAGCGGACGCGACTTCACGAAGAAAGCCATTGGGCGTCAGTTCAATCGAAAACGCTTGCGGTTCGATCGGCGTGTCGTCGTCAAAGCTAAGGTGGTACTCGAAGTACGTTTCTTGTCGCTTTGAAGGCGTGGCTTCAATCCATCCGTCACCACTGCTAACGCGGTACCGTTGATCCAAAACCAAACGCCGCCGCGGTGCTGCCTGAATGATCAATCCAGCACGAGCAAGAGCATGAGCGAAGCCGAGTGAACTGCCATCAAGGCCAGGAAGCTCTTCACCGTTGATCTCGACATTGCAATTGTCGATTTCAAGCGCCGACAAAGCAGCCATCAGATGCTCAACCATCTGAAACTTCGCTTCGCCTTCGACCAAATTGGTTCGCAGCGATGCGTCCTGCCGCGTGCTTGCGTTGGCAAGGCACGACGGGCGACCGGGAAGGTCGGTTCGAATGAAGCGGATGCCTGAAGAAACCGGCGCGGGATGGACCGCCACGGTGACTTCTTCGCCACTCCAGTAGCCTCGTCCGTGGATTTCGCACGACGAAGCAATCGTATGTTCATTCCGAAAGCGTTGCACGCGATCGTCCCTCCCTGAACCTTCAAATTGCAACGAGCACATCCATGCACTCGTTTGTGATCTTCTACGTCTTCTTCGCAGCAAAGGTCATCCAGGGCTTCGGCTTCTAGCCTTCGCCGAAAGCCTTGCGACTTTCGACACGTGAGCCCTAGCTACTTCACCACGCCCCGCCGAAAGCCAAATTGACTTCCGTTGCGGGAGCAATCATCCACCAGCTTACTGACGTGCTGCGCCGGTTCCGCTGTTGGCAACTTGAACCTTGTCCAAGTAATCCATCACGCCCTTGGTCATGTCGAGCGAGTCGTCGTGATAAACGATGTTCTTCATCACGCCACGGATGACGGATTCACCCTTTTCAAGGTCCATGTTTTCGCTGTTGTAGCGAAGCACGATGTTGACCTTGTTGTGCTTGGCGATCAGCTCAACGGTCTTAGCGATACGTTGGTAGTTTTGGAAGTAGATCTGTGCTTCGGCGTCAGCAAGTTCTTTACGTTTGCGAGCCATGTCCAAGCGAAGCTTCGATTCAAGCGAAGCAACCTTTTCTTCTTGAGCCGAGTACTCAGGCGAACCCACTTTGAAAGTCTTCAGACCTTCAGCAGCCGCCTTCAATTCGTCTCGCTTGCCGTTCAGGGTTGCTTCATAACCCTTTAAATCGCTCTCGACGGCAGCCACTTGGCTCTTGATGCCGGGGTGATTCTTGAAGATGAAGGCCACATCGATCACCGCGACGCGGTGACCGTTGGAGTCTTGGGCTTTGGCGGCCGTGGGTGCCACCGCACCGAGCACCATGAAACCAAGAGTCAAAGCCAGTTTCGTAGCCGTTTTTGCGTTCAATCGCACGTCCGCTCTCCTTGCGTAATTTTGTTGCGTCCATTCGCCGAAGTGATTCGCTTGGTTTCATACCTCGCTCAATCACTTCTATCCGTATCGCCTCGGATTGTGTCACCACAAGTTAGCCGCGGCAAGACGAATTTTTCTTGTTCTAAGCGAATTCCAATTCGATCAGTTCCCGAAAGGGCACGTTTTGGAAAAAGCTTGAGTCTACGGTTGGTTTTCCGCCAACGTCACCGGAACCACCAACGTGCTGCCACGCCGATCGAGGGTAATGTTGAGCTTTTGACCAGGTCGTTTACCACGCATCGCGGAAAACACGTCCGCCCGTTTCACGAGCTTTGTATTTCCGATTTGCAGCAACCAATCCCCGGCCTGGATACTTGCCTTCTCGGCCGGCGAACCGGGCACGATCGCTTCAATGATGGCTCTGTCTTCGCGGTTTCGTAGTCGAACCCCCAAAAACGCTGTCTTTTGCCAACGAATTTGGACGTTGTTCTCCGTTTCCGCGTACTCAGGCCGTTTCGAGCGTACCGCGAGTTGGAAAGTTGATCCGGAAACTATATCGGTTATCCGGGTCATGCCCTTCATGTCGATTTTTCCGAAATCATCAGTTGGTCGGTGATAGTCGTTGTGCAGCCCCGTGAAGAAAAACAGCACCGGTACCCCCGCAGTGTAGAACGATTGATGGTCACTCGGACCATAGCCCGACTTTACCTTGTCGAGCCGAAACCCGACTGAGCGGTTAGCCGATTCCACGATCTCGTCCATTTCGATCGCGGATCCTGTCCCGTACACCGTCAGTTCGTTCTCTCGCAGTCGCCCTACCATGTCCAGGTTGATCATTGCGACCGTTGAACGCAGCGCGAACCGAGGATTACGCACGTAGTGCTTGCTACCCAACAACCCGCGTTCTTCGCCCGTGAACGCGATAAAGACAACGCGACGGTGGGATCCGATACCGGCGAGCTGGGACACCATTCGTTCGGCAGTAGCCAACATCACCGAGGTGCCCGACGCATTGTCGTCCGCTCCGTTGTGAACCGCGATGGTCCCAGGAGCCAGCGAACCGATTCCGCCCATTCCCACGTGGTCATAGTGAGCTCCCACAACCACGGTTTCTTCGGCGAGCGAGCCGCGACCGGGAATCACGCCCACAACGTTGTTGCTCACGCGGCTCGACGGCGTTACCTGATTCTTATATTCGACCACCACATTTGATAGCAAACGCGACTGAGGCTTCAGCTTCTGGTCGATTTCGGATTCAATACTCGCCAACGTCTTACCGCTCGAAGCAACCAACAGTTGGTCAAGTGTGGTGCGGGACATTGAGACAATCGGCAACGTATTCGCGGCACTGCGATCTCGCGAACCAGCTTCATTGACCGACATCACGCCTTTTTCGATAGCCCGTAACTCTTGTTTCATCGCGTCGACCAGTTTGTCGATCTGAGCGATTCGCTCGGCGACGTTTTGGCGGTTGTTGATTGCCTCGGCCGGCAGGGCTGCGATTTGTTCTTCCATGGTCTTGCGACGCTTGAGCTCCGCAGCGATCCGGTTCTCTTGCTGCTTGACCGCCGCAGCGACACTCCCCACGTCGTTCACGAAGATGATTGCCTTGGCGTTGTTCTCGATCGCGTTCTGGATTTTGGTGGCAAAGAACGCGTGCCGTGTATTGCGAGCACCTTCAAAAACCGAATCGGGATCAGCGGCCTGCGGTTCTTTGCGTAAGATCACGACCACATGCCCAGCCACATCCACGCCTTGGTAGTCGTCGTAGCCAAGCTTCGGTGCTGTGATTCCATAACCGACAAACGCGAGCGGCGCTGTTAGATTTGCCTTGTCCGCCCCGGCAGCCAATGGGTTCATATCAGCATCAAGCTCTGCAACGATCTCGACTTGCTGCCCCGATTGATCGGAAACGCGAAAGGCCAACCGGTTTGCGTCCGCCGCCCCAGCACTGGCTTCCAGTTCAATCGAAACCGGCTGGAACGGTTCGCCGTTAAAAGCATTTGTGTCTAAGCCGATGTCCGACATCCGTTGAGCAATGTAGTTGGCCGCGACATCGATCGAGTCATCGGCAACACTGCGTCCCCTGAGTTCATCAGAGGCGAGGAATTCGATGTCTTGCACAATCGACGGCAAAACGACGGGCGAGGGCAGGACGACGGGTGCCTCAGCACGAGATACGCTCGCTAGCCCAAGCGATAGAACGACGGCGCAAGTCCAATTCCAATTCAACGAAAACCCCTAGCAATTTCAAAACCACCGAGCCAAATGCAAGGCCAGCAGCCGTTGCAATTCCACAACCGCCATCCTAGCAGGGCCCGTGGTCAGCGCCATCGGCGTATCGCTACTCCGTTTCACGCTTCCGTTTCGCCACTTTGTTTCGCCACCTGACGTTTCGTCACAGGATGTTTCGTCACAGGTTCCGTGTGGCGAGGGCAAGAAGAAGCACGCCGCGGTTAGCGATAGCAGAGAACGGCAACCCAGCGATAATCAAGATCAGCTCAGCAAGGGCTCAGCAATAGCTTAACAACAGCGCATCGTGAATCGACGTGACGCTTCGGCTGATGCAAATATCGTCGAAACATGCAAACGTGCTGCGTTACGCGGCTTCGTCAAGAAATCCGCCACCGCCCTGGTACCCTTGGTTGGCCTGGGTGCTTCCGTCGCGTTGGTAGGTCGGCTTAGCCGTGACACCTGATAAAATTCGCACCATATCGGTGGTCAGATCCGACAAGTGAAATTGGCAAACGAACAGCGACAATGCTCGTTGGTGAGTCAACTCGATCTGATGCGAAACTTCCTCGCACTTCTTCGCCAACCGAGCGTCTTCGATGTTGAACGTCGACCGCAGTTTCTCGATCAGCGTCGTGCCGGCCGTCGGTGCTTCAGGATCTTTCAGCAACGTCTCACGCTTACCGATCATCTCTTCGAGCTCTTCAAGAGCGTGCTGCAACTGAGCGGTTGATTCGTTCACCTCTTTCGACTTGACGCCCACGGTGTGTACCCGTGTCTCATCAAGGATAAGGTCGATGGTCTCAGCAATTTCAGCGACCTCAGCCGCGTAGGCAGCGACGCGATCGTTCCAGGTATCCATTACGATCTTCTTTGCATGTTGAATAGTTCGAACATCGGATCGGCCAAGGTGTCAGCCGAGGCGTCCGTTAAGTCTTGGACGAGGTATTGATCCATCTGCTGCTGAAACACTTCTTCGGTTCGTCCGCCGTGCATGTATGCCGGCGTACCAACGGTCTTTCGCATTGATGTCAGCATGCTTCCAAAAAGGGTCTGGCCGACGAAATCCGTGAATGCTTCTCGCAATTCTTCACTGCCGCCGGCCGCATCCAGTTTCGGCGGTACCGCCCCTGGTGATTGGGACAACTGCGATTGGGACAACTGCGTCTGGGAAAGCGGCGGCAACTTCGATGAAGATGAGAGGGGGTTCATAAGATTCAACCTTCACTAACCGTCACTTGCTCGCTTGCTAACCAGTCGAGATGGCAACCGCTTTACGACAAGCAAAACGGCTGCAACATCCGTTCACATCGTGAACAGATCGCTATGCTTACTGAAAAACAACCTCGCCATACAAGTCACCTTTTCGCTTGAGCGTTTTGATAATGGCGATCAAGTCATCCGTGGGCACATCCAATGCGTTCAACGCGTCGGCCAAACTTTTTAACTTGGCATTGGATGGAACGTCTGATTTATCAGAAACCTGAGTAAAACCACCGCCCCCGCCCGCGTCGATCCGCAGGTTTCGGTGCGTCACCAGCACGGGCGCGATCTCGACGTCTCGGCCGATCACGACCACTCCGTCTTTTTCATTGATGACCACGCGGTTGGAATGACTGTTGATTTGAATAGTCGTGCCCAACAAGAATGAAATGAACTTGATCGGATTGTCTCGGTAAACCTCGGGAATGCCGACTTCAATGTGAAGTTGGTCAATCGCCTTGGCCCACGTTCGAGACGACTTCACGCCGCCAATCGAGTTTCCACTGCTGCGAGCCAGCGAATCGCTTAGCGTCAACGACGACAGGTTGTTGATCTCATCCTCCACTCGTTGAGCGGTGTCGAAGCTTGCAAAATCTCGCTCCAAAACGAGCGTAAGCTTGCCGTCCTTTTGAAAGACAGCGGGCACCGACGCTTCCATTTTGGCACCACCTTGGATGGATGCGGTCGTCGCAGGCCCGTCGCGTGAAACAGCCAAACGGCCTTGAGCCATCGCGTACACCGTCGGGTTGTCGCTGCGAGGTCCCAATAGCGGCGTCAGCATTAACGTTCCGCCGTCGAGACTCTTGGCACTGATAGCGTTCACCGTCACATCGAGCATGTCGCCCGATTGCGCACCCGCCGGCGGGATCCGAGCGTTAACGAACACCATGGCAACATTCTTGGCATCCGCGACATCGCTTAAGTCCAAGTTGCCCATTCGATCGGTCGCCATCGGGCCGCCCATCAACTGCATCATGCGAGCCAACGCACGCGAGGTGGGCAATGCATCCGAATCGCCAGTTCCTCGAAGACCGACGACCAAACCCAACCCTTGCAGGGTGTTAGATTCTTGGCCTTTGACGCGGCAGAGGTCTCCCAGCTTCAATCCTTCGGCGAAAACCGTTTGATTGAACACCAGCACGCCGATGACAACGACGGCGACCATGTGTCCGAAGATCTGAGTGAGTGGATGTTTCATCAAATGACTTTCGCGTCGAACGGTATTGCTGCCTTGTTGCTCGAGAGGTTGATTGACGATCCGACTGCACAAAACAGGTCGTCGCCCTCCACATCACTCAAGCACGCAGACTAAAACGGCTGCACTCGATCCCAGATCCTTTGAAACCAGCCTCGCTTGTAACCGTCGCGCAAGTGCCCGCGGTCTTCTTTCTGAATCTCTAGATCGATCAAGTCCTTGCTCAGTACCACATTGTCGGGCGCGATGTCCACTGCACGACACATTCCCGTCAGCGATGTTTCCCACAAATTGTCGTTGACGCGAATTTGCTTGCGGGCTTCAAGAACAAGGTTTCCATTGGGCCGAATGTCGACCACGGTCGCGGCGATGTTAAACGTCAACGACTCGCGAGACTGAACCGTCGACTGAGCTCGAAAGTTGTTGTTGGATTCCGTCCCGATCGTCGGATCACCGTTGCCCTGCGGGTCAGGTCGCAAGCGGAAATCAGTCAGCTTGATCCAATCACTCAGCACCGCTTCGTAGAGCGTCGTTTTGCGAATTTGGGCGGATCCGTCGGCCTGCACGCGAGTGATCTCGTCGACGCGGATGGTGACCACATCGTTTTTCTGGAACGTTCGAATTGGCGGTGCCGGTTGGTAGGTCCAACTGACTCCGTTTAGCAGCACCGGCGGGCGATCGGCGTTGGAATCGCCCGCTTGAACGACCATACCGGGTTTGTACGGGGCAACTTGTCCATCACTAGGTTGCGGCAATGCTTGTTCAGCCACGCGTTGCTCGGGACGCGGATTCGCCAGCGGACCGGCGTTCATCGGATTGTCGAACTGCGGCCCGCTAAGACTCACTCGCGGCATCGGCGCATGCAACAGCGAACTGTTCTGGGCGATCGCGGGACGCGACGCCACACAAAGCAGTGCACCAAACAGAATGCCAACAAGTAGGTTGGGCGATTTCATCATCAATCCTGGTTACCTAACAATCGGTGCACGTGTGACAATTTCCGCGACGCCAATAGTGGACACTCGCGCGACCATTCGCTTGCGTGGAGCCATGGTCTCCACTTCAATCAATTCTCCATGGGCACCGCTGTCGACCGCCTTCGCATTGGTCGACACGCTCACACCGCCACCGAGAACTCGCAGTTCGATCAAGTCGCCTCGGTGAATCAAAATCGGCTCTCCAATTTCACCATGACCGATGGGCTGGCCGATTCGCAGCGTACCGCGAACCTCTTTGCCAATCAGCAAATCCATGTCCACAATCACATCGCCGCTCAACTGTTCGGCGGGGATCGGCTGTAACTCTAAGTCGTTGGCCGAAATCCGATGTCCTCGCCCCAGCGTTCGAGCAGGAACCACGACGGTGGGATGAGCGGAAAGCCGAACGCTGATGTCGGAACGCACTGTGCCGTCAGCCGACCTGGCTTCAATCGCGAACACGCAAACGCCTTCGTGCGGTTCACTGACGGGCGCACAATCTGTCACGCCGCCAATCAATCGAAGCGCCGCGAGTCCTGGTTGATCAGCCTCGACTTCGACTTCGTAGGATTCATGAATGCTGGGCTGAAACCGCTCGATCGCTAGCTCAATCCAATGCACCACGCGGCGACTTTCCGATGCGGTTAATCGCTCGACTGATCCGACCTGGGAATCTTGCCCTGATTCGCCCGCTTTATAGGAACCAGCTTCATAGGAACCCGTTGCATAAGAACCGGCATTAGTCACTGCCCCAGCAACCGTACCTTGCGTGTACGCAACTTGCGCGACCGACGAATGCGACTGAGGCTTGTAGTTCTTGTCATAGACGACGCGAATGGTGTCCTGACCGACCCAGTCGATGATTCGTGGCGTTGCCTCGGCGGCCAAGATGATGGGGCTAAGACGATCGCGTTCGATGGTCATCGTCTGGCCCCCGACGGGAACCAAACCGATTGGCGACCGGGCGATTCGTTTCCAACCAGCCATGTTGGGATCAGTTGGCTCGACCACGTCTTCTAAACGGACGATCGGTGAATTGACTCGGACGTTCGACTTGGTTTTGAGAACCCAACGTGTGTGAGCATTGATGACCGCGGAATCCTGCGCACAAACCAACGACGCCATCACGAGCACCAGAAGCAGGGTGAGTGGCATCTTGCCTGTGAACATCATCTTCAATTTCCATCCGTGGAATTTCAAACCAAACAAGGCGTTTGGGGATAACAGTGTTTGGGGATAACCAAAGTCGCCAAGACTTTCGGCAATCCGACAAACTGCTTTACTGAATCTTAGAAGCGACGCAGGTTCGAAATGTTCTGCATGATCTGGTCGCCGGCCTGAACGGCTTGACTGTTGAGCTCGAAGGCTCGCTGGGTGGTGATCAGGTCGATCAACTCTTGAACCGGCTCGACGTTGGACGCTTCCAGGTTCCCTTGACGAATCTCGCCAATCCCTTGATCGCCAGGCGTGCCGACTTGCTCCGGTCCCGAAGCATCGGTTTGCAGGTACATGTTCTCGCCGGTTTTCTGCAGACCGTCCGGGTTCACAAACTGAGCCATTTGGATTTGGCCCTGAAGCGCGAGTTCGGTTTGACCAGGAACCCGCACCATCACTTCGCCATTGCCGCTAATTGAGATCGCCGTGGCATCGTTGGGAATCTGGATTGGTGGATCGATCAACCGTCCCACGCTTGCCGAACCGATCACCAATTGCCCGTCGGCGTTGATGTCGAGGTTCCCGGCGCGAGTGTACATCGTTTGCTGGCTCGATGGATCGAGCACTCGCAGGTAACCCTTGCCTTGGATCGCGACGTCAAGTTCGCGGCCGGTTTGCTGAAGAGTCCCCTGCCGTTGATCTGTTTGCGTGCTGGTGACGCGAACCCCGAGACCGACCTGAGTCCCCACGGCGGTGGGCGTTTGATTGGCGTCTTTCACGCCCGGATGCACTTCGGTGCGATACAGCAAGTCCTCGAAGTTAGCGCGATCCTTCTTGAAGCCCGTCGTGTTGATGTTGGCCAGGTTATTGGCGATCACGTCGAGCTTCGTTTCCATCGCCTCCATTCCGGTGGCGGCGGTGTATAGGGTTTGAACACTCATGAGTAGGCTTCAGGCGTAAGGGATTGGGTTCTAGGCAGAAGAGTTCAGTGTTTTGTTGAGCCGGGACGTTGCTTCGTTAGGAGTCGCGTCGCTTGCGATTCGCCTAGGTAGGCATCGCCGACTCAGTCGCGTTTAGTTTTGAAGCACGCGACTGATTAGCGTCCCCATCACGGAGTCTTGGTTTTGAATCATTCGCACGTTGGCTTCGTAGACGCGTGAGGTCTCGATCAACTCCATCATCGCACTCGTCGGACTGACGGCGGAATGTTCCAACATACCTCCTACTACCTGGCGATCTCCGCGAGCGACAAGATCAAACGGTGCGAGAGGCTTGAATTGATTGCCACCCAAGTGTGTCAGATCCCCCATGCTCTTGGGCTTTGCCAACATCAATTCGTGAGTGGTGCCGCCTTGTTGAATGCGACCCTGGGCGCCCACTTGGTAAGGCTTGTTCGGTTCGATTTGGATGGGTTGCCCGTTGCTTCCCATCACCGCGTCACCGTTTTGGTTGATCAACCGGCCTTGCGAATCAAACAGAAAGTCACCCGCTCGGGTGAGTCGCTGTTCGCCGGCGTGGTTGACCACAAAGAAAGATGTTTCGTCGTTGATCGCGAAGTCAGTTTCGCGTCCCGTTGACTTCACGGCACCCTGGGAAAACTGGGTTTGCGATGGCTGAATCGTGACTCCGCCGCCAATGTCATCAGCTCCGCCTAAACCTGAACTGACTTGTCCTTGTTCGATCATCTCGGCGAACCGAGCCTGCAGGATCGTTTCCTGCGGTTTGAAGCCGGGTGTATCGACGTTGGCAAGGTTGTTGCTGAGTTGTTGCATACGATGACTTTGTGCATGAGCACCAGCCGCCGACATGTAGAGGCCATATGGCATCGCAAAACTCCCTAGAAATTCAAATTTTCGCTCAAGTACCCTTGGGGAGTAACAAGTCTGGCCCGGTGCAAGCAAGGCCAAAGGCAATCCCAGATCACTAAGGTGATATCGTTAAGGTGATCTGGAACGCTAAGGCGACTCGGCGTTGTTCAAACTCGCGTATTAGAAATCAGCGTCCTAGAAATCAGCGTCCTAGAAACCAACGTTCTAGACACTGGCGATGTGAAACTGGCGAGCTAGAACTTGTGGCTCGAAAGTTTGCGTCTTGGCTCCTAGCGTTCTCCTTAGCCGCCTTACTTGTAGACATTTGGCAAAGATCGCCATAAGGTTCGCTTTTTCAACCGCATCCCTTTCACCTTTTCACTTGAAGGCCCATTCCGTGAAAAAAATCCTGATGATCGTTGGCGACTTTGTGGAAGACTACGAAGCCATGGTGCCGTACCAGATATTGCTTTGCGCCGGACATCACGTCGACACCGTTTGTCCCGACAAGATGGCGGGCGAATCCGTCGCCACAGCGATCCACGATTTTGAAGGGCACCAAACGTACAGCGAAAAGCCGGGACATCGTTTCGCCATCACCGCGGATTTTGAGTCCCTGCGGCCGGCCGACTACGACGCACTGGTGATTCCCGGCGGCCGAGCACCGGAATACTTGCGACTCAATCAAGACGTTCTCAACGCCGTCCGACATTTCGCGACCACCAAAAAGCCGATCGCCGCAATTTGCCACGGACCACAGATCCTGGTGGCCGCCGGCGTGCTCTCGGGCCGTACGTGTAGTTGCTACCCAGCCGTCAAACCCGAAGTGGAAGCTGCCGGTGGCACCTACAGCCCCCCGGCTCCCACGATGGACAGCGCCCATGTCGACGGCAACCTGGTCACCGCTCCCGCTTGGCCCGCACACCCCGCGTGGATGCGTGAGTTCATGAAACTTCTCTAAACGCGGACCCTGCTGGCTGGGGCGCGACCTCCCGTCCTGAAACGACCTCGGGAAGCTGGCGGGATATCACTGCCTGCTGATCGTCAAACGCTCAGGCCAATCACACTGTCTGTGAGACCTGAGCGTCCGTGGATCGACTGTCCGCGTGGAATTCTAAACTACGGGTTGCAGTGCTGGACTCAGATTCGAGTACCATAAAGGGGCCACGACGACCTTTTCTCTCTCATCTTGAACCAGGAAATACTGATGAGCCAAGCGATGCATGACTTCACCGACCTTCTCTTGAAGTCCGGAGTCATTTCCCTGGACCAGCTTAGCGAAGCCGAAGAAGTCGCTAAAAACACAGGCGCCGATGTCGGCGCCGTGCTCGTTCAGATGGAATACGCTACGCCCGAGGAGGTCGCCGAGGCTCTCGCCAAGCATCACAAAATCCCTTACGTCGATCTCCGAACGGTCAATATTCCCGAAGAAGTCATCGAATTGGTGCCCGAATCGGTCGCTCGCGAAAACAATGTCTTGCCCTACCTGGAAGAAGACGGAGCCCTCACGGTCTTGATTTCAGACCCCTTCGACCTCGAAACCATCGAAAAACTGCGGTTCATCCTCAACCGAAAGATCGAATCCGTCCTGGCCCCCAAAACCGCCATCCTCGGTGCGATCAATAAGTACTACGGCCAGGTGGAAGGTGAATCCGCTGACTCGATGCTGCAGGAATTCACCGATACCGCGATCGACTTCACCGAAACGGACGAAGGCGGCGATGGCGGGGCAATGGAGGATGACGACGACAACAGCGCCGCTCCCGTGATCCGATTGGTCAACCTGATGATCGCCGAAGCCGTCCAATTACGAGCTTCCGACATCCACGTTGAACCCTTCGAAGATCGAGTGCGAATCCGCTACCGCATCGACGGCGTCTGCGTGGAACGCGAGAACGCACCTAAGCGGATGCTCTCGGCCATCATCGCCCGGATCAAGATCCTTGCCAAAATTGACATTTCAGAGAAGAGACGCCCCACCGACGGGCGGATCAAAATCACCGTCGGCGACAAGCAGCTCGACCTTCGGGTGTCCATCATCCCCACCAATCACGGGTCGTCCTGCGTCATGCGGTTGCTCGACAAGGACAACATCAAGGTGGGCGTTCGTCAGCTCGGATTGTCCGAACGCGACTTCCGAAACTTCAACTCGTTGATTCGCCGGCCCAACGGAATCATTTTGGTGACAGGCCCCACGGGGTCGGGTAAGACGACGACCTTGTACGCCGCGCTGAACGCGCTGAACCGCCCGGACCGGAAAGTGATCACCGCCGAGGACCCGGTGGAGTACTACCTTCCGGGCATCAACCAGGTGCAAGTTCAGCACGGTATCGGGCTCGACTTCGCCCTGATCATTCGAGCGATGCTGCGGCAAGCTCCCAACATCATCCTGGTCGGCGAAATGCGTGACCACGAGACCGCGTCGATGGGAATCCAGGCTTCATTAACTGGACACCTGGTTTTCAGTACGCTACACACGAACGACGCGCCCAGTGCTATATCACGCATGGTGGACATCGGTGTACCATCCTACATGGTGGCAAGCTCCGTCATCGCGGTCTTGGCTCAGCGATTGGTGCGGACCATTTGCCCCCGCTGCAAGGTGCGGTTCCAACCGTCCGAAAGCGTGCTAGCCGAAACGGGCCTTCCCCCCGAGCTGATCAAGCGTGCGGAGTTCTCTCGCGGCAAGGGTTGCACGTACTGCGGACGCTCGGGCTACCGGGGTCGAATCGGTATCTACGAACTGATGCTGATCAACAGCAAGATGCGCGAGTTGATGTTTAAGGGAGCGGGCACTCAAGAAATCCGCATCAACGCCATAAAGAACGGTATGTCAACGCTTTACACCGACGGGATGCTCAAGGCGATCCGCGGAATCACGTCATTTGAAGAGGTCTATCGTGTGGCGAAAAAGACCGAACAAGAGGACCTGGCGTTCAGCAATATGATGCAGGACCTGGACTCGCTGTAAGCCGTATTTGCGGTTCCCCGCAGACGCTGAAACGGGCATCTCCCACCGCGATTTTGGCACGTGTTTCGCCTAAAACGGCGCCTTGCCAAACCATGGCCAATTACCCCGCTCGGCTAGTCAGCGTCCCGCCCTGATTTCGAGCCGAAATTGGCCGTGAATGCCCTGGGGGTGCGTTTCACGATCGCTGCTGCTGCGGCGTCCATCGCAAAGCTTTAAGGCGAATTTACTGGCCTTTGCCAGTTTCATGGGAATAATAGCAACGTGAGCCGGAATTGCTTTCGGCTGACTATGCTCCTCTTCTTCCCAACTTATCTAACTTCGTCGATCGGAAAGAGTTCCGGTCTTCGGCCTCGAGGGAACCTAATTTATGGCAACGGTGCTGATCGACAAGCTGCTTCAAGCAGCCATCAAGCAAGGCGTCAGCGATATCCACATTGTGGTCGGCCAACCCCCCGTATTTCGCCTGCACGGTCGAATGCGAAAACTCGAGACCAAGACGCTCGAGCAGGAGGACGCCGTGGCGTTGATGAAGTCGATCACGCCTGAACGTTGCCAGCGGGAACTGCAAGAAACCGGCTCGTGTGACTTTGGCTTTGCGTTCGGCGACCAAGCTCGGTTCCGGGTTTCGGTGTTCAAGCAACGGGGCTTCATCTCGATGGTGCTTCGCCAGATCCCCAACGACAAGTTGACCCCCGAACAACTCGGCCTGCCCGAAGCCGTAGTGAAGATGGTTCACCGGCCTCGTGGTCTGTTCTTGGTCACCGGCCCGACGGGCTCGGGCAAGTCGACCACGTTGGCATCGCTGATTCACCTGCTGAACTCGACCGTCGACCACCACATTATCACGATCGAGGATCCGATCGAGTTCTATCACGATCACATCGAGTCGACAATCAACCAACGCGAAGTGGGCGTTGACGTCCCGAGCTTCTCTGAGGCGATTCGCCGTGCTCTCCGGCAAGACCCTGACGTGATTTTGGTCGGCGAGCTTCGTGACTTGGAAACCATTGAAGCGGCCATTAGTGCTGCGGAAACCGGTCACGTCGTATTCGGCACTCTTCACACCAACAGTGCTCAAGGCACGGTCAACCGGATCATTGACGCGTTCCCCGGTAACCTGCAGGACCAAATCCGCACCCAACTGGCGTCCACTTTGATCGGCGTGGTCGCACAAACACTGCTGCCAAAAATCGGCGGTGGTCGGGTTGCCGCCTACGAAGTCTTGGTCGTGACCCCCGGCATCGCCAACCTGATCCGAGAAAACAAAACGTTCCGAATCAACTCGTCAATGCAAACCGGTGCAAAGTTCGGGATGCAGTTGATGGACGACACGTTATTCACTCTATGGAAGGACGAAAAGATATCCGTCGAAGACGCGCTCGGAAAAGCTCACCGTCCCGACGACTTGGCCAAACGAATCGTTGCCTCACGCAAGGGCGAAGGTGACGAGGCCATTCCCATTCCCGATGAAAAGTAGGTCGTTTGGCTTCGCAGAAGTCGCTGTCGACTTCTAACCCACTTCGACACCACCGAACTTCCTAACAAGTTTCGCTACCCCGTTCACCCCTCCCTCTTCAACCTTCGAACTTCTCCTCATGGCAACTCGACGCATCGGACAGATCCTCGTTGACCTCGGCTTCTTGTCGGATGATCAGCTTGCAATTGTGCTTGAAGAACAAGAGCAACAGCCGGGCATGCTGCTTGGCCGCATCGCCGAAGACATGCAGTTGATCACGGACGAGCAGTTGATCCAGGCGCTTGCCGAGCAAATGGGGATGCAAACGGTGTCGCTCGAGGACGCCAAGCTTGACGAGAAGGTCATGGCGATGATCAACGAAACGATGGCGCAGCTTTATCGCGTCATTCCGTTGGCCTTCGATGAAGATCGCAACGTGCTGACGATCGCGACCTGCGACCCGCAAAACCTGAACGTGCAAGACGAATTGCGGACGTTCTTGGGCCATGAGATCGAGATCATCATCGCGACCGAACGCGACGTGATGCAAACGATCGAGCGTCACTATGACAGCGAATCGGAAAGCGTTGAAAAGCTTGTCGAAGAACTCAACAACGACGAAGAATTGAAAGCCGCGATTTCGGCTTTGGAAGATGAGAAGTTCAACATCACCGATGCGGAAGCACTTGCCGACTCGGCGCCCGTCCGCAAGCTGTTGAACATGGTTTTGTTGCTGGCGATCAAGGATCACGCTTCGGACATTCACTTTGAACCCTTCGAGGACGAATTCCGCATTCGCATCAAGGCCGAAGGTGTGCTCTATGAAATGGTTCCGCCTCCACGTCACTTGGCGTTCGCGATCACGACGCGGATCAAGGTCATGGCGAACCTGGACATTGCTGAACGACGGATGCCGCAGGACGGTCGGATCGAATTGATGGTCGGGGGTCACCCGGTTGACCTTCGCGTTTCGGTGTTGCCAACGATCTTTGGTGAATCAACGGTCATGCGGGTGCTCGACCGCTCGGTGGTGGACTTGTCGCTCGGAAACGTAGGCATGGATGAAGCCACCATCGCCAACTTCCGCAAAGCGATCGATCGCCCCAACGGAATTGTCTTGGTAACAGGTCCGACGGGATCCGGCAAAACGACCACGCTGTATTCGTCGCTATCGGAGTTGAACAAACCCGAAGACAAGCTGATCACGACCGAAGACCCGGTTGAATACGACATCGACGGCATCATTCAAATCCCGATCGACACTGATGTGGGCGTGACGTTCGCGTCGTGCTTGCGAGCGATCTTGCGTCAGGACCCTGACACGATCCTGGTCGGTGAGATCCGTGACCTGGAGACTGCCGAAATCGCCATTCAAGCCGCACTGACGGGTCACTTGGTGTTTAGCACGTTGCACACGAACAGTGCCGCCGCAACGGTAACGCGATTGAAGGACATGGGCATTCAACCGTTCATGATTTGCGCGACGGTCGAGGCGATTTTGGCACAACGATTGGTTCGTCGGATTTGCACCAAGTGCCGCGAGGAAACCAAGATCAGCACCGCAATGTTGTTTGATTTGCAACTCGAAAAGTCAGACATCAAAGGCAAGAAGTTCTTCAAAGGAACCGGCTGCGATAACTGCAATAACACTGGCTACAAAGGCCGCATCGCGTTGTTTGAATTGATGACGATGAACGACACCATTCGCGACATGATTTTGGGCAACGCGTCCACGGATGACCTTCGTGACGAAGCGATGAAGAACGGCATGATCTGCCTTCGCGATTTCGGCATGGGCATCGCCGAAGCCGGCATCACGACCATCGACGAAATCATTCGCGAAACCGTCCAAGACTAAACCTGTCCAAGACTAAACGATGTTTGCGGGTTGGCGAGCGAAGTTTAAAACTTCCTTGACTCCTTCAAACAAGACAAATAACCGCTACAGCGCCAACAACGTCTTTGTAGATCACGGTTCAGTACCTCACGCATCTCTTTTTCACTTCCACCTTTAAACTTCACCCTTTCCATCATGCCTATCTATCAATTCGAAGCGATGGACGCGACCGGACAAGAGATCCGGGACGAGATCGATGCCGCCAATGAAGAAGAGGCGCAAACCACGATTCGTCAGATGGGATACTTCGTTACGAAGATCTCCGTCAAGAAACAGGCCGCTGCGGGGAAAACCAAAGGTGGCAAGAAGAAGCGTGCCTTTGCGATCGGTGGTGCGAAGACCAAACACATTTGCGCGTTCACTCGTCAGTTATCGATCTTGCAGGACGCGGGTCTGCCGATTCTGCGCTCACTGAAGATCCTCGAAAACAATCAAAAGCCTGGCAAGCTGAAGAACGCGTTGATGGACGTCTGCGATGAAATCGAAGGCGGTGCGACGTTGTCCGAGGCGATGAGCAAGTGCCCCAAAGTGTTCTCGCGTTTGTACGTCAACATGATCAAGGCCGGTGAGGCCGGTGGTGCGTTGGAAACGATCCTGCAACGTTTGGCTGACTTCCTCGAGAGTGCAGAATCGCTCAAACGAAAAGTCAAAGGTGCGTTGATCTATCCGGTGATTGTGGTCACGGTGGCGATCGCGATTTTGACATTCATCATGTTGTTCATTGTTCCAACCTTCGAAGAAATGTTCGAAGAGTTCGGCCTGAAATTGCCAGCCCCGACGTTGTTGTTGATCGCGATCTCGAACTACTTGGCCGGCTATTGGTGGTTGCTCATCATGATGCCGATCTGCTTGCTGATCTTCGTCAAGTTGATTCGCAAGTTCCGTCACGGCCGGATGGGTTTCGACATGTTCATCATCAAGGTGCCGATCTTTGGCGGCTTGATCGAAAAGAACATCCTGGCTCGAACCACGCGAACGCTCGGAACGCTGGTCAGCTCGGGTGTACCGATTTTGGAAGCGATCAACATCACCCGAGAAACCTCGGGCAACGGGATGTTCGAACGTTTATTCACTAAGGTCAACGAACAAATTCGCGAAGGTGAAATCATCAGCAAGCCGCTTCGGGAACACTCGGTGATGGGTTTCCATCCGATGGCGTGTTTCTTTTGGGCTCTGTTCGGTGCTTTCCCTGGCGCAGTGTTGTTGTCGGTCGCTTTGACCAGCTCGGGTACCAAGCTCGATGACGGCGTGATGGTTCAACAGCTCACGATGATGGGCACTCAAATGACTCTCGGCGGCGCCATTTTGGCGGGGCTGTTTGGTTACACCAAAGCCCGTTCACGCGTGGTCGATGACTTGGTCGTCAACATGGTCGACGTCGGTGAGGAAACCGGCGAACTCGACACGATGCTTTACAAGGTCGCGGACACGTACGACGAAGAAGTGCGCGTCATGACGGACGGTCTGACCGCATTGATGGAGCCTCTGATGATTGTGTTCTTGGGGCTGGCCGTCGGTTTCATTGTGATCAGTTTGTTCATGCCACTCGTCTCACTCATTTCCGGATTGACCTAAGAAGCAAGGCAACAGCCAACAAGAAGCAGGCGGTACCGAACAAGTAGCACCGAACAGGCTCAGGCAAATAGCCTGCATGATCGGACCGCTTGAAACGAAATCCCTGCGGCCTGAAATGTCTGCCGCCTGAAACCTGTCTTCAACTTTCAGTCACCCTCATCTACTTCCTATTCCTTGTCACCCATTCAACAGCCATGATCGCAACGCCCCCCCGTCATCGCCGTCGCCGCCACCGCGGCTTCACCCTCGTCGAGATTTTAGTCGTGATCGTGATCATCGGCATCCTGATGGGGATTGCGATCCCCTCGATCGGCAGTGCGTTGAGAACGGCACGAGAGTCAGCGATACGTCTCGAGATTGACGTGATGAGCCAAGCACTCGAATCGTACAAACTCGATCATGGATCGTACCCGCCCGATTTCAGTGACTGGGACGCTGTCGAACGTCACTTTCGTAAAGCGTTTCCGGATATCGACGACAACGAACTTCGAATCTTGTCGCAGTTTACACACTTGAACACTTCGTTTCAGAGAACAGGGGATGTTTCGGGTGCGCCCGATGACCCTCGTGGGTCGTCTGTGTTTGTTCATCATCCGCACGCGATCGACCGCGCTGAGTCTTTGGTCTTTTTCCTTGGTGGGTTGAGTTCCGATGTCAAGCACCCGATTACCGGTCAAGGTGGTCCTTTGGCAATACGAGCAACGGCAACGTTGCCGGGTGACCGCACAGACCATTTGTATTTTCAATACAACAACGATCGCGAAACGGGTTTTTTCGAGTTCGATACCGCAGCGTTGTCACTGAACACTTACACCGGCACTGGCGATCCCAAAGAAGTGGGGCCTTTGGGAACTGGCTCTGCCTACAACTATTCCACTGATGAGGACTTCGACGAAACGGGCGGCTCCGGTCCGTTTACAGCGAACCTTCTTGGAATCCCGTACCACGCCGATCCGTTTCCTGTTTTCACGTCGGGCAGTGTCACGCGACCAATCGTTTATTTTAGCTCACGCGGGTACGACAATGCTTGGGGCAACGCTTCTTCACCATGGGGCGCCCACTCGCAGAATGTGTATCTTCCGTCAGGTGACGATTTCACCGAGTCAGGTGTGGCAAGGCCATACGTAACTGAGAATATGGACACATCACCGCCATCGACGATTGCGGGCTTCACGACGACGGGCCCCGTGTTTCAGTTTGCTGAAGCCAGCAAGTTTCAGCTCATCTCGCCTGGACTAGACGACCACTACGGCGGAATCGTCAACGCATCGACGGGCGCGAGTGCGGGAGGCATCGCGGTGGTCCCATCGGGACGTTACTACAACCCGTTTATGGCGTTCGCGAGCGCCGGTCCTAAGGGAGCGTCCACTACGGCGACTGATAAGTACCAAGACAACACGTGTCTAGCGAATCATTACAGCGGATCGGAAGTCTACGATCCAGGCACGAATCCACACGAAGACAACATCACCAACTTTGTCATTCGCACACTCCAAGGTGACCTACCGTGATTACGTGTCGATCCTCGAAACGAAGTTCCTCAAAGCCTGCGTTCACGTTGGTTGAGCTACTCGTGTCCATCGTGATCATCGGAATCATCGGTGGCATGGTCTCTCAAGCGCTGACGGGTGCCAATCAGCAAGCCAAACGCAACCGCGCGGAAGCCTACATCAATCAATTAAATCTGATGGTGATGCAGATGTACGAAGAGGAGTCGCGTCGCATTCCGTTCGCTCCGGTGAGTTTGCGTCAGAACACGTTAGATGACGCAAGGGCATCGAAATCACGATCGCTGGCGATTTTAAATTGGCAACGTGATTACCTGCGGTGCGTCTTTCCAGGTCAACCGCTCGATTTACGCCGCCCGCCAATCGACGTCGGTTACCCAGCGTACCGTGACACGGGACTTCGACCCGTTCGGATTGACCCGCTTGAAGATAGCTCAACTTTGTCGGCTTGGAACGCGGCGCTCTATGAAAACTCACTTCGTCACGTTGCTCGGGTCAAATACCAAAGGCGTGTGGAAGCTTTGGTTGGTCAGAAAGCGGGGATTGCTGGTCTTTCTTTCAACGCCTGTGTTGACGGCGACTTGAACAACGGTGAATGGACCACTGAGCATGAAGGTGCCGAATGTCTTTACCTGATTTTGGCATCCAATCTGTTTAACGGCTCGCCTGGCATCGATGCACTCAAGAGCGATGATCTGGGTGATACCGATGACGATGGCGTTCCCGAGGTGCTTGATCCATGGGGCCGGCCGGTTGGATTTGCTCGTTGGGCACCGGGCTACTTCCTGCGTCAGAACTGGGAACCTGATAGCTCGCTGACGAGCCTCACTGATGAAGAGCTTCATCTGCTTAAGGGTGACCTAGCCAAAGATCCGATTGATTTGCTGCTTAGTGATCCTCGCTATGCCGGCGTGACTGGGATTCCAAACTTCCAAGCCGACGATCCGTTTCCGCTGGTTCCAATCGTGGTGTCCGCCGGTAGTGATGGAGTATTCGACATGGTCGGTTTCGACGCGCCATTGAATCCTGCGATCGACTATGCCAACACACCGCTTTCGTCGATGCCTGCCGATACAGGCACACTCACTTTTCCGGCTGGCTTGCGTTTCGTCGACCCCTATCTGCTAGGTGTTGCAGTGAACGATCAGTTTGGTGCTGTCCGTGACACTGACGAACAAGGTTTTGACAACTCCGGCGACAACGTACTTCCTTCTCTTCCGATTCGCTAATTTTATGCTCACACTGACCCATCGCATTGCCGTCCGAACTGCGCTCACTCTGGTTGAGTTGCTGGTTGCGCTTGCCGTGATCTCGGTGCTTGCCGGAATTGCGCTACCGACGGTCAAGAATACGTTAAAGGACCAAAAGGTTTCGCGTGCAGCGACGACGTTTCAAGCTGTTATCGAGGAAGCGAGAGCGAGGTCGATCGAGGGCGGCGGCGGCGGTGGAGTCATTATCGACCGCATCGGCACTGACAACGTTGCCGAGCGAAGCGAAGCCATTCGCTTTCGTTTTGCGGCAGCCACCCCGGATTATCGCGGTGATTATTCCAACGAAGTTCGTTATCGTAATTTGGTCGACGGTGCTACCGCGGGTCCACTTACCAATCCTGATGGACCACGCGGGACGACAGGTCAGCCCAATGATTTGGGCGTCTACAACGATTATCACTATTTGCTGTTTGATCCTTTCCAAGGCCAGATGCAACGCTCGGCGATCGACATCGCTGGCGGCAGCGAGCCAACGCTAGTCAATATCGGTGACATTATTCACATTGGCGATGCTGGCTTTCCTATGCGAATTCGAGGGATCATTGGTCTCAGTGGAACGCATACCTACACCAATCAGGATTGGGGGACTGTCCTGCCAGCTGATTTAACCGGATACACGCTGGTGGAGGTCGAACCGATGGAGGCCAACACCAATCTTCGCCGGCTTTCACGAAATGTGCTTACGTTTTCCATCGAGCGAGCACCACGACCAGCGATTGCGATGCCGATTGAAATGCCCAAGGGCACGTCCGTTGACCTGACGTCGTCTGGACTGGGACGATACGGTAACGAATTTTCGCCGATGTTCATTGCCGGCAACTATCTCGACACCACGCTGACACCTTTTCAGATTCCTGCTGCGACGCCACCAAATTTGGTCGATCGAGTGGGCAACTATCGCTCGATCGTGATCACGTTTGGCGCTCGAGGAGAAGTGAGTCGAGTGTTTGCGACCACGGGAATCGACGGAACCAGTTTGCCATTGGTCGGCGAGATTGCAGTCACGGGCGACATTCACTTTTTGGTTTCTGAATCAGGGGAAGTGAAGACTGATCCCGAAGATCAGCTCGAGGATAACGACCCCGATCCGCTTGCTGATCAAGAGAAAGACGGCAAGACGCCGTTACTCAATACCGAAAGCATTTGGGTCACGATCAAGGCGCGAACGGGCGAAGTCTATTCGTCGTCGTGGATTGATCCAACCGATAGCAACACGCGATTGATTCCACCGCAGGTGACTACCCCCACCGATGCGACTCAACAAGATCGCATCCGCAGTGTGATTGGCTTGACTCGATCCAATGCGACTGAAACGCGGAGGTTGCAACAGTGATTCTTTTCTCATCTCATCAAAGCTTAGTCATGAACCCGTTACAAGATCACAGCGACAACGAGACGTTCGACTGTTGGTGCGTCGGCAGTCGTCGTTGTCACAGCGGCGTGACATTGATGGAGTGCATCTTCGCGATCGGTGTGATTTTGACCGGGTTGGTTGGCGTTGCGGCTTTGATTCCGATTGCTGCACGCAATGCCCAGGCAACTTTGGAACTTGACCAAAGTATCAACGAGTCGACATCTGCGGCGGCATCGGGCGAGGCGAAACTGATCAATGACTTGGGCCGCATGGTGTTCTTTAACAAAGAGGCTGCTGGGCTAGGCGCGTACGCGCCAAATTACGGCCCATCGGGTCAAATCGAAACGCTGTTAGAACGAGTGATCACAACCGGTCTGAGTTCCCCTGGCTACTCGTTTGATGGGCAGGCCGATCTCTTGACGGGTAGCATTTGTATCGATCCGCTTGGAATGCCCGAACTGAGTTATCTGGATGGCAACTTTGTCACCGGAACCCCGAACGCTTCCAATCCGTTTCTAGCGGTCGATGTTGACGATACAGCGTATGACTACAGCCGATTTCCGTACTACGGCGAACGTTATTCGGTGATCGCGCCACCGAACGAAAGCATCTCTGCGGCGGGAGCGACTCCAGCACCAGTTGGACCGCCGACTGATGCGGATCGCATCATGGTTCCTTGGCCGATGACACCGCGGATGCACCGGACAACGTTGTTAGCTAGGGACATCGGCGCGGCGGCTCCGATCGGCCGCGACGAACTGATGTCCGCTACGGTAGCTCGCAGTATCTTCAGTGGTTCGGGCGGATTGAGTGGCATTGCCGGCAGTGAAGATGATTCACCTGCTTCTGTTCTATATCGTTCCACTCGGTTTGGCGGAGCGCCAAATGATTATCGAGATTCTGGGCGAACGTTTGGGTCGAAATACACGTGGTTTGCAACGCTGGTTCCCTCGCGTAATTCAGCCAATCGTTTCCGTCAGTCAATCGTAGTCGTGCGAGATCGCGTGTCGTCCGTCCCCCGGCGCAACGGCGATCCGCTGGCGCTTCAGAAAACGCCTTACACGATCGACGAGGCTGACGACAATCCGACCGGCGAACGCGTCGCTTGGGTTTACAATACGGCCAACGCGCCGATCACTGGGACCATCAACCCGATCGGATTCGACGGTGGCGTGGGCGGCGAGATCACGCTGGTGGGTTCGCAAGCAGTCAGCGACGAAGTGGTGGTCGGTGAATGGGTGATGCTGTCGCGTCAACCTCATCGTCAATTATCCCCAGTGTTTGCGGTCGACCCACCCTTCGTTCCAGACGGCCCAGCAGTACACCGTTGGTACCGAGTGATCCGAGCTGACGATCCCATTGAGCTGACCAATTTTGCCATTCCCGACACTTCGACGACGCGAGACGTATGGGCGCGAACGATCGCATTGGCTGGACCTGACTGGGAATTTTCGCCAGCGTGGGAGGTTGTACCTAACACGACGGCCATTAATGACACGGTTTGCACCATCGTTTCGGGTGCAGTTTCCGTGATTGAATCGACGGTTGTGATTGAATAGCCGTTGCCTTTGGATGAAACGAACTCTCTTCTCTTTTCGATCTGTATGAACCTGCCGCATTGCGGAGCCCCCATCATGAATACTTCTCAACTCACTGCACGCACGAAAGCTGCTAACGTTTATCGACCGATGCAACGACGTGGGATCGTGCTACTGGTGGTGCTAGGCATGTTGACTCTGTTCAGCATCCTTGCGGTTTCGTATTTGGTCTTTACGAGTCGGCAGCGGCAATCGGCCGGTAGTATTGCTAGGTTTGAATCATCAAGAATTGACGCTTCCGATTCGGTGGAAACCGCGCTCGAAAAGCTACTGGTTGGCAGTAACGGTCCTGAGACGTCGATTTGGGGAAGCGACTTACTCGGTGATTTGTATGGAATGCGAGACGGGGTCGAGGCGCACGTTGCTCCGCCTGCTGCGTTCACGGGACCGTCCTCAGAAGTCGCCCCGGCAGTGTTGCTCAATCAGCAATTTCTGAGATTTCCTTCGTTGCTATACCTGCCGCCACTTAGTGTCGCGAACACTTTCCCTGCGAACAACGCGAGCGTTTACACGGCTGGTTCCATCGACCGTTTTTCAGATTACCCCTTCCGACGCAATGACGTGCAAGTGGAACGCCGGTATCCCGGTTACAGCGGAGCCTTTTCGAGTTCGATGCCGTTGGATCCGACCGTTTACGTCGAGCGACCATTCTTTAGTACAGATGATGAACTCAACGGTCGATTGCTGACGTTTCGTGGCGGACCGCTGGAAGGCATGACGTTTCCGATTGCCAAGTACTTCGGGGATCATCGCAATGCAAGTTTTGGACGGTCACAGCTTTCCGGCCAAGTGGTGCTAGACATTCGAGAATACTTGCAGGCTCCGATCACGATCGAAGGCCGATCACGTTCGCTTTCGGATTGGCTGGGCGACCCCGGTTTCAATAATGCAAGATTGTTCTACGACTACCCGACCACTGCGACGGCGCTACCGACGTCGGCTGAGCCTTACGCCAGTTTTTACCTCAACGGTCGCATGCTCAATGGACCAGGGCTCGGCTGGGACCGTCCGCGAACCAGTTTTGATACGCTGATGGGCGTCGATCGCAAACGCACCGTGGGTACCGACAACCCGGTTCGTCCCTTCAATTTGGATGACGTTGTCTCGGTCGCTCTCAATGCAACAGTGATTGACAATGGTGGTGTCAGTGCACCAGTGTCCGGCGTTCCTTATCAAGTGCCAACCGGGCCGTTCGATACGAATCCTACCAATCAGCCGATCTACAACGGAACCGATATTCCATCGGCGCTGCAAGGTAACTACGCCATGCACCGCAACGCGCCCACGATCTCACCTGCTACTCCAGTCGAAGCATTCGTTCAGGATCTTCCGCCCGGCGATTCCGATGAACCTTACGATGCGGCTGACTTCAACAACATGTTCCTCAGCTACATGCCGACGGATCAGATTCTCGGTGAGGCAGCGCCGTCGTTTGTTCGTCCGGCAATGGTGAACTGGATTATCAACAACCGCGAAGGCAGTTGGACCTTAGACCGAGTTCGCCAAGCGTTGGTTGCACTTCAACGCTCGACGATGCGTCCGTTGCCGATTCAAAACGACCCTTCTGTTCCTGCCGTAGTTTCGGATCGTTCAGCAGGCGTTCGTCAACTGGATTACTCAGGGTTTACCGGCAGCAACCTGACACCCGGGCTCAATGGACCGATCGATTACAACAGCACCAGTCTGGTAACGCTCAGAAATCGCATGATCGAACTTGCCTTGGCGCTGGGCGGTCGCGATGACGACGGCGACGGCATCATTGATTCCTGGGACGTCGACAACAACGGCGATGGCGTCGTCGATAGCGTTTGGATGGACGCCGGTTTGCCATTGACGGAAAACGAACGTGGTGAGTTGGTTAAGCCACTGGTGGCTTACCTGGTGGAAGATCTTGGTGGTCGCGTGAATATCAATCTCGCGGGCACTATGAATCAGGCCAGAAACATTCGCAGCGGTCGTGCAATTTCGGGTGACGTTCAGCACACTCCTACGTTTCTTATCCCAGCGTCATCGCCAGGATCTGCGCCAGGGCTCGTCTTCACCGACACCTTGGGCAATGTCGGCGACGTTTCGGTAAGCGGTCTGCCGCAGGGCTGGGGCTATGGGCCGGCTGAGATTGACGTGCGACGGCTATTTCCCTCCTACGGAACGTTTTCGCCTTCGATTTCTCCTGGCGCACCGCTATCCAATTTCTTCGCAAATGATTTCATCCGTGGGCCACAACGGTTGCTCGCCGATCGCTCGGGAATGCTCTCTCGATCGCGCGGATGGGCAGGCAGCATCGTCGACATGGACGACGCAGCGTACAGCCGAATCTTTGCCGCGCCCGGTCATTGGCGAGATCCGGTGACCGATAGTGGAAACGACTACGTGGGAATGCTTCGCAATGCGAACCGTCCCAACACGCATGTGCGCAACATTCCAACCACGCACCCACAAGGCTTGCCTGTTGACGCACACGGTCGTTCGACTTTTGGTCTAAGCAGTTCAGGCGATCTAGTCATCGCCGGCGCATCGACGGAAGCCCGCAGCGGTGGATTGCTGGCGGGTGATGCGTTGGATGATCCTTATGAAATGGACATGGGAGCGACCTCACAACCCGATGCTCCTTACACACTTGCAGACCTCGAGCCGCTACTGAATTACGATTCGCTTGACCGTAGCCTGCTGTCGAATCGATTGATTTCACTTGTCGAAGATTTCCACAACAATGGAACCGTGGGCACGGACGTGCTGGACCGTCTTCGTCGAGCCCTGGCAGACTCGATGACCGTATCGAGCAACTCGGTTGCGACCGTGCGCGGCGGACTTCCATCGGAGTTCTTTGAAAACACCGCGGCGGCGACCTCGGCCTCGTCGCCTCAAACCGTGTTCGAGGTTTCTTTAGGAGCTAGCTTGGCGGCTCAGGCACGCAACGCAATCCTTTGGGAATTGATGCCCGAATCCTTGCGTGCGGGGCGCAAACTGGATTTGAACACCAAGTTTGGCAACGGCTTCGATGACGACGGTGACTTTGTCATCGACGACGACCAAAACGGTGTGATCACGCCGGCTGGCGTCTCGATTCCCGAAGTTTTTCAGCTCGCCGAAAATCATTATTTGGGAACCGGAGGTGTCACGACGCCGCATTCGTCTGCTGGTAGCTTCACTCATATCGCACAAGGCGAAGTCTTGCGGACCCCTGTTGGTTCGCGAAACGTTTCTCCTCGCGCGCTGTTTGCACGTCACTTGTACGTGATGGCGATGGTGTTGATTCGCGACGCCAACCGAGACGTGGCGTTTGACTTCCCACACACTGCCCCTATTCCACCCGGCTACGATTCGCGGTTCATCCCAGGGACAGCAACAACGGCAGCCGAGCAACAAGACGAATTTGCGCAGGAGTACCGAGCCTGGAAAGTTGCGCAGTGGGCCGTTAACGTGGCTGACTTCCGCGATGACGATGCGGTGATGACTCGCTTCGATTACGACCCCAATCCGTTTGACGGGTGGGATGTTGACTTGGCGGCGACGGTGAACTTGGTCGGGCCAACGATTGTGCTGCCGACCTATCGTACAGTTTGGGGACTGGAATTCCCCGAGCTTAGCCTTGAAGAGTCTCTCGCTTTTCACGATCGCCGAGTTCGTGACACCGACCAGGACAATGCCGGCAGTCCAGATAAGTCGCTTAACGGTACCAATGGAATGGCGACACGTGGCGATGACGACATGGATCAGTACTTGGTCCCTGAAGGATCGCTGTTTCTGGAACTTCGCAACACTCGTGGCCCGCAACCTTGGCGTGTGCCGGCCGACGAAGCCGATGACACTGTCAACACGATGAATCTGCCTCGCGAGATTTACACACGTCTGCCATCAGGTCAGTGGGCTCTCAACTTGGGCGCGATGACTCCCGGGCCGGTTGCTTCTCAGGTTCCAGTTTGGCGAGTCGCGATCAGTGAAGTTCATTCGCCCGCTGCGATCAGTGCTAAGTCCGCGCTGGTTAGTCCGTCATCGACGGAACCAGATACGTCACCCTATTACGAAGGAGCCCCCGATTATCTGCTGCAACCAGTGGGTAGCGGAGCGATAGCGGCGGCTGCGTCTCTGCCGACGCCGATTGCCGTCAATCGTGACACGGCGACGCTACAGCCTGAAATGCCAGATTTCTTGGACGATCGTTTCAACCACTTCAATGCAAATACGACTGCTACCTATGCATTGCAAAACGCTCAGCGGCGACGAGCGATTGATCGTGTGGTGTTCTTCGCCAACGGAATTGATCCCGCCAACATGGTGAGTGTGCTTGCCGACGTTTATGACGAAGGCCAAGTGTTCTACAACCGAGTACCCTCGGGCAGCTATTCGCTAGGTGGCGTCTTCGTCGAACCGGGCCAGCATGTTGTGATTGGGCCACGAGCGACAACGCACTTTGGCATCAACGAAACGGATGCTGCAGGTGCAACGTTTCTCGATCCCAATACCGGTGAGTTTACGACTCCGCCTACCGACACTTCGGAATTTTGGTCGCGTCAAAAGATTGAGTTGTTTCCTAACTCAATTGCCTACACTGATCTTTCTGACACATCGCAAACTCCGATCTTCGACGGTACCGTCGGTCCAGTCGTCAATGCTTCCATTCGTCCGATTGTTGGCATTCAGGCCGCTGCGGATCCTCCGCCCGTTTGGGCAACCGCGACAACATCGGGGGCGACAGATCGTGTTGGTGCAGTGACGGGGCCAATCGGTCTGAATGTCTCCGAGCCGTTGCCCTACAACACGCCGCCGGCTGGTCGTAGTTACTACACCAAACCGACTCACGAACTCGATACGTCAGTCACCAACGCGCCGCTGTCGTACATCGACTACGACCAGTCCGAGGGAGCGCTTCCTGACCTGCCGTTTGATGCGAACCCGGCCATGTCGGAACTGTACCGAGCGTTTGGGCCTGCTGGTCAGTTGACTGGTACTCATGAGCATTTCAAGACGGCCTACTTGCAACGTTTGGCTGATCCTACGCAACCTTACAATGCGATCGAGAATCCCTACATCACGCTGGACTACATCACGATTGACTTAACGGTGTTCAATGGAACGGATGACAACAACCGTAGCCTGCAAGACATGGCGATGAATGATCTGTGGGTCGATGATGCTGACCCAGATCCATTCGGTGCAGCACTGCCAGAAAAACTTGCCAGTCGTTACAAGACAGGCAAGTCGGTGACGGATGCCGCGACAACGGTCGTGCCTGAAGTGCTGGCATACAGCGTCAATACGTTCCCGCCAGAAGTAACGACTCCAACGGCCTACGTTGCGGCAGCTCCCTACACGCCATACTTCCCAATCGCTTTGCACCTGGACCCCGCAGTCGTTGCAGACGCCACGTCAAACTCGGTCGGTCTTCCCACTGACCACTCGACCACGCTGGGTTACGCCAACGCGTCGTACGGTGAACGTTGGCAGCAGGGAACTTCGGCGTACACGCCAGGAAGTCCTTCGGTGGGTCAAGCAACGCCAGGCATGATGCCGTTCATCGGTTTGTCGCACACTAATTTCATTACCAACGTCACTTGGCTCAATCGTCCGTTCGTGAGTCCGTACGAATTGATGTGGGTTCCCACCAGCGGGCCAGGACGGTTTACCTTTGAATTCGGATCGGCGCTTTCGCAGATCGGTTCAGACCAATTCCGAAATGAATTCAATCAGGTACCCGTCTCGAATGCACCCACGACGGCACCACCGCCAATCCCGCCAGCACTGCCTACCGCCAAGACGCCTGCGGATCCAAGTCGCTATGACTTCAATCAGCGGTTCACGCATCTGTGGAACTACTTTGGCAGTAGCAACAACGTGTTCGCGTATGAACCGGAAACGTTCCGCACTGGCGGCACAACCACGGGTACCAAGCATCCTTGGTTGCCTGGACCACCAGTCGCTCCTGATTTCGTGGGTCTGCCTGTGGACTCGATGGATTCGACGCAACTAGATATTCCAGCAATGAGGCGACCCTATTCGTCGGTCGAAGAAAAGTGGCCCTCGCCAAACTTTTGGCGTCTGTTGGAATGGGTCGAGGTTCCTCCACCGTTCGATTTTGAAACTGACTTCGTTAGCGCCGAACTCGATCCTCTTATCGCCGGTGCTCAACCGCTCTTCGGCCCTCGCTTTGACATGACAACGTTTGGTCCCATTGGCACCGTAGACGCCGACCCTAGAAGTTGGACGAATGTTGATACTTCAACCATGACTTGGAACCGTGCATCGGGATCGTGGATCGTTCCCAGCACTCCACCGCCTGGTTCCTACAGCGGTTTTTGGACGAACGATGTCGCTATGAATGGTTTCCGACCACCGTTTGGTTTCCGTTCTGGTCAGTTCCGCAATGGACTTGTCAATCTGAACACCATCAAGAGCGTTCGAGTTTACAAGGCTTTGATGAGTGGCTTTTCCACTGCAGCAGAATTGGATGACACGATCGGCAACAACCTGCCGGCCGGTACCGGCGCGTTCTTTGACGAATTCCTCAGGACTCGTCGTGGCTACACTCCCGATACCGGGGCTGCCAGTCGAGCGAACAATTGGTTTGAACGCGGGGGCAACCCGATTCAAACGTTCGATCACGACGACAACACGGGTACGGCTGAACTTGCTTCGTTCGATCGCAACATTCCAACTCAGTTTGCTGGCGTGTTTAAGTCAGCGATGGGCGGAGTGATCGCACCGCTGGAAAGCATGAGGACTCGCCCGATCAATCCAGACGATAGTTCGGCCCGCATCAATGATCCCGCCGGGACTTTCGATCCGATCGAGCGCGAAGCGATTAGCCCGATTCAATCAACGCTGCTTCGCGGTGATGTTGATCGCAACGGAACCAATCTGGTCAAGCCTGCGTTTGAGCGTCTTGCTGAACCTACGCCGCCCGAGAGTCACACCAAGAGCCCGATTCATAAAAATTTGGGAATCACACGGTTGGCAAATATGGCCACCGACCAATCGAATGTCTTCGCGGTTTGGATCACCGTGGGGTACTTCAATGTCGACGCCGAGACGATGTCGGTGGGTGAAGAAGCGGGGATCAGCACAGGCGAAATTCGTCGCCCCAAGGGGTTCTTCATTATCGACCGCAGCGTCCCCGTGATGTACGAGCCCGGTAGGCTCAACAACGCGATGGACACAGTCAAACTATTTCGGATCAACGAATAACAGGTAGCTCCCATGAATCTTTCAAAGTTAAACTTTGCGAAACGACGACGGGGCTTCACCTTGGTGGAGTTGTTGATCGCGATGACCATCACGCTGCTGCTGATGGCAGCGTTGGCCAAGTCGTTTGGTGCGATTGGTAAATCAATCAAGAAGGGCCGTTCGCAAATCACACTCAGTAGCCAAGCAAGAACGATCGGTTTTCAGTTGCGGTCTGACCTCCGAACACTTTCGGTGAGCGCGTCACCGCCAGTGGTCGCCAGCGACGATGGCGGGTACTTCATGTACTACGAGGGTCCGCTGACCGAGCATTCGTTCGCGATGTACGGTGCCCAACCAACTCGCACGAACCCCGATGATGGCACTGTTGTTGGCGAAGGCGATACAGCGACGCCACCGTTCGAGGAGATTAACAGCCCCACGTATCGACGATTTTCCAAGTACGGTGATTTCGACGATTACTTGGCTTTCACGGCCGAAGCTCCGTCTGGTCAGTGGTTTTCCGGCAAGGTGCCTGCTTACTTGGTTGACGACACAGCGACCGATCCGATGGAACCCCGAGTGATTCGTTCTAAGTTTGCAGAGATCATCATCTGGGCGTCGCCGAAATGGCAAGTCGATCCAGCGACCAACGATATCATCTATGCACCCGCTTCCATTGCACCTGGTTCTGCCGGCTTTGCGAAAGATTCCGGGATGCCATTGTACGTTGACGCAAATAATGACTTGGTGCCCGATGAAATTGTCTTACACCAACGCACTCTTCTGATCCGACCCGATCTGAACGTGCGCAGACGCGTGCCCGACATTAGTGGCAATGCTTTGTTCGCTCATGATGCAACGGTGCTCCGCCCGATGACTCCGCCGGCACCTACGTCACCACCGGCCGCTGACGTGGTTCCCTATGCGTTAGCGGGGATCTATCCGATCGGTGTCTCTAACAACACGTCCGGCACTGCGCCGCCCATCAGGTTTCCGAACTACGCACACCCAACCAGTGAAACCGACAATCGCTTTGTCTTCGAGAGCAATTGGTTGGTTGGAATGGCCCCGTTGCATCAGTTCTTTGACATTTCGCTGCGGCGTGTCGTTCATCCACGCACTGGCGAACCAACGCCGTACGTCGCCGCAAACTCGCTTGCCGATTTGACGGAACCTCAAAACCGGTTCGCGCATGTCCGATACCCGGGTCGTTACATGGGAACCAGTCGCGGCACGTTCGCATCTGGCGATCTAATGACATCCATGCCGCTTTTGGCCGTCGGTTGGAATGACGCGCTGTTGAATTGGAATTGGCAAGGAACAACCGACCCCCGCGCCACTACTGGCGGCGCGACGCCACCGCGTCCCGCGTGGTTCCCGACGGCTCATTCGAGTACGACGTCGCTGAACGTGCCGGCCAACCGTGGCATCGGACTGTTCAACGGATGGTTGCTGCCACACTTTGAACTGGGTGACCCGAATCCGACGGGGACAACCAACGGAGGTCATTGGCAACGTGGTTACATTCCCGCTGGCACTCCAATTGCCACCGACCCGCGTTGGGATCGCACTGGCGAAGATGTGATTGCAACCGGCATTTTGTCGTTCGACGTCAAGGGCTTTGACCCCAGCGCGCCTGTATTCATTACCAGCGGGCCAGATGGTTTTCCGGGGCGACCTGATGACGATGATGACATTGGCCCCAATGCGAACGAAACGTACGACCCAGGAACAGGGCGGGTTTATACTGAACTCGGCACACCAGGGAGTGATGATGAGATCGTTGGACCTTCGGATCCAGCGCTCTACTACTTGTTGACCAATCCAATTTTCGATCCGTCGGACCCATCCACGGTAACCGCAGGTTCCCACTATGAGTGCCTGGGTTCACGCGGTGCGTTCGTCGATCTGCTCTATCCGTTTCTGCCCGGTGGAGTGCTGCGTGAACGCACGGCTGAAGCTGGCTATTCGATCCCGTTTCCAGCCGCTGTTACGACACGAGATGTTCCTGTCTCAAACCGATTCGCAACCTACCTGACGTCCGAGTTCACGCAGGTCAGTCCTCATGGCGCTGGCTCTGAGGTATTGGAATCGATGCGTTCTAGTGGAAAACTTGTTTGTGCTTCCGGGTTGGCCGTTGACGAAACAGGTGCCCCGAACCGAATTTTTGCCGGAACACCGTTGTTCTTTCAACCGACGTTTGACACCTGGACGACCTCGTATGAGTCGGACGGGTTCGACCAAACGGACACCTCTGATGGTTCACTCGTTGGCGAGCTTGTGGGGACGTGTTGGAACCTCAATCAACGGGTCGTTCCTTTCGCGTTGCCAATTGAGTTTGAGCCTCGTACGCCGGCAAGTCCGATTGGCGTACAAATCGATACAGGCCGGTTTGATAGGGACGTCGAAGAAACGACACCGCCGATGCAGCTTGATCTTGAAGCAATAAGCATCACCATTCGTGTCGACGATCCAAATAACGACGAAATGACCGAGTTTACGATTGTGGAACAGTTGCAATAAACGATGCGTGATGGATTGAAACTATTCGTGGGTTTGCTGGCAGTGCTGGCTGGAATGCGGATGATGGAGATGGTTAAAGGAACCGGTGGCGATTGTGCCTGTGCCGGTCCCAATACAACCATATCCCAGGTCTATGATCCGGGGGCGATTGTGGTTGTTGATCCGGGGTTGGATGGGTTGCCGGGACGGGCTGGCATCGATGATGGCGGCAACGGCGTGACAGACGAGGTGGGTGAATTGGGTGCTACGGGCAGTGACGATGTTTGCCGCGTGGTCCCTGCCAACAACCTCGACTCGCTGGTTGGCTTGCACCTGGACCTGCAAATCGGCGCTTTTCGGGACCTCGGCGACGGCGAATCGGTGAATGACTTTCCCGCCGCTCGACGTGTCTTTGTCGCATGCGATGAGGATGGCGTCACTTGCGAATGGTTCGAAGCGATTGAGTAGCTTGCCGCTGTACGAGCTGAACGACCCGCAGTCGATGCTCCCGCTGCATTCGTGGTTCACCTTGCGGTCGAAGTGCGTTTGCCGATTGTCGTCCGATACACAGCAAGAACCGCTCTGAGTCCCGCTTGGGCTCGGCCTTGTCCATGCTAAGGAGGCCCGGCCTTATTCGTGCTAGGTAGGCTCGGCCTTAACCGTGCTAAGTAGGCTCGGCGCACCGGCGCTTTGGGTCGTTATGCACGCCAATTCGGAATGTCTTATTCCAAACGAATTCGAATTTGTTGCGTTCAGTAGCACAGCGGAGACGTGGCAGGCTAGAATCGACTTCTCTGCTGACGCCCCGCCCCCTCTCTAGATGTTCACTTCATGGTATTCCCCAAACCGGTGCTTTCCTCGGGTTCCTCTCTTCAGCAACGATCCAGCAAAGCGCGCAGGTTCAGGAACAAACCGCGCTGGTGTGGAAAACGGAAGCGACTTTTTGAGTCCCTCGAGCCGCGGCAAATGCTCGCCGGGGACGCGATTAACTTGCCGATTGATGCCAATAGCTTGGCCTCGTCGATTCGCGAAGTCTACTTGAACCAATTCGGAGACGCCTCCTTTATCGAGACGATTAACACGGGCGACCAAAAACGAGGCTACACGTTTTCGTCCAACGAAGATCGACTCGGCATCCAAGTGCAAGCGTTCTCATTTGACGTTGATCTAGATTTGGAAATCGCAGTCTATGGCGGCACGGCAGGGATGACCTCAGACCAGTTCGATTCGGATGACAATACGTCCAACTTGGACCCGCAGTTGGGAGCATCTTCAAACGGTCAAATCGCGTTGTCATTTTTGGTGGGTGAACGCCAAGAAGACAACACGGGAACGTTTCAACTGAACGCGTTCAGCGATGAAAGCTTTGCGTCCTCTGCGATTACTTTCAGCGGTGAGACGGCGACGGCCAGCGGCAATGTGTCGAAAACGGAAGACTTTGACTTTATCTCTTTCGTTGCACCAGAGTCTGGCAACTACGTCATCGAAGTCCTGCCCGATGTGACCCTGGACGCGACGTTCAATGTCTATACCCAGTCTGGGCAACCGATCGTCGGCAACTACCTCGTTCCCGTCAACGATGGGGCAACTGGTTCGCCTGAACGGACGGTGGTGAATCTCTTTGCCGGAGCCGAGTACTTTGTTCGCGTCGATGGGCTCGGTGCTGACGCGGGCGACTTTGACTTGAACATTCAGTCGCTGACTCTCGACGTCACGACGTTGGAAGATGTGGTTGATTCAGGTGACGGGGTATTGAGCCTTCGTGAAGCCATCAACATCGCCAATTCGGCACCTGCGGCCAGCCGAATTGTGCTCGGCGAGGGCACTCATACGCTGACCCTAACCGGCGCGGACGATAGCAATGCTACCGGAGACTTAGACCTTCGCAATGACATCAGCATCGTTGGTGCCGGTTCGGAATTGACAACCATCGACGCTGGTGGTGCGACGGGAATCAATGACAGGGTTTTCGATACAGTCACCGGAGACTTTGATATCGCCATCGCCGGGCTGACCATTCGTGGTGGTGTAGCGGGCAACGATGGCGCGGGGATTCTGCATCGGGGCAGTGGCACCTTGTCTCTTGACGACGTGACTTTGGAAGACAACACGGCCGGCAACGGTGGTGGTGGACTGTTCGTTGCCAACGGTGCGACGGCTGAGGTGACCGATTCGAAGTTCTTATCCAACCAAGCAGCGTTTGGTGGAGGCATCTTCAACGAAGGCACGGTCACGGTGAACCGCTCTCGGCTATCCGGCAACACGGGCACATCCCTTGGTGGCGGAATCGAGACAGAACGAGCCGCGCGTACGAACGTTTACGGATCGACGATTGACAACAATACGGCGTACGCCGGCGGCGGAATCTCAACGTTCAATGCTACCACCACAATCGTAAACTCGACCATTAGCGGAAACAGTTCGGACGTTCAGGGTGGAGCCGTCTTGAATACCGTGGACAACACGGGAAGTACGAGCCGTACGCTCATCGTTCAGTCGACGATTGCCGGAAATTCAGGTGACCAAGCCGGCGTCGTCCATTCCGGCGGTCAGAACGGAGCAGATCCCAATTCAGGAATCATCGAGATCGCGAACTCCATCGTGGTCGATAGCGTCGCGCCGGCTGGCAACTTTTCGTTCGATTCCGCGGTAATCACTTCGTTGGGAAATAATCTGTCGAGCGACGATGCGAACTCGGTACTCGACGCCGTCGGTGACTTGATTGACGTAACCGATCCAGTGATTGAACTATCGTTGTCCACTCGTGGCGGAGGGCTGCCGACGCACGCTTTGGTCGATGGCAGTCCAGCGATCGACGCTGGCAACGACGACAACGCTCGTTTCCCTGGCAGTGACGCGGTGCTTGATGTTGCCGATCCGGCCATCGTGCTTGATGGACAGGGATTGGCCTTTCCAAGATTCGCGGGCGACGCGGTCGACATCGGCGCTCATGAACGATTTGAATTTGAGGCATCGAATTTCGTTGTGACTGTTGGTTGGGATGACCTCAACCTGACCGATGATGTCGTGACGTTGCGAGAGGCAGTCTTTGCCTCCAACCTTCAGCCCGGTCAGCAAGAGATTACGTTCTTTCCCAATGACGATCCCTCAATCAATCGCTATATCAATTTCAATAGCGACATTGCCATCACTGACAGCGTCACCATCACCGGATCGGGCGCCAAGTCATTAACTCTTCGGCCGTCTGGTAATTCTCGATTCTTCACCATTGATGACGGCGACGACGCCAATCTGATCGACGTTGAAATTTCGGGTGTCACGATGACGGGTGGGTCTTCGGCAACGAACGGCAACGAACGTGAAGACAACGGCGGTGCGATCTACAGCCGCGAAAATTTGACGATTCGCAACAGCGTTCTTACTGGTAACCAAACGGTGTCCAAAGGCGGAGCAATCTATTCCAAGATTCCAGCGGCAACATTGACGGTTCTGGGTAGTACATTGCTAGGGAACACGGGTTCGCAAGGCGCTGCGATTTGGTCGGACAGCAATGTGGTGATCCGACAATCAACGTTGACAGGCAACGCAGCCGACGGCTCTGGTTCGGCGGCCTACATTGGGGGACTCGGCGGCCTTTCGATTTCCAACAGTACGATTGCGGGCAACGTGGGCCTTTCGGCGCTCTTGAATCTATCCTCGCAAGACATCGTACTGCAAAGCAGCATCGTTGTCGGTAACCGAACGGACGATGGGACGTTCACAAACATTGAATCCGATGTTGATACCGATCTGTCGTCGAACAACTTGATCGGAGTCGGCGGAAACGGCGGACTCACCGATGGCACGCTCGGCAATCTAGTAGGCGTGGACTGGACGAAGGTGATGCGAAACAACGGGGTTGACCCGATCGTTGAATTCAACCTCGGACCGACGCCGTTCATACTGCCAACGACGAATCCTGACGATTCCAGTCGCGACGCAATCGACGCAGGCAATAATCTAAACGCCGAAGTCAGTGACCAACGCGGCCTGCCCGCGGTTCGTGATGATGGCAACGGAGTGGACATTGGTGCCATCGAGGTTCAAGAGTTTAGCTTTGTTGTTACGACGGCGAATGACGAATTATCTTTTGATAACGAGGACACCAGTCTGCGTGAAGCGTTGATCGCGCTAGCTTATGTGGAGGAAACGCCGACGATCACCTTTGCACCGTGGGTAAAGCAAATTGACCTCACCCTTGGCGAACTTGTCGTCGAGAGCGGAGTCTACATCGTTGGTCCGGTGACCCTTGACGCGGGCGGCAACTCTCGCGTGATTCGCTTCGACGCGTACGGCGAGTCTTTGACGATCGACAAAGTAACCATCACGGGTGGCCAAACCGACACTGACGGCGGCGGCATCTTCGTGCAAACAAGCGGATCGTCGCTTCAGCTTCGAAACAGCACGATCTCAGGCAACACGGCCGGCGAGAACGGTGGCGGTATCGCAAACTACCGTGGTGAAGTTACGATTGATAACTCGACCATTTCAGGCAATGTCGCCGGCTATATGGGTGGTGGAGTGCATGTGCATTATGAGAGCCTAGCAATTTCTAGCAGCACAATCGTTGGAAATACCGCCGACATTGGTGGTGGTATCGAGACCGGGTTTGACGATCACTTCACAGAGTTTTCGATTGTCAATTCAATCATCGCGGGAAACACGGCGACAACGAGCCACCCCGATATCCGCTCGGTTCGCCAGCCACAAACGATTCGTTACAGCTTGATTGGCGATAACAGTGGCACCGACCTGATCGAGTCCCAAACGGCTGATCCATTAACGGGCAATATCATTGGCGACGCCAGTGGTACGGGCATTGTTGATCCGATGTTGGCCGATTTAGCTGACAATGGCGGTTCAACTCCGACACACGCTTTGTTACTGGGCAGCCCAGCGATCGATGCGGGTTCGCCGAGTCTGACGGTGGATGATCCCAGTCGGACTCGTCACATCCTAGACGACTTTTCGATCGATAAATTTGCGACTCACTACGACTTCATCGATGTGTTCAGTGACGCCGAGAACAGCCCCGAAGTCGTTGACGGCCAGGGTCAGCTAAACCCAGATAGCGGCACAGCGGTGTTCGTTTGGAATGGCAGCGAAACACTTTCCCAGGTCGGTGACCTCGTATCACTCGACTTTGCCTTTCAAGACCCATTCATCCTCAGCTCGAATTCTTTCGCAGAAATGACGTTGGGATTGGGAATTCTCGACGCCAACACCCTGGAAGTCTTAAGCGAACTGCGAGCTGCGACGAGAAACGGAACGGTTACATCCTTCGATGACGAATTGACTCAAACGGTACTCTCGGGTGCGCCCAGCGGTTTAATGAATTTGCAGGTCCAGGTCACGGAGAAGAACGCCGACAACATGACGATTGAGTACACGCTTTCGGGTATCGGCTTTGATGCCATCTCAGGCGTTCAAACGTTAGCGACTACCGAAGCTCGATTTGGGTTAGCTGCGTTCAACGTCGACGGAAACTCCGGTGTGGTTGATAACTTGACTTACTCAACGATTCCATCGACTGACCAGCGCGGCGCCGGGTCGCCTCGGCTGCTTTCATTCAACGGTGGTCCCGATGCTCGAATTGACATGGGTGCGTTCGAGTTAGCGCCTTTGAATGTCGCTCCTACGTTTGAAGTAGTCCAAGAGCTGAACGTTTTGGAAGACGCTGGCCCTCAAACCGTTTTCGATGTCGCGTTTAACTTTGATCCTGGTGCAGGTGAAAGTAGCGTTCCTGCTGACACTCGCGTGTTGCACGACGAGGGCGAAGATGGCACCGTCGACCCGCTATCCAACGACAATATGTCGCCAACGGATTTGGGTGTTTTGACGCCGGGGTCTAATCTCGTTAGCGGGCGACTTGACCCGGCTCGCACATCCATGAACGTGGACGTGTTCACGTTCACAGTCGAAGAAGGGTATCAGTGGACCAATCTGTTGGTGGAAGACTACAGCTACGTTGCAGATTCGGTACCGAGCAATGAACGCAACGCTTTCCTAGCGATCAACGATGACGCGTTTTTCCCGTACGACGTGTTCGAGCTAGATGTTAACAACAATCCTAACTTGGACTTCCAGCAATTTCTTGGCGGAACCGTCTTTGGACTCGATGACCTTCCCGACAGCGGTGGTTTCGACATCCTGCCGCGTGCGGGCAACGTGACCGGCCGTAAGTTCCAAGGGCCACTGAACGCTGGTACTTACACGATCTACATCCAACAAACGGGTCCCTCGAATACCTACACTTTGGATTTCCGGGTTGCTCCAGTCATATCGCAGTGGTTGACGGCCTACACCGTGTCGAACATCGCTAATCCTGAATTCTTCACCGCGGTGCCAACGATCAACGCTCGCGGTCATCTCTCCTACCAGACCGCACCCGATGCGGTGGGAACGACTACTTTTGAAGTCACCGCTACCGATAGCGGCGGGACGTTCAACGGAGGTTCTAATACTTCCGCATCCGAAATCATCACGCTGACGATTGAAGGTGTGAACGATGCGCCATCGTTCAACGACGGAACTGATCCACCACCGATGTCGCCACCAGCGGTTCTGCAAGATTCCGGCGATCAGGTAGTGGCAGGATTCATCACTGACTTTGCCGTTGGGCCAGACAACGAATCGGACCAATCGGTGACTGCTTACTCAGTGACGAACGTGAGTGATCCGACCCTATTTTCGTCGGGACCCAGCATCAGCCTTGAAGGAGTCCTGACCTACACGCCCGCAGATGGAGCGTTTGGGACCGCAACGTTCGACGTGACGATTCAAGACGACGGTGGAACCAGCAACGGTGGCGTTGATACGTCCGAGGCTAAGTCCTACACGATCACGATCAAGGAAGCCTTGTCGGTGACATGGGATACGCCTGACGCGATCGCGTTTGGCAATCCGTTGACGAGCACGCAGCTTGACGCGACGTCGAATCTCGAAGGGACATTTGTGTACGACCCACCCTTGGATACGATTTTGCCAGCGGGCGATTCCCAAGAATTGTCGGTCACCTTCACCCCCACGGATCCTTTTTACGATTCGGTCACGCGAACCGTTTCGATCAATATCTTGGCGACACTCGACTACGGTGACGCTCCCGAAGATTACCCCGTAACCATTGCCAACGATGGCGCATCGCACGTCGTCGGGGACCTCCGTTTGGGATTACTGCTTGATGCTGAAGAGGATGGCGTGCCATCGGTCGCAGCGGATTCGGATGGCGAAACTGACGACGGTGTGTTTGAACTAGCTAGTTTGATCACCGTCGCCGACGATGCGACCTCGTCGAGTGTGCTGGTCAACGCATCCGCTGATGCAATGCTGGACGCTTGGATCGACTTTAACGCAGACGGCGATTGGGATGACGAGGGAGAACAAATTGCATCCAGCGTAGCGGTCGGCGGCGGGCTCAACGTTGTTTCGTTTGTCGTTCCCGCTGGTTCAGCCGTTGGAACCACAGCCGCTCGCTATCGACTGAGCTCGGCCGGTTCGCTTTCGCCCAACGGTGCGGCCACCGATGGCGAAGTGGAGGACTACCTGGTTGAGATTCTTGATGGCGCTGACGTGCCCGATGTAGCCGTGACATTAGCCGGGCCTGCGTCGGAAATCATCGGTGCGAATTCACAGTACACCATCCTGAGTGGCCAAACCGAGCTTTTCAAAGCTTTTGGACAATCGCTCGGCGCCGTGCAGATCACGGGAACGCTGGGTGATGAGGTCGTCACGTTCTCGATAGACCTTTCCGATCCGATTGCTGTCCTGCCGCACAGTTTGCATATCGACGGGTTCGGCGGAACCAACACGCTACGGTTTGCCAACCAGGACTCAAGCGTCGATTTCACACTCGACCTAATCGTTGTCGCCAACTTCAACACGATCGACCTTGGCAATGACCATGCGAATTCCGTGGTTCTAAACGCGGGCGTTATCCGCGTGATGTCGCCAACGACGGGTCTTGTATCAATCATCGGCGGTCCCGACGATGCGATCAGCTTCGAGGACGCGGACGATTGGCGAATGGGAAGCGTTTCCATTGTCGATGGACGTTTCTTGCGTTTGGTTGAAAACTCCAAAACCGGCGAATCACTGCTCGTGGAACTGCCCAACGCGTGGCAAAACGTCATTCGGCCTGGCGACGTTAACAACAGCGGAGATGTCACTTCCAACGATGCCCTTATCATCATCAACGAACTCGCTCGACGATCCTTTTCGGATGCTGAAGAATCCGGCAAACTCGATGATCCGTTAACGGTCCAAGAATGGCCGAACTTCTACTACGATCAAAACGGCGATGGATCAGTGACCGCGCTCGATGCGTTGCGAGTCATCAATGAACTCGCTCGATTGCCTGGTAGCGGAAACGGCGAAGGCGAACCGATTGTGGTGAGTCTTGGAAATGCAGCTTCGTTAGCGGCGGTGACTGACTCGTCCGCGGTCAAGATGCTTACCGATCCGAGTGTGATTGCCGCCTCAGCGACTAAGAAGGCGGCCTCGTTCTCAAGCTCGGCTTCGGCCTCATTCGCGGGCTCAGTGTTGGCGGACGTCACTCGCGTCGACGCCGATACGGTGGCGGAAGCATTGATCGATCAAGCGATGAATGAACTGGGACAATCAAAGGGTCCAGGATTGATGGGACTTGATGACTTCGCGTTCTAGAACCACTTCGCGTATGACTCGGCGTCCTAAAGCCGCTTCGCGTCTGAATTGGCGTTCTGAAGCCGCTTCGCGTCTGAATTGGCGTTTTAGAGCCGCTTCGCGTCTTGGCCGATTTCCCAACGCGTTCCGCATGAACGCCGTTCGTGCGTGACGTGTTGCTGCGATCGCCGGGTTAGCCACAATCGCGGGTTGGCCCAGGATCGTCGCATGTTCCAAGCTTGCCGTGTTTTACGCGATTAACGGTTCGGGAGTTGCAATCGGAACGAAATTTGGTCAGACGGTGGCGACGAGTCCTGTTTCTGGCTGGATGGCGGAATCTGGCGAATTACGATAGACGTCCGTGTTCTTTCCTTCTCATCAAAGATATGACGCCTCATGACTGCTCGTATTGCTTTACTGTTGTGCTTATTCGGTTTCGCATGTCCCACCTTCGCCCTGGCTCAAGACGACGAAGCGACTCCTAGCCCAGCACCGATCCAGCCGATCGCCAAGGCGATCCCCGTCGAAGAAGAATCTTCCGAAAAGGAAATGGCTGACGGCGAAACCGGCGACAGCGACCCGGCGAAAGAATCGACGTCTGAATCATCCGAGGCCGACATACCCGCCGAACCTGAACGAGCCCGAGCGTATACGTCACCACCGGCCGACGATCCGAGCTTCTTTTTGATGGGTGAATTTCTCGGCAGCGTCAATCGCAACAACGCGCTCGGCACGTCAAATTCGCCAGAGGACCAAATGGGTCTTCAATTGCGACCGATTGGTGAAAGCGATTTTGATGCTTTGTCATTCTCGGGTGGACTTCCAGGCGAAGGCGGAAAACTAGATGACACGATGCGATTGGTCGGTCGACGTGCCGGTGAAGCGGTCGTTCTCTCGGGTGCGTCCATTCGCTCATCCGCTGGCGATTCCATTCCAGTCGCTCTGTTTGTCGATCCCAGCGGTTGTTCGGTGATCGATTCAAGTGGAAAGCTATTGGGCCGATTGGACAAGATCACTCGTAAGTCACGAACGCTTGGTGCAACGCCACCCGAAGGCGCAGTCGTGCTCTTCGATGGCACGGACACATCACTGCTAAATAACGCGACGGTGACCGACGAAGGATTATTGGCAGAAGGCTTCTCGATCAAGCCGATGATTCAAGACTTTGATTTGCATATCGAATTCATGACGCCATACATGCCCGACTTCGATGAACAAAAGCGAGGGAACAGCGGAGTCTACATTCACAGCCGTTATGAGTGCCAAGTATTGGATTCGTTCGCACAAGATCCGAAGTACAACGGACTCGGTGCGATCTATACCGTTCGGGCACCAGATGTGAACATGGCGTTTGCGCCCTTGGTATGGCAGACCTACGACATTCGTTTCACTGCTCCGCGATACAACTCGGACGGCACCAAGTTTTCCAACGCCCGAATCACGTCGTGGGTAAACGGCGTCAAGGTTCAGGACGACATTACCATCGAAGCGCCCACGGGATACGGCAAGCCAGAAGAGCCGGTCATGTTGCCTGTCTTGCTACAGAATCATGGCGACCCGGTTCGCTTCCGCAACATGTGGATGATCGACCGCGGTCTGATGCAAGTCGAATTCCCGGTCGAGAAAAGCGAAGACGCTGGTGAACAAGACCAAGTCGAAGCGGAACCAGTCACCGAATCCGAAGGCATCTTGCCGGCCCCGCGATAACGATGCCAGCCCCGCTTTAACGATCGTGGGGCGGTTGTAACCATCGTCGGGCCGCCGCTCTTAATAGCCAGTATCGCCGCGACGACCGCCGCATAGCGTTCGCTTTCTCGCTGAACCAGGAACATCCCAAGATGACGCCACGGCTTCGAATTGGGACTGGCGTGGCGGCATTGGCATCAGTGGATCAGCCAATTCACGATCGAATCCGGAATTTCGATCGCTCGACGCGAGACATTGAGGGCGAATACTCGCTACGGCGAGCGAGTACTCACGTCGAATGCACCCTGAAGGTTCATCTTTCCCCTGTTTTGATTAGCAAAAGAAATCTGTACTACGGCCCGGTTGTCGAGCTGACCTGAAAACGGGACGATGGTGGCCGGTTGAGTTTCGATCTATGTCCTTGGTCCCTGCCCCTATGAATTCCCCCTGTGCCGTCGTCTTGGCTGCTGGCAAAGGTACTCGCATGAAAAGCGATTTGCCGAAGGTTTTGTGCCCTGTCGTCGATCGTCCGATGATCCACTTTGTGCTTGATGCGTTAGAGAAAGCGGGGGTCAAGAAGTTGATTGTCGTGGTGGGATACGAAGCGGATGCTGTCAAATTGGCCTTGGCCGAACGCAGCAGCGATATCGAATTCGTCACCCAAACGGAACAACTCGGAACCGGCCACGCGGTTCAAATGTGTCGCGAGGTCCTGGAACAACAAACCGGGCCAACCATTGTGGTTGCTGGCGATTCCCCGCTGATCCAACCGACTAGTTTGTCGAAGTTGTTAGCTCACTTGCAAGACGCGAAACCGGCTCTGCTGCTTGGCACACTTGAAAAGGACGATCCTACGGGCCTAGGACGCATTGTGCGAAACGCGGCAGGCGAATTCACCGGCATCGTCGAACACAAAGACGCAACGCCAGAACAATTGAAGATCTGCGAAGTGAACATGAGCACTTACTTGTTTCAAACGCAGGACCTCTTGGCTGCCCTGGACAAGCTATCCAACGATAACGCTCAAGGTGAATACTACTTGACCGATTGTGCGTCGATCTTGCGAACCTCGGGCCGACCGGTCGAAGCCTTGCCGGTCCTGCAGGAATGCGAAGCTCTTTCCATCAACAATCCAGACGAACTTCGGCTCGTTGACGAAAAAATGCGAGCGATGGGTTATGCGTGAACTAAAAATTTTCAGTGGTCGAGCAAACGTCGATCTGGCAACCAAGATTTGTCGCCACCTGCACTTGGATCCTTCCGCCATCACGTTGGGTAAGTTCCCCGATGGCGAAAACTACTGCAAGCTCGACGAGGATGTTCGAGGTCGCGACGTATTCCTGGTCCAACCAACATCGCCGCCGGTGAACGACAACTTATTCGAGTTGTTGATCATGATCGACTGTTGCAAGCGAGCCAGCGCCGAACGAATCACCGCAGTAATTCCGTACTACGGCTACGCTCGACAGGATCGCAAGGATGAAGGACGCGTGCCTATCACAGCCAAGCTGGCCGCGAACGTGATCACTCGCGCCGGTGCTGACCGCGTGCTGACGATGGACTTGCATGCTGCCCAGATCCAAGGGTTCTTTGACGTTCCCGTTGATCACTTGTACGCCGCACCGGTGCTGAACGAGCACTTCGCCAAAATGGGTTACGACCCGAACGACATTGTCATCGTCAGCCCCGACGAAGGCAGTATCAAACGAGCGTTGGGTCACAAGAAGCGACTTGGCGGAACGTTAGCGATCGTCGACAAGCGACGCACCAGCGCGACTCAGGTGTCTCAGAACACCATCATCGGTGGGCCGGTCGAAGGCAAAATAGCGTTGATGTTTGACGACATGATCAGCACCGCGGGCTCGATTTGCGGCGCGGCGCGGTTGGTGCATGCGGCCGGCGCCAAAGAGATTCACATCGCGACGACTCACGGCGTCTTGTGCGGTCCAGCAATTGAACGATTGAGGGATGCACCGATTGATTCGATTGTGGTGACGGACTCGATTCCGATCCCTGCTGAAAAGCAGTTGCCCAACTTGGTGCAGTTATCGGTAGCGCCTCTGTTGGCTGAAGCGATCAAACGTATTCACCACGACCAATCGATCAGCGAACTATTTCGAGAGCGGTAAACCTATCACCGTACGGTGGTTTCCGCATAAAGGTGGTTTCCGCTGAGCCCGTCGATACGTGGCGATTCGTCACGATAGGTAGCGGCACATTGCATCTGGTGGCTTGCATCTGGCACATTGCGACTGGTGGCTTGGGCGACAGGAATTTGCCTCCGGCCGTGGGTAACGCTATCTTCTACGACCTGCACAACCGGTGTTTTCTGGCACGGTTGCCCAACCGTCAGGGGCTTTTTTCGGGTCGCTGACGGACAGTTGCGTGAGTTTGAAGTAGGGTGCACGATTCATTTCGGTCCCTTTCGCTCACACCTTGGCGTGACGTAAACGTGAACTCCTCCTCTGAATCGCCCCGAACGTCCGGCGTTTCGACCGCCGCAACTTCATCTGATGCGATCTCGCAACGGGTGGCTCAGATTGCAGCCGCGTCCAAAGATCGGTCTGACTTCTTGAGGCATCTCGCTAGCGAGTTGTTGGCCCAATTTCAAAGCGGTCTGGTTGCGATCGACACTTCGCATTGGACCAACCCCATGATGCTGGTGGCCGATGACGATCTGTCTCAGCAAATCGAGCGTTCGGCAATTACCGAGTTGCTCGCCAGCGCGACCAGTTCCGCGATCGCTTGCAACATCAACAGCACGGATGACGATGTCGATCGACGCGGCCTTCGCATCGAGCTCACGCATGCGCCCCATCGTGCCGCATTGTTGATGATCTACCCAGCCGAACAAGCTCCGACACCGATGGAACAGGTCACGGATTTGCAAACGCTAAGCCGCTATGCCGAATCCACTCGCAGCGTCGTCGAAACGCTGCCGGTTCCAGAAACCGAACTGCGTCGTCAATCACCAACCGACTTGACCACGGCGACTCACTCGGTTCAGGACACTCGGTCACTCGCTTCCTTTCATCGCGACCTCGACGTCACCGGAACCAGTTATCGTATTGCCAACGAAACTCGCCGGATGCTCGACTGCGACCGCGTAACCGTCCTCGTACCGCATGCGCGGCAATTTCGCGTCACTGCGGTCAGCGGTGTGAGCGTTGTCGATCGCCGCAGCAACGCTGTGAAGTCCATTGAACGGTTGACGCAATCCGCAGTCATCATGGCGCGTCCCATGGTGTTGCCGAGCGAAGACCCGTTGCCACCCCAAATTCAAGAACCACTCGACTACTATCTCGATGAGTCAGGCGTCGCCAAAGCCATCATCCTGCCATTACATCAATCAAGTTCCGATGAAGTTGACGAGGACGTGGTATCGGCTGATCCCTTCGACCAGCATGGCGAGCTTGTCGGTGTCATCGTGCTGGAATACTTCACGAGCGTTGCACCACCGGGCGTCCGCCCACCGATGTCGATCATTGCTACCGAAGCGATGTTGGCGTTGACCAATTCCATTGAACATCGCAAGGTTTTTGGTTTACCGATTTGGAAAGCCATTGGATCTCTGACGTCAAGATCTCGCTTCCCGATCACGTCGGCCGTAGCCGTTGCACTGGTAGGTCTGCTGACGGCGTCGATTTTGATCCCCGTTGAACATCACGTCGTAACCACTGGCAAGCTCGAACCTGCCATGCGACGCGAAGTCTTTGCACCACTCGATGGAGTCGTCAAAACCTTGCTGGTGACTGACGGCCAAGTCGTCAAAGCGGGCGATCCGATTTTAGAATTGGAGAACGCCGATCTAGAGAGTCAGTCCGAGTCACTTGCCGGTGACATTCAGACCAAGACAGGTCGTTTGGGAGCGCTCGCATCGATGCGTTTGACCGAGACCAGTGATGTGTCCGCGTCAAGCCGATTGGCAATGGAACAACGACAACTCGAGAGCGAACTGGCCAACCTGAAGACTCAGCAAGCGATCCTTGAACAACAACAATCGCAACTGATCGTCACCGCACCGATCGACGGAACAATCGTTGCTTGGCAGTTGCAGCGACGATTGAGCGATCGTCCCGTGTCGCGAGGCAACTTGCTTGTCAGCGTCGTCAGCACCGCTGGTCCATGGACGTTGGATCTGAACCTTCCCGACCGAGACGCCGGCCCGGTCCTTGAAGCCGCAAAGGACAATCCGAATTTGCCGATTGAGTTCGCTGTCGCCACGCTTCCCGAACAGTCGTTTCGAGCGAACTTGCAGACCATTGCAACCGCGGCACGTCTCGACACCACGGGCAATCGAATCATCGATGCCGAAGCGGTCGTCCACTTTGACGATTTGACAAACCCAACGTCTGATGCATCTTCTGGTGCGCCTTTTGACGCAACGATGATGCGAGCGGGTGCCGACGTGACGGCAAAGATCGCGTGTGGTGAACGATCACTATTGCGAAGTTGGTTCAGCGATGTGTTCGACTTCGTGCACCGGAATATCTTGTTTCACTTCTAGGCTTCCGCAATCGTTGTCCCCTTCGCGCGAAGCGTCCCATCACCTTTCATTCTTCACGCCTTACCCCTGTGCCCCAAACGCCATCCACTCCGCAATCGCTTACCTCGCAACCGCTTTCGGTGCGCGTTCGTGGTGACTTGCAATTTGTGGCTACGAAGCACAAACACGAATCGGCCGTGGTGGCGAAAGATCCAGTGGCGATGAAGTACCACCGGATGCGTCCGGATGAGTTCTTCGTTTTGCAAATGCTTGATGGGTCGACTTCTCTCGACTCGATCAAAGAGTCCTACGAGCAGCAGTTCGCTCCGGACAAGGTATCCGCCGTCGACTTGAACCGTTTGTTGTTTCGGTTTCACGAAAGTGGCCTGACGATCTCGGACGCACGCGAGCAGGGTCAACGGTTGCAAACACGTCGCACGAAAGAACAACGCAAGAAGTGGATGCAGCACCTTAGCGGATTGTTGTTCATACGCTTCCCCGGAGTCGATCCAGAACCGTTATTGAAACGGCTTTACCCCTTCGCACGACCGTTCCTTTCGCCGTTAGCGTTGATGGTAATTGTTTGTACTTGCTTGTACGCGCTGGCGGTTTTCGTGATCCGTTGGGACACGTTCTCCACTGAGTTCCCCAGCATGGGTCAATGGATTCGGCTCGAATCGGTGCTGATCCTGGCGGCTGTGATTGGGACGACCAAGGTTTTTCATGAACTGGGTCATGCGATCATCTGCAAGCACTTCGGCGGTGAGTGCCACCAGATCGGCCCTATGCTGTTGGTGTTCACGCCAGCTCTTTACTGCGACACCTCGGATTCGTGGATGTTGCCAAGCCGATTCCAACGCGCCGCAGTGGGACTCGCGGGCATTGCAACTGAGCTCGTTTTGGCATCGTTGGCGACGCTCATTTGGGCATCCACTGCACCGGGCATCGTTCACTACATTGCAATGAACGTGATGCTGGTATGCGGTGTCAGCACGATTGTGTTTAACGCCAATCCACTACTGCGATACGACGGATATTATGTCCTGTCGGACCTATGGGACGTTCCTAATCTAGGACAAAAGTCTACTAGGATGTTGTCGAATCTAGCGGCGAACCTGTTCCTAGGCGTGGATGAGTCGTCGGACGAATCGTTGACGGCATCAGAAAAGTTTTGGTTCACGACCTACGCACTCGCCGCGTTCTTGTATCGCTGGATACTAACGCTGGTCATCCTTTGGATCGTGTCGCTTATCTTGCGACCGTATCGGTTGGAATCGGTGGGTCGCGTCTTGTGTGTCTTCGCAGCCGGTGGAATGTTGTTCGCTTTGCTGCGTGGTCCTTATCAATTTCTCAAAAACCCGGGTCGTCGAGGCAAACTAAAGATGAAGCGTTCGTTGTTCTCCGTTGCCGGGGCAGCTTTGTTAGTAGCTGCATGCTTCTTCCCGTTGCCGACGAGCCTATCCGCCAGTGCTCGCGTGTTGCCACGCCAGGAAGCCCCAATCTACGTTTCCACCACTGGATTATTTACCGAACTGCACGCAAAGCCGGGCGACGTGGTAAACGAAGGTGACGCGATTGCGACGTTTTCGAATCCCGATGTTGAATTGAAATACCTGCAGACCAAGGGTCGCTATGAGAGTCAAGCGAGCATCGTCGAATCAATTCGCTTGGCATCGTTGAATACTCCCGAAGCGGCAAACGATCTTCCCAGTCAGCAAGCGTTGCTGGACGATTTGCATCAACAACTTCAAAGTCGTCGATCACGCCGCGATGGTCTAGTGATCAAAGCGCCCGCTAGTGGAAAACTGCTTGCCGCGCCGCGTCGAAATGAAGATGTCGAGGCAATGTCCCAGTCACGATTGGTTAGTTGGTCAGGCTACCCGACGGACGAATCCAACCAAAACTGCCTGATGGAATCGGGGTTTGAACTAATGAGCGTGCTTGTCGACGAAGCATGGGACGCAGAGATTGTCCTTTCGCAATCGCAAGTCGAACGCATCGAAGTCGGCGCCGACGTTAAGTTAGCTTTGGCGGCGGTGCCGTCGAAGACGTTCTCGGGAAAGGTCGTCAGCATTTCGATCCGCCAGTGGAACGAACAACAAGACCGCGACCGCCGGGATGATCCCCGTGCTTCCCGCCAAACCCAACCGGCGTCAACCAGCTATTTAGTTCGAGTCGAATTGGCAGAGGTGGACGCCTTGCCGATGATCACTGGTTTCGACGCTATCTCGCGTATCGAAGCCAAGCCGCTATCAGTTGCCGATCGAGTCACACGAACACTCAGTTCGTTACTCAGGTTTCGCTAAGCGTGTGGCCGCCCAACCTTTCAGTTAAGACGAACTGTGAAGACCTACCACGAAGGCATACCACGAAGACCTACCACGAAGGCATACCGAGCAAAACTGCCGAACCTTCGCTGGGTTAGCAACCGTCCAGCGTAGTGACTGTGGTTGCCAGCCCTACTACGATTCGTCGCTGCTGGGCTTTCGTCGAAAGACAGCAACAATGTCTTCGACGGGGACAACGAAGAGCTGGTTATCGTGCTCAAGGTCCACTGGAATCGCATTCTTAGGATGAAACAGGATCTTGTCGTACTGGCGAAGCGGCAACTCCTCGTCATTTTCCACCGCAGCACTGATCGTGACCACACGACCGGTGATGGTAGGAATTTCAGCCGCATCAGGCAGCGCGATGCCGCCTCGCGTTTCGCGTTTGGGCTCGTCCTTGCGAACTAGCACGCGATCGCCCAGAGGTTCCACGTATTCAAAAACAGCAGCAGATTTTTTCTTTCCCATGCGGCACATTTTGCGCCGCAGCCCGCGATACGTCGAGACGGGCACACGAACTCTGTTTTGGAGCGATACCGAGCACAGCCAACACTAGCCGATCAGGCAAAACCGTCCGCTACGTGATCATGAGCCGCCAGCGAGCCGATCCACAACGCAAGCCAAACAACGACGCGAGCCGACCTAAACGACCGAGTTGTAGTTGGCGGCCATCTTCGTCACTGCCTCGGCGACCGCTTCTCGGAACGATTCGGGTTCCAAAACCTCAGCGTCGTAACCTAGCGACAACACCTTCGGCAACACCTCGCGAGGGTGCGAGGCGGGAATGGTCATGATCGAACCGCCGTCGTCGGTCGGTGTCAGCTTTTGTTCGGGGTGCCAAGGATCCTCGCGCACCCACGCGGCCGCTCGCTGGCCGAGTCGTATCTTAACGATCGTCGCATCGTCGCCACTGAAGATGCCGATGCTCTTGCCTAAGTGTTTCGACAAATCAATCGAATCGTCCGGTTTGAAATACTCATCCAGTGCGGTGGCATGCCGGAACCGATCGAGTTTCCAATTGCGAAGCCTCTCGGTGGAAGACTTGATCTCGTGAGCCGCAGCAACCACGTAAATGCTGCTTTGGTAAACGGCAAGTCCGTACGGTTCAATGCGACGGGTCGTGACCGGCTTGCCCACCGATTCGTATTCCACTTCTACGATACGATGTTCAAGGATCGCGCGGTTGATGGTCTTCAGCATGCCTTCGTGATGCTCGTACGTCTTGCTTGGCGTACCGAAAACGTGCAAGGTTTTTCGGTAGCGTGCGTAGTGATCGAAGACTCCGTCGGGAACAGTTTCCTGAACCTTATTCCAGAAAGACTCGATCCCTCGCCAATACTGAGTTCCCAACAACGGGTACAGCAATTCGCGGCCGATGGACAGCGCGATCATTTCCGATGCCGAGATTCCCACCTCGTGCACGCCGGCGGTATTCTGCCCGAGCTTGAAAACCTTCCCGCGTTCGACCGTGTCGCTTTGAATGTCAAAGCCGGCGGCCTGCAATGCTTCGACGTCGCGACGGACCGTTCGCTCGTGCAGCTTGGTTAGCCCCAAATCCGCGACCAAGTCCGCTCGCAGTTCCTCGAGTGTGCGTCCGAAACGCGAAAACTCAAGCAATTGGATGAGTTTGTGTTGGCGAATGAGTTGTTCGTTGCGAGCCACGATGGATCCTCCTTGGGGGCACTTCACTGACGCCTGCATTGTGACGCGCGTGAGGCAAGAGAACAATCACCGGCGTTTTGCCTACGCTTGGTACTTCACGACCATCGTTCGAGCCATCTTGTCGTGAAGCGTTTCGTGGCCCTCCATGAACAGATAAACCAGATCAGCGACAGCGACGAAGAAGCCGAGAATCGGGATGTTGGTGATCACGTTGAAACCAAAAACTCGCACAAGAAACCCGTCAAAAAACGTTGCCGGGGCGCCGGTAGCCTGGTTGCGGATCTGGATTCCCAACAACAACTTTCCCACGCTCTGCCCACGTAACGAGATCAACACCATGTTGGCGATATAGGGAACGAAGAAGAAACCCAAAACGATATAGAAGGCTGCGTTCTGGGCACTGACGTCGTCGGGATCCGCTTTCGCGACCAAAATCGCTCCTGCTGCGAAGAAACCGATGACCCCGAATAGGATGTACATCGCTCCATCGATCAAAGTCGCAGCAATTCGAATCCCTGGGCTGGCGAGTTCAAAATTGAACGCCTGGACTAACCCTTCACCAATACTGCGTTGCGACGCGTATTGATTGACCAACTTGTCGCCCAAGGGGCTCGTCGCCGTTGAAACAGCTCGGCCATACTGGGCAACGGGTTTGACGGGCTGCAGATCCTGATCCGTCAATTCGTCGAAAAACCCATCGTCAAAACTGCTCGGCCCAGCCGGCATGGCTCGCGGCGCAGCGGCCGGTCGTGGTTTGGGACCATTGGGGGTAGCGGGTCGCGCCGGACCGCCAGCACCCGCCGATCTAGACGCCGATTGAGCTCCGGCTGTTGCGGGGGCTCCGCCTGGTACCTTCAATTGCCTGCCACACGGACATTTCACGACCTTGCCCGCCGCAGTATCCGGGATATTGAGCAGTTTGGCGCAGGCGGGACACTTGATCTTCATCGACTGGACAGGACAAGAGGCGGCGGATCGTAGAACAATCGTCCCGATTGTTTGGGTGTAGGTGCAGGGCTGGCTTTGCCAGCTCAGGCTTCCCAAACGATTGGGACAATCGTTCTACATTGTATGATGAACGGCGGAGGGCGAGTGGGTTCGCTATGATAGCTGAAACGCGCTGCGGGCGGAATGATTTCTGTTCCACTGTCATCGCTGAACCCAAGCACGTAAACTAAAGTCTCTACTCGAACACCATCTGGGGACCTGCATGAGCCAATACGGCGCTTTCAGCGACGACTTTTACGTGAACATGATCTTGGCAACCGAAATGGAGTTGCCTACCAACCGCGAATCCGTTCTGCACTACTTCGAACAAGTGCGGCGGCGATTTCCCCAAATGCAAAACTTCTACGCTCGCGAAAAAGGCGAGTATGTGCTCGAAGAGGAAAAGGCCGAGGACTCGTCGTATCGCTGGACGTCGGTAGAACCCAAACGGGTCAACAGCGGCGTCGTCAATCCCGAGTCGTTCGAAGCCGCTGTGGCTCAGCACGCTCACATTCTTGACCTCGTGCCCTACGACTTGTCGATCACACCGCTTGATTGCGAATCGCTCAGCGTGATGCTGGGATTTGACTTCAACTACCAAGGCAACCACAACGAGATCCTTGCCGATGTGGTGGGCGTCCCTTCGCGGCTGGAATTGTTCTCGCAAACTCCCTACGGCAAACTGCTTTCGTTCGAGCCTTCGATTCAGTTCTCGCTCGACGAAGAATGCCGCACCCAGTGTCGTATCAGTTTTGAATCTCGCACAACGGCCTATCAGGTTCGCAAAGGTGAGTTCGGCGAAGACGCGATCAGTGTCTACCTTACGGTTCGTCGCTACGATTCTTTGGATCCTAGCGAATCGTACGCGAAAGAGTTCAAGCGTTTGGCAGCCCTGAGTTGCGACTTGGTGGATGAGCATCTAGTGAGCGGTATTTTACGTCCGCTGCAAGAAGCCATCTCGGCTCGTTAGAGGTCGAAACAATGGCTTCGAAAACAACTGTGACCGTTATGCGTATGGCGACCGCATGGACGACTTTGTTGGTCGGTTAGTCCCATGGTTACCGTTTGCGTATCAACGACGTGATGCAAGTTCTGACGAAGTGATACCAATGCGAACGATGGTAAACCGAAAGTCGATTAACCACCGAGCGTCTCGTAGCGAATAGCGGCGCGCAGCTACACTCGGTCGACGAGCTACACTTGGTCGATGAGCTACACTTGCATGAGCATCGTGCCAGTAGGAATCCAATGGCTATCACTCCACCCATCATCGGAATTGATCTCGGCACAACCAACTCTTTGTGCGCACTTTTTCGAGATGGGAAACCAACACTGATCCCGAATTCGCTCGGTAGCCTGATGACGCCTTCGGTCGTTGGATTGCTCGACGACGGCCAGATCGTTCTCGGACAAGCCGCAGCGGAACTTCGCGTCACGCGACCCGAACGAACGGTATCGTGTTTCAAACGCTGGATCGGCACCAATCGCCAAGTCGAATTGGGCGGACAAACCTTCAACGCCAACGAACTTTCTAGCCTTGTGCTGCGATCATTGCGTGAAGACGCTGAGCGGTTCCTTGAACATGAGGTGACCGATGCCGTCATCACAGTCCCGGCGTACTTTAACGACAACCAACGCAAAGCGACCAAGTTGGCCGGACGATTGGCGGGCCTGAACGTTCGACGCATTCTTAACGAACCGACCGCAGCGGCGCTAACGTACGGTTTCCACGATCGCGACGTCCAGAAGAACATGATCGTCATCGACTTGGGTGGCGGCACATTCGACGTGACTGTGATGGAGATTGACGAAGGCGCTTTGGAAATTGTTTCTACCGCCGGTGAAACTCAGCTTGGCGGCGAAGACTTTACCACGCGTTTGGTCGGATCGATCCTCCAGGCTCACGGTCGCCAACTTGAACTCGACGAAATGAATCACCCGCTATTCGTTTCTCGACTGCGTGAACAGTGCGAAGCCGCTAAACGGTCGCTCGCGGGTGCCGATGCAGCGATCGTGCGAATCCCCGCCAACGATGGAATCATTGCGGACGATTGCCAAAGCGTGACACTCACCAAATCGCAAGCCAGAGAAATCTTTGATCCCTTGATCAAACGACTCGTGCGACCCATATCGCGAGCCATCCGGGACGCCCGACTCAGCACGCGTGATATTGAAGACGTCATCTTGGTGGGCGGAGCGACACGGGATTTGGCTGTGCAATCGTTTGTCGCTGAAATGTTTGACACGAAGCCCCACGCGACCATCGATCCTGATCAGGTCGTGGCGTTGGGCGCGGCGGTCCAGGCGGCGTTGATCAACGATGATCTAGCCGTGGATGACATGGTCATGACCGACGTTTGCCCATTCACGCTCGGCGTTGAAGTTGCCAAGGAGTTCGGGCGTAAACAAGTCAGTGGCTTTTACCTTCCTATCATTCACCGCAATACGACGATTCCGGTTTCCAAAGAAGAGATCGTTTCGACGATTGAACCCAACCAACGCCAAGTTGACCTTCGCGTGTATCAAGGTGAGTCACGTAAGGTCAGCGAGAACCTGTTGCTGGGCAACCTATTGATCAAAGGCATCCCGCCAGGTCCGACTGGCCAAGCAATCCACATTCGATTCACGTACGACCTGAACGGCATCTTGGAAGTCGAGGCTTACATTCCCGAAACGGGGGCAAAGTACAACACTGTATTTACGAATCACGTCCAAGGAATGAACGAGAGAGAAATTGAGGCGGCGGTGAAGCGGATGGCAGACGTCAAGTTCTATCCCCGCGAGGAAATGGCGAACCAACGACTCTTGCTATACGCCGAAAAGGCAATTGGTGAAGTGAGTCCGTTTCAAAGAGGCGACTTGGAACATGCGGTTGACCATTTCGAGCATGCCATGGAATCCGGCGATCGCGAAGCATTTGGGTTTGCCAAGAATGGACTGCTGCTCTTGTTGTCAGGCCTAGGCTTTGATCTGGAGGGAATCGATGACGTTTCCGAGTGAGGACCGTTCGAAGGACTATGTTCGAGAAGTCCTCACCCTGATCGAATCTCGCTCTTTCGATGACCTTGTCCGACGACGTGACCAGTTTCGATCGCAGGACGACCATCATGTGATCGCGGCAAAAGCCGTCGACGAAGTGCGTTGCGAGTCCATCGCGGCATTGGCGGCGATTCGGGAATCGTTTTGGGAACAAGAAGCCGTCACCCAAAGCAACGAACTCAGTCGTTTGGCTCATTCGAAGTTCGCGGACATTGCTGCTGCGGCGACTCGTTTGCAACAGGTTGCCAAGAACCGCGCCGAGTTCATCTCCGCTTGGTCCGACACCAATATGCATCAAGCGTTTCGCTTGTCACTGCGAAAGATCGTTATTGCTTCCGTCCCCGAAGCGAACCGTGAGCGAGAGACCGTGTTCTCGCACATTCGTCCCAACCACAACCCGCACTACGCCGTCGCTCATGCCGAGATTCAAAAGGCGATCGGGATCTTGCAAGCTCGCTACCCTCAAGTGTTTGAACAAGAGAAAATCTGGTTTAGCGAACTGCGTCATTATCAGCCAAAGTGGGATCTCGCCAGCGACGAGGCCCGAGGGGCACTCGGGATTGCTTTAATGGTCATCGTTTTCGCTATGTTGTTCACGAGTTGGCAGGTGGTGATTTCCCTGTTCGATCTGTAAGTGAACCACAATTCTCTGATTCAACTTCCTGTTTGTCTAAGCCGTGAACGATAGCTCCTCGCCCGATTCGGAACCCTCATGGGACAAACTCCCAAACGATCCGAGAGGATTCTTCGGGCTTACCCGTTCCAATGACTTTGCTGAACTGAAGTCCGCTTACAAAAAACTTCTGCGCCGATTCAAACCAGAAAAGTTTCCGGACGAGTTCCAGAAAATCCGAGCTGCTTACGAATCACTCAGCGAACAACTCCGTTATGCATCCCCGTCCGATCCCATGGAATTGGATTCGCCGGCCCTGGACTCTACGCAGCAGTTCTACGCAAATGACGCTGCACCATCGGACTTGAACCCGGATCGCGGCGACGCAGTCTCCGTACGACCATCAGCGTTGGAAGAACTCTCCCATCGTTCGCCACCGCAGATCTACCAACAATTGCAGGACAATCCCAACAAGAGCGACGAAGACTACCTCGCCCTTGCGGTTCTTTCGGATATTGCCCCAACGTCGCCGGAGAACGACTTTTGGAATTGGCTGCTAAGAGGCATCGCCGATCATCCCCGCAGTGTTTCCTTGCTGCAGTGTGTGCGGAGTTATTGCAATCAACTTTCGGCTTGGCAAGATCGTGCCAACGCTTTGACGCAAGCGTCAAAAGTAATCCCGCCAGACCGATACTTTTCGATCACCGAATCGGTTTGGGATCGTCTACTGCGTGAAGCTCCCTTTGACGACTTCAAATCAACGCTCGAGCAGTCCGAACGAAACCTCGGCATTTTGGCCGATCGGGGTCGTTTAATCTTCTTCGTACATTTGTTGCCTGCAGCCATTTGGAAAGCAGACCCTTCTTGGTTTCAGGGGGTTCGCGAGCAAATTGAGGATAGCTTTTTCGACCTCCCTCACTGGGCACAAGATGAAGTCGAGTTTGTGGACCAGTTGTCCGCCTACCAAACAATTCGAGCGGAGTTCACGCAGACGTCGGCGATTGCCCAACAAATCGACTCGGCGATCGTGGCATTTTGTTGCGAGGCAACTGGCGATGCTGATGCTCAGGTGTTGCAGACTCAGTATGAAATATCCGGTCGTGGCCTGTACTTGATGCAAGACTTGCCAACGGATCTGGCCGGAGGCATGACTGTTTACTGGATTTGGGAACGCATTGTCGATGATGTGGACGATCGCATCGCGGTGCACGACTTTTCATTCGATACCGGTATCCCTGACGACGAGCTTAAGACGGCGTGCGAAAGAATGATGTATCGAGTGGGTCAGCGGTGGGAAAAATCTGCAACCTTTCAAATTCGCACTCTTTCGTTCATGGTGTTGTCGTGCCTAACGATGCTGGGACTTGTCACGTGCGTGTCCCTGCTCATCCGCGCCGTGATGCGTTTCCTGGATTCTGAAGTTGCCGCTGGGTTCGCTGACCTTGGCATGACTTTGGTCACGTTCATCGTGGCGATCGTCATCGTGATCGCGATTTTGGTCGCGGTCATGGTCAAAACGAAGTTGCCGTACTCGCTGATTCGTTTCGAAGTTTTCAAGTTGTTCCGCGTCGTCCCCGCAACGATGAGTCAAGCGATGGCGGCAATCGGCGAAACACAAGAAGCCAAAATTCATGGTGAAGTGATCGACAACACGGACGAAGTCGTCAACGGCATGGCGAATGACCCTGCCGCATGGTTCTTCGCCCGTGCGGTGCAAACACTCAATTCTTAGCAAGCCGCCCGCGTTGCCCGGCTTGGAATGTCAATCAAATAGAAACCTCATTGCTACTCGGTCGACCATCAAGACGGCAGCGAGTGAGAGTCCAAACAGCGGCAGGTAAATCGCCAGCGCGGATGTTACGATGGCTAGGATTGCAAATCGCTTCCTCGAAAACTCTCGCGGTTGTGAGTTTGCTTTACTCGCCGGTGGCGACAACCCTCGATTGGAATGCCCCAGTTGGTCGCGTCGTCGCCACCACAGGATGATGCCGGTGCTCGAAAGCATCACTAAGCCGACGGTCGCGGTTAGTGCGATCAGTTGGTTCGCAAGCCCGAAGCGTTGGCCTTCGTGCAAAGCGATACCCTGACCCACCACCCGATCCACCCAGTGTCGCATCGCAAACGTTTCATGGTCGACCATGACCTGCGAGGCAGCATCCCAACGCATCGTTTGCCGATGCGGTCGGTTGGGTGTATCCGACGCTATGGTCCAAACGGTACTGCCGTCGGTGGGAGGCTTTACCAATACCGGTGGCAACCAATCGAGTTGACTGGCATGAGCCGCCGCGTTGTTCACCAATGTCAGATCGTAGCTGTCTAGATCAGGCACCGGAGTTCGCCAGGATGGGCCTCCCGATGGCTTCGGCTTCGCACCGTTGGCATGTTGCTGATGCTCTGCATTTTCGCCGTGTCCAGCATGTTCGCCGTGTTCCCTGTGTTCGTCATGTTTCCCGTCCATTTCATGTTCTGCATGTCCGCCATCCCAATCCTGCTTCACAACCGCGGTTCCAGTCACGCTTCGCATCGTCTTGAAGTAGTCACCCCAGTACGTCGACCACGGGAGTCCAGTGGCGATTAGAAACAAAATCAATCCGGAAACCCAGAAACCGCCGACGCTGTGCATGTCTTTCCAGAACGTCTTTCCCGTTGCCGACCACCGGGGATAGAGCACTCCGGCCGGCCGAGCCTGCTTTGGCATCCAAAGCACCATTCCGGTGATCACCATCACGATCGTCCAGCTCGCTGCCAATTCAACGAGGTACGACCCGCGTTTTCCCAACAGGAGTTCGCCGTGGATTTTCCGGACCACGGCAATCAAACGTTCGCTCTCGATCGCACTTCCCAGTACTTCGTTAGTGCTGGGGTCCACGTACACTCGCACGCGTTCCCCACCACGTTGCACGATCACGCGGGTCGCCTGATCGGGTTCTGCTGCTACCTCAACGGCCGCAAACTTGCTTCCCGATTCATGGACAAGAGCGGCAGTGACTTGATCAAAGACCGGCTGAACAACTTGATGCTCGACGCGATGTTCTCGCGAGCGTTGATCGTAGCCACGTTCTTGCCAAGCTTCAATTTGCGGCTTGAAAAGGTAGATGGTTCCGGTCACGGACAACACGATCACGAACGGAATGCAAAACAGTCCGGCGAAGAAGTGCCATCGCCACACCGCGGCGTAGTTCGGCCATTGATTGCTTTTTTTGACTTTCACGTCGCTCATGGGTTGAACCCTTGCAGCACTTCACGGCCGTTGGCACTGTGCAGATCTCGATGGAGTTCCACGTCTGTGCTTTCGCTTAAGAAGTGAACCGATCCGTCGGCGAAGCAAAGCATCGCGCCGCCCGTGTGATAGCTTCGCGGTGCAAAGTATCCGGTCCAGTGAGTGACGATGTCCGGCGTATGCGAGTTCGGCGGCAGGTACCCGTTGGTCATCGAGTTGATTGCACCGTTGAACGCCCAACTCATTCCACGTCCACGTATCGCAGGACTCGATCCACCACGCCAACTGGTGAAGGTGTCCCAAAAGGTTTCCACCGGCGCGTCGTCGATCATTCCATGGGTGTCCACGTAAGAACTCCATTCGCCACCGGTTGCCAACATGCCCTGGCGATCGTTCAGCGCAGAACTCACACCTGACGATCCATTGAGCGTGTAAGAATACGGTTTCGGCGGCAACTCTCCCGCAGGCAACGTCCGATCTTCGCCCTGAGCCCGAACGGTTTCGCTCATCACGACCGTGTTGGACAACCCGTCAAAGACATGGTTGAACTTTACACCGTGGGGAACAAAGAACATTCCGTCGGTCTTCCAGCGAAAGTCGTAGTTCTGGTTGCGATTGCTTCCGTAACTGACCATGTAGTTGACACCACCGTAGGAATAGTCCACTCCGGAAACCGACACGACCGTGGTCGCGGGCGCTGGATCGCTGGGACACAGGTAGACCTCCAAAGTCCTCGAAAATGCTTCTTCGTTCTTAGGGTGCGGAACCTTGCCAGCCCAATTGCCACCGAAGGCAGGCACATTGAAGGCGAGTTCGTCATCAAGACCGGACTGCTCAATGAACGGAAGGATTCTCGCTTGCACCGCAAAGTCAGTGTCGATGTTGCCAATCGGCGGCAGCATCTTGAATGCGGATTCGTAGTTATGTAACGCCAAACCAATTTGACGAAAATTGTTGCTGCAACTCATTCGTCGTGCTGCTTCTCGAGCCGCTTGAACAGCCGGCAACAACAGCCCAACGAGGATGCCGATGATGGCGATGACGACAAGCAGTTCGATTAGCGTGAATGCGGGTCGAAGCCGCGGTGATGGGTGTAGGAATTTCATGGAAAGTAATAAGCGTAAGTGAACGGTCATAAGGTCGCTCCCGCGAGGGAGGATGAATAAACGCAAGTGTGAGGAGCGAGCCTTCATCCTTTTTTCCACGCGCAGGAGCGTTGATAGATAACGACGGGCGCAAGCAAAGCGCGCAGCTCCATCGTCTCGATTAAAAAAGGCAAAAATCACGGTTAGATAACCGTGTGAAAGAGGGTTCCGCTAAGGAACAGGCGGGTCCGGGCAATCGCGTATCGCGGTTGCCAAATCATCGAGAAGACGAATCCGCTCGATGATCGGTGGCGAGCTTGCAGTCGCTGCGGGGTGCATCGACACCACAACACAGCTCAGCATGGACCATAACGATTGAAGACCACGGCATTCAAAGGCTTTCCAGACCAACACGGAAGCCATCGCGTGCTCTGAAACGTCGCTCGCCGATTTGGTTGCACTGGCTGGCTGGGAAGCACTGGCTGGTTCGGATACTGTGGCGACATCAGGTTTCGCTTGGCAACAGCAGCACTTAGGCGTTGAAAGATCGCACGCTTCGGTCTGAGCGGTGACCTGATTTGCACGCGCAACCAGGAAAGCAGGTGGAGTGACTTGATGTTCGGCTGCCCATTGAAGTTTTTCGCGATCGCTGTGGCAACAACATCGGTCCCAGCAATATTCGGCTGTTGCACACCCGCAAGCGCAGTCTTCACAGGGAAAGCGTTCCCCCGATTGGGCGCCAGCGACATTTCTCGCAGGAGTCGGGGGAGCTGCCAGCGGAATTCCCAAGAGCGCAAACGACAACACGAACAACAACAACGCACCGATTAGGCGTTGGCTGCGACGTGAATAGATCAACGGATGCGAAAGGATTTCCAAGGAATGTTCAATCAATAACGAGCGCGATCAAACGGACGGACGGCACGGGTGCCAGAACATCACAACGCGGCTCACTCCTCACCTCCGGATTTTGAACTGCCTCGCCGGGATTGGCAATGGCACCGGGGGCACGTGCGGCAATTGGTCAAACCGCGAGCCAAGGACGAGCGGGTGGTCATGCGGTTCTGGTATCGAATAGGGTTGCGACAGCGAGAATTCAGCCAAGTTTCAGGTTCAAAAGGAGAGCCGCCAAACCAACTTGGCCGTTCTGGGACGATCCCGGGGTCAGCGACTGGTGCCGGCCCGCCAGATGATTCCGGCTCAGTGTTGATACTGCCACAGTGTTGATTCAGCCACGGTATTGATTCTGCCACGGTATTGGTTCTGCAACATGACCGCTGCCAAGCGACCACCGATTCGTTTTAGCGAACTCAAATTTGCAAAACCAAACGCCAGATTCCCCGGCAAGTATTTCGCGAAATTTGCGCTTGCCAGCAACCGCCTTGGGTTCCCCTCACAACCCCTACGAACCGGCGGCGGTGGTTCAATTCACCGCAGGCGATCCGTTGCACCGGGGGGAGCTAGCTGAACTTCTTAAAACTTTGGTTAGCATAGGAACACTGGGGCCGCTGACGGGTTTCAACCTTGGCATCGCCTCCAGCCCATGCTCCCGCCCTCCCCCGGCACATTCGCCGCCCCATCCTGAAAGAAAGGATTCGTGTGTCCCACGAGTCAACCAACGACCGCACTGTCGATACCCCGGCACGTTCGCCGATGCGGTTAGCCATTAACGTGATCGTTTCAATTTGCCTGTTCGCAGGTTGCTTCGTTGCGTATTCCAAACTTGGCAAACGCGAACGCCCCGAACGGATCAAACGTCCCAAGCTGGCCGGGACGGTTGTCACTACCGAACAACTAAAACCGCACAACGGTCCGGTTGTCCTCTCTGCCAACGGAGTGGTCGTCCCTTTGCGTGAAATTCGGCTGTCCACCGAAGTCGCGGGCCGAGTGATCGAATTGTCCGCCAACGTACGCAATGGACGAAAGGTCACCGAGGGCGAAATCCTGATGCGATTGGATCCAACAGAATTCGAACTCGAAATCGAACGACTGCGTGCTCAGCAGGCTCAAGAAGCCGCCGAACTCGACGCGATCGCGGTTAGCATCGAAAACACCTCGGCGCTACTGACTCTTTCTCGCGATCAACTAACACTCTCATCCGACGAACTCGCTCGAGTTGAATCATTGGTCAATCGTCGAGCCGCGTCCACCAGTGAAGTCGATGTCGCCAAACGCGCCCAATTGACCGCCAAAGCAGCATTGGTTGAACTCGAAAACAGACGTCGCGATTTGATTGCCAATCGCGAACTCGTCGAACAGAAACGAACGCTTACCGAAGTCGCAATTAAACGGGGCGAATTGGACTTAAGACGCACCGTCGTCACCGCCCCGGTCACCGGGCGAGTCATCGAGTCGCTTGTCGAAGAACAATCATTCGTCGCAGTCGGCACGCCATTTGTCACCATCGAAGACAATGCCACCGTCGAAGTGCGTTCGAATTTGACCGTCGACCAGATGTACCGCATCTGGAATTCAAGCGGTTTATCAACGGACGGATTGGCGGCGGACGATCGTGTACCCGCCGTACCGGCGACGATCCAGTACCGGCTCGGCCAACGTGTCTATCAATGGCAAGCGGTTTTGGAGCGTATCGACGGAGCAGGAATTGATGCCGCGACGCGAACGTACCCCTGCCTGTTTCGCGTCGATGATCCGCAAGAAGTTCGGCGGCTAGTCGGCGACGACGTGATCTCCGACGACGAGCAAGCTGGCGGACCAGGGCAACTGATGCGAGGCATGTTCGTTTCGGTACTCATTCAGACACAATCGCAAATCCCACTAGTTCAGTGCAGTGAACTGGCGATTCGACCCGGGAATCAAATCTGGCTCGATGTTGACGGTAAGCTGCGAATCGTGAATGTCGAAGTGGTTGCAAGTGAGGACGACTACGTCATCATCGATCCGCAATCGTTGCCCGTCCGTTCCACTGATGAATCCGTTTCGGTGATCGTGTCACCGGTCAGTGACCCGATCGAAGGCATGGCGTTGATTCCATCGAAGAAACCCGACGCAAGGAACGTGACGCCCGAATCCAATGTTGCTGATGAAGCGGCCACGTCTAAAAAGGCCGCAGGATGAGATCAATCGTCGCTTGGTCCGTCAAAAATTGGCAGGCCATGAATGTGATCATGCTCGGAACCCTGTTGCTTGGCGCATGGAGTTTGTCCCAGTTGCGCCGCGACTTTTGGCCGGATTTCGAGCTCTACATGCTGAACATTTCGGTCGTGTATCCCGGTGCCAGCCCCGATGAAATCGAGCAAGGCATTCTCGAGAAGATCGAGGAAGCAATTCGCACCGTCGATGGCATTGACGAAATGCATTCGTCGGCCCGCGAGGGCATGGCGGCGATCACGTTGGAACTCGACAGCGATTTCACTCAGGCCGACGCTCAACGCGTGCTAACGGAGGTAACGACCTCGATCAACCAGATCCCCAGCTTCCCGGAACTGGCCGAGAAACCCGACATCAGCTTGGATTCAAACTTCGTCACCGCCATACGCGTTGCGGTGATGGGCCCCAAGCTAGTCGAGGATGAAGTCCCGATCAGTGATGACGCTCGATCGGAAGCCGCGCTGCAACTGCGCCGTGTTGCCGAGCGCGTGCGAAGCGATCTACTGACGCTACAATCGGTTTCGGTGGTTGATCTCGTCGGTGCACCGGCCTACCAAATCGATATCGAGATACCTGAACTTGCGCTGCGAGAGTACAACTTATCGCTGCGCAAAGTTGCCGAAATCGTACGGGCTAATAACGTCGAAGTTCCCAGCGGGACATTGAAGGGCGAATCGCAAGAGATACTTTTGCGTGGCAGTGACAAAAGTGAACTCGGCGACGAGATTGCCGCGATCCCCCTGGTGACCGAACCCGGTGGTGCCGTGCTAACCGTCGGGGACCTAGGCCGCGTGCGAGACGAGTTTTCCGTCGACACGTCCGTCAATGAAGTCAACGGCCGACCCGCAGTCGTGGTTTCGGTCGAAATGACCAGCACAGACGACCTGGTTCAGATTTCCGACGAAGTGAGTGAATGGGTCGAACGCGAAAAGGGAAACCTTCCGGACGGGTTCACGATGATGACCATGCGAGACCGTTCCACCAGCGTTCGCAATCGCTTAAGTCTGCTCGCCACCAACGGATGGATGGGACTGATCCTCGTCTTCCTTGTCCTCGCACTATTCCTGGAAATCCGTTTGGCTTGGTGGGTGGCTCTGGGCATTCCCGTGTCGCTGTTGGGAGCATGCATTTTCATGCACTACAGCGGTCAAACGTTGAACATGACGTCGATGTTTGCGTTCTTGATTGCGTTAGGGATCGTCGTCGATGATGCGATTGTGGTCGGCGAAAACATTTACGCGCACCGCCAGATGGGCAAGTCGTATTCCGAAGCGGCCATTGATGGTGCGACCGAGGTGATGCCTTCGGTGATCACGGCAATCCTGACGACCGTGATCGCGTTTGCACCGATCATGTATTTGGAAGGAAACATCAAGCGATTGACCGTGGTGTTGCCCATTTGCGTTAGCGTCATGCTGCTTATTTCACTGGTGGAAAGCTTGACGATTTTGCCTTCTCACCTGGCACACCGACGCAGTCGTTTCTTGGACGTCTTGGGTTGGTTGCTGCTACCGCTGAAGCCGTTGGGCTGGGTGCTGGGCAAAGCAAACGCGGCAAACCAACGATTCTTGACGTGGTTTGTCGACCGCATCTATTCGACAGTGCTGGACCTATCGCTTCGCAACCCTCTCATCGTTCTGTCGGCCGCAGCGGGCTTCTTGATCCTTTCGGTTGGTGTCGTTCGTTCCGGGATGGTGCCGTTCCTGCTACTTCCCAAGATTGACTTTGGTTTCGTGACTTGCCAGATCACGTTTCCCGACGGGACGCCTGCCGCGATCACCGACGCGGCAACCAAACGGATTGAATCCGCAATGCTGGAAATCAACCAGCGGTCAATTGATGAAAACATGACCGACGACGAAGGCGGGTTTGTACAAGCCGTGCAGCGAACGGTGGGCTCAAGCGGGGACGCGGTTGGCAGCGAAGCATCCAGTCACGTCGGTGGTGTATTTGTCCAACTCAACGACATCGGAGACCGAACCGTATCGAGCGCCGAGATCGTTTCCATGTGGCGTAAGATGGCGGGTGATTTCCCGGGCGCGGATGCGATCGCTTATGGCGCTTCACCTCGCGGACCGGCCGACTTACCGATCTCGGTTCGATTGCTCGCTCCAAGCGACAAGCTGGATCGACTCGACCAAGCGATTGAAGTTTGCAAAGCGAAACTTGCCGAGTATCCCTACGTGTCCGACATTGCTACCGACACACGCCAGGGCAAATGGGAGTACCGCATGAAGGTGCGTGATGACGCCAAGGCGATGGGAGTATCGCTAGCCGACGTCGCGGGTACCGTTCGAGCTTCTTACTACGGTGAAGAGGTCATGCGACTGCAGCGGGGACGTCATGAAGTTCCCCTGCGAGTTCGCTACCCACGCGAAGATCGTAACACTCTGATTAGTTTTGAAGGAATTCGTATTCGTGGCGAAGACGGAACCGAACGCCCGCTGCGAGAGGTTGCTGATGTGGAAGTCGCGCGCGGCTACTCAGAAATTCGCCGTATGGATCAGATGCGAGCGATCAGCGTGGTCGCTGACATCGACGAATCACGTGGCAACGCCTTCGAGGTGGTGGCCGACCTGCGAGCAAACTGGGTTCCCCAGTTTCAGCAGCAGTTCCCCGACATTCGTCTGGAATGGTCAGGGCAACAAGAACAGACCACCGAGACCGTCGATAGCCTGACGATTGGATTGTACGTCGTCATCGGTGCGATGTTCTTACTGCTGACCATTCAGTTTGGATCTTGTTGGCACGCAATCCTGGTGTTGTCGGTGATCCCGTTTGGTTTCATCGGCGCGATCTTCGGGCACATTGTCATGGATATCGAACTGACATTGTTCAGCATCTTCGGTATCGTGGCGTTGGCAGGTGTGGTGGTCAACGATTCCATCGTGTTGGTTGACTTCATCAATCAACGCGTTGCCGATGGCTTGCCGGTTCACGAAGCGATCATGGACGGCGGCAGGCGGCGTTTTCGGGCAGTGCTGTTAACGTCAGTGACGACCGTGGCCGGCATGCTTCCCATTTTGCTAGAACGATCCAAGGAGGCTCAGGTGGTTTCTCCGATGGCCACCAGCTTGGCGTTCGGATTGACGTTCTCGACCATGGTGGTGCTAATCCTTGCACCGGTGCTTTACCTATTGATCGCCAAGATTCCAGCCTCCGAAGCTTGAGAGATCAAGAGATCTGGAAGATCCGCTGAGTGATCAACTCGTCAATCGGAGTGCGTGCTAAGGGTTAGCGGTCACATGCGGTGTAGCGTAGCTGGGTCGAATACCGTTGATGATGGCGAGACCAGCGCTGAACGTCGCTAACGCAATCGCAACCCATACGCCTCGGGCGATGGGTTTTCCAAATCGCTCACGCACCGCCGAGATACTACGTAGCTCGTAAGGTCGTTGCCAGGGACCAATCGCGAATGCGAAGGAGATGATGGCGAGAACAATGGCAATCGAGCCGACGAGTGCGTCGTCGTAATTCATGGCACTCGCTTCCTTCTTCTACTCGGCTTCGACGCAGCCGCTGCAACCCGGCGGCAATTCTTACTTGGTGGCAAATTTAATTTGGCGTCGATACTAACTTGATGGCGGTCTTGACTTCGTCGCAGTTGCTAATGACACACGGCTTCTTGGACGGGAACTTGGTCAAACTTACGATTGACCACCGGTGCGACGCAAACGTCGCTGAAGCACGCGTATTTGTGCTCGGGCAGATTCCATGTCAGGACAAATTTCGATGCAGTGCTGCAGTGCTGAAAGTGCCCCTTCGTTGTCGCCAAGAATCGTTCGACAACGTGCTAGGCCTTGCCATGCCAAGTAGTGATAACGGCAATGCCAAAGACAAGCACTGTAAGCAGCTTCGGCTTGATGAAAGTTCTCTAGCCCGTGCCAACAGATCGCCAGTTGATGATGAGCTTCCGCGTAACGAGGGGCTTGGTCAACAAGGATCAATGTTGGTGCAAGGGATCCGGCGTAGTCGCCACCATCGTTCAGGTGCATGACCTGCAAGAGTTGCTGGTGGTGCAGCGGCGCGGCGTCTCGCACTAGCAGTGCGCGAAAAGAATCATCGGCCGCGAAACGGACACCTCGGTCTTCATCCGCCAAGGCGCGTCCCAACGGCTCGATCGAGCAGTGGTCGCCAAGCATCCCCAATGACAACGCCGCGGCGCGGCGGAGTTCAACGTCGCCTCGTCGAAGCAGCGACGAAAGAGTTGCGGCGGAATAACTTTCGTCCACCTGGGCGGCAAACGTGGGCGAAGAACCAGTCGATAGAAATCGACGATAAGCCGCTGCGAGTCGTGTTGTATGTACCAGGGGAGCTGTCACAGTGTTATCCATCGTGTGCGGAATCGACGTCGCAGAGTCAGCAATTTGTGTTGCGAACAGGCTGGACGGCGGAAACCACCGGAAAGTAAAACTAGGTCGAGAACTGATGCCGGCGCGAGCATCCTATCGCTGTGCCGTCATGAGGCAAGTCAGTAGACAGGATCTTGCGTTCATTTTCCTGCCCGAACGGCTGTTTGCCACTGGGCCAAGGACGGTCTAACGTTGGCCACTCGACCACGGTCCATTGAAACGAAAGTCCACGATCCCAACCCCCAGATCGCTTACCGACGCTCGCTGTTGCCCGTCCTCAGTTCTCCACCCACGTCGTCCGAGTCTAGTCACCACTTCCGACTTCCTCAAGCGTTGCCTTACGGGGCGTTTTAGGGAGCATTTTATTCAATTAGCCAGCGTCTACGGCACCCTCGTTTGCTTATCCTCGCTAAACTTCGCAACATGAGCCCTATCCACCTCGCGTCGCTAGCAAGAGCCGCCGTTTGCAACCCGAGCGTTTACCTCGGACGCTCGCTCTTGGTGTTGGCTCTTGTGGTAGTCCCGGTGATCGCTCGACACGCCACGATTGCTGCGGCAGAAAGTTTTTCTGTTTCTGATCCTCTGATCACCAAACTGTCCTCTCCGACGACAGCCATCGTCGATGGGCGAGGCTTTCGCAGCGGTGTGCAATCGGTAGCCCAAGCCGCTGGCGTCAACGTCTGGATCGATCGCAACGTAGACCCCGACCGAATCATCGCCGCTGGCAAGCTTGGTCCCACCGTCTACGACGCGCTCGCCAAACTGGCCGAGCAAAACGGCTGTCGTGTTCTGGTAGCACCCAATATGGTCGTCCTAGGACGGGCAGCTTGGTTGGATCAAGTGGCCTCGATGATCGAGCAGTCCCCCAAGGGCACGTCATCTCGATCGACCAGTGACATCGTTTGGCCTGACTTGACCACGCCCAGCGAAGCCCTGGCCATTGTTCGTTCGGTATCGCGTGAAAAGTCGCGTCAGGAATCGCCCACGGAATCTTATCAGAAGTCACCCGAACAACTGCCGCACGACTTATGGCCGGAAGTGAGCTGGAAAGATGTGCGCTTTCCCATCGCGGAAACTCTTGTGCGAGCCCAATTTGTTGACGCAAACGAGGGTCCTGTTCGTTCGCTTTCGCATCGTTACGTGGGATTGTCGTTGGAAACCGCCAAGGAAGCGATTGCATCAGCCAGCGACTCGGAATCAGCTAGCGACTCGGGGTTAGCCAGCGGCTCTGGGTTGGCCAGCGACTCGGGGAATGGTCCAGGCAACGAAGCGGATGCAAGAACCCGAGTACGCAAGCGCGGGCGAGATATCGAAGTGCTGGGCAACGCAGAAGTCCATCGCGCCTTGATGGCTGCCTTGGTGATGCGAGCGAAGCGCGACCGACCGGCAAGTTCGACCGAAGCGACATTCACGCTCACCACACGTGCTCGCGCTTCGGACATTCTTGTGAAGCTGGCATCCGCTGGTGGAATCGTTTGCACGATTGAACTAAGCGCGATCGACGTGTGCGATCAACAGGTGACTCTTGAAGCGAAAGATGCCACCATCGAAGAACTAGTACGGATGATCACTGACCAAGTTGGTGCAAGCGTCACATTCAGTGAATTGGGATTCGTCGTTACGCAGTAGAGGCGATGAAATTCGCCTTCAAACGCGGTTACGAAATCGGAAAGCGACTTCGTTTCATCGCAGTCATTCGTGAAACACGCGAACTGGCTTTGCGCAAACGTCAGAATCGTTAAGGTCGAAACGGCCATCCCATCAGTACTACGCAATCGGTTCGTTTTGCCCTGTCTACTTCTTTTGCGTGGGCAACCCTTTGTCCGTAGTCGATGTATTTGATGCATCGACGCTCTCTTTGCCATTCCGCACAGGGTCCCGAGATCGCTTAGTTGGAATTGACGTCATCGCTGAATGAGGCACCCGTCAAACACTAAGACATCTCAGACAACAGGTACGGCCATGGAGGGTTCATTGTATTTCGCCGTTGCATGGAGCATCGGCGGTTGTTTAGCTGCGTCCATTCAACACTCAAGCGTGTTGTTTTACTTGGAGAATTTAAGATGAAAAGGCTGTGGTTATTGGCAGCTGTTGCAACGATTTCAGTTGCATCAGGTGCAAAGTCCGCTAGCGCTGCTTATTGTGGTGCTATCAGCTATCAAGGCTGTGGTGGTTGTGGTTCGAGCGTCGTAGAAGGCGGATCGATGATTGCTGATGGCGGAGCTGCTGGCTCGGTCGAAGGCGGCGCTGTTGCAGGCGGTTCATACACCGTTATGCGAACAGTTAAGAAGACCGTGATGGAGCAAGTTCAAGAAACTCGCTACCGCACGAAGAACGAAGTGTATTACGAAACGAAGGAAGTTCAGGCCACTCGTATGGTTCCTGAAACGACCCAACGTGAAGTTCAATACACCGTGATGGTTCCTTCGTACGAAACCAAAACTCGTACGATCAACTACACCGTCAACAAGCCTGTGTACGAACAACACAGCAAAGTGATCAACTACACGGTTAAGAAGCCTGTGTACACGACTCACAGCAAAGTGATCAACTACACCGTCAAGAAGCCTGTGTACACGACTCACAGCAAAGTGATCAACTACACCGTCAAGGTTCCCGTTCGCGAAACCAAGACTCGTACGATCAACTACACCGTAAACAAGCCAGTTTACGAGCAACACAGCAAGACCATCAACTACCAAGTTATGGTTCCTGTGAGAGAAGAAAAGTCTCGCACGATCAACTACACGGTTTACAACACCGTGCAAGAACAAAAAGTTCGTACCGAGAACTACAGCGTTGTTGTTCCTGTAACGACAACCAAGATGGTCACTGTTAAGGGTGGATCATGGCAAACCACGACTGAGACCGTTCCTGGGAAGATGATGCGTCGCACAGTCCGTGAGCCTGGTACTTGGACGTTCGATCCTGCAACTTGCAAGAACGTTTACTGCCCTGGCAAGTGCCGCGTTGAATGCGTTCAAGGTTGCCCACAAACCATCTGCAAGAAGGTTTGGGTTCCAACTTGCGAGCAAAAAGAAGTGACTTGCACGACTTACACACGTGAGTGCCGTACTCGTGAAGTACCTTACACCGTTTGCCGCAAGGTTCCTGAGTGCAAGACCAAGGTTGTAAACTACACCGTTTGCCGAATGGTTCCTGAGTGCCGTAGCAAGGTTGTTAACTACACCACTTGCAAGATGGTTCCAGAATGCCGCACCAAGACCGTCAACTACACCGTTTGCAGCACCGTTTGCGAACAACGTAGCAAGACTGTTAACTACACGACTTGCAGCTACGTCTGCGAGCCTCGTAGCAAGACCGTTAACTACACCACTTGCAGCATGGTTTGCGAACCACGTAGCAAGACCGTTAACTACACCACTTGCAAGATGGTTCCTGAATGCCGCACCAAGGTTTGCGAATACAAAGTTTGCAAGATGATCCCTGAGTGCCGCACCAAGACTGTTTGCGAAACCAAGTGCCGCAAAGAGTGCTACACCAAGACGATTCAAGTCGCCAAGTGCCGTAAGGTTTGCGAACCTTACACCGTCACCAAGTGCGTTCCTCGAGTTGTTTGCGAGCAAGTTCCAGTTCAAGTTTGTGCACCAGCACCAGCTTGCGGCTGTGGCGACTCGGTAGGCTCGGCTTCGGACATGGGCTGTGGATGTGGCGTTGCCGCTCCTGCTTGTGGCTGCGAAGCTGCTCCTTGCTGTGCACCAAAGACTCCAATTCGTAACCTGTTGAAGAGCATCTTCAGCTGCGGAAACGATTGCGGTTGCGGTTGCGATGTAGAACCAGCTTGCGGTTGCGACGTTGCTCCGGCTTGTGGATGCTAAGCATCTACATCTTAAAGTTCAGGTCTGATCACAAGTCAGACCATCGTCAAGTTCGCCGGACGTAAGCGACTTTCGATGCAGGGCGGGTTTCCGAAAGGGAACTCGCCCTGTTTTCGTTTGGTAGCGACGAAGTGTCGGCGATGGGGTGCTGGCGGTCAGTAACGTGTAGCAACGATGCAGGCTCTTCCGATGATGGGTTTGGAGATGTTTGCCGGTCAACTCGAGCAGTTCATCGAGTTCACAACGCGAGTTGCGGTGGGTTTGCTGTTGATCGGACTAGGGGTTTACCTTGGTAACGTTGCAGCGAAGTTCGTTCGCGATTCTGGCAATCAGGGCGCCGATCAACTGGCGACCGTTGCCCGTGTGGCGATCGTCATATTCGCAGGAGCGATGGGACTTGAACGAATGGGATTGTCGTCATCCATTGTCAATGTAGCCTTTGGGTCGTTGCTCGGTGGCCTCGGCAATCCCTTTCGGATGGGGCGGTCGCGATACAGCGAAACGCTTACTGGAGCGCTACGTCGGATAGTCACCCTTGAATTTCGCGACCCGATCCCACCGCGCCTCTTTCAATAAGCCGCCATTTTCTAGTCTCCCTTCCCGATGGCCGACGGTTGACAGACGGTGAGGGGAGTTTCGATGATGGTATTGGATCTCGCTTCGCTCGTTACGGCCTACGGAGGCCCTGGGGTGGGATCGGTCATGCTGGGAAATGGGGAAGGAAATGTCTTTCCGGCATTCCGTAGAGCAAGTGTGACGTAATAATCGCATTCACTTGATATAGAGAGTAGCGGTACCTAGATTTGTTTCTCCGCTTCGAACGCGAATTGTCAACTCATCGGTACTTGAATTCTCGATGAACGTCCTGCGCAACTGAAATACTATTCCATTCTCAGAAGGAATTGCTATGACTGGCGTGTCCGCCTCAAAAACGGAAACGGAAACGGATAACTCTTTAGCCGGGGGTGGAGAGGGCAAGAGCAAAATGCGAATTTCATTTTCATCCTTTAATCGCTCTCGATATAACGTTCGCGGGTGGACGATTACCTTCGTAGTGTCATCTCGGCCAAAGCACCACGCTGTAATTGCATACTCTTGATCCACAGTAGTTGGGAATCGCAAGTCAATCACCACAAGATGATCCTTGTTATCAACCCACGTGTTAGATTTTAAGGCCAGGAGGTGGGTGAATCCTGTCTCGATTAGATCTGCTTGTTCAGGTGGGATCTCCTCCAGTTGCCATCCCGAGACTTCCCCTCCGTTTGAACGCAAGCCAACGATCGCTCCTTCGCTGCCGTCAATTACCCTCAATGGAAGCTCAAACCGCTTGCGTTGTTCAGACCAAAGAAACTCTCGTGGTCCCATTACGGGAGCCTCAATGGGAGATCTGATGGTTAATGACTGCGGGCCGATTTTGTCATCATGGAATGCAAAGTTGAGCGTTCCTTCAATCGAAGACTTACCTCTCTGCTTTTTAATTGTGACCAAGACATCTAGTTCTTCTCCAGGATCGGCATCCCCGTTTACCACTGTCACATCGGCGCACCGACAAGATTTGCTTATGTCTTGAATGCTGAGGCTTCGTGTCAACCGGTTCTTCATTAAAACGCGGGTTGAAAAAGACTCGGCACTAAACTGCGTCGCGGGAGCGCTGATAGTGATCGGCATTAGGGTCTGGAAACCGTCCTCGAAGGAATGTTCAGCAATGACATTGCCTCGCAAGGGCGTTGATTCCGTATTTTCGCTATCGGACCCGAAAACTCTCGCAGGCAAACTCAATGCTATGATCCAAACCAAAAAAGTCGTTTTTTTCATTTCTTGATTTCCTTTTCACCCTTCTTTGCATCCAAAATCGGCTTCAATGGCGGGTAGAGAAGTCCAAGTGATTTCTCATCGAAAACACCCAATTGTTGTGCTGCCTTCTCGTCGAGCCAATCAAAATCGATGATCATCCTCGACACATTCTTATTGGCGTTTTGCATTTGGAAATCGCGTTCAAACAACTCTACGCTCCTGATCCTGGGACTCTCTCCGAAGGTCGTATCCCATTGAGTGATTGTTTCCGTCACCGTATATTCCAAGTCGAGGCCCGTCCCGTTGGATGCCTTGAATTTTTTGAAGTACCGCTTGTACGTGGGTAGTTTTGGATCGCCCGTCCAACGCGTCTCTTGGTAGATAGAGAGATCCAGCTCCGACCGCGTCCAAGTCTCACCATTCTTCATCTCAATGATCTCATCTGGATTCTTGAGTTGGTCCATCAATCGGTCGCGCGTTCTAGACAGACTCTTAAAACCGTTGTACGAAGAAACGGGAGCAAGTGCGAAGGACCCCATGCCGAGCGTGACCACGAGCTGATGTGGAGCAGTAACGTACCTTTGTCCATTCACTAGCTCGACGATAGCTTTGCCATCGCTCACAAAGCACGCCCCACTTCTCGCAGTGATCGGGTTCTTACCTTGCGGTAAACTGCCGTCCGTGCCGTAGGTAAACAAACCATCTCTTTTCAATTCTTCTTCGCTGTCACTCAAAAGCCGGGCAAAATGGATTAGCTTAGCTTCGTTGCTGACCGCTAGAAAACCATCCCAAATCAAAACCTTGTGAACACGTTCTCCTGGTTGATTCTGAACGCTGAACGTGTCGACAACATCAAGGTCGCAACAGAGCATGTCGTCCTTTGTGCTCCATTGCAGGAAGGGTTGAATCAGTTTGTCAATTCGCTCCCGCGATTCCTCAGACATTGAGGTCCTTGAAGCGATCATATCCTCAGTTAGAGGTGTTTTCGAAACAACTGACGTGATCCGTCTATGCCGGATCTCATTGATCTTGTCAGGAGTTAGTGGCTCATCCCCACCAGATTGGGCATTCGGCAAACTGGCCGCCAAAAACAATAGCGAAATTAGTTTCCACTTCATGATCAAAAGGTCACTCCACTTGGCTCAACAGTAGGAAGATCCACAAGAGATACATTTCCGCATAGATCGTATTAATCTCAAGGCAGAACAGAACAAGTAAACATCACACGGCTTCGGGTGGGAACCGAAGAATACAGTGTCCAGTGGTTCCAGCCTCCGGTTCAACTGTATTCATGAAAACTTGGTTTCCGTTCCACGTACCTTCGCACTCGAATGTTCCTTCGACGAGGTGGCATCCAAATCCGCATTCCCAGTAAGACCCGCAATCAAACAACTTGCTGTCACAGCCAAAGTAGAGAGTTGGATCGTCACCTGCCTGCACTTGTTGAGTGGAACATATCGTTTGCGAATTTAGATTTACGTCAGCGACGACCCCATCGTCTGCACAGGCCATGGTCGTTTCTCGGATCACATAAATCTGTCCATCTGGAGCAGTGTAAACGAACTCATAAAGAACAAACTCCGCACATGTGTTGTTGCAGCGATTCTCCGGGAAAAAATCATCGCAGTCCTTACCCGTCAACTCCATTACCGAACACCATGTCCCGATTGGCACCGTTCCAATGGACCCCAAGTCTGTGCCTGGTTCCTGTGCATGTGTTCCGGCAGTTCAGCCGATGGCCACGACGATTGTCATGAATAGCAACACTCCGACTAGGTCGAAAGCTGAAGATAACATACGGGGATTCATAAATTCACCTTTGCGAAAGAGTCTGGGGGAAACGGTTTTAGGCTAAGCTAGCGTGAGGTAACGGGGGCGTTTGGATTGCGTTGCTTGACCATGAGTACGCAAAGCTTCTTTCGCCGCTAGAGCTACCTGGCGATTGGCCACTCTGGTCGCTTGACTAAGATCGTTTCGAGGCGATTAGGTTTCCATTGTGCTGAATGATGGCCTGAGTGGAGTCCGCTGCACGTGGTTTGCTCAAGTAGCGTTCACAATGCACCAGTAAAGTAAAACGCA